>JBBWZL010000020.1:0-103941 GCA_039649045.1 Verrucomicrobiota bacterium | reverse complement strand
GGCGAGATGCGCCCGACGGTCGCGATTACATAAACGGACGCGTTCGTTTTGGATTGGGGAGCACAGGCCGCGGGCCTGTAGCGTTCGGCAGCTTGCCGAACGTACAAACGGTGAAATTCGTGCAAGAGCGAATATCTGTTCGCGGCAAGCTGGCGCGACCTACAGGCCGGCGGCCTGTGCTCCCGAAAAAGAGAGCTGCGTGGATCGTTCCCCTCTTTTCCCTCGCGTCTTGTGACAAAGTGCGCCCGATGGCAGACGATCGCTGGTGAGCCGCATTGGCTTGCTGGAGGAAAGTCCGAACACCATACGGCAGCATGCCGCGTAGAAGACGCGGGCGGCATTCGCGTAAGCGGGCGCTGACGGAAAGTGTCACAGAAAAGACACCGCCGGTTCTTTGGCAACAACGTTCAGGTAAGGGTGAAAAGGCGAGGTAAGAGCTCACCGCGCGCGGAGCGATTCGCGCGGCAGGAAAAACCCCATGCGGTGCAAGACAAAACAGAGGGAGGACAGCCGGTCCGTTGATCCTCGGGTATCGTCGCACCACGGCGCGTGCAAACGCGTCGGGCGGCTCACGCAAGTGAGTTGAGATAAATGATCATCCGTTCGAGCAATCGAGCGACAGAATTCGGCTTACCGCCGTCACATATGAAGGGCGCTTTCGGAAACGAAGGCGCCCTTCCGCTTTTTAGCGCGATACGATCTTCGATTGATGCATTCGCTGCCTTGTCCCAGGATGAGGCAAATGCCCACCGTCTTGCGAATCGGTCCCTACCGATTTCATTTCTATAGCCGCGAATCGAACGAACTGCCGCACATTCACGTTTCGCGCGAAGACTTCGAAGTGAAGTTTTGGCTCCGGCCGATTTCCCTTGCCTTCAATTATGGATTCCCGCCGACCGAGGTGAATGACATTCGCCGGTTGGTTGAGGAGAATTGCGAATTCCTCGTCGAAGCCTATCGTCAATTCCATGGCGACCGCTGAAATGGAACTAGAAGCGCCGCAGGCGGTGCGGTGCTGGATTGAAGATCGGCGCGTTTATATTGATCTCGCCGATGAGCGCACGATCAGTTTTCCGGCCTCAAAGTTTCCGCGCCTCGCCGCTGCTCCATCCGGGATGCTCCGGCAACTCACCTTGCGCGTGCAAGGCCGAGCCCTCCGGTGGGAAGCGCTCGATGAAGATATTTGGGTCGGCGATATCCTGGCGGGACGCTTTCCGAAGTAACACGCAGGCCCTTGGCGGACGACAGAAATCGGCTTATCGCCATCGAAATGAAGGGCGCTTTCGGAAACGAAAGCGCCCTTCCGCTTTTCAGACAAAGTGAAATACTGATAGTCTGAAAACTTTACGAATTTATTTGTTGCGTCTTTTCCGCGGGGAACAACCACGATAGAACCTGAACGTCTCAATGATCTGCCAAGTTTTCCCCAGAATCGAAGGTATCGTTCTTGATCGCTTCCGCGCTCTGGGCAAGCAGGTGATGCAGCACCAGCGCACCGGCCAGTCCAAGAAGCTCGAAGAACTCCGCGGCCGCGAAGTGGATTGGGCGCAGCACCACCCTGGCATTAACGGCGAGCGGGACGAGTATGAAGCCATCGCGCGGGTGCTGATCGACTTGGCCAAGCTGCGCTGGCGAGTCGAGGAGGATCGGTTCGGCATCGAGTTGATTTCCCCGCGGGATACTGCCGGAACTGAGTTCGATATTGCCGATTACAAGGAGACAGTCCGCAGCGAACTCGCGCCGCAACTCGCGGAGCAATTCGCAAATTCCTCTGTGCGGAAGTTCATCCGGCTGATGGAAGCGCCGCGTCCATCGGCGAAGAAGAAACCCATAATGCAGCTCATTGCTGACGGCGGCGAATTGCGCGCGCGGCTGCTGGACGCGGTGGATAAAAAGGGCGCGGAGCGCGTTGAGTTGTTGGAGAGCGTAGTGCAGCCGTATCTCCAGCTCGTCGAGAGCGATGAACGGGATGAGTTTACAGGACACCTACTATCCGATGTATGGCGCTATTTTCGGTTCACATGGGCAATACCTTCCACGAATATCCCTGGCCGGCAGCTCTACTACCTCGTGCGTGACGCTGCGCATCCGAATCACGCGGTTATTGGAATAGCTGCGCTCTGCAACTCCCCGCTTCAGATGCGGGAACGCGACACAGCACTTGGATGGACGGTGGAAGCGTTCACCCAGGAAATAAAGCGCGCGCTCGACGAGCCAAGCGCTACTGAGACGCTCGCGGACCAAATCGCGTTTCTCGATCAGTGCATCGATCGCACGCTCGGCGCGGTGGAATGGAGAAATCTTGTTTCATCGGAGGAAGTGGCCGCACCCACTGAAGAGATCGTTGCCCGTCTTCGCCGACGCGCCGAGGAATTCGCTTCTCGCCGCGCCGACGCCTTGAAGGGTCTCGATGAAACGAATCCGCTCGTTGTGCAGGAACTCGAGGAACTGGAATATGGCGAACCGCCCGTTTCTGACGATGTACTCGGATTGGAGGCGAAGGTTTTTGGGGAAGAGAAAATCGACCGCGCGCGCCGAGCTATGGTCGCGAAGAAACGCGCTGCGCTTATCGCACGCTCTTTGCAAGCACGCCTGACTTTGCGTCGGCATTGGACCACATTTGTCGAACCGGCCACCACGCTGGCCACGCTTACACGCGAGGATTTTGTCAGCGGTGTCGTCACCGCGCTGGAAGGGATTAAACATCTGCGCGTCGGGGCGAACATGCTGGAAATTACGACGTGCGGAGCCATTGCGCCTTATAATCATCTCCTGGGCGGCAAACTCGTCTCCCTGCTGATGCTCAGTCCACAAGTCGCCGACGACTATCGACTACGATATAGCGAGCAACCGGCGATCATCAGTTCGATGATGAAAAACGCCAGGGTCGTGCCGGACAATCGGCTCGTCTTTCTCGGTACGACGAGCCTCTACGCTCATGGTGCCAGCCAATACAATCGCCTCCGCCTTCCGCACGGAATCATTGCGCCCGAGCAGGAGGAAATTCGATTCGAGTTTCTGGGCGAAACAGGTGGATTTGGCACAGTCCAGTTTCCTGAGGAAACTACGCGGGCGGTTCGGCAAGTGCTCGTGAAAGAAACCGGCTTTCGCGATGTAAACAGCATTTTTGGTGAGGGGCGCAGTCCGAAATTCCGTATGATGCGCGCCGGTCTCAAGCTTCTTGGCTTCGATGCGGAAAACGTGATGCAACATCACCAGCGACGCTGCATCCTCGGTATCCGGCTTTGCCCGCAAGCGCGCGAAGTCCTGCTTGGCAAACAGCCCGATGTGCCGCGCTACATCAACCACCCCGAGGAATTTCGGGATGCGACGACTCGTGTCGCCGCGTTCTGGCGCGAACGCTGGCTCGCGCGCCGTCTTGACCACGCGCCAGCGCTTGAGGCTCTTCGCAAGACCCCGGTTTGGAAACTCAGCGAACGGATTCCGGTCGAACGAGAGGCGCCAGTTGCTGTGGACGGCGCAGCGACACCATTGAGTTCAGCAAGTGACGCGAGCGATGACACGCTCGTCTTCTGGCGCAAGGTCGCGCGCGCAGGGGATCCCGTCTGCTCTGACGAACTTTCGGCGATGGAGCTCGAACGTCTTCACGTTCCCACTTCGCTTGAACCGTTCCTTGTCGAGAAAGTCCGAGCGGGCTTTAGCCTCGTGCTCACTGGCAATGCCGGCGATGGCAAAACCCACTTGCTACGGCGAATTGCGGCGGAACTTCAGCAAGCAGGTGCAGAGGTCGATCTCGACGCTACGGCCGTAATGCGTCGCGGCTCGGTAGAACCAATCTTGGATCGTTGGCGCGCCGCGCTGGCCGCGGCGCGGCCCTACTGCGTCGCTGCGAACGAGTACCCGCTTCATCTGTTGCGCTCTGAGCTTGGCAAGGCAAATTCACCCGATCGGCTGGGCGAGCCCCTTCATTGCGTACTCTCCGAGATCGAGCGTCAATGCAGTCGGCGACTCGCCTACGGTAATGAATCGGCGACTGAGGATGCGCAGGAGAATGTACTCGTCGTTGATCTGAGCCTTCGGAATCCGCTCGCCTCCAATTTCTCAGGCCTCGCCCTCCAAAAGATGCTGGGACAGCCAGGGCTCTCGGCGTTGGCCGCCTCTGGGTCGGATGCGAACTTTACTTGGAATTTCCAGCGGCTTTCACATCCAACCGTCCGCGGTCGACTGCTCGCGCTCTTTGACAGGCTTGTCAGCCGCGGCAGCCGTTGCACCGTTCGCGAGCTGTGGATTCTTCTTGCGCGGTTGCTATTTGACCGGGACGAGAATCTCGCGCCATCCGCGCTAAGTCCGTCGGTCTGGTATTCCGAACGGCTGTTTGAAGACGATCCTCGATTTGGTCTCGTTGCTCGGCTGCGACAGGCCGGCGATCCGGCCGGAGCCAGTCATCCGCAATGGGATTTTCGTCTTGAGGATTCAGAAGGCACAACTCCCGCGGAATGGCTCGTGGACGGAATCGTCCCAACATTCGATCGAAGAGATCTGCAAACAGAACGAGGTAAAGAGCGCTTTGCCGCGCTCAAGCGCCGGTTCTATTTTGAGCATCGCGAGGGTGAGAAATCGTTCGATCTCGAACCAGAAGATACCCGCGAGTTCAGTGATTTGCTCGCGCAGGCGCGAGAACCGGATGACGTGCTTCAACGGCAACTCGTTCGCGCTTTGAACCTCTGCTTCTGTCCGAAACCATTTATCGGCAGCGATGACAAATTCTGGCTCTGGATCGGGCATCGCTTTCACGAGCAGCCCTCCCGCTGCTTCCTCGCAAACCAATTTATCTCCGCGCACGACCTCCGGATTGGAATTCCTCGTCTACCCCGTCGGCTCGCAGAGGGTTTCGCTTACCAACCCGACCACATCATCATGGAATATCAGCCCAATCCAGCGGCGAGACTTTGCCGGCTGAACGTGGATTTTGAGCTATGGAAAACCCTCCGAAAGTTGCGGGCAGGTTTCCCGCGACATCTTGCAGCCGAACGGGAATTGAACCGCGTGGATGTCTTCCTCAATGAAGTCATGGGTACTAATCCACCGCAAGGCCGAGTGTTTGTAGTCTTCAATAACGAGGATCGATTGGTGACGCGAGTCACTCTGACTAACGACTACCGACAATACACCGAGGTGGAGACTTGCTGAGACCGGCTATGAGCAAACCCACCAAACAACAGATTCACGGCGCAGCCTTCGGCTATGAGCCGGGGCGCATGAAACCGGTGCACTTCGCGACGGGATACTTCCTTGCGATCACTGGCAGACGGTATCGTCTCGAATGGCTGAATAAGGCAGCCGTGACGACCCATAAAGATGGTCTGAAAGACGACTACCTTCCGGAGAACCTTCTCGACATCTTGCGAACCGACCAAAAAGTCAGCTCCCGCGTTGACGTGGTTAAGCTTCAGGCGTTGCGACAGCAAATAAATGCCGCTGTCGATAACGACTCTGCGGTCTTCGCGGCGTTTTCTCCTTACTCGCAATTCGGCAATGACTATACCCTTACATCAGCGCGGTTTGTCACTGACCATAAGCGTCTGGATGGCTTTGCTGGATACTTCATTTCTCGTGTCTTCGAGCGCAATGATGACGGACGGGCTGTGCGAGAATTTTCTGAGGCGTGGATTTCTCAGAGCGCCGATCCATTGGAGCGATTCGTAACGCCACTTCTGGATCAGACGGACGACGACGACGATTGGGACAACAGATACGACGGGAAATTCGGCGAGCTGAATGATGCGCGCCTCGACGCAATCAGTGCGCAGATGCAATCACAAACTGCCGCAGTCGCGCAGCTTTGTCGTAATCTCGATGCAAATACTCCGCACCATTCGCGTTTGCGTTCACTCATGCTGGCGGTGTCGACCTGGCTAATTGCATATCTCCTGCGCGAATCTGCGAACGCCTCGGGTCAAACGCAGCGACTGCTTTTGTTCATGGATTTTCTCGGCCAGCCTGGAACCCGATGCCGGTCCCAAAGCCGTGCGTCATTCGCACGCCATCGCGAAATGCTCTACCGCAGTTATGAAGCATGGAATTCGACCGGGCGATTTGCGGCCTATGAGGAGTCTTTTGAGCTGTTTCGTCACGAGCGCTCAGGATTGCTGGACGTCAAATTTCTCGAGCAACACTTTTCAGACCTCTCTGTACGCATTGGCCTTGCGCAGCCGCGAGCTTCGCAGGTGCGACAGAAGCATTACGAATGTCAGCCTGACACCCTGCGGATGTTGATAATCTCGGTGCTCATAGGAGACGAACTCCTGCCATTTCCGCAACTGGCAGAGCGGCTCAAGGGGATATGGGGAACTTGCTTCGGCGGATGCGTGGACGACCACGCGGAGCTACAGGAGGCCGGCTATTTGGGACTCGATGAAGACGATGACCTGCGCGCGAACCGGGAAGCGGTGGTGAAATTGCTGAAGACGATGGATTTGGCGGTCGAACCGTCAGATGGACTGGTGCTCTGCGCCATCGACAATGAGTTACTTCCATGACTCGTGAGCAACTCGTCTCCCAAGCGCTTGTGGCATGGCTAAGCCAAGCTCTGGGTAATGGAACCAACGCCGCGCGCGAGGCGTTACCACCGATGGACGTTGAACATTTTTTCCGCGAACTCGCATCCCTGCCACAGTTCCAATCGGAAGAATTTTCCATCGCACTCGCTGGCTTCGGCGAAACAGAAACACGCCTCCGGGAACTTGCGGAAGCTGCGGGCTTGCGGCTCAGGGCCGTAACGGACGACCTCCACTTGGCTGCTGACTGGCGCAATCATCGCGCGCAACACCCGCAAATACTAGCTTTCGCTCGTGGGTTGCATCCTGGCGTTAGCACGTTGCGTCATTTCGATGAGCCCAAGTCGCATGACCTTGCACGAGCGTTATTGGATTGGGCGAAGGATGGATCGCGCTTTTGCGCTAACAACGTGCAGCGCTCGCTACTCGAAGCGCTCGGGGCTGAATCGCTCGGAAGTCTCCTGTCGCTTGAATCAGTCACTCGGTTTCTCGCGGCGTGGAGTGAATTCCAAATTCAAGATGCGAACAACGCTCCGCGCCGCGCGCTCCCTCATCTGGGGCTGCTGGCTGATCCCGATATTTTCGTTAAGGCCAACGGAATCGAGGCGCGTCTCACGAAGAACCGCGACACCACCCGTCAGGTAATCGATGCTTCAGCGCATCATGTGCGCTCGCTCCGAAAGAATCTCCAACGGCGCTTTGTGAATGACCTCGCCACGCGGGACCGCCTGTTGGGTGCGCTCGATCGCATCGAGGCGCTCCGGTTGCAAGCGACATTTGACCGGCTTTCAACCTTGACCGTCGAAGAAGCTGCCGAGACTTGGCGCCCTCCCAAAGACACAGCGCCATCGCCAGCTCCTGCGCCAGAACCAGAACCCGATGAGGAAGAAACCGATGACACTGAGTCGTCTGGGTCGATTGATGTTAGTGATGTCGCCACCTACGCCGGCAACGCTCTGCTAGACGACAAGCAAGACGTGCTGGAACGGATGATCGATGACCTCAAGCAAAACCTCGATGAGGCATTGGACAGCACCGAGGGCGAGCCCTCCGGCGAAGTGCATGTCGGCGAAGAATCCTTTGACTTGGCTCTCAAGGTTGATCGCCAATTCCTCGACTGGCTTCACGCTTTTTGTAGCGAGACTGTGTGGGGCGGATTGGTCGAGAGCGAGCATACGGAACTCGCCAAGGCGCTCACTCACCATTCGAGCTCCACACATCATTTCACCGAACCCGCGGCAATCGCGAATGTTGATGGCCGGACGCTTGGCTTGGAACGATTGCTTGAGGATTGGGATCGCGATCTCGCGAAACGCGGCTACTCCACACACCTCGCCGAGCTGTTGCGCGAGTTTGTGACATTGCGTGCTCAGATTTTGCCGCACCTCGATATACTGGTTCACTTTCCCGTCAGTTGGTTTGCCGGTCGAACTGTGATGGCCGACGTGGTTTCGCGATATCTCGACATCGCTTCGAAACTGTATCGGCAAGTGCAACAGCACTTCCGGAATGTCGCCGAGGTCGATGAAGGTTGGGCGCGTGCAGTGCTCGACGGGCTCCTCGCACTCGATGTTGTGCAGGTCCGCACCCAGCTTGATGACGGGCGATGGTCCTTCAAGTCCGTCTTGCTACCGACCCACCCGTTACATCTGTGGCGTTACCAGCGGCTCGTCGCGGTGTTAAGAGGCCTAGGTCCATCACTCGCACCTGAAGATCGTAAGGCCGTGCTTGATGAATGCCGGCGGCCCGAGCAATTCCTCAGCGTGCTCTACGCGAGCCCGTTTCCAGGCGGTCGCGGCGGCGGACGTCTCCTCCCAATTTCCAACGACTTGCACGGCCTTGCGACTTTCGAGAATCTTCAAAACGCCTACAGCGGTCTCGATGGGGTGACTGCGATTCACTACGCCTTGGACCGGTTCGCCGTGATGCACCGCAACCATACGGGACCGCTCCGCGTCGCGATCATCAATCCACCCCAGGCGACGGTGCTCATCGCGGCTCTCACTAGATTGTTGAGCGAGCGCCGCACCGCGACAGTGCGCACGCTGCGCGTCGAATTATTTGCGACTGAGATGCCGTCGGTCAAATCTCGCGCTGAAAAGGCGCTGGAATTTTCGAGCAAGGAGCAGGAGGTGATCGAGGATCGCCTCACGGGTGGGCGACTGGAATTGCAGGTGCACGTGAAGCCGCAGCCGATGGGCGATCTCTTGCGCGATTTCGCCACGCGTCCGTTTCATCTCGTAATCATTTTCGATGAGGCTGGCGTGTCGATTCGCCGTCACGGGATGCCGTCACGTTTGCTGCCGATGAGCCCATTCTGCGTGCGTAAGACGATCCGCTACGACGAACATCGCAACGTCCTGCGCCTGGTGCCGAGTACCGATGACGCGCCTTTTGCGGACTTTATGCAATTGGTTAACGAAGCCGAATCGGGCCAACGCGACTCGACACCGCAGACTTGGGCCGATGCAGAGAATTTGCGGCAGGTAATCGACGATTTGTTACAAGGCGAAACGCCGGGCGCGGTGTGGCTGGCGCTAGCCGATCGATCCCTGCCGAGCGAATCTGGCCTGCACTCGGTGCGTCTGCTGATGCGACGGGAGGGGCAGCGCGACGTGCTGGTGCTAACGCGAGATTATGGCCGACTCGCTCATCGCGCGCGCCCGGCGTTCGACGAGTGCAATCTCCAGGTCGGCAGCAAGCAACTCGAACGACTACTCGAAGAGGGCGTTAATCTCGTTGGAGCCGGTCTTCTCGATCTGATCAAGCATGACGGTGCGCCCGACATCAGCCGCGTGCGTGGCCTCGCCGGAATGCTTCTCGCAGCTCGTGACTATCGGCTGCGCCATCCTGACAGCCTCATTGTTTCCGTGGACGATGCCATCGCGCGCCTTTGGCTACGATTGGGCAAACGCGGTGAACGCTGCGATCTCATGTGTCTACGCCGAGAGCAAGATCGTTTCATCGTCGAAGCTCTGGAAGTGAAGACGACCGCCTCAGACGCGGCCGGACAGGAGAACGTCCTCGAAATGGAGGCCAGCACGCAGTTGGCAGCGACGCTGGAAGCCGTCGCGGAAGGGCTTCCTTCCGACCGAGCGGAAGGGCCGCTCTCTGCACCGCGCTGTGAGATGTTGAAGGAGGTTTTTGTTCGCGGTTGCCTTTCGCGCAGCGTGCCTGCCGGGTTGCGCGGTTGTTGGAGCCGCTGGCTTAAGCAGCTTTTTCATCAAGAGGGCGAGATTATTCCATGTGAACTTCGGGGCGAAGTCGTTCGCGTCGCCATTGGCAGCGCGCAGGCCGCTCCCGCTCGGCGTCTGGCTTCGGACCCATATGCGATCACCCTCCGTCGCCTGAATGAATCCGATGTTCAGCGCCTGATCGAGGAAGGCGACACCGGCAACTCAGAATCAGGTCACGTTGCGACTCCGCCGCCATCAGACCCACCACCTGCGCCTTCAATCCAGCCCGTACTCCAAAGGGAAGGAGCATCAGTCGAAACTGCTTCGCCTCCACCATCGGAATTCCAGCCAAGCCCGACAACGGCGCCAGCAATCTTGCCGGCGCGCGCGCCCGAGCCCGCGGGGGCGACGGCGGAATCTCCGTGGCCACCGCAGGTTAATGAATTCGGGATGATCGGGCAAACCGAGGTCGTGCGGCAGTTGCTCAACCAGATTCAGTTCGCGCGCGATTTCAGCGAACGGTTCCCGGACAAACTTTTCGTTGGCTCCGCCGGTGTAGGAAAGAGCAGTCTCGCCCGCGCTATTGCAGACCGTCTCATCAGCGAGCCTCCGCTCCAGTTCAACGGCTCCGATCTGCAAAAGCCGAAGATGATGGTCGAGCGATTACAGCAGGCGGGCAAAGCGCCCGCGCGTCCACGGGGGCGTGTGCGAATCGAACCGTGCGTCCTATTCATCGACGAGGTTCATGCGCTCCACACGTCTGTTGTCATCGCACTCCTCGGCGCGCTCGACGACGCGCGTATAACGACGATCGATAACATCGAATACGATTTCACCGAGGTGATCTTGCTCATGGCCACGACCGACCCGGGAAAACTTCCCGAAGCTTTCCGCAGCCGTCCCGGTCGCGTCCTACTGCGGAACTATACGCTTGATGAAATGGCCGGCATCCTGTGGAAACACGGACTCGATGTCCTCGATAGCTTCGAACTGCCTCGCGAAGTCTGCCTTGAAATCGCAGCGCGAGTTCGCTGCCGGCCGCGTGAGGCCGTGCGGATGCTCACCGAGCATTTGATCCAGCATTTTCACGGTGTTGCACGGGAAAGCGGGCAGCAGGCGAGCCGCCGCTTAATTGGGGAGTTGATGACCTTGGAAAATGTGGCCGCTTTCTTCGAAGCGCAAGGTATCGACCGCAATGGCATCGATCCAGTTGGGAAGAACTACCTTCAGTATCTGCACCGCAATGGCGCGACCGCGGAGGAACGGCTCCGTCAAGCACTCGGCGTCCCGAATCGCAACGACTTCATCGAAATCGACGAATACCTCCAGCGTCTCGGGCTCGTCACCATTCAAGGAGGCCGCACTCTCACCACCCAAGGTCGGCGCTACGTCCAAGCTAGTCCACTTGACCTGCGCCCCCGCATCGCGCGGCAGATCACATGAGAGCGAGGTTCAGTGATTGTCGCTTTCGAAGGTTGTCATCAAACCACATCATCGAGACAGGAAAGTAAATGTGAAACCGTCTTTTCAGTTTCGTCGCCCATGTTAGAGAGGCGGAACGTTTCGCCTTTGATTTTGCCGTAGCCGCCGTCGATGACGAAATGGTGCTTGGCGCGCAGGTCGCGCACCAGTTTCGCGGTGTCGATGCCGCGGGCGTTGCGGACGCAGGTGAGCGTCTTGGAGCGAAAGCCTTCCTCGGCGAAGAAGTCGAAGCCGGTCCGGCGGACCCAATCATGGACGAGCGCATTGGTTTTGGCGTGGCGCTCGTAGCGGTTCGTCAGGCCTTCGGCGAAGATGTCGTCGAGCTTTGACTCTAGGGCGTGAATGTGAGCAATACTCGGCGTGCTGGGGGTCATGTCGTTCTCCTGGCTCTTTTTGAACTCGAGAAAGTCGAAATAGTACCCGCGATCTTTTTGTTTCTCGGCGCGCGCGAATCCTTTTTGGGAAACGGAGAAGAGGGAAAAACCCGGCGGCAAGGCGAGCGCTTTCTGGCTGCCGGTAAGGAGGACGTCGATGCCGAGCTCATCCATAGGAATGGGAACCGCCGAGAAGGAGGAGACGCTGTCGACGATGAGGGCAACGTCGGGGTATTTCCTGGCGACGACGCAGATCTCCTCGAGCGGATTCATGAGGCCGGTGGAGGTCTCGTTGTGAATCAGAGTGACGGCGTCGAAGTTCCCGGTCGCTAGTTTTTCATCGAGCGCCTGGGGATCAATGGGTTTGCCCCATTCGACCTGAAGCGGCTCGGCGGCTTTGCCGCAACGGCGGCTGACCTCGAGCCATTTGTCAGAGAACGCGCCGCACATGCAGTTGAGAACTCGGCGCGAAACCAGATTGCCTATGGATGCTTCCATCACGCCCCAGGCGGAGGACGTGGACAGGAAAACCGGCTGGTTGGTCGCAAACAAAGTCTGGAGTCGTGGGTGAATGGAACGGTAGAGCGCGCGGAAATCTTCGCTGCGATGCCCGATCATCGGTCGGGCGAACGCGGCCCAGGTTTTCGCAGAGACCTCGACGGGGCCGGGGATGAAAAGCTTATCGTGGGACATCAAGGGAGAGACCCTCCTCCGCAAGGCTCCGGCGGGCAAGCCGTCCAACGGCGAACGCAGGTGGCGCCCTATTCTTCTTTCTTGATGAAACTGATGTCGCCGCTGCGCTCCAGCCGAGCCGCGGCGATCGTCGAGACATCTTCGGTTTTCGCGTCGAGGCGCAGATCCTCTTCGAAATCGTGCTGCGACACAAGAGAACGCCGCATTTCGGCGCGATCGATCTTCCCGTCGCGGACCAGGGTGATCGGCTGGCCTTTGAGGAGTTTGCCGAAGGCGTGCGATTTGCAGGCGCCGAAAGCGCAGGCACGATGAATAAGCATCAGGACAATACCGGCGGCTATCGTGGTGAAAAAGGGGGCGGTGCCGTTGATCGCGCGGGACAGCATCGAACCGATCAGGACGATGAAGATCGCGTCGAAGGCGGTCTTTTCTGAGAGCGAGCGCCGGTCGCCAATGCGGACGAGCGCGAGCCCGACGATGAAAATGAACACAGCGCGGAGCGAGATGTGGAGCAAGGTGAGTTCGGTCGCTTTGCCATCAGGCCCTAGGAGCGTGACGAAAAAATTCTGGAGCGCATTCATAAAAGGGTTTCGCCTGAACGCGGTGCCTCGGGCGTATCATTGTGCGCTGCCGACGCGATAAATCCGTCTCTCGGCGCTGATCCGTTTTCTTATTGAATCGAGAACTCAACCAGGAGGAAACATGCCAAAAGGAGATAAAGGGAGTTACACGTCGAAACAGAAACGCAAAGCGGGGAAGATTGAAAAGGGATATAAGAAACGCGGTGTCTCGAAGAAAGAAGCGGAGAAGCGTGCCTGGGCGACCGTGAACAAATCGGACAAGGGCGGCAAGAAGAGCGGATCGGGCCGCGGGAAAAAGAGCAGCAAAGCGCCCTCGCGCAAAGGTGGCAAGAAATCGGGTGGAAAGAAAAAGAAGTAGGACGTTGGTGGCGAGCTGAGGCGGCTGCATGCTGTCGGGCTCCTTTTTTAGATGCCGACAAAAAACGCGGACCTTCACGGAAGCGCTCCGGATAAATCGGAGATCGCGCTGTTGTTGATCGATGTCATCAATGACCTCGATTTTCCGGAAGCAGGCCGGCTTCTGCGTTACGCGCGGCCCATGGCGCGCAAGCTTTTGCGACTGAAAGAGCGCGCGAAAAAAGCGGGCATCCCGGTTATTTACGTGAACGATAATTTCGGGCGCTGGCAATCGGATTTCCGCCGACAAGTGCAGCATTGCCTCCGCGAAAACTCGCGCGGCCAGGAAATCGTTTCGCTTCTGCAACCGCAGGAAGACGATTATTTTGTCCTCAAGCCGAAGCATTCCGGCTTTTTTTCGACGACGCTCGACACGCTTCTGCGTTATCTCGGGTCGAAAACGCTGATCATCACCGGCATCGCCGGCAATTTTTGCGTCCTGTTTACCGCGAACGACGCCTACATGCGCGATTACGATCTGGTGATTCCTTCCGATTGCACGGCCTCGAATTCCGCCGAGGAAAATCGCGAGGCGCTCATGTTAATGAGGAAATTCCTGAAGGCGGACATCCGTCCTTCGGCGAAGATCAGGTTGCCGCAGAAGCGAAAGAAGCGGCAGGTCCGCTAACGTCCGGTCGGTTGCTTGCCCTTGCGCGAGAAACCTTCGCGTGGCATAAGAGCAACCTTCGCGCTCCCTCCCCGTGGAGCTGCAATCCGAGATTATGTCGACCTTGTCCACCACCGATCCCGTCCTGGAGAGCCAGGTGTTTTGGGAGCGCTACAAGAAAACGGTTATGGCGGCGCTCATCATCGCGGTTCTCGCCGTGGCGGCCTACGGCGGATATCAGCTTTATTCCACCCGCCGGGCCAATGCTGCGGCCGAACTGCTCGGAAACGCCAAAACGCCGGCAGAGTTTCAAAAAGTAATCTCGGAATACCCGGCGACTGCTGCCGGCGCTTCGGCCTACTTGTTTTTGGCGAACACGCAAAAAAACGAAAAGAAATTCGTGGAAGCGAACGCCACTCTTCAGACATTTGTCGACAAATATCCGAAGCATGAACTGACCGGTACGGCGCGATTGGCTATAGCCGCGAATCTCGAGGCGCTGGGAAAAAAAGACGAAGCGCTGGCGATGTATCAGCGCCTGGTGACGATCGCTCCGCACGCCTTCACGGCGCCTATTGCGTTGATTTCCGAGATCCATTTGCTGAAGGAAAAGAACCAAATCGAGGAGGCGCGTCGAGTCTGCGAGACGATCTTGACGCAATACCGCGAGAGTGGCAGCGCCCAGGAAGCCCAAAGGCAGCTGCGGTTGCTGAAGGGCGGAAGCGCACCAGCCGCCGTTCCCCCGACGACTACGGTGACGGTCCCCGCGCCGGTCCAATCAGTCGGTCCTTCGGCGGCGGCTCCGCCAGTGCCAAAGGCCCCTCAACCGTCGGCTCCGAAAAAGCCGTAGGATTCCAGAGATGTTCGCCGCGCCGAGCGCGTGGCGGATTCGATTATCGCTTCGAGAACTGGAAGCGTTTCCGAGCGCCGGGCTGACCGGATTTCTTGCGTTCCTTCATGCGCGGATCGCGTCGGAGCAATCCTTCAGCTTTTAAGGTTCCGCGAAGGTTCGCATCGACCAGCAAGAGAGCGCGAGAAATGGCGAGGCGGGCGGCGCCAGCCTGGCCAGTAGCGCCTCCGCCGGTGGTGTTAATCGAAAGATCGTAGGAATTGGTCAGCTTCACGACCTGCAGCGGTTGCAAAACCGTGTTCTGAAGCGGGATCGTGGGGAAATAATCTTCGAAGCTCTTGCCGTTGATGTCGATCTTGCCGCTTCCCGGCGTCATGCGGATGCGCGCCACGGAAGTTTTGCGACGGCCGGTGGCGATGAATTCCTGATTTTGAGCCATGGGAAAAATTCTAGGACTGGAGCGAGATCGTGGCCGGCTGCTGCGCGGCGTGAGGATGCAAATCGCCCTTATAAACTTTCAACTTCCGGTAAACGGCGCGGCCGAGTTTATTGTGCGGAATCATCCCGCGAATCGCGCGCTCGACCAACAACTCCGGGTGGCGCACGCGACGGGCCCGCACGTTTTCAGTTTTGTGGCCGCCGACGAACCCGGAAAAACTCATGAAGCTTTTCTGTTCTTCTTTCTTGCCGGTCAGCCGCACTTTTTCGGCGTTGATCACGACGACGAAATCGCCGGTGTCGACGTGCGGCGTATAGATCGCTTTTTCTTTTCCGCGCAAAAGATTGGCGGCTTTGACGGCGACCTCACCGAGGATCTGGTCTTTGGCGTCAATGATCCACCACTTGCGCGGAACTTCGTTGGCTTTTGCAGAAAAGGTCTTCATCAGAGCGGAAAGGGCACGGAAATTACGGGTGGGGCAGAGAGGTGTCAACTGCTGTTCCGCGGCACTTACGAAAACGGAGCCGCGAGTATCCCAGCGACGCCGCGGCCGGATGCTGGCATTGCAGTTGCTTATAATTGCCATAATGCGTCCTTTTTCATTCTCCCTTCTTTTGGTCTTGCTCGTAGCTACTCCAATCTTCGCCAGCGAGGAGGATTCCGCCGACTCCGGCAACACCTCAGGGCGCGCGGTGATTCGCGAGATGAATCTGGCCCGCCAGAATCCGGCCCTTTACGCGACGTTTCTGCAGGAGCTCCGGACCCGGATGAACGGCAACGTTCTGGTGTTGCCCGGACATACGAGAATCCGGACAAAAGAAGGCACGGCAGCGGTCGATGAAGCGATTCGATTTTTGCGCAGCGCTTCGCCGCAAAACCCCCTCACGCTTTCACCCGGAATGTCTCGTGCGGCCCAGGATCATTGCGCCGATCAAGCGGGTGGAGGATTCGGACATGAAGGCCGCGATCGGAGTCATGCCGGGCAACGGATCGCGCGTTACGGAACGTGCGGCGGCAGTTGGGGCGAAAATATTTCGTACGGGAAGGCAACGGCGCGGGATGTCGTCCTCGCGCTCATCATCGATGACGGCCTGCCGGCGCGGAAGCATCGCAAGAACATCTTTAATCCTAATTACAATTTTGCCGGCGCAGCCTTTGGCCGGCACGCGAGATTCGGAACGGTTTGCAGCATGGATTTCGCCGGCAGTTACGCGGAGCGCGGGCAGAGTTCGCCGGATACGCTCGTCGCGCGGAACTTCTAGGCAGCGTCTTTAATCGCGCCCTTGGCGCTCTGCGCGCAGCTTGTCGAAGATGGCTTGGATCGACGGATCCGCTTTCAACATCGCGGGCCGCATTACTTCGCGGAACTCTCGGCGCGCTTGCCTCAGCTTGTCCTGTGCTGCTCGCACAGCGGGGTCGGCCATTGCTTTTTGAAGCGCCGCTCGCAGTTTCCCTCGATCTTCCTCGCTCAAGTTCGCCCAACGTGCCCGGCGCTCAGCCAGGAAGGGCCGGTTCGGCTTGTCCGATGGCGATTGCGCTGAAGCGCTCGGGGCAAACTGAAGCAGAGCGGCCAGGGCGGGCACGAGGAGGAAGGTCGTTTTCATTCTGTTGGTAGTATAACCCGATGGGGGCCCAAAGTTGCAAGACCTCCGCGAAATGGCCGCTGGTCATTTCATTTTCGCGAGCGTAATTTTCCCGCTTTCTCGCATGGCGACCCAAACAGCTCCCGCAAAAACCGCGATCACGCCGCGGCGCGACCAGGATTTTCCGGAGTGGTATCAACAGGTCATCCGGGCCGCGGAAATGGCTGAGCCTTCGGACGTCCGCGGCTGCATGGTGATCAGGCCATGGGGATACGGAATTTGGGAAAATATGCAGCGTCACCTCGACGCGATGTTCAAGGCCACCGGCCATCGCAACGCCTATTTCCCGCTTTTTATTCCGCTCAGTTATTTCGAGCGGGAAGCGGCGCACGTGGAAGGCTTCGCCAAGGAATGTGCGGTCGTTACTCACAGCCGCCTGGAGGTAAACGCCGAGGGGAAACTGGTCCCGGGCAGTCCTCTGACAGAGCCGCTGGTCGTTAGGCCCACCTCTGAAACCATCATTGGCGCAAGCTTTGCCAAATGGGTCCAAAGCTATCGCGACCTCCCCATTCTCATCAATCAATGGGCGAACATCGTCCGCTGGGAAATGCGGCCGCGCATCTTTTTGCGCACCACCGAATTTCTCTGGCAGGAAGGCCACACCGTGCACGAAACCGAAGCGGAAGCGGTCGAGGAAACGAAACGAATGCTCGACGTTTACGAAACCTTCGTGCGCGATCATCTCGCCATCCCGGTTTTTAGCGGCGAGAAATCCGAGAGCGAACGTTTTCCCGGCGCCGTCCAGACTCTTTGCATCGAAGCGATGGTGCAGGACCGGAAGGCCATCCAGGCCGGGACTTCGCATTTTCTCGGCCAGAATTTTGCGCGCGCGAGCGGCATTCAATTTCACTCGCGCGCCGGAACCCAGGAGTTCGGGTGGACGACGAGCTGGGGGATGAGCACGAGGCTGATCGGCACGGTCATCATGGCGCATGCCGACGATGACGGGCTGGTTCTGCCGCCGCGGATCGCGCCGATTCACGTCGTCATTTTACCCATCACGCCGAAGGAGGAAACGCGCGCCGCGGTGTCGGACGCGGCGGATAAACTTGCGGGCGAACTTCGCGCCCTGACGTTTTTCGGCAGCCCTCTCGAGGTGGAAATCGATCGCCGGGATCTGGGCGGCGGCCTGAAGAATTGGGAATGGATCAAGAAAGGGGTGCCGCTGCGCGTGGAGATCGGGCCGCGTGATTTGGAATCGGGCAAGGTGGCTGTGAGCCGGCGGGATCAACCGGTGAAAGCGAAGGAGTTCCTGCCCACGGCAGAGTTTGTCTCCCGTACGATCGCGATGCTTGAGTCGATCCAGCAAAATCTCTTCGATCGCGCGAAGCAGTTTCGCGACGCGAATACTCGCGTGATCGATTCAAAGGAAGAATTCTACCGGTTCTTTACGCCGGCCGATTCCGCGAAACCGGAAATCCACGGCGGCTTTGCCCTGGCGCATTGGAACGGCTCCCGTGAAGTCGAGGAACAAATCAAGGCCGACCTGAAGGTCACGATCCGGTGCATCCCATTTGACGATCCGCGCACGCCCCCCGAGGCGGGAGTCTGTCCCTTTAGCGGACAACCGAGCCCGCGCCGGGTGGTTTGGGCAAAGTCTTATTGACCAACGGCGGTGACCACAGCGGTTGACGAGCCGGAATGGGTTTGTTTATTCCCTGCGTGGCGACCGATCTTACACTTTACAGCCGCGAATGGTGCTCCTGGTGCATCGACGCGAAGGAATATCTCACGGAGCGAGGCTTCGATTTCACCGAGATCGATGTCGGACGCGACCGCGACGCCTACAAGGAAATGACCGAGCTCTCCGAGCAAACCTATGTGCCGACGCTCGTCGCGGGCGATGAAGTCCTGGCCAATTTCGATACCGACCAGCTGGAAAAATTCCTGAACTCGCACGGGATCGAGCCTTAATGCTGTTTGGCCTTTTTCTCACGCTGGGCGTTGCCGTTCTCAGCGTCGCGTTGCGAAGCTACCAGACTTCCTTCGCCCAAAAAGCCGGTGCGATCGGCATTTTGGTGTCGACGTTTCTGGCGGTCTATTTCCTTTCCGGAAATTGGGCGCTCGGTTTGATCGCAGCGTTGACGTGGCTCTTCCTGCCATGGCTGGAGATCCTGACGCGCATCCGGGTTCTGCGTTTGCCGAAGGAAAAGGCGCTTCGACCCAAAAGCCCGCCTTCTGCCGAGGTTTTCCCGACGCTGGAAGAAATCACGCACGAGATTCAAAACGAAGGTTTCCATCACGTGAACGACGCCGGATGGGACTGGGAAGATTACCGCCAGTTTTTCCGTCTTTTTTACAGGGAGGACGACCGGGCGCAGGCGACCATCTGCCTGAATGAGCAGAACGATTTGTCGTTCTATTACCTCCGAATTTCTTCGCGCTCGAACGACGGCATCATCTGGACGACTTGGAACTATCCGCTCTCCTACGGCTTGAAATTGACGCCGCAATTCAGGATCAATCGCCAGCGGCCCGATCAATCATTCTGGCAACTTTACCAGAGTCACCGCGAGTTTTTGCGGCAACATCAGGTCGAGACCAGCGTGATCGACCCGATGGATGAAGACCGGATTCAGCTCGAGGTGGAAAACGATCTGCGCGACCAGATCGCGCACAACATCAAGAAGGGCGTGCTCAAGTCCACGCCTGATGGCGAGGTAAAATATTCCTGGCGCGGGATGGTGTATCTCTGGTGCCAGTTCCTGCTCGATCTGGTGCGGCTATAGCCGAACTAGATCTTCATGACCTCGGCTTCTTTGCGCTCGAGGTGTCCGTCAATCTCTTTTACCGACTTGTCCGTCAGCTTCTGGACATCCGCTTCCAGATCGCGCAGGCCATCTTCCGTCAACTCGCCGGCCTTTTGCATTTTGCGTCCGTCATCAACCGCGGTGCGCCGGTTTGCTCGCACCCGCACCCGTGCTTCTTCGGCCATCTGACGCAATGATTTCACGAGGTCTTTTCGGCGCTCTTCCGAAAGTTCGGGAATCGGCAGGCGAATTATCTTCCCATCCACCAGCGGCATAATTCCGATCTTGGATTCCTTCAGCGCCTTCTCGATGTCTTTCACCGTGCTCGCGTCGAAGGGCTGAACGACCAGCAGTCGCGGCTCCGGCGTAGTGATGAGCGCGAGCTGTTTCAGCTTCATCGCGGAGCCGTACGCTTCCACGTCCACGTTCTCCACGAGCGCCGGTGACGCTTTGCCCGTTCGCACGCTGGAGAATTCGTGGACCATGTAGTCCACGCTTTTTTCCATCGAGACTTCAGCGTCGAACAGGATTTCTTCGGCGGTCATGGCTTTAAGAATTGCGAGTGCGAAGAAGAATGGCAAATCGGGAAATCTTCATCCCTATTCGGAAACCGTGGTCCCGACTTGTTTGCCGAGAACGATGTCGGTGAAATTGCTCGGTTTGTTCATGTCGAACACGACAATCGGAATCTTGTTATCCATGCAAAGGCTGAAGGCGGTCGAATCCATCACCTGAAGGCGCTGGGTGAGCGCTTCGGAGAAGGTGAGATGCTCGAAGCGCTTCGCATTTGCATCTGTGTTCGGGTCGCGATCGTAAATTCCGTCCACCTTCGTCGCCTTCAAAATGATGTCCGCGCGAATCTCACTCGCGCGGAGCGCGGCGGTGGTGTCGGTGGAAAAATAGGGATTGCCGGTGCCGGCCACGAAAATAACCACGCGCCCCAGCTCGAGATGGCGAATGGCGCGGCCGAGGATAAAGGGTTCGGCCACATTTTTCATTTCGATGGCGGTTTGGACCCGGGTTTCCACGCCGATTTGGACGAGCGCGCTTTGCAAAGCGAGGCCGTTGATGACGGTCGCCAGCATTCCCATGTAATCGGCCGTCGTGCGATCCATGCCGCGATGGCTCGCGGCCAGTCCGCGCCAGATATTGCCGCCACCGATCACGACCGACGTTTGCACGCCCAGTGCCTTGACCTCTTTGATGCGCTCTGCGATCTCGCGCACGATTTGGGGCGAAATGTTTTCTTTGGCGCCGCGTTCGCGCAGAGCTTCGCCGCTGAGTTTCAGGACGATGCGCTTATAGACGGGCGCGGGAGACTCGCTTGGCATGGCCGGCAATGATCAACAGAACCCCGCAGGGTTGGGAAGCTAAAATGCGAAGCAACTAAGCGACCCGTATGGGTGCGGTGTGTCCTCGCAAGAACTCCGCGGCGCTCATCCGGCGTTTTCCTTCGAGTTGGACTTCGCCTAACGAGAGCGCGCCATCGTTTGCGGCGAATACGAGTTCACCAGGCGCTTTGTTTGTCCCATCGACAACTTTCGCGCTGAAGATTTTCAATTTCAGATCCCGACCGGCCGCATCCCGCAAGACTGCGAACGCGCCCGGCCACGGATTGAAGGCGCGGACCTTTCGTTCGATCAGGGCCGCCGATTCCGTCCAATCGATCCGGCCATCCTCGCGCTCCAATTTGCCGGCATAGGTGGCAGCGGACGAATCCTGCGGAATTCGCGGAGCGTTTCCGGCCTGAAGCAGCCCGAGCGCTTGGTGCAAAGTCCCAGGCGCGAGTTGCGCCAGGCGGTCGTGGAGCGATCCGCCCGTTTCGTCCCTGGCGATTTCCAATTTCGCCTGGAGCAGGATGTCGCCGGTATCCACTCCCTCGTCCATATACATGACCGTGATGCCTGACTCGCAGTCCCCGGCGACAATCGCCGCCTGGATCGGTGCGGCGCCACGATGCCGCGGAAGCAGCGACGTGTGCAAATTCAGGCAGGCGAGGCGCGGAATGTCCAGGATGGCTCGCGGCAGAATTTGTCCATAAGCCATCACCACCATCACGTCCGGCGCGAGCGCCCGAATCGCCGCGATCGCGTCCGGATGTTTGATCCTCTCCGGTTGCAAAATCGGAAGTGTGCTACCGGTCAAGGCTGCTTTGATTGGCGGGGCTTCGATGCGTTGCGTGCGGCCGACTGGCTTGTCCGGCTGGGTGACGACGCCGACGAGCTCATGCTCGCGCGAGGTTTGCAGGAAATGCAAAACCGGCACGCCGATCTCGCCCGTGCCCATGAAAAGTACGCGCATGGCGCGTCAGAGCTGGATCCGTGGCGCCGGCGCGCGGCGGCGAGGACGGCGCGGCGCGGTCCTTTGCGCCATCAGTTTGTCGCCGGCCGTAATTTCACGCTGGCCGACCGACGAAGCGCATCCGGTGCAGAGATAATCGTAAATTTCCTTATCCGGCAGAACCAGGAGGAGCCGTTCGCGCACCGGCATCGCGCTTTTGCACTTCTCGCAGTAGAGGCTCGAGGCTGTGAAATTCTCAAACTGCTGCTGGCTCATGCGACCCATTCACCCCGTCGTTTACGCTTTCGAGGATGTGAAACAAAACCTTCGCGGGCGGTTCCGTCGCATCGATGCAGGTGATCCGGTCCGGCCCGTAATAACCGAGCACCGGTTTGGATTCCATTTCGTAAAGAGCCAGACGGCGCTGGATCACTTCTTCGTTCGCATCGTCGAGACGATTGTCTTTCAGCGCGCGCTTTTTCAGGCGCGCAAAGAGCGCCTCCCGGTTCGGGCAGGAGAGATGGAACACTCTCATCACATCGATCAGCTCGTCCATGATCTTGGCCTGGCCGACGTTTCGTGGAATCCCGTCGAGGACAAGAATGTCGATGTCCGGCTTGAAAACGTGACTGTTTACGGCGGCATCGATCTGCGCTTTCCAGAGTTCCACCGTGATCTCATCCGGCACAAGCTGGCCTTTACTCGAGTAGTCGAGAAAAGCGCGGCCCACTTTGGTGCGCGTATCGATCGACCGAAACACATCTCCGCAGGCACAATGAAAAAAACGCGGGATGCTGCCGAGGGTGTGGCCCTGAGTGCCCTTGCCGCTGCCGGGTGCGCCGAAGAGGAGGTAGGTTTGGTATTTCATGAGCAGATTTCTTTTGTATCGCAAATGCTCGTGGCCGCACAGCCCTTTCGCTGTCGCCGGAATGTCCGCGAATGAAGAGCTACTTCGCTGCGGCTGGCTCGACGTTGACCCGCCGTCCCGCACGATCGAAACGCACCTGGCCGTCGACGAGAGCAAAGATGGTGTAGTCCCGGCCGAGGCCTACGTTTTTGCCCGGCAAAAACTTCGTTCCGCGCTGGCGAATGATGATATTGCCGGCGACGACCACTTCGCTGCCAAATTTCTTAACGCCGAGCCGCTTGCTGACGCTGTCCCGCCCGTTCTTGACGCTGCCTTGTCCCTTTTTATGTGCCATGAGATTTACTCGGGTTTTTCGGACGCTTCTTCGCTTTTGGCCTTCTTCGCCTTCGAAGTCTTACCGCCCAGGCTGATGCCGATGATCTTGATCCGGGTCAATTTCCGCCGATGGCCGACGGTGCGATGATAACCTTTGCGGCGGCGATATTTAAACGCGATCACTTTCTTGTCCTTGCGCTGCTCAACGACTTCGCCGGTAACGGTCGCGCCTTCGATCAGCGGGCTGCCATGGGTGAGCTTATCGCCATCTCCGTGGAAAAGGACATCGCCGAAAACGGTCTTCTTACCCGCTTCGCCTTCGAGAAGATCGACATCGATGATATCGCCCTCAGCAACGCGATGTTGTCTGCCGCCTGTTTTAATAATTGCGTAAGCCATACGAGAAACGCTTTGGGGGAAAAGCCGCGCAAATTCACACGGATGCGCCGGTTTGACAAGCGGAAAGGATGATCGCGATCAACGCTCCGCGCCGCTGATCACAAGCGTGATTTCGCCTTTTGCCGGGTGCGCCGTGTAGTGAGCCAATAATTCCACCGCATTTCCGCGCCGGAATTCCTCGAATTTCTTGGTTAACTCGCGTGCCACGCAAAGTTGCCTGGCCGGCATTATATCGGCACAGACCGCTAAAGTTTTCATGATTCGATAGGGTGATTCGAAGAAAACGGATGTTTCCTCACGTTCTAACGCAGCCCGCAGCTCCCGCTCGCGTTGACCACTCTTGACCGGGAGGAATCCGCGAAAGCAAAACCGGTCCATCGCAATTCCCGAACCGGCCAGCGCCGTCAGAATCGCGGAAACTCCAGGGACGATCGTGTAGGGCAGACCGCGTTCGATGCATTTTCGGATGAGGCGCGCGCCCGGATCCGAAAGGCCAGGCATGCCGGCGTCCGTGATCAGCGCGACATTTTCGCCGGCCGCCAACCGCTCGGCGAGCTGTTCCGCACGCATCGCCTCATTGTGTTCGTGATAACTGACGAGCGACTTTCGAATCTCGAAGTGGCGGAGCAAGTTCCCGGAGTGGCGCGTGTCTTCTGTCGCGATCACGTCGGCGGACTTGAGAGCTTCCAGCGCCCGCAAAGTGATGTCGCCGAGATTGCCGATCGGCGTGGCGACGACGTAAAGCATGCCGCCATCATCGGATCAGAATCGAGTTTGCGCCATCGATTGCACAAAGCCGCGAGCGCCACGGCAAACGAATAATAAAAGGAGGCCCATTATGAAACTACACATCTATTTATTGGCACTGGCGCCGCTGGCCCTGACTGGTTGCGTCGTCGAGACACCCGCGCCGCCGGTGACAACGACAACAGTGACCCGGGAAGTGACAACCACCGGTCCATCCACCGGCGAAGTGTTGGTCACCCAGGAACCGCCCGCGGTTCGGGTTGAAACCCAAACCGTTTCACCTGGCGCGAACTACGTCTGGACCCGTGGCTATTGGCGCTGGAACGGAGCGACCTATGTGTGGGTGCCCGGCAGCTGGATGGTTCGCCCGCGACCGACCGCGATGTATGTGGAAGGCCACTGGCTCCGTCGCGGCAGCCGCTGGGTCTGGGTCGCCGGTTATTGGCGGTAATTCGAGCAGCCCGCGGAACCTTAGGGCAGACGGTATAATTCGACCAGACCGACGCCAGTCGAACCGGATTTTCCTCGCACGATCGCCGTGTATTGGCCAGGACCGAGCCGGACGAGGACGGCCGATTCCGCGGGGTTGTTCGGAGCAAGGCCGGTCGATTCGAGGACAGTTTGCTGAGTGTCCTTCCAATCATCGTTCGCGGCCAGCAGAATTCCGTCGCTGTCGCGCAATTCGATTGTCGGGTCTGGCAATGGATTGGCGATCCGAGCATTGGCAAGCGATGGTCCGATGCCCCGGGCAACGACGCGTGTGGTCATTTCCCCGCTCCCGAGCGTAATCCCGCCGATCAACGCATTGTCGCCCGTTTGGACCAGCCCCCGCGTACTAATATTTGGCAGATTGACAGCCGTCCCCGAGATGCTGGCTTCCGAGAGTTCGTAGACCTCCACCAAGGCCGCGCCGGTGGTGTTGTTCTTTCCGCGAACGACCACGGTGTAAGTGCCGCCAGTCAAAGTCCTCGCCACGGCTGCTTCCTTGGGGTGGTTGGGAGCGAGTCCGTAAGATTGCAGAGAGCGCGCCGAAGTGGCGTCGTCGCTCCAGTTATCGTTTTGAACCACCAACTCATTGCCACGATAAACCTCCAAGACCGGATCTAACAACGGATCGGGAACCAACTGACCCGCCAGGGATGGTCCGAGCGCCCGCACTGCAATGGACGCACCCTCGCTCAAGATGAAGCCTCCGATCACGATGTTGTCGCCCGTCTCGATGCGCCCCCGGGTGGAGATATTTTTAAAGCGCGGCGCATTCAGAAAGAATTGCGAGGTATCGCCGCTCGCGCTGGTGGCGGTCGCGTTGATGCGAACGTTTGCGTTCGGCACGGGGAAATTGGCCGTGAAAGCGGCGTCGCCATTTGCGTCGGTCGTCACGCTGGTGCTTCCCAGGTAGGTTTGTTTCGATTCCGTCAGGCTTTGGGATTCAGCGAAGAGTTGAATGGTGAACTGGCTGTTTGGAATCGAGTTTAAGTTCCCTTTGATCGTCGCGGAATTGTTCGCGATGTCGACCGACGCGATCGCGGGAAAGTTCTGGTAGTTGTTTGGTCCGGAATCACCATCTCCAACGTCATTTGGCTTTTGCCGACCGAGCCCACCCAGGTCGAGGTTAATGCGGTTCGTTGAATAGATCGCATTGGAAAGAACGCTGTTGCCGGTTCCATTAATGATCAACACCCCGGCGTTCGGATTAAAAGCGATCATGTTGCCGGAACCCGGCCCTGTTCCGCCGATCAGATTCTGCGAGCCATAAACGTCGATGCCTTGTCCGTTCCCGAGACTATCCACGCCGTTTGCTGCGAGACCGATCAGATTCCCTTGCACGACCACGCCATTACTGATCCCAGAAAAGAGGCCGTTGGTAGTGTGGCCCAAACCGACACCGAGCAGGTTGCCGGAGATCACGTTTCCTGCGCCTTTCGTCGCGCCCCCCAAAATGGAAGTTGTGTATGTTCCATTAAAGAGAACACCCGTTGAGTTTCCGATCGCGTGCGCGCCGGCGGCATCGGTGCCGATGTAATTCCCCGCTATCGTCGTCCCGTCGCTAATAACGAGCAAACCCTCGAGCCCGTTCCCCGAGACGATGTTCCGCTGCGCCGAAGAAGTTCCTCCGATTGTCGTTCCTGGCGACGCGGCGTCGATCCCGCGGCCGTTCCGTGCCGCCGTCGTGCCGTCTGGCGCGATCCCAAGAAAGCATCCTTCGATCTTGTTGCCGCTGCCACCACGCACGCCAATGCCGACACCGCCGCTAATGAAAAAAGGGTTTTGTTGCAGAAAATTGGTGATCGAGAGACCACGAATGGTGCAATTGGAAGCGTTGATCGTCAGGCCCTCAGCGATGTTCGTCGACTGCGCCCTTTGAAGGTTAATCAAAAGCACCGCGTCGCTACCCACTTCCAGCGAATTTGGTTTGGCTCCCGGCTGAGTGTAACCATCGATCACAAGAGAGTCCGTTATCTGTGGCAGCGAGCTGAGGACTGAAATGACCTGCACGCCTGCTCCCGGAATATTGAAAACCACTCGATCGGGACCCGGGCTGGCATTCGCGTCGAGGATCGCCTGACGAAATGACCCCGGTCCGCTGTCACTCGATGTTATGACTAGAAAGTCGGCGGCCGCGGCCATGCTTTGCAGAGAACAAAGACCAATAAAGGCGAGGAACCCGACGGGGGAAATACGCATAGGACGGGAGAATACCCTGCGTGATCGACCGCGCAATCGTTTTTCTAACGGGAAACGGTTACCGACCGTGTTATTCGGTGCCCGAACCAAACGGTGCCCGAAATTCCGGTGTCGTATCCGGCGCGAAGCCGTGACGCATAATGTTCTCGGTAACGACGCGCGGCACCAGGAATTGCAACAGATAATCGCCGCCGCCGGCTTTGGTTCCGCCGCCTGACATCTTGAATCCGCCGAAGGGATGGCGACCGACCACGGCGCCGGTGCAGGAGCGATTGATGTAAACGTTGCCTGCGACCAGTTCGGCTTTGATGCGCTCGATGTTCGCGGGGCTGCGCGAGAAAAACCCCGCGGTCAGCGCATAGTCGGTGTCGTTCGCGACGCGGATGGCTTCATCAAGGTCGCGAACGCGAATGACGCTGAGGACCGGACCAAAAATCTCTTCACAGGAAAGGCGCATTTCCGGTTTCACGTCAGTGAAGATGGTCGGCGGAACGAAATACCCTTCCGCCGGCAGGTCGGTGCCTTGATAGGCGAGGGTGGCTTCCTTTTTTCCAGCTTCGATCGTATCCAGCATGCGCCGGTAAGCGGTCTCATCGATGACGGGACCGACCGTGATGCCGGGAACCTCGGGATTGCCGACCCGCAGGCTCGCGGCCGCTTCCACCAAACGTTTGATGACGCGGTCGTAGTTTTCCTCCAGAACGATCAGGCGGGAAAGCGCAGAGCATTTCTGGCCTTGATATCCGAAGGCGGAATAAATTGAATCGACGATCGCTTCGTCGAGGTCGGCATCGGAATCGACGATGATGGCGTTCTTGCCGCCCATCTCGCAGACGACACGTTTGAGTTCGAGCTGACCAGGAAGGGTCTTGCCGGCGCTTTCCCAGATTCTCAAACCGACTTCGCGCGAGCCCGTGAACGCGATCATGTGGACGTCTTTGTGATCGACCAGATGCTGGCCGATGACCCGGCCTTTTCCCGGAAGGAAATTGAGGACGCCGGGAGGCACGCCCGCTTCCTCAAACATTTCCATCACCATCGCGCCGCAGACGGCCGATTGCTCGGCCGGTTTCATGATCACGGTGTTGCCCGTGACCAACGCGGCGGAAACCATGCCGGTCAGAATCGCCATCGGAAAATTCCAAGGAGCGATCACGAGCGCGACCCCGCGCGGCCAGTAGTGTTGGTAGCTTTCTTCGCCCGGCACGTGCTGGGTCAGGCGCGGGAGACCGCGCAAACGCATTTGCTGCGCGTAGAAGAGGAGGAAATCGATCGCTTCGCGGATGTCGCCGTCGGCTTCCGCCCACGGTTTACCCACCTCAAACACCTCGAGGGCGGAAAGCTCGAAACGTCGGCGGTCCATGATGGTGGCGACGCGCTCGAGTAATTCCGCGCGGTGCTCAACGCTGACACGGCACCAATGCTCGAATGCTTTTCGCGCCGCCGCGACCGCCGCTTCCGCTTCCGGGATTCCAGCTTCGGCCACTGCGCCGACGACTTGTGTGGGCGAGCTGGGATTAATGGAGTTGATGAGGCTGGCGGTCCAGATTTTCTGTCCGTCGATGACGATGGGATATTTTTGCCCCAAGCGGCCGCGCACTTCGCGCAGCGCAGTCTGCATCTTCTCCTGGCTGGCGCGATGGACGAAGTTTACTAGGGGCGAGTTTTCGTAGGTGTCGCCCGGAGGAGTGTCGAGCGTGTCGCCGTTGCGAGAGTGAGTAGCCCTCGATGACGGTTCGACCGAGGCCGGACGCGTTCCTCCAATTAACGACTCGGGATCGCGCAACAATTGAGCGGCTGAGGCTTTGTCGGAAAACTTCGCCTTCAAAAAACCTTCGTTGGAGGTGTTTTCGAGCAATCGCCTGACGAGATAGGACATGCCGGGCAACAATTCGCCCACGGGACAATATTCCCGCACGCGATACCCCATCTCGACGAGGGCCCGCTTGATCGGGCCTGCCATTCCGTAAAGCAGCTGAAACTCGAAGCGGCTTTTATCGATCCCCAGTTGCTCGGCATAGGCCTGCGCGTGCGCGATGCTGCGGACGTTATGCGAGCCGAAGGCCGCCGTGACGATTGCTTCGTTATCGAGCAGGATGCGCGTGCATTTTTCGAAGCAGGCGTCGCTTTGCGGTTTTTGCAAGAAGACTGGGCAGCGCCAGCCGTTCTGGGCCGCTTTGATCTTCTCATAATCCCAGTAGGCGCCTTTGACCAAGCGAACGGTGAACCGCGTGCCACGCGCGCGGCCCCAATCGAGCAGATCGCGCAAATCGCGTTCGGCGTCACGCAAATACGCCTGAATCACGATGCCGGCGTGCGGCCAATCGCGGAAGTCCGGTTCGGTGAAGAGCGTCTGGAAAAGTTCGAGCGTCGTGTTTTTGTGCGCGTAGCTTTCCATGTCGAAATTGATGAAGGCACCAACTTCGCGCGCGCGCCTCAGGATCGGACGCAGCTTCGGGGCGAGATGCGCGATGGCTTCCGCCGGGTCGGCAGGAGTCATTTGCGAATAGAGAGCGGAGATTTTGACGGAAACGTTGACAACCGGGAACAGCTCGGTGTTCTTGCCGAGCGGATCGCTCCAGCCGCGGGTTCGTTCGGCCAAGCCATCCAGCAGCTCGAAACAGCGCGTGGCGTATTCATCCGCTTCCTGCTCGCTCACCACCGCTTCGCCCAGGAGATCGACGGTAAATCCGATCCGCTCCTGCCGGCGCTTGCGCAGGGTCTTCATGACGTCGTCGGGATTTCGCCCTGCGATGAATTGCCGCGCCATGCCGGAAACGTTCCAGCGCAGAATCGGAGCGGTGAGCCATGGTAAAATGCGGGCGGTGCGGAGCCCGGCGTGGAGGAACGGTACCGGCCCGTTGCGCATATCCGCGAAATATTCTTGGAGATGCTGGACAATGTCCCGCGAGCTGCGGAGCGAGGCGAGGACATCGACGAAGCGGAACATTTGCACTTTGAAATGCTCATCCCGCATTGAGAACGCCATCATCCGCTGGTAAAACCCGGCCTTGGTAAAAACGGATTCGGGATTCCGATCCACCAGCTCAAAAATCCGCTCACCTCGTTGTTCGATCTCGCCCTGCAGAGAACTCATGGCGCGATTGTAAGGCCGAGCCTGATGTTCGGCAAAGACGATCAATCGCTGCCAAGCAGAGGCGAGGAGGAGTCATCGCAAGACAGATGATTAGCCTTCCTGCCAGTCTTTCGTATCTGGGAATGCCGGCTTGGTTGCACAGGCGAGCCTGTATCAACAACGCCAGTCGCCATTTTCACAGAGGCACTGGAGAGACAATTCGAAGCCAAACGCTTCTATAAACCCTGTAATTCGCCGGGATCGGGAGGCGTGGCACGGCCGTTGCTATGGTAATTATAGTCAGAATAACCACTATAGACACAGCCACCATGAAAAAAGCTCTTCTCCTTTCTTCCATTCTCTTCTCCCTCGCCGCTTCGTCCGCTTTCGCCGACGCCCTTCTCTTCACCGTCAGCGCCACCCCGTACGATCGCCAAATGGCCCGTATCCGTCCGGTTTTGACAGCTTCAACCCACGCTTCCGCAAATCGGGTGTCACTGCCCTTGGTGAATCAGTGGATGAGCGATCTCCGGTCCATCCCGTATGGTTTCACAGCGATGTGGAAAACGCCGGCTGAGGCCCAATCGGGTGCCCCCGCCGATTGCAAAGCCAAGGCCGTCGCTCTCTACGAAAAGATGCAGAAGAACGGTGCCACCAACGTCCGGTTGGTAATAGGCAAACGGACCTCGAGCAGCCGGCAGACGCACGCCTGGCTGGCTTGGGATACGGACGGCGGCAGCTACGTCCTCGATCCGACTTTCAATTGGGCCGCCTGCACGTCAGGCCAGGTCGGCAGGAGCAATTACAAGCCGCTCTACGCATACGCGGGCAGCAAAAAATTCCAAGCCGCGTCGACCCTCGTCGCCCAAAACTAATTTCAGCCTGATTCGGATAAGAGCGGCGCTTCTAGAGAGCGCCGCTCTTATTTTTTTCCACGGGTAATTTGCCATTGGATGAACTGTCCTGGAGGTCTGGGCAAAGATTTGCACTTGCCGCGGCATTTGATCGTGTTCTCCTTTGTCGCCAATGAGAGTCGTTTGTGCGCTAATTCTTTGCCTGATGTCCTCATGTGCGCTCTTCCGAGGCAGCGCGCGACAATCTCTCGTCGGAGAATGGCGCTATGTCGACCCGGTTCAAAGCTGCCATTACACTTTCAAAGGTGACGGCCTCTTTACGGGCGAGGTCACCCATCGTGCCAAGCTCGTATCGAAGTTTGCTGGCCGATGGTCCGTGGAGGGGCACACGATCCTCTATACATATGTCAGTGACGCCTTGGGGAGAATTCCGGCCGGCGCGACGGACCGTGACAAGCTTCTAAGTATCCAAAAGGATTCTTTCGTTATTGAAGCGGCGGACGGAAGCCAACGTCGATATTCCCGGATTAAATAAGACGCAGCCCCGGGGTCGCCGACGCGTGGCAAAGCTTGCCAAACGCGGAGATTCTGAAGATAAAGCTTCCAAACAAAGCAGGATTGATGCTATAACCACACCAATAGCCATAATTATTCGTAACTCATCCGCTTGGTGGTCGCCTATCATGAAAAATAATTTGTTCCGCAAACTCGCTTCCCTCAGTTGCGCCGCTCTCTTGCTCAGTTTGGGCACCGGGTGCAGCCAAAAGGTCGTTCTCACCCCAGGCGAAGACGATCTCGTTGTCCTTAATGGATGCGTGGTTTCGGCCTGCAATTATCTCGCCGTCGTCAAAACGCAGCATACGCTCGACAAGAATTTCTGGGCGAAGATCCTTCTCGTTCGTTTTGAAAATCACCCGGCCGGTCACGCCTACTGCGTTTGGGAAACCGAAGGCAACATCTATGGTTACGATCGCAACTCCGGGGCGTTCCCAATCCCGGTTTATACGCGTGACCCGCGCGCGATCGCGATTGTCCTTGCCCAGGAATTATCAAAGATTTTGAACGAACCCATGGCTGTGAGCCGCGCCGAGTTCGTCAATTCAAACGAGGCCGAACTATATACCTTCGGATCGCTCGAGCAGACGGCCCCCTCTTCGCCGATGGCGCTCTTCGTGCAAATGCCATCGCTGACGAAGCCGTAGCGCTCACCTCAGGGCAGAAAAAGAGCGCGATCGTTTCGGATCGCGCTGCGAAAGCCAAAGGAACGTAACGTGACTTTTGGTTTTTAGTAAGTGACTTCCTGGCTCGCGTCTTCTTTATAGCAACGGCTATGCCAGGCATCGGCTGCGATTGGCTGATTGAATGACCTCGTCCTCGTTGCCCTCGAATTCCGATCTGGCGGAACTACTGGCGCGAAAAGCAGAGACAAGCTCCGGTATTCTGGTTCGTGCTTTCAAACGAGCGGCGCGGAGCGCGTTTCTCTGGCCCGAACGCGCCGCGGATTTGCATGTTGAAGGTCGAGCTCTGACGGAGTTGCACGGGGTCGGGCCTTTCATTGCCCGGCAACTGCAGGAATGGATTCAGAGTCGACCCCAAGGGCAGACGAAGGTTCCTGCAATCCGTCGCGATTTCCTTACGCGAGCCGACGCGCGGATCATCCTGGCTAAGGATCCTGATTGGGCGGGCAGGCTTCGCGGCGATCTGCAAATGCATACTAGCTGGAGCGACGGTTCTGCGAGCATTCTCGGAATGGCGCAGGCTGCAAAGGAGCGTAGTTACGAATACATCGCCATCACCGATCACTCGAAAGGGCTGAAGATCGCCGGCGGCATCAATGAAGAAAGTCTTGCGCAGCAGGCCTTGGAGATCCGAGACGCTAACGTTGCCATGGACGGTTCCGGAATCACGGTTCTGCGTTCGATCGAGATGAACCTGAATCCGCGTGGTGAGGGCGACATGGATCGAAAGGCTCTTGCGCGTCTCGATCTGGTGCTCGGCGCCTTCCATTCGGCGTTGCGAACGAAGGAAGACCAGACCGCGCGGTATCTGGCTGCGTTGCGTAATCCAGACATCCAGATTCTTGGGCACCCGCGCGGCCGGATTTACAACTATCGCATGGGCCTGAAGGCAGATTGGCCGCGCGTCTTCACGGAAGCTGCCCGGCTGGACAAAGCGGTCGAGATCGACAGTTATCCCGATCGGCAGGATCTGAACGTTGCGCTGCTCAAGGTCGCGCGGAAAGCCGGGGTCCGAATCTCGTTAGGGACCGATTCGCACCACGCTCACCAACTTGAATTCATCGAGCTCGGACTGGCGGCGGCATTAAGAGCAAAGATTTCGTCCGATCGCATTGTAAACTTCATGGACTTAAAGAATCTGAAGCGCTGGGTGAAAGCGGTCCGCAGCCGTTCCCGTTGAGCACTACTTTTTCGGCTCCGCGCCCCAGATTTTTTCAAGGAAGCTCACGCGTCCCGAACCGACGTGATATGCCTCGAAGTCCGCGGAATTCTTCAGGTAGTATTTTTGATGATACTCCTCGGCTGGATAAAAGGGCATCGCGGAAAGGATTTCTGTCACAATCGGTTTCGGGAATTTGCCCGATTTACCCAGCTTATTCTTGGAAGCTTCCGCCGCCTTTTTCTCCTCTTCCGTCCCGTAATAAATGGCGGCCTGGTAACTCAAGCCGATATCGTGAAATTGCCCGTCGGCCTGCGTGGGATTGATTTGCCGCCAGAAAATATCGAGCAACTGATCGTAAGAAATTTGCGCTGGATCGTAGGTCACGGCGATCGCTTCGCGATGTTGCGTCCGGTGCGCAGAGACTTTTTCGTAATTCGCGTCGTCCTGATTGCCGCCCGTGTATCCGACCACTGTTTTGACAACGCCCCGGGCGTTATCGTAGGGCGGTTGCATGCACCAGAAACATCCTCCGGCAAAAATCGCCGTCTTCGTCACGCCGGGGGTGGGCTCCGGGGCGCTGGAAATGTTTGAGACCGCCAGTGTCGCAAAAGCGAAAATGAGAGTGACGAATTGCCTTATCATTCCTTTATCGAGTAATCACGACTGTTCACTCGCTTGAATCAAATGGCTATCTCCGAAGAAATCTCTCCGCTGACATTGCAGCCGGAGATCGTTCTGGGTGATGCCCTGACGCCGCTGAGTTTGAACGAATTGTTTGGTCGAACCGCGTCTTTGCAGGTCGATCTTGGTTGCGGCGATGGACTGTTTCTGGCCGCGGCGGCGGCGGCAAATCCCGGACAGGATTTTCTCGGAATTGAGCGTCTGCTCGGACGAACCCGAAGTGCGTGTCGTAAGATTATGACCGGCGAGTTGATTAATGCCCGGATCTTGCGCTGCGATATTTCTTGCGCGGTCCGGTCGCTTCTTCGGGCGAATTCCGTTGATGTCTTCCATATGATGTTCCCGGATCCGTGGCCAAAGCGAAGGCATGCTGGGCGCCGGATCATTACCCGGAGTTTTCTCGCTTCCATCCATCAAGCACTTGCTCCGCACGGCACTCTTCGCATCGCCACCGATCAGATCGATTACTTTAGAAAAATCGAATCGCTCGCGGCTGAAGCGCCGGGATTCCTCCGTATCGCAGACGAGCAACTGCAATCCGTCTCGAGCACTTTCGAGAACCGGTTCCGGCAATCCGGCACGGAAATCTATCGGCTCGTGCTCCGAAAAGTTTCACCGGTAACGAAGCTCCTGGCCTCCCATTGATCGCGGAAAACTTTGATCTGCACGGCGCCGGTCTGGTCCTGACGGAGCAGATGGATGCCGCGAGCGCGAATCCCCTCCACCCATTCCTCTTTGATTCGTTCGCTTTCTGGAAAATCGCGTGACGTCGCGACAATCGCCCGCGGCTGCACGCGATCGAGAAAGGAAACGGAGGCCGAGTTGCCGGAATGGTGCTGGCCTTTTATCAGAATGTCGGCGCGCAGGTCGGAGTATTTCTGGAGGAGAAAACTCTCCGTCGCATAGCCGCTGTCCGACATGAACAGCGCCAGGGGTTTTCCTGAAACAACAAGTTGAACAACCAGCGTCTGATCGTCAGCGGCGTCGCTATGGAATTCGCGCGGTGGAAATAGAATCCGGGCTTTGGTGTCACGACCCAGGTCCAATTCTTCTCCAGCCGCGCAGAGCCTCCGGCTGCTGCCCTGGCTTGCGAGCATTCCAATTAATCTGCGATGAACCGGCGACCGGTCAGTTGCCGTCGTATCGATTATCTGTCGCGGCCGAAAATCGAGGACAGCTCCTTCCGCTCCGCCAATGTGAGCGGCATCGCCGTGCGTCAGCACCAGGCCCTCGAGCCGGTTCACGCCGCGCGAACGCAGGTAGAGTCGCAAGACGCGATCGTAATCCCGTTCCGGTCCCGCATCGAAAAGCCAGTCGCCGTCGCGTGTCCGAAGGTGGAGCGCCGCGCCGGTTTTAAAATCGAGAACATTCATTTCCAATCTGGCTCGATCCGGCCAATGCGGATGCTCGAGGTAGAAATGTCCCCCGGGGATTTGGGCGAAAAGATGGACGGCGCCCAAAATTATCTTGGTGAGGACCCAATTGGCGTTGTTGAACACCACGGAGAGCCACGAGGAAAACGGCGCGACGATCATCGAGAGCAAGCCAACCGCCAGAACGAAGAAGGCGATCGGGACGACCACGAGATTTGCGAGCAAAGAAATTGGCGTGACCAGGTAATAAATCCACAGCATCAGCGGCAACGATCCGATCCACGCTGCGAAGGAGACCGAGCTGGCCCGGGCCAGCCACGAAAGCAAAAGGTCTGTTAGGCGGCGGCGCGCGTTGAAGAGGCTTCGCGGCAGAAACGAGTCCGGTTCAAATCGACGCTGGAGAAATCTAAAGGTCGGATCGGCCAAGAGGACGATCGCCGCGACGACGGAGAATGAAAGCTGGAACCCGATGGAGAAGAGCTCATTGGTGTCCCAGCAAAGCAACAAGGTGGCGGCGGCCGCGAGGCTATTAAGTGCGAACACCTTTCGCTCCACTAAAAATCCACCGAGCAACACCGCGCTCATTACCGCGGCCCGGATGCTGGAGGTATGCAGGCCGGTTACCGCTGCATAAAAAAGGAGCGCGGGAATGATGAAAGCGATCGCCGCTTTCCTCGGCAGGCGGATAACCGAGGTAAAAATCCACAGGAGCCGCGCGACGATCCCGACATGCAATCCGGCCACGGCGAAAAGATGCAGCGTCCCGGTTTGCTGAAACGGTTCCTCGATATCTTCCGGCGTTTGGTGACGCAGACCCAGGACCATTCCGCCGATCGATCCCGCTACGTCAGTCGATTGCTCCAGATCGCGGCAGAGTGTCGCTTGCATCCACCGGCGCGAATGTTGGGCCGCTCGGAGAATTGGATTGCCTCCGCCGTGCCTCAGCACCGCGCCGTTCTCGGGGTAACGAACAATGAGCTGACGCTGGACATCCTGGCGCGCCAGATACGACCGCATATCGAACTCACCGGGATTTCGGGGTGCGCCGATCTGCTCGGCCGTGCCGAAGAGTTTTACTTCATCGCCGAACGCGACCGCGTGCCGCCAGCGGGCAAACAGTTTGACGCGGCGCGGCCATAACTCGCCGTCGACTTCGATGGAATCGGTCTGCAACAGAAATGAAGCGGAGCCGGTCTGCGCAAACTTCGGTTCGCTCATTACGTGTCCGATCACGCTGACCGGGCGTGGTTGTTCGCCCAGTTCGCGCGCGAGCCGCAGCGCCGGCGTATCGCTGGAGCGCAGACTGTGAATGGAAAAGAATCCCGAGGCCACCAACGCGTAAACCGCGATGGAATTGCGCGAGACCGCGGCCATGGCCGCGAAGATTGCCACCGCGATCAAAGGCAGAGCAGAAGAGCTCGGCCAGAAATCTGCCCCGAGAATTCCGGCGGCTGCCGCCGTCGCCAGACCGACAAAGGGCTCCCGTGGCCATACCTTCAGCGACTTCACTGTTCGGGGGGGATTGGGGGTTCTAGCGGATAATGGCCGCCGTCATCGCCGTGAAAGATTTTGATTCACCGACCCAAGGTTATATGCTTGCGCGACCGTGCCGATTCCTTTTTCGAAAAAAAGCCGGAGGAACGTCGTTCGCCAGGCCGCTGAGACCGGCGCTGAAAATAAACGCTCGACCCGCATCCGCCTGCGCCCGCGCGCGGATTGGCACAAGCGCAATTTCCTCACCGAAGTCCTCATCCCCTCGCTTTTCACGAAACGCGCCGGGGACAAGGCGCGACCGCAGTTCCCGAAAATCCGCAAAGGCGAAATTGGCATCACCTGGATCGGGCACGCTTCATTCCTGATTCAAACGCACGAATTCAATCTCTTGATCGATCCAATCTGGTCGAAATGGCTCAAGGTGATCAAACGGCTCAAGCAACCGGGGTTCGAGATTCATCATCTGCCCTCGATCGATTTCGTTTTGGTCACGCACGCGCATTTCGATCACCTCGACCGGCGCACGCTCGCCAAAATCGCGGCGGACCAGCCGATCGTGGTTCCGATCGGCGTCGGAAATCTGGTGCACGATCTGGGCTTCAACATCGTGCACGAGCTCGATTACTGGCAAACGATCAAGCTCGGCCCGATCGAGGTTTCGTTAACGCCGTGCGCGCATTGGGGCGCCCGGTTCCTGGCCGATCTCCATCGCGGCTTCGGCGGCTTCGTTATCAAGATGGATGGGCGAACGATTTTTCATTGCGGCGACAGCGCTTACTTCGATGGCTTCAAGGAAATCGGCGACCGGCATGAGATCGAGATCGCGTTGCTCCCGATCGGCGGCTACGACGCGCCGACCGGCCGTGAAGTGCACATGAATCCAGAGCAGGCCGTGCAGGCTTTCATCGAACTTCGCGCGAAGACTTTGGTCCCGATGCATTACGGCAGCTTTCGTTTGGGCTATGAGCCTCTCGACGAACCACCCGCGCGGTTGCTGGCCGCGGCGCGTGAAGGCGGCATCGATGACAAAGTTCTTCTGCTCTCCGAGGGGACGCCGGTTGTGCTTTAGTGAATTCACAAGGCCTGAAAGGCAATCTCGTCGGAGCGCTCGGCGCGGGGCTTGTTGTCGTTGTATTCTGTTTAGCTCTCCTCTGGCACGATCCGCTCCTCTTTTGGAATGACGACTACGAGCTGTCGATCCTGCCCGTGTTTGCCGATGTCGCGCGGAGCTGGTCGGAAGGACACCTCCCGCTGCTGAGCCCGTATTCCTGGGTCTGCGGCAATCTCGCAGGAGAATTCCAATACGGAACCTTCTCCGTTTTCGTCAACGCCGCGGTCGTTTTGATTTGGAAATTTCCGCTTTCCTTTCCGCAACAGGCGGCCGCGCTTTCCATGACGCATCTTTTCATCCTCGCCATGGGCGGATACATGCTCGGGCGCGGACGGAATCTCTCCGCGCCACTCGCGTCGATGGTTGCGCTCGTCGCCGCGCTCAACGGCTGGATCATTTGTTGGGGAGCGACCGATTGGTTCGGCGCGCTCGGCGCTTTCGCCTGGTTTCCATGGGCTTGGTGGGCGTTCGAACGAAGCCTCGATCAGAACCGGAGCCGGTACCGATTTCTCTGGCCCGCGCCTTTCGTTTATCTGCTCGTTACCGGTGGTTTTCCTTACACCGTTCTGATGCTGGCGCTAGTCGCCGGCTGGCTTGCGCTCAAATCCATCGCGCAAACACGAAAGTTATCTTCGATCTGGCCGCTCGGCATCGGACTGCTCGTCGGCCTCGGACTCTCGGCACCCGCGTGGCTCGCTGTTTTCGATTATGTCCAAGGCTCCGCACGCGAAGCCGGCGAGCACGCCTCGCATTTCCAATGGCTCGTTCCGCTTCGCGCGCTTCCCGGATTCATCCTGCCGAGCTGGACCGTAAACTGGATCGATTTTTCCAGCCGCTCCATGCCGCATGTGGCGACAGAACTCGCGTGCGGACTGGTTCCACCGGCTGCGCTTCTCGCGGGATTCATCATCTTTCGGCGCGCTCTCTTTGAGCGAATCAAGTGGGAGTTTGGTTTGCTTGTCGCCGTCCTGATCATTTCGATGCTGCCGAGCGCCAACGTCTTTCGCTGGAGCTTTCGCTGGCTGCCTTTTCTGCATGTCGTCCTCGCGCTCTGCGCCGCCGAGTCATTGCATCTGTTCGCCAGCTCTAAGACCGCGGTCTTGAAGAGGCCGGGCGTGATTGGGTTCATTCTGCTTTTCATTGCGGTTGTTGCTGCGGCAGTCAGCGGCGCGAATGGAAATCACGCCTCGCCATTTGTTTGGATCGCGCTCGGCATCGGCGCCGTTTGGGCGCTTTTGGAAATATTCCCGATTCTCCAAACGTGGACCCCGGCAAGCGTGACGGCGGCTTCGTTGCTGGCCACTTACCTCTGTCTTTCACCGAACTGCGGTGTCCCAAAGTACAATCTCTCCCAACAATTGATCCGCCCCAGTCCGCTCGATCCACAGCGTTTGTATTTGAGCGTTTATCCGCAGCCCGAGGATGCCTATCGCGTCGAGAAGAATGCCGGACCGGCGGGCGGAGTCGTTAGGCCCGGCAGCACCTCAATGTGGAGCGGCGTTCCATTCATCAATGGTTACAGTCCCATCCGTCCGGCCGGCGTGGCTCGTGAATTCAATTTCGGCACTCATGGCGAAATCGATTTCGCCGTCGCGAAACGATTGATCGAATCCGAGGGCGGCGCCGATGGCGAGATGGCACGTTTGGGGATCGACGGCGTCATCGTCGCGCACGAAATCTATTTAACCCCGCCTGCCGATGAATGGGAATCGGTTTACTCATCGGGGGAAGGCGCCGTCTATCATCGGCGCGGGCCGCCGTTGCCGAGAATGCGCTCCGTCAGCAAAATCGATTTGCGGCCTAACGAGCAATTCGCCACGGCCGACCTCTCGCGAATCGTGAATGGCCGGAATCGCCTGCAGGCCGACGTGGCGGTTCCCGCGAGCGGGCAGCCGGCGCTCCTTACCATCTCGCGACCCTTCTTCCACGCTTACCAGGCAACGCTTGGAGACAAATCCTTGAAAGTGAATTCTTATCGCGGCTTGATTCCGATCATCGAAGTGCCAGCCGGAACTAGTGGCCGCTTAACCGTGGTTTATCGACCAACGTGGCTGCTTTGGGGTAGAGATATTGGCGCCCTCAGCTTGCTGGTAATGGCCGCTGGAGTCATTGGCGCGGTGCTGTCGAAACGCCGCCCTCAGTCTGGATAAGTTGCTTTCACGCGCTTCGATTTCTTCAGGTAAAAGAACCAAACGAAGAAGGCGAGGATCCCGGCGGGTTTCACGTATGCGATCGAGGCCACGGGCACGCCGAACAGAATTGGCAAGAACAGTGCGCCTACTGAAAAGGCAAGAAGACACCATAGGAATCGCTTGGCGTTTCGAACGGCGCCGCTTCGGACTCTCCATAAGTTCACTCCAACGACAACGCCGTAAATGGTCAGGCCCACGTTCAGCAAAGTCAGCGTAATCCAAAAGGCCTGTAAGTTTGGGACTCTCCCGAAATAATACGAAAGCATCTTGTAGGAGGAGGACACTTCGACCAGCGCCCTGATGGGAGCCAGGATCGTCAAGGCGATACAAAAAAACAGGAGCCAGCCGCGGACTCCTTTGTATTTCTGTTCATTCGGGACGCTGCTGGTCGTCACCGGTGAGGTCGGGATTTCGCTCATAGTCAGGTTTAGTTATGTCAAGGCTCAGCGCGATTCGAAAGCGGAATCGTTTTCGTCCGCAAAATGGCGCCGGGCGGGCTGGCGGCTTCTTCGTCGCGAGTTGTGACAAAGAGTTTCGCGGGCTGGCCGTTTTTCGCCGGCAGAATGGACGGAGGACCAGACGGAATGACACGTTCCCCTTCGGCGAGCGGTTCTTTGGAGATCAGCACACCGGTTTCGAGATTCAGCACCAGAACATTTCCCATATCCGTGCAAATAGCGACAGACGGCGGCTGACCACTGCCGCGATCGCACAAGACCGCGGGCCCGGAAATCGATTCTCCGGCAGGACCGCGCCAGCGTTCCTGCAACGTTGCCGCGTCGAGCGCAACAATTCCGGCGCCGCCACGTGAGGCAAGCAGGACGGTACCGCTCGCGCTTGTTACGGCGACGACAGCTCCCAGCGCCAGTTTCGTTCCCGCAATCTTCGCGCTGTCTGCTTCCGCGATCTTAATGGTGCGGCGTGTTTCGCCGGTGTCGGGATCAAGCGCCTTTATCGCTCCATTCGGGCTGATGGCAAATATCGCCGGCTGGCCGTCTATTTCGGTCACGATCACCGCATGGTCCGCACTCACACCGGAGATTTGCCAGATCTGTTCGCCGTCATTTCCGCGCAGCGCGCTGATGGTCCCGTCGCGCGAGCTGACGATGACGCGCGCAAATTTCTCATCTCGGATTTTCATGACGGAGACTGCGTTCGCCATTAGCACGCTCCGCCGCCAGATCTGCTTTTGCTGCGCACCTCCGACCATCACCACGTCCCCAGAGATGTTAAGTCCCGTATTGTCGAACAAATTCGGGCGGGCGAACATGAAATCGGTTTGACCATCGCCGTCGACGTCTGCCAGGAGGGAAGCGGCATACGCGTCACCGCGCGGCTCGATCGGAACCGCCGCCAGCTTTTTGCCGTCGTCGCCGCGGTAAACGAAAAGCTCGGTGCGGCTTTCCATGAGCGTGGGCGGGCCGTGTCCAACAACGGCGACCGCGGGTATGTGACTTGCACCCCAATCGCCCAGAGCAGGCGCCACCTCGTTTTCTCCGCTTTCGAGAGGATTGCCGTAGCGCCGGTACGCGGTCTCGAACAGTTCCCGCGCCGTCCACAAACGGACCCCGGTTGCAGGATCGAAACAGGCGAGGTTCGGTTCGCCGCGCGGAGTCGCCATGAGCTCGACGACCAGATCGCGGCTTTGACTTTGCATGATCTGCGGTTCGCTTGCGCCTGGAGTTCCTGCGGCGGGAATCTCGGGAATCACGCGCCGCGACCAATCCTGGCTTTCTGGAGGAAGCACCGATGCGATCTCACATACTCTCGTTTCGTTGCCGGTGTGTTTGTTCAGAATCAGGCGGCTTCGATTCGGATGACGCTGATCGGCCAGCACAATCATCGGGCTGTATTCACGATTGAACGACGCGCCCCAGAGTGGCTTCCCATCGAGGCTCAGAGCGCGAATGCCTTTGCCCACTTCTCCCAGGAAAATTTGCGGTTCGCCATTCACTCGCCCGACAAACCCGGAGGTTTCCCCCGTGGAGATTTCCTGGCGCCACCGAGTTTTTCCACTTTGCGGATCGACGCAGAGAAGGGCGCCTTCGATTCGCAAAATGAGACCGCCGTCAGGCGCACGGGCCAACTGGTTGTTCTCGACCAACTGCTGTTGCGCGGGGAAAACATCGTCGCGCTGCCACAAGATTTTGTTATCGCGCATTCGAACGGCGGCGATGAGCGGCTTCGGCTCGAGCACGCTGTCGCGGAAAATCATGATCCATTCAGCAACGCCGTCGCGATCCAGATCGGCGAAGAAAAATTGGAGGAGATCGCGGTCGGGATCCTTGCGCGGAAGCTTGCCTTGGAAGCGCGTCTCTCCAGTGGCCGCGTCCACGATCATCCAATCGGTTTTGGAAACGAACGCGATCTGCGCGTGTCCGTCGTTGTTCAAGTCCTCCACATAAGAACTGCGCATTCCGGCGAAATCTTTTTGCCATGCGATCCGGCCGTCTTTCACCAAGACTAGGCCGGCGTGATAGGTGTTCTCTTCCGCTCCGGCCTGCTGGTTTTGGTCTCGCGTCTTCCCGCAGAAGGCGACGCCATCGCCTTGCTGCGTAGCGCATCGCAACACCCAGGGAGTCGGCCACCACTCCATCACTCCGGATTCGAGTTCGCGCAGCGTCACGCCCTTGGCGCCATCGACCACGAAGAAACGATTATCGGCGCTGTAAACGACAATTTCCGCGACGCCGTCGCCGTTTTGGTCGCCCACGATGATGGGCCACGCGTTGTCGACTCGCGGCGCCGGGCCGAGCCATTTCCAATACGGCGTCCTTCGATCGGCGCGCAAACAGAGGAGATCGATTTGCCGGTTTCCTTCTGCGTCCGCCTCGTTCCGCGTCCCCGCGCTCAGCACGACCTTGCCGACTGGTCCGCCCAGATCCACGCCGCGAAACGACCGGCTGTTTCCGTCGCTCGTCGGGAATCGTCGCAGCAGCTCGCTTGTAGCTCCCGAGATAATGCCGACTTCGCTGATGAAATTATGCGCAAAATCCTCGACGCCGTCGCCATCGACATCGCCCATGTTGATGAACGCGCCTTGCACGTCAGCTCGCTCGATGCTCCAGGCTCTTTGCGCCGGCGCCAGGGAAAGATAAACCCGCGCCGTGTCCGCTTTGCGCACCGTGACTGATTCCGCGCGCTCGTAGTGGCCAGGTTTCGTCGCGCGCACGATGTGGGCGCCGGTGTCGAATTCGAGGCGATCGATCCGCGTGCCGAATGGTTTGCCATCTACCTCGATCTGGGCGTCGGCCGGGTAAGCTTCCACGTCGAGCGTTCCTTTTTCGTGAACGAGCTCGACAACTTTCTCGATGCGCGCGCGCCGCTCGACCTCGATGTTCTGCTCGGTGATCTGGAAATTTGCCGCCTCAAACTTGAGCGCATGCGGGCCGGCCGGGAGACGCAAAACAGGCCGGCCAGGATCGAAGGCGGTGGCGCGTCCATCCACGCTCAACCGCAAATCTGGCGGCGGCGGAATGGGACTGAGCGCCAGGTTGATTTCGCCTTTCTGCAAAAACCACCAAACTGCGGTGGCCAGGATCGCGCCCAACACAATGCCCGCTGCGATATTCCGCCGAAGCGCGCGCCACTTTTCGCGCTGTTTGAGGTCGTTGTAGTTTACGCCGAGCAATCCCGCCGCGAGTTTCAGCTTCGCATTCCGTTTGCCGTCTCCTTCTTCTCTTGCATCCGCCGCGATCGGTTCCGTGCGTTGATCGGTCAGCTCTCCCTCCGGACTTACTCGGAAACGGATTCCGGGCGGGAAACATTCGAGCTTTCCGCTTTCCGGTTTATCGGAGGCATTAGGTTCGCCCTCGACGATCAGGCAAAGCACGCGATCTTCGCGGCCGAGCGCTTTGAAATAAATGATTTCTTCATTCACCCAGCGCGAGATCGCGGCGTGGGGCGAGCAAATCACGATCAGATAATGCGATTGGCGCAGCGCGTCGTTGATGTTGTCGCTCAGATTCGCCGAGCTCGGCAATTCTTCGCGGTCCCGAAAGATCGGCGGATTTTTGCGGCGCACCACGCCGTCGCGGCCCGGCTTCCCGATCAAGCCACGCGGTGGCCGGTAAGTTTCCAGGGCGCGATGTAGCCAGTCGCCCCACTTCCGATCAAGGTGGCTGTAACTGATGAAGGCCCAGTATTTGAATTCAGCCCCGCCGGTATCTCGTGGGGCTGTCATCGCTGTGGCGGAGCCCGGAGACTAATAAACGTCGCGCTTGTAACGCTTGTCGCTCTTCAGTTTTTCGACGTACTCGTTCGCGGCGTCCACATCTTTGCCGCCCTGTTCCTGCACGATCTTGCGTAACGCGGCGTCGACATCTTTCGCCATCCGCCGAGCGTCGCCGCAGACAAAGAAATGTGCGCCCTCGCCCTCGAGCCACTTCCAGATCTCCGCTGCGCTCTCCATCATCTTGTCCTGCACGTAGACCTTTTTCTCCTGGTCGCGCGACCACGCCAGATCGAGGTGGGTGAGAACGCCCTCACTTTTCATCTGGTCGAATTCTTCCCGGTAAAAATAATTGCAGGACGCTTTCTGCGATCCGAAAAAGAGCCAGTTCTTCCCTTTCGCGCCGGTCGCCTGGCGCTCCTGCAAATACGCTCGAAACGGCGCCACGCCCGTGCCGGGCCCCACCATGATGATCGGCGTGTTGCCGTCTTCCGGCAGTCGGAACTTCGACACATTTGGGAACACCGGGATCGGCACATTCTCGGCGCGCTCCGCAAGGAAAGTGGAGCAAACGCCGCCGCGTTTCCGGCCGTGACTGGTGTAATGGACGACGTCGATCGTGAAATGGACTTGGTCGGGATGCGCTTTCAGACTGGAGGCGATGGAATACAAACGCGGCTGCAATTTCGCCAGGACATCAATGAATTCCTGCGGGCTGATTTTGATCGACGGATGTTCGGTCAGGAAATCGATTACCTCCATGCCCCAGAGATAACGGTCGAGGTCTTCTTTCCGTTCGGGACCGAGAAGTTCGGTCAGCAACGGCGCGGCATTCGCCCGTTCGGTGATCATTTTCAGAAACTTCGGCGTCGTCTGCGTAATGCGGCAATCGCGCAGGAGCGCTTCGCGCAAAATCGTATCGCCCTTGGGACCTTTGACCGGCTCGTCGCCCTTGGCGCAGATCGCCTTGAGAATTTCATCCACCAGCGCCGGATCGTTCGTCGCCCAGACCGTCATCGAGTCCCCGACTTCGTAATTCAATCCCCAACCGGTGAGGTCGATTTCGAAATGCCGCGTGTCTTTCTCGGAACCTTCACCGCACAGGCTGCGGTTCACGACCAGCTTTCCGGGGAAAGGATTGGTCCGGCTGTAAGGAGAAGCCGGTTTAGGAGCGGCGGTTGGAGTTTCAGTTGCCATATGTTGGAACCGCGATCATTGATCGCGGCTACACGCTACGGGCCGTCGTTGCCGATCGCGAGGGTCGGGCAAACGTCCATCGCGCGTTGCGCGGCGCCGGTCTCGTCGTCGTTCTCCGGTTGCTTGTAAAAATAGACGTAGGTCTCGTCGTCGTTGTATTTCAAAAGATTCGGAGCTTCGTCCAGACAGACGCGGCAGGGCGTGCAGGTGTTGTCCACATACCAGGGGCCCGGAACATTTTCAGGAAGTTTGTTTGCTTTATCGGCCATGGAAAAATTTGTAGTGAAAAGCGCTGCGCCCGGCAATGTCTTTTATCAGAGATGCCGTTTCGTTTCCGGCCTGAGGGCAGGCCGGCTCCATGACATTTTTGGAGACGGCACGCCCCCGTGCCGTGGTTTGGCGCTTCGATCTTATTTCGGCGGCAGTGTTGGGTTCACAATCGGCGTCGGCTCGACGTCGGGCAGAAAATCGGAGGGCGGAGCAGGGCTCACGGTGGCGGCTGGCACGGGAGTCGGTTCCGGCGTTAGGAGCGCGCCACTCTTCGTCATCAATTTTCCATTCGGCGCCATCACATCTTCCACGCGATACAAACTGCCGCCGCGCGTCACGCCATCTTTCGCGTCCGCGAATTGAGAATGGCGAAAGAATTTATCCATTTCCTCCAGGTGGAATGGCCGCGAACCGCGCCGGCCAAATACCACGGTTTGCCCGCCGGTTTCATCCACCACTCGGTCGCGTTCGAGGCCGCGCGAAACGGCGATCGCTTCGCCATGGGTCGGATAGGTCGCGATCAATCTCGGACTCGGCCGCGGACTGAATCCCTGCGCGCCGGGCACGGTGTCGGGCGAGATGAGTTGCACCACGCGCAACCCGTTCCGCCCATCCGCCACGAGCGCGAATTGCGATGCGCTCACGCTGCCGATCTGCACCGCGCGCGTGTCGTTGAGCAGGCCGCCAGCGTTGAACATTTGATCGAGCCGCGGCCGTTCCGGATTCTCTACGTCGATGATCGCCAGACCTTCTGGTCCGTTGGCGATGTAGGCATAAGTGCGCGCCACGTAGAGCCGGCCGGGATTCGCCAGCCGAACCACGCCGCCTGAAACCGGCACTGGCCGGTACGGATCGGTGATGTCGAAAACCTTGAGTCCGTCATCGTCGGTTACGAAGGCGTAACGGAATTGGATCGCGACGCATTTCGGATTGCGCAGGAAATTTCCGGTGTATTGGCCGGCCAACACAGGATGCATCGGATCGGTGCAATCGATCACGAACAATCCGCGCGGCGTCGTCATGTAGAGGCGATGCCCGGTTGCGGTGACGAAGCTGGCGCCCGTCAACGCGCCATCGGGATTGTAAGTCACATCGCGTTTCAGGAAATTATTGTCGGGATTGCCGTCAACGAGTGTTGCCACGTTCGATCCAACCAGTCCCTCGTCGCGGTCGGAGACGTAAACGAAGGCATAAAACATATCGATCGGCTGCTCCTCATTTTCCGGTAACCGCACTCGCGCGGGATCGAGCGCGAGCGTGCTCGGGATCGCAACCGACGTCGCATATTTCGTGTTCACGCGTGTCCGTTGCCCGAGCGGAGAAACCGGTGCGCTGACGATGCGTTCGGAAAATCCTTTCTGGTCGATGTTCGCGACATCGAACACTTCGAAGCCGCCGGGGCCATTTGCGGTGTAGAGATATTCGCCGCGCAGCACGATGTCCTGGATGTCGTGCCCGCTGTGCTCGTGGGCTTCCTTCAGGATCGAACCGGCCTCAACATGCTTCCGGTAATTGTCCGGGTAAGCGAGCTTGTGGAGATGGCTGCCGATCGCGGCCTGCGGTTCATCCGGTTCGGTCCAAATCACAGCGTGCAATCCCTCCCGGCCTTCGCCGACGTACGCGTAACGGCCAAAGAAATTCACCGTGCCGGTGCCGAAACCGAGCAGCTGCGTCATCCAGGCGTTGTTGTCGTTGTTCTTCGAAAGATGGCAGTCGGTGCAATTCTTCGTCGTGCCGACACTGCTCGTCGTGTGCGGGAAATGCGGATTGAACGCCTGGCCGCTGTAGCCTTCGGCGGAAAACGTCTGCGCCTGCGAGTAAACCCATTCGCGGTTTGCGTTCTGCGAACTCACCACGACCGCGCTCGACGATCGCAAAACCGCCATCCGGTTTTTCTTCACCGTCCCATCAATCCCGAGCATGAAGACGTCGTCGCGCACGACCTGCGGATTGTAGGTCGTGTAATTCCGGTCGGTGACGCCTTCGAATTTATTCTGGGGCACGCGCTGGTTCGCTTTCATCGGCAAATGGCAACCAAAGCAGCTCGTCGCCCACGAGGTGTGACAAATCTGGCAATCCATCGCACTGTTATCGTGCGCGAGTTTTATCCGGCGATCGGCGGGATCGGCCGGGACGCCGCCCCAGGTTTTACCGTCGCGCATCAGCGTTTTCGCGTAGGCCGACTTCGGATTGTAATGTGAGGAGAGGGGATCAACCGTGTCGATCGTCTGCGGCACTTCCCAGCGCGTGTCCGGCGACATGATCGATTGCTGGTAAAGTCTCGCGCCTTCCCAGACGAAGCGCGGGCCCCACGGCGTGTTGCTCCCGTTCAGCAAATCGACGGCTCCCGCGTTTCCCGTCGTGACCAGCGTCGGCCGCTGACCAACCGTGCCGTGGCAGTCGATGCAATTGATCGTGGTCGCGTTGCGCGGCTCGCCGTAAAGCTGGCCGTTTCCGTGCACGTCCTTTTCGAAATGGCAATCGGCGCACTGCATCCCGTGCGCGAGATGGACATCCTTCAGGTGAATTGCCTTCGCGAATTTCTGCGGATCGTCATGCGCGATTTTGTTGTCGCGTAGATCGAGCAGGTTGCCTTTGCGATCGTGTTTAAAGATCGCGCGGAAAACCCAGCCGTGTCCGTGGTAGTCGGCAAACTGCGTGTTCTTCAGCTTCGGGTTCAGCTCCGACACTTTGTCGAGAAACTCCTTGTCGCCCCAGAGACCTTTGGCCGCCGCCGCCTCTGGATTGCTTTGCGTCTCGATCACGAGCTCGTCATCGGTAGGATTCCGTTGCTGCTTCGGATACATGAACTCACCGTCGGTTTCCTGGTCCCACCAAGTGTAACCGAGATACGGATTCACGAAGAGATTGCCCTGATGCATGTGGCAGTTCATGCACTGGCTCGACGGAATCGAACGCGTGAACTGATGCACCACGGGATGGCCGCGCTCGTTTTTCGGAATTGTTTTGTCCGCGGTGAAACTGAGTCCCTGGTGGCCGTACTTGCTCCACCAACCGGAGTTGGTGGGCGAACGATCGTTCGCATAAACGACGTGGCAGGCCGAACAGCCGCTGGAACGATAATCGCCCGCGTGATCGTTCGAGCCGAGGAAGCCGAGGAGCGGATCGTGTAATCTCGTTTTTTGCAGACCGAGGAAAACGGGATCGGTCCGGTTGAGCGTGCCGAGTCCGCGCTCGGACAGGCGGCGGAGCGGTTTGCCATTCGGCTCTTCAGTCGTGGGAATGCCGAGCTGCAATTGTTTTTCGCCGCCCTTCTCGAAAATACGCAGGATGTTTCCGGGATTGCTGAGATTGAAACGCGGCAGCGGATCGAGGAACGGGAGAATACCGCGGAGCCTGGTATCTTCCGACGTGACCGGCGTGTAATTGATGAGCCGGAGCGGCGAGCCATCGGCGCCGTAGGCCTGGCCGAAGCGATAATTCTTCAGGTAAAAGCCGCTGTTGTTGTAGAGCGCCGCGCCCCAAAGCATCGCGCCGTGATTCATCATGCTGTGATCGACGTTGCGAATGATCTCGTCGTGGCAAAGTCCGCACGCCTGTTTCGCGACGCGCAAATCGCCGGGGTTGATGAACCGGATGAACTCCGGCGATTCGTGATTGAGCCAGACGTTGGAGTTCGGCGGATTCGCCGAGGTCTTCCAGAATTCCTTGTTATTGGGAAGGACGTGCGCCTGTTCTTTCTTCAATCCGCGTGCCGGATTTCCGCCATGGCAATCGATGCACCCGAGAACGACGTGCGAAGCCTGGTGCATCGGCTCGACACCGGCGTGGCATTGGTTGCAGCCCGCGCTCTTGGCGTCGGCCGCGGCCTGGGATTGATCGATCCAATTCTGACGCGGACGGCTTCCCGGTTTGGTGGCGGAGAAGTTGGGAGGAAGGGTGGTGGGCGGGCCGTAGCCGGTGGTGGGGGGATCGGGCTTCTGGGCGGGGAGAGAAGAGGCGGTGATGAAGAGGATTACGAAGGCCGATAAGAAAAAGGAACGTCCAACGTCCAACGTCCAACGTCCAACGTCCAACTGGGGAAAGCGTGAAGGCCGGCTCATCGCTTGTTCTTTTCCGCGGTCCGGATGCTGGCGGCGAAGATTTTGATCAACGATTCAGTCTCGGCGATGAGCGGGTCGATTTTTGATGGCGTAAGAAGCGGGACGCGGTGTGCTAGACGCAGCCAACGTCGCGCTTCGCGGATCTCCTTCAGGCAAATCCCCAGCTTGTGAATGAAATCCTTCCGCGATTCGGCTCCTTGCAGCTCGCCGTGGTTTGCGAGAGGTGAAGTCCCGCAACGCAACAGTTGATCCGCCACGTGCCGGCCGGCGCGGGTGCCTGGCAAAGCATCAACTAACCGAATGATCCGCACTGCATATTCCAAAAGACGCTCTTCAAGATCAAAGCGTCGTTCGCTGGGCACCGTCGTGCTTCCTTCTCTTCGTTGGACGTTGGATGTTGAACGTTGAACGTTGGACGTTCTGCCTTTCAAACGTTCCCCGTAGTCCACGCTCGCCTCCTCCTTAACGCTGGCGTTTCGTCTTTTCATTCAGTAGGTCAGCGTCAGCGTCAAAATCCCGCTATACAAAAAATCATCCACCTTCCCCGCGCTCGGCCCGGGATAACCAAAAACCGGATTCGTATTCGCGCGATAAATGTCCCTGTAACCTGCGCCCGGCACCAGGAATCCCGCGCCCGCAGTGAGGATGATGTTATTCGTCAGCAAGGGCCGGTATTGAAACCCGATACTGCAATCGAGCCCGATCGCGTTGTTGCTGTGATTTGTGAAAAGCACCTGCCGGATCGTCTCCGTCTCGGCCATCCAAATATAGTTCACGTTCAGGAACGCCTTCAGTTTCGGTGTGATGTCCGCGTCATTGCCGTAGCCCACGATGATCGTCCCGGGGTTAACGAAGTTCGATTGGCCCTCGCTCTTGCTCGTGCGCAGGTCGATCACCAGACTATCGCGCTGCTTAAAGTTCACTGATGTGCCGCCAAGGTTGAATCCCTGGTGCACATAAAAGCTGAACGGGCCGCCGATGAAAAAGGGCCGATCGAAAATCGTGTCGAACCCGGTCGCGTTCGAGTCCAGCGGATTGCCGTCGCCGCTGGCGTAAAAACCCGAGAGCTTGAAACGCAGCCAGTCCTTGTCGATCGAAAGTTCGAGCGCCGCCATCTGGGCGTTAATTGAAACACGCTGCTGGGCGATGCCGTTGAACCCATCCTCGCCGAACGCCTGGTAAATCGCGTGCGTGATATTCAGCCGGCCGATATGACCATCGCCCGTCCACCCGAGGTAATACGACTGCACATAATGGTCGCGCACCGAACCGATCGGCGCCGGCCGCGTGATGAAATCGTTCTTGTCGAAGTGCCGCGTGCCCTCATCGAAGTTGGCATGGAAGCTCAACTGCGCCGTGTAGCCTTTCGCGAAAAAATCCTGGCGAAAAACGTTCGCGATGAAAATCCGCTGGTCGCGCGCATCGAATTTGTTCAGGTCCGAGTAGGTGTCCTTCTCGCGCATGTCGAACGCGATGGCGTTGTACTGCCAGAGGTTGTTGTTGTAGTTCCCGAAGATGCGGAGGCCGAGGTTTGAGTCGTTAAAAATGAAGCCGCGGAAATCGCTCACGAACGGCTGGATGCCGAAACGCGACGAGATGAAATCGTAGTTGTTGGTCAGGTCGCGGATATGGATTTCGCCAAACGCTTCCTGGAGCGCGTACCAATCTTTTCGGCGCGTCGTGTAGCGCGAGTGCGCGAGATCGCTCGGAAGACGGGTCAGGCCGGGCCCGAGCCCGGCGCCGGGATCGCCAAAAGGCGGAAACGCAGGGACGGGCGGTGGGGCCGTGTATCCCGGGCCGCGCGGATCGGGGTCGAGGGCGTTGTTCTCCTTAACCGTGATGTAGTTGTAGTTCGCGACGAAAAGCAATCGAAGCGCCCAGACCACCGGCTTGAACGCGGTCTCGCCTTTGAAAAGATCAACGCCGATCGAGAAATCGTTCGAGAAAAACAATTGGTCGCCGCGTCCGAAAAACTCCGAGCTGTTCGGTCGCGCCGTGCTCACTCCACTTGGGGTCGGAAGCTTGCGCGTCTCGAATTGAAAAAAGTCGTTGAGAGTCAGGTTGAGGAAAATGTCCTGGCCAATGATGGGCGCGTCACCCTTGAGCGTGCTTTGGAGATACGGATGCCAGAATCGTAACGCGCCTGACTGGTAGGGCGTTTCGGCTGAGGGATCGGCATAACGTTGCCAGCGGCCGAACCCGATGAACCAGCGATTCGGCACGGGCTCAGACCCCGGTAAAAGCCCTACGCCGTTTTCCGCGTCCGGATATTCCCGATATTCAAGCTTGCGTCGTTCGGGTTCGAGCTCGCGGACGCCGCGCCGGGGCAATCGAAGCGAGCGCGGCACCGGCTCGTCGCCGTACTCGGGCGGCTGCGGCAGAATCGGCGGGAACAGATCGGGCGGCTCGATCGGTTCGACCAAAAGATTTCCGCCGCCCGGATCGGGATTGAACTGAGAAGGCGGCAGCGGCGGGTTTTCCAACTGCGCGTCTTGCTGCGCGAAAAGATAACGCCGCTCCGGTTTCAATCGGGACCTGACCCGATAGCCATTGATTTCAACTTGCGTTCCCTTGCGCTCGCGAACGATCTCGACCGTCGCATCCTTGCTATCCCCGAGATCGATCTCAACCTGGCCGGTCTTACTGCGGCCCCGCTTCGATTGGACGCGAGATTCCTTGCTCTGGGCGCCGTTGATTTCAATCTGCGCTCCGCCGTTGCCCGAAGGCGTATCGTCGCCCGCGATGCGCGAATTGCCGGTCACGATGACCCCAACGGCGACCGCAAAAAGCAGGCGTCTGCTTCGTGCTCCGGCCGTTGGGCGAGACGAGGGCATAGGGACGCAAAGGATGCCGGAAAGCGTTTCCCCTTGGCAAGCTTAAGGGCCGCGCGGAAAAAGGGGGAATTTCATAGCCGCAGCCCCGCGGTTTTAGTATGAAACCGGGCCCCGTGAGATCCCGCATTTTATTGTCTATCGCCGCCAGTTCGCTCCTTTGGCCCGCTCTCGCGATGGCGCAACTCACAGCGGTGGACGTTCAGACGATCATCAATCAGGCCGTGACCCGCGCCGTCCAGATTTCGCCGAACAGCGTCATCGCGGTGACCGATCGCGAAGGTGATGTCCTCGGCGTCTGGAGCGTGAGCGGCGCGGCGCCGACCGCGTTGGAAATCTCGAGCTGCGTCTCCAAGGCCGGGACCGCGTCCTACCTCAGCAGCAACCAGAACGCATTCACTTCGCGCACCGCCGGCTTCATCATCCAACAGCACTTTCCCCCCGGCGTCCGCAATACTTCGCCCGGTCCGCTCGTCGGCGTCGGTCTTTCGAATCTTTTCACTTCCGACATCAACAAATTTCGCGCGCCGGGCAGCGTGATCACTTTCAGCTCGACGCCCGGCCTGACAATCGTGCCGGTTTTCGGCACATCACTGGATGGCTCGCCGGGCGGCGTGCCGCTCTACAAGAACGGCATCCTCGTTGGCGGCATCGGTGTCACGGGTGATGGTGCGCCCGGTCCGGTTGTGTTTCGATCGCAGAATCCGTTCACCTTCATTCCCGGTTACGACAAGGACGAAGAGATCGCGCTCGCCGGCCAAACCGGCTTTCGACCCGCGAGTTCGATCCAAGCCAACAGGGTGTACATCAACGGCATCGCGCTCCCTTACGTGTTGTCCCCGGTGACGGCTGTGGGCGGGACTGTGCAAGGAGCGCCGGCCCCCGGCTTCCCCGTCATGGCTGCGCCGCCGCCGTTCCCGTATCCGATCGCGACCTTCGGCGGGGTGCAGGGCGAAATTCGGCAGCCGATCATCAACGATCCGGAGCCGGGAACGATCAACGGTCAGCCGCGGCTAACCGCCGCGGAAGTCGCAAGCATCATTAACTTCGCCGCGGCCCGTGCCCGGACCACACGCGCGGGCATCCGGTTGCCGATCGGAGTGCCGATGCAGGTATTCATCACCGTTTCCAATTTCCCGAATAACCCGGCGGTAAACCCGACTTGCCTGGGCGCCTTTCGCACCGGCGAAGCGACCCTTTTCAGTTGGGACGTCGCCGTCCAAAAAGGCCGCACCGCCGTTGGGTTCTCGAATAATTTTTTCGCGATGTCCACCCGCACCGTTGGATTTCTCGCGCAGACGAAGTATCCGCCAGGCCTCGATGTCCAGGACCCGGGTCCGTATTTCGGATTGCAGGAACAATTCTCGGGCTTCAACCGCGCCGCGCTTCCGAATTTCGTTCTCGATTCCTCCGGGCTCGACGCGCGTTTTCCGAACGGCATCACGATTTTCCCGGGCGGCTTTCCGCTTTATCGCAACGGCCAGTTGATCGGCGCCATCGGCATCTCCGGTGACGGTGTCGACCAGGACGACATCGTGGGCGCTTCCGGCACGCACGATTTCCTAGCGCCGTACTCCATTCGCGCGGACCAGTTCGCTTACCTCGGGGCGCGCCTGCCTTATGCGAAATTTCCCCGCGATCCCGACGGAACCGATGGCAGCGTTGAGAAACCGCCCTTCACCGTCGCCGCCGAGAAGCTCGCGAACATCTCGAGCCGCGTCAGCGCTGGAGCAGGGGACAACCGGCTCATTGGCGGCTTCATCATTTCGGGGACGGTGGCGAAGAAAGTGATCGTCCGCGCGACCGGGCCATCGCTTGGCCAATTTGGAGTCAACTCCGTCCTGGCCGATCCGACTCTGGAGTTGCACGACAAAACCGGCGCGCTCATCGCCGCGAACGATGACTGGCAAGATTCGCAGCGGATCGAGATTGAAACCAGCGGCCTCCCGCCAGCTAACGCCCTCGAATCCGCCATCATCCGGACCCTGAACCCCGGCGCTTACACCGCGATCGTTGCCGGAAAAGATGGCGAGTCGGGGACCGCTTTGGTTGAAGTTTACGATCTGAGCCCGACCGCCAACTCGACCCTGATCAACATCAGCACACGCGGCGCGGTCGGTGCGCAAAGCGACGTCCTGATCGGCGGCTTCATCATCGGCGGGGCCACCGGCAGCACGAGAGTTTTGGTCCGCTCGGTTGCGCCGTCGCTCCTCGCCGCGGGCATAACGAACCCGATGCCCGACCCGACCATCGAGCTGCGCGACCTCTACGGCACCCTCATCGCCGAGAACGATAACTGGAAAGAAGGCCCGCAACTCGAGATCGAAGAATCAAAGCTCGCGCCCTCGAACGATCTCGAGTCAGCGATCATCACAACACTTCCATCCGGTCCCTACACCGCCGTAATCCGAGAACGCAACGGCGAGAGCGGCATCGGATTGTTCGAAGTCTACAACCTGCAAAATCCCTGAGCCGGAGTGCCGCGCTGTAGCCGCGGCGCTATGTCGCCGGGATCACAATTCCGGGTAGCGCACGCGTCTCGCGTGCTGGCGAGGGCGTCCCGCCATCGCGAACTTTCCGAAAAGCCTGTTTCGGCGAGACGCCGAAACCAACACGCGAGACGCGTGCGCTACCCGGATCAAGAAGATTCGCGTCCCCAAGGCATCAAGTCCGCAATCCCTCCTGCGGCCCTCAGGCTTGCTTCTTCATTGGCCAGCCCCGCATGATCGAACCATGCATGCATGGAAAAACTCAATAGGACGAGCCTTGATCATTACGTCGGTGTTAGCCGTGATCGCGGCCGGATTAGTCTCGATCCAACAGGGAAATGCCGCCACTCCAGATCGCAAGGACGAGGTCGCCAGACGGCACATCGTGCTTCCCAGCCGAACCGATAAATTGCCCTACAGCGATGGAGTGCTCGTCGGCGATACTCTCTATCTCGCGGGCCGGATCGGCATCGATCCTCAAACCGGCAAGCCTCCGGAAGATGTCGAGAAAGAAATCCACCTCTTGCTCGACGGAATGAAAGCGACGCTGAAGGAAGCCAACATGACGATGGACGACCTGGTCTCCGTCCAGATCTTCTGTCCCGATCTCTCCTTGTATGAGAAGTTCAACGAGATTTATCGCACCTACTTCACCAAGAATTTTCCGGCCCGCGCCTTCATCGGCTCAGGACCTCTTTTGCGGGGCGGCCGCTTCGAAGCGCAGGGGATCGCCGTCCGGCGCTAGCTCTGGGAGAGGGGCGCTTTCGAGCTGCGCGTTTTCGGCTGCGCAGTGTCAAATGTTTATACGCGACCGCACGCGCTTCGTGGGTTGGTGGATTGATCGAGGTTGCCCGCCCAATCGTAATGCCAGCCTTCAGTTCGAGACGTCCCCGTGGCATCGAGCGGATACGTCGCTGATGTTAAGGAGTCCCTCGCTTGATGAAGGCTTCAATGTCGACGCTGTCCTTCTCGTCGCGGGCTGTTTGCATAAAAAAGGTCGATTGTCGCAACAAAGTTTCGCCCTCCTTCGAAACATTAGAATCCTGATCGCTTAAATCCACGGCAGCCCGATTGGTATTCCATTGTTTCAGTTTCCCATCCATAAAATAGTATTTATCTTCAAAACTCGATGCTATCTTGTGTAGGTCGAGCTTCTGCGCGGCTTTGTCCCAAAGAAAGAAAGACTGCTTGGACGCAGCAAAGATTAACTGGCCATTTTCATAGTAGTAGTTTTCTTCGATCTGTCGGTTGGACATAATAATGGTGATCTTCACATGACGCACCTGTCCCTCGTGCCAAAACGCGGACAGAGCGCCACCTCCATCTGTTCCCGTTAGTAAGGATTTTTTGACTTCGCGCGTTGGGAGTCGATCAATCTGCGTCGTCTTTTTGTCCATCGTCGCAACGTAATTTGCTAAATCCGAGCCATGCGAATCCGAAAGACCACAAAGTACGAGCAGCAATATCCAGACTGAAATCCTGAATTGTGTGAGCAAGTTTGTTTTCATCTCTTTTAATGACCGCCGGGATATTGAAAATGCGGACGATCAACAGGTCTGTTAAAGTTGCCGCCCCATTCTAGACCTACCTCAATGCCGATGCGACCGGCGATATCGTACTCCAGCCCTTCTTTTATGTAGGTTCGTCCGTCGAAAAATCCGACGTCATATGCGGTGCCGAAATTGTGGTTACTCTCGCCTCCGCGCCTGTATGTCACTATGTCCCCGGGCGTCGTTCGACCCTGTGCGTATAGGGCATCTTGCTCCGCGAAGGTACGCGATCCATCGATGATTCGCATATCCAAACCTATTCGTCGCACCTGAAATACATGTTGGCGAGCTAAGTGCTGGACGAAAGGTAGCAGCGTCGCAATGTTTCGTTCCGTTCTCAGATCAAAAATCGGAACAAGTGTCTGCTGTAGCGGTGGAAGACCTTGGCTCGGAAGCGTCGGCATCGGCAGCAGAGGTTCCACTCGACCGGCATTGTTATCTAGCCTAAATTGCTCGTCACCGAAAGGCGAAGAGTTATTAGAGTAACTGTCCAGGGGGCCAACCATGTGCCACAACTGCCAACGTGCGTCATCGGCAAAGGGGTTTTCTCCGATTGCGGTGGTGTCGACAATGACACGACCGTCATAGTCGACGATTTGTTCGAGCCCAAACGGATCACTCCCATTCACCGAATCATTACCGCAATAGCGGAAAAGATTAGCATCGCCAGCCTCGAAGCCGAGCGGGTCTTCGCTCATGAAGCGGCCCAAACCAGGATGATAAGCCCGGTTTCGGTATTCATAGATGCCGAATTGGGGGATGTATTCTCGTCCAGTAAACTTGAAGCGATTATTAAAATTCCCGCCGCTGTAAGTGGTCGTGGGCGCGCCGAAAGCATCGTAACGATAACTCTCGACTACTTCGCCGCCCCAACCCGTGAGATGGGTGACGCTGCCTTGACGGTCCTGCTGGTAAAAGTATCCCTGCCCTGATGGCACGACCACGTAATCGGCCCGCAAGAGCGGTTCATCGATCCTTTTGCCATACACGTTCCAGCCTGCGGTGCTGCCATCGGCTTTATACTCGTAGATCGGTTGGTCTCCGTCGTAGACGTAGTAGGTGGTCACACCGTTCAGACTCCGCTGTACGGTTCGTCCCAAGCCATCATAAGCAAGGTTGTATGTGCCGCCCGCTCCGCTCACCGACGCCAGCCGCCTGTCCCCGTAGTAGCCGTAGCTTATCCCCTGATACGACCCAATCTCGTGCTCGCTCCCGTTGCCCACTCCCCCGCCGTCGCCAGTCCACGCATATTGGTTAAGGCTGTTCACTCCGTAGCCGTAGACCCAGCCATTGTCGTTGACCTGGGTCCGGTTGCCCGCGTTGTCCCAGTTGTAATTGATCCACCGGTTACTCCGTGGGGAGTTCATGCCGGTCAGTTGCCCGGACGCATCGTAGCCAAAACTGTCGCTCAGGCCATCTTCCTCCCGGTAGGTCGAGCTGAGCCGGCTCATCGCATCATAATAATAATGCTCCACCGAGATATTGCCAGCCGTCGCTGAATAGACATGGCGCCGCGACATTCGTCCCAACGGGTCGCGGGAATAATATTGACCGACGTTATTGAGCGCGCTCTGACGCAGAGTCTCGTTGCTGGCTGCATCGTAGCTATAGGAAAACCAAGTCGCCCCATTCGCGGTGTTCCTGATGGCATTCAGCCGCCCCATCTCATCGTACCCATAGCTCCGATCGTAGTCGGTGCCAGAAAGATAAAGCCGGGTCTGCTCCCCGTCGCTCCCATACTCGTAATGGACTTCCTTCCACCCGATCGCCGGCTGATACTGATTGTCCGCCGTCAGCCGGCCCGCCGCGTCGTAGCCCAGCGACACAATCGCATACGGGTTCTGAATCCAGGTGGCTCGCCCGAGCGGATCGTGTTGGAAGTAGGTCCAATCCGCTCCGTTGCTCCACGACATCCAGACTGGGTGGTTGCGATTATCGTAGCTGAAATATTGGACACTGCCATTGACTGTGCGGCGGCTGGTCAGATTGCTGTTCGCGTCGTAGCCCCACTGCTGGTAATCGCCGTTGGAATAGGTCATCTGCGTTTTGCGGTCGAGAGCGTCGTAGCCAAAGGTGGTCTGCTGATTGTTCCCATCCCTGACGTGCCAGAGCTTGCCCGACGCTGTATAATCGAATTGGGTCACGCGCCCCACCGGGTCGGTATCGCTGGTCACCCGATTCATGGCATCATACACCTTGCTTTCCGAATTGCCGTCAGCCAACTCGACGTTGCCCACGTTATTGGCCGCGTCATAATACAAACAGGTCACCTGGCCCAAAGCGTCCATCACCCATGTCTTCCGGTTCCGCGCGTCGTAGCCAAAGTTGGTCTGGTACCCGCGCGGGTCCTGGGTGGTGACGAGGTTGCCCACCTGGTCATACCAGAAAAATGACCAGGCCTCGTCCGCCGTCCCCAATGCCGCAACCTCATAAGCTTTGCGAAAGTTCTCGTCATATCCGTAAACGACGTTCTTGTTCGTGGGGGAAAGAATGTATTTGGGATTCGAGGTGGTTTGGACATAGCTATTCACCCAATCCTGGGCATAGCCATAGGAAGTTGTCTGGCTCAGGGCGTTGGTCTCGCTAAGGACTCGCTTATAGTCGTCGTAACCATAGTTGGTGGTGTGATTGAGTTCGTCGGTGACGCTGGCGACCGTTCCGTCAACATTATAGGAATATCGGATAGCGCTGGCGTCCTGATGCATGATGCGGGTTACCTGTCCCCGCTGGTTATAATCAAACCAGGTGGCGTTGCCATAGGGGTCGGTGGCGTTAAGGAGCCGATCGTATCCATCGTAATAGTATCGGGTTACATTTCCGAGCGGATCGGTGTAACTAGTCTTAAGACCCCGCGCCGCTGGCAGGTTTTCATCGTAACCGAAGGTTTCCGTGCCGCCGTTGGTCAGGCGATGGGAACAGACTTGGCCAAAATTATTGTAACTGAAGGTCTCGTAAGCGCCGTTGGGATAATCGATCCGCTCGATCTGATGGTTGGCGTTGCGGGTGAACCAGGCGGTGTTCCCGCGCTCATCGGTCCGGTTGGAGAGATAGTAGGGATTGTTGGAGTCGGAGTAACCGGAGCTGGCGGTCGAGTTGTCGCCCGGATGGGTTACGACGCTGAGCGCGCCGATCCGCGGTTCGCGGCTGGTAGCGGTCGTGTTACTGCGGGCGTCTGTAAATGAGCCAATGTAACCGTTGCCATCGTAGGAAATGGAAGAGGTCTGACCCTTGAAGTCGGTGTAATTAATCAGTTTTCCGCCGTCATAGTTGAAAGTTCTCGACGGCCCGTCCCCGCGCGTTTCGGTTCGGGTATTACTAATATTGACGTCTGTGCCCAAAGTTGATACCGCCTGACCAGTCGTGCCGCTGTTCTCACTCAGGATCTGGCCGGATCCCACGAAACCGTAATAGGAATTTCGAGTACCATAGGTGTATGAAATCTTCTTCATCGGCCCGTGGTACATAGGGTCGTCGCAACTCGACAAAAGCGGAATTCCGTGATAGTAGCCCTCGTTGTCCGGTACATTCGGGCCTTGATAAGTGTAGAAGGCCGTCGGTGATGGCGAGCCAGGGTCAGCCGGGTAAATCACATTTGCCAGGTAATTGTAGGCAGGAGCACCTGGCACAAACTGTGCGCCCCCATAATTATATTGGACCACTCGGCCATCGCTCGCTTGAACATGATCGATGACTGTTATCGGGAAACCGACCCACTGAGAAACCGGCGCTGCTGCGTAAACCAATTGTAACCAGCGACCACCGGGCTCCTGAATGGTGTTGAGACTTCCATCGCTATTGTATGCAAGTGAAGTGCGCTGTCCGTATGGATCAATGATCGCTGTGGCTTGATATCGGTAACCTGTATACGGGGAATAGAACGGCGATGCCGTGAACTCGACTTTTCCCCCGTCTGGCAAAATGAGATAAGCCAACATGGTATTCAGATCCAGCGGCACAAATCGCTCTCGCAAGCTTGGACCGGCCCGGAAGCAGGAATCCGAGTCAGATGGGGCGAAAACTTGAAAACGCCCATCAGGAAAGGCGACGTTGTATTGCGTCGGCTGACCAAGGCCGAAGGACTCATCCACATGCCAACTATAGGAGTGCCGCCACCAAGCCGCTTCGCCAAATTGATAGTTAGTGGAGATATCACCACTGCGGCTATTCGCCACGCGGCTAAATGCTAGCGGATAGGCGCCGACACCGCCGGACACAACGATATCGGTTATGCTTCTACGTGCGTTTCCCGTATAAGGATCGTAGGAACAGCCTGTCGTTACGTTTCCATTAAAAACACCCGCTGGGCCGGTCGGATTATCGTTGCCTATTTGGGCGCGAAGAGTCGTAATGGCAAACGAAAACGCGAACAAAATGAGGCCGATGCCTCGACGAGCTGCATCTGTCTGAGTGAGAATAGTCACTGGCGTCTCCCTAGTGACCTGGATTTATGACTGGCCGTTTGTTCATCGGATTTTTTGGATCCGCCACCCAGAATTGAAGGATAGATCGCGACCTGGCCCCCGTGATGAGAACGCGATACAAACCCGGTTGATCACCCGCCTGAAACCGAATCGAGGTCGCCCCCACGCCTTTCCCTACATCTTTCGGCGGGCCGACGATCTTTCCACCGTCGAGAGATTGCGCCGTGATGGAAGTGCTCGGCAAGCTCGCGGGGAAATCCACGGCGATGTCGACTACTTCCCTCGGGTTGATTCCGACCAATTGAAACCGCCCAGAACTACTGGCTCGCGTCTTGATTTCCGTGGCATTGGCAAAGGCAATCGAGGCGGTTAACGGCTGAGCAGCAGCGATCACGACCGCCGGAGCGATCGTTGGGGCGGGAAGTGGCGGGATGGGGCGAATTGGCGGGATTGTCCGGATTGGCGGCGACTGGGCTGAGACGGGTGTCGCCGATAAGATTAGAAGAGACGCGCTAACCAGAAGAGTCAGCCCGGCAAGGCTTGGGAAGAATTTCATGGCGCTGTTTTTGCGCTATTTTTTATGTGCGAGGCTAGACAAACAGAAACCGAACACATAAAAAACAGATACAGAACAGAATCGCTCCAACCCAACTCCCCAGGATCATGGCTCGAAAAAAAATCCGCCGGCCGCTCCTCCCGCTCCGCGGAAATCTCAAAGTCGCCGGAGCCACTCATCGAGTGGAGCAGCTCGCGGATATTCTGCGCAAGACGGCGCGCGCGCAGCAGACCGATAAGGCGCAGGTTTTTTATGCGCTTCGGGAAGTGGCGGACCGTTTTGATATTTCGCTCTCGATGGTAGCGACCGTTTACCGGCAATTGGAAAGCGAAGGGCTTCTTACTCGCCTGCGCGGCTCGAGAACGCTTCTGCAAGGTCTCCGCGCCGATCGCGAGGTGTCGGTGCACGGAATTGTAGGCGTGCCGATGCCGCTTTCCTCTTTTCTCACCCGGCAGAAGAGTCGGATGTTCTTTATGTCCGTTCGGCGTGAGTTGCGCCGCCGCGGTTTTGCGACGGCTGGGCTTTTCTATGAAAAGGTGGAAGCGCGGCCGGATTTTCTTTTCGAAAGAATAAAGCACTGCAACGTGGATAGCGTGCTGTGGTACATGCCAGACCGCTGCGCGCGAGATACCGCCCTGCTGCTGAGAGACAACGGCGTGCGCGTGATCGGTGTAGCCGATGGGGGATTACCGGCGTTGTCTTGTCGCTTCGAAATTTCCCGAGAAAAGGCGATTACAGAAATTTTGCGGGATTGGAAGGTGCGCGGTTGTTGCTGGAATCGGCCCGCACTCGTGCCGGAAAGAGGCCGCGAAGCGTCGAGAAGGCGGCCCGAGGAAAGGCCTTCTCTAGGAAGGGCAATAAGGAAAGTGAAGATCATTCGATCTCTTGGAAGGTCGGCCACGGATGAAGAACGGCTCGAAACGCTTCTGGAGAGCGAACGGCTTGGGCACGAATTCATAAGCGCGGAGGACGAAGGGTGCGAGGCGCTTCTGCGCTCGCTGGCGGAGGAGGACGACGAGAGCGGGATCATCCTGCTCGGCGCGGCCGCGTCGTTCTTTGCCTTTCGCGCGCCGGCCAGGCTTATCGCGCTGATGAACCGGCGCCGCGTGGCGTTGGTGGATGGGCCCGTGAGTCTGCCTTTCATAAACACTGCGCCGGCCTGCGCGGATTTGGCCGTCGCCGATTGGGAAGCGGTGGCTAATGGCATTACCGAAGCATTCTTGACGAAGGAAGCTTTTGATCGCGCCAGCCCCACCGTCTTTGAAGCGACCGCATTTCTGCAAGCGCCCCTGAGCGAATTCACGCAGGCAATCTAATCGGTTCTCGCAGCCGCCGGTGCGTTTGCGCTTGGAGCGCGCGAATCTACAATCTCGTGCGCGTGTGTGGACGCAGACGCGTTCACACAATGCCCGACGAAGAACCGCATGCGCCGCCACCGGCCTACGAGGCCGCGCGGGCGGAGCGCCCGACAACCGCCGAGGGGACGCTGGAACGACCGAAAGGAAAACATGATCCTTATGCGGCGTTTCGTTTCCCGGCGTTCGGATTCTATACCGCAGGCAATCTGATTTCCGTTATCGGGCGTCTGATGTTCATCGTGGCGGTGGAATGGGAAATGTACGCGCGCACCCATTCGGCCACGGCGCTGGGACTGGTCGGGTTGGTGATCGCGCTGCCAGTGGTATTGCTCTCACTTCCGGCCGGTCACATTGCCGATCGCTTTCCGCGCAAACGAATCGTGCTCGTGACCCAGGCGCTGAGCGCGATCTGTTCGCTCGGGCTCGCCTTCGTTTCGTGGCAACACCTCGCCATTCCGAACTGGGCGATTTTGCGCGCGGGAAATCATTATCTTTACGCGATCGCTTCGATCTTCGAGCGGCACACCTATTTCCACTTCGACGATCTCTCCATTCCGCTGATTTATTTGATCCTGCTCATCTCAGCGATCGGGCGGACGTTTGGCTGGGCGGCGCGCAGCTCTTATTTTCCGCAACTGGTCCCGCGTGACGCCTTCGCGAACGCGGTGACTTGGAACAGCAGCATTTTTCAAATCGGATCCGTGGCCGGGCCGGCGATCGGCGGACTCCTCATCGTGCGCGCGGGATTCCCGTTCATTTACGCGCTCGATGCGGGTTGCGCGCTGTCGTTTTTCTTCCTCGTGCTGCCGATCCGAAGCCGCGAACACACCATGAGCACCGAGCGCAACGCGTGGCGTAGCCTGAAGGAAGGCCTGCGATTTATTCTGAGCAAACAAGTGGTTCTGGCCACGATCACGCTCGACATGTTCGCCGTCTTTTTGGGCGGGGCTACGGCGCTCCTGCCGATTTTCGCCGACCAGATCCTGCACTGTGGCCCAATCGGATTGGGTTGGATGCGCGCGGCTCCGGGGATCGGCGCCTTCATTATGTCGCTCCTGATCGCTTATCTCCCGCCGATGAAACACGCAGGCAAGACTTTGCTTTGGTGCGTCACCGGTTTCGGGGCCGCGACGATCGGCTTCGGTCTGTCGCACTACCTCTGGCTCTCGCTTCTCATGCTTTTTATGACGGGTCTGTTCGACAGCGTCAGCATGGTGGTGCGCCACACCTTACTGCAACTGGTCACGCCCGACACGATGCGCGGCCGAATCTCGGCGGTGAACAACATCTTTATCGGAACATCGAACGAGCTTGGCGCGTTGGAATCGGGTCTGACGGCGGCGCTTTTCGGCCCGGTCATTTCGGTTGTTGCCGGCGGCGTCGGGACAATTCTGGTCGTGCTGGGTGTTTCAGCGATCTGGCCGGAAACGCGCAAGATCGGCGCGCTCGATAAGAATTTGCGCTAGGGTGCGGTCGTGAAAATCGCTGTTGCCCAGATCACGTGCGCACTTGGCGATCTCGACGCGAACGTGCGCAAGATGCGCGATTTCTCTTCGCGCGCGAAAGAGGCGAGCGCCGATCTCGTCGTCTTTCCCGAGATGGCGGATACCGGTTACGCGATGCCGGTCATTCAGGAACACGCGACGGCATGGAGCGAGGGAGCGGTGCCGCAACTATGTGAGATCGCGAAGACACTTTCGATTGCGATCATCAGCGGCGTTTCGGAACGCGATGGCTCGTCGATTTACAATTCACAGGCCGCGATCGATGCGACCGGGAAAATCGTGGCGAAATATCGCAAGACCCATCTCTTCAGCCCAGCGCCGATCGAAGAGCACAAATGCTTTTCGCCCGGCAGCGAACTGGTGAGTTTCGCCGTGGGAAAATTCCGGCTCGGTCTCACGATCTGCTACGACCTTCGCTTTCCCGAGGTTTACCGCACGCTCGCCTGCGAGGAGGATGCCAACGTCTTTATCATCTCATCCGCCTGGCCGTTTCCGCGCGTCGATCATCTGCGCACCCTGGCGACGGCGCGTGCGATCGAAAACCAGAGCTACGTGATTTTGTCGAACCGGGTGGGGGCGGATGCCGGCGTGTCGTTCTGCGGCACTTCGGCAATCATCGATCCATACGGTGTGACGGTAGCAGCCGCATCAGCGGATCGTGAAGAGCTGATTGTCGGCGAGATATCCGAAGAAGTCGTTAGGTCGGTCCGAGATCGGATGGGTGTTTTCCAACATCGGCGGCCCGAGATCTATGGGGAGATGTAAGCTGGGCAGTCCCTATTTCCACTCCTGCTCTTGATCCTAATCCTAATCCTAATCCTTTGCCGGACGTCGATTCGGAGAGATCAGGAGCAAGATCATGATCAAGAGCAGGAGTAAATGCGCATTGGCGCATTAAAACGCCGCGTGCAGCGCAAACATCCCGTAGGGCACGCCGCCATCCTGATGGTAGCGGACCTGGGTGCGATGGAAGTCGAAGTTCCGATACGGAATGAATCCACCCTCGGCCGTCAGCTTAATTGCTGAGTTAAGTTTCCACTCCAGCCCTGCGCCGATTCGCGCCTCTTCATACGTGATCGAGGCATGATTGAGCGCGGTGTTGCCGCGCAGGCTCCCGAAATTCTTCTCCACGCGATAACTGGTGGCTCGGATGTCCGCGCCGCCATACAACATTAGAGCATCGCACACTTCGTACTCGAGCCGCGGCGTGGGCACGACTGCATTGAGCGTCCACTTGGGCGCAAATTTCCAGCGGATCCCGCCGCCCGGAAGCACTGGATAACTTCGCAGCGCGTCAAATCCAATTCCGAAGACGAGCTGAAAGTTGGAACTAAAAATGTAAGTCCCGCCGATGAGGAAAGGAACGTTGAACGTGTCCTGCCCGAAGTCGTCGAAATCAGTTCCGTAGAATCCAGGCTGGGCTTCGATGCGAATGAGAAACGAATCTGAAAATTCCGTGTCGAGCCCGAGGACAAGGGCGGTGGAATGAAGGCGATGGGGGATGGCGGCAGTGCCGCCGAAGCTGAACGAATAACGTTCTGTCTGCACCCCGAGGCGCAGGACCCCGATCTTCGTCATTGGCGTCAGCACAAAATGAACGCGTCCCTGGGCCTCGTCGAAGTTTCTGATGACGAGATTGCCTCGTTCACCGCGCTCGACATCGCCATCGCCGACATAGGTCCCTTCGACGTCAAATTCGAACGAAAAGGAGGATTGCGATTCCACGAGCGCGACGCTTTTCCCTTCCGCCGTAGAGGTTTCGACCTGGACGGCAAAGGCGTTGGCCGCCAGGAGAACGAGGGAAAGTGCGGCGAGTCGGAGAGGTGTTTGCATGGGCTGAAATCGGACGATTCGCGGTAGCTTGCCTACCGACCGCCGCCGATGTCACGCCGAAACGACGAAACCGCCTTCGAAATATCCCGCATCATGGCCGATTCCGAGGCGACCCGTTCGATCCCATGAAGCCCGGCGATCGTGGCAGAAGAGATAAAATCGCCACGCCAAACCAGAGTTCCGGGCTTTCCGCCGGCGTCGATCGGCCACATTTGGTACAAGGTCAGGCCGGCGTAATACCCGCCGCTCGCATAATAGAGGGCGTCGGCAGCCTGGAAGGTCCCGTTTGCTCCCGAGCGGCGGTAAGAAGCGCCGAGCGTGAGCACCCCTAGCTCGTCGGCCGTGAGCAATTCCCAAAAACCATCGCCCCTGCCGTCCAGAACGCCGGAGAATTTCCCGCGCACCTTGTCGTTTACGCGCAGCAACGCGTTGAGTTCCTCAGAGGGCCGCACACTCTGTCCGGTATGATCATAGGGAGGTTGCCCGGCTCGCCCGGCGCGCGCTCGGGCGCTTAAGACATCGGCCCAGGCTGCGGCGATCGGACCCGACATCCCACTGGCCGTGAGACCGGCGAAGCGTTTTTCCTCCTCTTTGCTGATCTGTAAATCGGGCGAGAGCTTCAGGGTGGCGCTGACGAGCGCTTGCACCGCACTGTTGTTCGGCGCGCTGCCGAGCCGAGAAAAATTCGCGGCGCTCGGTGACGACGGCAGGTCGGTATGAATCAGCACCTTTAGCTCCGAATGGCGTGTCGGGTTCCACTGGCGCAACGCTTCGCTCACCCGGGCCGGAGGCGCGGTCACAACGAAGCAGGTTTGCGCCGAGATGTAGCGGCCGCTCAACGCCGGGCCGTGCGCGACTTTAGGCTCGCCCTTCGCGAGCTCGGCAACATTGACATTGTCGAAAACGGAGAAGCTCGCCATTTCCGCGACTGGATCGGCGGAAGCCTTGAAAGCGGCGAAGAGAATCAGGCAAAGGAGAATTCGCATGAGTTTTTTGACGGGCTGAGACGGCATTGCTTCACCGGTTTTCGTTTCCATTTTGAAGAAAGCACATCTATCCCATAGTGGATCGCTTGCAAATATTTGCCGCAAAGTTGCCATGACAGAACCGGCCATCCTTCTCGACTGCCTCAGCAAATCGTTCGGCGAGGTTAACGCCGTCGAGAATCTCTCCCTGGAGATTGCGCAGGGAACAATCTTTGGCTTTCTCGGCGCGAACGGAGCTGGAAAAACGACCACCATCCGCATGCTCTGTGGTCTGGTCCATCCGACGAGCGGCAGCGCGCAGATCACCGGCATCGATGTCTGGCGGGAGCGGCATAAGGCGCGTTCGAAGTTCGGTTACGTCGCGCAACGCTTCAGTCTTTATCGCGACCTCACCGTGGAAGAAAATATCCGGTTTTTCGGCGGCGCGTGTCGCGTGCCGCGCGCGGAGCTTCCCCAACGCATGGAGCGATTGCTCGCCCTGACCGATCTCCAGGAAAAACGGACGGCGATCGCCGGAAATCTTTCCGGCGGCATGCGGCAAATGCTGGCAGTGGCGTGCGCCCTCGTCCACGATCCGCCGCTGCTTTTTCTGGACGAACCAACTTCCGGTCTCGACCCGGTCCATCGCCAGCAGATCTGGGATTTGCTCTACGACCTGAGCAATCGCGGGATCACGATCTTTATCACGACTCATTACATGGATGAAGCGGAGCGTTGCACGGAGGTCGGGTTCATCGAGGAGGGACGGCTCCTGGCGAAAGCTCCGCCGCGCGCCTTGAAAGAGAGCTTTCACGCGAAGCTGCTGGAGATCGATGTCGATCCGGTCATGCCCGCCCTGGTTCGTCTGCGCGAGGTGCCGGAGATTCTCGGCGTCTCGTTGCGCAGCGGCAGCCTCCGGCTTTACGCCGCCGCTCCGGAAAAGCTCGTGAGCGAGTGGCGAAAGCAATGGCCCTTCTCGGAATTTCGCTGGCTCGGCGAGCGCTGGGTGGAACCGGACATGGAAGATGTCTTCACCGCCTACTCGCAAGGTTATGACGCGGTCTTGAAACCGAAGCAGCCATGAATCGCAGCTCTCTCAGCGCCATCGCGAGCGTCGCCTACAAAGAATTCCTTCATATTTATCGCGACCGGCGCGTCCTGATTCTGCTCCTGATTTTGCCGCCGATTTTCACGCTCGTTTTCGGGCACGCGTTCGAAGCCGGCGAGAGGACGGATGTGCCGGCGATACTCATCAATCGCGATCTCACCCCGCGCGCGGAACGTCTCGTTACGCTGCTCCTGGCGAACAAGACTTTTCGTTGGGAAACCCGGCCGTCCTCCATCAGCGGCGAAGACGATCTGCTCGGCCACGGCGTACAGGCGACACTTATCATTCCCAAAGGCTGGAGCGACGGCATCGCGAATGGCGCTCCGGTTCCCTTGCCGCTCTACGTGGATGGAAGCGACACGAACACAGCCGATCTGCTCGAAGGCAGCGTCCAGAAAACGCTTGCCGACTTCCAGCTCGGCGAACGCCAGGTCATGATCGATGCGCTTCCCGAAGACATTTTCGAGATGGCGAAAAAATTGCCGGTGCAAGTGCGCAAACAATTCGTCTCGGCGATGGAACCGTGGGGGGTCGACAAAAAGATCCTCTACAATCCGAACACGCGTTTCATCGATTACGTGCTGCCCGGCATTATCGGCCTCATTCTCCAGCTGATCACGGTCACGCTCATGGCGTGCACCCTCGCGCGCGAACGCGAAGCCGGCACGCTCTTCCAATTAATGGTGACCTCGCTCCGCCGCCGGGAAATCGTGCTCGGGAAAGTGCTGCCGTACCTCGCCATTTCCATCGTACTCATCCTCTTTATCATTTTGCTCACTGGCTGGCATTTTCAGGTGCAGTTCCACAGTCCCGCCGCGCTGGCGCTCATTTGCTTTTTGTTCCTGCTCTGTTCGCTCGGCATGGGATTGCTCATCTCCGCTGTCTCCCGCACCCAAACTCAGGCGATCCAGTTTTCCGTTTTCTTTCTCCTGCCGGTCTTTGTCCTTTCCGGTGCGTTCGCGCCGCTCGAGCAATTGCCGAAGGCAATCCGTTACGTCTCCGAGCTTTTTCCGCTCACCCATTTCTGCCGCGCCTTCCGGTTGGTCAATCTCTACCGTGCAGCGCCGGAATTTTATGCGCCCGACTTGGTGATGCTTTCCGCCGGTGTCCTGATCACTTTCATCGGAGCCATATATCTGCTCCGGCGGATCGAGCAGTAAACGATCGCCGTTCTTCTGTAGCCGCCGCCCTGCTTGCCACGCCGAAGCAATGCGAAGGCGGGTGGGCGGCGTGATGTGCAGCGACATTTGCTCCCTCGCTTCGCACAGCGAAGCGGCTACAGAAGAAGCTTCAATTAAAACTTCGCCTTGAACTCGAGGCGCAGGTACGGGGCCGGGTCGGTTTTGTAACTGATATCGGCGCGATGGAAATCGAACCGCCGCTGCACCGAGTAGCCGCCGCCGAGATCGACCATGATTGCGTCGCAGGGCGACCAAATGACTCCGCCGCCGACGCGGTAATCCGCATAATCCACCTGCGCGCCGTTCAGTCTTTGCGGAACGATTGTAGCGTCACGGTCGGTGCGAAAAGATCCGCCGTTCAATTGTCCGCCCACCCAAAAGTCCAATTTATTGCAGGGCGCGTAAATCACCCGCGGTTCGGGCAGGATGGCCATGAATTTCCACCGGTCGTCCGGCAGCCAGATCAACCCGGCCAGCGGGATGACGGGGTATTGCCCGCGCAGAAACGCGGCGTTCGCGCCTACGAAGAAATAGAGCTTGTCCGGCTGCAAAACAAAAATCCGCCCCAGGGTGATCGGCGCGTCGAAGGAGGCGCTGTCGAAATTATTCTCGGTGTAGAAGCCGGGCTTCACCTGGATGAAGGCGCCGACGTCGTTGTTGTGCATGTAATCGATGCCGATAACCCCAGCCAGGCTTTGCAGATGGTCGGGAACGGGCGCGCCGGTGCTGCCGAAATCCAAGCGGTTGTAATCGATCCCGAGATGGAGATAGAGATGTCCGGTCAGAAGCGAACGATGCGCGTAGGAGAACGAGTTCCCGATCGCATATTGCTCGCCGAAGTTTCCATGGCGGTGCAGGTCGCTTTCGAAAACATAACTCGACTCGAACTCCACGATGTCGTGCGAGACCGCTTCAGGTTTCTCTTCCACGATCGATTCGACCTCGCCCGGGAGGGATATTGCCCACGCTCTGGCGGACGCGAAGCCAAGGAAAACCAGAAACAGCAGGCGCGTGGCGTTTTTCATTCGCGAGGATCGTAGCTAAAATCGGCGTCGGCGACAAATTGGATTTATCTGGGAGTCGAAATTGGTTACAGCTTGCGCCACCTCAATGAAACAGGCCATTAAGCATCTAGCCGGGACTGATCCGCGCTTCGCCGCGCTGATCGCGCGGTCCAGGCGGTTTGACGTCGTGGCGAACAAGCTCCTCCGGCCGTTCGACTCGCTTGCGGAATCGATTGCCTACCAGCAGTTGAGCGGCAAAGCCGCCGCCACGATTTTTGGCCGCGTCCGCGCCTTGTACCCGAAACGAAAGTGGCTCGATCCCGAGCTGGTTCTCAAGACTCCGGACGAAAAGTTGCGCGCCTGCGGGCTCTCGCGGAGCAAGACGGCGGCGCTGAAAGATCTCGCCGCGAAAACGCTCGATGGCACCGTGCCCTCCGCTCGCGCGCTGGCACGGATGAGTGACGAGGAAATTATCGAGCGGCTTACGGCCGTGCGCGGAATCGGGCGGTGGACCGTCGAGATGTTGCTCTTGTTCGAACTGGGGCGGCTCGACGTTTGGCCGGTGGCCGACTACGGGGTGCAGAAAGGTTTCGCGAAAACATTTGGGCGAAGAAAATTGCCGACGCCGAAACAGTTTTCAAAGATCGGGAAGAAATGGCAGCCCTATCGTTCCGTAGCCGCGTGGTATTTCTGGCGCGCGCTCGATGCGCCGGAAACGAAGAGCCGGTTCGACTAGCTCGCTCAAGGCGCACGAAGATTGACTTGCCGTCGTTAGTCCCATAAAACGGGCCGCTATGCCAACGATCCACGTAGCCCGCGACGGAGCGAAACTCGGCACGTTCTCGCTGGAGGAAATTCGCGAAGGTCTGCGTACCGGGAAATTCCTTGCCTCCGATCTCGGCTGGCAATCCGGAATGACGGACTGGCGCCCTCTCTCTGAATTTGCCGTCGAGCAATCTGTCGGCGCGCCGGGTGCCGGTTCAACCTCGGGCCCAACTCCACTCGCCGTTTCCGGAGTTACCTCAATCCCCGGCGCAGGCGCAGGATTGCCCTGGGAACACCGGCAGCAGGTGGGTTTCTTCAAAGCGTTCGTCGAGACAGTGAGTCTGCTTCTGACCAGGCCGAGCGAGGCGTTCGTGATGATGAAAACCGAAGGCGGTCTGGTCGATCCGCTGCTCTTTGGCCTCATTGGTGGAAGTGCCGGTGCAATCGTTTCCTTCTGTTTCCAGTTTCTCATGCGCGGGCTGCCTGGTTTCGGAAGCCAGAGTAATCCGGCCATCGAGATGTTCGGGATGGGATGGATGATTTTCTTTCTGCTCCTGACGCCTATCGGGCTCGCCCTTGGGATTTTTATTGGCAGCGCGATTTTGCATCTCTGCCTGATGCTGGTGGGCGGCGCAAACAAGTCGTTTGAGACGTCGTTCCGCGTCGTCTGTTTTTCGTGCGGCGCCGCCTATCTATTTTCGATGATCCCGATCTGCGGCGGATTGATTACGCTCATTTACAATATCGTGCTCGAGATCATCGGAGTGGCTCGCGCCCACGAAACCACTACCGGGAAAGCGGTGCTGGCGGTCTTTCTGCCGCTCGTCATTTGCTGCGGAGTTTTCATCATTCTCGGCGTCCTCATCGGTGGTTCGGGCGTCTTCAGCGAATATCTGAAACAGATCCGCTGAGCCGCGATTGCGAAAGCGTTCGAGATAATTCCAGATGCGTCTTGTATGGCGGCGGCTCCCGCTGGGTGGATTCAATCACGAACTGGTCTGGCTCGCCGTTTCGGTGGGAGCGATTGTGGGAGGCGCGATCTGGCTGAGGTTCGGTTTGCCCTGGCCCCTTTGTCCTTTTCTTGCCATTACCGGTTTCCCCTGCATGACGTGTGGCGCCACGCGCTGTACGATTGCGTTCCTACACTGTGATTTTTTGGGGGCGTTGCGCTGGAATCCGCTCGCATTCGTCGCGCTCTGCGGAGTAGCGGCTTTTGATCTCTACGCCATTGTGGTTCTGGCGGGCCGTGGGTCTCGATTGCGGATGGTGGACTGGACGCGAACGGAAAAGAACATCCTACGCGTCGCAATCGTTTGCGCGCTCTTGGCCAATTGGATTTATCTGCTGGCGCATCAAGCGCAGTACTAATCTGATCCTCCTCGAAGCTCATCGCGTGGCCGGCGGTGTCGGGCTCAATCGCAGCGCCGCACGCCCTACATCGTCTTCCGGCGCCCCGCGATGGCTGGTGATGAAAGCGGACGGATCGATCCAGCCGCGCGTATCGTCCCGGTAGCCAGGGCCGATAAACGGCGTGCTGAACTCGCGCATCTCGAAATGCAGATGCGCCCAATATCTTCCGTCGGCAGTGCCGATCGTCGCGATCTGTTCGCCGCGCCGCACGATCTGTTTCGGCTCCACCAGGATTTCCTCCAGGTGCGCGTAGTACGATTGCACGTACTTGCGGACGCCATTTTCCATATAGGCATGGAGCACGATAACGACGTTGCCCCAACCCGGCCCCGCTTCCCGCGCCAAGAGAACGCGGCCATCGGCGATGGCATGGACCGGATCGCCCAGATCGCTGTTCTCACCACCGATCCCGTTCAGATCGTCGCCGAGGTGCCGATTCTGGGTGAACGGTTGCGCGTTGTAGGCGAGCGCGCTGTTTTCGCTTCCGATCGGAAAATCGAATCGCGTCGCGGTAGGTAACGACGCCAAAAAAAGCGGCGACGCCATTTCGAATGCCGGATCGATCTTCGCCGGTCGTCGCAATTCCGGAGCGAGCCGGAAAAAGAGACCACCGATCAGCGCGACAAAAAAAATCGCGACGAAAAGCAGAATGCTCCGCCATGACGTTCTTCCCTTGCTCGGGCTGGGCTTCATCTTTACGCTCGCGCGATGCGAATTTTGGTCACGGGCGGTGCAGGATTTATCGGCTCGCACCTGGTCGAGAAGTTGCTCGCCACCGGACACGAAGTCTCGATTCTCGACGATTTCAACGATTTTTACGACCCGCAAATCAAGCGAGCGAATATTGAAGCGGTCGCGGGCGACATCGCCATTCACCGGGTGGACTTGCGCGACAGCGCGGCGGTCAATTCGGTTTTTCACCGCGAAAAATTCGACGCGATCGCGCATCTGGCGGCGCGGGCCGGAGTGCGGCCATCCATTCGCCAGCCGCAACTTTATTACGACACGAATGTTGGCGGGACGCTCCATCTTCTCGAGGCGGCGCGGCTCACTGGCATCGAGCGATTTATTTTTGCGTCGAGCTCGTCCGTCTACGGCGTTTCAAAAACGGTCCCGTTCTCGGAAAATGTGCACCTGACCCAGACGATCAGCCCGTACGCCGCCACCAAGATCGCGGGAGAGTTCCTTTGTTCGACCTACTCGCACCTCTACGCGATGCGGGTGGTCGCGCTGCGCTTCTTCACCGTCTACGGAGCCAGGCAGCGGCCTGATCTGGCGATCCATCAATTTACCAAACGCATTCAAGCGGGCGAACCGATCGATCAATTTGGCGATGGCACGACCCGGCGCGATTACACTTACATCGACGACATCATTCAGGGAGTGATGGCGGCGTTCGATTATGAGGGACCGCTCTTCGACATTTTTAATCTGGGCGAAAGCGAGACGATCCAGTTGAAGGACCTGATCGCGGCGATTGAAAAGACCTTGGGAAAAAAGGCGATCATCAACCAGATGCCGGAGCAGCCGGGAGATGTTCCGGTCACCTGCGCGGACATTTCCAAGGCGAGGGAACTGCTTGGCTATAACCCGACCACATCCTTGAGCGCCGGTCTGCCGAAGTTCGTCGATTGGTATCTGAATTGTAGCCGGGATCGGTGATCCCGGACGAGAAGAAACGCGCGGCTGGCCGACTCGTCCGGGATCACCGATCCCGGCTACAACAGCTCCCCTTGCATTCCGCGTCCGTAGCTCCGATAATTGTCCGCAGATGTCGGGAATGTTCTTCGATAATCCGGCCGTTCGCTTTTCACGACGATACAGCTTGTTACAGATTCGGATGCGGTCCTTCGCATCGCTGCTGTCTCTTTGGGTGACTCGTGCGAACCGCCCTTCCGTTCGAATCGATTCCCGGCGCCACGAGGCGGAGTTTCCAGCGGCGACGCAGATTGTTTACCAGCTCCTTTTGGGAGGCCTGTTTGGTTCGCGCGCCATGGACCGTGCATCTAGCGATGCGCTCCGCCCACATAACAATTGGGTAAAACCTGAGGATCAATATGGCATCTCAATCATCGGGGAGAAATGGCCGGCGACCACGCGGCGGCTCTCGCAGAAGGGGCGATTATCGCTCGCGCCACCAGACCGCGCCTGTGCGCGCGCCGGCGAAGAAATCGTTCTGGGAGAAAATCACGGCGTTTTTTGGCGGTGGCAAACCGGCTCCGAGACCAGTGCAGCAGCGGCCGGTGCGCGACAACGATTCGGAACCTTCGCGCACGTCGCGTAAACCCGAAGCAGTTGAAGTCACCACGCCCCGGCTTTACGTCGGGAACCTGTCGTTCGACGCGACGGAGAGCGATCTGTTCGAGCTCTTCAACGGCGTCGGCGCGGTGCAAAACGCCGAGGTGGTGACCTACAAACACAACCAGCGTTCAAAGGGATTCGCCTTTGTCCAAATGTTGACCGTGGACGAAGCGAAGCGGGCCGTGGAGGAATTGCACGACAAGGAATTCCTCGGCCGCAAGCTGGTCGTGAGCGGCGCGAAATCGAGCGAGCATCATTCCGCGAACTGACGATTTGCTCGTTATCAATACCGGGAGACAAGGTGGTTGCCACCGGTCTCCCGGTTTTTTTTGGTAAATGAAACGCGTTTTTTTCATCGTGGGACCGACCGCGACCGGGAAATCGGAGATCGCGGCGGTGATCGCTTGCCGGCTCGGGGCGGAGATCGTCAGCGCCGACGCGTTCCAGATTTATCGAGGACTCGATCTGCTCACGGCGAAACCGGACCGGGCGACTTTGGCGAAGGCGCCTCATCATCTGATTGGCGCCGCGGGGCTCAACGAAGAAATGAACGTGGAGAAATATCGCGCCGCAGCGGAGATGGCGATTCGAGATATCCACGCGCGCGGCAAACCGGCGATCGTTGTTGGCGGAAGCGGGCTCTACGTCAAAGCGCTCACGCACGGGCTGGCAAAACTACCGGCGGCCGACAGCGAAGTGCGCGGGGAGCTGGCGAAGGCGACGATCGAGGAGTTGTTTAAGCGTCTGCGCGCTTTGGATCCCGCGGGCGCGGAGCAGATCGACCGCAAGAACAAGCGACGGTTGATTCGCGCAGTCGAAGTCTGCTTGCTCAGTGGCGAGCCTTTTTCTGCGCAGCGAACCCAAACTGCGGCGGCGGCAACGGGAGTCTTCGTGTTTCGAGATCGCGCGGATCTTTATCGACGGATCGATCGGCGCGTCGAAGAAATGTTCGAAGCCGGCGTGGTGGAGGAAGTACGAGCATTGAGCAATATCGGCTCGACCGCGGAGAAGACTCTTGGACTGCGCGACATTCAAATACTGCTCGCCGGCGAAATCTCGCAGCAGGAATGTGTCGCAAAAATTCAGCAGGCGACGCGGCGCTATGCCAAAAGACAATTGACCTGGTTTCGGCGGCAAAGTAATCTCGAGCCGCTGAACTTATCTCCACACGGCTTCTCTGAAGCTATCGACTTGATCGCGCAAAGCGCCTCTCGCGTTTTCGCAAATGGATGATTGAAGTTCGCCCGAAGCAAACGCACGAGCGCGCTCTGCTGATCGGAGTCGAGCAGGACGGTGTCTCGAAATGGGAATTGCGCGATTCGATGGAGGAATTGCGCGAGCTGGCGAATTCCGCGGGCGCAGAAGTCGTCAACACCGTCACCCAGAAACTGCAGAAGCCGACTGCGCCCTACTACATTGGCCGCGGCAAAGCGGAGCTGATCAAGGAATCGTTCCAGCATCAGCACGTGACTTCCGTCATTTTCGATGACGAGCTTTCGCCGGCGCAGGGCCGCAATCTCGAGAACCTGCTCTCGCGAAAAGTGCTCGATCGCACTCAGCTGATTCTCGATATCTTCGCGCAACGCGCCCGGAGCCGCGAAGGCCGGTTGCAGATCGAGCTCGCGCAGTTGCAATATTTGCTGCCGCGGCTCACCCGGATGTGGAACCACTTGTCGCGCCAGACCGGCGGTATCGGCACGCGGGGGCCGGGCGAAACGCAGCTCGAAGTGGATCGCCGGCGGGTGCAGGAACGAATCGCGCGGCTGGAGCGGGAACTCGAAGGCGTCCGCAAAGTTCGCGCCGTCCAACGGCAGGGGCGCAAGCGTTATCAATGGCCGGTCGCGGCTGTGGTCGGATACACCAACGCGGGAAAATCGACGCTGCTGAATTTGCTCACCGGCGCGGATGTGGTCGCGGAAAACAAACTCTTTGCGACGCTCGATCCCACGACGAGAAATCTGACTTTGCCGAATCGGCAACGCCTTTTGCTCACGGACACGGTCGGATTTCTGCGCAAGTTGCCGCACACGCTCATCGAATCGTTCAAGGCGACGCTCGAAGAAGTGAGCGAAGCCGATCTGTTGATTCACGTGGTCGATCTCAGCCATCCGCGAGTGGATGAGCACATCGAAGCGGTGAACAACGTCACCAAAGAACTGGGCGCGTTCAGCAAACAAACGTTGATCGTGTTCAACAAAATCGACGCGGTGGAGAACGATGAACTGGTGGAGATCTATCGAAGAAGATTTCCCCGCAGCGTGGCGATCTCGGCACGAACAGGCGCGGGCGTCGCCACGTTGGTGCAGGCGCTGGAGGACGAGCTCGGATCATGGCGGCTGCGGTCGTGCTTTCGGGTGCCGGTGAGTGAAGGCGGATTGATCGCGGAGATCCATCGCATCGGGCACGTGCTCGAATTGCATTACGAGGATGAGTTCGCACTGATCGTCGCGCATGTGCCGGCGCAGCTCGAGCAGAAGCTGAGCGCGTTTGCGATTTAGAGATCCGAATTCTTCTGTAGCCGTTTCGCTATGCGAAGCGTGAGAGAAACGGAGCTGCAATCGGGTCGCCCACCCGCCTTCGCAGAGCTTCGGCGTGGCAGGCAGGGCGACGGCTACAGAAGCGGCATTGACGCATAGCGCGAGCATTGCGAGATAACTTTATGAAGTGGGCACGGATCAAAGCCGTATTCAGTTTGAAGGATCTCCCAGCGCCGGTTCGCAAACTTATCGTCGCGGTGATCGGAGGCACCATCGTATTGATCGGTATCGCGATGATTCTTTTGCCGGGCCCTGCCGTCATCGTGATCCCGGTCGGACTGGGAGTCCTAGCTACTGAATTCGCGTGGGCTCGACGCCTCGTCCGCCGCACCCGGGTTATGATCGCAAAAGCGCGCGGTCGCCAATCCGGCAAGACGCGTGCGATGGAGAGCACGGCGCGATGACGAACCGCGAGCGCGTCGCGCAGTTGGTCAAAGCGTTGCCGGCCGTCTATCCGGACGCGCATTGCGAGCTGGATTTCCGCACGCCGCTCGAACTTCTCGTCGCCACGATCCTATCGGCGCAATGCACCGACAAGCGGGTCAATCTGGTGACGCCGGTGCTCTTCGCGAAGTACCGCACCGCCGCGGATTACGCGAAGGCGGCCCCGGCGACTCTGGAAAAGGAGATTCGTTCCACCGGCTTTTTCCGGAGCAAAACCAAAAGCATTCGTGGCGCTGCCGCTGCGATCGTGAGCGAACACGGCGGCCGCGTTCCCGATACGATGGAAAAATTGCACGGATTGCCAGGGGTCGGCCGGAAAACGGCGAACGTCGTTTTGGGCAACGCGTTCGGAAAGGATGAGGGCATCGTGGTCGACACCCACGTCGCGCGGCTCTCCCATCGGCTGCGGCTGACGCGACAAACCGATGCGGAAAAAATCGAGCAGGACCTGATGAAGCTGGTGCCGCGGCAACACTGGACGAACTGGAGTCATTGGCTGATCTGGCACGGGCGGCGGCGCTGCTTTGCGCGAAAGCCCGATTGCCATCACTGCGAAATCTTTCGGCTCTGCCCGAGTGGGAAACTTTTCATTCGCAGCGGCGAGGCGCGCCCGGTGGAAACCACAGTCAACTCGAAACCGCGCTCTTAAGTTCTTCCGCCTGCTTCTTGGCGCCGTTCGCCTTTTTGCGGACCTTCTCGAATTCCTGTTCGAGCAGCTTCAATTCGTCGTCGGTCATTTTTTCGAGATCGACGAGCTTGTTACGGGCGGGTTCGAGCGCGCGTATTAATTCGTCGAGTTTGAGATGCACGGCCTTCGCGTCGCGGTTCTGCGTGTTCTGGATGAGGAAGACCATCAGAAAGGTGACGATGGTGGTGCCGGTGTTAATGATGAGCTGCCAGGTATCGGAATAACCGAACGCGTGTCCCGTGAGTGCCCAGATTACGATGATCGCGAGAGCGCAGACAAAGACCCAGGCGCTGCCGAGCACATCGGAAGCTTTGCGGGCGAAGATGCCGAACGCCTCCCGGATGCGGCACATGAGATCCCGTTTCTCTGGCCCGTTCTTCCGGCTGTTGCGCTTTCCTCCGTTCGTCTTTTTTTCTGCCATGCACCGTACCTTCGCGCTTCGACTCTGCGGTGCGCGCATCGAAAGTGCCGTTGCTTTCGTTGGTTCCGCGGCAACGTTTGAGTCTTGGGCACGGTGATTCATCTCAACCTGGATAGTGCCTGGCCTGGAGATGCAGTTCCGTTCGAAACGCGGGACCTGACCTCTTGGGGGCCGCAGCTCCGATTCTCCGCACCGTCGCGATTGATCGAGCAATTTTACCGCGAAGTGCCCCCTGCATCTTTCGTTCTCTACGGATCCGGCGACTTCCATCATCTCAGCGCGCTCTGGTTGCGCCGGCTCGCCGAACCATTTGTGCTCGTTTCTTTCGATAATCATCCTGACTGGGATGTGCGGCCGCCGCGCTGGGGTTGCGGCGGCTGGGTGAACCGGGCGCTCGAGCTTCCGCACGTGAAAAAAGTCAGTGTCTGGGGTTGCGGAAATTTCGAATGTTGGTGGCCGGGGAAAGTTTTCGGGAACCGTCGTGCGGAACGCGAGGGGACGCTCGAAATCCATCCGTGGGCGGACGGCCGTCCCGCTTCGGACCAGAATCGGCGTGGCGCAATCGTGCGCGCGAACTGGCAGGCGCGATTCGCAAAATTCGTCCACGAGCTGGAGGCATCGAATGTCTATGTGACGATTGATCTCGATTGCCTGCGCGCGGAGGATGCCGTGACGAACTGGGAAAGCGGGCGGTTCACCGTGACAGACATCGCGTGGGCATTGACGCAGTTGCGCTCGTCGCGCGCACGAATCGCCGCTGGCGATATCTGCGGCGCGTTTTCTCCGCCGGCTTACGCGCGATGGAAACAGCGCTTTGCTGCGGGTATGGATCATCCGAAATTGCCGCCGCCGAATTTGGAAGCGGCCAGACAGATCAATCTTCGCGCGTTCGAAGCGCTCTGGCCGATTCTAGCTCATTGAGACCAGAACGATCCCGGCGCTGATCAATCCGGCGCCGATGAGCAACTGAAGCGTGAGCTTTTCCCGCAGCACAATCGCCGCCGCCAGACTGATGATGATGACGCTCAGACCCTGAAACGGGTAGAGATAGCTGAGATCGAAGCGCTGCAACAATCCGAGCGTCAGGAAAAACGAAATGGTCATCGCCGCGACGCCGGCGGCAAGATTGCCGACAAAGCGTGGCCTGGTCAGGCGGACTTGCGATTCCATCGCGTGTTTCAAGAAAAGTTGGCCGGCCACGAAGGTGACCAGCGAGATCAGGATAAAGAGGAACGGCAAAAGAGTCACAACCGTTCCTCCAAGCGCGCGACCGGTTTTGCGACGATGGCCAGACCGATGACGACAAGCGCAATGCCACACCAGCGACGCATCGAGATCGATTCGCCCAAGAAAATCCAACAGCCTAGCGGAACGAGCACATCGACCACGCGCGAAAGCGGGAACGCTTTCGTGAGCGGGATGTATTTTAGGACGTAAAGCCAGCTCAGGAAGCTCGCGATCACGAAAAGAATTCCCCACCAGACCAGAGAGGACGCCAGACTGTTGATGCCGGTCCACGACCACGAATTCGCCGGATTTGCCGTCGCCGCCGCGCCGAGTTTGAGCAGCAACTCGGAGACGAATACACACACGACGCTCAGGGCGAGTTGAAACTCCGGGTTGGCGAAACCCGACGGCTTATTTTGCATCGGCATAAAGTTCGTGCGCGTTTCGAAATCGTCGCAGCACCGGATCGTGCCGCGTCGGCTCCAGGAGTTTCACAGCGTGGTGAAAGATCGGATTCAACCACCGGGCGGTATGCATGACGTAAAGATCGAGCGGGAACAGGTCGCAGCCGAGATGGAATTTGGGATGGTAGTTCAACGGGCTGCTGCGATAGCACTTCAGACCTTGCGCGAGCGACCAACTGATGATGTCGCGCAGCGTGTAGAAGTAAAGATGGAGGTCGAGAGCGACGCGGTAATCTAGCCCGAGATAGTCATCGTAGATCGTGCCGTTGTGCACGAGCGCCACGCTGAAGGCAATCGCCTGGCCGTTCTGTCGCCAGATAAAAAATCGCGCGCGTTCCGGCATTCGCCGTCCCAGTTCGCACAGATATTCTTTCGTCAGGCGCTCAAACTTAAGCGGCGAACGCTCATGCACCTGGAGATAGAACGGGTAAACTTCGTCGACGAAGGGAGTGAGGTCGGTCACTACTTCGAGTATGATCGGCGCGGCGGCCGCGATCCTTCGAAATTTCCGCCGGAGATCTTTGCGCGTGGAGGCTCCAAGCGTGCTCAGGTAGTGCTCGAAGTCGTTGTAACGAAGCTCCAGCTGCGTCATCGGCATGCTGGGGACGCGGGTGTAATCATTTGCGGCCAGATTGCCGAGCGTCTGGCGGTATTTCGCCGGGAAATCCTTGAAGACAACAAGGGAAGCGTTGGATTGCTTAGCGTATGTTTTGAGGATCGCCTGAAGCGCGTTCGCCACCCAATCTTCATCTTCCGGCTCGCAGGCGGACAAATGACCCTCACCGGCCGCGTTGCCCACCATGAGCACCCGCATGGTCAAAAATCGCGGGAACCGCTTTCTGATTGACGCGACCGCGCCGCGCAGCGCCGGGATTCCCTCCACCAGATTTTGCTGCACAAAAAAAACCGGCTGAATCGCCCGCACCTTGCCGGCCTGATCTTCCAAGAGCAGGTAATGATGCTCGAATTTCGGCTCGATTGTTTCCTCGACGATTTCGTAATAGCGGTGGTCTTTGGATTTTCCTTCGAAGGCATGTTTCCATGCTGCGAGATTCTGCACCTCGGCCAGGGAAAACACGCGAGCCACGCCGCCCGGAAACGGAATCATTCCTGAGCGCGAATGGATCCGCTTCGGATATGGACATCGCGCTGCGGGAACGGAATCTCGATGCCGCCTTCGCGAAGTTTTTCTTCAATGGCGAAATTGAGGTCGCTCTTGAATCGGCTGGGGCGATGACTCATCTCGCTGCTCCAGACCACGAGCTCGAAGTCGATCGAGCTTTCGCCAAACTTCGTCAGAAAAACGCTCGGCGCCGGATCTTCCAGGACGTGGGAATTAGTCCGCCCGGCGGCGATGAGCGCCTCGCGCACTCTGTTCACGTCGCTTCCGTAGGCAACGCCGATCGGAATCCGAAAACGCACCCGCGGATCGCCATAGGTCCAGTTCGTCACCGGCGAATCGATGAACTTCGAGTTCGGCACGATCATCGAGATATTGTCGTTGGTCACGATCACCGTGCTGCGGGCGCGAATTTGCTGCACCTGGCCTACCACGCCCGCCACTTCCACGCGGTCGCCGATCGTGATCGGGCGTTCGGCCAGGATGACGAGACCGCTGATAAAATTGCTCGCGATATTTTGCAACCCGAAGCCGACCCCCACGCCAACCGCGCCGGCGAAAACCGTCAACGCGCCGAGATGAATTCCCGTATTCTCGAGGACAAGAAAGATCCCGATGACCAGGACCAGGTTACTGACGATCTGGGCGATGGCGTACTGCAGGGAACGGTCGAGGCCGCTCTTGACCAGGAAGCGGTTAAACAGAAAGCGCTTCGTGCGCGACGAAAACCAAAAGACGCCGATGAGCAACGCGATGAGGAGAAAGATCTGAAGGAGACTGAGCGACAGGCCAGGTACCGGCGATGTCCAGAGCAACGGAATGCCGGCGGCGTTGATGGCGCTGACTGTAAAAAGAGCCAGCGCCGAAACGCTCAAAATCGTCGTGACGATAGCGATGAAATTCGTGTCGAGCTTGAAGCGCGCGAGGAACCGCCGGACGACTTCGCTTTGGAGGCTACGGGCTACGAGAATGCCGAGCGCGAAGAGGCCCGCGAAAGCCGTCAGGCCGAGAAAGGACACATAATGCCCCGCCACATAAAAGAGTGGTCGCTCGAAGAGCGCGAAGTTCACCGGTTCAGTCTGGGTCGCTGAGAGGCGTCCGCAACCGGGGAAACAAAAAAACACGGCCGTAGCCGTGCTCTTTTTGGTAGGGACGCCGTCCCGCATTGGCGGGATCCGCGGTCAGCGCAGCGCGCTGATTCTACCCTTTCGAAGCTTTTTCTTCGATGTATTTCACCACGTCGCCCACGGTCTGAAGTTTCTCCGCATCCTCATCCGGAACTTCCACCGAAAACTCCTCTTCGAAAGCCATGACGAGCTCGACGATATCGAGCGAATCTGCTCCCAAATCTTCGATGAACGACGCCGTCGGCGTGACCTGCTCGGGATTAACGCCGAGCTGCTCGACAATGATGTCCTTGACCTTCTCTTCGATTGTTTTGTCCGTCATAAAAGTTTCTCCGTTCGCGTTGTTTAAGGGGGCACGTCTCTAAGCAAGCCCGGCAGGAATGGGAAGTAAATCAATTAGTGATGTTGTCAATCAATTTCAGGCCAAATGGCTCGCGCGCAAATGTGTGGCGCAGTTTACTTCGCCTTCGCTTGAGCTAAATGAGAATGGATGCCCGACACGAGCACACCCGTCGATTTGCTTGACCTGAAAATGCTCCCGGCCTGGGTGAATGAGCCGGCGCGTCCGAATGATTATGCGGATTTTCAGGGCGAAGAGGCTGATTCGCATGAGCGCCGTTCGCGTCCGCCAAATCGGAGCCGTGATCGTGATCGCGAGCGACGGGCTCCGCAATCGCGCGAGCAGCGTCCGCGTCGCCCGCGGCCCGATCGAGAGAGCGGCGGCCGCCCGGAACAGAACCGTCCCGAGAGGCGCGAGAACCGGGAGCGCGAAGTGGTGCAGCCGGTGGCCGTCACCGTCCGCTTTCTCCCGCACCAGCCGGCGTTCAACAGCGTCATCGCGCAGATCAAATCCGGCACGGTGGCCTATTCGGTTTTCGCTCTCGCTCGCCTGTTTCTGGAAAAGCCGGAGCGCTACGATGTTCGTCTGACGGCGGCGGAAGGGGCGCTCCTGCACCAGCTCGGGGAAAACGGTCCGGTCGCTTCCGATCGTCGTCTTCTCGAGAGCGGCGCCTTTGCGAGCGCTCGCGACGATTTCTACACGGTCGAGGTGACGCAGACCGAGCCGCTGAAGGGGAATTTCACGAACGTCGCGCGTTGCCGGCTGAGCGGGACATTGCTTGGCCCCACCAATCATCACAATTATCAGCCGCAACTGCGGAATCTTTACGAAGCGCGCTTCAGCCGCCGGATGAGCTTCGCCGATTACCAGAAGCAGATCGAGATCGTGAGCGACCCGGCGGTGGTGGAACAATGGAAAGAGCAGGCCCGCAGCATCACGACTTTTGTAGCGAAGGATGTCGATCCGCCGCTCACTTTTCCGAATGCGGCCGAGGCCGAGCGCCATTTTAGGCAGACCCATCTTCCTGGTTTGTTGCGCAGCGCGAACGAGCTGACGATCAACGGTGTCCTGAGCCGGCGATTGCCGGACCGCGCCTTAGGCCGCGCGATCGAGGACGCCTGGTCGCAGGAAACGCGATCGCCTTCAAAAATGATGCAGGAGCTGGCGGCGGGATTGCGGGAGGCGGGTCTCAATATTTTCCGACATCGGCGCGGGATGCTTTTCGTGTCTCCGGTCCGGGCGCGCGTCTTCGGGCACGAACGCGCGGGGGTTTCGGCCTCGATCAACGCCATTTTGGAGAAGGTGGCGGCGACGCCAGGGATCAATCGGAAGCAATTGGCGGAACAGTTGGCGCCCGAGGGTGCCGAGGCCGCCGATCTCGAGCGCGCGAAAATGACGCTGGCCTCCGACCTCCGCTGGCTCGCGAGCGAAGGCTACGTGATCGAGTTCAATGACGGCTCGCTCGATTTGCCGAGGACCAAAGCGCCCGCCGCGCCGGCGCCCGAAGAAAAACCCGCTGCGCCGAGCGAAGCGATTCCGGTTGAATCAAAAACCGAAGCCCAACCGGAAAGCGTTGCTGCCCCCGAATCGGAAACCGTTGTAGCCGGGATCGATGATCCCGGCTAAAACGTTACGCCGGGACGAGGCCCGCTTTTTTGAGAGTCGCGTAGGCGCCGTTCTTGTTCAGGGTTTTCATTCCCCGTGCGGTCACGCGAATCCGGACGAACTTTTTCAGCTCGGGTACCCAAATACGGCGCTCGTGCAAATTGGGGCTGAAGGTGCGCGGCACGTTTTTCGTCACGTGACGACCGACGCCGCCCTTCTTTTTCGCCATACCGCGGCGATGAATCACACTGCCGCGAGTGACTTTTGAACCTGTGATGCTGCAAACTTTTGACATAACGACCTCGAAAGAGTGCGTAAGCTGGCGCGCCGGCCCCGGTGGGTCAAGCGAATCTTCGCTCGCGAAACTTTCGGAGTTGAACGTTCCTCGCGCGCGAGAGTCAAAGATAACTCACGAAATTATTTAGCGAGTGAGCGATTGAGTGAGTGAGAGATTGCCCATCGCCACCCTCTCACTGCATCATTAACCACTAGATGGCTAAAACGAATCACCAGAAGCTGCGCGTCGGAATTGTTGGCGCCGGCGATATTGTCCGCACCCGTCATTTGCCGGGATTGAAGAAGCACTCGGAAGTCGAAATCGTGGCGGTCTCCAATTCGACCTACGAAAGTTCGGAGAAATTTTGCGAGGAAAACGCGCCGCACGCGACCCCGATGCAAAACTGGGCGGACCTGGTCGCGCTCCCGGAGCTCGACATCGTCTGGATCGGCACGCCGCCCTACATGCATTCCGCCATCACCGTTTCCGCTTTGGAAGCGGGCAAACATGTTTTCTGCCAGGCCCGCATGGCAATGGATCGCGCCGAAGCGGAAGAAATGCTGGCCGCCTCGAAACGATTTCCCGAGTTGGTCACGATGCTTTGTCCGCCTCCTTTCGGATTGCGCGGCGATCTTCTCGTGAAGAAATTACTCGCGGAAAATTATCTGGGGCGTCCGCATCACATCCGTCTGCAAAGTTTCACCGGCGCCTATCTCAATGCCGAAGCGCCGGCGCATTGGCGGCAACGGATCGAGATCAGCGGCCTGAATGTTCTCGCCCTCGGCATCTACGTCGAAGTTCTCCAACGCTGGCTTGGTGATATCACCGCTGTTTTTGCGCGGGGAAAAATCCTGCACTCCATCCGGCAGGGCTACGAACTCATCATCCCGGATCTGCTCACGATTCTGTGCCGGTTCGAAAACGGCGCGGAAGGCGTCCTCGAGTTCAGCGGCATCGACGGACTCGCGTCTGGCGACCGGCTCGAGGTCTACGGCGACTTGGGGACGATGACCTACGACTTCGGCACCGATGTGATCAGCGCGGGGCGCGTCGGCGATCGCGCTTTGCATCAGGTCGAGATAACTCCGGAGCTGGAAGGCGGCTGGCAAGTGGAGGACGATTTCATCGCTGCGGTGAAATCGAAGGGCCGGGTTCGTCCGCATCCGGATTTCGAAGAGGGATTCCGTTACATGCGGGTGGTCCAGGCCGTGGCTGATTCGCGCGCGCGAAACGAGTGGGTCGAGATCAAGCGCTGACGCGTATTGGTTTGTGATTCCCAGGGTTCCCGCAACAGTCAGCTCTCGAAAATCGCTCATAGACACAAGAGTCGACGATCCCGCGCCGTCGCAGATTTCAATCAGCGATGATTGTCACGCCGAATGGGAACCAGTTGCGAAATGCACCTCCGGCAATACAATCAATTCCATGAGTGGCAAAGGTCGGGATCGGACGGTTTATCGTAAGCCTGATGGTTGGGCAGAGAAGCGAAACGACGCTGGGCGGGTTGGCGGCATTTACAAGACGCAAAGCGAAGCGATCGATGCTGCGAGACAGACACTCCACAAACAAGGCGGTGGAGAATTGATCGTTAAAGGGCGGGACGGTCGGATCCGCAGCAAGGATACAATCGCTCCAGGACGGGATCCAAATCCCCCGCGCGACCGGGAGCACTGACGTGGTACGTTCACGTAGCAGCGGGTCGGTTCACTTGGACGACGCCGTAACAGTTCGTCCTGCCGCTGGCGGTTGGAAGACTGTAAGAACGCTCGTTTACTGGCGGGCGTTTGAGATCGAGATTGAGCGTGACGAAGACGGGTGGCTGTTGGGCACGGTGACCGAATTGCCCGGTTGTCATACACAAGCTCGGACGGAAGAGCAATTACTTGAACGACTTCACGAAGCCGTTGCGATCGCGCTAGAAGACAGCGGCGACGCCTTGAGCAAGAACTTGTTCTGTCCATCGCCTCGTAAATGAGATGCCGAGACTGCCACGGCTGACCGATAAACAGCTGATCCGAATTCTCATCGGCCATGGCTTTGAATTCCGCCGAGTGAGAGGAAGCCATCATCGGCTACGGCATGAGGACGGGCGGGTCACTACCGTACCAGTACATGCCGGCGAGACTATCGGGCCTGGTCTCCTGCGGCAGATACGTACGAAGCTGACCGTAAATGATTTGAAACTTTGATCGTTCCGCGTTGGCTCATCAATTCCCGTCGCCAACGTCTTGGTCGATCCTCGCAACACCCGGCCGATGGCGGCTAGCTCATCCCTACGTTGATCGGTTGATCATTGGTGCAAGGTTCAGTTATGGGAGAACGCCGTCGTCGCCTAAGCCGTGACGAAATCGATGCCACCGGGCTCAATTTACTTAGATGACCAACGTCACAATATTGCCGCGTACGTAATGACTCTTGGACGTTTAGCGGAGCGTCTTGGGGTCTCGCGCACGATGCTCCGCATTCGGATGCTCGATCTAGGCATTTTGATTGACGCTCGACCGCTGCACAGGAACCCGATTCAAGATGCTCTCAGGGCGCTGTTCTCGGAGAAGGATTAATCGGGTCCGCTGCGAATCTCAACTCCCACCTACATCTGCATCAGCCGCGCTAAGAGGTACCCGATCAATCCCGTCGCCGGCAGAGTCATGACCCACGCCCAGACAATTCGCTCGACCACGCTCCACTTCACGCCGCTGAAACGTTTCACCGCGCCGACGCCCATGATCGAAGTGGAAATGACATGGGTGGTCGAGAGCGGGATGCCGTAGGAGCTCGCCACCTGGATGATCACCGCCGCGGTCGTCTCCGCGGCGAACCCGTGGACGGGCTGCAGTTTCACCATTTTATGACCGAGCGTCCGGATGATTCGCCAGCCGCCCGCCGCAGTGCCGGCGGCCATCGTCGCGGCGCAGAGAATGACGACCCACGTGGGCACCACGAATTGGGGCGAATGGAGGAAGTCGAAGAACGGCGGGAGGTCCTTGAACGCTCCGCTCTGCGTGCCCGTAAACAACGCCAATGCAATCACGCCCATCGTTTTCTGGGCGTCGTTGGTTCCATGGCTGTGCGCCATCCACGCGGCGCTGACGAGCTGCAGCTTGCCGAAGATGGACTGGACGATATGCGGCGTGAAGGGCCGCAGCAATAAGAGCAGCAGCGCCATTAACAGGCCGCCGATCAAAAACCCTGCGATCGGTGACGTGAGCATCGGCACGACAACTTTTGGAATCAGTCCCGTGTTCCATTTCAACACCGCCCACGTGCTGCCCGGTGTCGCCAGCGCCGCGCCGCACAAGCCCCCGATGAGTGCGTGGCTCGAACTCGAAGGCAAACCCAGCCACCACGTCAGCAAGTTCCAAATAATCGCGCCGAGGAGTGCGCAGAGGACCGTCTTCATGTTGATCGCTTTGGCGTCGACCATGCCTTTCCCGATCGTCGACGCGACCGCGGTGCCCATGAGCGCGCCGGTGAGATTGAAAAACGCCGCCATCGCGATCGCCTGCCGCGGCGTGAGGACTTTGGTCGAGACGACCGTCGCGATGGCGTTCGCGGCATCGTGAAAGCCGTTGATGTATTCGAACGCGATGGCGACCAGCACCACGATGACGAACAGGATCATGAGGCGTGCCTCTGTCGGTCAGGAATGCTTAAGGACGACCTGCAAAATGATGTTCCCCGCATCGCGGCAACGGTCGATCACCTTCTCGAGCAGGTCGTACAGATCGCGCAGGAAAATGATCTGCTTCGTCTCGTACGCCCCGTGGTAGAGGTCGTGGAGCAATTCCAACTCCAGCTTGTCGGCGTCCCCTTCGATCGTTTGCAGTTTCGCGTTCATCTCGCGCGCCCGGGCGATGTCGGTCCCTTTGCGCAACTCCTTCACCATCGCGAGGACCGCTTCCGCCGCCTGGTCGAGCAACTCCAGATGCTTCTTAAAACTGCGGCCGTGCAGATCGGCCGGGAAAATCAGGATGCGTTCGCCGATCTTCTCCACCGTCTTCGGTATTTTATAGAGCGCGGCCGCCAGAGCCTGGATGTCTTCCCGTTCCAGCGGCGTGATGAAAGTTTTGCAAAGCTGCTCGGTAAGCTCCTGCGTGATCTGTTTGTCCTTGCGGCGGCTGTGGACGAATTCGTCGAGGCTTTGGGGCGAATCGTGATGCTCAAGTTTTCCCAGAAGATCCACTAAATGATGGACGCTGCTGTCCGCCTGCTGCGCGCTCGCCTCCAGCAGATCGAAAAACTTTTCGTCGTGTCCGAGGAATTTGCGGATCGAGAACATAAGATGGCTATAGCATTGCACCGCGCATGATGAGCAAAGCAATGCTGAAATAGATAACCAGGCCGGTCACATCCACCAGCGTAGCTACGAACGGCGCGGACGAAGTCGCCGGATCGGCGCCGACCCGGCGTAAAATGAACGGCAGCATCGAGCCCGAGAGCGATCCCCAGAGAACGACGCCGACCAGGGCGAACCCGACCGTCATTGCCACCAGCGGCCAGTGCGGGCCGTAGATGTTCGAGAATTGCGACCAGATCGCCACCCGCAAAAAGCCAATCGCCCCCAGAATGCATCCCAAGAGCAATCCCGAGATAATCTCTTTGCGCATGACGTGAAACCAATCGCGCAAGGTCACTTCGCCCAGCGCCATCGCGCGAATAATCAGCATCGATGCCTGCGAGCCCGAATTGCCGCCGCTCGAGATGATGAGCGGCAGAAAAAGCGCGAGCACGACCGCCTTTGCGATCTCGCCTTCGTAATAACTCATCGCCGAAGCCGTGAGCATTTCGCCGAGAAAAAGGACGACCAGCCAGCCGGCGCGCTTCCGCACCATGACGAGGAGCGGAATGCGCATGTAAGGCTCGTCCACCGCCTCCATGCCGCCGAACTTCTGGATATCCTCAGTCGCTTCTTCTTCGGCCACGTCCAGCATGTCGTCGATCGTGACGAGTCCAACCAGGACGCCGCCGGAATCGACAACCGGCAGAGCGCTTCGGTCGTATTTTCGAAAAATGTTGACCGCGTCCTGTTGCGAATCCGTCACGCTGAGAGTGACGAAGTTTTCGTCCATCAAATCGCTTACTTTGGCTTCGAGCGGCTTCAGCAGAAACTCGCGAATCCGGATGTCGTCGAGCAATTTTCCGCGATCGTCGACGACGTAGATCACGTTCAGGGTCTCGGAGTCCTGGCCATTCTCACGAACGTGTTCGAGCACCTCCTTCACGGTCCAACCTGCGTCCACAGCGATCAGGTCCGGCGTCATCAACCGCCCCACGCTCCCTTCCGGGTAACCGAGAAGCGCCTGCGCGATGCGCCGCTCTTCCGGCGTAAGTAGCTTGATCAACTGGCGCGCCGCCGCGCTCGGCAATTCCTCCAGCAATGCCGTCCGATCGTCCGGCGACATTTCGTTCAGGATGGCGACGACCTGCTCGTGCGCCATCGCGCGCAACAGTTTCTGTTGCGCCTCGACCTCGAGGTATTCGAACACGTCGGCCGCCTGGTTGTGCGGCAGGACGCGGAAAACGATCACCTGTTCGTCCTCCGAGAAATCGGTGATGACGTCGCAGATATCGGCCGGCGGCCATTCGGAAAAAAGCTCGCGCAACGCGCCGAAATTGCGGGCGTCGATCAGGCTTCTTATTTCCGGTTGGACGATTTTGCCGACCATGATGATGACGAATTGAACCGAAGAAATGCCGCGCGCCGCCGAGTTTTGTAACACTCCGCTCTGCCAAGCGCAATGGCCTCCGCTTGATCCTTTTCATCCCGCTTGGAATTTCGGAGAAACTCGCCAATATGAGCCCGATGACCGCAACCGCGACCGGCCCAATGATTCAGCGTGAAATCGGAGGCGATGGGATCTGCCTTCTGACCTTCGATCGGCCGGAATCCGGCGCGAATATTTTCGATGCGCCGACGATGCAAAACCTCAGCGAGCATCTCGACGCGATTGAAAAGGATTCCTCGATTAAAGGCTTGATCGTAGCTTCAGCGAAGAAGTCGATTTTCATCGCCGGCGCGGATCTCAAGACGCTGCTGAGACAGGCGCAAACGGGCGAACTGCGCGCGTTCATCGGCAAAGGGCAGCAGGTCTTCAATCGGCTGGCAGCGCTTAAAGTTCCAACCGTCGCGGCGATCCATGGCGCGTGTGCCGGGGGCGGGTACGAGATCACGCTCGCGTGCGATTACCGGATCGCGTCCGATGATCCGGCGACGAAGATTGGCTTGCCGGAAACAACGCTCGGACTCGTTCCAGCGTGGGGCGGTAGCACGCGTCTTCCGCGCCTAATTGGAGCCGACAAAGCAGCCGAAGTGATTTTAGAAGGGAAACTATACGGCGCCGCAGAAGCGCTGAAACTCGGCTTGGTCGATGAGGTGGTCTCGAAGGAGCAGGTGCTCGACGCCGCGCGCAAGAAATTGGCTGAGGGAAAGCGAAAGGCTTCGCCCAAACAGAGCGGAGTGGGCCTCGCCGCGCCAAAAGGATCGGGCAATGCCGCGCCGGGCCGCGCCTACGAAATCATCAAACGCAGCGGTGATTCTTCCATCGAGGAATCGCTCGCGATGGAAGTCGACGCCATCAGCGAACTTGGCGCGACTGATGCGACGCAGAACCTGATTCGCAATTTTTTCCTCGCGGACAAGTATCGCAAAGGCACATCGAAAACCGCGCCGGAGAAGATCCTGCACGCCGCGGTGATCGGCGCCGGGATCATGGGTTCTGGTATCGCGCAATGGCTCAGCTCTCGCGGCGTTTCGGTAATTCTGCGGGACGTCGATTCCACGGCGATCGATCGCGGACTCGCGAACATCGACAAGACTTATGCCGACGCCGTGAAACGCGGTTTGATGAGAGAAGAAAAGGCGAAGGAAGGTCGCGCCCGCATTGTCGCTTCCACGCAACCGGTGCCGATGCGCGATGTGCAGGTCGTGATCGAAGCGGCCTCGGAAAAGCTCGAGATCAAAAAGAAGATTTTCGCGGATCTCGCGACAAACACTTCCCACACCGCGATTCTTGCCACCAACACTTCCGCGCTGCCGATCGCCGAATTGGCGGCGAGTACGGGCTCGCCTCCTCGCGTCGTCGGTCTTCACTTCTTCAATCCGGTCAGCCGCATGAAGCTGATCGAAGTGGTGGTCGGGCCGCAGACCTCGGATGACGTTCGCGACCGTGCGCTGGCGTTCGCGCGCCAGGTCGGCAAGCTGCCGGTGCTGGTCCGCGATTCACCCGGGTTTCTGGTGAACCGCGTTCTCTTTCCGTATCTCCTCGATGCGGCCGAAATGTTTCAAAGCGGCGTCAGCGCCGAGGAGATCGACCGCCCGCTTCTCGAATGGGGGATGCCGATGGGACCGTTGCGTTTGATCGACGAGATCGGCGTCGATATCACGGTCGATATTGCCGACACGCTCGAGAAAGCGTACGGCGCGCGTGACCGCGCTCCGGAGATCTTGCGAAAGATGTATGAGGCCAAAATGCTCGGCCGCAAATCCGGCGGCGGCTTTTACAAGTACGAAGGCAAACAGCAAACGCCGAATCAGGCGCTCCAGGAATGGCGGCTAGAGTCCGGCGAAAATTTCGCGGCGGAAAACATCACGAACCGGCTGACTTTTCTGATGGTGAATGAGGCGGCGCGTTGCCTCGAAGAGAACGTTGTGGCGACCCCGGAGGACGCGGACTACGGAATGGTTCTGGGGACTGGATTCCCCGTTTTTCGCGGCGGGCCGCTGCGTTATGCTGAGAGCTTCGGATTGAAGGAACTCGTGGCGGAGATGGATGGAATTCACTCGCGGGCCGGGGCGAAATTTGCGCCGTGCGATTTGCTTCGCAAGCACTCCCAGGACGGAACTACATTCTATGAAAGGTAGGGACGCATGAAATCATCGCTCGAAGCTCCGGAAAAACAGATCGCGGAAGAAACCAGCGCGAAACCGGCGCCAACGCAGCAGGCATCGGTCATCGACACTTCGAAGATGTCCGCGGGCAAAGCAGCCGCGCTCGACCTCGCCGAGAGTTCCCGCGATCCGCTCGACGAACGCGGCAGTTTCGCGAGTAATCTTTTCATCGGCCGCTACGATTTCGACCGGATTTTTCCCTGGCCGTCGCAGAGCCCGGAAGATCGCGCCGCGGGCGAGGAATTCCTCGCGAAGCTGAAAGCCTATCTGCACGAAAATGTGGACGCCGATGAGATCGATCGGACCGGCGAAATCCCGCAGAAAAACATCGACGACCTGTTCGCGATGGGCGCATTCGCCATCAAAATTCCAAAACAGTACGGCGGGCTTGGTTTGTCGCAGGTCAATTACGGCCGCGCCGCGATGCTCCTTGGAAGCTGGGACGCAAATCTGACCGCACTGGTTTCCGCGCACCAATCGATCGGCGTCCCCCAACCGCTCCTCCTTTTCGGCACGGAAGAACAGAAGGCGAAATATCTGCCGCGCGTGGCGCGTCATGAAATTTCGGCGTTCGCGCTCACGGAGTCGCACGCCGGTTCCGATCCAGCGACGATGAGCCTGCAGGCCGATCCGACACCCGACGGCTCGGCGTTCATCCTCAATGGCGAGAAACTTTGGTGTACCAACGGCCTCAAGGCCGGCGTGCTCGTCGTCATGGCGAAGACCGCGCCGAAGATCGTTAACGGGAAGGAGCGCAAGCAAATCACCGCGTTCATCGTCGACGTGGATTCGCCAGGGCTGACGATGCCGCATCGCTGCCATTTCATGGGGTTGCGCGCGCTTTACAATGGCGTGGTCACTTTCAAAGACGTCCGGGTGCCGCGCGAAAACATCATCGCCGGTGAGGGCAAGGGGCTGAAGGTCGCGCTCACGACGTTGAATACCGGACGCCTGACGATCCCGGCCGCGTGCGTCGGTTTGTGCAAACGGCTCCTGGAGATCTCGCGCAAGTGGGCTTCCGAGCGTGTGCAATGGGGCGTCCCGATCGGGCAGCATTACGCGATCGCGGGCAAGATCGCGGAGATGGCCGGGAACACTTTCGCGATGGAAGCGATCACGTTCCTGACCTCGGCGCTGGTCGATCGGAAGGCCGGCGATCTGCGGATCGAAACCGCGATGTGCAAAATGTGGTCGACGGAAATGACCTGGAAGATCGCTGACGACGCGATGCAGGTGCGCGGCGGACGCGGTTACGAGACCGCGCAATCGTTGGCGGCGCGCGGCGACGAACCGACCGCAGTCGAGCGTTTCCTGCGCGATTGCCGCATCAACACGATCTTCGAAGGCTCGAGCGAAATCATGCGCCTCTTCATTGCGCGCGAAGCGCTCGACCCGCATCTGAAAGTCGGCGGCGCGATCTTCAACACCCAGTTGCCGATGACGACCCGGATCAAGGCGATGTTCAGCTCCGGCTCGTTTTACACGCGCTGGTATCCGAAGCAGTGGTTCGGCGGGAATCCCGGGAACGTCGAGCATTTGCACGGCGATCTGCGCGAGTATGTGAATTACGGCGCGTCCACCAGCAAGCGGCTCGCGCGCGGATTATTCCACGCCATGATGCGTTTCGGTCCGAGCCTCGATCGCGAGCAGCTTCTCCTCTCCCGTTTCGTCGGCGTCGCAACCGAACTGTTTGCCATTAGCGCGACCTGCTCGTTTGCCCAATCGAAGATCGACGCCGGTGAGCCGGCTGCAGAAATCCTGTCGCTCGCGCATTACTTCTGCCGCTCGGCCCATTCGCGGATCGATCAACACTTCGCCGGAACGAGTCGCAACGCCGATCTCCGTGGTTACAACCTGACCCAGGAGTTGCTTGCCGGTAAGCACGAGAATTTGCGCCGCGGAATTGTGTGAGGTGGATCGCGCGCGCCGTCGCGCGATATTTTAGGATTTACAGCCGGGAAAATTCCGCGTAAAACATGGCTTGCTCTCAGCGAGAGTAAAACCCCCGTAGAAACCCCCAACCCAGAAAGCCCCCAATTATGGCAATCGGAGACGGCATTCGCCGCAATATCGCATCGCTATCCGATGCGGAAAGAACGCGCTTCATCAACGCCATCGTCACGATGGATACTTCCAAGCTATTCGCAGACGGATCGACGTACTGGGATAAGCAGGAAGACATTCATAAAAACGGGCACCAATCAGGCCTTGACGTTCACGGTGGAATTGAATTCCTGCCCTGGCACCGCGCCCTGATCAATCATTTCGAGGATCTGCTTCGGGAAGTCGATCAGGATTTATCCCTCCATTATTGGGACTGGACGACCGATCCCCGCGTCGCGCCTCCCGGCGGAGCGGCCTTATTCACCGATATTTTCATGGATAATGACAATGGCGATGTAAGCCATCTGCTGAAGAATTTTGAATCGACGCAACCAGGACATCCGAAGGTGTGGAGAGAGGTCGGGGGCGCATTCGCCAAGGGTGATGGGACACCGGACCTTCCCAGCGACGGCAGTTTGATCGGGGCTTCTGATTTCGGTGCCCTGGCCGACAACAATCACCTGGGCAATTCCAATGCGCACGGGATTGCCCACACCTACATCGGCGGAACGATTTTAGAGGCCCATTACTCTTTCCACGATCCGTTCGTTTTCCTGCTCCATTCCAACCTCGACCGTCTTTGGGCGAAATGGCAAACCGATCCGAACCATCCCGAACGATTGACCGCGGCGGGCGCTTATTCCGGGGTTACTCCGGACGAATCCGACCGCTTGTCCAATGACTACGTCAATCCCTGGGCGGGCGAAACGGGCCTGGAGCCTTGGGCTTCCGATCCAACAAAAAGGGCGATGGTGAAATACACTGATCCCTCCATCATCATCCCGCGCTGCTACGATACTAACCTGAGCAGCTATCGCGCGGGTGAATCGGAGAATCTGCTAAATGCGGCGACGAATAGGTATGTCGTCAATTTCAACGACGTGCCGGAAGAGGAAACCACGTGGCGCGCTGCCGTGATTCGCGTGTATTCCTGCGACGACGCCACCTTCCGGGTCAAAGCGGGCAGCGAACCGGCGGCTCCCTTCTCCATCCTGTTCCCGCCCCACGGCGACGCGCTTGCCCATCATGATCCACAGGCGACGCACGCTTTCGCCGAAGCAAGGGTTTGGTTTGCCTTTACCGCCGGCGCGGTCGGGACGGCGCCGCAAAATATGGGTCCTGCAAACACGATCATCGAATGCGTGGAAGACCCTGCCATCTCATTCAATTTCGAGCTCGTTGCGAACACGATAAAACGGCCGACGGTGGCGGTTCAGCTCGTGCTCGACCAATCACTCAGCATGAATGATCCTGCCGGCACCTCAGGATTGACCAGGCTGCTCGTGTTAAGAGACGCGGCGACGCTCTTTGCGAACATCATCCCCGCGGACAATGCGATCGGTATCATCCGTTTTGATGATAACGCGTATCCACCCGATCATCCGGCGTATGGCGGCATGTTTATCAAAAAGATAAACACCGATAAATTCAACGACGGAACCAGAAACGAAGCGCGAACGGCCATCGCACTTCATGGCGCGCATGGCAACACTTCAGTGGGCGATGGCATTGCCATGGGCCGCACCCAGCTCAATAACGTGCCCGTCGGAACCTACGATCAGAAAGCCATGATCGTATTTACGGACGGTCTGCAGAACCGGCCGCTATCCATTGAGGATGTCTCCAGCTCGATCAACGACCGAACGTTTGCCATCGGGCTCGGCACCGAAACTCAGGTGAACACACTCGAATTGAACAACATCACCCAGGCTTCCGGCGGATACCTTTTATTATCCGGTCTGACCAGCGGGAGCATCGACGACTCCTACCGGGTGATGAAGTTTTTCATGCAGATCCTGGCCAAGGTTACCAACACCCAAATCGTCAGGGATCCGAATGGCTATCTCAATATCGGCACGAAGCTGAAAATCCCTTTCCAGCTCTGCGAAGCGGATATCAACGCAAGGGTGATCCTCCTGAACGAGTATCCCGTCGTCAACTTGTCGGTGGAAGCTCCCGATGGGCAACTGATCGATCCAGGGAATGCCGCTTCCTACAATGCGAGATTTGAAAGCAACGACCAGGATACGGTTACCTGCACCTTCACTTTGCCCGTTCTCAAAGCGGCTACAAAAAATCATGGCGGCACGTGGCACGCTGTTCTTGAAATCAATGGTGAAGCCTACAAACGGTCCTTGATAGCGCGCGAGAATAAGCAAAGCAGCCTGCAAACAAAAGGCACCAAATACTCAGTCAGCATTCATTCCTTCTCCAATCTCAAAATGCAGGCCCGTCTCGATCAAACTGGGTTGGAGCCCGGTGCGACGATAAACCTGCGCGTCTTATTGACTGAATACAGCGTGCCTGTGGTCCAGCATGCGGAAGTCATTGCGGAGGTGGAGAGGCCGGATCATTCGAAAACGAAGATTGCTTTTACGGAAACCGAACCGGGTGTTTATGAAGCGGCCATGGTCGCCACCATGCCGGGGATTTGTCATTTCCATATTGTCGCTACTGGTGTGAACTACAAAGCCGTTCCGTTTACCCGCGAGCAAATCCTGACAGGAGCTGTTTTCCAGGGAGGCAATACCCCCGTCCGGCCTGGCGACCAGGGAACTGATGTATCAACAAGAGGTGACGAGTGCTGCAACAGAATGGTCAGGGTGATGTGGGTAACCGCCGGGCTCCTCTTACTGATCCTGATTGTTCTGCTGTTGCTCCTCCGCCGATAGCTCGAGTCGACAGGGCGGGGCGGCTACGGAATCGCGGTCCGGTTGACCAATTCCGCCCTCCCCGCTACCCTCACCGGATGAGTATGCCGCCCGTGCTCACTGAAGCGGCCCGCACCTCATCGCGGCGCCTCCAGAGTGACGACAAACCAGCCGCGGATCACAAGATTCGCGACGCGTCCGGCGTGCTCACGACCCTCGAGCAACACGTTCTGCTCGATGGTTTCAAGATCGTGATCGATCTCGAGAAAAGCCGCGGATCTTACCTGCATAATTCGGTCAGCGGTCAGCCCTTGATTGATCTCTACGGTTTCTTCGGGTCGAACCCGATCGGGTTTCATCATCCGCATTTCGAGCGCCCCGAGGTCAAAGCCGATCTGCTGCGCGCGGCCCAAATCAAGATCGCGAATTCGGATGTTTACTCGCAAGGCTACGCGGAATTTGTCGAGACCTTCACGCGCGTCGCGCCGCTTCCCCCGCTCGAGCGCTATCTCTTCATCGAAGGCGGCGCGCTCGCGATCGAGAACACGCTCAAGGCGGCGATGGATTGGAAGGTGCGCAAAAACATCGCGGCCGGTCACGGCGAACGCGGCTCCGAGATTCTGCATTTCCGCCAGGCCTTTCACGGACGCACCGGCTACACCATGAGCCTGACGAATACCGATCCGCGCAAAACCGATCTTTTCGCCAAGTTCCATTGGCCGCGCGTGTCCAATCCGCACCTCGATTTTTCGCTGCCAGAATCCGAGCGCGAAGCGGACGCGATCGAGCGCGAAAAAAAATCCGAGCAGGAGATCATGAAATTCGTCGGCGAGCGGGGGATCGACATTGCGGCGATCATCATCGAGCCGATCCAGGGGGAAGGGGGCGACAACCATTTCCGGGGCGAATGGCTCAAGACGCTGCGCCGCATCTGCGACGAGAACGAGATGCTTCTGATTTTCGACGAAGTGCAATCCGGCATGGGCACCACGGGCCGCAACTGGTGTTGCGAGCATTTCGGCGTCATACCCGATCTGTTGGCGTTCGGGAAAAAGGTCCAGGTTTGCGGGGTGATGGCCGGTCCGCGGCTCGATGAAGTGAAGGACAACGCGTTTCGTCTGCCCAGCCGGCTCAACTCAACCTGGGGCGGCAATTTTACCGACATGGTGCGCTCGACGCATTTTCTCCAGGTGATCGAAGGGGAAAATCTTGTCGCAAACGCGGCCACTGTCGGCGCGCACTTCCTGAAGTCGTTGCAGGAATTGCAGCGCGAAGAGCCGATCGTATCGGCCGTCCGCGGTCGCGGGCTTTTCATTGCCTTCAATCTCCCCGACCCGAAGACGCGCGATGAATTCTGGAAAGGTCTCTTCGATCGCGGCGTTCTGGTTTTGAAATCGGGCGAAAGCGCCATTCGTTTCCGCCCCGCGCTCGACATCACCGTCCAAGTCATCGACGAGGCGATGGAGCTTCTGCGCGCGCAATGTCAGCAGATGCGGCGGTAACGTTGTAGCCGGGATCGATGATCCCGGCCGCAGTGATATGCAATCGATCCTCAATAAACTCGGCCTGGCCGACGAAAATCCCGGCGCCTTCTGCGGCGAATGGATCGGCAGCGGACCCGTGATCGAAAAAATCTCGCCGATCGACGGCAAGCTGCTCGGCCGCGTTCGCACCGCAACCGACGCGGAGTACGAGCAGACGATCGCCCGCGCGCAAAAAGCCTTTGAGACCTGGCGCACGACGCCCGGGCCGGTCCGCGGCGAAACCGTCCGCCAGCTCGGCAATGCATTGCGCGACTCGAAATCCGATTTGGCGCAGCTCGTTACCCTCGAGTCCGGCAAAATCATCGCGGAAGGCGAAGGCGAGGTGCAGGAGATGATCGATATTTGCGATTTCGCCGTCGGCCAATCCCGGATGCTCTACGGCCTCACGATTCAATCGGAGAGAAAGAATCATCGTTTGATGGAGCAATGGCATCCGCTCGGCCTGGTCGGAGTGATCTCCGCTTTTAATTTCCCGGTCGCGGTCTGGTCCTGGAACGCGGCGCTCGCCGCGATCTGCGGCGACGCCACCATCTGGAAGCCCTCGGAAAAAACGCCGCTTGCCGCCATCGCCGTCATCAAAATCGCGGAGCGCGTCTGCCGGCAAACCGGGGCGGACGCGGCGATTTTTTCACTCTTGATCGGGGACGGTCCTTCGATCGGGCGCAAGCTCGCGGCCGACCGGCGCATCCCCCTCGTTTCCGCGACGGGCTCGACCCGAATGGGTTTCGACGTTGCGAAAGAAGTCCACGCCCGCCTGGGCCGAACGGTAATGGAGCTCGGCGGCAACAACGCTTTGATCGTCGCGCCGACGGCCGATCTCGACATGGCGACGAACTCCATTTTCTTCGGCGCTGTCGGGACAGCCGGCCAGCGTTGCACATCCACACGACGAATTATCGTTCACGAGTCGATCGCCGATGAAGTCCGCAACCGGCTGCTCGCGGCTTACAAATCCGTGAACATCGGCAACCCGCTCGATCGCAAAACTCTGATGGGTCCACTGATTGATCAACCGTCGCTGGAAAACGTGCAGCGCTCGATTGAGCGCGTGAAGAGCGAAGGCGGGGAAGTCCTCTACGGGGGCGAGAAACTGGACGGCGAACAATTTCCGGGCGGCTGTTACATGAAACCATGCCTCGCGACCGCGCGCCCCGATTTCGAGATCGTGCAGGAAGAAACCTTCGGGCCGCTGGCCTATTTCATGACCTATCGCGATTTCGATGAAGCGCTCGCCATCCATAACGGCGTGACCCAGGGATTGAGCTCATCGATTTTCACGAACGACATGCGCGAGGCCGAGAAATTCCTGAGCGCGTCCGGGAGCGACTGCGGGATTGCCAACGTGAACACCGGGACGAGTGGCGCCGAGATCGGCGGCGCGTTCGGCGGCGAGAAAAACACCGGCGGCGGACGGGAAAGCGGGAGTGACGCCTGGAAAAATTACATGCGACGCCAGACCAACACGATTAACTTTTCGACCGAGCTACCGCTGGCGCAGGGCATCACCTTCGGCGACGACGCCGGCAGCGCGACGGCCTAACGAGCAATCAGCCGGCGAACGCCGGCATCCCGGTAATGTGTTCGCCAAGCACGAGCAGGTGGATGTCGTGCGTGCCTTCGTAAGTTTTCACGCTCTCGAGGTTGCACATGTGCCGGAAACACTGGTGCTGATCGAGAATGCCGACGCCGCCCAGGATGTCGCGCGCGGTGCGGGCGGCATCGAGAGCGATCTCGACGTTGTTCATTTTCGCCATCGAGATGTGGTAATGCTGCGATGCGCCGGCGTCTTTTAGTTGCGCGAGACGGAGGGCGAGCAATTGGGCCTTGGTGATCTCGGTGAGCATGCGCGCGAGCTTGGCTTGTACGAGCTGGAAGCCGCCGATGGGGCGATCGAATTGCACGCGGCTTTTCGCGTACTGCCGCGCTTCGTCGTAGCACGCCATGGCCGCGCCGATCGCGCCCCAGGCGATGCCGTAGCGGGCATGATTGAGGCATAGCAGCGGCGAGCGCAGACCGGTGCTTTCCGGGAGGAGCGCGTTCGCTGGCAGGTCGCAATTGTTGAATTCGAGTTCGGCGGTTAACGCCGCGCGGAGGGAGAGTTTGCCCTCGATGAGCGATGCGCGGAAGCCGGGCGTGCCCCTTTCGACCAGGAAACCACGGACGGCTTTCCCGCCCGCAGGATCGATGTCGTCGTCGCCTTCCACTTTCGCCCAGACGATCACGACATCGGCGATGGTGCCGTTGCCGATCCATTTTTTCGCGCCGTTGAGTCGATAGCCGTGGGAGGTTTTGACGGCGCGGCAATGCATGCCGCCGGGATTGGAGCCAAAGTCTGGCTCGATCAGGGCAAAGCAGCCGAGCTTTTCTCCTTTCGCCATCGCCGGCAACCAGCGTTTTTTTTGTTCTTCGGAGCCGAAAAGATAAATGGCCATCATTGCGAGCGAGCCTTGCACGGAGGCGAACGTGCGCAGGCCGCTGTCGCCCCGCTCGAGTTCTCGCATGATGATACCGGTGGCGACGTTGCCGAGTCCGGCGCAGCCGTAACCCTTAATCCCGGGCCCGAAGACGCCGAGCGCGGCCAGCTCGGGCGCGAATTCCATCGGGAACGTTCCGTCACGATAATGCTGCGCCACGATGGGCAGGAAACGCGCATCGACCCATTGGCGCACGTCGTCGCGCAGCCGGCACTCGTCGGGCGTGAGCAGGTCGTCGAGGTGGTAGAAATCAGCAGCTTCGAAGGTGGTCATGGTTTTCAGGAAACGCGCGGCTCCACTCGCATGACAGATTTGGAAAGATAGGCAACACTACGCTGTAATGTCGACTGCCACTCTTGACGCGCCTGATCAGGCCGAGAATCAGTTCAACTGGCCGCTTTGTTATGAGGCCGAAAATTTCCTGCTCGAGCGAATTGGCGCTTTTCTCGAGCAGAACAGTTTTGCCCGCATCCTCTCCGAACGGATGCGCGATGAGACCGGGACGATCTTTATCGACTGGGTCGATCACCTCATCTTGCCCGCTTCCGACGAAGCCGCGTTGCGCGAAGCCGGTTATGCCGACGATCCGTTAGGCGAGAACAAGGACGGCCTGAAAGCGATCTGGCATCCCGAGGCGATGCTGCCGCGTGTGCTGCTCGCGCCGAAAGATTTGAAGCACCCGTCTGCGCTCGCGATTCGTCCGGAGTTTGTCGCCGAGTTTGCCGCGATCCATGGGATCACGAACGAGATCGAAGGCGAACCTTTCTCGCGTTTCCGAAAGGTGCTCGCCTTTGAGGAAAACGATGCAGCCTTTTACGCGATCGAGCGGCGCGGTTACCGCGGTTACGTTTCGCAAGCTCCCGATTTGAAAAAATATCTGGCCGCGCGCGAGCTCTGGCAGACGCGCCGCAGGCGCTGGGATGGCGACGCGAAGGGTTACGCGTACTCGCTCGATCGTTTGCAACAGGTGATCGATCTCGTCGGCCGCGACCTCGCCTGTCATCTCGTTTTTGAGGAAGAGAGAAACTATTGGCAGAAACGCAATCGTGCCGGAGTCGAGCAGAAGCGCCGTCAGGATTCGTTAGGGTTGGGCTGGGCGAATCACGATCACCACACCTTCCGCTCGTCGCGAAAACATTTCGTCGATCTCATGAAAGCGTGGGACATGCTCGGCTTCCACCGGCGGGAGCGTTACTACGCCGGGGCGCAGGCAGGGTGGGGTGCGCAGATCACCGAGCAACCGATCGAAGGCATCACGGTCTTCAACGATGTCGATCTTTACACTGACGAAACCGAGATTGATTTCTCCACAAAACCTCTGCCGCCAGAGGAGAAAATGCTGCGAACGGTCGGGCTCTGGGTTGGGTTGCATGGCGAGAGTTTTCTCGATGCGGGAATGCATCACCTGGAGTGCCGGTTTGATTACGAGCTCCTCCGCGAGCAACTCGCCGCGGCCCATATCAAGACGATGGCGCCGTTTTCAGATTTTCCTTTCCTCAAGCAGGCGTTCACCCAGGGCGAACGCTGGGTCGTGCGGCCAGAGCGAATCACCAGGCTGAGGCTGCGAGGGCTCCTCACGGACGAGCAGGCGCAGAAGTTCAGCCGCGAAGGGGCGATCGGAAGTCACCTCGAAAACCTGCAACGCAAAGGCGGCTTCAAGGGTTTCAACCAAAAGTCGGTCAGCGTCATCATCGAGTTGACTGATCCGCGCAAGCAGGACGCGGTGCATCGTTTTGCTTGATGCGCTAAGGAAGGCTCTCTCTCGCCTGAAGCACAGGAAGTTCGCCGGAAGACCATGGTTTCGCCCCTAGACTTGGGCAGATAGTTCCCCTAGTACATTGCTCGTGCAGCGACGCGATCAAATCTCGATGCAAAGGCGAGCGGCGATCATCAAGGCTCTCCGAACACCTGTCGGCCGGCACGCGGGCGCATTGGCGTCGGTTCGCCCCGACGATCTTGCCGCCCACATCATCAAGGCCGTCGTGGAGCGATCCGGCATCGACCCCGCATTGATCGAGGATGTCTACTTCGGCGCTACCAACCAGGCCGGCGAGGACAACCGCAACGT
>JBBWZL010000010.1:0-144481 GCA_039649045.1 Verrucomicrobiota bacterium | reverse complement strand
CCTGCTTATATTGGTCGGTATATCTCGCGTTGCTGCGAGTCGGCTTCGATAACTGTGTTTTCATGTGGGCGTCATTGGTTTTTGACCCTCAGCCCACTGTCCGTCAAATCAATGCAACCCTACTCTGTGATATTCGGTGAGATACAGTCTATGCAGCCCCCGCTCGCCTTTATTTGATTTGCCCGTACTTCCAACTCGCGCCGTTTCTCAATAGGCACGAAAGTCAAAGACCATGCATCGCCTCGTACTCTGTCGGTAAGAGCTCGCATTTTGCTGCTGTCGCTTCGTCTGGATACGAACAGGCTGGCTGGAGATCTCTACTACTTGTTCCCAGACCTTGTTTTTGCCGGATTGTTTATTTCCAGCGCGGCCATTTGGCGCACAAGGTTGTCGCGCTTGGTTTGCAAGTCTTGGAACCGCTCATCTAATCCGGGCATGATTTCTTGGCCCGCGGTTTGGATGGGAGCAGCAGCCGGTAGATAGTGTTTCCTGGGTTCCTCAAATAGCTTGGAAGCTGCCGTGAGGTTTTCGATGTATTTATTAATCAGGGATTGGAGCTCAATGAAGTTATCGTCGGAGACAAGATCCAGAGCTTTCACCCGATAAGAAATGGTCCAGGGCCACCACCATCCGAGGCCGTTGAAATCACTGTGTAAGGAATGGACCCGGTCTCGCAATCCATCGCGCAACTTCCGATAATCTTCTGGCGATGCGCCGAGGGAATCTTTCTCGAAAGACTCGAATTCCGTTTTCATCTTGTTCAGCAGTGAGTTTACCGATGCCGAGGCGTTGATCATCTCCATGGCTTGTTCGATCCGCGTCTTATTCCGGGCCGCCCGGGCGTTGGACCTTTCGATGATCCCTGGAATCAACCATGATGCGATCGCCGCTATAAGAAGCGGATGCTTGAGAATCCGGAAGAAGGTCTTTTTCGCTGGACTGAGGGAGATCATGGCTGCACGGAGGAGATGCGCTCGATCTCTTGTAATCTGATCGTGGGTTTTCGAGCAAGCTCAAAAAAGTTTGGCAGCTGTCGGTGCGCCTTGGGGTGACTTTTTTGGAAGAGGACTTCGGAAAAGTTCGTGCTTGCGAGACGCCAGCGCGAGCGCTAGCGAGACGATTCATTCGACATTCGACATTCGTCATTCGAAACTCATCATTTCAATGGCTATCCGAATCCTCGTCACCGGCGGCACCTTCGATAAGGAATACAATGAACGCACCGGCCAGCTATTTTTTAAGGATACGCACGTCGCCGAGATGCTCAGGCTGGGACGATCGCGCGTCGAGGTCACCATCCGCACCGTGATGATGATCGACAGCCTCGAAATGACCGACGCCGATCGCGCGTTGATCGTGCAAAACTGCCTTCAGTCCGACGAAGATCGCATCGTTATCACCCACGGCACCGACACGGTGACCGAGACCGCGGCCGCGGTGGCGCGCGCCGTCTCTGGGAAAACCGTCGTGCTCACCGGCGCGATGATCCCCTACGCCTTCGGCAGTTCCGATGGCCTCTTCAATCTTGGGAGCGCCCTGTCGTTCGTTCAGGTGCTGCCGCCCGGGGTTTACATTTCCATGAACGGGAAATGCTTTCCATGGGACCGCGTCCGGAAAAATCGCGAGCGCGGCGAGTTCGAGGAAATTTTACCCGAATAAAACATTCGCCATTTCCCATCTGACCTCTGACCTCCGACCTGCCTGTTTCCTACTTTCCATCCTATGAGTTTCATCGATCTCGAGCAGTTGCCGTTTGTTGGAATGTCGTATGACTTCGTCGGCGAAAATCACGGCGCGCCATTCTCGGCCTACATCGTCAATGCCAACCCCGGGCAAGGCCCACGGCTTCACACGCATCCGTACGTCGAAGTCGCATTTACCCTCGAAGGCTGCGCCACCATCACGGTCGGAGATGAGCAGCGCGAGGTGAAAGCGGGCGGCATAGTCGTCATTCCCGCGGACACTCCGCATCGATTCGTTAACTCCGGCAACACTGTGCTCCGGCAAATTGATGTGCATGCCAGTCCGACATTTATTCAAACGAACCTGTGAAGAATCACAGATCGCCGGCCGCGCCGTAGCTTTAGCGAAGGTGGGACATCCACGCCAGCGCGAAGTTCATCCAGACGAACTTGTGACCCACGCTCTGTCGGTTCATCGCCGGTCCGCGGCGCAATTTTTGTTTTCCACTTCCTACTTTCTACTTTCTACTTTCTTCCGTGCCCTCGGTCGTCTTTCTTCGCGCGGTAAACGTCGGTGGGACAAACCGCTGCCGCCCGGCGCTCATCGCAAAGCAGCTCGCAAAGTTTGGCGTCGTGAATATCGGCGCTGTCGGCACATTTGTGGTGCGCAAAAATGTGAGCGAGTCGACCCTCCGCGACGCGTTCGGTCGGAACCTGCCATTCAAATGCGAGATCATGATCTGTCCCGCGCGCGACATCATTAAGCTCACAGCAAGCGATCCGTTCTTAGGACAAGTCTCAGGCGCGGACATCACCCGATTCGTGAGCGTGGCAGCCAAACGCCTGCACGCACCGTTTCCCCTTCCCTTCAGTCTGCCCGCGGATGACGGTTGGCTGCTGAAGGTCATTGCAATCCAAGGCCGATTCGTTCTGGGTCTGTATCGTCGGGAGATGAAGGCGATTGGTTACCTCGGCAAGATCGAGAAGCGCTTCGGGGTCCCAGTTACCACGCGCAATTGGAATACAATTCAGAAGGTGGCGCAGATCCTTAAACAGGTTTAGTCCTGTTTCTTGCTGGTCGTCGCTTTACCGGCAATTGGAACACGCGCGAGCCGGAGCCGCGCGGGTAGGCGGTAACGCAGCCAGGTAGCTGGCGCGAGAGCGGGAGCACGAGTGACCAACACGCGCGAGCGGGAGCCGCGCGGGTAGGCGGTAACGCAGCCAGGGTAGCTGGCGCGAGAGCGGGAGCACGAGTGACCAACACGCAGGCCGCCTCCGACAACGAACCCGTCAGGCTTTTTTCTCCGCTTCGGCTGCTTGCTCGCGATACATGGACGGTGCGGGTGCGGTGCGTGCCAGGCCATCGATGAACTCCTGAAACTCACGACTGAACCAATGCGAACGCGACTGCCACCACGCCTTGGCGCCGGGATAAGCGATGATGTCGCGCATCGGCGCCTCGAACCCGCGCCAGACTCGCAGGTCGAGATGGCCCTCGAGCTTCTGGTAGTACATGTCTTCGTAAATCCGAAAGAGATGATCCATGAGCGCGCTGAACCGTGGCAGGTCCGCCCCTTGGATCGAGGCGAAGTCCCGCATCCCTCGATAATATAAGTCGCCAAATTCTGAATTCTCCGCCAGCGATTGGAGCCATTGATTGAACGCGTCCGACATCGAACGCATCGACGCGAGCCGCGTCTGTCGCGCGTTACTCCGCACCTGTTGCGCCAGGTAAATCACCGAAATGATAACGCCGGCAGCCCCAACGATCTGCCCCACCGCGCTGATTGCTTCCCAATTCATATCTTCGCCGCATTATCCCGCCTCCGCCGCCGTTTGGCGAGCCAACGAAAAAACAATGTCGCCCCTCGCACCGCATTCGCCCTTGATCATAGCCCAGTTCTCTAACACTGGGACAATCACGCCGCCGTTACCGAGTCCTGTAAGGACGAAAGAACTCTTCCGTCCCGGCGGGACTAAATGGTTCGGGAATTGCCGGATTTCCCAGCGCTAAACCGCCGGGCTATTTTTCGAAGGTCCGGCAACCGGAGCGGTCGCCCTACACTTCGCGATGACGATCCTCAATCTTCCATTCTCAATCCTCGCTTCGCCGCTCCCAGCCGCCTTCTCGTTCAGGCCAGCATTTAACTCCCTCAGGCGAGCCGCCTCCCTGCGTCGATCAGACTCCTCCTCTTGCAACCGAGCGGCGTCCTCCGTCCGGCCAGTCACGTATTCTTTCCGCGGAGACGCCAAATCCTTCCAGTCAGATGCCTGTTCTTTCCGGTCAGCCTCCTCCTCGTTGAGACGTGTCGCTTCCTCGTTCCGGTCAATCGCTTCCTCTTTCCGTGCAGAATCTCCCGAATTCCGTCCTTGCCTCTTATCGCCTCGTTCAGGCAGACTAAATCCATGTCCGACCCCCAGACAGGCGCGCCAATCCCCTCTGCCACGAAAGAGCGAAAAGAGCGCAGCCTCAACGCGAGGAAACTATTGTTATTTTCGAGTTTGGCCTTTTTCGTTCTTTGGGCCGTCGGCGCCTGGTATCGCTCAACAATCCATGATTGGGACTACTGCGTTCGCAACAACAAGTGCTTCGTATGCCACGCGCCCGCGGTTGCAGCCGAGGACACTTACAAAGGCTTAGGAAAGAATGTTCGCCTCTGTTCGGAACACAGTACCGGACCGCACGCCTGGCGCTCGATCGTTTATGGCGTACCCGCCGCCTTGTTTATTTACGAAGACGCACCGAGGGGAACCGGTTGGATATTCACGCCGCTCATTCGCTGGGCTCTGATCCTGATGTGGAGCGGAGCATTGGCAGTATCTGCCCTTCTGGCCGCGTTAAGCGTCATTCAACTCGCATTCCCACAGAAAGCGTTTTATGACGACTACTTCTCCCCGCCTCCCAAAACGTGTGGCTGCGGCAAGATCATAGAAGTTTGCGAGGTCCGCTGTCGCGAATGCGCGGTCGCTTCCGACATTAGTGCCGATTGGTGCATTTTCCTCTTCGCGCCATGCTTGCGATTCCGCCTTGCGAATCTTGTCGGCGTAATCATGGGCGTTGTTCTTGTGCTGGTTCTTATCGAGACAACGCAATGGCTGTTGCTGTCTTTCTTCGCGGGCAAAGCTCAGACAATCATCAACGCGCTGGCCGCTCTCTGTTTTTTGCTGGCGGTTTTATCCTTGGTCGTTCTCGTGCCGTGGTATTGGCAAGATGTTAAAGAGCCTCCCATTTTCAAGATTACTGCGACCGCTGCGATCCGTAACCAGATCGTGTCCGCGGGCGAAACAGAAGAGGCAAAGCTTATTTCTGGCAGTGTCCCGCTCAAGGATGTGACTTGGGTTCGAGTGTCCGCTGGCAGAATCGCCCAGTTGCTGAAATACGGGGACGTCACATTGTGTACGAAAGCGGAACCCACTGGAGCCCTTGTCTACGAGGGGCTCGATAAGCCGTATTCGATTAAGGAGAAGGTTGAATGGCTTGTGCGACAGCAACCCCTGATTTCCGGTTTACTGGCCACGTGACAGTAAAATTCTTCCACCTAGGTGGCAGCAACGATCCTCCATCCTCCATCCGCTATACTCGCTTCGCTCGTCGCCCCGCAATTCCTTAGCGACAAAGCCGAGCGCCTCCTCGATTTCGGATACTGTTTACTGCGCATGAATGTTGGTAAGAGCAACCAGTCACCGACGAATTTTGTCTTGTCTGCTAACTAAAATTTGGGCCTAATGCGTACTGAATGGATGCCGGTTCCCTCCGTGATGGTCTGTTGGCAATATCGGGCGCAGCTGCGACGCTCACGGGCTGGTCGCTAACGATGTTGGGGGCGACAGTCGCAGGAATTGTGAGCAGCGAGTACCTGCGTCCCGCCGGCCGAATTCGTTTTTTCTATCTCTTGTTCCTGCCCGGTTGGGCCTTCCTAGGAACCTCGATATTCTATGGAGACAAGATAGCTCGGAGATTTGCGGCGTGTGCATTCACGCGAGATCAAAAGCTCATGGAGCAAATTGGCCAATCGATGAACTCCGAGTACGCCCAGCAGCGCCTTTTCTTCCAGCTAGCCGTGCTCGTCTTTGGTCTTTGGATTATTTCTCTGCTTATCTGGTGGGTTTTTGCCCGGAAAATCAATGCGAAACACTAATTCATGAAAACATTCCTTGTCTCCCTTGTCCTGATCGTCCTCATGTGCTCATCCATGATTGCCGACAATTGCGATTGCACAATCACTCCGTACAAGCCAGATCCCCCGTGTTTTCTGACATGCGTTTCAAAAATCCTGGCGAACGCTAGTTACAGCGAGTTGACCGGAAAATACGGATTGTCTGAGGACATCAGCAAGAAGATCATCCAGGCTCGTGAGAAAACGCCCGACACTTCGACTGGATGGTACAGGAACATCTTGAGCAACTCCGATGTGTCGCGTGTCGATGCACAGTTTAATTCGCGAAGCAGCGACATCTACCGCCCCGATTCGTCTACAACAACGACGACAACAACGACCACCACGCCGCCGCCACGGTAACCGGGTGCACCGCCAAGCATACGAGCTGGCGCGTCGGCCAATCCACCGACGCCACCTCCAAGAACATGGCCGTGGTGCGCAACGCCGGCATCGTCATCCAGGGCCGCAACCGCCACTACCAAATCGCTCCTCAATTCCTCGCCGACAAAACCGAGGGCGTTCTGGACTTCGGATATTGCTTGCTACGCATGAACGCCGGCTCCTGATAGCGCTATGACGGATCCTGCACCACCACCACAGCGTGGTCCTGTGAGCCGTTTTCGAAAGGGTTTGCGCCAGCTCTTGCTGGGACCAAATACTGTCAGTTTAGATCAAACCGGGCCTCGAAGGACCCGTAGCATACTCCGGCATGAATGGGTGCGAACCGACTCAGTCGGACTCGTTCGCTTTCTTCGCCTGTTAATCTGTCTCGCGCTTTTCTTTTTACCGACGATCTACATCGACTTGCTTGTTCCCAACAAATCGAAGGCCGGAGTCGCCCTTGCTCGCGAGATTTATTACGCGACGGTCATCATCTTTCTCGCAGTCACACTTCTCAAGGGCTGGCATTCCTCCAGTTTCGTGGTTTTCCTGACGATTTACTTCATCGCCGACATTCTTGTTCACCTTACAGGACAAGTGTTCGTTTGGGGCGGTCAATCCATAGACCCGTCACGCTCTTTGCTGTTGGCCGTGATTAACTATTTCGAAATCGCGATGGCGTTCGCCATTTTTTACCGCCACTGGGACTGCCTTTCCCCGCGACCTTTGAGCGGCACGCAGGCATTGTACTTCTCCATTGTGACGGGGGCTACGGTTGGTTACGGCGACGTTCTCGCCGATACGCCCGTCGGAAAACGCCTCGTCATCCTCCAGATCGCCACCTCTTTCCTCTTCGTTGCCATCTTCCTATCGACCTTGCTGGGACGCACCGCCAGTCCCAGAGAATCCGAAAAATGATCCCAGTTCGCCTGAACTAGACTTGAGTCGCCGGCTGGCGCAGTTGCCGGAGACGGGCATGGGCTCTCAGCATGTCGACGTGATCCCGAAGAAGATGGCCGACCTCGGGCTTTTCTACTTCCTACTTCAAACTTCCTACTTTCTTCCGTCGCCCCTCAATTCATCGCCGACAAAACCGAGCGCGTGCTCGACTTCGCATACTGTTTGTTGCGGATGAAAGTCGGTCCGGAGCAGCAATGACGAGATTCACAGACTGACCTTTTTTCCTTCCTTCAAATCGTCCACGGCTTCTCCAGCTGCAGTGGGGAACGCACTTGACGACAGACACGACATCTAGTAGTTTCACGATCCACCGCACCAATTAGTGGTGGAAAATGAGCGATCCCAACGCCATCATTACTGAATATCGCAACCTCCTTGTTAGGACTGAACAGGCGTCAGAGTCAGAATTCGACAAAGGCGTCCTCGCCCTCTCCGGTGGCGCGCTCGGTCTGTCGTTCGCATTCACGAAAGACATCATCGGCACCGCGCACATCATCCATTCGATCTACCTGTTGCTTGCATGGACTGCGTGGACGGCAAGTTCCATATCGGTGCTGATGTCCTTCTTCACGAGCCAGCGCGCCTGCCGGACGGCCATCCGTCAGCTCGACGCAGCTGGCAAAGTTCCGCCACGTCCCGGAGGGTGGTTGGATTACGGCACCGAAGTTCTCAACATCGCTGGCCTCGTACTATTCGTCGTTGGCCTTATCATGATGGTCATCTTTCTCAGCCACAACCTGAACCTGAAATGAAAAAACAAATCATTACCAATATCCGTGAACCTAACGTGAATTGCTCGGCAAATGCACACCGCACGCCCATACCACCTCCGAGCCTCATCGCTGACCACCTTGGAAAGATAGTGCCAGAGCCTCCCGTCAGTCTCATCGAGCCAATACAGGCGTCACCGGCTCCAATTACAATCACTCCAGTGGCCGATCAAAATCCGTCGCCATCTACACCATGAATCCTACTAAAGGCCATCAAGTCCCATCCGCGCCCAAGCCGATCACAGCACCACCAACAAGTAGTCCACCGCCGCGGCCTCCTCGCGATTCAACCCCTTCACCTTTCTCAGGACACCGCGTGCCAATTCAGCCGCCGAGCAGTCCGCCACCGGCGAAGTAAGCCGTGACCACAAGCGACATAGTGATGGTAATAGCGGTCTTACTCGGGCCAATCCTAGCTGTCCAAGCGCAGAAGTGGGTTGAAGTGCTCCGGGAAGACAAGAATCGGAGATTATACACCTTCAAGCGCCTGATGGCGACGCGCGGCGCCACGCTATCTCCCGGCCACGTCGAGGCGCTAAATAGCATCGACCTAGAGTTCAATGGCAAAGGGAAGAAAGACGAACAAGTGCGACGGTGCTGGAAAGAGTATCTTGACCATCTAGGAAACCTCAGCCAAGACCCAGAGCAGAAGCAAAAGCAAGTAGACTCATGGAACGAACGAATGGCGAGTTACTAGCAGCAGCTGCTTCACGTAATGGGCCTCGCAGTTGGGTATGATTTTGATAAAGTGCATATTCGTCGCGGCAGTTATTCTCCAATCGGACATGCGACGTACGACATCGAAACCCAAGCTATTCGGCGGGGCCTCATAGACGTACTTTCTGGTCACCGATCTTTACCACTGGATGTGCGGTCATTGCCACGACTGCAACCTGCCCCGCAACCTGACGAGAGTCCCCGACTACCAACAAAAAGAGAAACAGATCAGCTATGAGCAAACTACACGACTTCGGTGCGCGAGTGCCCGCCGCGCCGCTTATCATCACCGCTGCAACAAGGATCGACAAAGGACACCTCGTCTCAACGCCACCACCGGCAGTAACAAGTCCTTGTCCCACACCTCCCCCAAGTCCAGACACGGGGCATATAGTTCCAGAACCACCACCACCCGCTCCACCTCCACCATCAGAGTAACCCCTATGGCAAACGAAAGTCGATCCGGCGCAGTTCAGTCACTGGTCGCTTTGTGACGAAAGCTCGCGTTAACAAAAGCCGTCGAACAACTGAGTGGAATAGGGAATCTCGTCATAGCTGATGGTTTCGTCATGGCATGGCATCTTTGGCGAGTTTCGACGAACGCTGGCAAGGGGTACCCGCTTTTGCCAAGGCTACGGCGTGGCAGAGCGATAAGTTAAGGGCGGAGCGGTGGGCCGATCGTAGTTTTGCGGAGGAAGAACGAGGATAACGAAGTTCACCGGTGACCGCCGGAGACGAGGAGGGCCTGGCCGGTGACCCAGCGCGCATCTTCGGAGGCAAGAAAGACGGCGACGGGACCGATGTCGTCGGGCTGACCGATGCGGCCCAGCGGCGTTTGCGCTTCCACGGTTTTGTGAAAATCCGATCCGGCGATGCCGGCGGAATGAAAGCCTTCCGTTTCGACCATGCCGGGGTTCAGCGAATTCACGCGGATCCGGCGCGGCCCGAGTTCTTTCGCGAGCGCATCCCTCCAAGTTCGGACGCCTCGACACAGCGAGGCGGCTGCAGATCCAAGCACGAAGCGTTATTGCTTCGATGTCTTCGTTTCCTCCAGCAGCAGTGTCTTCACGTCCGCAATCACGAGGCGGGGATCGAGCGTGCCGGAACTGTAGATGTTCCGGATGCGGGCGTCGCGATCGATTAAGAACACTCGAAGAGTGTGGAAGAGCGGGCCCTGCGGATCGGAGGGATTGGGGCGTTTATCCACGGTCTGGCCGTAGGCGGCGAGAATGGATTCCAGGTCCTTTCTCGACTTCGCGGTCGCGAAGCGCCATTCGCAGCCGGATTTCTCTTCACGGATGGCTTCGGAATAAGCGGCGAGACGTTGCGGTGTATCGTACTCGGGATCGAAGCTCATGCTGACGAGACGCATGTTTTTCGCCAGCGCCTTGTCGCCTACGCTCAAGAGGTGCAGTTGGTTCAAGACGCCGGTGGCGTAAGGACAGGCTTTGCCTGCGGCGCAGCGCGTGTAGATGAAGCTCAAGACGGTGACACGACCGTGAGTGAGCTCTCGGAGGTTTACTGATTTGCCGTTGGAATCGAGCAGAGCGCCGTCGGCGGCAGGTTTTACCACCGGTAGATTGTAACTGCCGGGCGCAGGAGGATCGTAATCGTAATCGCTGTCGCGCTCGGCGGCGAACGCCACCGAGCCGAGGAGAGGAACAACGACGAGGAGGAGAAGTCTGGGGAGCGCACGCGCCCTCGCGTGTCCGTTGCGGCGCCCTCGCCGCAATGCGTTTGGTAACACAGAAAAAGTTCGCGATGGCGAGGGCGCCATTGCCAACACGCGAGGCGCGTGTGCTCCCCAGAACATTATTTCGCCGCTACCGTGCGGGCGGCGCCAATCTTTGTGGAGCCGAAGAGCATGTGATGAGGCCGGCCCAGCTTCAGCGCGGTGAAATCGAGATCGAACCCGGGCTTTAGTTCTTTGCCATCCCACGCATAAGCGCGGAGGAACTGCTCGTTGTCGGCGCCCTGTTTGTCCCAGTGGGCCAAAAGCGAGCTGGTGAAATAAAGCCGTTTCCCGTCCCCGCTCTGCGAGACCATGTTGACCTGCTTTCCGATCGGTTTTTCGTAAATCTGTTTCGGCTTGTGCGGATCCGAAACATCGAAGACGCGGCATTTGCCGTCACCAAAGCAATCGACAAAGAGTGTTTTGTCATCGGCACTTAAACTGATGTCGACCGGCAGGACGCCGCCCTTCACGTCACTAATCGGCGCGACCTCTTTAGCCTGCCATTCGCCCTTGTCGTCGGCGTAAACGAGCCAAATCTTCGATCCCAGCGCGGTGGCGGTGAAGGCGTAGTTGTGCTTGTCGCCCCAGGCCCAGCGGATTTCGAGTGGCACGCCCGGCACCTGAAAAACTTTCTTCGGCTGACGCGCATGGAAGTCCCACATCACCATCGTGGAACCGAAATTTTTCATCGCCTCGGAGTCGGCGGTCAATTTGCCGAAGTCCATCGTGTAATTTTTCCAGCCAGTGAACGATGAGGTGAGCAGCGCGTTTTTTCTCGGCAACACCCGCGCGTCGTAGCCGTAGCCGTCGGCGAACTTCGCGTCAGCCGCGCCGCGCGCGTCGTCCTTCGTCGGCAGCCAGTGGGTCGCGATGTAGTTGCCATCGTTTCCGTACTCGACCAGCGCCGTCTTGCCGCCTTTGTCTTTCGCGTTGGAGAGACAAGGAATGAGCACGCGCCCGGGCAAGGCATACGCGCCATGAGGTCCGGCGGCGCCACCGGTGGTCTCGGCGAAATTGTCGATCGTCTTCATCAACTTCGGCTTCGCCGGATCGGTGTGAACATCGAAGATGAACAGCTTGCTGTTCTCGAGACCCGCGAGCCAGAGCTGGCGGCGGTCGTCGGTGAATCCGCCATGGTGCGCTTCGTTGCGCCCATCGACAGAAACGCTGTTGATGACTTTGCCGTAGTTAGGCAAGCCGGGCTTTACATCCACGGTGACAAGTTTGTCCGCACCATCGCCCAGCCCTTCGACACCTAGTGTCCAGACATAGACGAACTCCTCCTGGCCCTCAATGCGGGCGAGGTAGGGTGAAGAACAGGTTTCATCAGCGCGCGCAACACTTAAGCTGAGAGTGAAAGCGAGCGCGAGTGCGCCGGTGAAGACGCTACGAGAAACTAAACCGGTTTGTGACTGACTGTGACTGCGTGTTTTCATTTTTGTGGGGTCCTTGGTTGGGCAGCGGTCGGTCATCGTGCCTTGAGGCCGGCCGAAGCCGCCTCGTTCCCCTCGTGCTCACCGCTGCTTGTGCGCCTGCAATAAAAACGGGTCAGGTCCCGGTATAACCATCGGCACGTTTTCCTACAAGCTTTTTTGGATTTCGCTACGGTTGAGATTCCCAGAAGCCGCCTCGACCTTGCCGACGGCATGTCGGTGCTGGTCTATCCGTAAAGCTCCGTGATTTGCTTACTGCTGGCCGAGTTGGAGGCGGCCTTCATCCAAATCAATGAATTCGAACATCGTTTGCACTGTGCCCGGTGGGAGGCCGATTTCTGCCAGCCGGAAATTCACGCGTTCGGTCACGGCATCGCGCCAGCCGAGTTTAGTCATGAACCCGTTCCACACCTCGATCTCCCCCTCGCTCGGTTGGCGCCCGTTGTTGAAAGACCAAGCGAGCAACTCGTCATCCGTTTTCCCGCCCTTGAGCGTTTCCTGTTCGAGTGCCCCGTAAGCGACGTGAAGAAAGTTACAACAGCGCGAATCAAGACTGTTGTTGATCGCCGTGCCCCGCAGTGTCTGCCAGCCCGCGGGCAACTGCCCTGCCGAGGCGAGCCGCATCTTGTCCAACATGCGACCGAAATAAACGATGCCGCCGACCTGATCGACCGGGCTGCGAAGTCCGGGAATGACGGTTGGATATAGTTGCGCCATGCCGGCAGTAGAGCATTCCCAAATTTCGTCCGCAAGTGACCCGAAGCACCCGGGTGCACAATCTGCCAACGTCCGCAGCCACGTTGATCATCCGTCGGCCCGCGTCGATGCTGACTTGATGTCGACCACGGGCGTGCCGTCGAATGCCTCGATCGGCCCGATCTTCACGCGGGTGCCTTGAATCTCACGCACCGTTACGGGATGCAGCCCGAGCGGGTTCGGTCGCGCCGGTGAGCGCGTGTAAAACACACCGGTGAGCGGACGGCTCTCATCGCTGCGCGGATGCCCTTTGAGAACGTCGCGCCGAGCCTCGTGTAACCACGTGATGACCATCAGTTCGTGACCGACCTCCATTCCCAGGAGTGCCTCGGCAAACTGCGGTTCGATTTCGAGCCACGCGTCCGGCGCACCTTCCGCTCCCTGCCGCGGCGCGTCTTCCCGTCCCTTCACCGCCGACCGAATGAAGCCAACCGGCTCCAGTGTGTAAGAGTTCATCTTGTCCAACGTTGTTCACGTTTCCTGCGACGCAACCGCGCCCTTTAGCCTATGCGAGCAGCTCTTCGAGTTCTTCGGTCGTTAGGCCGGTCATGAGCGGTTCCTCGCTGTCGATGGCGGCGTCGATCGCCGCGCGTTTTTTCTCCTGCAGCCGCAGGATTTTTTCTTCGACGGTATCACGCGTGATCAGCTTGTAGGCGGTAACGACGCTGGTTTGCCCAATGCGATGGGCGCGGTCGGTGGCTTGCGCCTCGACCGCGGGATTCCACCACGGATCGAAATGAATGACGGTGTCGGCGGCGGATAGATTCAGTCCGACGCCGCCGGCTTTCAGGCTGATCAGGAATACGGGAATCGCGGGATCGCCTTGGAACCGATCCACGATTTCCTGACGCTGTTTGGTAGAGCCGTCGAGATAGCAGAATGGAATCTCGAGCTTCTCCAGGCGTTCGCGAATGATGTGCAGCATCGAGACGAACTGGCTGAAGACGAGGACGCGGTGTTCGCCGTCGATCGCTTCCTCGATGAGCTCGTCGAGGAGGTCCAGCTTTGCGGAGCTCTCGTCATGATCGATACCGACGAGGCGCAGATCGCAGCAGACCTGGCGCAAGCGGAGCAGACCCGTGAGCATCTTCATCCGCTGGGCGCCGGCGTTCACATTCTTGCCGGAGCTACCGAGACCTTGCTGGATCTCGCGCAGGAGCGCGTCGTAGGCGGCGCGTTGATGGCTCGTTAGGCTGCACGGTACGACCTGCTCGATTTTCTCGGGCAGATCTTTCGCGACATCGCGTTTGCGCCGCCGGAGCAGGAACGGCTGGAGCCGGCGCGAGAGCCGGCGTTGCACGTCGGGCGCGGAGCCGCGCGCGATCGGCAATTCGTAGCGCTCGCGGAAATCGGCGCGATTCCCGAGATAGCCGGGCAGCGCGAAGTTCATGATGGACCAGAGATCGCGCACCGAATTTTCCATCGGGGTGCCGGTCAATACGAAGCGATGTTTGGCACGAAGCGCATATGCGGCCTGCGCGTTTTGCGTCTCCGGATTTTTGATGTGCTGCGCTTCGTCCAGTACGGCGGTCGAGAAGTTGAATTCGCGCAGTGTCTCGATGTCGCGTCGCAGCAGAGCGTAGCTCGTGATGACAATGTCGACGTCTGTGATCGATTTGAAACGGGTGGCGCGATCGGCGCCTTCGAGCACAAGCGTCTTCAGTTCAGGCGTAAACTTCCCTGCTTCATTTTCCCAGTTTGTCACCAGCGATGTCGGGCAGACGACGAGGGCCGGGCCCTCGCCCTGGTGGGCGCGGAGAAACGCGAGCGTCTGCACCGTTTTACCAAGACCCATCTCGTCGGCCAGGATGCCGCCGAGATTGTTCGCCGCGAGGCGCGTGAGCCAATCGAAGCCAGCGATTTGATACTCGCGCAATGTCTCCGCGAGCGGGCCGAGTTTCGTCTTCGCATCCGGAGGCGCGTCGCGCCCGGTGATGAACTTCTTTAGTGCTTCGCGACGATCGGCGACGGCGGAGCCAAGCTCGCGCGCGGTCTCTTCCACATACGCGGCGTGGGCGCGGTTGATACGGTAAAGCCCCGGCTGGGTTTGCGCGGGATCGCAGTCGCGGATGACCTGCTCGAAATCCTCCAGACCCGCAGTGTCAATCACAGCCAGGTGGCCATTCTTTAATCGCGTCTGCGATTGGCCGGAGCGAAGCAGCCGCTGGATGTCGGCGTTCGAAAACACCTCGCCGCCGGGCGTGATGAGCGAGTAACGCACCTCGAACCAATCCTGACCCGAACCGACAATCTCGAGCTTCGGCGTGACCCGCTCGATCTCGCCGGTCCACTTCTCGACCTGCGCGGTGAGGATAACCTTCCAGTCACGCTGTAGTCTCGGATAGTCGGTCGCGAAGAACCGGACCACATTGAGCTGGCCGTGCAGCACGAAGCCGCCGGCGTCCGTTCGGGCGAAGCCAATCTGCTCGAGCCGCGCGACCGCCGCGTTCTCAGCGTCGAGATTCCGCATCAGCACGCGATCGGCATTATGTGGATCGCGGAAGACGAATTGATCCTGCGCGTTGGCCAGGGCTTTGATCGGCGCGCGATCGCCATAGTTGCACATCAGCTCGCCGGTGACGCTGTTGAGCGTGCCGGCCAGCCGCAGCTCAAAGGCCGGCAACGCAGTGGCAATCTCCGGCAGGCGGACGCCTTCGCCGGCGCGCACGTCGTAGGCCTCGCGCAGCCGCGGCAGATCGAACGCCAGGAAGTGCAACGCGCGGTCGCCATCCAGCAGCAAAGGCCGCTCGATCAGGTGCGTCGAGCCGGCCGGCAACGCTTCGCCGCAGCGGACGAACTCGTTGTTCTGCAGCATCCACGCGTCGGTCGCGTTCCAGAGGAGTAGCGCGTCCGACGGAAAGTTCGCTTTCACCGCAATGCCTCCGTCGCCATGCGACTCAACCACAAGCTCGGGACGCATCCCATCCGAGGAGATCTTCGCCTGGGTGGCTTTGCCGAACGTGACGCGTGGATGATTCTGCAACGCTGGGAGCAGCCGCAGAAATCCGTCGCGGGCCAACGTCGCCATGCCGCTCTCGAAGATCCCCGGGACCGCACGCAAGCCTTCAATCAGCGCGAGATCGGCGTCGGACGCTAAAAACGTGGCCTTCTTCCCGAGCGCGGAGACGAGCGTGCGGTTTCGAGAAACTTCCGCTTCGACGACGATCATGATCTGCCCGCGTTGCCATGCGTTCGTGAAGTTGGGCGGCAAAATCACGTGCAATGTTGCCTGGGGTGCGTCAGCGGTCTCGCTCGCGACAAACCGCGGACCGGCCAGCGCTTCGGAAATCCCCGGCTCGACTGGCGCCGCTGCCGCAACCGGCGGATTGAGATAGCCCAAGCCCACCGCGACCGAGTGCGCACAAATTTTCCCCGCCGACCGAGACTCCCAACAGCTGCAGAGGTTCTCAACGTCGACCGCGCTTTTGATTCGCAGGCCGGAGCGATAATTCTTCGCGCCCTCGCGCACGTAACCGCTCAGCAACGGCGGTTCGTATTTAGCCTCGGAGACGCGACCGCCCTTGAGCAGCTCGCGCGCAGGCTTCATCGCCTGCCATCCCCCTGCATTGAGGAGGAGCTTCTCGGTAATCGGGATAGCGCTCACGGGCGGGCAACGTCGCCCATTCGCTGCGTTTGCAAAATTGCGCGCAGACGTCGCGAGAGCGCAGACTGCTATACGTGATTCACGTATGGCATCAGTTTGAAACGGCGACTCAGGGACTGTTCTACCCGCGAATTGCTTTTTCAATCGCAGCCGAAGCGAGGCCACCTGGCTCAGCGCGTCCTTGTTCCCACTCCTGCAGAGTGCGCTTCGAGATCTGCAGGCGCAGCGCAGCCCCGCTCTGCGAAAAATCATTCTTCTCACGCCACGCTCGGAGCCGTGCCGACAGCTTTTCGCCGACTGACTTCCGATGCCGCAGATGCCGGGGGTGGGTCCCGAAACTCATCTGGTAGAATGCTATACGTGAATCACGTATAGCAGCAAGGCCATTTGCTAGGGTTTGATGCTAGGTGCCGCCCCTGCGATCCTACTGCTGTCGCGGGCAAAAGGCCTGCTCTGCCTCGTTGCTATACGTGAACCACGTATAGCAATAAGACCGTTTGCTCGGTTCGATAATGGGGCGGGCCCCCTGCGCAATTCACTGCTTGTCGCAGGTGGAGATTCCCACGCTCTGCCCCGTCGCTATACGTGAGTCACGTATAGCGGCAAACGCGCTCATTTTGCCGTTCCGAATGCTCCTGTGAGAACGTCGTCGCGCCCTTGCTCGCGAGACTCTCGGAGTTCGCCCGTGCAACCATATCATGACGATCAGCCAGTAATCTATCCGCCAAAGGGCGGATTGATTCGATCGCACCCCGCTCACTCATCCTCGCCCCTCGGATTGTATGATCTATGTCGCGGCTTCCCCGCTCGCTCCATTCGCCGTGGCGAGCCTCCATTCCCAACAACGCCCCAACCGCTCCGAAAACGTTCGCTCGAAGTTTTTGCTTCTTAATTCTTAATTTTTGATTCTGACTTCCTTCCATGCACCGCGACCATCAAAGTTGGTATTCACATCGTCTCAGCCGAGACATGGGCGTCAACGTTTACGGCCATTACGGCATGCCCATCCTCGCCTTCCCCACCAGCATGGGCGACGAGCACGAACAGGAAGGCCAGGGGATGGTCCGCACCCTTGGCCCGTACATCGAGCAAGGGCGGATCCGGTTCTTCTCCATCAACGGAGTCCAGAGCGATTCGTTCAGCAACAAAGGAGCGCACCCCTTCCATCGGAGCTGGCTCCAGGCGCAATACGACGACTACGTGGCGAGCGAAGTCATCCCCTTCATCGATTCCGTGTGCCAGACGCCTGGCATTCCGATCACCACTTACGGTGCCTCGCTCGGCGCCTACCACGCGGCCAACACCCTCTTCAAGCACCCCGACCGGGTGAAGCGCTGCTACGCGCTCTCCGGCGTTTACGATTTGCGCGACTCGATGGACGGGATGTACGACGACAACTTCTATTTCAATAATCCGGTCGACTATATGGCGAACCAGAACGACCCCTGGTTTCTCCACCAGTTAGCGAGCTGCGACATCCACCTCGCCACCGGCACTGGCCCCTGGGAAAACAGCGGGCCGACTTACCAAATGTCCGCTGTGCTCGCGAGCCGGGGGATTGCTCATCATCTGGACGACTGGGGCCCGAAAGGCGGCCACGAATGGCCCTATTGGCATCACCAGATGTGGGAATACGTGGGCTCGCATTTCTAAGAACCAGATCCCGCGATCCTCAGACCCGGAGCGAGCCCCGGAACGCCCGGCCGCTGTAGTACGAATCAGCGCCGTTATGCCCCACGAAGACGCGGCCGTAGCGGCGATCACAGTAGAGCGCACCACCGAGTTTTCTGATGTCCGTAGGCGTCTTTATCCAGCTTGATCTTTTCGTATCGAACTCGCCCAGTTTCTGAAGCTCGAAATATTCTTCTTCCGTCAAAAGCTCGACACCCATGGCCGTCGCCATGCCAAGCGCGCTATCCTTCGGTTTATGTTCCTTCCTCGCCTCCAGCGCGTCATCGTCGTAACAAAGACTTACGCGACCGCGGGGAGTCTGCGCCGAACAATCGAAAAAGATATATTCGCCGGTCTTCTTGTCCTGACCCACGACGTCCGGCTCGCCGCCGGTTGTTTCCATGAGGTGAAGCGACCAGAGCTTTGCGGAGTTAGCCTCGAGTTTTGCTTTTACCTTTGCCCAATCAAGACCCTTGTGGCGATTCATATTCTTCTGGAAACGAGCTCGCAACGTTTCGAGCAACTGTTCGCGCTCTTTCGGCGACAACTTCTTCTTGGTCTCAACATCTTTCATGGCTGTTCTCCTAGATTGCTGTGCTGTGCACGATCATCAACCAAACTTTTCGCGCCGCCCGCCCAGAGCGGCGGCGCGGTGCATGAGGCTTGTCCGCGGCACAGGCTCGGTCTCCCAAACCGAGTCGCCGGCTTCCCTAGGCTGATTGAAACTCGTTCGTTGCCCACACTCACTCGCTCCTGCCCACGTCGCTTTGCCTTCTATGTCGCGCGTCCCACGCGCTCCATTCCCAACTCACAGCGTGCCTTCCCAAGACATGTCGCCGATTGCCCTAGATCGACAACCTGTGGTTACGATCTCCCATCGTAAAGTTTTCTCCCGAAACCCTTCCGCCGTAAAGCTCGCGCCCGCGAACCGCAGCGGTTATCGTCGCCAACATGGCTTCCACCGTGGCCCAATACCTCGCCGTACTCCCCGCGGATCGTCGCGCCGCGCTCAGCGCCGTGCGCAAGGCGATCAATGAGAACCTGCCGGACGGATATGAGGAGGGCATGCAGTTCGGGATGATCGGCTGGTACGTCCCGCTGTGCATGTATCCGGCGGGCTATGGCGAGAATCCCAAAGTGCCGCTGTCATTTGTTGCGCTCGCCTCGCAGAAGTCGGGCATGGTGCTGCATTTCCTGTGCTTCTACGGTCATCCCACTCTCTCAACCTGGTTCACCAGCGAATATAAGAAGAGCGGCAAGAAGCTCGACATGGGTAAAGGTTGCGTCCGCTTCAAGTCGTTGGAGGACCTGGCTCTCGACGTGGTCGGCCGCACCGTTGCGCGCGTGTCCGCGGAGAAGCACATCGCAAACTATCGAGCAGCGCGGGCAAAGCTGAAAAAGAAATCTCCATGAAGAGTATTGGTGAATGGAGCGTGTGGGACACGCGACATAGAAGGTAAAGTGACGAGGGTAGGAACGAGTGAGTGCGGGCAATGAACGAGTTTCAAACCAAAGAAGTAACCCTGACGACTGCCTTCGGCGAAAAGTCCACGCTTCGCCAGAAGCAATCGATAATAAGCTCTGACCCTTGTTGAAAACGCAATTCCCAGCGAGCGTCCAGCGAGGATGAGACATCTCTTTTTTGCTGCCACTCTCGCCGCCGCGCTCCCTTTCCCTGGCTTGCCAAGCCAATTCGAAAAGATTGCTCCCGCGGCCAAAGGGCGCGTCGGCGTCGCGGCCCAGCTCCTCGAGTCGGGCGAAACGGCGGACCTGCACGGCGATGAGCATTTCCCGATGCATAGCGTTTACAAGCTGCCGATCTCGATGGCGGTCTTGTAGCGCGTTGATCGCGGAGAGCTGAAGCTCGATCAGCGAGTGAAGGTCGAGCCGACCGATTTCGTGCGAAAGGGAATGTATAGCCCGGTGCGCGATAAATATCCGGACGGTACCCAGCTGACCATCGCGGAACTTCTCCGCTACACCATTTGCGAGAGCGATGGCAGTACCAGCGATGTGCTCATGAAACTCATCGGCGGTCCGGGCAGTATCATGGCCTTCCTGGAGGAAATTCAGGTGCCGGACATCCAGGTTGTTAACTCTGAGAAGGAAATCGGCCGCGACTGGGAAACGCAGTATCGAAACTGGGCGACTCCCAAAGGGGCGCTCGCCCTCCTCGTGGCCTTGCAATCTCAGAGAAAACTCTCGCGGGAAAGCCAAGCCCTGCTGCTGAAGTTGATGACCGAAGCCATCCCGGGCGCGAAACGCCTCAAAGGCGAATTGCCTGCTGGAACCGTAGTCGCGCACAAGACCGGCACCGGCGGCACGCGCAACGGCATCACCTCTGCGACCAACGACATCGGCATTATCACTCTGCCCGATGGCCGACACCTGGCCGTGGCCGCGTTCGTCTCCGATTCCGCCGCCAATGATGACACGCGGGATGCGATCATTGCCCGCCTGGCCAAAGCCGCCTGGGATCGCGCCCAATCGCCAGGTCGATGAGGCGTTGGCGAAGGACCTGGCACTCGACACACGAGGCTTGGCGAGTGGAAGTGGAACGCGCCAAAGGACGCGGATGTCTCATGCGCAGCGTGAAGTTGGCGCAGCTTGTGCGCTCCTGCTCGTTCAGCGCAGAAGCCGTGACAATCGCCCGGTCGGCCGCACCGCGGCGCGCGTGTCCGCGGAGGAGCACATGGCCAATTACCGGGCGGCGAGGGCGCTGATAGGCAAAGGCCGTAACGCGGGTGAAGGAGCGGCCTGACTTTCAAAGAGCAGCGCAAATAAGTCCGCGGTGAAGAATGGAGCTAAGGGGGATGAGCGACATGGCCGGTTAAGCCGCGAGGTAGCGGTCGAGCATCGCGGGAGCGATCGAGATACAAGGCGAAACCAAAGAAGTGAAGGACGCTGCTATACGTGAGTCACGTATAGCAGCAAGTTTGCAGCTTGAGTTTTACTGTGCGAGGCCTGCTCGTCGCGGCGGGTCTTCTTGGCGGGTGCGCGCGTGTGGACAGCGGAACGAACCAGCTGATCATGCCGAGGTGGATGCCTTCCTTGTATCCCGGTGGCAGGGCGCGGTTGATTCCCCGGCGAACTTCGTTCAGCGCGTCACGGCGATCCGCGGGGAGCGCCGCGAGATACTCAGACACAGCCGATGCTGGCATGAGACAAAGTCTACCATGAAGGCTTTTGCCGGGGCAACTGCAACGTCCCGGGGCATTCGAGGGGGTCGGAGCTTCTTTCGTCACAAATTGTCAATAGTAAGCTCTGACCCCTCCTCGCCGTACAGCTTCTGGGCCGGATATGCGACGGCGGAACTTCCGCCCGGCAAGTTCGAGCCGGTCGGCTTGAGCTTCGTCGGCGCGTTACTCACCGGCCCTGCCCCATGGAGGCCTATGAGCACAATCTTAAGAAGGACGCTCCGCTCCGATCGCTGTTCCTTGCTGACAAGGAGGCGGGCGCGAAGCCGGACTGGACTTTCAACATGCTGCTGAAGCACGGCGTCCGTTCGTGCCTCGAATATGCAAAGAGCTTCGACCTGAAGCGCGCCCGGTCGCTCTCCAACCCCGATCTGGCTCCGCACCTCGAGTTCGTCGATCTTGGAGGACACGGATATGCGAAGGTCCGATTGTCGGCAGATGAGATGCGCACCGAGTTTGTCTGCATCCCGCGTCCCATTGCGCGGAGCGAAAAACCGGACGGCGGGCCAATCAGGTATCGGGTATTACACACTGCTTCCCTGTGGAAGAGCGGAGAGCGCCCACAGCTAAGAACATCGGTTCTCGAAGGCGAGCCCGGACTGGCGATTTGACTGGCCCACCCCCAATGAAATCACAAGAGGGGGTCAGAGTGGGGTTGCCCTGATTTGACGGACAGTGGGCTAAGGGTCAAAAACCCGAGGAACCCGATGAAAACACAGATATCGAAGCCGGCTCGCGAGAGGGCGAGTTACACCGAGGAAAATAAGCAACAAGCGCTGGAGTTATGGCGCGCCAGTGGCCGCAGTGCGGCCAAGGTGGCGGCCGAGCTTGGGATTCGGCCGCCGCTGCTCTACCATTGGGCGCGGGTCACTTACATGAGTTAATCGCCCGTATAAGGTCCCTCAATCCGCTTTTATAGTCGGTTCTAAAATCAGCGTAAGCCTTGTCTGCGAGAAATGAAGGCAACTTACAGTCGTCGAGCCTTATTGGAAGAACGCAGGTCTTTTGGGAGTTGATTTCTTCGGTCAATTTCACGCTTACCTCCTTCTCCACCCAATTCGACTCCTGGCTCTTCTTGCTAAGCATGACGGCAAGAAACTGCGACTTGCTTATCCCCTCCGCGATTTTCGCTATAATCCTATCGCCGACTAGGATTTCAGCTTCATCGAGCCAAACGTCGATTCCAGCTTGTTGGAGATCTTCGGCGATCTGCTTCGCCAGTTTGTTGTCCGCACTAGGATGAGACAAAAAGACTTTGATGGGTTCACTCGCGACCTGTCTGTTCGACCTATTCTCGTCTTTCGACTCGTCCAAATTATTCAGCTTCTGGCCATAGCAAACCGCAAAATACGCACCGTAGCGGAGGCCGAAGCCGGCAAACCGCAGGCGATCGAGACTGAACTTTAACAGAAGCTGCTGATAGACAGGCAGGCCGTACAACATGACCAGCTTATCGCTGATGGCCTTGCCTCCTGTGACCTGTTCCTCTTCCACAGCGGCAAAAAGAGTTCTAACCTGTTGCGATGACCCATCCAGATCCAAGCAATGTCCGGCAAGCGTTTCGTCCATCTCGCGATTTGTTAGCACGCGATTGTGCTGGTTGAAGATGTTGCCCCCCCTTAGGCATTTACTGAGGGCCGTTCCCATGCCGTACGCATGAATCTTCACGTTGTCGCGGCGAAGTTCCGGAAAACCGGGCCATGCGGCAACGCGTTCGACGAGAGCCTCCCTAACGCGGCCGAATTGCGTCGAAATTTTGTTTCTGTTTTTCGTCGGATCGAGCCGCTCGTCATTTTTGTTGCCGGGAAGCTCGAAGAACATTCTCTGTAGAGATACCGTCCCGAATTCGTGCAGGGAGTCGAGCTCTCCCTTTAAGACACCCTTAGGACGAAAATACGAGACCTCTGTCGATCCCCCTCCCTGATCAAAGAGAATGATAACGTCGTCGTCACCGAGGGCATCCCGGTCGCTCGCTCCGAATGTATAGGTGTGAAAAATCGAGCGGCCCGACAGGTAGGCCTCGTCGTAGGCTTTCAGGATGTGAATATCGACCCCTGCATACTTGCGTATGTGATTGACGACCTCCTCCTGATTGTTCATCCATCGGAAGACCGCAGTGCCAACTCCGTGCATGTTTTCAACCGGCATGCCTACCTCGCTCAGAACTTTTCGGTATGTCTCGACGAAATAACAGACACCTTCCAAAGCCCCACTGCTTTTGATGTCTAGTCGGTTCTTCCACACGTCAAAATCCGATCCAAGAGGAAACAACTGGCCGTCATTGAAAAAGGCGGAGCTATTCCACGTTTCCCGGGTCGGCGGCTTCTTTGGTCCAACTAGCAATTTCGTGGCTTTGGTGCCGACATCGAAGACAGCGCAAAGATTCCGCGGGTCGTTTCTCCTGAGATAGTCCAGCAATCGCGCGACGTTCTGTCTGAAATTCTCCAGCCGATATCGTGACATGTGGTCTGCTTCGTGTTGTTGGTTAAGTTTTACCAATCCTAATAGAAACTTGTTCGAGTATTAGTAATGACGGTGGTCTTTTGATTTGATATCCCACCATTATTTGCTTCGGGATTCATTGTCTGGCGGCCTGGTTCTTCTCGAAAATCATTCTATTCACGAACGGGTGCAGTTCTGCCTCACATTCCTCTAAAATCCTCTCAAGCATCTGGATTGAGGCCATTTGTTTCGTGATAGGCCATTCGAGGATCAATCGCTGGCGTGACACATTCAACCTCTTGAACAAGTGGCGCCTTAAAAGCTGCCCAAGTAAAATACGTCGGAAGCGCTCGTTTCCCTTCGTCGAGAAGTCGATCAGAAGGGCTGCCGCCAAGTCATCGACATTACTCACCAGGGCATCCGCTATCGCATTGCAGAGCGCCTCATTGCGTTGCAAGGAAAGCAGGTAAGATTCATTCCGCTTTACTGCTGCCTCTCGAACGTCCAAAGTCAGGTTCCGTTTGCGGGCAGGGGCACCGCGACCGAGACTGGCGACAAGGTTCCGAGTGCTCTGATTGGTCAGTTTTTCATAAACTTTTGGACTCTGCAATCTCTGGTGTCCTTCGTTTACCTTCTGTGCGACCTCCGGGTCGCAATACCATTCATCGAGCAAACGGAAAACCAATTGGTCAACAAGCGTGCGCGATCGGATGCGGAGCAGCGCCTGAAAGAGAGCGGGTACATAGCGGGCGGGAAGCTCCTTTTGTTCGACGGCCCACTTACCAAACTCCATACCAAAACTGCCAAGGACAAGAGGACCCGCGTGACCAAGTTTATCCTGATCGAACGCATCCAAAGCTGCCTTGAACCCGTTCGTCCCTGTCTCCGCGAGAGCAGCGATAATCGGACGGGCCTTCCAGTCGAACTCGTCGGAGTTGAGCCTGTTTCCAAGCTGCTTGAGAAGCTTCAAGAGCTGCAAAGGGACATCCTCCAGATTACCCAACAGTTTCGCAGCCGTGAATTTGAATGGCACGCTAAAGTCTGGGTTTTGCAGAATCGACTCATCTATTCTTGGGACATTCTGCGTAGCGCCGAGAAATATCTCGACCAACTTGCGGGTGACATCGAACGCGCTGTCCGCATTTTGATTGAGCTCCGCGAGCAGGATCGGCACGCGCTCCGGGTGAGCGGCGAGGTCTTCAGCGAGGGCATCAACGATAGGGCCAAATTTTCCTTCCAGATCGCGAGTCCCGTAAAGAAGAAAAGAATGATCTAGCAGCGACCGTATGACCGTGACATCGTACAACTTATAGAGGTCAACCAGCTCAAGGTGCGGCTCTTCAATGGGAGCGACACCCGGAATGACCCTGAACCTCTGTAATTCCGCCAACGTCGCGCGCAGGCGCGTCGGCAGATACTTATCGCCAATATATGCGTCTGCCCATGACTCGTTCATGGCTCGCAGGATTGCATTCCTGCCGGCAAGCAGCGATTCCATGGGCGTAGCCTGTGCCATCACAGAAGCGGGCGTACTTGACGGAACAAAACTGACTCGCGAACTGCCGATACGCGTGGTCAGCCGCTTTCGCAGAGGTTCGCGCTGGAATATTTCGGCGAGTGACGTGAGGCTGTTGAGCTGGTATCGCGGCCCGCTGTCCGGTGTGAGCTGGGTGTCCGAGTCGGCGCTAAATTCCAAGGTTGTCGAGACCTTCCTGCCGCTGGGTTCAGTCAACCCGATCTCGAATCTGTAGATCTTGTTTTCATCGATGCGACCGACTAGCGAGTGCACGACCGTGGCTTTCCTGAGCGGCTTTTGGAAGCGAAGTGTGGCGGTATACACAGGACTCATCTGCGGATCATCGACCTGCGATCCTTTAAAAAACTCTAAACGAAGGTAGCGGCTTTCTTCCTGCATCTCGATCGTATCGTTTCCTTCCAAGGGCCTCGGCGGGGCCATCGGCTGCGAAGGAACCGGAAGCTTATCCGGCAGCACCTCCAGGAATGACTCACCATCGCGGCGCACGTAGATTCGCTCGCTTGTGGTCTCAGAGACTCGCCAACCAGAGTGCGCGGCGGCTGCGAACCGGGCCGCACCAGCCGAAACCGCATAAGTAGCATCGAGCGCCCGGGACAGATTGTAGAAATAACTTCGCAACTCGAGATAGACGGGCTGGAAGTTGGCGCCACCACCAACGAGATAGACTTGACTGATGTCGCTTGGCTCCAGTCCCGCAGACTCAAGCGCTTGGCGAATCGGCGTGAAGATGTTGCGTTCGTAATTATTTTCAACCTCATCCCTTGCGATGAAGGGGAGCACGAGATCAAGAATGTCGGCGATAGGGATCGACAACTCCGGCCTTGCAGTCGAATCGAGCAACAGATCGAAGGCCGCTGTCAGCGTGTCGTTCCTCTTGCGACATGCTGCGCACAAATCTTTGGCATTACCATACCGGATCGGCTCGATCTTCTTATTCACTTCCAACTTCAATGCCTCGCCGGCGCGCAGTAGCGCGAGTGCCGAAGTTCGCGACAGGGACGGGACAACGCTTTGAATGAGGGGATGCAATCGCTGCCACAAGTATGTAGCGATCTCAAGATCGAGGTCGTCGCCGGCCACTTGATTGTAGCGGGAGGTGGAGAGAACGTTTACCACCCGATCGGTCGGCCGGATTTTCAGGACGGTGACGTCAACAGTACCGCCTCCCATGTCGAAAACGAGGATCGGCTGGTCTGTATGGATAGTCTTAAAGGGAACATTGACGTCGCTGTATTCGCTGAACAGTGCCGCGATCGGCTCGTCCAAGAGCGACACTCGGTCCATAGGTAGACCTGCCATTCTCGCAGCGCGCAATGTCTCACGGCGCATCGTGGAGGAGAAGGATGAGGGAATGGTAATGACGATGCCGTTGATTTCAGGAAAGTTCTCCGCGCAGATCGCATTCCAGACTGTTCGGAGTATGATCGAGGAAATTTCAGCCGGCCTATAATCCTCACCGTTGTGCGTTAGCGCCCAATGACGATTGGCGAGCTCACTCTTGATACCGTGAACAACCCGTGATTCAGCGTGCTCGGAGATGATGTCTGCATAATCAACGCAGAGGGCGCCGGTGAAGACACTGTTACCTTCGGCGAGCCAAACGGTGGATGGAAGGATCGGCGAGTCGTTCCAAGACACCTCACGCGAAGTGGCATCAATCTGAGGCTGTGAAATCGGAAGCTGACGGAACATTATACTACCGTCAGGAGACAGCTCCGCTACCCCACACGTAGTATTTGTCGTTCCAAGATCAATCCCGATGAACTTCATATCGTAAGAACGGTTGCAAGGGGAAAGGGGCCAGTTCGTGAATCTCGTCAAACGTTGAGGGTCTAACTGAGGCCGCAATGTCTAGCGGGATCGACCGGGGGTTGGCAAGGGAAACCACACGGAAAGAAGGTGAATCGAATATCCAGACCGCGTCATGGCATTTTGTTGCGCTTCGGTCCTAACACAGTCTCTTGGCGCACGATGTCAAAGACGCCACGTAAAACGGTTCGCCGACGCGGTAACGCCGGTAAAAGACTTCCTCGACGCGGTTTTTTCCGATGGTGGAGGTGGGTTTGGATTCCGGTGGTGGTTTTACTGCTCATTCCGGCGATGCAGGTGGCGGCCGTGCGGTTCGTTAATCCGCCGCGAACGTTGCCGATGTGGATCGAGCAGGTGTCAGCGAGCGGGGCGAAGGCGCCGTTGCGTTATCGCTGGGTTCCGTTGGCGCAGATTCCGGAGATGTTCCTGAAGCATCTTTGGATATCGGAGGATCAGCGATTCTTCCAGCACGATGGGTTTGACTGGACGGAGATGGACCTCGCGGTGAAGGAAGCGAAGCGGAAAGGGAAACCGGTTCGGGGAGCTTCCACGATCACGAATCAATGCGCGCGGTCGATCTTCCTCTGGCAGGGCCGCTCCTGGATCAGGAAAAGTCTAGAATCGTACTACACGATCTGGATGGAGTTACTGTTGCCGAAGCGGCGCATCCTGGAGCTGTACGCGAACGTGATCGAGATAGGGCGCGGGATCTATGGGGTCGAAGCCGCGTCGCAGCATTATTTCGGGGTCAGCGCGCGCGGTCTTACGCGGGAGCAGTCGGCCATGCTGGCGGCGGTCCTGCCGAATCCGAAAGGCTGGGACCCGACGAACCCCGGCCCGATGTTACGCTGGCGTCAGCAGCGCATTCTGCGACGCGAACAGACCGCGCACTTCCCGGAGAAGTTGCTGCGCTGACCGCAAGTCGGATGAAAGAGGGAAGGCGATACTGTAGTCACGGCGCTTTGTCGCCATGAATTCCGGCAAAGGCCGGCTCGACGCAGCGAGCGCGTAAATCAAAGTTCGCTTCGGCGAGGGCGCCGAAACCAGCACGCGACGCGCGTGCGCTCCCCGGAACAAGAACTGACGCGGCGATCCCGCGACGGCGGGACCGCGGCTACAGCTTACTAAATGGCTTCGCCTTACGCGGCTGGCAGGCAAGGATGCGGCTGACCGCCTTTCAACTGCAAACGCCAGAGAAATGATCATTCACGTAATCGACGGCACCTACGAACTCTTCCGTCATTTCTACGGGCTGCGCCGATTCAACAAAGGCGTGGACCGCCCTTACGGCGCCGTCGTCGGTGTGCTTCAGGGCGTGCTCCAAATGATCGAGAACGGCGACACGTACCTCGGTGTGGCCACCGACCACGTGATCGAGTCGTTTCGGAATCGGCTTTGGGCGGGATATAAGACCGGTGCCGGCATCGAGCGCGCGCTGCTCAAGCAGTTCCATCCGCTCGAGGAGGCGCTCGTGGCGATGGGCGTTGTCGTCTGGCCGATGATCGAGCTTGAGGCGGATGATGCGCTCGCTTCGGCCGCGCATATCGCGTCCAAGGACAAGCGGGTGGAGAAGGTCGCCATCTGGACGCCGGACAAGGATCTGGCGCAGTGCGTGCGGGGTACGCGCGTGGTGCAGATCGATGGCCGGCGCAATATCATTCGCGATGCCGCCGGCATACGCGAAAAATTCGGTGTCGATCCGCCACTCATTCCGGACCTGCTCGCGCTGGTGGGCGATGCGGCTGACGGCTACCCCGGCATCCCTAGGGTCGGTGCCAAGACGGCCGCTCACCTTTTAAACCGGCACGGTCCGATCGAAAATTTCCCGCCGGACATTCTCGGCGAGCAGCGCGATCTCGCGCTGCTCTTCAAGAAACTCGCGACGCTGCGCACCGATGCGCCGCTCTTTAAGAAAGTCGAGACGCTGCGCTGGCGCGGAGCGACGCCGGCGTTCGCAGCGTGGGCGGAGCGGATGGAGGCGCCGCGGCTGCTCGAGCGGTGCGAAAAGGCTGCGAGCCGATGACGGCGCAAGTAGGAAGTAGGAAACCCGCCTTCGGTAAGGCTACGGCGTGGCAGGGTCGGTCAGCGGCTAAGGGCGGCGCGCTGGGCCCATCTTAGTTTTGCGGAAGAGGAACGAGGATTTGCGTTTCGTTCCGCGGCACTGGGGCGAATGACTTCGCCGGAAATTTGCGAATACAGATTCGAGTCTCGACCGTTCGCGAAGGATTTCTTTACCCGGCGATCTTCGCCGGAATGGAAGGTGAGGATCGCTACGCGGCCACCAGGGTTCAGAGACGAAGGGAGCTGGCGCAAGAACGCATCGAGCGCGGAGAACTCGTCATTCACAGCAATGCGGAGCGCTTGCAAAACACGGCGAACGGTCAACTCGACGGCTTCTTCGGAGAAGCGGGAGAGCTCAGCGTGGATGGCGGAGCCTAACGAGAGCGTGGTCGGGAAAGGTTTGCCGGCCAGCGCGGCGGCCAGTCGCTCGGCTTGCGGTTCGTCGGAGTTTTCTTCTAGAAGTTCGGCGAGCCTGCTGGCATCGATGCCGCGCAGGTAGGCAGAGGCGGATGGCCCGCGCGCGGGATTCATCCGCATGTCGAGCGGTCCCTCGTGTTTCGTGGAGAAGCCTCGCGATGGATCGTCGATCCGCATGGAGGAAATGCCGAGGTCAGCCAGGATGAGATCCGCGCCCGTCAACCGTGCTTTCGCCAGGACCTGGGGTAGTCCCGCGAAGTTACTGCGATGCGCGCTGAACACTTGCGGTCCGTAACCTAACGAGTGCAGGCGCGCCTCGGTTTTGGGCAGTTCGATCGGATCGGCATCGAGCCCGAACAGTCGCCCTCCGGGGGAAATCCGGGCCAGAATCTCCTGGGCATGCCCGCCATAGCCCAGCGTGCAATCCACCGCGATCGCGCCCGGTCCCGGAGCAAGCACGTCCAGAATCTCCTGCACCATGACGGGCCGATGGGTGCCGGCGGGAGTTTTCCCCGAGGCGAGAACCTTTGCGATGGTGTCGCCGTGACGCTGCGGATCGCGCTCCTTGTATTTTTCCTCGAAACGACGCGGGTTCTTTCCGCGATAACGCGGCCGGCGTGGCGGACGCGGAGAAGTCGGGACGTCAGACATAATTGCGGATTGAGGAAATGCAGCGGTCGCCCGCCTTTGCCGCCACAGGAATTTTGGACGCGGCGGAGCGCATCCCTCCAAGTGAATCACGCTTTCGCGTATAGCTCGGAGCCTTTTTCTGCAAACTCTTTGGCCTTAGCCTGTAGTCCCGATTCCACTACTTCCGATTCGGCCAAGCCTTGTTCCGCTGCGTACTTCCTAACATCCTCCGTGATCTTCATGGAGCAGAAGTGCGGACCGCACATGCTGCAGAAATGCGCGGTCTTGGCGCTTTCCTGCGGCAAGGTCTCGTCGTGGAACTCGCGGGCGGTCTCGGGGTCTAACGAGAGGTTGAATTGATCTTCCCACCGGAACTCGAAGCGGGCTTTGGAGATCGCGTTGTCGCGGTATTGGGCGCCGGGATGGCCTTTCGCGAGATCGGCGGCGTGCGCGGCGATCTTGTAGGCGATGACGCCGTCCTTCACATCCTTTTTGTTCGGCAAACCGAGATGTTCTTTCGGAGTGACGTAGCAAAGCATCGCGCAGCCGTACCAGCCGATCATGGCGGCGCCGATGGCGCTGGTGATGTGATCGTAGCCGGGCGCGATATCGGTGGTGAGAGGGCCTAACGTGTAGAACGGCGCTTCGCCGCACCACTCGAGTTGCTTCTCCATGTTCTCCTTGATCATGTGCATGGGGATGTGGCCGGGGCCTTCGTTCATCACTTGCACATGCTGTTTCCAGGCGCGCTGGGTCAGCTCGCCCTGCGTGAACAGTTCGGCGAACTGCGCTTCGTCGTTCGCGTCGGCGATGGAGCCGGGACGCAAGCCGTCGCCAATGGAAAAGCTGACGTCGTAGGCGGCCATGATCTCGCAGATCTCGTCCCAACGAGTGTAGAGAAAACTCTCCTGGTGATGCGACAAACACCACTTCGCCATGATCGAGCCACCGCGCGAAACGATGCCGGTGGCGCGCCGCGCGGTCATCGGGATGTAACGCAGAAGCACCCCGGCATGGACGGTGAAGTAATCGACCCCCTGCTCCGCCTGTTCGATGAGGGTGTCGCGATAAATTTCCCAAGTCAGCTCTTCGGCGCGGCCGCCGACTTTTTCGAGCGCCTGATAAATCGGGACGGTGCCGATGGGCACGGGCGAATTGCGAATGATCCATTCGCGGGTGGCGTGAATGTTTTTGCCGGTGGAAAGATCCATCACCGTGTCGGCGCCCCATTTGGTGGCCCAACGCATTTTCTCTACTTCTTCCTCGATCGACGACGCGACGGCGCTGTTGCCGATGTTGGCGTTGATCTTTACCAGGAAATTGCGGCCGATGATCATCGGCTCGGATTCGGGATGGTTGATGTTGGCCGGGATGATGGCGCGGCCGCGAGCGATCTCCGACCGCACAAATTCTGGCGTTATCTCTTTGGGAATTGCGGCGCCGAAAGATTCGCCCGGGTGCGCGAAGGCGAGCTCGTTGCGGAATCGTGTCGGGGGTTCAATGCCGTTCCCGTTCTTAATTCTTAATTCTTCCTTCTGCCTTGCGACCCCGAGATTCTCTCGGATCGCGATAAACTCCATCTCCGGGGTGATGATGCCGCGGCGCGCGTAGGCTAGTTGCGTCACGCAACTGCCGGGCTTGGCGCGCAGCGGCTTGCGCTCCAGTTTCCTACTTCCTACTTCATACTTCCTACTTCCGTTTCGCTTGGCCGAACTTTCGGCATGCGAAACGGAGAGGTATCCGTCGTCGATTGGGGTGACGCGTCGTCCTTCGATCTCTTCGACGTCGCCGCGGGCGCGGATCCAATCGGCGCGCAAGGCGGGCAGGCCTTCGGTGACGTCGAGCTGTTGATCGACGTCGCCCCAGGGACCGCTGGTGTCGTACACGCGCACGGGCTCGTTCACCTCTATCTCGCCGTTCATTGTTTTGGTCGGCGCGAGAGAGATTTCGCGGAACGGGACGCGAATGTCGGGATGCAGTTCGCCGGCGAGATAGACCTTGCGGGAATTGGGAAGAGGAGTTGAAACAGGATTTTCGGGATTGGCTGAAACTGAGCCGTTGGAGTTGCCGTGTTCGCTCATAAGCAGAGGGATGAATCTGGAAACCAGGAAGCCATGAAGGATGAATCCAGGATCAATTCCTGGTTTCCTGGTTTCCTGATTCGTTTTTTCTGAGTCATAAAACAAAAAGCCATGCGCGAGAAACGCATGGCTGAGAAACTGGCGGTCCGCTTTCGGACCTCGGACTCCTCGCTCCCTTCGGCGGAATTACCCGCATCAGGTTCAAGGGGTTCGTCTAGGACGTCTCAGCCATCTCGGCTCCCCCGCAACGAAGAAAGGATATGTGGAAATTAGGAATTAGAAAGTAGGAAGTAGAAGGGGAAATACAAAGCGGCGCGCCCTGCTTGAGCGCGCCGCTTGAATGCATTTTCGCGACAGCCCGATTATTTCGTCGCGGCCTTGGCCTGTTTCATATCCGAATGAAGAATGGCCTGCCATGTTCCGTTCTTCATTTGCCAGACCGAGACGGCATAGAAATCGCCTGAATTATCCTGGTCTCCCATTTTGCTTTGAATCTTGGCCTTGTAGGAAATGATGGCCGTATCGGCATCGGTGATGGTGACATTGAAGTCGCTCAGGGAAAACGATGTCATGGTGGTCTTGGCCATCGCATCGAGCTCCGCCTTCATGTCCATGATTCCGTCGGCATAAACCGCGACGAGATCGGCTGAGACCAGCTTCTTGAAGTCGTCGGTCTTCTTATCTTTGAATGCCTGCCAGGCTGCTTTCTCGTTGGCGATTATCGCGTCCTTGTCCGGCGCGGCCATCGAAACAGCGATCGTGGCGAATAAGAGGGTCATTGCATAGGTGATATACTTTTTCATTGGGTCCTTTCGGTTAGTTGACGCCGGAGAGTAGGAAACGACGGCTGGCGGGGTCAACAGAGAAAGCGAGGATGGAGAGCAGAAGCGAGAATGGAGGATAGAGGATGGAGAATGGCGGAGAAAGATGCGGCGACGCTATCCTCTATTCTCAATCCTCTATCCTCGCCCCGCGAACCTTTACGGTTCGCGCTCGGGGGCGGGCGTGGAGTTGGTCGCGGGATTCGTGACGGGGATAATCGTGGAAGGCGGTGAACTCTCGAGGCGCGACGGAGGTTGCATCAAGTCGACGAGCGTGATTTGGCCGGCGTCCTGAGCGCGATAATCGGCGACAAGCATCGGGCGCTGCTTTTTTTCCACGAGATTGCGGTAACTCTCGAGTCCGACACAGATTGATTCCGCGAGTTTTTTTCGCCACGCCGGATCGGCGATCCGTTTGCTGTCGCCAGTTTCAGTGAGGAATCCGCCCTCGACGAGGATGGCGGGAATTTTCGTGTGCCGAAGCACGGCGAAGCGGGCGCGCTTGATGCCGCGATCGAATTCCGGGATGTGGCCGAGCATGGAGTGATAAACCACGGCGGACAGCTCGAAGCTTTGCGCGTCCACGGCGCTGCCGGCCTGCATGTTGGCGAAGCTGAGCGCGAGCCAATCGTCGGCGGTGGACGGAGCGCCACGCGGGGTGAGCGAGAAAATCTCGAAGCCAGTCGCCTCGCGGTTCGCGTCGGTGGCATTGAAATGGATGCTGACGAAGATGGAATCCTTGGTCGCGTTAGCGATCCGCGCGCGGACTTCGAGCGGAATAAAGACGTCGTTCTCGCGAGTCATGATGACTTTGAATCCCTTCGCTTGCAGAAGCGGGCGAAGCTGGCGCGCGATATCGAGCGCGTAGGTCTTCTCGTTGCCAAAAGCATTGGCCGCGCCCTTGTCGAAACCGCCGTGGCCGGGATCGAGCACGATAGTTTGGACCTTCGCCTTTTGCTGGATCATCTGCGGACGCAATTGCGGCTCGATGGTTTTCGCCAGATCGATGCGCGAGACGAGGAACTTGTCGTCCTTCGCGATGACCGGGAAGCAAAGCCAATTGCGAACGCCGTTCACGATCGCTTCGCGGCTATCGAGGGTGAGCTGGAGCTGGTTGCGGCCGTTATTGAGGACAACGGTTTTGCCGCCTGATTCCACGTTGCCGAGAAGCTTGTAGAATTTTGCGATGTTATCCGCGCTCAGATAATCGCGCGGCCCGACTTTGATGACCTGCCAATCAGGGCTCGGCGTGGCAGTCGGTTTTGCCGCCGGGGTGGCGGAGGGTTGGGGTGATTTCGCCGCGCGCTTGGACTTCGCGAGAGAAGTGGAAGCGAGCGACAGAGAGAGAAGGCCCGCGATGGCAAAGGCGCAAAGTCGCGGGGCGATCATACGCTGAAACATGCAGGAAAAATGCCATAAGGCGACCAGGTTCCCTCTCTTTTCGGCACGCCTCTATTGGACAAGCGCAAGGTTTCGCCGTTCAGTCCGGGATGCTAAAGCCTATCTCTCTTCTACTCACTGGGTTGCTGGCAGCTGGCAATTTGCTCGCGCAAACGGAACCGAACAAATCGCCAGCAGCCAAAGACGCCGACAAACCGCCGACCATTAAGGAGCCCGCGAAGAAGCCGGCTGAGCAACCTCCTCCGCCGGCTGCTGGACAAAGTCCGACGATAGCTCCCAACACGTCGGCTGACGCAGCGGCGAAGCCGCAGGTGGAAAAAAATCCGCCGCCGCTCGATCCCAAGAACATGGATACCTCGGTGAAACCGGGAGACGATTTCTATCTCTACGCGAATGGCGGGTGGGTGAAGAACAATCCGATCCCGCCGGAGTTTTCGCGCTGGGCTTCGTTCAACGAGCTGGCGGAAAAGAACAACGACGCGTTGCACGAGATCGCGGAAAAGGCCGCGGGCAACGCACCGAAGGACGCCAAAAAACCAAAGGAAAAAGCGCCCGCTGCCGATGTGCAAAAAGTGGGCGACTTCTACGCGAGCGGAATGAACGAGTCGGCCGTGGACGCCGCAAAAGCGGAGCCGCTCAAAGACGAATTCAAGCGGATCGACGCGATGAAAGACCGCAAGGATGTCCTGAAGGAGATCGGGCATTTCCATTCGATGGGATTGCGTGCCTTCTTCGGATTCATCTCCGGCCAGGATGACAAGGACAGCACGCGCGTGATCGCCCAGGCTTACCAGGGCGGACTCGGCCTGCCGGACCGCGATTACTACACGAAGGAAGACGAAGCCTCGAAGAAACTCCGCGACCAATATGTGGAGCACGTCACAAAAATGCTGACGCTCGCGGGCGCGCCGGCCGACCAGGCAGCGACGGACGCGAAAAAGATCATGGCGCTGGAGACTTCGCTCGCGAAACCGGCCCGCACCCGCGTGGAGCTGCGCGATCCGCAGAAGAATTATAACAAGATGAAACCGGCGGAGCTCCAGGCGATCATGCCGGATTTCAGCTGGGCAGATTATTTCAAAGAGCTGAAGCTGACCAATCCCGGCGACATCAATGTCGGGCAGCCGGATTTCTTCAAAGCCGCGAACGAAGTTTTCAAGACCACCTCGGTGGATGATTGGAAGGCGTATCTGCGCTGGCACCTGGTGCGCGGCACGGCGCCGATGCTATCGAGCGACTTCGTGAACGAGAGCTTCCGTTTCTATGAAGCGACGCTGCGTGGAACGAAGCAGATCAAGCCGCGCTGGAAACGCGTCGTGACCAAGGCCGACGAAGAACTGGGCGAAGCCCTCGGGAAACTTTACGTGGCGGAGAAATTCCCGCCGGAAGCAAAGGCGCGCGCGCTCGAGATGGTGAACAACCTCAGGGAGGCGCTGGCCGACAGGATCAAGACGCTCGAGTGGATGGACGAGCCGACAAAACAGGAAGCGCTCAAGAAACTCGCGGCGTTCACGGTGAAGATCGGTTACCCCGACAAGTGGCGGGATTATTCGGCGTTGAAGATCGATCGCAACTCGTACGCGCAGAACGTTCTGCGCGGCGACATGTTCGAAGTCGATCGGCAGTTCAAGAAAATCGGGAAGCCGGTTGATCGCACCGAGTGGGGCATGTCGCCGCCCACGGTGAACGCGTACTACAACCCGAACATGAATGAGATCGTGTTCCCGGCGGGCATCATGCAGCCGCCGTTCTTCGATCCGAAGGCGGACGACGCCGTGAACTACGGCGGAATGGGCGCGGTGATCGGACACGAAATGACGCACGGCTTCGACGATCAGGGCCGGCAATTCGACGCGGTCGGAAACCTGCGTGATTGGTGGTCGAAAGCTTCGGCTGACGCCTACGACGCGCGGCGCAAGGTAGTTGTCTCGCAATATGCAGCCTACGAACCGCTGCCCGGGATGCATATCAATGGCGAACTTACGCAGGGAGAAAACATCGCCGACATCGGCGGGGTGAAGCTGGCCTACATGGCACTGCAAAAAGCGAACGCCAAGAAAGGTCCGCAACCGAAGATCGACGGGTTCACGCCCGAGCAAAGATTCTTCCTCGGGTTCGCTCAGATCTGGCGGAACAACCAGCGCGATGAAGATCTGAAGTTGCGTCTCAATACCGATCCGCATTCGCCAGGGCGTTTCCGCACAATCGGACCGCTCTCGAACTTCGTAGAATTCCAGAAGGCCTTCGAGATTCCGGATGGCTCCGCGATGATCCGCCCGGCCGACCAGCGGGTGAATATTTGGTAAACTGTAGTCGCCTCGCTGTGTCGAGGCGTTATCCCAGCCACGGCGACACGGCGCCGTGGCTACAGGGAATTTATTCCTGCGCGATCTTTCCGCCCCAGGAAAGAATCTTGGCCTTCGTGCCGGCGGCCTCGGCTTCCTTGATGTCGCCGTTGCGATTATAGAAGAGCGAGAGGCTCGTCCAGCCGATCTGGTCGTTAGGTCGGAGCTCGGTGGATTTTTTGCCGGCTTCGATCGCTTCGGGGAAACGGCCTATCTTCATCAACGCCATGCCGAGCGCGTGCCAGCCATCGAAGAAAGCCGGATCGAGTTCCACGCATTGCCGATATTTTTCGACCGCGCTCTCCAGTTCGCCGATCGCCAGATCGCCGTTCGCATCATCGAAGATTTCTTCGACTGTCGGCATTCGAACTTGCTCGGTTACGACTGCGCCGTCGTGACCTGGAGGCGCGCGGCCTGCCGGCGATCGCGCAACCAATCGTAGAAAATGATGGCGCGTTTCGCCACGATGTAATTGGATTCGAAAGCGGTTCTGGACTGCTCGTAACCGGCAGGATCGGCCGGCTCGCGCTTTTCCACCACGGCGACGAGGCCGCCTTTTGCGGTCGGGACGAAGTCTGTCGACTCGCCCGGGTTCACCTCGCGCACCGCATTCTTGATCATCGGCAGATCGGGCGCGTCGACTTTTGGCTCTTTGTCTTTCTCCGGTTTCGGCGCACTCTCCAAAATCGAGAAGGGCGGGATCCGCTCTACGGTCAGGCCGATTTGCGCCACCGCTTTATCGAGAGGCGTGCCGGCGTTTAACGCTTCTCGAATCACGCGCGCGGTATCGGCGCCCTTGCTCGAAACCAATTGGCGCACCCGCTCGGATTTTATCGCGTCGACGACCTTTGATTCTGCCTCGTCCAAGGTAAGCGGCCGGGAGGGGGTCCCGCCGATCAAATGGAGAACATAAAACCCGTCGGGACCCTGGATCGCGTCGCTGACCGGTTCCTGCGTCGAAAGTTGAAAGGCATACTGCGTGAGCTGCTGGTTCGAAGCGAGCTTGGGATCGGGCGCCGCGGCGGTGAACTCCTCCGTGGCGGCCACGGGCACGTTAAACTTCGCCGCCACTTCTCCAAAATTCGCGGCTTTTTCGAGAGCTGCCTGGACGAAATCATTGGCGCGGTTGGCGGCCTTTTGAAGCGCATCCACGCGTTCCTTGCCGGCCAATTTTTTCTCTTCCTCGGACAGGTTGAAGGTCACGAACTCGACGCGACGCTTTCCCTCGCTCTTGAACTGCGCCTTATGCGCCTCGTAATATTTGGCGATATCCTCGTCCGTGATTTTTAGATCTTTTTCAAAATCTTCCTCGCGGAAGCGAACGACGGCGACCTGCAGTTTCCCGTAGGCCTGTTCGTAGTATTCCTTGCTCTCGGATTCCGCGACCTGCACTCCGGTCCCGAGCAGATCCTTCACGCGCGCTAGCGATATTTCGTCCGAAGCGAGTTCTTCGAGTTGCGCCTCGTTGAAGCCCATCGCGGGAAGGTTCTTCTGCGTAAACTCGGTGTATTTGCTCATGTCGAAAACTCCGGCTTCACCGCGAAAGGGGCGCAACGTTCTGACGAGGGCCACGATCTCGCCGCGCGTCGGTTTAATCCCGAGAGCTTCCGCTTCGTGGCGGAGGATGAGACGGTTGAAGGTAAAATCTGCGTAGGCTTCCGCTTCGCTCATCGCGCCACGCGTCAGCTCCTGCCACAGAGTCAGGCCGAGAAGCTGGGAAAGATTTAGAAGGCGCGCGTTCCGTTGAAATTCAATGTGGGTGATGGGGCGATCGTAGAGGCGGCCCAGGTCGCTGGCGCGCTCCGCGCTGATGTCCGTTTTGTTGAAATAGAAAATAAACGGGATGGCGAGGATCGCGATGACGATCATCAGCCACCGGTGATGTTTGCGCATTACGGTAATCATATGGAGAAGCTTTCGGGGTCCGGAGCGGTGCAGAACTTACGGTGAGTTCCATCTGAGCCAAGTGGTTTTCTGACACGGCCCACCCGCCTTCGCATAGCTTCGGCGTGGCAGGCAGGGCCGCTCGGCTTACCCGCCCTTGCCTTCGACGGCAGCGCGGACTTTCAACCGCAATGCATTCAAGCGAATAAATCCGGTTGCGTCACTCTGGTTGTAGGCCGCGGCTCCACCGCCTTCCATCGTTGCGATTTGCGGATCGTAGAGGCTCTTCGGACTTTTTCTGCCGGCCACGATGATGTTGCCCTTGTAAAGCTTGAGCCGGATGAGGCCGGTCACGTTGCGCTGCGTTTCCGTCACGAGCGCCTGCAACGCTTCACGCTCGGGTGCGAACCAGAAGCCGTTATAAACGAGCGTGCTGTATCGCGGAATCAGGCTGTCGCGCAGATGCATCACTTCGCGATCCATGGTGAGGGATTCCATTTGGCGATGCGCGAAATGCAAAATGGCGCCGCCCGGCGTTTCATAAACTCCGCGGCCTTTCATCCCGACGAAACGGTTCTCGACCATGTCGACACGGCCGATGCCGTGTTTTCCACCAAGCTGGTTGAGGTTCTCCATCACGCCCAATGGCGCGAGCGACTTGCCATTCACCGCACAACAATTTCCCTCGCAGAATTCGAGGTCGATATGTTCCGGTTCGTCAGGCGCGTCTTCGGGCGAGACGCTGAGCTTGTACATTCCGCGCGCTTCATCCGAACTCGCATCGAACCACGGATCTTCGAGCATCCCGCTTTCGAAACTGATGTGGAGAAGGTTCCGGTCCATCGAATACGGCTTGGCGGCGCTCGCTTCGACCGGGATATTTTGGGCAGCAGCGTAGGCAATCATTTCCGCGCGGCCGGGAAACTGTTTTCGAAAACGCTCTTCACGCCACGGCGCGATGACCTGCAACTCGGGCGCGAGCGCGGCCGCGGTTAACTCGAAGCGCACCTGATCGTTCCCCTTCCCCGTGGCGCCGTGCGCGATCGCATCCGCTTTCTCGGCTCGCGCGATCTCCACCATGCGCTTTGCAATGAGCGGGCGTGCGATGCTCGTGCCAAGGAAATATTGGCCTTCGTAAATTGCGCCGGCCCGGAGCATCGGAAAGATGAAGTCGCGTGCGAATTCTTCGCGCAAATCGTCGATGACACATTTGGTTGCTCCGGTGCTGAGCGCTTTCGCCTCGAGGCCATCGAGTTCCTCGGCCTGTCCAATATCGGCGCAAAAAGCGATGATCTCCGCGCCATAGGTTTCTTTCAGCCACCGCAGGATTATCGACGTGTCGAGTCCACCCGAATATGCCAAAACGATTTTCATTTAATCCCCAAAGGATATTTCCACGTCGCGCGCCGTCTGCACCATCTGGCTGTCGGGCGGCACAAGTCTCAAGCGGTTGACTGCATCCGCGATCGGAACCTGCCGCACTTGATAATTTTGGTAGCTCACCATCGACCCAAATTGTTTTTCGTGGATTAACTTCACCGCTTTCACGCCGAAGCGCGTTCCGAGAATGCGATCGAGCGTCGTCGGCGCACCACCCCGCTGCAAGTGGCCGAGAACCGTGCAGCGCGTCTCTTTCCCGGTGCGCGCGGCGATTTCACGCGCCACGATTTCACCGATGCCCCCGAGCCGATATTCGCCCTCTTCGTTCTCGCGCATCACCACCTGTCCGTCGCGCGGCCTCGCGCCTTCGGCGACGACGACGATGGCCGAAAGACTTCCGCGATCGGCGCGCGCGTTCAAGGCCGCGGCGATCTTGTCATAATCGAAAGGAATCTCCGGGATTAAGATAATGTGCGCGCCACCGGCAAGACCGCCGTGCAACGCAATCCATCCGGCATGGCGTCCCATGACTTCGAGCACCATCACTCGTTTGTGGCTCGTAGCTGTGGTGTGCAAGCGATCGAGCGCATCCATCACGGTGGCGACGGCGGAATCAAAACCGAACGTCATCGCCGTCGCTTCCAAATCGTTGTCGATCGTTTTCGGAACGCCGATGCAATTGATTCCCGCCACCTGAAGCTGAAGCGCGGTCGCCATCGACCCGTCACCGCCGATGATGATGAGCCCATCCACACCCAGTTCTTTCAGGACGCGGCGCGCATCGCCGATGACTTGCTCAGCAACCTCGGCGCGGTCGCCTCCGCCAACTTTCGCCACGAAGTGCCCGCGGTTCGTCGTGCCGATGATTGTTCCGCCCCGCGGCATGATGCCGGCCGTCGCACGCCGATCGAGCAGCCGGTAGTTTCCCGGCGGAAGCAAGCCTTCGAAGCCGTCGAGAAAGCCGAGGACTTCCCAGCCGAGCTTTTCGGCGGCGAGGACAACTCCGCGCAGGACCGCATTCAGGCCCGGGCAATCGCCCCCGCTCGTCAACACGCCGATACGAGGCTTGGTCATTTGCGTTGCCGCAAACTCAAAGGGTTTTCTTCGGATCGATCATCCGTCCGCTGGCCGACCACTGATCGTGGAGTTGCCAGCCGCGCGCGAGAAGTTGGGCGCCTTCGTTGAAACGTTCCGTGCTGCCAAGCATGACGACGATCAGGTGCCTCGGAATCACGGCCGTCCGCCCGCCTTCCTTGATGATTTGCGATTCGTGCTGCGCGGAGAGAATCAGGCAATCGCCCGCGCGCGCCGTCCGCCCGGTTTTGATGCCATCGACACCGTTCGTGCCGAGGAGCTCGTTCGTGTTCCGAAGCAGGTATCCCTTTTTCTGAGTGCCGCGAGTGAAAGCAATCTGACGTTCCTTTTGCGAAACATAAAAGCGAAAGCCGGCTTTGTTTACCGCGTAGCGCGAAAGCCGCACGAGATCCGCTGCCGTCGAGTAAGGCATGGTCCGGTCGGCATCGATCCCATGCGGATTAAGGAAACGCGTCCGGTCCATGCGCAGCGTCTTGGCGAGGACATTCATCTGGCTCACAAAAAGATCGACCGGCGAACCGTTGCCCGTCGCGGGAACGATCGACTGGAGCGCAATTCCGACATGGTGCGCCAGAGTGTAGGCGGCGACGTTATCGGATTGGACGAGTGCGGCGTAAAGAAGATCGCGCAGCGTGATGCGATCGCCGGGTTGAAAGCCGACCAGATTTTCGCCGGTGCCGACGAACGCTTCGGGCGGGATCGTCGCCATTTGATTCAAGTCGCCCGATCTTTTTTCGGCCCAATCGAGCACCACCATCGCGGTCGCGACTTTCGTCAGGCTTCCGATCTGGCGTTTATCTTTCTGATTTGCCTGCTCCAATACGAAACCCGTTTGCGCATCCGCGATGACATAGGCGCGAGCGGCGTGAACGGCGCGACCTGCCGGGAGGCAGAGCGCAAGCAGGACAAGAGGAATGAAAAAGCGGCGAGAAATGATCACGGTGAGAAAAACCGCAGCATCTTAATCGTCGCGGCTTGGTTCGCAACCGGCGAATACGAATCGTCAACCGACGGACGTGCTTTCGCGCGTCCAGGCAATAAGCCGACCGTTGAGCTTTAGCGCAACGCCATGTCGGCGCGCGTGCCGTAACGGAAGGGATTCGGGCTGAGGACGAGATAAATGCGCTCGGCCGCATTCACAAGATCAAATGCCCTGGCACGGCCAAGACCGCTGGCGCGCAAAGTTCCCGCACGCCCTTGCAGCCGGCTTCCGCCCGCCATGTCGAACTCGTAAACGACGACACCCTTATCGATATCAGTCACCCGAACATGCAAAGTGAGGTGCGAGGCTCCTGCTCCCGCGTGTCCGAAAAAGAATCGGGCCGCCGGGCTTCCACCGTCCACGAGCATGAATTCACCTTCGACGAGCCAGCCGGTTCGCGGCGTTTCGTATTCCTTCAAAATTCGCGCCGGCGCGATCTTCTCGAGCTGCTCTTTCAATTCGCCGGCAAATTCCACGGGCGTGAGCGCCTTGCGGATCGGCATTTCACCGTCGGAATTGGTCTGGTCGCCGGTGAAGACTGCGTTATCGATACAAAAGGGCCGGATATAGATCGCTTTGGGTGCGCTCGCGCCGACGCCGCAACTGGTCGTCATGAAAACGCCTTTCGAGCCGTAATCTTTTGCATCGGTCGCCGCCGTCCGGGTGGTGGAACCACCGGCAACGTCGGTCTTGGTGACGTACATGTCGGCGCAGGAGCAAAAGAGGAAACTGCAAAGGATCGTGAGGAAAGGTTTCATAATTAGATAATCGATCATCCGCAGCGGGCCGGCTTCAGGACGGACCAATACAGATTGTTCCCGGCTAATGATGCAACTCCCGTGCCGTGCATTGCAGAAAAAATGCCGCTATTTCGTCGCGATCCGGAGGCGAAATAACGCCCGGATTTGCTTGCGATGATGAAACCCCACCGCGGCCAAAGCCAGGAGTCCGGAGATGTAAGTGGCCGGTTCGGGGACCGCTGCCGGTACGACCTCGTAATAGCCGCCGCCGAGATCGAATTCGATCGCGCCGGGCGCATAGCCGGTGAAGTTGAAGCTGCTGAGATTGAGACTTTGATTCGAATCGAAGATCAACCGATCGGTCGAACCGCCACCCAGCGTGGCCACGGTGCCGGTCCAGTTGTCGATAAGGAAGGTGTAAGCGCCTGGCGTGAAGCTCGCGAACGTCAGGACACCGACCGTGCCAGTTCCGAAATCGATATGAGAACCGGTGGCGGTTAGGGTAAGCGCCCCCATTCCAACACTGCTCGCGCTGCCTTCGCTAACGTTTCCTTTGTTGAACGTGCCGCCGGCGAGCGTCACCGTCGCCGCGTTGTTGATCTGATCGTTCGCCCCGGCGAGGAGCAACGTCCCGCCGGAATTAACGACGATGCTGCTGGTAGAACCCAGCGCGTTTCCCGAGCTCGAGTCTGCCGTCAGGGTTCCGCCGCTGATTGTGGTGGCGCCACTATAAGTATTCACGCCGGTAAGGGTGAACTCGCCCGCGCCCGTTTTTTGCAGCGCGATGTTTCCCTGCGTGCCGCCATTCGTGCCCGAAATAACGCCAGCGAAAGTGGTGGAAACGCCGGAGCCGGGATTGACGGCAAAGGTGCTGGTCGTGCCGACTGTGCTGTTCTTTACGATCGCGGTGTTGTCGCCGGAAAGTGATGCGACGCCGTCGTTGTAACTCGCCAGGTCGAACACGCTGCTCGTGTTTACCGTCAACGGCGTTTGCGGCGAGGTGGGCAGCACATCGCTGTTGCCCAATTTCAGGGTGCCGCTGTTCTGCACAGTGGTGGGGCCATTGTAAGAATTCGCCGCGCTCAAGACGACCGTCGTGCCATCGATCACGAGATCGGAATTCGGGGAGCCGCCCGTGATGCCATTGGTGGTGATATTCAGCGTGCCGCCGCCGGCGATCGTCAGGGTGATGCCATTTTTCGCGATGCCACCGGTGAGGTTCAACGTCCCGCCGCCGGGGCTGATCGTTGCATTGGTGGCGATATTGATTGCACCCGCGAATGTGCTCGTGCCGCTGTTCGTGAGCGCCCCGCCATTACTGATGCCGCTCCCGTTGAGGGTAAGTCCTTCGGCGGTGGAATAATTGACGCCGTTGAGTTTCAACGTCGCGCCACTTGAAACGGTCGTCCCGGTTGCCACTGTGCCGAGCGCGTTATTCGCGTTCACCTGCAACGTGCCTGAACTGATCGTAGTGCTGCCGGTGTAAGTATTAGTGCCGCTTACGGTCGTCGTCCCCGCGCCGGTTTTGTTGAGCGCTCCCGTGCCGCTGATGACGCCGCTCTCCGTGGTGTTACTCGGACCGCTGAAAGTAGCCGTGAAGCCGCCGTTCACGATTCCGCCGCTCAAGGTCAACGTGCCGGCATCCGAGTAAATCGTGCTGGCAGAACCGAGGGTAAGCGCGCCGGCAAAGCTGTTATTGCCGCTGAGGTTGCGGAACGCGCCGGTACTGCTGATGCCGCTCCCATTCAGAGTCAAAGCTTCGTTGCCGACGCTGATGCCGCCTTGGATTTGAAGCGCCGCGCCGGACGAGACCGTCGTTCCGGCTGCGGTCGTTCCCAACGCCGACGAGTGTTCAATGTCCAATACGCCCGCACTGACGACCGTCGCTCCGCTATAGGTATTTGTTCCTGTCAAAGTCAACGTGCCGGTTCCCGCTTTGGTAAAGGAGATGGCGCCGGTTCCATCTTCCAGCACGCCGGAAAATGTAGTGGAGGTGTCGTCTGCGCCGGCAGCGAGAGTGAGTGCGCCTGCAGCGCCGCTCGTGACGGTGCCGCCGCCCGCCAGCGAACCAATGGTTTCACTAAAACTATTTAGATCATAGGTCGCGCCGCTTGCGACAGTCACTGCACTCGTGTTGGGAATGACGTTGCCAGTGCCTTCTCTCAGTGTCCCGGCGCTTATGTTCGTGGCTGCGGCGTAGGTATTCGCGCCGCTCAGAATCAGAGTGCCGCTGCCGGTCTTGTTCAACGCGCCGGTGCCGCTAAATATGCCGCTAACGGTGTAGGTCTGGGTCGGATCAACCATGATTGTGCTCGTGGCACTACCCAGCGTAAAATTTCGCGGGGTGGCAAATGTGGCGGCGGCCTCGAGGGTGGCGGCGTTGATCGTTGTCGCGAGGGTAGTGGCCCCGAGGGATCCCGAAATTACGACAACGGTTCCGCCATTGAGCGTCGAACCACCTGAGAAGCTGTTTAGCCCATTGCTGAGCGTCAGCGTGCCGCTCCCGTTTTTGATCAGCACTCCTGTCCCACTGATGACACCGCTCGAGGTGACATTGCTGGAACCGCCAAAGGTGACGGCGAAACCGCCGTTCACGATGCCACCACTGAGCGTCAGCGTCCCCGCGTCCGATGCGATCGTGCTCGCGGACGCAAATGTGATTGCGCCACCGAAACTATTGTTGCCGCTGATGTTTCGAAACGCTCCGTCGCTGGCAATGCCGGAACCATTCAAGGTCAGCGCCTCTGTTCCAACCGTTATCCCGCCTTGAATCTGCAAAGCTGCGCCGGTCGCGACGGTCGTTCCGGACGCAGTGGTACCCAGGGCCGTCGCGTTTCGGATATTGAGGACGCCGCCGCTCACCGTAGTCGCTCCGCCGTAGTTGCTTGCCCCCGTGAGCGAGAACGTGCTCGCGCCGGTCTTGGTGACTGCATAATCGCGGTTGCCGCTGCCTGCGTTGATCGAGCCGCTCAAAGTCACCACGCCAGTCCCGAGACCGGTCAGATTGAGCGTGATCGTAGAATTGGCGCTGGCGACAATATTATTTGCGATGTTTTGTGTGCCGGACGAACTCTGAGTGATCGTATTGGCCGCGCCGGTGAAGGCCAAATCGCCGCCGCCGAGAAAGAAGTTCCCACCCCCGCTGCTGAAAAAGAGATTATTGAGCTGAAATGTAGTGGCGATGTTTTGATTCAGCGGAGTGGCCAGGGTGCCGGTATTGGTGGTCCCGGCAAAATACACGTCGGCGGCGCTGCCGCTTATAGGTACACTTCCCAGATTCCAGTTGCCCGTGGTGCTCCAGTTGGTGTTCCCTCCGTTGCCGTTCCAAGTGAAGCCGGCTGCCCGGCTTGTGCTGCCGGTGGCAAGAAAGATCAGGGCACAAAAAAGGAGCGCAGCGCCGCTGGGCACAAACGCGAAGCCAGTCCCAGATGGCTTGCAAGAGAGCATTACCGGCCCCCAGATAGCGGCTTCCGTGCCTTGTCCTACGTATTTTCCCTATCCGCCCCTCGGTACTTGTGCGCGGAACCAGAAAGTTCCGGGGTAGACGATCGTCGACGATCTACATCCCCGCGACCGCGTGCGGGATATAGGGCTCTTCGAGCTTCGTCATCATGTCGGGCGCGAGCGTGAGCTCGGTCGCGCGGAGAGCGTCGTCGAGTTGCCGTGGCTTTGAGACCCCGACGATAGGCGCGACCACGCCCGGTTTATGCAAAAGCCACGCGAGAGCAAGCTGGGCCGGCGCAACCCCCAACTCCCCAGCCACCGCTTCGAGACGGTCAACCACCCGAGCGTCGGCCTCCCGAATATGTTCGCCATAGAGCTGATGGCTGTAGGTGTCGGTCGCCGCTCGGACCGTCTCCGCTCTTTGCTTCCCGGCGAGCAGACCGCGCGCGAGTGGACTCCACGGGAGAACGCCTATTTTCTCCTCCCGACAAAGCGGCATCATTTCGCGCTCCTCTTCGCGGTACATCAGGTTGTAATGATTTTGCATCGTCACAAACCGGGTCCATCCGTGCGCGTCCGCTGTGTAAAGCATTTTGGCGAATTGCCAGGCGGACATCGATGAGGCGCCGAGGTAGAGCGCCTTTCCGGCCCGCACCACGTCGTGAAGAGCCTCGAGCGTTTCTTCGATCGGGGTTTCCGCATCGAACCGATGAATTTGATACAGATCCACGTAATCGGTCCCCAGCCGCCGCAGACTGTCATCGATTGCATGCATGATGTGCTTGCGGGAAAGCCCGCGTTGGTTCGGATCGTCCCCGACCCGGTAAAAAACCTTGGTCGCGATCACGATCCTGTCCCGGGTGGGACCGAGGTCTTTCAAGGCGCGGCCCAGCACTTCCTCACTCGCGCCTAACGAGTACATGTCGGCGGTGTCGAAGAAATTGATCCCGGCGTCGAGCGCGTGTTTGATGAGAGGCCGGCTCGCCTCTTCATCGAGCACCCACGGGCGCCACTTGCTCGATCCATACGTCATCGTGCCCAGACAAAGCCGGGAGACCTTCAGGCCGGTCGAACCAAGATTCACGTATTGCATGATGCAGCTAATAAAACCGGAATCCGTCCGCTGCGATCGCGCCCTTATTCGCCGGGCGGAAGTCAGCGCCAGGGACGGGCAGCGTTGGCGGCTACGGCCGGTTCAGGTGTCGGCACGGTTCGCTTGTCGCGGGCAGGCCTCAACTCGACCGGGCTGGAACTGGTGCAGTCCTCGCACCAGTGTCTTTGCGCGCTATCGAGGCGCTTGCGCGCCCCGCAATGATCACAAACAAAAACTTCTTTTCTCACGCTTACCTAGTGTGTACGGCGGGCGTACCCATTTGCCAAGCCTTGTTTTCGTGGGCCGCGAGGAGCGTGGGAAACGAGAGCTTGCAAAATGGCTCGATCCCACCGGCGGAAAAATCGCTTCTTCGGGCGAAAAAAGCTTGCCAAGGCTGCGCCACTTTCTACAATGCGCTTGAATTCGGATTCAATCTGTCTTTTTATCATGAACCTAATGATTGCAGTGAAGCGCACACTTTTTGTTCTCCTTACAGTCGCCGGCCTGGCCCTTTATGCGGTCGGTGCCACGGAAAAGCCTCCTTGCGATCTGCCTGTGGAAACGTCCAGCCAAACGAATGATCCTGCTCAGTCCCCGGAGCACCCCGCTTGCATGCGTGCCGTTCATCACAACGGAATGATTATTTGCTTACCCTGCCCTGCCTACGACGCGCATATCAGGCACGGCGACACCGACGCGGGCCCGTGCGATAAGCCGGGCAACGAAACCCCGCCGGGACACAGCTAGACTTGCCAGCAAAGACGGTTTAGCGGGAGGAGGTGGCGAATCCAACCTCTCCGCTTTGTTCTCATTTTCCTTCTCGCCGCGGCTGAAGGCGGCTGCTGGGAAGGAGTGACGCGTGAAACTCTCGCGACCGTCCTTTCGGTAGAAGGTGCCGCCACGATCAGCCTGGATGGACGGCGCAATTTTTCGCCGCTTTTGTCCGGCGCCCACCCGGGCAAAGGAAATCTCATCCAAACATCCTCCACCTCTCGCGTTTCCATCGCGCTCCTCCCGAACATTCTCTTGCAACTCGAACCAGATACGCGGATCGAAATTGTCCGAATCGCCATGACCAAAGACGGTAACGAAACCGGCGAGGCCATCCGCGGTCGATACGCCCGGGTGAAACTGCTCAGCGGCCAGATGGTCGTGTCGCACGTGTGGGGCGAAGCGAACGCAGAGTTCTCGGTAGCCACGTCGCAAGGCGAATTGATCGCCAAATCCAATTGCCTTTTCTCTTTTCAATCGGACGAACATTCCACTCGCCTCACCTGCACGAGCGGAAGAGTCGATTTCCGTCCAGGCAATGGTGGTGCGGTCGTAGCAGTCGCGCCGGGATTCATCGGTGAATGGTCCGCGAATTCATCGCGCCTGATCCCGGCGGAGAGCGAAGCGCGCGGACAAAAAGATCTGGAAGAGGCGCTGGCCACAGAACAAAAATTGCGGGCTCTAAGCGCTCAGATCTCCCACGCTCCGCCCGCTTTGCAGAAGACGAAATAGCAAGAATTTCCAGCCTGGGCGCAGAATTAGCTTGGGAAAACGTGTGCAGATCATTCCACACGCCGGCTTTCGCATCGTCGCCCTCATTGCATGCGCCTCCACTTTCCTGGCAGTCTCCTCTATTGCCACGCCAGTGGAGGAGATCGCAGGCGCCGTCGCTGCGAGCGGTTCCGTTGACGGCTCGCAAACGCAGTCCAAACCATTCTTGAGAGCCTTTAACGCCGTAGCGTTGCGGGCCCCGGCGCGAGAACTTCCGGCTTATGTTTCCGCGGCAATCGAGCTGCGGCCTAATTTATCCGGCAAAATTGTGGCCGTCGCCGTGAAAGCGGCGATCAAACATTGGGAAACGCGCCCAGGCATTCTTTGCCAGATCATCGAAAGGATCGTCACGGCCGCGATCGCGGCGAATCCGCGTGCCGCTGTTTCCATTGCCCAGGCCGCCGTCGCCGCATCTCCGGATTTGCGCACGTGCGTGGTCGAGGCGGCGATTTCCGCAGCGCCCGAGCGGGCAGCGGCCATTCAGAGTGCCACCGAATTTCGCGGCGCCGCCTTTGGTTTTCTGACCTTTTCTGAGAAGCTGGAAACCGGCTTTGTTTTCAGCGCCGCCACCTTGAGTCCAGCGAACATATCCGATCTTCGTGGCGACCAAACGGTCAACTCACCCGAGCAGCCGCCAATTCCCTAATTTTCCGCGAATGCTTCTCCGTCGCGGACTCCAGCGTTTCCAGCCGGCTGCTTCAGAGAAGGTTTGCATTTACTTCCCTTACGTCCAATTATCCCGCGCAATGAAAGCGACTAGAGCCATCTCTCTCGCAAAGCGCTCGCTCCGCGTAATCGCTTTTGGGATCTTCACGCTTTCGATTCTGCTTTCGCGTTCCGTCTCCGCCCAGGAAGCGCTGGTCGCGGTCGTCGAAACCGTCGAGCCCACGGCTTCGATCGCGCCGGAACAATCGATCGACCTTTCGGCTGAGATCAATCCTCCCCTCCCCGTCGCCACGGCCGATTCCGCAAATGACAGCAGCTCCGCGCGCAATATCGATTCCGGAATCCCCCGCCGCTTTCACTACTCGGTGAGTCTCACCGTCCGCAGCGTCTACGACGACAACATCAATCTTTCCCACGACACCCGCGTCAAGGATTTCTACACCACGATCGAACCGGCGATCATGCTCGGCTTTGGCGACATCGATGCCCGGGTGGAAAACTACATCCGGCTCGATTACCTCCCGGCCGTGTTCCTCTTCGCGGATCATGATGAAAACGATTCGGTCCAGCACGTGGTCCGCGTCGAAGGGCAGTATCGAATCAACCGTCTCACCTTAAACCTGAGCCAGATGGTGCAGATCATGGACGGCGTCGACGTGCAAACGCAGAACGCCGCCGGCAGCCTCGATCAACAGGTGAACCTCGATGTCGCCGGCCGGACGCGATTTAACGTTTACACAACGCATCTCAACGCCGCTTATTATCTAACCGGCAAGACGTTCCTCTCGAGTGGCGCCGATCTTACCGCGACCCATTATTCGCAACTCATCAGCTCCGAAGTTTTTTCCGCGAACGTGTTCATCAATTACAACTACAGCCCGAAAATGATCGTCGGCCTCGGCGGCACCTTTGGCGACAACCGGGTGGACGCGCCCAATCCGGACCAGACTTTCCAGCAGGTGAACGTGCGTCTCTCCTATCAGGCCACGGGCAAGATCGATTTCGTCTTTTCCGGCGGTTGCGAATTCCGTCACTTCGAAGGCGACCTGCGCGACCAATATATCTCGCCGGTTTTCGAGATCGGCTTGCATTACGAGCCGTTCGACGGCACCAAGATCTCGCTCACCGCCAACCGCCGCACGCTTAACTCTGCCGTCCTCGCGAGCCAGGATTATGCAATCACGAATTTCAGCGTGGGAGTGCAGCAGCGGCTGCTCGATCGCTTCTATCTCGGCGTCAACGCGGGCTACGAAAATTCCGATTACTTCAGCACGATCGCGAATGGCGGATCGACGCGTCAGGACGATTACTTTTTTGTTCAGCCTTCGATTGCCGTCAGGGTGACTAGATTCTGGAGCGTGGGCGCGTATTATCTTCACCGGGTAAACAGCAGCTCATTCGATGCCTTTAGTTTCCATGACAATCAGGTTGGCCTTCGCGCTTCGCTCAAGTTCTAAGCCCTTTTTCTGCGCTGGCTTGATCGCGCTCGCACTGGCGCCGCTCACTCTCTGCGCGCAGACTCCCAGCGCTCCGCCGGATTCCGCCCGGACTTTGCTCGCGCCTCCGCCTTCAGTCGCTCCGCAAACTACGACCACCACTAATGCGGTGACCGCGCCCTCCGGTTACGTTTTGAGCGCGAATGACCAGGTGGCCGTCGAGGTTTTCGGCGAGGACGATCTGCGCACGAACGGCCGCCTTAATGCCGAAGGTAACTTGAGTCTGCCGTTGCTCGGCTCAGTCCACTTGGCGGGATTAAGCCTTACGCAGGCCACCGCGCGGGTGACGGAACTTTACGCCCGCGATTATCTCATAAATCCAAAGGTAAACGTGATGCTCGTGAGTTACGCCAAGCGGCGCTTCACTATCCTGGGCCAGGTTAACCGGCCGGGCAGCTTTGAAATGCCGGAGGGCAGCCCGACCGGCATCGATCTGTTGGAAGCCGTCGCGATGGCCGGCGGCTACACTCGCATTGCCGCGCCGGAACGGATTACGGTGCGCCGGCGCGGACCCAAAGGCGACGAGATTTTGAAGATCGACGGGAAACGTCTCGCGCGCGGGACCGGCGGAGCGAACAGTAGTTTCAAGGTGCAGCCGGGCGACACCATCACCGTCGGCGAAAGTATTTTTTAGCTACGCATGAACACTTCGACGACATCGCCTCCAGGTTCAGTTGCCACGGTCGAGCAATCGGCGCTGCCGAAGCTTTCGTTAGGCAACGTCGGATTTGAGAGCGGCAGTCGTTTCGATTTTCGAAAGGTCTGGCACACCATCCTGGAGAAACTTTGGATCTTCGTCCTCTGCACGGTAGCCGGCCTTTTCCTGGCGATCGGTTACCTCGCCCGCACTCCGAAACTTTATCAAGGTCACATTGTTCTCGAAGTCGACATCCAGGAACCGAGCCTCGTCCGCACCGACGATGGTGCGAGCCGGATGCGGACCGCCTTTCTCGCGAGCCAGGACGCCTTGCGCACGATCGAGCAAAACCTCACCAACCGCACGTTGCTCGCACGCGTCATCCGTTCCGAAGGGTTGGCTGACGACGAAGGCAAAGCGCTCCTGGGACGGACCAAAGGTCTCGCGCCCACCGCAAAAAAAGAAGCCGTTCCCGGCGCCAAATCAAGTGCCCCTGAACCCGCGTTTTCCCAGATCGAGGAAGCGCTCGGCGGCGCACTTTCCACCATGGTGAAACCGGTGGTTCGCCGTGGGACGCGGCTCATTGATCTCTACGTGCTTAATCAAGATCCGGCCCTGGCGCAGCGTCTGTCTGAGGCGGTCGGACGCGAATACATCCGCAACTCCATCGAACGCCGCGCGTCATTCGCGGAAGATACGCTCCGTTATTTATTGGAAGAAGAAGAGCGCCTCAAAGCCAACTTGCAGAAAAGCGAGGCCGCGGTCGCAGAGTATAAAGCAAAAACTCCCGACGCGCTCCAGCTCGGCGGCGGCGCAAATTCAAATACCGGCCAGAATACCGGCGCGCGCGGCGGCGGCGTTGAAGAAAAGCTCCAGGAACTTAATACCAAATCCACCGTAGCGAGAACGGAGCGCATGCGGCTGGAAGGTGAGCTCGCGCAGATCGAACAGGCGGGAGATGACATTGATAAGCTGCTGGCCGTCCCAAGCATCGCCTCGGCGCCGGCGGTGGTGGAGCGACGACGCGATGTCGCGCAGGTCGAAGCCGCGGTTGCCACCTTGAGTCAGCGCTACAAAGAAAAACATCCACGCATGATCGCGGCCAAAGCGGCGTTGAACGAAGTGCGCTCCTCTTTGAAGCAGACAGTCCTCCAACAGCCGGCGGTGCTGAAGAATTCAATCGAGCAGGCGCGCACCGCGGAAAATTCATTGCGCTCCGCGGCGGGCGACCAGGAAAAAGCCGCGCTCGCCCTGAACAAAGCAGCGATCGGCTATCAGGAACTGGCGCGCCAGGCGGATACCGATCGCGCGCTTTACGAAAGCGTCATACGCCAGATCAAAGAGACCGATCTGACGAAAGGAACGAAAGCGAATGCGGTCAGTATCGTCGAGCATTCGCCGCTTCCCGGAGCGCCGGTCAGCCCCAATCCAATCAAATCGATAGCGCTCGGGCTTCTGGGCGGCATCGCGGCTGGGCTCGGAATTATCTTCGGCGCCAACGCGCTCGACCGGTCCGTCAAGACGGTGGATCAAGCAGAAACAAGCTTTGGCCTTCCCGTTCTCGCCGCCGTTCCGGAAGTTCGCCGCGGCGAATCAGCCGATCGCGGGGACGACGACACCGAACAGATTGGGCCGTCGAGTTATCGTCTCGTGGCCGAGGCGCCCGAAGGCCCTGCGGCGGAAGCATTCCGAAATCTGCGCGCCGCACTTTCGCTTCTGGGGCCCGAGTCGGAACGAAAAGTTTTTCTCTTCACGAGCGCCCTGCCTAACGAGGGCAAAAGTTTTACCAGCGCAAACTATTCTCTCTCACTCGCTCAGCAAGGCCATCGCGTTCTCTTGATCGATGGCGATCTTCGCCGGCCCAGCCTTCACAAAATTTTCCGCGAAGTCGGATCGACCGGCAATGGCAAAGCGGACGCCGACGAAACGCAGCGTGGCATCGTCGATTATCTCGTCGGTGACGTCACCCTGGCCGATGCGGCGCGGGCGGTCTCCGCACGCGATGTCGATATTATCGGAACGAATCCTTCTTCGTCGGGCGGGACCATTACCGCGACAGGCGGCCAGCTTAGTGTCCTGGCCGGCGGCCGGCGCGCTCCAAATCCGGCGGAACTTCTAAGCGGCCATTCCTTCGCGGAACTCGTGGCGGAAGCGGGAAAGAATTATGACCGTGTCGTGATCGACAGTGCACCGGTGCTCGCCGTCAGCGACACGCTTCTTATGACGCCATACGTGCAGAGCGTCTGCATGGTGGTGCGGGCGCGACGGACGGCGCGCAATGCCGTGCAACGCGCGATCTTGTTGTTAGGCGGGTCCGCCACCCGGCCGGCTGGAGTTATCCTGAATCGTCTGCCACGTAATCGCGGCACCGATTACTATTACTATTACGCCTCGCATGGCTACGGCGCCGGCGAAGGTTCCTACAGCGGCGGCTACTCGGATAAAGCGGAGAAGAAAAAGAAACGGAAGAAGTAGTTATTCGTTATCGGTCCCGATCTCTGACCTCCGACCTCGGACCTCCGATATCTTCCACCTGGAAGAGCCCCAGCAAATCCCCAGATAGGTCGCGACGAATAGCTGGAGCGACAGAATTTGGAGCGGGAAATCGACGACCGCGTGAATCGCCACGCCGACGAGCGACAGCACCACACAGGGTAACAGGATGCGTTGCCGGTTTGCCCAGCCTTTGCCCTTAAAATAACTGCGCACCGCGATTCCAATTCCCCCGAAGAACAAAGCGCCGATCACGGCGCTGCCGAGCCATCCCCACTCAAGGAGAGTCTGAAGGTAGTCGTTATGAAGAAACCGCCACGTACCGGCCGGGTGATTGCCAAACATTTGTTGGTAATGCGGGAAAAGAGCGCGGAATGTCCCCGGTCCAAACCCAAACCAACCCACTTCCCCCGCTCCGCTGAGCGCGACGTGATATGCCGTCCAGCGCGAACTCTCCGCCCAGTGTCCGGACAATTCATTCCAACGTTTCAGCGGCCGATCTAATTGCGCCGCCGACGCGATCGCGATAATCGTTCCCGCCAGAACAAGACCTCCCACAATCAGCGTCCGCTTTTCCGCCCGTGTCACAAAGCGCGCTACGGCGCGCGCGGTTGCCGCCAACATTACGAGGATGAGCCCGCCGGCGACCGCTTGCGACATTCGCGAAGTATTGGAACCAATCGCCACTCCGACGAACAACAACGCCGCCAGGCAGGCTGCCCGAATCCAGGGTGAACCGCGGCGCACTGCCAGCCAGATCGCGATGCCCGCGATCGGGGGCAGAAGCAGATTGAGGAATGCGCCGGCATTCGCATGGTAAAAATAAGTAGCAAAGAAAGGGTAGACGTCCTTGTTCCACAGGACACTCGGTTGCCAGAAAATCATTTTCGCGCCGGTTCCCTTCTCGATCAGTCCAAACAACGCGATCGCCCCACCGGCCAGAGCTAGTGCATACCAAAGGCGGAGCAGCCAGACTGGCCGGTGACACATCTCGGCGCTCAGACAACAAACGCCAAGCAGTACCGTCGCGCGTAGCATCCAGGCGAAACTCAGAACGAAGTCAGCCGAGCCCGCGCCGTTCCGCCACGTTGCGTGGACGGGAGTAAAAACGCGAAAAGTCGCATCGTATATCGCGTGGGCATTCGCCACCATCCACCATCCTTGCAGCAGGATCACGCCAGCGATGATCGCGAGGCCGCGCGGCACGACCGGCCAACGCCAGTCGAGAAGGAGCGAAGCGATCCAAAATGCGAGCACGAGCCCGAGCGATCCACTGATTATCTGTATCGACCACGCCGTCGTTCCGCCATAGAGCCAGGGCGCCGCGACCAGCGTCCCCAGGAAAAGCCATCGCGCCAGATCCCGCAGAGTACCGCGCCCTACGGATCGGAGGATGCGGCGCCCATTCATTCAGCGAGAAAAGCATTCCGGCCGACGATTGGAAAGCCCGCTGATTTCCGATCGCTGACTTTCTACTTCCTACTTTTTACCTTTTGCTTTCACCGTCCTTTTCCGAAAAGGACGGTATGCACAGTCTTTAACACGATCATCGCATCGAGCTTCAGGGAATAATGCCGGATGTAATACAAATCGTATTTCAGTTTCTCGATCGCATCTTCATCGCTCTCGCCGTAGGGATAATTCACCTGGGCCCAACCGGTGATTCCCGGCTTCACCAAATGCCGGAAATGATAGAACGGAATCTTCTGTTCGTAGCGCTCGGCGCACTTGATCCATTCCGCCCGCGGACCGATCAAACTCATGTCGCCGAGCAACACGTTGAAAAGCTGGGGTAGCTCATCGAGCCGCAGTTTCCGGAGCCAACGGCCCGCGCGCGTAATGCGCGGATCGCCTTCACGGGTGTAAATGTCCGCCTCCTCCTCGCTGGTCGTTTCGTCTCGCATCGTTCTCAGCTTAAACATCGTGAACAATTGGCTTTCCCGCCCGACGCGCGGCTGCCGAAAAATCGCGGGCCGGCCGCTCTCCATCCAAATGATCAGGATCGTCACCACCAGCACCGGCCACAGAACTAAAAGCAGCAGTCCGGAAAGAAAGATGTCGAACAGGCGTTTGACGTAATGATAAGGCGAAATGCGCGCGAGTTGAAAACCCATCTGCAAGGGCCAGAACGGATCGAGCGCCTGGACCGGCACGTAACGCCAATGCGCTTCATAGAACGACTCCAGGGTATAGACGCGCGCACTATGAAACTGCGTCCGCACCAGACGCTCAAGCAAGTCCGGGTGCATCCGGTCGACGCGTTCCGCGAGGATCACGCCGGTGTAGTTCTTTCCCAGGCGCTCCAGTTTCGTAGCGATGTCGCCCTCGATAATCGGCGAGCCCGGACCGGCTATCCGCTGGCCGATCCGCTCGCTCTGCAGATCGACAAACTCGAGACGCTGTCGGTTCGGTGACTTCCGGTAAGATTCGTAGAAACGGGCCGCGACCTCGCCGCTGCCGATGACGAGAAAGGTACGATTAGCCGTGGATTCGGCGACAAAGCGGCTTACCACTCGGCGGTAAGCCAGCGAAACCGGAATGAACACAAGAAAACTCATCAGCATCACGGCTCGGCTGGGATTCATCGATTGGTCGTAAGTCGCCGCCGAATAAATCAGCAAAGCACTGAACGCCGCGGCTGAGAGCAGAGCCAATATGCACTCAGTGGTGAATGACAAGGTGCGCATGTCGGTATGGCGATCGTAGCCGCCGATGATGAAAAGGGCCGAGATGATCACGCCGAGTTGAATCAAATCGACGATGATGAATTGCAGCGGGCTTGTATAAAACGCGTCGTGGCGGAGAAAGCTAAAGAGAGCGTAAATGCCAATCCAGCAGGCAACATCGAGCATGAGGAAGACCAGTGCGGGAACCCAATCCTGACTTGGCCCCCGCCCGCGAGCGCGACGGAGACTCGCGGGAATGGCGCTTACTGCTGGCGTAGGCGAGTCCGCGACATCAGCACGATCCAGCGATAGCCGCGGCGGATCAGAATAGATGGGGTCATCTGTAATCATTTTCGTCCTATGCAGCCGCGGAAGAGATTAGCGGGAATTGTGCCCGTGTTGGTTTCGCTGCTATGGAGATTCTACCGCATTTCGATGAGACCGTCAGCAGAAAGACAAATCGTCTTAAGCGACATCGCCGGAACCTAACCGAGAGGCGTCTCGTTTCCGCGTCTCCGCTCCAGCGCTTCTCGTTGCGTGACAAGACGCAGCGAGAGCAACATTTCCGCGATCGTGCGCTGGCAGACGTAGTACCATCCTCGCCATCCATCCAGAATCAGGCCTCGTCCAAAAACGAGATAAACGAACATTACCCCTGGCGCGAAAAAGATCTTTTTCCTGAGCCGGTCCTGCGCGCTCAAGTCTTCCGGGCGTGCAGCAATCAAATGGCGGGCTTCGATCATCGAGTACCGATCCTGCGATCGGATCCAACGATTTAATGGTTTGCGATCGTCATGATAAATCCGACCGCTTAAGCGGAGAATGTTGCCTTTCACCCGAAGGACTTGGGTATGACCCTCGTCTACATAATGGGCTCGTTGCTTTCGAAACAAGACGGTGTGCGGTGGATAAACAGTAGCGCGCAGCGGTTTTCCAAAGATTCGATAAATGAACTCGGCCTCGTAGCCATCTACTTGTTCGGCCGGCGTAATCCCCTCGATCTCTTGAATCAGTTCTGGCGATAATTCGTAGTCGGCGTCCAGGGCAAGAACCCAGGGCGTAACAATCTGGTCCAAGCCAAAATTCCATTGGGCAGCATGGGTGTCGAACCCTCGCTGCAATATCTTTACATCGGGCCGAGTCGCTGTCGCTAGCGCGAGCGTATCATCTGTGCTGAAACTGTCGACAATCACGATCGTTTTGACCCACTCGAGCAGGCCGAGACAGCGTCCGATGTTTTCTCGCTCGTTGTAGGTCAGAATCAGGGCGGTTAGGTCGAGCATGTGGGCGTCCTTTCTTTTACCACGTTACGATAAAGTTCGGCCAAACGTCCTCCGATCGCTTCTTGCGAAAACCGTTCCTTTATAAAGCCCCGCCCCCGCGCGCCAAAGTCGTCTCGCAGTGCTTCATGGCCGAGTAACTTTCGCATCGCACCGGCAATCGCCGCGGTTTCGCATGGAACGATGAGGGCTGCGTTCGCCGCGTTCGCATCCTGAGCAATTGCGACTTGGTCCGACAAGATGCTAGGGATACCCGCCGCGAGAGCCTCAGCGGCTGCGATCCCGAAATTCTCCGAGAATGAAGGTAGGACGAACAAGGCGGCCGCCGCAAACAGCGCTGCCTTCTCCTCCCCAGTCACCGCCCCCGGCCAGAGAATGTCTTTATCGCACCCGAGCTCGTGAGCCTTTTGCTGTAAATTTTTCGTGCAGCCTTCTTCGCCGCTTCCCGCGATGACCAACAACGCGTCCGGGAGTTTGCCCCTAATCTCGGCAAAGGCCGATAACAAAAGCTCAACACCCTTCTTGGGATCAAGGCGCGACAGGAACAGAATAATGCGCCGTCCAGCCGCGGTGGGAAAACGTCGGTGAAAAAGAGCCGCGTCGCCGCGCTGCGCATCTCCGATCGGAATCGGAATGATAATGCTAGAGAACGAGACAATCTCCGGATGCGCTTTCACAGCTTCGCGCTGTTCTGCTTCCGCGGTGTAGTGTATCGCCGCCGCGCCACGCATGATCGGAAGCTCCACCATTTTGAGAGACCAGCGCTTCAGCAAACGACGCCGATTTTTCATACCCCACTCGTTCAAGACCCCGAGTGGACGGACGATATAGGGTATGTGCGCCCGACGGGCGGCGCGGGCTGCGACAAAACTACTAAAGGAAAAAAGCGCGTGGATGTGTACCAGATCATAATCCGCCACATGACGCGTCAGCCAGCGCGCCAAGGTCCACGAGATCTTGTAGAACTCGGTGTTCTTGCGAAAGTAGATGTGATCCGATTCGCCGGGACCTGAAACAACCTCGTTAAGCGGAACATCGAGGCGTCCATCCGGGCCATCGTCATCCGTGGTCGCGATCGTGACCTTCACATCGTATGGGGCAAGCGCCCGCGCAAAAAGCGGCAGCGCAACACTCGGTCCGCCATGCCGTTGCGAAATCGACGGAATAACGTGGAGAACGCTGAGTTGTTTCACGCGTTACTTCCGGATCAACCACTCGGTCGCCCGCCGAGCAAAGAGAAGATAAAGGACGGTCATCAACAGCACGGCGGTGGTACTGCCGCCGACGATCTTGATGTTGGAAGTCTCGATCGTGTAAGCGCCGAAAATTATGATCGAGGTGGCAATCGCCGCGCCAACAAGTTTCCATCGGGCCTTGATTACAAACGCGCGATAGACTAGTCCGTAGAGGAATCCGAGGACTCCGATCGGAACAAACATGAAGATCGGGCCGAAGTCGATGTAGCTTTCCCCCACGTAGCCGATTCCAATGGAAGTTCCTCTCTCGGAACCAGCGACCTCCAGCCCAGTATAGAAGGCGGTGCGTTCCGAATCATCGATGACGCCCTTGTTGGGGAAAAATAAACGCGGCGTGACGATATGTTTGACTGCACCGCCCCAGAGAGCGCCATTCTCATAGGGGACAGTGGAAGGCACGTTCACCATGGTGAGGGCGAAATACTGAACGTAGGCGAGCCGCAGAATCATGGCTTCAAAACCCTCGGCAAGTTGGCGCCAGCCAAAGTCCGAGACCAAATCCTGCAATTTGCCTACTCGTTCTTCCACCGGCATGAGCACATCCTGGGATCGCAGTCCCTGAGTTAGAAATTCTCGATAATCTGTTTTGATCGTTGTCCAAAGGCTGCCGAGCACGACCAGAAGGACGGCAACGGTTATGCTCAAGGCCAAACGCCTTCCACGTAAGGAGAGCGACGAAGTAAGCGCAGCCATCAGGAGCACGAAGAACACCTCTTTGAAACTGGCATAGAAGCCGATGAAGCCCGTACCCAGTTCCAAGGCGACTGATATGGAGAGAAAGAAATAGCCGCGGCGTTGTTCTAACACCGCGCTGGCGAAAACAAAAAGGAAGACCCACTTTACGGTTCCAATGTAACGCAGGCCTTGAGAAAGTCCGGGGATACGAGTGGCTATGGCGACAGCCACAAGAGCCAGGCCGAAAGTGAAGAGGTGGGCCGCGAAAGCGCTGGCGACATTTACGTTGCCCGTTGCTTTTTCCAGCTCCTCCGCCGACGAACGGCCCAATCCTCGCAATGCCAGTCGCATTCCACAAGCGAGGACAAGGACGCCGATCAGGCTCAACCACGTTGCGCGATTGAGTTCAGCCCCGCCAAAGGCCTGCGTCAGAGAGACGCCGTAGAAATTTGTATAGAATATCGCCGCGGCCGCCTGAAACCATTGCATCACGCAGGCAAACAAAAGGACGGGCGGCTCACCAGGTCGCCAAAGGAGAACACAAAGCACCGAGAGAACCGCAATTGCTACCGGTGTCAGGAGAGGATTGGAGGTTTGCGTCGCCCCCACCACCGCTCCCAACGCGATGAGAAGCTGCACCTTATGCCTGCCCCGCCATCGAGTTGAGGAGGGAAAATGCTCCGCGCCTCCTGTCAGACCCGGCGACGCCGGCCTAGGAAGACTATTCACGTTCCTCCCCGGCCAGATGACGGCGGAACAGAGATTCGAAGTCCGAAATCATTTTCTCCTGCGTAAATTCGCGAAAGATTCTTTCACGGCCCGCGAGACCCATTCCTCGTGCCGCCTCCGGGTTGTCATAGAACCATTCCAGGCGGTCGGCAAACTTCCGCGGTTGCGTCAAGTCATCCAGCCAGCCGGTAATCCCGTCTACAATGATTTCCGGCAAGCCACCACGGCGGCTAGCCACAACGGGTCGTCCGTACGCGCCGGCTTCCATCGCTACGGTGGGAAAGGGATCGCCCGAACGGCTCGGCACGACACAGACATCAATACTTCCGTAGATATTGGCTCGCTCCTTCACGAATCCCGACCAGCTGAAAGTTTCATTCAAACCGGCGTCGGAGAGCTTTGATTTCAGTTGATCAACGTACTTCGTAGAGCCGGTGCCGAAGACATAAACGACAAACGCGCGACTTCGACGACGCAACTCGATTACTGCTTCGACCAGGTCATCGTGACCCTTGTGCGGGGAAATCTGGCCGATGATTCCGATTCGCAGAGTAGCCGCCGTTGGGTTTGGCGCGAAGAGCTGCGCTTCCCTTTCCACCGCCTCACGATCTCTGCCGGAAAACGCCGCGCTCTTCACGAGATACACTTTGTCCGCAGGTGCGCCGACTAGCTTTACATGGTCCCGCATGAACTCTGAGACAGCAATAAAACCAGCAAGCTTTCGTGTGAGCACCCGATAGAGCTTCCGCCTAGTTTTTGTCAGGTCGAGAAATGAGTATTCGATGAGGAACGAAGGGGTCGCATCTAAAATTGGATAAACCGCGAGCGGGTGTCGCCAGCTCGTGAAGAGGACGATGTCCGGCTGGAACTGACGCATCGCTCGTTTCCAACCCATCCAGAGGGAAGGCAATCTCACGAGCACATTCATGGTCCACCACATCGGTTGGAGGCGCAAACGTATGGAGAGCGCACCAAAAGGAAGCCGATGCTCCGGCACTCCAATTTTGGCCAGCCGCCGGTTAAATTCGCCATCGGTCCAAGTGCTGGTTACCGCGAGTTGTTCGTGGCCCGCACGGGCAAATCCTTCCAGCATCTTCAGCGTGATGACTTCCGCGCCGAAAACGTTGGTGGAAGTACAGACCGTCAGGATGCGCATATCAGGGCTTGGACCGAGCTACGTTCGCAAACGCCGCCAGCGCACCCTCGACGGCCGTTTCTACCGAATAGCGCGCCAATTTGGATTTCAGGTGCGGTTGAAAATCGAATCCCGTCTTCCGGAGTTCATTTGCTCGTGCGATCTGCCGCGCTAACGCACCGGCATTACCCGACGAAAAGGTGAAACCCGTGCTCCCTTCATCAACCAAGTCCGGCGCGCATCCAACCGCATCGGACACGATCGCCGGAATCCCGCACGCCATTGCTTCATTTACCACCAAACCCCATGTCTCCCCCACGGAGGGCAGGACGAGCGCATCGGCGCCGACGTAAAACTCGGGCAGCTCGGCTTGGTTTCGGAACCCCTCGAAGCGCACCGGAATACCATGGTGCTCCGCAAATTCGCGAAGCTCACTCTCCAGCTCACCAGCGCCGACAAAAACAGCCAAAACGCCGGCTTTCTCGCCCTCAAGAATTCGGATGGCTTCGAGAAAGTCCATTGGGTGCTTCGTCGGCATTAGCTTGCCCACAAAAATGAGAATGAATGTCGTTTCATCCGCGAACCACTGCCGGCGAATTTCTTGGCGGCGCGGGCGCGCTTCTGCTGCGCGCGTTGCGAACCAGTTGTTATCCACGAAATGCGGCACGAAAAAAATCCTCTCCGGGGAAACGCCGTAATGCTTCAAGTACTCGGCATTCCGCTTGCCGGTTGAAAGAAAACCATCGAATCGGCGCAGCCCGGCGCGGTAGGCGATTTTCTTGACTGCTTTGTGAAACGGAGAGCGCGGCGTGTTCAAGATCGAGTCGCCACGAACTAAAACGGGAATCCCTTTTCTCCGGCAAGCCCGCGCGGCTTGCCAGAAGCTTTTCAAGAACCAGCCGAAGACAACGAAAACGTCGAAGGAACTTTCCCGGATAATGGTGGCAATTTCCGGAGTGTCGCAACCAGAAAAGTGATGAGTGCCGGGACTGGGCGAACAATTTACGAGAAAAGAATGCTCGTAACCCGAGAACAAATCGGTGTCCCACTCGAACGCGTGGCCGAAGCCTTCTCCCTGTTGTTTCGGATTCGGCCGATGGGCATAGAAGACATGCAGGTCCACTCGCTTCGCGAGGGCGCGAAACCAGGGCGAATAATACTGGATCGGATGGCTGACGAGAAAGCCTATGCGCATAACCAGGCCTACCTAGACTGCGGAGCTGAGCTGTTGGCAACAGCGACCATGGCGAACGCGGTTCGGCGACAGAGATGCGTAAGATGAGGTGCAAGCTTGAAAAAGGCCGGAAGCGCCAGGAGCGCTAATAGAGCGGCTCGGACTTTTCGGTTTTGAAAACGATATATTCTGCTTGCCCACGATCCGGGTCCCTTTCGATCTGCGAGTATGCGCAGGTGGAGGACCCCGCGAATCGACCGTAAGGAGACGGGCTCAAAAAAAGCTTCGCCGGGGTGGAAGCCAGCGTTCTCGAGGGCGATGGCCAGGCTTTTGGTTGTCCACTTGTTGATGTGGTTGGGTGGCATGTCCGCACAGCCGGTGATTTTCTCCTGTCGCAGCATCGCACTCGCCTCCGGCACAGTTACGATGAGTATTCCGCCCGCCCTCAGCAAAGATCGGCAATCAGATAACATCTCCCTGAACTCTGCGATGTGCTCGAGAACCTGAAAAAGTGTCACGACGTCGACGGTTCCGCCGACGGCTTCTTTTGCCGCCTGCATGTTGTCAAAGACAATGATCTCGTTGCTACGAAGTTGGGTGCGAATCGTGTCACTTCCTTCGATAGCGTGCGGCGCCCAAGTTTTAGGCAAACTGGTCAAAAATGCCCCCGTGCCGGCGCCGACATCTAGGATGCGGCCGCCGCCGAGACGGTCAATCGCGAGTCGCATCGCGAGGCCGTAATCCCAGCGCCATGTTGGGTAGCTATGCTCCTCATGCAGGATGCCGTAAAACTCTTCATCGCCGCTCCTAAAGGGTAAACCGAACCCAAAACCGCATTCAGGACAATGGAGCACGACGCAATCACGGTGATTCCAGAGGCGGTCAATGCATTCGACAAGCCGATTGTACCGATCCAAGTCGCGCCCGGGCGGACAAAAATGCGCAGCTGCTTTTGCAATGGAATATCGAGCTGAGGGGACGCCGTGACACGGGCATCCGCACACTGGACAATCCATGTTCATATCTTCTTTCTGGGTCATTCTAAGCCGGTCGCCTGTTGTGTTAGGCCGATCTAGTTGACACCTTAGTAAAAATCTCGGCGTAACGCTTCGCGACGCTCTTCGCAGAATACTGCACAAAAGCATTTTCCCTTCTCGCCGGCATCGTTAGTTCCCCCTTCATCGCCCTTCGAAGTACGGAGGCTATTTGATCGATGTTCATCGCAGGATTGTTTTGCGAATTGAACAAAGATAAATGGACGCCACCAAGTTCTCGTGAAAGCGGCACTACCTCACTAGCCTCATGAAAGATAGCCATGATCGGCTTTCCGCTCAGCCAATAAGGGAAGAGTTTGGAAGCAGTGTAGTGAGAATCGGTTGATCCTAGCAACAACAGCAGATCCGCATCCTCCATGCTGCAGAGGGCATCCAGGTAAGAAATTCGTGTAGGCGTCACTCGGACGCATGAGTGCAGCCCCATCTGCTCCACCAACCCTTTCATGTCAGGCTCGAACGTACCGATCAGGTGAATGAGGATGCTCTTTGTCTCGCTGTCTCGCACCGTGCGCACGGCTTGCAGAAACGCCTCCAGCGCAGGCCGCATTCGATGCGTAATTGTCCCAAGATAGGCAACATGAAAGCCACCCGTCCGCGGGTCAATTGAACTACGGCCAAATTGCCGCGCGATTGCAAAGTCCGCGACATCCGCACCGATCGGAATGATTTCCACCGGCGTTGCGGCACTCAGGAGTTTCCGCTCACGTAAGCTAGCGAGAGTTTCGTCAGAAACGGCAGTGATAGCGTCGACGAAGGGCAACACCTGCGGTTCCAGCCATCGAGCTAACCGCTTTGACATGCCAGCCTTGGTCCATTCGAGCGGTGGTTTGGGGCCCCGGGGGACCCAAGGATCCTGGTAATCGAGCACGAATGGAATATTGAAGCGTCGTTTCGCCCACGCTCCAATGAGACTCGCGTAGCCTGGGAGAACCGTAACAAAGATCACTGCTGGGGTGAGCTTTTCCACCAACTCAGCCACGGTCCGACGAAGGGAGGCTTGCGCCCTCAGAGAAATATCACCGATTCCGAGTGGCCGACACAGGCTGGCAGGAAAGGCGCGCACACTTACGATCTCAACGCTGCTCGGTACCAGATGTAATAGTTCTGGAACAGCAGGCCGCTCCTCATAGAGCGAGGAATCCACCGTAATAATTATCGGATGCCAGCCGAAAGAGGCGAGATGACCGCTCATGAGCCGAACCCGGTGCACCGCCGCGAGGTTGCTTGGCAGAAAATACGGGGAAATCAGAAGGACATTTTTCATCCGCCTCGAATCCGATCAACAACGCGAGGCCCCAATGAAGTGACAAACCTCGGGCTCGGTGCGGAAATCCGGCTTCGCTCCGGTTTCCAAAGTGTTCACGTCATATTCGTGTCCTGTGAGGATCTCGGCGCATTCACGACCGAGAGCGCGGGAATGAATCTCGATGAAGAGACGCGGCCGGCTTTCGGAAAAGAGACGTTGGGCGCCGCGTAGCACCATCGCTTCCGCCCCTTCCACGTCGATCTTGATGATGTTCGGCAGCGGAATCGCTCCCGCGTCACGAAGATGGTCGAGGGTTTCAATTCCTACGCGCAACATTTCCTTGCTCCTCGCGTCATGTTGAAAGCTGCTTCCGGACAACTTGCCCATGCTGGCTTCGGGCATGACGGCGAATTCCGTCTCGCCGACTTCAGCGCCTAGCGCGAACGGATGCAGAGTCAGCGGCAAAGCGGGATTGGCTTCGATTAAAGATTGGATGCGACTGATGTTTGCCGGGAGGGGCTCGAAAATGTGCACGGCGCTCGCTCCAACCAGCGCGCAAACGCCGGCGAAAAAACCACGATACGCTCCCACGTCGTAACAGACATCGCCCCTTCGCACCCCGCCGGCGAGCGCCGCGGAAAACTTCGCTTCATAAGCGCCGGTCCAAAGAGCCTTGTCTTCGGGCAGCTCGATCCAAATGCGAAGTCCTTTTGCTGGGCCGGCGTCTATTGTGTGAAGAAACGAGCCGTGGCCAAGAAAGCGATCGACCATCCACCGCTGCGCCGGAGCGACCAGCGGCCAATCCTTTATTCGCTGCCGATATTTCCAGGGAACGAGCTGGACGCTCTTGCGCAGGAGATTTGCGATCATGCGGAGGCGAGAGGCGTACCTACTTCGCGTGGCGGATGCGCCGCCTGAAAGAAAGCGTGCCGAAATCGCGCCATTTCCATTTCACGGTTTGCTGTCTGGAGAGCGAAGACCCGTGCATTGGAGGCCAACTGCAATCGCAAAGGAAGATTGTTTTTGAGCTCCAGGATTTTTTCCGCGAGATCGACGGCGTTGCCCGGTTCAAAACAGAGCCCGCCGCCGGAGCGCTCGATTACTCCGCGGAGCCCGGGCAGGTCGCTTGCGATCACCACCAGACCGCCCATAAGGTAATCGAACATCTTATTGGAAACAGTGAGCTCGTGATTTCGGATGCCGCCATGCTCGAGGCATAGGCCCATGCAATAGTGCGCGGCAATTCGCACCGCGTCAGGCGGCGAGTAAGGTGCGTGAAGGAAAACGCGTTGCGTGATTCCGAGCGCGTGGATCTTTTCGCGTAATTCCACGCCGCCATCCAAGGGCAGCCGTCCTTGCAAATGAAGCACGACGTCTTCGGGCAGCTTTGTTAGCGCGGCCATCGCGTCCTGTAGACCGCGCTGACCGAATCCGAGTACAGCGTTTCGCCAGTAAAGCGAAACTCCTTCGTGATCGCAGTGGTGCTGGTGCGAATCGATCGGCGGCACATTGTAGAGGGCGAGGGGCCGGCGAATGCCATACGCCGCGCTGAGCGCATCCGCCATTTCATCGCTGCTGGCCAGGACAAGCGCACACTGCGGAAGGCAACGGCGCTCGATCCGGGCGACGATCTCGCGGTCCATTGGATTCTGCGATTCCCCCATGTCGGAATGGAATTCCATGCTGTCGAACATGGCGAGGCTGCCATATTTTTGCGCTGCCTGGAGTGCGGGCAGCAGCGTTTCGACATTGTGCGCAAGATAGACGTCCGCCTCGATGCGGCCTAGAAAGCGCCCGAAACCGAGGAAGCGAGTGTTGAGCGCTCCGGGATGCAAATATCCGAAGAACCGGAAGAGCAGCCGATACGCAAGGCGCAGCAGTTTCCCCCCCGCCAGCCGCATTTTCCCTACGCCGCGGTGAGCGAATCGATATGTCTCGCGACGGATGTTCGCGCAGCCGGCAAAAGGATCATATTTCTCGACGCGCGCACCTTCGGGAACGCACTCCACGAATGTCACCTCGATTCCAGGTTCGAGCGCCGCGATCGCCAGCGCATGCCGCGGTGCCCTCGGCTCCGCGCCGACGGAATAAGAGGTGCAAACGCAAACCCGCAACGTCGCTGGGCTATCGGCCTGACGCTTCATATAATGCGCTCAGAATCCGGGCCGACGCCGTACCGTCGCCATAAGGATTTGGACGCGCCTCGTAATCAGATGGCGAGGCGTTCAAAATCACGTCGATCATTCTCTCAAGTGCCGCTCCGTCTGTGCCCGCGAGCTTGACGGTTCCGGCTTCGAGCGCTTCCTGGCGTTCGGTCCGTTCGCGAACCACGAGCACCGGCTTGCCAATCGAAGGCGCTTCTTCCTGGATGCCGCCGGAATCGGTCACGATCAGGCGCGCGCGGTTCATCAGGAACACGAACGGCTCATACGAGAGCGGAGGGATTAGATGCACATTGCTGATCCCGGCCAGGATTTCCTCCGCGGGCAAGCTGACGTTCGGATTTAGATGGACCGGATAGATGAAGGAGACTTCTTTCCACTTGGACGCAATCCGCCGGATGCTCTCAAATACGCCGCGAAGTTTTGGGCCGAAACTCTCTCGCCGATGTAGAGTGATGAGGACGATTTCTTTCGCCGCGTCCGCGATCGCTGCAGTGGCCGCGCCGAAATCGCTCCCCCACGCGTCTGCATTCTTCTCAACAACTTTGTCTCGCGTGAGGAGGAGCGCGTCGATCCCGGTATTGCCAGTCACGAAGATGCGCTCTGGCTTCACGCCTTCTTTCAGCAGCGTTTGCCGATTGTAATCGGTGGGCGCGAAGCAGAAGGAAGCGAGCTGGTCGATCAGAATGCGATTTGCCTCTTCTGGAAATGGGTCGGCCAGATCGCCGGTGCGAAGGCCTGCTTCAACATGGCCGACCGGAATCTGGCGATAAAAAGCCGCCAGCGCGCTCGCCGCCGCCGTCGTTGTGTCACCCTGCACCAGAACGATGTCCGGTTTCATCCGCACAAGCACTTCATCGACTGATTCGAGAACGCGCGCACTCAGTTGCGCCAAGGTCTGATCGTGGGACATGATCGCGAGATCAATCTCGGGAACGATCTCGAACGCCTTCAGCACTTGATCGAGCATTTCCCGATGTTGTCCCGTCACACAGACGACTGGGGCAAAGCGCTCCTCCCGCGTCATCGCGAGAATAAGGGGCGCCATCTTGATCGCTTCAGGACGCGTGCCGAAAATAGACAAGACCCGTCGGGTTAATGAGCTCATCGAACTTGCAACCTAAGCGCTTTTGCGAAGTAGGCGTGGCCGGGCAGGCGCAGGACCAACTCGCGGAGCAACTCCGGGAAACAGCCGCGCAGAATCAACAGAGCCACACCCGCAAAGAGAGCGGAATGGATCAGCAATTTCACCGGGGCTGAGAATGGCGTCACCCAGGCGTTGCTGATGATCACGACTACTGCGGCGCAGCTCGCAACGAGAACCGGGACCGCGAATCCGCGTTGCCACCAACCTTCGCGCAGGAAATGGCTCGCCAGAAAGGCGGATACTCCCGCGGCGGCGACTTGCCCTAACGCAAGTGCCCAGGCATAAATGCGTGTGCTCTGGCCTAACGACACCAAGACAATGGCGGGCAGACAGGCACAGGCGGCCACGAGGCTGCAGGCGAACGCCAGGCGTAGCCGGTTTTGCGCTTGCAAGACCGCGGTAAAAATCAGGGTGGCCGCAACGCCCCACGCCAGAATTGTTCCCGGCCAGATCAGTGGATCGGCCGCGATCCATTTCGGTCCGTAAAGCAAACGCGAAAGGAGCGGGCCTTCGAGACCGACGAAGATCGCGCCTGGAATGGAAAGAAGAAGCATCGTCTCGACATACAAGCCGGCGTGCCGGGCAAATTGCGTAGGGTTGTCGGCGCTGCGGGGAAGCACCGGGTAAACGGTTTCGAGCACGAGTGAATTAACGCGGCCCACTGTCGTGGCGAAGAGGACTTGCGCCCGATTCAAGAGACCGAACGCCTCGTAGCCGATCGCGCCCGGCAGCACCAGCGATTCCAGAAAAGCGCGCCCAGCCGTGAGCAACGCGGAGCCAGACATCTGCGCCCCGAACCGCAAGGGCGCACGATAACCATGCCAGTCCGGCCATTGCCACCAAGTCCGCGGCGGCCGCCATTTGCGCACCGCGAAAAGATGAACTGCTACCGGGATGCCGTGGAGGACGTTGCTCCCGATGATCAAGGCAAACGCTCCAAAGCCGAGGAAAGCGAGGGCAATGCTGCTGATCATGGTGAGAAAGGTACAAGCGGCCTGCACGACGCGCAGGCTCCGATAATCGAGCGCTCGCCGCAATGAAGTTAAACCGATCTGATTTGGACAATCGATCAGCAGACCGATCGAGGCCAGATGCAACAATGCCGCCATTGGCTGATATGGAGGAACGAGCCAGGCCAATCCGGCCATCGCGTTACAGACCAAGAAAAGCGCGAGTTGAATGTACAATCCCGCCCGCCAATGAGCGGTCCAATCCGGTTCTTCGCCCTCGCGCAACTGGAGCGCCTGCGCGATGAAAAGGCTACAATTGAAACAATTCAGGACCGCCAGAATGCCGGTTGCGGCCGCAGCCCGTCCAAACTCCCCGGGCGGCAGTAATCGAACCAGCACCAGCATGGAAACGAAGTTCGTTCCCACGAGAAAGACCTGGAAAAAACCGCTCCAGAGAATGCCCTGTGCAATGACCGAGCGTCGCTCTCTGCCGGGTTTTTGGGGAGAAGAGCGAATGAGGAGTGGATCTTGTTTCATTCGATTGCACCACTTGGCGGCGGCATCGTCCCCGCCTTTCTCATGTCTCCAATTCCGGGCTCTCGCGCCGTTGCATGAAGGAAAGGAGCTCCACCTGGTCTAAGAGCTTGAATCTCGAATCGTATCGTATCTGTTCCTCGAAGTAGCGAACGGATTCCCACTCGGCCGAATCCGGGTACTCGGCAGAGAAATGCGTATCGTGCAGGGCGACAATACCGCCTTGCGATATCAAAGGCGCCCAGTCATTCCAATCTCGCTGGATTCCCTGGCGCGAATGGTCGCCATCGATGAAGAGGAAGTCCAGCGGCGCCTGCATCGCTTTCACGGCCTCAAAGCTAAGCTGCTCCAGAAACACAACGCGTCCCAAAGCGCGCGCTCTCGCCACTTCCCGGCGCGCGATCCCCTTGCTCCAACATATTCCCAACCGCCCTGGAAAGTGGGGATCGATGGCGTAGAGAACTCCGTTCGGGGCCATGGCGCGCGCCAGGGCCGCAGTCGTTTTGCCCTCGAACACACCGATCTCCGCGAGCGTGTGTCGCTCACGCGCATACTGCACGAGAATCTCGCGCTCCGCGTCGCTCGTTTGGGAATGCGCTGTGTCCCAGCCCAAATGGTAACGGAGCGCGTGGAGGATGGTTTGTCCCTGGGCCAAGGTGCTAGGCTTTCGTCCCCTTGAAGGTGAAGTGCCGTCCAAACGGACGCAAAAGGCGCCTGAGAAAAGGCGTCTGAAAATCGTCTGTGCGAAGTTTGTCGGGCGCGACTCTGGGGAGCAGGAGCCACTGAAAGTGATTGCTCTCCATGTGACGAATCTCGAGGCCGGCTTGCTCCACCATTCGCCGGACACGCCAGAATAGAAAAAAATTCTCGTGGGGCTGGACGCCGGAACCGGAATCGAAATGACGTCTTTTCGCGATGGACATCAACCAGGCTAGAACCATCCCGTTAAAATAATTTTCCGTTGTCAGAATCCATTCGCCTCGCGGCTTGAGGACTCGCGCGATTTCCTGACACATCCTCCCCGGTTCGGGAAGGTGTTCCAGGCATTCGCAGGAAAAGACAAAGTCGAAGCGGCCATCGGGAAAAGTCAGCCGTTGCGCATCCTTCACCATGAATTCGATCCGCGTTCCCGCTTGACGCTGCCGATCGAGTGCTGCCTCGATCGCTCTTTCGGAAAAATCGACCGCCGTTATTTTCGCTTCCGGATAGCGGGCCGCGAGCAAAAGGGAAAAGGATCCTGAGCCGCAGCCGATTTCCAAAACGGACAACCCGTTGAGGTCGGGCAACAGCTTCAGCACCGTTCGATGCCAAGGACGCAAAGTCCTATCTTCTCGGGCCGCCGCGCGGCGCGCATGCCAGGTATCATATTGATCCCGGACTTGCTTCGATGAGTCAGTTGTCACGGGGATGGGCGTGGCTGAGGAAATAGGAAGCCAATATTCAAACCGCAAGAGAATTAAGCGCCGTGGAAGTGGATTGCGCAATCTTATCCCGCACAGCCGAACCAGCCAGCAGCTCGGTGCACGCAGCCGTGACCGATTGTGAATCAATCCGGCGAAGGCATTCGATGTTTCGAGTGATGCACACCTTCAGGCCGCATCCTTCGCAGTCGATCTCGGAACGGAAAACGCGGTTGTCACTTCCGGCAGGATACCACAGACCGGGACGCTCGCGTGACGAGAAGACGGCAACGCACCGGATGCCGGCGGCGGCAGCGAGGTGCATCGTGCCGGTGTCGTTGCCGAGGTAAAGCTCGCAACGTTTTAAGGCGACGCCAGCGGCGCGAACACCGAGCGCGCCGGCGGCGTTATAGCCGCGACCCCAGCGCTCAATCAATCCATCGCCAATCTCGCGGTCCTCTTCCCCGCCGAAAACGACGGGCCAGATGTCGAAGCCGGCAATCAGATCGCGCACGACCTGGTCGTAACGTTCGAGGGGCCATTGCTTCGCCGGCATTTTGGATCCCGGGCCTACCGCAATCCAGCGACGATGGCCGTCGGGTTGAGGTTGCGTCTCGAGCCAGCGCGCTATGTCTGTTTCTTCGCGCTGGCCGAGCCCGAGGTCGAAGCGTGGATTTTGCAAAGAGACACGCAACCCGGATTCACGCAGACGCAGGAGCAATAATTCGAATTCGCGCGGGGCGCTGGCGAGCGCGGCGCCGCTGGTCCTTTTCTGAAACCGCGGGAAACCGGTCATCCCAATAAAAGTGCGGATGCCGGCCGCGCGGAAAAACCAGCGATCGCGCCGGACGCGCCCCGGCCCTCGAGCCGATGGGGCCAGATAGACGAGGGTATCAAAATTCCGTTCGCGCAATTTTTTCACGAGCTCAGTCGCGCGGCGCGCAGAGCTGGTGCCAAGTTTCTCCACCGGATACGCCAGGAAATCGTGAAATATTCCGGCGTCTCGCAGCAGGCCGGAAGCGAGAATGTAGTTGGTGTGCGGATGTTGATCGCAAAGCAGCGTCAGCTCCGCGTCAGGAAAATTTTCCTTTATCGCCCACATGGCGGGCAACGCCACGATGGTGTCGCCGAGCTGGCCGATGCGATAAACAAGGATCCGTGAAATTTTGCGCGCGCCAGTGGCACGAGCGCGCGTGGCGCGCGAGCGGCGCAAGACCGTAGAGGCCGCGCCGGAGTCCTGCACGAATTCACCATGGACGTAACGCGCCCAACCGCGCAGACCACGTTCGCCGGCCGACAGGGGATCGAACGATTGCAAAAGCCAGTCGCGCACCGGCATGGTGAAACCGGTCTTTGGACGAGAGAGGACCGCTTCGGGCAATGGCGTGCGGGGAGACAACGCCATGTCGCGTTTTCCAGGCGGGCGCGGCGAAGCGAGCAAGGGCGCAATTTCCCGCAGCAGCTTCACATCGACGAGCGGCACGCGGATTTCGAGCGAATGGGCCATGCCGGCCCAATCGGAATCGCGCAAAAGCTGGTGGCGCATATACCAGCAAAGTTCGAGCGCCGAGACTTTGAGCCGCTCGGAATCGAGCGAATCGCAAATCCCCGCCAACTCGCCGAAAGTGTTCAAGCGCGCCCAGCCTTCGCGCACCAATTCCGGGTCGAGAAATTCGGGGAGTTCCCACGGCATGAAAAGACTGCGGCGCAACAAATAGGCGCCGGGATAACTCGAGCCGTATTCGAAAATTCCGGCGTACTTCGGCGAAGCGAAATGTTTGATCACATCCTGCGTTACGATGCGAAAGCCGCGCGCAAGTTTTCCGAATCGGCGGAAATGGCGGAGTCGGTTGGCGATGCGAGGAACATCCTGGAAACTGGGGTAACCGCCGAATAATTCGTCGCCGCCCAGGCCGGAGATCGCCACTTTCAGTCCGGCCCGCCTGGTCGCGAGGCTGACGAAATAGGTGTTCACGCCATCGATCGTCGGCCGGTCCATTGCCTCGAAGAGCCGGGCGGCGTCTCCTTCAAAATCACGGCGCGTGACCCAGATGGTTTGGTGATTGGTTTTGCAAGTGCGCGCGACCACTTCCGCCAGCAGCGTCTCGTCCTGTTCGCCGCCGCGGTATTCGTTGAAGCCGAGTGTGACCGTGCGGACGTCCTCATGCCGTTCGCTGATCAGCGCGGTGAGCGTGGATGAATCGAGTCCGGCGGAAAGGAAAATGCCCACCGGCACATCGGCCATAAGATGATGCTCGGCGCTGTCGCGCAACGCGGCGTGAAGAATTTCGCGTTGTTCCCCACCGACTTCTGACTTCTGATCTCCGATCTCTAATTCTGCTTCACGCAAGATATCCGGGATAAAACAATACGAACGAATCTCGGGTGTGCCCCCTTCGCGGATTGTGAGCGTGTGGCCTGCGGGCAGTGCGCTGATCCCGCGATAAAGGGTGAACGGATCCGGCACCGAGCCCCAGAGAAAAAATCCAACGTGCCCGGCAGGCTCAGGCGTCGTATCGATGTGCCCTCCTGCCCGGAGAGCCGTGACCTGTGAGGCGATGCGAATCGTTCGGACGTCGTCCGCATAGTAAAGCGGCTTGATCCCGAAGGGGTCGCGCGCGCAAAACAGGCTCCGCTGCTTTACGTCCCAGATGGCGAAGGCATACATCCCGCGAAGATCGTGGACCATCTCAGGCCCCTTCTCGGCATAGAGATGGAGTAATACTTCGGTGTCGCAATTCGATCTGAACTGATAACCACGCTCGGATAATTGCGCGCGTAGCGCAGGATAGTTGTAGATTTCGCCGTTGAACGAAACGCAGAGCGCGCGATCGCTGGTCCACATCGGTTGCAGGCCCGCGTCCGTGAGATCTACGATCGTGAGGCGTCGATGGGCCAGGCCTACGCGGCGATCCTCCGAGATCCAGAGGCCTTCGCCATCGGGCCCGCGGCGAATCATCCGATCGCGAATGGCGATCAGCTCATCACGATCGACCGGTGGAGCATCAACGCCGTATCCAAAAATGGCTGCGATACCGCACATCAGGAATGCCCAGGTGCTTCAGGTTTCATCGCCACAAAAACAAATTGCCAGCCGAAAAGCCCTGGCAGGAACGAGCAGGCCATTTCGTCCATCCTTCCCGCAAAGCGAGGCACTAATCGGCGCAAAAAGGGCATGGGAAAACTTCCCTCGGCCGCGCGCTCTACCAGTTTGTACCCGGCGGCTTCGATCAGGTTACATGCGCTCTCCCAATCAAAAAATCGAAAATGGGTCGAATCCATGAGCCCTCCGGATGTATAGCGAAAACGGCCGCGCATGAACTCGAATCGTTGTTTCCAAAAAAGAATGTTGGGCAATGCGACCAGGAGAATGCCATCAGGCAAGAGATGTTGCTTTAATTGTATGAGCAGCTCGGAAGGATTGGAGAGGTGCTCAAGGACGTGGCTACAGATAATGCAATCGAAAAGCCCGAGGGAATCCAAAGCAGGGCGATTCAAATCGCAAACGAGAACGTCGTCCAAATATTCGGAAGCCAAAACTGCTTCCTCTTCCGAATGCGTCACTCCAATAATTTCTCGTTGGCGTCGCTTTTTAAGCTCCCGCCCAAGCGTCCCCGTGCCGCATCCGATATCCAGAATCCGTTGCGCACCGGCAGGTACCCGCGAGGCAATTTGCTGATTAACGGCTCCGTAACAGAGAGGCTCAATCATTAGAGAGCGTTCGAACGGGTGATCAGGAAATTGCCCATGACGAGCAGATCCATTTTCGTGCGCAGAAAACAATCGAGCGCTTCTTCGGGGCGGCAAACGACCGGTTCGTTTTCGTTGAAGGAGGTGTTCAACACCATCGGGACCGAGGTCAGCGAATAGAAGTCGGAGATCAGATGGTGATAAAGCGGATTGGTTTCGCGATGCACGGTTTGGAGCCGGCCGGAGCCATCGACGTGCGTGACCGCCGGAATGAAAGCGCGTTTTATCGGGCGAACTTGGAAGACTTCCATCATGAAGGGCACGTCATCGTCCTGCTCGAACCATTCGGCGACAGCTTCGCGCAAAATCGAAGGCGCGAACGGACGGAACGATTCGCGGCGCTTGATCTTGAGATTCAGAATTTCCTTCATGTCCCAACGCCGCGGATCGCACAGGATCGAGCGGTTCCCGAGAGCGCGAGGCCCCCACTCCATCCGTCCTTGAAACCAACCGACGACTTTGCCATCTGCGATGGCGGCTGCGGTGCGGCGACAAAGTTCGTTGCTATCGGTCATGTGTTCGACCGAGAGGTCGGAGGTCGGAGATCGGAGGTCAGATGAGACAACGCCGCGATCTCGCAGCAGTTGATGGATTTCCTCGTCGGAGAACTGCGGACCGCTATAAGCATCGTCCAAGGCGATGCGCCTCTGGCTGACCTCTGACTTCTGACGTCTGACCTCCGCGAGTTGTGCTTGCACAACCGCCGCTGCGCCGATGGCGCCGCCGGCGTCGCCCGCGGCAGCGGGCAGATACATTTTTCGGAACGGGGTGCGCAAATAGACTTTGCCATTCGCGACCGAGTTCATCGCGCACCCGCCCGCGAGCGCGAGGTTCGGCGAAGGATGTTTTTTATGAAGCGCGTTCAGCAGACCGAAAAACGCTTTCTCATACATCGCCTGGGCCGAGCGAGCCAGGTCCTTGTGTCGTTGTTCGAGAGGATCGCCTTCGCCGCGTTCGGATCCGAGCAGCTCGCTCAATTTCCCGGTGTAAAGCGTGCCGACTTCCGGGGCGCAGTCGTTCCAAGTGTAGGAAACGTTATCGGTGTGATGCCGGAAATATTTGAGATTCAACTTGAAGGTGCCGTCCGGCTGGATCCGAACGAGCTGGCGCATTTCCTGGAGATATTTCGGTTCGCCCAGCGGCGCCAGGCCCATCACTTTGTATTCGTCGCCAAAGTGCGGGAAGCCGATGAACTGGGTCAGGGCCGAATAAAAGATGCCTAACGAGTGCGGAAAATAAACGCGCTCCTCGATCGCGATCCGGTTCCCCTGGCCGCTCCCCATCGCCGTGCTGGCAAAGTCGCCAAAGCCATCGATCGAAATGCAGGCCGCTTCGTCGAAGCGCGAGACGAGAAAGGCGGAGGCGAGATGCGCGAGATGATGTTCGATGTGATGGACCTGGGCGCCTAACGACACCTTGTAGGCGCGCTCGAGAGCTTCCTGCACCGATGAAGCGCTGCGAATGTTGCGGACTTTCTGCATCATCAACCGCGGATCGGGCCGATGCCGCAGGACAAAGGCAAGCCGCCGCCAGTTGTTCACGCCAGGTTTCCGATTGATCGCGATGTGATCGACGTCCTGCAGCGTGACGCCGCCTTCGCGCAGGCAATAATCGATCGCCTGAGTGGGCAGGCCGGCCCAATGTTTGATGCGCCGAAACCGCTCCTCCTCCGCCGCGGCGACAAGCCGGCCATCCTTGATTAAACACGCCGCGGAATCGCCGTGATAAGCATTGAGGCCGAGGATGAGCATGGGCAAAGGCTGAAACGCGAAAATACTGAAAAGCTGAAATTATCTAAGAGTGCGCTTTGTCTTGTTTGCCATTGTTACCAGGATCGCAATTAGTTCGCTTGTTTCCCGATGCAGGTGTTCGATAGGCGCGCCGTCGATGCCGCAGTCCTCCCGCAGAAGTTCAATCCATAGCTGAGATTCATCCGCTTCCTGCAATGCTCCGTCGATCTTGGAACAGAACTCAGCATCAGATCGAGCTCGTGATGCTTCGCGGGTGAGCGCTGCGACTGAGGTACCAGACCGAAGAAGTTGATGTCCCAACACTTCCACTTCCTTCCGGGTCCTCGGCAATTGCGCATACAACCGAATGATCGCTGAAGCATATTTTTTCGTTCGTTCTCGAAACGCTTCTGGGAGGCGCATTTTTTAGTCTTTCAGCATTTCAGTTTTTCAGTTTTTCAGGGGGGGCAGTTTTTCACGATACTTGAAAATAAGCCATGGGAGCTCGTGCGCACTCCAGAGCCGCGGGATGAACACGCGCGGTTGCGCGAAAAGGCGAAAGAGCCAGCCGAGGTAAAGCCGGTCGGCCCAATCCGGGATCGCGATCTGGTCGCCCGTCAGAAAACCGAGCGCGGCCCCGATGCAATGGATGGCCGGGCGATATCCGAGATGGTCTCGGAGGAATAATCCCAGTTTTTCCTGCGGCCCGCCGCCAATGGCAATGATGACGTCGGTGGGCCGCCGGGCATTGATGGCCGCAGCCAGAACTTCGTCGCTCACCTCCGCTCCGTAAAAAGGCGCGATGTAAAAGTCTTCGTCCGACACGCCGAATCCCGCATCGCGGAGCCATTTCTTTGCGCTCTCGGCGGCGGATGCCGCGGGAAGAATCCAAAAGGCTTTTCCAGCCTCGTGGATTTCCCGCAGCTCCAGAAGGCGCTTCAAGTAAGCGAGCCCGGAGATGCGGGAAATGCGCCGGCGTTCAAAAAGTTTCCAGAGTAAGACCATCAATCCGCTGTCGGCAATTGCGAGATCGGATTGCACAAGCGCCGCGCGAAAAGCTTCATCGTAACGCAGTTTCACCAGCGCTGGCGCCGCGGGCACAACCACGTATCCGCCAACGCGCTTGAGATAAGCGACCGCCCCCGCCGGAGTGCCATCGAAGAAGCGGATGCCGAGGATCTGCTGAAATCTTTCGGACGAACCCGCCGCAACTCCGGATGACATGGCAAGAATGAGGTGGCCCAAATGGAGCGCACGTTTCAGAGCGCTTTGCTGACAGTCATTTGATCGTGAATCCAGCGGTAGGTTTTTTCCAAACCATCACGCAAACTAATGGACGGCTCCCAATCCATGACCTCGCGGATTCGGGCATTGTCGCTGTTCCGGCCGTTGACCCCTTTGGGCGCTTGCAGGTTGTAATTGCGCTTTAGTTTCACGCCGGCGATCTCTTCCGCGAGGTCGACCAGGCGATCGATCGTGACCAGCTCGTTGCTGCCGACGTTGAGCGGGCCGGGAATGGCGCGGTCCATCATCAGGCGCGTTCCTTTGAGGCAATCGTCGATGTACATGAAGCTCCGGGTCTGCTGACCGTCTCCCCAAATCTCGATTTCATGGCGGCCGCTCAGCTTCGCCGCGATGACTTTGCGACAGATCGCGGCCGGCGCTTTCTCGCGTCCGCCGTCGTAGGTGCCATGCGGTCCATAGACGTTGTGATAACGCGCGACACAAGTCGTTAGGCCAAAATCCTCCGTGTAATGCCGGCACATCCGCTCGCTGAAAAGCTTCTCCCACCCGTAGCCGTCTTCCGGCATGGCGGGATAGGCGTCTTCTTCCTTGAGCGCGGTCACGTCCGGGGAAGTTTGTTTATCGGCCGCATAAACGCAGGCGCTGCTGGCGAAAAAGAATTTTTCCACCTTCGCCGCCCGCGCCGCCATGAGCAGATGCGTGTTGATCAGGACCGAGAGCATGCAGAGCGCTTTGTTGTGCTCGATGAAACCCATGCCGCCCATGTCGGCGGCAAGATTGTAAACTTCCCGCGCGCCGCCCTCCAACGCGCTTTCACACGCGGCGCGGTCCTGTAGATCCAGAGTGAGGTTCTCCACGTCATCGAAGCGCTGATACCATTCCGAGGCGGGCTTGATATCCACGGCGCGAATAGCTTCTGCGCCCGCCTTGCGCAGATCGGCCACGAGGTGTCCGCCGATAAAACCGCCGGCCCCGCCCACCACGATCTCACACTGTTTCTGTGTCATTCAGCACGCCCTTATAAACTCATGACCGCCAATGCTCAATATGCGGTCTGCGGCGGGAGAACCCAGCTATTAACTTTCGTGCCCGGGCGAATGTGGAATATCTTCGCCCCGCCGTGAACGACGCCATTTCGATTCGGTTGAAACCAGAGTCGGTGCGCCGAAGCAAACTTTCGAGGATTCTGCTGTCGGGCCTGTTATTGCTCGCGCTCTGGTTTGTTCTCTGCCGGCAACTGAGCGGCGAGTGGTCGGACAACGAGCAATACAGCTACGGATGGTTCGTTCCGTTCTTCGCGCTGTTTTTGTTTTGGTTGCGCTGGGACGATCGGGGGGAAAGTAGGAAGGAGGAAGGAGGAAGGAGGAAACGCGGAATTGCGATCGCGATTGCAATTGGGGCGCTGCTGCTCCTGTTGCCGATCCGGTTGTTTGAAATCGCGAACCCGGATTGGCGGCCGCTGGGTTGGGTGCACACAGGCGTGGTGGTGACGATGACTTTGCTCGTGCTTTGGTTGGCGGGCGGCAAACCGTGGGTGCGGCATTTCGCTTTTCCCGTCGCGTTTTTTTTCGTCGCGGTGCCGTGGGTTTCTCCGATTGAGCAACCAATCGTCCAGGGCCTTATGCGGATCGTCGCGGCGGTGGCGAGTGAGACGATCACCCTTTTCGGCATTCCCGCGCAACTCGAAGGCAATCTCATCCGCGTCAGCACTGGCCTGGTCGGCGTGAACGAAGCGTGCAGCGGCGTGCGTTCATTGCAGACTTCGATCATGATTGGCTTGCTCTTCGGCGAACTGAAGCGGCTGTCGGTTACGCGCCGAATTCTTCTTGTTCTGGGCGCGCTGGCCATCGCCATCATCGCCAACTTTGCGCGCGCCTTTTTCCTCGTCTGGATCGCCGCGACCCAAAGCATCTCGGCCGTGGATCGATGGCACGATTTTGCCGGATACACGATTGTTGCGGCTGTTTTCTGCGGCTCGCTCTTGCTCGCCGCGTTGTTGGAGAAAGGCGGAAGGCGGAAGGCGGAAGGCGGAAACGGAGGTCGGAGGGCAGAGGGCAGAAGTCAGAAGTCAGAGCCGACCTCCGACCTCCGGCCCCACTTCCTCCTTCATCCTTCATCCTTCATCCTTTGCCTTCTCTGGCTCGTTGCGGTCGAAGCTGGAGCCCATGAGTGGTATCGGGCGCATGAGAAGAATCTCACTGCGCGCGGCAATTGGAGTGTTCGTCCGCCGGAAAAGGCGCCGGGATTTCGCGAAATCAAAATCGATGAATCGGTCCGGCAAACATTGCGGTTCGATTTGGGCCGCGAAGTGACTTGGAGAACGATTGCAGACGCCGCACCCGGTTTTTCGACGACCAATTATCTGTTTTTCTTTCGCTGGAATCCAGGCAGCGCGAGCGTGCTGCGGGCGCGGGCCCACCGGCCGGACATTTGCCTGCCGAGCATCGGCTGGCAGCAACTCGCCGATCGCGGCGCAAAAACTTATCTCGCGCGCGAGAATATTCCGATCGTGGCGCGGCACATCACCTTTCGGCAGGGCAACGGGAACGCTGTCGCGCACACGTTTTTTTGTTTGCAGGAAGACAAGACGCACGCCGATGAGCCGCGGCCAGATCTACAGCTCGCCGAAGGCGTGCAGCCCGATTGGTCCATGAAGGCGCGTTTCCGGACGGTGCGAAATGGAATTCGGAATCTGGGGCAGCAAGTTCTGGAAGTGATTTTTGTCAGCTCGCAACCGATGGACGATCAAATGGCCGAAGACAAATTCGCAGAACTCCTCAGGGAAACGGTTGAACCGGAGGTCGGAGGTCAGAAAGCGGAGGTCAGAAAGCGTGAAGATTGAAACGGCTAAGGATCTGGAGGTTTACAAATCCGCGTATCAGCTCGCGATGGAGATTTTTGACGCCACAAAAACTTTTCCGTCAGAAGAAAAATACGCTTTGACCAGTCAAATCAGGCGATCCTCGAGATCTGTCTGTTTGAATCTCCGAGAAGCGTGGGCCAAACGACCTTATGAAGCGCATTTTCTAAGCAAGCTGACGGATTGTGACGTTGAAAACAGCGAAACGGATTCATCCCTCGATTTTGCCCTGGCGTGCGGTTACATCTCGCACGATCAACATAAGCAACTTACTTCGCGTGGCGCTGAGATCGGACGAATGCTCGGCGGAATGATACGGAAGAACGAATCATTCCGCAGTTCCGACCTCTGACTTCTGACTTCTGATGCGCGCCGACGACTTCATGTTGACCGAGGAGGAGCTGCGGCTTCGAACTCGCAGGCGCAAACGCATTATCGTCGCGCTCCTCCTCGTCCTCGTTCTCGGGCTCGGCGGAATCTTCGGCGGGCGGCCTGTCCTGCATGGTATCAAGGCCTGGCAGGCGCGACGCCACGCTCGCACGGCCTTTGCGCTGATGGAGAAAGAGGATTGGAACGAAGCCCGCAAGGAAGTGGCGAGCGCTTATCAATTGTGGCCGGACGAACCGGAAGCGATTCGGGCCATCGCCCGTTTTCTTTCGCGAACCCGGCAGGCGCAGGCGCTGGAATTCTGGGACCGGCTAGAGCAACGCACCCGTCTCACCCGCGTTGATCTCACCGATGAGGCGACCATCGCGCTACTCGCGGGCGACGATGCCCGCGCGACCCGCGCGATCCGCGCGCTCCTCAGTGGAACGAACGGCCCCGTTATGCCGTTGGACTATTTGCTCTCGGCGCAACTCTCCGCCCGGCAGGGCGCCGCTATCGAAGCGCACGATGCGTTGCAAAAAATTTTCGGCGATGCGCGGGCGAGCGGCCGGGGAAAACTACAGGCCGCGCTGCTGGACATCGCGATTTCCGCGGGCAACGAAAACTGGCGCAGCGAAGCCTGGTCCTGGTTGAAGAAAATATCGGAAACGGGCGATGCCGCCGGGGTCGATGCGCTCACGGTCCTGGCGCAGACAGCGCTTTCATCGGAAAAAATCCCGGAAACTTTCCCGATCGCGCCGCTCGATTTGTCGGAAAAGCTCGAGGCGCATCCCCTCGCCCGCGCGCCGCAGAAATTGCTCGCGGTCGATTTGAAGATGCGCCAGCAACCTGAAACGCGCGCCGAGCTGATCGCGAAAGCGGTCGCGCAATGGAAAGATGGAACACCGGATGAAGCGGCGGCGCTCGCGACGTGGTTGAATGGCAAGAGTGAATTCCAGCGCGTGCTCGATGCCATCCCGATCGAGAGAGCGCTGCAATCGCGCGAGCTTTTCCTGCAATACGTCGATGCGCTCGGCGGTCTCGGCCGCTGGAAAGAGATCAAGGAATTGCTCGATCGCGATCGTTACCCGCTCGATCCGTTCGTGCAGAAAATGTATCTCGCGCGCTGCAACGCACAGCTCGGCGAAAAAGCCGCGTCGGAAAATAATTGGCAGCGCGCGCTGGAGGCAGCCCGGGGCGATCCGGGCAAGCTGATTACGCTCGCAGGTTATGCGGAAAAAAATGGCGTGACCGATGTGGCGCGCGCTGCCTACGACGAGGCCGTGGCCGAGTCGCCCCGGCTGCGCGCGGCGCACCAGGGCCGGCTGCGGCTCGCGCAGGTCACGGGCGAGACCAAGAAAATCCATGCCGTCCTCGCGGAGATGCTGGCGATCTGGCCTAACGACCCGGCGGTGCAAAACGACGAAGCGTATACGCGATTGCTGCTCATGAATGCGCAGCAATCGCAGAGGTCGGAGGACGGAAGTCAGAGGTCAGAACGAGTAACAAATAACCAAGAACTGATAACGCTTGAGCAACTTGCTGCTCAGCTCGTCCAGCGAGAGCCGTCCAGTCTGCCGCATCGGACTCTGCTCGCTCTGGCGCGGTTTCGCCTGGGAAAATTGAGCGACGCAATGGATGCGTATTCGGGTATTCAGGTCGCCCGCGGCGCGTTGACGCCGTCTGCCCTGGCGGTGCATGCCGCGGTCCTGGCCGCGAACGGGCGGAGCGAGGATGCAGCCACGGAGATGCGCGAGGTCGACCGGAAGCGGCTTTTGCCGGAGGAGGCCGCGCTTGTCGAAAACATCCGCTGACCTCCAGCCTACGCCAAGGCTACGGCTTGGCAGGCCGACCGTGCTCGCCACGCCGTAGCTTTTGCGAAGGCGGGACCTCTGAAACTCCTCCTTCCTAATTTCTACTTTCCCCATGATTCCTATTGACTCTGCGTGGGCAAATTGATTTCAATCGGCTCACGATGAAACCCGCAGCACAGGGCATTTGGCGTCCCATTCGTTGCCTGCTCCTCGTCGCCTGTGCCGGGGGTATTCTCGCCGCCGACAATACCTGGAGCAATACCTTCGACCTCGACTTTGCCTATCCGGGCTCTTGGTTCTCCGCTCTGCCGTTGAACGACGCCCACACCGCCGACGTGGCCCCGCCCGCTCCGCTGGAAACTAACGCACGAGCGCAGCTCTCGATGGGCCATCTCGTAAATGGTCTCCTCTTCTCGCGACCCTCTCGCACTTGGACGCTGACGCCCGCCCAGCCTGAGATCACGTCCGCCTGGATGACGGAGCAGACAGCGCCCGCTGTAACTGACTCGAGCGCTCCTTATGGGCCGAGCGCGTTTGGTTCGCCCGCGTTCCTCAGCAGCCCAGGCTCAAGCTCCTCGCTGCTTCCAGACGCCCCGGCGGCTGCCATTGGTTTTTGGAGTAGCGACTTCTCGGGAAACTGGGGCAACTTCGGAAACTGGGCCGGCTTCGCTATTCCGGATGGCGCAGGCTCGATCGCCCACCTGGACAGCCACCCTCTTTTTTCCGGCGCGGTCACCGTTACGCTGGACACGAGCCGCACGGTCGGCCAGCTCTTTATCGGCGACCCACTCCGCGGCAACTCGTATACCCTCGCGGCCAGCGGCGGCAGCACGCTCACTTTTGACAACGGCGGGGGCACCGGCCTCTTGAATCAAGCCGTAGCCACTTTTGGCGACACCGTTTCGGCGCCGATCATCATTGGAAACGTGAACTATCTTTCGGTTCGAAACGACTCCACGACCCGGGCCTTCACCCTTTCCGGAAACATCAGCGCCGGCGGATTCGACAAGCTCATCCAATTCGACGGCGGCGTCGTCAACGTGACCGGCGTCCTCAGCAACGGCACCACCGGCAATTCCCTGCGGGTCGGCATCGCCAGCGGCGTGGTGACTCTTAGCGGCACGAACACCTACACCGGCGCCACGACAGTTTTGAACGGCGCCACCGGCCTGATCAACGGCAATAACTCCGGCGCCACCGGAAGCGTGTCCGTGGTTAATTCCGGCACCCTCGGCGGCACCGGCACCATTGGCGGCTCGGTCGCCGTCGGAAATGGCATTATCACCGGCGGCACCGCGACCGGTACAGGCACGCTGCACATCGGCACACTCACCCTGAACCAGAATGTTACCTTCAACGGCGGCGAATCCACCTCCACTTACCTGGCTAATATTATCGGCAACATCAGCGACACTCTCGCGATCATGGGAACCCTCAACATCTCCGGCTCGAGCCATCTCGACCTCGTCGGGACGCCGGATGGGTTCACGGTCTACACCCTCGCCACGTATCTCGGCCGGAGCGGACAGTTCAGTTCCGTCGATAACATGCCCGCGAATTACACGCTCGTGTACGGCGACAATGATCTGCTCCTCGTTCCGACTGCGATCCCCGAGCCAGCGACCTGGATCGGCGGCGCACTCGCGCTCGGCGCGATCGCGTTCGCGTCGCGACGCCGGCTGCGAATAAAGACGTAGTAGTCCTCTGTAGTGCTGGCGTCCGGTCGTCGACTACGTTCCACCTTCTGCTTTTTCGCCTCGTCACCTCTTCGGATTGTAGGTGTCGAGAAACTTTCCGACCGCGTTGCCTTCTTCGGTTCCGTCGGGCCGCAGAATCAGCCAGTTGTCGATTTTGCTTTCGGGAAATGTGATCCGCTGACCGGTTTTGTAATCCTTCACCACGGACAATTCATTTAGGATCATGCCCGTAATGTTACCGCCTTGGATCTTTTCGACGCGGACGAACGTATCTTCGCGTCTCAGGCCGGCACGATCAATCAGCGGAACGCGGACTGAGAACCGGTGCCCCGGCGGCAACCAGGCGAGGAAGCGTTTCTTCGCCGCCGGATAAGTCGCACGCGCCTTGGCTACGTAAGGAGCGATCGCTTTTTCGTACGCGGCCATCTTCTTCGCAGTATCGAGTCGCTTCGGCATGTCCGGCGGACCTTTCGCCCGTTCCTCCTGCTGATGGTTCGCGGCCATGAAGGCCATCACCCAGGAATCACGCGGCGGCGGCGGCAGGGTTGTGATCGTTCGCAAATGCGGCGCCATGCATTCGGCCAACGGAATTCTCCTCGAATAAAGGAGCTGTTTGACTCTGCCGTCGGCGGCGATGACAAAAACGAACATTGCCGGTTCCTTCGTGTCCGGAGTGCGCTTGCTGCAATTGCTGAGCGCTTTGACGAATACTGGCAGGATGACCTTTTCGAACTGGTCGTAGTAGCGTCGCCCTTGCGGCGTCTGGAAATTGCGCCCGGCCTCCTTCGTTAATGTGTCGAGTTGCGGCGCACCGGCCGCCGGCGCAACGAAAAAAAGTGCGGCCAAAACGGAACCCGCCATGGGGCCGCTCGCCGATCGGGAAATAAGACGGCGTTGCCTGATGACGTTGGAAAAGAGGGAGCAAAAAAAGCGCATCACCTTTCGAGGAGACATAAACAAAATCTACTCACCCCGAGATCAACATCACAACTCCGAAAATCAAGCTCCCCCTTCCGGCCTCCGACCTCTGATCTCTGGCCGCGTCGCCTTCCTCCATCCTACGCCAAGGCTCTGGCTTGGCAGGCCGACCTCCGATCCGCCGAAGGACGGGGTTCGCCGCGGCGAACCTCTGACCTCTGACCTCTGATCCCGCATACCCTCCATACTGAGCATTATTTCTGTTGACTCCGCGTAGGCAAATCGCTTTCAATCGGCTCCCGATGAAACCCGCAGCACAGGGCATTTGGCGTCCCATTCGTTGCCTGCTCCTCGTCGCTTGCGCCGGCGGTATTCTCGCCGCCGACAATACCTGGATCAATACCTTCGACCTCGACTTTGCCTATCCCGGCTCCTGGTTCTCGACCGCGCCATTGAACGATTCACGCGCCGTCGACGTGGCCCTGCCCGCTCCGCAGGAAATTCATCCGCGGGCGCAGCTCTCGATGGGCCGGCTCGTCAACGGGCTTCTCTTCTCGCCGTCCGCGCGCGGTTGGATGCTCAGTGCGTCAGCCGACGAAAGTCGATCGCATTTCGGCGGAAGAATTACTGAGTTCGATCCGATAAATCAAAATCAGCGCAGCGATAACTTCGGCGGCTTTAGTGCGCCAGCCAGCGTCACGTTAGTGGCGGCTAGCACGCGCCCCGTCAGCAGCGCGAGCACAATCACGCCGAACACCATCATCACGACTGGCACCGGCACATGGAATGTCGATGCTTCGGGCAATTGGAGCGATGCGGCGAATTGGCTGAGCAGCAACGTCCCCGATGGGGCTACCACGACCGCAGATTTCGGCACGGTTAATTTGACGGCAAACCGGACGGTCACGCTCGACGTCTCGCGCACCGTCGGACAATTGAACGTCGGCGACACAAATGGAAGCCACAGTTACACGATCGCGCCCGGCGCCGGGACCAGCCTCACCTTCGACAACGGTGTGAACGCCGCGACGCTCCACCAGACTTCCAACAGCGCCGGCGACACGATCTCGGTGCCACTGTCGCTCAAGGGCGATCTCAACGTCAGTAACTCTTCCCTGACAAACCCACTGACGATTAGCGCCAACATCAGCTCGAGCGCACCGACCGGAAATTTCCAGACTCTTTCGTTCACCGGCGGCACCGTTAATGTAAGCGGCAACATCACCACCGGCACGACCAGCCAGCTGAGCGTCCAAGTGAGCAGCGGCCTCGTCAATCTTACCGGCACGAACACTTACAACGGCGGGACCTACGTGCAGGGAGGGACGCTCCTGGTGAATGGCGATAACTCCGGGGCCACCGGTATCGTGCAGCTCTCCGGCAGTGGCTCGCTTCTTGGCGGCACCGGCACCATCGGCGGCACGGTTTACATGTTCGGCCAGACAATAACCGGCGCCACCGCCACCACCGTCGGCACCCTTACGTTGAACCAAAATCTGATCATGGCGACCAACGAAGGCGCGGGGGGCACTTACCTCGCGAACCTGAGCGGCAGCACGAGCGACCTGCTCAAAATACTCGGCGATCTCACCCTGGGATCCCAGACTACCCTTTCCATTCAAGGCCTGGCCGACGGGATTACGACTTATACCCTGGCAACATTCGACGACCGCTTCGGCACGATGTTCGCAGTCGATAACAGCAGCAGCTATCCCAACTATACGCTGGTTTACCACGACCACGATATCCGGCTGGTCCCGATCCCAGAGCCCGCCACCTGGATCGGCGGCGCACTCGCGCTCGGCGCGATGGCCTTCAGCCGACAACGGAAGCGTCGGTTGAAAAGTAGGAGTTAGAACACGCTGAGCTGGGAAGCCAGCGGGTAGGCGGTCACGTAGCTAGCGTAGCTGGCGCGAGCGTGGGAGCATGAGTGACCAAAGTATGAAACGGGAGATTCCAATGACCCCGAAGCTTCGCTCGTTCTTCCGATCGGACGGCCTAACTCCGACCTCTGAGCTCTGACTGCAGCACAGGACTTGGCGTTCATGGTTTTGCCGTCGGACTCGGCGTCGCTGTGGGGGTCGGCGACACTTGCGTCCCGGGCGTGGCCGCCGCTGCGCTCGGCGGCGGCGTTGGCGATGCGGCGGACACCGTCTGATCGCGCGAACCTTTCAGGTCGCGGCTATCGGTAACGTCCACGGTGATCTTTCCCTTCGTCGGAACAGGGTCGATCGCCTTGACAATCCAGCCATCGGTCGAGATGTCTTTGATCGGCTTGAATTCGTTTTCGCTGGGCGTGATCGAGAACCGGTAAGGTGGAGTGCCACCTGCCACATGGGTCATCAACTGATTCTTCTCGATCTTGATCTCCGCGAACTCCAGCTTCTGGGCATTTCCATTCGCAGCCGTGCCAAAATAAAATCCCAAAATAGTACCAAAGACGCCGATAAGAACGGTCAGGACCTCCTTCGCCTTCGCTAATTGGTCGCCCTGATGGTCGCCAATTAACGCGCCGAGCGTGACGAGGAGCGCGATGCCAATAGTACCAATGGCGAAAATAAATGTGATTACTCCTCGCGCTAAATCCGCATTGCCGAGCTGGCGAACGATGGAATTGGGGCTGAATAAGCCCCACATGATAACCATACCGAGGCCAACACCGACGGCCCCAATTGCGAATGAGCTAAGAGCTGGCCATGCGCTCACAAATCTTCTCCACTTCGTTTCCCCGCCATCGCCCTCTTTAGCTTTGGCGTGGCCGCTCGATTGATCAGGTTTCGGCGCTACTATCTGAGCCGGCGTTGCTGGAGCCCCAGATCCTTGCTGTTGATTTCCCTCGTTCGGTTCGGCCATAAGTCGGTTCGGTTTAGGTTCGGTGCAGAGGAGCTTCGCGTTGAGTGATGAATCGAATTCGTCTGACGAGAATTACGGGAAACAGAGGGGGGAGTTTCGCCTGGTGAGCGTGCATGGCGAAGATAAGACCGGCATGGAGGAAGTGTTGGAAGCGACCCTAGGTCGACCGCCCATCGCAGTGCAATCTAAATCGTCTTGGCCTCTCGGTCTCTCGACCTCCGACCTCCGACCTCCATCTTCGATCCTCAACCCTCGATCCTCGCCTCGGGACTTCCCTCGCTTCCCCCGCGAACTGTCTTGACCGTTTACCCTTCGCGTGACCAAAATCGGCGCATGAAGCCGATCACGTTACTCGTTGCACTTATTCTCTTCAATTCTCTCAGCAGCAGCAACGCGGCGCTGCCGATCGCCAAGGGCCGCAGGATCACCGAGCTAAACGTTGTCCCCACCCGCGTCTTGCAGCGATCGATCAGTCCCAAATTTTACAAAAGCCTTCTGGTTTCACCCCTTCAGGGATGGATCGCCGTTCGCGGCAATCTCACGGGTACTCGTTTGGTGGGAGCGCAAGTGGTCCGCTCGGATCTTAACGGGGCTTGGGATGCCTACGCGATCAAAATGGCGAATGAAATCGTCATCTCCGGCTATTATTCCATCGAGCGGCCAAACCTCGGCGCGCCTCTTTTGTTCCACCTCTTTATTTACCAGATCGCCGATGGCACGATGGCGCTTTCCTTCGCTCACTTCGAAGAACCGGGCGGCGACCAAATGCAGTATTGGGGCTGCGCCCGGCTCGCGGTCCTGAAAAAAGATGGCAAACGGACTGAGATCGAAGGACCCGAAGGTCTGCAAGGCAAAGGCTGGGCGGTCCGACAGGGCATGAGGAACGACATCAAGGCCACCCTGAAGCTCGAAAAGCTTCCCGGGATGAAACAATAGTCCGGCCGCCCCGGTCTCGACCGTATTCCCCTGATCGCTCGCTGGGCCGGCGCGCCCTCGTGCCGATTGTTCCCTCGTCCCAATCAAAATCTCGCGGCACACGAGGGCGTGCCGTCTCCAAGTCGCCATCTCCAGCCTCCGCCAAGGCTCCGTCTTGGCAAGGCTCTCCCTCAAAAACACTTCACTTGTCACTCGTCACGCGTCACTTCCCCCGCCTTCTTACGTGTGAATAACTTTTCTTAGATAATTCTGGAAATTTCGTTGACACGCTTTGCGGAAAGGGATGTGATGCGCACTTCCGTAGTTTTCCGGTCATGATTCGCGTAATTCCCACATCTCTCACCTCTGCTTTTGTCATTGGACGTTGGACGTTGGGCCTTGGGCGTTCGGCGTTTTCTTCCCTCTTGGTTCGCTCCGTTCTACTTCCTACTTCCTACTTCCTACTTTCTACTTTCCTCGTCGCCTCGTCCGCGCTGAGCGCGCCGAAGCCTTCGCCGACACCCACCGCCAAGCCCTCACCCTCCGCCAGCGCGTCGCCGTCGGCTACAGTCACTGGGTCAAAAAGATCGCCGACGCCCATTCCGATGCCCTCGGCAACACCTGTCGATGCCCGAAGGGATTGGGGTAACACGGGAACCGACTTCAACACGAATGCGAATTGGTCCGCCGGCACCGGCGGTCTGGCGCCGGGTGTCGGAGACGTAGGGTGGTTCACAAGTGCGGCTGTAACGCAGCCAAATTTAAGCGCCTCCGTTAACATCGCAGCTCTCTATTTCTCGTCGGCGGCCTCTTCTGGATACGATATCACAAGCACCGGCGCTGCGACGTTTACGCTGACTGCGAATCAAGCTACAACAACTACTGGACTCACTAACTCAGACTCGGCTGCCATCGCTTCCGTCAGCACTGGCACAAACACAATCGACGCTTCCATAATTCTTGCCCCGGTTAGTGGCGGCATTTCCACTTTTAATCAGGGCGCTAGTGGCACACTTATCATAAATGGCGGAATATCCGGTTCCGGTATCACGTTGAATCTGCCAGGCGCTGGAACGATAACACTTGCCGGAGGAAACTCCTACAGCGGCGGCACGACGCTTTCGGGCGGCACATTAAACATTAATAATACGTCTGCGATAGGTACCGGTGCGTTCACGATCAACGTTGGCACAACGATCGACAACACAACGGCGGGCGCGATTACGCTCACAACCAACAACGCAATTACATTAGGCGGCAATTTCACCTTTGGGGGAACAAAGGATCTGAATTTAGGAACTGGTGCAATAACTAATGCTGGTAGTCGAACGATCACTCTTAATGGAGTCGGCAGCACATTGACGTTGGGTGGCCTCATGACTAACACTGTCGGTGGCACACAAACGACTACGGTTAACGGCGCCGGGAACACTTTTTCCTTAGGAAGCTACGCTCTCGCTAACACCGCCACCAGCCGCACCGGTATATTTAACGGCACGGGCAACGTCACTATTACTGGAATAGTTTCGAATGGCAGCACCGCTACTGCCAGCAAGCTCACCTACGCCGGCACCGGAACCTTGACGCTTTCCGGAGCGAGTACATTTGGTGGCGGTTTTACGCTCAACTCCGGAACGGTTGCCCTCGGTGCCGATTCAACTGGCGCCATTACCAATGGACCGCTAGGCACCGGCACATTTACGCTTACCAACACCGGAACGGGGATCGCGGTGCAGGCCGTCGGCGCGAGTCACACTTTGAATAACGCTGTGGCGATAACGACAGACGCGACGATCAACGGTTCCCAAAACCTGACGTTGGGCGGCACGTGGACGCAGACGAATTCGAATCAAATAACGAACAACATTGGGGCGGGTAAGGTGTTCACGCTCGGGGCATTCAACCTGTCGAGTAGCTCGACCGCGCGAACTTTGACGATCGCCGGCACGGGCGATACGACGTTCGGCGGAATCATCAGCAACGGTAGCGGCACGACAGGGGGGTTTATCGACCTGAGTACCGGTACTGTTCTTCTTACAGCTGCCAACAGCTACTCCGGTAATGCCGCTGGCACCACGATTGGCTCTACGTCTGCAGACGCTGGCACGCTGCGGCTTTCAGGTGCTGGAACCCTCGGCTCCACCTCTAATGTCCTAATCCTCCGCGGCGGAACGCTTGATCTAAACGGTACTACACAAACGGTTGGGAACATCACGCTCGGGGGTGGCTCCGCTACAACTCCCAACATAACCCTTGGCGGCGGCACGCTGAACCTCGGCGGCACGGTCACGTATTCCCAGACTAACAATCCGAACAGCGCAACAATTTCAGGCGCCGGGGCAGTCAGTTTGAATGGAACGCGCACGTTTAGCATCGGCGACTCCACCGCCACGACAACTGAGCTGACGATAGGCTCGATCATCCAAGATGGCTCAGGTTCCAGCGGCATTAGCAAGCAGTCCTCTGGCACGATGGTCCTTTCCGGCGCGAATACCTACACTGGGAAAACAACTATTACTGCTGGCACTCTGTCGATCAATTCGATTCAGAACGCTGGCAGCACCACGCCTAATTCGTTGGGCGAACCGGCAGTCGGGGCGAACAGCATCATTGATCTGGCTGGAACCCTGCAATATACGGGTAGCACTGCGGGCAGTAGCGATCGCGTGATCAATCTCACCGGCGCGACTGGCGGCGCAGGCAGCCTCGACGCCTCAGGTGCGACGACATTTTCCCTCAGCGGTGGTGTCACTAGCGCTGGTACCTCCGGAACGACCACGCTAACTCTTACCGGATCAACCACGGGTTCCGAAAGCGACGTCATTGCCAACGGCACTTCAACGAACGTCACTACAGTCAACAAGACCGGAGCGGGAACTTGGACACTCAGTGGCGCAAATATTTATTCGGGCGGCACCAGCGTCACCGGCGGTACCTTACTCGTGGTTAACACGACAGGGTCTGGCACGGGCACGAGCTCGGTCGTTGTTTCAAACGCCGGGACGATATTATCTGGGGGAACAACTACAGGTGTCGGCGGTATTACCGGGCAGGTTGCCATAAACCCAGATGCAAAACTATCGCCTGGCACGTCAGGCAATGGCAGCGGTACAACCGCAATATTGCATACCGGAGCGTTGACGCTCGTCGCCGCATCGAACTTCGCGGTCGATCTTAATGGCACTACCGCCGGCACTGGGTACGATCAAGTCATCTCCTCCGGCGCGATTGTTCTGACCGGTGCCAACATCGTCGTCACGGCGTCGAATAGTCTTCAGCTTTTGGATAAGTTTTTCGTTCTCGAAAACAGCAGCCTTACAACCAACACTGGCACATTTGCGCAAGGTGCCACTGTGACCGCCGACAACGGTTATGTTTTCGCCATTAACTACGTCGATACCGGCGACCTCACGCCCGGCAATGATATCTCATTGACTCTCACCGCCATCCCCGAGCCGAGCACCTGGATCGGCGGCGCTCTCGCGCTGGCGGCGATCGGGTTCATGTCGCGCAAGCGCTTCAACAGAAAAACTGAAACGCTAAAAAGCTGAAACGCTGAGGGGCAGGATCGCGAAGCGCTCGCGAGTGATCGGTTAATCCTCCTTCGCCAGGAGTACGGCGGACAGCTTCCCTCCATCCGCGTCATCTGCGCTCGCCACGGCGTAGCCCGTCCCGGGCAAAGGCGGGTAATCCGCGGTTAAGCTGCTCGGCCTTCAGCACGCGTTCCCCAGCAAAACCACCGTCCGGAAAAAAATTGTCTGGAAATTGCAGTTTCTTGTCGACAATTCGCCACGGAACGGGTGTTCTCGTGGGGAACCTCAATTCCTTCAAGAATCATGAAGAAAGACAATCGTGGTGGGGCACCCGTGGCGGGACTCGCAGTGGCGGCGATTCTCCTTGTGAGCATGACCGGATACGTCTGCGCGCTCTCGGGCATGTTCCAGTCGCCCCTGGCATATGATTCGGAGGAAGGCGATTTCCTGTTTGATGAGGCGCTGGCCCCGCAGCCCGATGCGCGACCCGTGCCCGCGAACTTCCAGTACTCGCCGGCGCAGGCGGCGCCCGAGTGGCTGATGAATGTGCTCCCGGGGTACTCGTCCGGAAGCGCGCGTCTCGCCTGGTATTCATTGCTCGAAAGTTCAGGGGACCGCCTCGGCTTCGAAACAGGGGGAAACTTTAACGCGCCCACTTCGGGCGGCTACGTTCTCTTCAATCCAAATCAGTTGAATGGTTTCGCGCCGGCCACGGGTTTCGTTTCATCGAAGACATCGCCGGCCGCTGTGCCATCCGCACTCTCAGGATCGGTTGATTTCGCGTGGAATGTGAATGGCGGTTCAAGCTGGAGCACAACCACCAACTGGACTCCAACTGCCCCAACAGGAGGTCCAAGTGCGCCGGGCATCTACGTTACGATCAACACAAACCCGACCGCAAATGCTACCATAACACTGTTCAACACAGGTAACGGTGGCACCGCGGTGAAAACCGTCGGGCGATTGGATATTGGCGACAGTGATGGCTCGAACACCTTTACGATCTCGGCTGGAACCGCCGCTGGCATTCTGAATTTCGACGGAGATGGCGCCAACGCGCAGCTCAATCAATTGAGCACGAGTAACAACAATACAATTTCCGCGCCGGTGACGTTGACCACTTCCCTCGATATTACGAATGCGTCAGCCAACACGCTGACTCTCAGCTCGGGAGGGATTACGGCTGCGACTGCCGGCACCAAGACGCTCAGCACTTCTACTGGTCTCGTCACGATCAGCGGCGTAATTGGCAACGGAAGCGGAGTGATATCGCTCGTGAAAAGTGGGGCGGGAACTCTGACCCTATCGGGCGCGAACACTTACTCTGGCGGCACCTCTTTGACCGGCGGGACAATCACGCTCGGCATTTCCTCCGTCGTGACGAGTGGAGTTCTCGCTTCCGGAGCGGTTGGGACGGGCACATTCAATATCGGCTCCGCGGCCGGTGTCGTAACGCTACAAACGAACGCTGCCTCAAGTACGCCGCGCACGATCGAAAATAATATCAGTCTCGACGGCGACATCATTTTTGCCACAACCGGTGCATCCGGTCGGATTGCGCTCAACACGCTTTACTCTGGGACCGGTGCTGGCGCGAGCTTGCTGACGACCCCGAACACAATTGTTTTGACGCGCACGAATCAATTCACGGTGAACAACACAGTAACCGTCGATCTCATAGGGGCCGTTTCCGGAGGTTTCGGAATAACGAAACTCGGTGCCGGAACTTTGAACATCGGAAGCACCAGCACAACCGGAAGCAACCAGGATGCCAACGCCAACACCTATACCGGACTGACAACGGTAAGCGCCGGCACGGCCGTGCTCACCAAGACCGCAGGCACAGATGCAATCGCGGGCAATGTCTTGGTGAATGGAACGGGAATACTCGCTTGGAACCACAGCAACCAAATCAAGGACACTTCCGACGTGACGGTCAACGATACCGGCGTACTCAATCTGGATAATAGCTCGGAGACTTTTGATGCGCTCAACGGTTCATCCGGAGCGTCAATTCTTTTGGGCAGCGGCACTCTCACGGTCGGCGCTAATAACGAAAACATCTTCACCTACGCGGGCACGAGCTCGGGCACCGGCGGCCTAACGAAAACTGGCTCGGGCATCCTGATCCTGTCCGGCTCGAACGGTTACACCGGCAGCACTACGATCGCGGCCGGGGAACTTCTCCTTACTCCGAGCGGATCGCTCGCCACTGCCAGCACGATCCGCCTCGGCGACACGGCCATAAACAGCCCGTCCGCCATGTTTACCTTTGGCGACACCGCTGGCGGAGAAACGATTGCGAATCCGACGATCGTGCAGGCGTCGGCCAGCGGCACCGAGGGAACGCGCACCATCCTCGGGCTGGCGACGAGCGGGAACACGAATACGTGGACGGGAAATATCACCCTGAATACCGACCTGACGGTTCAATCGGCTGCGGTTGGGAGTACGGTGGCCAACGGCCCCGGCATTCTTCTCTTTCAAGGCGGCACCATCGACGTGTTGGACAACGCGTTTATGATGAACTCGAACCTGCGCGGGAACAACGCGGATACCTATTCGATTCAAGGCACGGTGAGAATCAATGAGGTTCTCGGTAGCAGTCTCGCCACCGGCGGCTCGGTGGTGAAAGACGGATCGGGCACGTTGATTCTCCAAGGCACGAGCAACACCTATACGGGCACCAATCCCGCCGCCCTGAATCCCAATGGCACTACGATTCGCGGCGGCATCCTGGGTATCTTTGGGGATGGCAGCCTGGGTCTCGCGCCGACGACAGCCACGAACAACGTCTTCTTTAACTCAAGCGCGTTCAACACGAACAACGATTCGATCGGGCCAACGTTGCGGGCGGATGCGGCCGCGATCACGCTCGGTGCCACTCGCAACATCAATATCGCCAGCGGAGCGACCGCAACATTCGACAGCAACGCCAATACCTTCGGCATCGCAGGGATCATCAATGGCGGCGGAAACCTGGCAAAAATCGGTCAGGGCACGCTCGTTCTCAGCGGCAACAATACCTACACTGGAACGACGACCGTTGACGTCGGCACGCTCCTCGTAAACGGCAACCAATCGGCAGCCACCGGCGCGGTCACGGTAAATAACAGCGGGACCACGCTCGGCGGCAACGGCATCATCGGCGGTCCGGTAACCGTGAACAGCGGCGCCAACCTCGCCCCCGGCAGCAGCACCGGGATCATCACGACCGGATCGGTGACCTTGAATTCGGGATCCAATTTCGTGCTTGAGCTGAACAACACGACGCCGGGGACCGGTTACGATCAATTGGTCGTGAATGGCTCGGTGACTTTGAACCTCGGGAACATCGTGGTCATCGCCGGAGGGGGTCTCCAAGTCGGCGACAAATTCTTTGTCGTGGTCAACGATGGTACCGATCCAGTCCTCGGAGCGTTCGCCCAGGGCGGGACCGTGACCTCAGGCAGCGACACTTTCCTGATCAATTACCTCGACGACTTCGGTGGCGGATTGGCCGGCAACGATATTTCTCTTACGTTGCAAGCGATCCCCGAGCCGAGCACTTGGATCGTCGGCGCGCTCGCGCTGGCCGCGATCGGATTTACGCAGCGGAAGCGCTTCGCAAGGCGCTCGCGAGTTATTGGTTAGAGGTTAGTAGTCTCCTCGTTCCCAAGTTGCACTTGGGAATGCGCGCATCCACTTCGAAGCTTGGCTTCATTCGCAGAGGACATTTCCAAAGCGCAATTTGGGAGCGGGAGTTCAGGAGCAAGGAGTGAACAGATTTACCGCGACGCCGTCGGCGTCGGCAACGTGGTCCGCTCGACCAAAGCATCGTACTTCGCGGCGAGATCGCTCACCTTGGCGAGGTAAACCACCCGGTCGGGCTTGGGCGCGGCTAAGACGCCAAGGAGAACCCGGGTGGCGGCAAAGAAATCTTCGAGCGAAGTGGCGAGCATTGCCTTCGGCACTTCGGCCGGGTGCTCGACACAGTATTGAGTAAATAGAGAGTAGGCCGCCTGAAGTTTAGCGAAGCGCGCCCGGTAGCGCCCGGCCTCGATCATGGCCGCGGCGGCGTTATTCGGCAGCAAGTCGGCCAGCGGCCTTGCTGCGACGAGGAAGCCGCGCAGATGCCATTCGTAGTTTTTGCCGTGCTCTTTCTCGATCTGCGCCAGGTTCCTTCGCTCGATATCTTCCCGGACTGCGCTCAACTCCCGCCGCAACGCCAGCTCGCTCGCGAAGAATTGCTCGAAGAGCGGCACCATCTGCCCATGCAGCTCCTGGCCGCGTTTGGCGCCGTCGCTTTTGTATTGGCGTTGCGCGTAATAATCGGAGGCGCTCTTCACCACCGGCGCGAGAGCGGTTGTCGCCTCCACCAGTTTTTGCGCCGTGGCGTCAACGCTCGGCAACGGCGGCCACATCCCGGCCCCTTTTTTTCCCGCCTCCACAATCTCCGGGAGTGCGCCGCTGATATCGGGCACGCCGGAATCGATCGACTTCTCTTTGCCGGTAGGTCCAACCTTGACGTCGACCCATGAGGCGTAGCGATCGTAGGACTTCTGGACGGCGCGGGTGGCGTTGATCGCCTGGGTGTAAAGCTGGGTCTTATCGACGACTAATTTGAATTTGTCGTCCGGCAAGTCGGCAATGGTCTGGGCGCGAGTGGCTGCGCAGGCCGCCAGGAGCAGTGCAGCCAGCGCAAGGCGAGGCAGCGATTTCATCGGCGTCCAGTGTGAAGAGAATGGCGGAACAAGTCACGCCTATTCTGAAAAAATGCTAAAACACTGAGATTCAGAAACGCTGAAATGAGCACTTTCGCATATTTTCGCTTTTCAGTTTTTCAGCGTTTCAGCTCTTCTTCGCCCCTCAGAACCGCAGGTGTTTTACGGTCTGGCCGTGGTTGATGAGTTCGCTGAGCGAATCGATCCCGATCCGCAAATGAAGATCCATGAACTTCGAGGTCACGATGTCGTCGCTGACCGCGGTCTTGACGCCTTCGGGCACCATTGGTTGGTCGGAGACTAACAAGAGCGCGCCGGTTGGGATCTCGTTATGGAAACCGGTGATGAAGAGAGTGGCAGTCTCCATGTCGATCCCCATGCAACGGATGCGCGTGAGATATTTCTTGAACGCCTCGTCATGCTCCCAGACACGGCGGTTGGTGGTGTAGACAGTGCCGGTCCAGTAATCGAGGTCGTGATTCCGGATGGTGGTCGAAATCGCTTTTTGGAGGGAGAACGCCGGGAGCGCCGGCACCTCAGGAGGGAAGTAGTCGGTGGATGTCCCCTCGCCCCGAATGGCCGCGATGGGAAGGATGAGGTCGCCGAGTTTGTTTTTGCGCTTCAAGCCGCCGCATTTGCCGAGGAGGAGCACAGCCTTGGGGCGAACGGCGGTGAGCAGGTCCATGACGGTCGCGGCGCTGGCGCTGCCCATGCCGAAATTAAGGATGGTGATGCCGTCGGCGGTGGCGTTGGCCATCGGGCGGTCGCGGCCGCGCACCTCCACGCCGTGCCATTCCGCGAAAAGATTTACATACTGGGTGAAGTTGACCAGCAGCACATATTTCGAGAACTCCTTGATAGGCGTGCCGGTGTAACGCGGCAGCCAGTTGGCGACGATATCGGATTTGGTCTTCATCGCACGGACGTTTTCGAATAGGACGCGTATCGGTTGTCGGCCATGAACGATTCATGGATTCGTCGGCGGCGTGAAGGCAAGCCAATTGTGGGGCAAACCATCCTGGAAAAAGAAAACTGCGGCAGGGTTCCCCCTTGCCGCAGTTTTGTTTTCAAGCAACCAATCGCTCTTAGCGATCGGTTGCGTGCGAGTTTTTCTTGTTCGCGTTCTTGATCTTGGCGTTCGCGGAGGTGGTCTTTCCGTAAATGTTGTTGCCCGAGCCCTTGAGATGATTGATGCGCTGGCTGCGGCCGAAAGCGGAGTTGCCCGGGTTCGTCAATTTGGTCTTCTTAACTTTTTTCGTCTTCACCTCGGCACGGTCCTGATCGTCCTGATCCTCGACATCGCTGTTGGATTTCGCGCGAGCGTTGGCTGCGTTCGTCCGGCCGTAGCTCGAATTGATCGAACCGGTCGTTGGGCTCATGCCCTGGCTGTGACCAAACGCGGAATTGCCCGGCGCGCTGAAGCCGGAGCCGTGACCAGCTGGCGGTGCGGCGAAAGATTGTCCGGCGAGCGCAAGGCACGAAGCTGCGGCGAGGCCGAAAGTTTGTTTGATGTTGATTTTCATAAGTTTACTCCCTGTATTTTGGATTCCGCAGCACGAACCAATGCATGATCCGCTCCCAAACTGCGGCCCAGTTATTGTTCGACGTTCTCCAGCGTGGCTTTATTCGCCTCGTTGCGCGGGATTGTGTTTGGCAACGTGGAGATCCGGCTCGCCGTTTTCCGCCGCCGTTTTCTACTTCCCACTTTGATTCGCTCGCTCCCGCTCGCTCACCCTTCGGGCTTCGTCTATGTCGCTCGGCTCCCGCCGGCTCCATTGATTCGCGAAGCTCCCGCTTCGCTCTCCGCTACGCTCGCGCTGACCGTCTATGTCGCTCGTCCCGCTCGCTCCATTGATTCGCTCGCTCCCGCTCGCTCACCCTGCGGGCTTCGTCTATGTCGCTCGGCTCCCGCCGGCTCCATTCTACTTTCTACTTCGTAATTTCTAATTAGATTCCTCCCCCTATGGCTTACAAAGACCTCACCCCGCCGGCCGGCGACAAGATTTCGAAATCAGAAGGCAGATTAACGGTACCGGATCGGCCAGTCATTCCGTTCATTCGCGGAGACGGGACTGGGCCCGATATCTGGGCGGCAAGCGAACGCGTCCTCGATGCCGCGGTGGAGAAAGCGTATGGCGGAAAGAAAAAGATTGTTTGGTTCGAAGTTTTCGCGGGCCAGGCGGCCAAGGACAAATTCGACGAATGGCTGCCGCAGGACACGGTCGATGCATTTCGCGAATATCTCGTCGGCATCAAAGGACCGCTGACCACGCCAGTGGGCGGTGGCATTTCGTCGCTCAATGTCGCCTTGCGTCAAATGCTCGATCTATTCGTCTGTCTCCGGCCGGTGCAATATTTCGAAGGCGTCCCCTCGCCCGTGAAGCATCCGGAAAAAGTAAACATGGTGATCTTCCGCGAGAACACCGAAGACATTTATGCCGGGATCGAATACAAGGCCGGCAGCGAAGAATCGACGAAGATTCTCGGTTTCCTGGAGAAGGAATTCCCGAAGGCGTTCGACAAGATCCGTTTCGGAACAAAGCAAAAGGCCGCGGATTTTTGGAAAACAGTGGGCGCGCCGGAAGGCGACGACATCATGGTGGGCGTCGGGATCAAGCCGGTGAGCCGCGCCGGCAGCGTGCGCCTGATTCACAGCGCGATCAGTTACGCCATCATGGAAAAGCGCAAGAGCGTAACGATGGTGCACAAGGGGAACATCATGAAATTCACCGAGGGCGCGTTCCGCGATTGGGGCTACGAAATCGCGAAACAATATTTCGGCGCGGAGGAAATCGACGGCGGCCCGTGGTGCAAAATTCCCCTGGGCAAACCGGGCGCCGGAATCGTGATCAAGGACGCAATCGCGGACATCACTTTGCAACAGGTGCTGACGCGGCCGGAAGATTTTGACGTGATCGCGACGTTGAACCTGAACGGCGATTACTTGAGTGACGCGCTCGCGGCGCAAGTGGGCGGCATTGGAATCGCGCCCGGTGGGAACATCAATTACATCAGCGGCCACGCCGTTTTCGAAGCGACCCACGGCACCGCGCCGAAGTACGCGAACCTCGACAAAGTGAATCCGGGTTCGGTGATCCTTTCCGGCGAGATGATGTTTCGTTACATGGGCTGGAACGACGCCGCGGAACTAATTGTGAAAGGTCTGAACGGGGCGATCGCCAGCAAGCGCGTGACCTACGATTTTGCGCGCCTGATGGAAGGCGCGACCGAGATCAAGTGCAGCGAGTTCGGCGATAACGTGATCGCCCACATGTAGGCGCGATCCGGTAGGGCGAGGCGGCTCTCGCCCCGCCCCACCGAAGAGATCTAGTTATCGAGCTTGTAGGCTTCCTCAACTGCGATTCCTGTCGTGCGACCTACCCCTTCCACGATACAGGTGTAGTTTCCGGCTATTAAGCTCAAGAGGATAGCCGGTTCCTTACTGTTAGGTGGCGCAAGGCCGGTCATCTGGATTTCGCTGGCATTTGTCGCCTGCCCCCAGTCATCGTTGGCGCGCAGGAGCGTCCCCTGGGAATTGTAGAGTGACATCATCGGGTTTTGCAGGGTCCCAGGTGGCGTCGTGATCGAAGGACCAAGGGCTCGGAACAGAACGCGTTTCGGATTGCCGCCCTGCAGGATCAAACCATCGATGAGAACATTATCATCGAGGCCAACATCAGCGCGCACAGACAGATTGCCGAGCTCTCCCGGATCTGTGACACTGAGGTCGTATAGCTCTACTAATCCTATGCCCGGGGTGCCATCCGCGGCGCGGATAATGGCAGTATAATTGCCCGCTGGTAGCCGTTTCACGATTGCCGACTCGCGGTTGTCCGGGGGCGCAAGACCGGTCTCGATAATCTCGTCCTGCTGGTCGGAGCGCCAGTCATCATTAATAATCGGTGGACTTCCGTTGCTGTCGTGGAGCTCGAGGTAGGGATTTTGGATCCGGCCAGGAACTGGGGTCCCATTGACTTTCATCGACGGGCCTATGGCACGCGCCATCACGCGCTTGGTCCCGGGACCGGTCACAATGAAGCCGCCGATTCCGACCTTATCGGCGGTCTGGGCGAAGACGCGGCCCGATATATTAACCAGCTGAACGTTAACCGGAGAGGCGGTCGGCGTGGCAGTAGGCGTCGCTGTGGGTGTGGCGGTAGGCGTTGCGGTCGGCGTAGCCGTAGGCGTCGCTGTGGGTGTAGCGGTAGGCGTCGCTGTTGGAGTTGCGGTCGGTGTTGCGGTAGGCGTAGCAGTGGGTGTCGCCGTTGGCGTAGCAGTGGGGCTCGCCGTTGGCGTCGCGGTAGGAGTGGCAGTAGCTGTCGGCGTGGGCGATGGGTTTGTTTGTGTTACAGTGATTACTTGCTCGGCAGGGTTTTGGCTCATCGCTCCACGTGAATCAGTCACAACCAGCCGCGCGGTGTAAGTTCCGCCGCTAGTATAGGTGTGATTAACCACAGGCGATCCCTGCGTGACGTCAGGAGTGCCGTCGCCAAACTTGAATGTGTAACTTACGAGCGTGTCGCTAAAATCAGGGTCGGACGAGCCGGTGCCGTCGAATTTGACATTGAGCGGCGCTGCGCCGGAGGTCGGCGTCGCGGTCAACACCGCAACTGGCGCTGTATTAACAAGACACGGAGCAGTACCGACCAGATCGTAATGGCTGGGGTCAGTCGTGTCGCTTGCGCTCTGGACCGCCTTTGCCTGGTTTGGATCCTTGGCCAGAAACGTCCGTACTATTATCCCGGTCATCGATTGCCCTACCTGGATATTCTCCAGCTTGCTGTTGGAGACCGTAATCCGGATTTCGCCCGTCGCGGGGTTGTAGCTGCCGCTGTCAGCGTCGCCTACTTTGACGGCCATGTTCGCGTTCGTGTTCGGATTGAGCGGGTCAAGCGCCACGCCGAAATTGCCATACTCGAAAGTGATGGCACCGGTCTGGCTGGTTTTCATTCCCACCCAATTGCGGTCGAAGTTAGGGATGGCGGCAAGCTTGTTCCAAATAATGTACCATTGACTTTGCGGCGGTGGGGTACCGGTCGGAGACGCTCCTACGTTAATGGTGAAGACGAGTTTGCCGGTTTGAGGTTCCGCGATAAAGAGATTGCGGATGTTGACACTGGGCTCCGGCGGTTGATTGGCGCCGAAATCGTTATTCACGCCGCTGGTTAGGACATCGTTAACCGTCAGGATGCCGGGCAACACGCACGCTTTCGGAGGAGGCGCCGCTACCGGTAGGAACTCCTGGCAGAACGGGCCTTCCCCTCGTCCGTTCACCGCTGTAACACGATAACGAACGTTCGCGCCGGAGCCGGTATCGATAAAGCCGGGCTGTGGCACGCTGGCATAAAGCGCGAAACCGGAGCCAGTGTTGCGGTAAATGTTATAATTGGTAATAACCGACCCGCCGTTGTCCGGCGCCGGCCAGAATAGGTTGGCCGTGGTATAAGGGTTGAAGAACCCACTCACGCGGGGCGCGCCGGCTAACGCTGGTTCCGTTGGGTCATATAGCTTGAGGAGCCGTTTGCCGCCCGATTGGCGAGAAATAAGGGCTTTGGCAGTGAAGGAATTCGGAGGACCATTCGAGCAATTTCCGATGCAACCGTCTTCTCCGCCGACTAGGATACGTCCTTCTTTGTCGATTGTTATGTCAAAAAAATCGAGCAAGTTACGGCAGAGACCGCCTGCGCAAACTCCACCACGCTGAATCGGATCGCCCGCGGTAATGTTCTCCGTCGTCCACGTTGTTCCACCGTCAAAGGTAGTGGCGAGGTAAAGATACCAGACGCCGGAAAAATTTGCAGAATCGTAGGCCCCCGCTGTCTCGGTGCCAAAGAAAGCAAAGGCAGCCCGATCGAAATCCCCTGCGACCACTTCCGGAAATACACAGTTGACGACTGGATTGCCATTCACGACTACAGCACCCACGTCGTAGGGAACGGACCAGGTCACACCTTTGTTCTTCGAAACGGCGATGCGGGGATGGCCGTCCGCCGATTGCATTCCCAGATAAATGACTTCCTTCTGAGTCACGGGATCGACATTTATCGATACGCCCACCGCTGCGTCATCATCGCCTTTGGTGGTTGATCCCGGCACTTTGCGGATACTCCAGGTAACTCCGTTATCTTCCGACACGATCACCGCCTGCTGGCCATCGGAATGGTTCAGAACATCCGCGCCTCCGCAGCCATTGTTAGGGATGTAGACTGTCCCATCAGGTGCCACCTTGGTATGACCATGTAAGCCCGAGCAATCCGCCGCGGTGTACATCAACGTGCCCGGGCCGAAGGTGAAGCCGCCATCGTCGCTTCGCGCCGCTCTCGCTTCGCTGATACTCTGGGACGAGTAGTAAACCGGGTGCTTGTAAGGCAGCGCGTTGAAAACTGTATCCAACGGTGAATGGGCCGGTCCACCGCCTAAGGTCTCATGGTCGATATCCGAGGGCAGGCTCGATCCTTCGCTGGGAAGAAACGTATCGCCGTCGTTGTCGGTGACATCGACCGTGCTGCCCGCCGGGGTCAGGCCCAGGAGCTGGCACACGAAGGTGCGGCCGAGCGTGGCGTCGGTGAAAAGAATCGGGTCGCCAAAAACGCGCGGCGCATTGGGAGTAGTCAGCGCCTTTTGGTCCCAAATCACCGTCGCCGGCGAAGAGCAATCGCTAAACGTAACCTTGAGAGCCGCGGTCATGAAACCGCCGAAATACATCGAAGTGCCGCCATTGGGCGTCGTAAAGAGACTGTTGAAGAAGGATCGCTCCGTTGTCCAGTTCACTCCGATCGATGGTTCGCCGGCGCTTTCCGCCATACCCAGGGGAGCTTCGTAATTGAACATCCGGGGGCGACCAGCTCCGCTGGGAGTCGCCGTGGGACTGGGCGTGGGCGTTGGACTTGGGGTAATGCCTCCGCAGCTCTCACTGCCCACTACGGCGTAAGTGCCCGAGGCCGTCAGGCTGTCAGGCATATTGTCGGGAGTAACGAAGATACCTCCGCCGAAAATCGCGATCCGCACGAGGAACTCAGTCAAATTTGCTCCGACGGCGGGATTGCCCACACCGCTTCTTGGCACGACGATCTTGATCGTGCCATCGGCACTGAAGGTACTGGAAGGATCAGCCGTAAGGGGGAGCGCGATGGTGTTGTACGTTCCTTGATAGTATTGAAACTGCGGAGCCGCCGGCGAAGCAGGCGGAACAGTACTCATTCGCGCAACGTAATTGGTTGCGCCGACCTTGAACTGCACTGGCCAGTAAGTATCAGGCGGAACAGAACCGAGGCTCGCTACCTTCAGTGTGAACAGAATCTTACCCGCCCCAATGCTGCTTGGTTCAGCCACTGAAAGGCTTTGGACGTCGCGGCCTGGCTCCGGATCTTTTACGCCCTGAACGGCCGCATCCCCAGTCGGGTCAGTCAGGATCGTGATGCCGGGCGCTACGCATGGATTCTGCGCTGAAACGCGCAAAACTGGAAATGCAACGACGGTCGCGATTAGAAATAGGGGAAAGAAATAGGAGCGGAGCGATGATGGTTTCATATTGCTTAGTGAGAACAAGGTGGCTTCGAAGCGGTATAGCTCCGATCCCGAAACTCTCTGCACACTGCGTTTCTGCCTTCGCTAAACGTAGTATTCACATACGCGATTAAAGCCTTAGTTATCGAGCTTGTAGACTTCCTCGACAGCAATTCCGGTCGTTCGACCTACACCTTCCACGACGCAGGTGTAGTTCCCGGCTGTTAAGCTCAAGAGGATTGCCGGCTCTTTATTGTTAGGTGGCGCAAGGCCTGTCATCTGGATCTCACTGGCATTGGTGGCTTGTCCCCAATCGTCGTTGGCGCGCAGAAGCGTTCCCTGGGCATTGTAGAGTGACATCATCGGGTTTTGCAGGGTCCCAGGCGGCGTCGTGATCGAAGGACCAAGGGCTCGGAACAGAACGCGTTTCGGATTGCCGCCCCGCAGAATCAAGCCATCGATGAGGACATTGTCATCAGTGCGGACATCCGCGCGCACAGACAGATTGCCGAGCTCTCCCGGATCCGTGGTGTCAAGGTCGTATAACTCTACTAATCCGATACCCGGGGTGCCATCGGCGGCGCGGATGAAGGCGGTGTAATTGCCCGCCGGCAGCCTCTTCACGATGGCTGACTCGCGGTCATCGGTGGGCGCCAGCCCAGTCTGGATAATTTCGTCTTGCTGGTCGCTGCGCCAATCATTGTTGATAATGATGCCTCCACTGCTGTCGTGGAGCTCAAGGTAGGGATCCAGGATCCGGCCTTGAACTGGCGCCCCATTGACTTTCATCGAGGGACCAATGGCGCGCGCCATAACGCGCTTTGTTCCGGAACCAGTGACAATAAAACCGCCGATGCCGACCTTATCCCCCGTCTGGGCAAAGACACGGCCCGAAATGTTCAAGAGCTGAACGTTAGTGGGCGTGGCCGTAGGGGGGGCCGTGGGTGTCGCTGTCGGCGTCGCTGTCGGCGTCGCTGTAGCAGTGGCTGTGGGCGTAGCTGTTGCAGTCGCCGTCGGACTTGCCGTGGCGGTCGCTGTAGCAGTGGGCGTCGCCGTCGGGCTTGCCGTGGCGGTTGCTGTAGCAGTGGGCGTTGCCGTCGGACTTGCCGTGGCGGTTGCTGTAGCAGTGGGCGTCGCTGTAGCTGTAGCTGTCGGTGTCGCGGTTGGGGTAGCCGTTGCTGTGGCCGTGGGCGTAGGTGAAGCGTTACCTTGCGTTACTGTGATTATTTGCTGGGCAGTATTTTGGCTTCTCACTCCACGTGAATCGGTCACGACGAGAGTGGCTGTGAAAGTACCGGCATTGGCATAGGTATGATTAACTGCAGGCGCTCCTTGGGTGACGACCGGAGTGCCGTCACCAAAGTCGAAGGTGTACCTGACGATCGTATCACCAAAATCAGTATCGGATGAGTGACTGCCGTCGAATGCTACCGTCAATGGCACACTCCCAGAGGTGGGCATCGCCGTCAGGACCGCGGTGGGTGGGTTATTCGGTGCTTCGCTACAGATAGGGAAGGTTGGATTCGTCAACGACACCGGACCGCTTAACTGCCTCGCGTAGGTGGTGTGCACCGGGCTGTTGGCGTTGCCCGTGTCGGCGAAGATAATGTTGGCCAGGCCGTCGGGGCCAATCGCCACTTCGAAGAAGTCGAGCAACACGCGCGTCCCAGTAGCGCAGAGGAGCCCGAGGTTACAGATCGGGCCGAAGTGCATCACATGATCGCTCACCTGCGAGACGGTAAACACAGGCTCACGCGAGTTGGCGTTGAGCGATTGGGCGAACATCGTGTTCCAATGCAGGTTGGTGCTGTTCGGATCGCCGGCCTCGTTCGTCTGGTAATAGACGATGGCGACCCGGCCATTGTCGCCGGCGGCGATCCATGGCATCTCAGCCGAGCCAATTAGCGGTGCCGGAAACTTGGCCACCTCGAATGGGCCGTAGAAATTCTGCCCGTGATCATGCGAGGAAGCGAACCAGACTGAGAATTGGTTTGTCCGCGCATTTTGTGTCGCCCAGACGACGTAGATGTTGCCGGCGTTATCGATGGTGGCAGAGGGAAAGTCGTTCGCCGCGTTCGAACCGAACGTCTGTGTGCCAGGTGGTGGCGTCGGCGCCGTGGTGGGCGAATCGAAGAGACCTCTGAATACCGCGCGGTTGACGAATGGACCCGGAGGCACTCCGGCCGTGGTCGACCCTGGTCCAAACGCAGCCCAGACGTTCGGCAACTTGCCAAAGGGCGGCCGATCTCTGTTCGTCTTGATCGTTGCCGCGGTGAAAACGCCGTAGACCATATTCCTCGGGACGTCGACAAAGACCGGTCCGGGGTTTGTGTTCGGGAAAGTCGAGTTCGGCGGAAGGATCATTTCGGGCTCGGTGATTCCGCTGGCAGGAAGAGACCAGGCCGAATCGTTAACGGAAGCCGCGAACCGGATCTCCTCACTTACTAACTCGTGATCCATCTCGTAGAGAACCTGGTTCGCGCTACCGGTCCCGAACCTGTGGCCGATAATCCATTGCCGGTCGGACGAGGCGTTAAGGTGGCCGTACGCTTCGGTCGTTCCGGCCCAAGTGACACCCCGATCGAGCGATTTGAAGATATCGACGTCCGCGAGCAGGAGATCGGTGTAGTAGAGCGAATCGTTTCTCGAGCCGTCCGGCTTCGGGATTGTGGCTAGGTCTGAGTCGCCACCGCCCAAGGCAGGAGGCACCGTGGTGTTCCTGAAAGATAAGCCATTGTTCTCCGAGGCCCAGAAAAACGGGTTGCCGTTCGACGCGCCATAGATGCAGTTGTGTGAGTCAACCGCGACGCTCGGCTCAGCCGCTCCATCTGATCCGGGCAGCGTGAGATTGGAGAACGTCGCCGCCGCGGGTGCCGCCGGCGGCATGTACGCGCTTTGCCCACCGGTTTGCTTCGCGTACCAGGCATTGCTCTTACAAGTGGCAACAGGACAATTGTTCAGGCCGTCAACAAAGGCGATGTTCGCGAAGCCCTCGTTGTCCAGGGTCATAGTGTAGTACTCGAGCATGTGACGGGTTGTACCAGCGCAACCTCCGCCAGCAGAGCAGATCGCATCATCGTGGACTTGAGTCGGTGAGACCAGCACCTGGGTAAAGGTCGGGCTCGCGGCCAGCGCGTTCGTCGTCTGGGCAAAGAAAACATGCCAGTCGAACGGGGCCGCGTCCGGTGACGTCGAACTCGAGCCGTACCAGGTAATATCAACCACGCCCGGACTGCCAGCGACGATATAAGGCATCACGGTCGACTGCGTGTTTGCGCCGCTATCGACCTGGACCGGTGCCGACCAGGTCGCGCCCTCATTGGCCGAGCTCATCAAGAAAACGTGAGCATTTGTCCGAGCGGTCGGGGTGCCGCCCGATTGGGTAAAGACAAGGTGGACGTTGCCTCCGCGGTCGACTGCGAGGATGGGAAAGGCATTGTGCACGGAAGTCCCGGCGGGCCCCGTGTAGATCGGAGTATTTGTCCAGGTCGCACCGCCATCCGTCGATTTGAGGAGATTGAGCCGGTTCAACGTACTAACCGGCATGTAGGTGGCGTAGAGATTGCCGTTATATTGGTCCACCACCAGATTGTTTTCCCGAGATATGCTGCCCACGGCCGTCAGCATCTTCGGCGCACTAAAGGTCTTTCCCGCATCCGTGGATTTCGTAAACCAGACGCCCGTATTCGCGGGGGCCTGATCGAAAATCATGTAGACCGTTTGCGGACCGTAAGCCGCGACCCATTGCCGGTCGTTTACGGGAATCCCGGCTGAAGCAGGGTTCACGGTCCAGGCTTGTCCCTCCTGGACGCCGCCCGTTCCTCCGTCCATTGATACAGACATCGTCACAGAAAGTGTCGCCTGCACGCCGAAGAGGCTTGAGACATACAAATAACCGCCACTGGAGACATCAATGGAATCGTCGCCGCCGCCGAAACCGGCGCACTGCGGGATGGATGCACACTTATCTTGCGCGCCATCTGGCTGTCCCAGGTAGACAAAGGTCGCGCCTTTGTCGATCGACTTCCAAAGATCCACGCCACCGGGCGTGCCTTGGATCGCGGTCAAATATATGTTGCCCCAGACGTCGACTTTGATCTCCGGCTCGCCGCCTTGTTGAAAGAAAGCGGGTGACAAGGGCCGTATCATTTGAATTGGGTTGCTGAATCCCAAAACGGTGGGAGCTGCTGGGCCATCGGCCGAAGCGGGCCCCGAGGCTCCGGGAGGGATCGCGTTCGGTGGCGTCGATGCAAAGCTGAAGAAGGCCAGGGTGATGCCGGTCAGACAAAAAATGAAGGCCACAAAGACGCGCGGATTAAGAAGGCCGGATTCGGACACATGATTCTTTTTCATAAGAATTCCTTGTCTTAAGTACGCATCACAAACGCGTCAGCGCTTTTTCAGCGAGGGCCCTGCATTTCTTGAGTCTCCCCTCATCGGTATCGGCTCCGCCTACACTAATGCGGAGGAAAGCATCATTCTTCAGCACATAAAGGGTGCCGCCGACTCGAGTGCTGGTCCAAAAGGCTTCCTCGCCCAGGCCTTCGACTTTCCTGGGAGGAGCGGCTTCCTTCTCATTCTCCCTGCCAGGCTTCTCCTCCTTCTTGTCGGGTTCGTGCTTTTCTTCGGGCTTTGAGTAGCGGCCAAAAGTCTCCTTCCAAAATCCCCCGGCACTTTGTTTGCCCGGGCTAGTTGCATCGGTTTGGGTAACTGCCAGGCTAACCGAGCTGCTAAATTCAGCCGCGGTGTAGAAGCATTGCGTAACGCGAAGACCGCCCGAGGAATTTCCGCTGTTCTTTTTGTCTTTGATCGGCGAACCCTGGATGGCTTCGACTTCTTCGCTGGTTATTAAGGCGCAGGCATCAAAGGCAGGTTGGCTTGATTCGTTAGTCTTAGGCTGCGAAGGGCTAGTCTGCGCTCCACTGGGACTGGCACCGGCGACAACGCGCGAATCGGAAGATGCATCGCTTGCAGGTTTCTTGCATCCACCAATCGCGATAAGGAAAAGGCAGATGGACGCGAAAAGACACCTGGTGCTCATCACTCCTTCTTTCACGGCAGCGCCACCAGTCACCGAGGGACGGCAGCGAGAATCCGGGAATTAAACAAGCCGGCTTGGGTCGTGGAGTTTCGGCGCATAGGAATTTCCTTCGGCGTTACGGGGTTATTGCTTAGTTCGGAACCCAAGGGGCGGGCCGGATGCTAATATTTGGTAAAAGCAGAGTTCGCAAAGTCCGTAGAAATGGAAACACGAGGAGAGCTCTGTTTTCTTATGACCGAAATGTAATGGTGGGTTCCCCCTTTTGGCGTCCTTCCGATGGTCCGCTCGCGCCGGATCGGTGTAAAACAATCGTGTTCCAATCACCTTGCTCTTTCTGCTAAACAGTGGGCATGGCTTCCAGCTCCCTTTGGTCGCGTTTCCAACAGCATTTTCTGCGTTACGACGATCTGGATTTCTCGATCGACATCAGCCGAATGCGTTTTCCGGACGGATTTTTCCAAAAGTTGCAGCCCCTCGTGGACAAAGCCCTGGCCGCGATGCGCGAACTCGAAGCCGGTGCCGTCGCGAACCCGGACGAAGGGCGAATGGTCGGCCATTACTGGCTCCGCGACCCGAGAATTGCGCCTACTGCGGAAATCCGGAACGGCATCGAGGAAACGAACGCCCTCATCAAAGCATTCGCGGCCGATGTGCATGCCGGGAGAATCGCGCCGCAAAAAAGCGACAAATTCGGGCACGTTCTTCTGGTCGGGATCGGCGGTTCAGCGCTCGGGCCCCAGTTCATCGCCGACGCGCTCGGCCAGGCGAGCGATCCGCTCGACATTTATTTTCTCGATAACACGGACCCCGACGGGTTCGATCGCGTCTTCAACCGGATCGACGATCACCTTGCCCACACGCTGACTGTCGTTATCTCGAAATCCGGGGGAACGAAAGAGACGCGGAACGGAATGCTCGAGGCTGCCGCGCGTTACCAGGAGGCTGGCCTCGACTTCGCAAAACACGCGGTCGCCGTCACCGGCGTGGGCAGCGAGCTGGACAAATATGCGGAGAAAAACGGATGGCTCACCCGTTTCCCGATGCACGATTGGGTGGGCGGGCGCACCTCCATCATGAGCGCGGTCGGTCTCGTCCCAGCGGCGCTGGAAGGATTCGACATCGCTGACTTTCTCGCCGGCGCCGCCGCGATGGACTCGAAAACGCGGGCACCCGAGGCGATGCAAAACGCGGCGATGCTTCTCGCCTTGATGTGGCATTACGCCGGCAACGGCCGTGGACAAAAAGACATGGTCATCCTGCCTTACAAGGACCGGCTGATGTGGTTCAGCAAATATCTCCAGCAACTGGTGATGGAGTCGTTAGGCAAGGAGAAAGATCTCGATGGGAATGTGGTTCACCAGGGAATCGCAGTTTACGGAAACAAGGGATCGACCGACCAGCATGCTTATGTGCAGCAACTGCGCGACGGCGTTCTGAATTTTTTCATTACGTTCATCGAAGTGCGGAGAGACCGTTCGAAAGGCCGCTTCGAAGTCGAGAAAGGAGTGACGAGCGGCGATTATTTGCAGGGATTCTTGCGCGGAACGCGATCGGCTTTGTATGAGAGCGGACGCGAATCGATCACGATCACGATCCCTGAGGTCACCGCGTTTTATGTCGGCGCGCTGATCGCCCTTTACGAACGCGCGGTCGGCTTCTACGCGGCGCTGGTCAACATCAACGCTTATCATCAGCCCGGCGTGGAAGCCGGGAAGAAAGCGGCGACCCGAGTGCTCGAGCTCCAGGGCCGGGTGCAGAAGGTTCTCGGCAGTGGATCAAAAAAGACGCCCGAGGAAATCGCCCGCGAACTCGACGCGGATCCCGAGGATGTCTTTCATATTCTGCGTCATCTCGAAGCCAACGAAGCGGCGGGATAAAATCCTTTCACCCATGCCTGCGCCTCCGAAATCAGATCCGTCTCCCGGTCCTGGAATCCAGGTCCCGCTGCCCGACGTGGTGAAATTTGTGCGGCAACTCGCCCACGACGTTCGCAACCATCTTAATGCCGCGGAGCTCCAATCCGCTTACCTGGCCGAGATTTTGGAAGACGCAGAGTCGAAAGAGGAAATCAAGCGCCTGCGCAAAATGATCAGCGAGATCGGCGCGAATCTGCAAAGCGTTACGACCGCCTTGAGCACGGCCAAGCTGACTGAAATGTCCTACCCGGCCGCGGATTTCACCGACGATCTTCGGCAGAAGGTCGCTGCCGATTACCCCGACAAAAGCGCGGGCCTGAAATGGGATGTCGAGGTCGGCGGCGCTACCTTGAATATCGATCCGCAATTATTGCTGCCGGCGCTGATCGAGCTCTTCGCAAACGCTTTCCGCCACGATCCGGGCGAAGGCGCGATTTTGATCGCCGCCCGAATCGAAAACGATCGGTTTGTTTTCACCATTCGCGAACCGAAGCAGAAATTCGAAGGTTCCACTGAGAAGTGGGGTCGGGAGCCGTTGCGCTCGGTCCGGCAGGGTCATTACGGTCTCGGTCTTCATCGTGCGCGCGGAATTATCGAGGCGCACCAGGGTGAGTTGGACGCACACTATGATAAGGGCGCATCCTGTCTCGCCACCAGGGTCACACTTCCGGTGGCTCCGCCCGATTAAAGGGCCGGCGCAGGAGTCAGCCGCGTTTCCCGTTGAATGAAAAGCGGCCTGCGCACGTCGATTGCTCTTCCGGAATGAGCCCCCCCGCGCGACAATGAGTTCCCACCATCATGACAGCTGAGAACCGACGCATTCTGATCATCGACGATGAGCGGCCCATTCTGCTCACGCTCGAAGCGCTTCTCGGCCGGCATGGTTACCAACCCGAGACCGCAGCGACGGCGTCGTACGGGCTCCGCGTGCTGAAGGAGAACCCACCCGCTGTCCTTTTGCTCGATCTCCAGCTGCCAGACGCGGATGGCCTCGAAATGCTCGCGCAGATCAAGACCGAGCATCCTGAGACGCAGGTCATCATTCTGACTGCGCACGATTCCTTGAACAATGCGATCGAGTCGATCAAACGCGGCGCCTACCATTTCATCAGCAAACCATATGCGCCGGAGGAATTGCTCAGCCTGATCGAGAAAGCGCTCGAGAAACAATCGCTGCTCCGCGAGACCGCGCAGCTCCGCCGGAAAACGCAGCAACTGGAGAAGCGCCTCGAAATTGCCGAGACCCGGCTGGCGCCGGTGATCAAGAGCAAGGCGATGCAGGAGATCCAGGAATTGATCGATGCGATGGCCCCTTCGGAAGCGAACGTTTTGATCACGGGGGAAAGCGGCGTGGGCAAGGAGGTCATCGCCAACGTCATCCACACTCGCAGCCGCCGCGCCGAGAAGCCGATGGTGAAACTAAACTGCGCTGCCTTTCCGCAGGCGATGATCGAGTCGGAATTGTTTGGTTACGTCAAAGGCGCGTTCACCGGCGCGATGAATGATTTTTCCGGCATGATCGCCGCCGCCGCCGGGAGCACTCTCTTTCTCGACGAGATTTCGGAAATGCCGCCGGAGTTGCAGACCCGTTTCCTCCGGGTTTTGCAGGAACGCGAATATCGCCCACTCGGCAGCACGAAAACTCTCAAAGCCGATTTCCGGGTGATCGCGGCGACGAACCGCCCGATCTCAAGCGCACTCGCGGAAAACCGATTGCGCGCCGATCTTTACTATCGCCTCAACACTTTTCAGATCGAGATCCCGCCCTTGCGCGAACGGAAGGAAGATATTCCGCCGCTCGTCTCCACTTTTCTAAAACGATTCGCGCAGGAGCTGAGCAAGCCGGAACCCGCCATCGCGCCCGAAGCGTTTCAAAAACTGCTCGATTATTCGTGGCCTGGTAACGTGCGCGAATTGCAGAACGCGATCGAGTACGCGGTGGTCCTGGCCCGGAAGGACACCATCACCGTAAAAGAATTGCCTGCGGAAGTGCAATTGCCGGCCGCGCTCCAGCAGAGCGAGCGTAGCACCAATGGAACGGGCGGCGTCCAGAACCTCGACGACCTCGAACGCAACGCCATCATCCAGGCGCTGGCCCAGTGTCACGGGAACAAGAAGAAGGCCGCGCAAGTCCTCGGCATTCAGCGTCCGACGCTTTACAACAAGATGAAGCGCTACGCGATCGAGCTGTGACCGGGCGTTGAATCGTTAAAGCGTTGAAGCGTTAAAAGCGTTACAATTAACGGCGTTGGTTCCTCGCCCGCTTCAACGCTTCAACGCTTTAACGCTTCAACGCTTCAACGCTTTAACGATTCAACGATCCCATGCCCGCATCCCGTCATCTCGGAAAGGTCCTGGCGCATGCCGAGCGTGAACTCGCCTCGGCGCGAACGATGCGGCCGGCGGAGTCGCTCCCGCTTTACAAAAAGTTTCTAAAAATCGAGGAGCATCGTCTCCGCCTGCGGCATCAATATGGCGGCGGTGGCCGTGAAATCTGCGGCCTTCGCGTCGAGCTGATCGACGTTCTCTTGCGCCACATTTTTTCCTCGGCGGCAAATTTGCCGCACCACGGAAAAGCTGCGGCGCCCACTCCCCTCACCGTGATCGCGCTCGGCGGTTACGGCCGGAGAGAGCTGAATCCCTTTAGCGATGTGGATATCATGTTCCTCCACGATCAAAACGGCGCCGAGATTTCCCCGGATGCGGCGCGAGTCGTCGAACAAATCCTCTATTTGCTTTGGGACATCGGATTCAAGGTGGGCCACTCGACCCGCTCGATCGCGGAAGCGATTGACCTCGCGAACACAGACATGCTGACGAAAACCGCGATGCTCGAATCGCGGCATCTCGCCGGCGATGAGAGGCTGGCGCGTCGCTTTCGCAAGGCATTTCGAGACCATTGCGTGCGGGGCTATGAACGCCAATACGTCGAGCTACGCATGCAGGACCAGGCGACGCGCCACGCTAAATTTGGCGACAGCGTTTACGTGCAGGAGCCGCATCTGAAGAGCGGCTGCGGCGGGTTGCGCGATTACCAAAATCTTCTTTGGATGACCTTCTTCAAGGAAGGCGCGCTCACGACCACTCATCTCGTCGGCAAGGACTGGCTGAGCGAAGCCGATCGACGCCGGATCGAGGCGGCCTACGATTTTCTCCTGCGGCTGCGCACCGATCTTCATTACGCGACCGGCCGCGCCACCGATACCGTGCATTTCACTCTCCAGGATCAGATTGCGCAGCGCCTCGGTTACCCCCAGAAACGCGGTTCGCTCCGCAACGAAGCGCTGATGAAGGATTACTATGGGCACACGCGAAATATTTTTCGCGTGACGGAACGGATCACGGAACAGTTCGCGAGCGGTCGGTCTTCCCGGACCACGCGCTCGCTCTTCAGCTTCCTGCCCCGGCTGAAAGCGCCGGAAGAAAAGTTAGGCTCGTTTCGCATCCGCCAGGGCCAGCTCTTTGCCCAGCATCCGGATGTTTTTGAAAAAAATCCGGAAGCGATGATGCAGGTGTTCCAGTTGGCCCAGGAACGCCAGCTCGATCTCAGCCCCGACCTTTCGGATCTCTTCACCAGAAATCTCGGTGTGGTCACCGGCACATTTCGAAACGCGCGCGCGCCTCAGGAAATGTTCAAGAGCATCATTTCTCGCAAGGGCAAAGTCGGCCGGGTCCTGCGGATGATGCATCGGGTCGATTTTCTCGGGCGCTACATGCCGGAGTTCGGCCAGCTCACCTGCCTGGTGCAGCACGAATTTTTCCATCGTTACACGGCGGACGAACACACCCTGGTCTGCATCGACAAACTCGATCAGGTGATGCAAACCGAGGACCCAAAGTTGAGGTCTTACCGCGCGTTATTTGAAAAATTGGAGGATCCGTTTGTTCTCTATCTGGCTCTTCTTTTGCACGACACCGGGCGTGCCGTCGGCGCGCGGCCGCACTCGGAAGCGAGCGCGCTTTTTGCCCAGGGTGCGGCGGTGCGGCTGCGCCTTTCGGCCGAGCAACGCCGCTCCCTTGTCCTGCTCGTCGATCATCACCTCACGCTTTCGAACATGGCGCAGCAGAGAAATCTCGACGACCCGGAAACCGCGGTGGAATTCGCGCGCATCGTCCGGGACCAGAAGAATCTCGATGCGTTGATGCTACTGACGCTCGCGGATGGCCAGGGCACGAGCGCGGATGCGTGGTCGGATTGGAAGGAAACACTGGTCTGGTCGCTGTATCACTCGACTTCGCAATACTTGTCCGACCAGGAAGCTTTTTACGAGCAGACGAAAATCGAGCGTGAACAGTTGCAAACGAGCGTGACGCAGCATCTGGGCAGCGAATATGGGGAAGAGGTCGAAGCGCATTTCGAAGTGATGCCGGACAATTATTTCCGCGCGTTTGCGGTGGAAGAAATCGTTTCGCACCTGAAGCTTTTCCGGCGCTTTTTGCAGAACCTCTACGTGCGCGACGAGCCGCCGCTCGCCCCGGCGGTCGCGTGGCAGGCATTTCCCGAGCAGGGTCATAGCATCGCTTCCTTCTGCGCCTGGGACGGCCAGGAACTCCTGGCGAAGATCGCGGGTTCATTGGCCGTGGTTCCGCTCAATATTCTCAGCGCCGATATTTACACCCGCGGTGACAACGTGGTGGTCGACATCTTTCGCGTCTGCGACGCCAGGTTTCGCGCGGTGACGGACGAGCGCGACCAGGCGCTGGTCGAATCGACTCTGCGCGCGTCGCTCTCGGATGAGAATTTTGATTTCGCTCCGCTCCTCGAGCAGGCCCGGAGCAGAATCGCAAAACGCAGCGGCCATGGTCTCGATTTCCCGACGCGCATCTCGGTCGAGAACAAAGCGCACCCGACCTACACCATCATCCAGATCCAAACCCCCGACCGGCTTGGTTTGCTTTATGAGCTGCTCTCGGCTTTTGGCGAAGAACGTGTTTCCATCGCGCTCTCGCGCATCAGCACCGAGAAAGGCGCCGCCATCGATACGTTTTATGTCGCCGATCGCGCCACGCGCGGAAAGATCACCGAGTCGTCCCGGATCGCCGCCTTGCAGCAACGCTTGCAGCGCGCGGCTCTCGGCCAGGGACACGACCGATCAGAAACGAAATCGAGCTAGCCGCATCGTCCTTTGCGCCTAGTTTCTCCGACTCCATGAATGTTCTCATCCTCGCCGCCGGTTACGCCACGCGGCTATATCCCCTGACTTTGCATAAAGCGAAGCCGCTCCTCGAGGTCGCCGGAAAACCGATGATTGATTGGGTACTCGATAATCTCGCGGCTGTCCCCGATCTCGAAACGGTTTATGTCGTGACGAACAGCAAGTTCGTGAAAGACTTTCAGGCGTGGGCCGAGGATTACCGCAAAAAGAAAGCTGGCTTTGCGATCAAGATTATCGACGACGGTTCGACGGACGATTCGGACAAGCTCGGCGCGATCGGCGATATTTGCCTGGTAATCACCCGCGAAGAATTGGCGAAGGATGACCTAATCATCGTCGCGGGTGACAATCTGTTCAGCGAGCCGCTGCTCGATTTCGCGCGGGAAGCAAAGAGGTCCGAGGCGACCCTGGCGACCTACGATGTCGGCGATCTGGAGGCGATCAAGAAATACAGCAGCATCACGATCGACTCGGCCGGCGTCATTACCCAATTCGAAGAAAAGCCGGCCGAGCCGAAGAACACCATGGCCGGGATCGCGCTTTATTATTTTTCGCGTGAGATCATTCCGCTATTCACTACCTACATCGCCGCGGGCAACAATCCGGATCAGCCCGGTCGGTTTATCCAGTGGCTTTACCAGCGCAAACCGGTGAAGGCGTATCAGATCAGAGGCACCTGGTTCGACATCGGCAGCAAAGAAACGCTGGAAGAAGCGAACCAGATTTTCGCAAAGTTCGCGCGCTGAAAATTATTTCAGTCTCCCCTCGTCGAACTCGATCAGGTCGAAGTAAGTGCGGATATCTTTGCGGCCGGACCCGCCGGCTTCCTTAAGAAAATGGAGGAAGCGCGCTTTTTTCGCTGCGGTATCGGGGTGGCGCGCGATCATCGCTTCGTTCCACTGCTCGATCGCCTCGGGCGAATGTTTCGCGCCATTTTCTTGGACCCAATCGAGGATCGCTGCGTCGTCATCGAGACGATGGGCCACCTCTTCGAACGCGTCCGCATTCAATTTCAGGAACGCGAGCAGATGCTTGTCGAACCCGGTGGATTTGTAGTTGTAGCCATCGAGCAATCCCTTGCGATGGAGCCTCGCCTTATCGATCAAGCGCGGCAGATGGACGAAACCGCCGAGCCGTTCGTAGGGACTGCGTGGACGCAGCTTTTGCATTGAGCCCGGGCTAGGTCGCGGGCAGAGGATGCGGCGCCGCCACCGGAGCGATCTGTTCCGGCGCGATCGCCGCCGGCTTCGCTTCGGGCAGAAGCTCAGCCTGCGTGAGCCCGGCGCTGCCGATGATCAGTTGGCCGGTGAAAATTCCACCTTTTTCCACTGAGATCGATTTTGCCGTCACATTTCCGTCCAGAACCGCGCCGCGATGAATAACGACCGCCGCCTCCGCGACAATTTCCCCTGTCATCCTGCCTCTGATCTCGATGCTTCTGACGCGGACCTGACGAAAAAAGTGAACGTCAGATTTTCGGTCGACCAGAATGTGTTCGGCCTTCAACCGTCCGGGAATCTTGCCGATGAAATTGATCGTGGCCGTGCCCATGCATTGCATATTGCCGCGCAATTTGCCTTCGAGGAGCGCGGAGCGGCAGGTCACGGTGCTGCTGCTGAGATCGCCTTTCGCGGTAATATGGATTTCGCCCTGGGTCTTAATGGAACGGCTGAAGCTCGTGGTGACCTTGTAATCGCGCAGATCGATGTGCGTGCTGCATTTCGGGCAAAATGTGGATGAGGCGGCGGAGCTGACTTCCTGCTTCGCCTTGCAATCGAAACATTCGATTTCCGAGTTGTGATGCTTGTTCCAGTAGCCTTCAAGTTTGCGGAAAAGCGATGGATCGGGAGCGGCTTCAACCGGCTCGTCCTTGGGCCGAAGGCGGATCTCCTGCTTCGGCGCCGCGGGCGCAAAATGCGAGCCGCATTGGCGGCACATCGTGCTCTTGGCCGCCGCATACTCCATCTGCTTAAAGCCACAGTGGGGACAATCCACACTGACTTTTGCAGGCGACGACTTTGCCACGGGGCAGCTCTGGCGAAAGGTGGCTGCCTAGACTCGTGCGCCGAAGGCCGACTTCGGTGGCGACGCCGGCTCTTCGTTCCGAACGATCTCCGGTCGCGGGGCCGCGGGAGCAACAACACTCTTATTGCCGCCCGCGGCGCTGGTAACCTCGGATTTCCCGATAAAGGTCGCGCCTTCTTCGATGACGAGACGCGCGGCTTTCAGGTCGCCCTGGAGCGTGCAACGCGATTTGAGTTCGCAGCGCTCACTCACGGTGATGTTACCCTGGATCTTACCGTAGACGGTGATCGACTTGGTTTTGATTTCGCCGCGGATATCGGCGTTCTCGCCAATGGTCAGGACGCCATCGGAATTGATTTCGCCCTCCACTTTGCCGTCAATCAGCAGTTCTTTTTGAAATTTGATCGAGCCTTTGATCTCGACGTCGCTTGAGAGAATGTCTTTGCCAGAATGTTCAGCCATATATTTTTTTGGATCGATTGTTGGTGGTGATGTCCTTGGTTCTTCGCGCTGAGCGAGACCGTTGTTCTGCTCAGGGCCCGCGCTTAACGATCCTTCTCCGATCGACGACATGGGCTTTTGCGGAATGAATTTCTTCAGCACGGCGGCATTATGGTAATACCCGATGCCTCTGTCAACGGATTACCTCGGGAAATCCTCTTTTTCCTCGGAAAATCGCACCCGAAAAAGTTTGCATACCGCATTTTGAGAGACCAGCTGGAGGAATCGAGGCGCTTGGGAGGGGGCGCGATCAAGGACACCACCGAGCGGTTCGGCGGGCGGAGAAATGCCGAGAAGGGCCGAGGAATTCTGGACCGTGCGGTCGGCATCGTAAACCAGCACCCATTCGATCTTGTTCGTGATCAAGATCTCGTGCGCCGTGGCGGCATCCGGCGCGAGATAAAACCGGGCGCTCTGCGCGATCCCGGCCAGCGATTCGTGTGATGAACCAGCCAGGCCGGGCTGGCCAGACCAATACGCGACCGAGGGCGACCACCACCACGGCGCCAGAAATGGGGTTTTCGTTTCTGCGACAAGCAGCTTTGCTGTTTCGCGCCATTTCGCCGCCTCGTACCGGCTTTCAAAACGACGCGCATTTTCCAACTCGTTAGGCCAAAGTTTCTCGTCCCAGTTTTTCAGGACCGGCCACAGCGAAACGCCGATCGCGACATACGCGACGAGGCGCGCGGGAACGACTGCGAGCAGTCCGGGGATCGTCAGCGCGAAGATGGTCACAAAAAAATAAGCCCAGCGCGCCTGCCAGACCGTGAGCACAAACGTCGCGACCAAAAGCGCGGCCAGGAAAAGCGGAACCGCTTTTGTTTTTCGAACGGCGATCCAGAGAAGCGCCGGAAGCGGAATGAGCAGCAGCCCGGCCCAGCTCAACCAGATTACGTCGGTGACCGGGACGTGATTGAGTTCTCCAATGGTTCGCGCCCAATTCGCCAGGATCGGATCGGCGACAAGGCCGGACCAGCCGGGCAGCCGTTGTTCGATAAAGAGCACGAGCGCGACAATCATCCCGCAGACAATCCAGCCCGGTCCGCGAAATCGGGCCGTGAAATTCTCCCGGGCGAAAAGCGCGTGAGAAATAAGGATGACCGACAACAAAATGAGTGGCTCGTAAACCGATACCCACAAAGCAAAGCTCCACGCGCCGCCGCTGACCAAGCTCCATCTGCGCGATGGTTCGGTCTGCAAAGTCCATTCCGCGCAAATCGCGACCGTCAGAAGCAGCATCAGAAGCGACTGATGATCGGGCCGGCCGAGCTCGCCGCCGTGGGCAAGAATGGGACTCGCCGCATAAAGCAGCAACAATCCGGCGCGATATCGCAATCCAGATCGGCGCGACCACCACCACAAAAACCACCCGCCGAGCAAGGCAAGAAGAGGCGAAACAATCGCGCCCGCAAGCTCAAGCGCCCGCGCCGTGAACGGCTTCAGCGCCGCGGCGAGCGCGACGATAAGATAATCGAAGGGCGCCGTCGTGTGCGGCGTAGTTCCCGCCGGAAAATTCTCAAACGAATGATGGCGAAGAATGAGGCCCGGATGTTCCGCGCACATTCGTGCGCGCGTCATGCGCGAGTAGCAATCAGCGTCAGTAAAATAGATGTCGCCGCCGACAAAGACATCCTGATAATTCGCGCAACGCGTTCCGAGAATGAGCGCTGTGAAAATGAGGATCTCAGCCGCACGTAATCCGCCACGAAGAAACCGGTTCAATCTGACCTCTGACTTCTGACCTCTGATTCTGAACTGAGCCCACCAGGATTCGAACCTGGAACCAAGGGATTATGAGTCCCCTGCTCTAATCGCTGAGCTATAGGCCCGCCTCGGCCATGAATAAACCATGCCCGGCAATGGATGACCAACCTCGAATGTGGTTGCGGCCGCCGGCACAACGCCGCAACAACTTTTAGCGAACTCCGCTAAGCGAATGTCGTATTCAATAAGTGGAAACATTCTGCTGTAAAAACCCGCAACAGAGCGAAGGGCGAAGTTAACCCTCACCAAGAAAGAGTCAGTTATTATGAAACCAAAATCCATTTGCCGCACCATTAATGCGTTGCTCACAGCGCTGGCGCTGATTGTATTCCCCACTTCTTCTGTCCTGGCCGACCAGGTCGAGATGCCGGAATTTACGCAGACAGGTCACCATCCGAATACTATTTATGTCTCGATAACCACCGCTACCAGCGGAGCAATTATCTTTTACACCAGGAGCCTGTGGCCGTATGGCCCGCCCCCTGTCCCGACCCACGATGGCCCGACTCCGATTAATTGCCAGGTGTACTACGGGCCGTTGGGAGTTGGGAATGGTCAGTATGCGTATTTCTTTGCAGTCGCCTACAAAGCGGGCATGACCGATTCCAGTATCGAACCTTGGGACGTAGACAACACGGGGCTCTGACCGGAGTCCTGCCTTTTCCGCAGAATAGCGACGCGGAGCGCGAGTCCCCGCCGGTGAAGTTTTCAGGGCGGATTCGCTGCTCCAGCGCGGCCGGCGGTTTACAGTGAGCCGGTCTGCGGAGCCGGGCGCGGCGTGAGGTTGCGCTCACCTTGGGCAGCCTTGGCCGCGGCAGCTTCCGCCGGAGTTTGGGGCGCCGGTTTTTTCTTGAGCGCAAGTTCGCATCTCGGCTTTGGTCGGAGGCTTCGGCGCCTTCAGTTGGCGGCCGAGAGGATCAAAGACTGGCCCATCACGGTCGACACGACGGCGTCGCACCGGCCCATGAACTTCCGTTTAAGTCATCGCGCGCGAGTCTTGGCGGTGGCTTTGCCTCTCTTGGCGCTGAGTTGTCTGACACGACGATTCTTGATGGCGTGGCTGCCTCAAAAGAACCGGACGCTGCGCCGAAGCTAGAGGTCTGTCTCGGGGATATCGTGAACGGAGGGGCGGTTGCCCGCAGATCCGTGGCGTCTTTCTAATCGAAAATCGAAAATGGAAGTGGCCTGCCAAGCCGTAGTCTTCGGAGCGCCCGGAAGCAATCGCAGCATCGCCCGCCTCCACTTCGTTACGGCGTGGCAGCCTTCGCTTTCGCGCTAGCGCGCCAAAGCGAAGGCTGGGCCCACCAGGATTCGAACCTGGGACCAAGGGATTATGAGTCCCCTGCTCTAACCGCTGAGCTATAGGCCCCGCACGATCACGAATAAATCATGATCGATCTCGGATGACCAACCCCGATTGCGCGGGCGCAGGTTGCCTACAGATGCGTGCCGGTTTGCGGCGCGGGCCGCGGAGTGAGGTTGCGTTCCCGCTCGGCGGCCTTCGCCGCGGCGGGGTCTTTGGGTGAAGGCGGCGCCTTTTTCGTTGTGGCATCCAGCTGCGCCTTGGTGGGCGGCTTCGGCACTCGTTTGTGCGTCTGGTTGCCGGTCCGGATCACCTGACCGTTTACGTACTTGTAGCCGTCGCTATGAACCCAGATGCCATTGGCGAGTGACCAGCCTGCGGTCAGCGGCGCCGCCGCGGTCACATTCTTCGACGACGGTTTCAACTCTGTCTTATTCTTGGTCGACGCCTTTTGGGCACTCGGCGTTGGGGTCGGCGCGGCGTGGAGCATAGCGGCGCCGGCAACTGCGGTGGAGACAAGGATCAGGACAATATTTCGCATCATAAAATTTCTTATTTCCAAATCGCTCGGGGGGAGAATTCGGATTGGTCCGCTACGCCTGTTGAGGCTCTCAGATTTCTCTGATTATTTGCGGATGGCGAACATGAACGCGGGAAGAGATTCCATCAACCGCATAAAGATGCAATCCCATTCCGCAGTCACACCGTTATTGCGGCTTACCATTCGCCCGACCAGGGCGAGACTTGCGAGAAATGTTCCCGGGCTAGAACGAACCCCACTCGCACGATCACGCTGAGGATAAAGCCGACGACAAAACAAAAGCCGGCGGCATATCGCGTGGACCGCTCGCTTAAATCAAAAATCCCCGGCGGCAGGTCCTTGTGCATACGCTCAAGACAACATACCCAGCGCGGTTCGTCATCTGCAAATTAATGGCGAGGCCGGTTGCGCAGGTGGATTTGGCGGAGGCGCCGGCGTGCGATATTGTCTTGCGACGGCCTCCGGGCTGATTCGCTCGATGAACCGATTTGTTTTTTGCATCTGCATTTTTGGTTTTGCCATCACTGTGCATGCGCAAAATTTGCCGGCGAATGATCCAGTCACTTCCCCGGTGCCGGAGAATCTCGGATTGGGGCTAAAGCAACTGGTTGAGTTATTCCAACAGGACCAAAGCCAGCTCCAGACGAGGATCAGTTCGGCGAGGTCGATCATGTCCGACAATTCCGGCCGCGTGGTGGTCAATATTCATCTCAGCGGCGAGATCCCGGCCGCCGATGTGACCGCGGGCCTGACTGCTTTGGAAGTCGAAGTGATGGCGGTCGATTTGCATTGGCGCAACGGAGTCGTCTCGGCCTGGTTGCCCCTTTCCCAGGCGATCGCGGCCGCGAACATGAAAGGAGTGCGCAGCATCATGCTCGCGCCCCGACCCGTGCGCCGTGCCGGAGTAGTTACGGCCGAGAGCAGCGTGGTGGAACACGCCGCGGAAGTGAATGCGCCCGGTGTGTTGACTCCACAAGGTATTCTGGGCCGCAACATCAGTGTCGGCCTGGTCTCGGATTCGTACGATCGCGCAACGGGAGTTCCACGGGCGAGCGTCGGAGTCGCTTCCGGCGATCTGCCGGGTCCCGGCAATCCCGACGGCTACACTCAGCCGGTAGTGATTCTGAGAGACGACGATACTTCCGGGTCGGACGAAGGCCGGGGCATGGCTGAGATCGTGCACGATATTGCGCCGGCCGCGAAAATCTGTTTCGCCGCTTCGGGAAACACCCAGGTCTCAATGGCGCAAAGCATCCGGAATTTGCGCACCAATTCCCAGACGCTTTGCGATGTCATCGTCGATGACATTGGTTTCGCCGACGAACCATTCTTTTCCGATGGAATTATTTCCCAGGCGATCAACGACCTCGCGACCAGCGATTCGCTTCCTGGAAAAAAAGTCGCTTTCTTCTCCGCCGCGGGGAACAGCAGCAATCGTGGTTATGCCGCCGACGCGAACATCGTTCCTTCGACGACGCCCAAAGGCACTCTTCGCTTCACATCAGTGCCCGCGAACCTTTACGCCGGCGGCTTCCACAACTTTAGTTCGAATTCCACCCCGGTCATTGCTATCCCGGTAACCACCGACGCCGGCAGCTCCCACGAAATCGTCTTCCAGTGGGACGATCCGTTTCTGTCCGGTTCGGTCACGACCGATTACAACCTCCTTGTTTTCGACCAAAGCGGGAACTACCTCGCAACGCTTAGCGGCACGGACAACAGCTTCTCGACGGGCGAGCCGATCGAGATCGTCGATCTCAATCCGAACACGAATTATCAGCTTGTCATCAGCCTGCGCTCCGCCGCTCCGCCGAACGCGCGGCACTTGCGCCTCATCTCTTATGGTGACGGGCTTATCACTGGTCCTTACTTCACGAACAATGTCATTTCACTCTACGGACACCCTTCGGCGGCGAATGCGAATGCCGTCGCTGCGTATGTTTACAGCAACACTCCGGACACGGTGCCGAATTATAACCCGGCAAAGAGCAATCCGCCGCCGGGTCCCTACGAACCAGCGCTCGAATCGTTCACCGCAACAGGTGGCAACCTCCCCTTTTATTTTGATGCCCAAGGCCAGCGGCTCGCTTCGCCCGAGTTCCGCTTGAAACCGGAGTTCGCCGCGGCCGATGGCGTCGACACTTCATTTTTTCCCACGGACGCCGGATCGGATTACGACAACGACGGCTACCCGAATTTCTTTGGAACCAGCGCCGCCGCTCCTAATGCCGGAGCGTTTGCCGCTTTGCTCCTGGAAGCCGCTGGTGGCCCAGGTTCCCTGAGTCCGGGTAATCTTCGCGGCATTTTGCAGGAATCGACTTTTCCCCACGACAGCGATCCGAATTATTCGCAGGCCAACATGATCTATGCGCAGGCCGGCAATGCCTATTTGCCGTTTCTCGAGGCTGCCGGGGACGATAGTAACGAGAGCGCGACCAGTCCGAATTTTTTCAAGCTGACCTTTGCCGGTCCAAACGACGGCACAACCCTGCGGCAGGTCACGATTGACTTGAGCCGCACTTCGCTGGTCTTCGATCCTCGCCAGGACCTTGGCTTTCCCTTCACCGTCGGACAAAACAACGGCGGTATCTCTGTCACTCCGACTTTGTCGACAGATTTGCGTATCCTGACTCTGGATTTTGGAAACAGCTTTTCGACTGGCAAGAATTTGTCTTTCGGAATCGATCGCGATCTTGCCGGGATAAACGCCGGAGGAAACTCAGCGGACCTTCTAGGCGGCGCCAGCGTTTCCATTATAACAGGGTCTTTGCCCACTCCTCGGTTCCACGCCTTTGCCAACCAACTATTCAGGATATTTATTCCTACCGACGGCCGGGGGTTGATCGATGTCCGAGCTGCGATTGAACCATTCGTTGGAGGCCACAAGCCGGCCTTCTCCGGTGTCTCCGCAAACCTTTCCACTCGCGGCCGCGTCGGCGCAGGCGACGATGCGCTGATTGGGGGTCTGATCGTTCAGGGAGCGACTCCCAAGAAAATGGTTATTCGCGCTCTCGGCCCTTCCCTGCCGGTTAACGGAAAGCTGACCGACCCGGTTCTCGAGTTGCATAACGCATTCGGAACAACGATCGCGACGAACGACAACTGGCAGGACGACCAGGCACAGGGCGCCGAACTCCAAGCCCTCGGTTTTGCACCAACAGATTTTCACGAGAGCGCCATCGTCAAGACCCTCGACCCGCGCCAATACACGGCAATTGTGCGAGGGGCGAGTGACGCTACCGGCATAGGCCTGGTCGAGATCTACGATCTTGATAGCCAAACAGCCGGCTCTCTCCTGGGAAATATCGCGACCCGCGGCAACGTGCAAAGCGGCGATGATGTCATGATCGCCGGGTTTATCCTCCAGCAGGCAACTTCTCAGATAGTTGTGCGGGCCCTGGGACCCTCCGTGGCGGGTCAGTTTCCGCCCGGCGCCAAAGTGCTCGACGATCCGATGCTGGAGTTGCGCGACAACCAGGGCAACCTGCTGATGATCTGCGATAACTGGCAGGAGAACGCCTTTCAGGCTATCCAGCTGACGGCCACTGGTTTCTCGCCCGGTCCCGGGGTTGATAGTGCTTTCATCACCACCCTCAGCCCGAACAACTACACCGCGATCGTGCGCGGCGCGCACGGCACCACGGGCCTGGCTATCGTCGAAGTTTATAATGTTCGGTGAGCTAAGCCGCCGCGCCGCACGCACGTTTGAAATTGACATTCAGACTTCGTTCCGCCCAGCATTCTCGGGATTGCGTCCAGGACATATTGACACCGCACGATGAACTATAGCGCCTCGATCTCTGACTTCTTCAAAAGTCCCAAGTGGATGATGAATATGCTTCTGGGCGGACTCTGCGCCCTCATCCCGATAGTAGGGCCTATCGTGACGAAAGGCTGGCTCATTACGGGTTTCTGGGGCCGCGATGACGAACGGTTCGAAACGTTTCCCGATTTCGATTTCAACCAATTCGGAAAGTATCTGGAACGCGGGCTCTGGCCCTTTGTCGTGACCCTGGTAAGCAGTTTGGTCCTGTCGTTGCTCCTCTCGTTCTGCGCCGTCCCCATCATGATGCTGCCGAGCTTCTTTTTGTCAGGCCACAATAACGAGGCCGGCGGTTGCGCCGCCGCGATCCTGGTACTCATGATGGTGGTGTTTTACCTTGTCCTGATGGTTGCGGTAATGTTTGTGCTAACTCCCCTCACCTTGAAAGCTTCAATGACTCAGGATTTTGCCAGCGCGTTTGATTACACTTTTGCGAAGCGCCTGGTAAGTCTCACCTGGAAGGAAATGGCGATCGGTTCTCTTTTCCTGGCTTTGTCGAGTGTGGTGCTGGTTTGCCTTGGCATGCTGGTTTTGTGCATAGGAATGTATTTTGCCATCGTGGTTGTTTACTTCTCCTGGATGCACTTTCACAAGCAGCTCTACCGGCTCTATCTCAGCCGGGGCGGTGAACAGGTGCCCTTGAGCCCGAAGCTTCGCGATTACGCCGCTCCGGTTACGTCGCCCTGACTTTCCGCTGTCTCTACTTCTTGGGAGACAAGCTCGGCGATTGCTCGATCGCTTTGTCGAGTAACTGCTCGGCCTGCGGCTGATCGCCCTGGAATTCCCAGATATTCTTGTCCAGGATCAACTGGGCTGGCGTGGCGAAGTTCACATTCTGCACGTTCGTGATTCGCGACTGGAGTGTAACGATGCCTGCCAGCGAACCACCACGGCAAAGGATCAAGGGCCCGCCGCTATTTCCAGGGCTCACGGGCGTCGATGTTCGAATCAGCGTTTGGTCTTTAACCTTATCGAACCGCGAAATAATGCCAGCCGTGATACTCAGACCTTCGCCAAGCGCATTGCCAATCGCGATGCAGCATTCGCCTTCCTTGATCTGGTCCAGGGCGCGAACTGGAAACTGGTTCGGCGTCCACTTGCCTTCCAGCCTAACGAGGAGAAGCGCCAGATCCACGTCGTTTTTCGCGCGCGCGACCACAAGGCAATCGGCGAACTCCTTATCGTGCGCAAACCGGACCCCGCAACGGTAACCACCCGTCATCGTGTCGGGCGCCTCCACCACATGCCAATTGGTGGCGACCAGTCCGTACTCGGTGTCGTTATACAAAAGCACGCCGGTTCCGTTCGCGCCCGATTCGTTCTTGCCCGTGGAGGACTTCTGTTTCCAAATCGCGCGCACTTCGAGGACCGAAGACTTGTAGATGTCGCGCAACTCCTCCGCGCTGAAGATGCGATCGTGCGTTTGTTGAGTAAGCTGGGGCGTGGTCGGCTGCTCGGGGCTCGGCGCCAGGGTCGCCTTCTGCGCCGGGGTGACGATTTTAAACGTCGTGAAGCCAATCCCGAAAAGGATGAGGCTCGCCACCAACGGAAGGCCCCACCGCGTTTTCTCCTTCTTAAACGTCGTGTCGATGTAACGGATCTGCGGGAAGGCGGAGAACGCTATCCACGCTGCGAGATACGCCACCCAGATGAGCAGGACGACCCCGGTCTGCGAATAGAAAACAAGGCCGACTATCCCGAAACCGAGCCAGAACCAGGGTGCCGCAACCAGCGCGCGCCGGCGCCGTTTCATCTTCAGCCAGTTTCTCCAAACGATGAAGCCGCCGAACGCCGGCGAAAGGAAAATGCTTCCCAGGATAGCCATGTACGGGCTCCAGATTGTTTCGCCTTCCGGTGCCTTGCTCACCGGATTCGTTGTAGCCGGGATCGATGATCCCGGCCCGGGCGTAACAGCAGGTGAAGTCATTACCGGCAATGGCGGAGGACCTGCCGGAACCACGGGTGATGTAGAGGCTTCCGAAGGTAAAGGCGGCGGCTTCGGGATTGACGAAGGTCCCGGTGACGGGCCGGACCCGGCGCCCTTGGACGTGGATGAGGGAGGAGGCGGGGGCGGAGTTGCCTTGGGCGGAGGAACCGCGTTTGAGGATGATTCGCTCGGTTCCATTTCGTGTTTCTAGCGAACGCCTTCCGCGCCTGCAACGAAATATGGAAATCCCCGCGGCCCTGCCGCAGCCGCGCGGCTAAAGCATGTTCACCGCGCCGCAGTTTGGGCAGGTGTAGGCTTGCTCACTTGGAGGGGTCAACGGCCGGGTCAGGTATTTGTTGCAACTCCAGCACTTCACCCAAAACGGGCTCATTCGCCCCGTCGCTTCCTCGGGGCCGCCTGGAGTCTCGGATGTGTCGGCGGCCGTCTCCGGCGCCAATTCTAATTTCCCGATCTTATCCGCCGGAATTTCGCGATCCGGTTTCCTGCCCAATACATATTCGCGCTCAGTCATGTTGATGTCTCGTAGTTGTTACAATTGTCTATCGCAGCAGCCGCCCCTGGTAAATTCAAATCGACATCTCGTTGGCGATTGTGATTTGGAGGCCGGGTGCATATTCTCGTTTGCAGATGAAGACGGGACCGCAGCGCACTATTGCAGAACTGAAGGAACTTCGGGAGCTGACCGGCGACGAGAATGGCGCGCAGCGGGTAGCGTTCACTCCGACATGGGCAAAGGCGCGGGCGTGGCTCCGGGGAAAGCTCGAGGAATTTTCACCGGAGACTCACGTCGATGAAGCCGGGAATTTGTGGGCGACTTTGCGGGGCGCGTCCGAGAAAGCACTGCTGATCGGCGGGCATATCGATTCAGTGCCGAACGGCGGCTGGCTGGATGGTTGTCTTAATACCCTCGCCGGCCTGGAAATTCTTCGTCGAATCAGCGCTCAATACGATGGCAAGCCGCCCGTGACCGTGCGCCTGGTGGATTGGGCGGATGAAGAAGGCGCGCGCTTCGGGAAAAGCCTCTTCGGTTCATCGGCATGCTCGGGCCACCTCGATATGGATGAAGCGCGGGCCTTGAAAGACAAGGAGGGCATCACGCTCCCCGCCGCGCTCGAGCAGATCGGAATCGATTTCGAAAAAGTGAAGGACTGCCGGAAAGAGCTCGCGAACGCCGCGGCTTATCTCGAACTGCACATCGAACAAGGCCCCGTCCTTCTCGACCTGGATCGGCCGCTCGGCACGGTGCTCGGGACATTCGGCGTCGAGCGGCACGCGATCACCTTCCGCGGCCAGGCCGCGCATTCCGGAAGCACCCCGATGAACAAACGGCGAGACGCCTTTCTCGCCGCGGCGAAAATGAGCCCGGAGATTTATCGCATCACCGATCGGAACGGTGGCGTCTGCACGATCGGCTCCTGCACCACGAAGCCGGGGATCGTCACAAGCGTGGTGGAGGAATGCCGGATCACCTTTGATCAACGCCATCTCGATGCCGCCGCCCTTTCTCAAATGTTGCGCGAAGCAAAGGAAGCGAGCGAGCGTTTCGCGAAAGAGGGAAACGTCACCGTTTCATGGGACCGGCTTTGGCAGATCGAACCGATCCTCTTCAACGACGACCTCATCGCCCTCTGCGATGAAGCCATTTCCGAAACCGGCGCCGATCCCCATCGGCTTCCATCCGGCCCCTTGCACGACGCCGCCGAAGTCGCGCGCTCCGGCGTTCCCACCATCATGATGTTTGTCCAAAGCCTGCACGGCATCAGCCACAACAAAATCGAAGACACTAAGGAAGAGCATCTGGAGTTGGCCGTGACCGCTTTCGACACCCTGGCCGATAGAGCCATCGGGTGGATCGTAGCAGGACGTTAAAAATTCTATCGAATTCTTCCGGCGAAAGCGCTAAACAGGAAAGTTCACCTAAAAGAGGAGCACTATGCCGACACTCGCAACCACTGTTGATGGTCTCAAATTGCCGAATCCGTTTGTCATCGGATCGGGGCCGCCCGGGACGAATCTGAACGTCATTACGCGCGCTTTTCGCGAGGGCTGGGGCGCGGTCATCGCGAAAACTGTCAGCCTCGATTCTTCGAAGGTCGTCAACGTCGCGCCGCGCTACGCGAAGTTTCACGCGCTCGATAAGAAGGACGTGATCGGCTGGGAAAACATCGAGCTCATCAGCGATCGGCCATTCAACATCTGGCTCGACGAATTCAAGAAGTGCAAGGACCAGCATCCCGACGGCATCCTGATCGCATCGATCATGGAAGAGTACAGTCGCGATGCCTGGATCGAAATCGTGGAGCGTTGCGAAGGCGCTGGGGTCGATTCGTTCGAGCTGAACTTCTCCTGTCCGCACGGTTTGCCCGAGCGAAAAATGGGCGCGGCCATGGGCGAAAATCCCGAGATCGTCGAGGAGGTTTGCGGCTGGGTGATGTCGGCAGCGAAGAAACCGGTCTGGGCGAAAATGACGCCGAACGTGACGCGTATCGCGGAGCCAAGCCGCGCGGCTTTCCGCGGCGGTTGTCAGGGCGTGAGCGCAATCAACACGATTCGCAGCATCATGAGCGTGAATCTCGACACGCTGCGGCCCGAGCCGACAGTCGAGGGATTCACCACGCCCGGCGGTTACTCCGGCAAAGCGGTGCGGCCAATCGCGCTCCGCATGGTGATGGAAATCGCGACGATGATCCGGAGCGAGTTCCCGGGACACAGCCTGTCGGGCCTCGGCGGGATCGAAAGCGGCGAAGACGCGGCGCAATTTCTCTTGCTGGGAGCGGACACCGTGCAGGTCTGCACCGGTGTGATGAAATTCGGCTACGAATCGGTGAAACGAATGTGCGACGAGCTGCTCGCCTTCATGGAGAAACATAAGTTCGAGACGCTGGAGGATTTCAAAGGCAAGAGCCTCGATTATTTCACTACCCATCGCGAGCTGGTCCGAATGCAAGGCGAGCGCAAGGCGAAGGAAAAGGCCGCCGCCGCGGAAAAAGCCGCCGCTGCCGAAGCCCCGAAGAAGATGGTTGCGGCCGACAGCGAGTGGAGTGGCGACGAATTCGTGAAACAATCGGATGCATTAGCTAGAAGCTAATGAAGCTCCAAGCTCCAAACACCAAGCTCCAGAGAAGCTCCAAATCTCAAGCTCCAAGGAAGCGTTCGAGTAAGGCGCGACCCGGATACTCGAACAACGGCTTGGTCGCAGCGCGCGCGTTCGAGGCGTCGAACGGGAATGGTGAGGCGAGGCACCCGTTCGACTTGGAAGAGCGCACGGTTACGTTTGGTGAAGCGGTTGTCCGATTTGTAAAGAACATCCCGCGCAGTCCGGGTAACGATCGTTTGGTTGGTCAGCTTGTCGGATGCGGCACGAGCATTGGAGCGAATTACTGCGAGGCGAACGAGCGCGTATCGAAAAAGGACTTCCGGAATACGATCGGCCGCTGCGTAAAAGAAGCGAAAGAAACAAAATACTTTCTTCGCCTGATTGCCGCCGCGGAGCCGGGCTTGGCCGAAGAAGCCCGCGCCTTGTATCGTGAAGCCAAGGAACTGCACCTGATCTTCGCCAGCATGTATCGCCAATGACGCCGCACCACGGTTTGATGTTTGATGCTTGGAGCTTCTCTGGAGCTTGGTGCTTGGAGCTTGGAGCTTTCGTATGATCCCATGCCCAATATTTGTTGGCGGCGAGTGGCGGAATATCTCCAATGGCGCGACGTCTCCGATCTTTAATCCATCACGCGGCGAGACGATCGCGGAAGCACCGATGTGTGGCGCGGACGTTGTGGATGAAGCCGTCGAAGCAGCGGCGGCTGCATTTCCGGCCTGGCGCGAAACACCGGCGGTGGAACGGGCCCGGGTGTTTTTCCGTTACCGGCAGCTCGTTGAGGAAAACTTCGATCGCATCTGCCAAAGCGTCACCCGCGAACATGGAAAGACGCTGGCCGAGGCGCGGGGCAGCACTTATCGCGGGATCGAGAACATCGAATATGCTTGCGGCGTTCCAACGCTCCTCTTTGGCGACACGCTCGAGAACCTGGCGCGCGGCGTTGATTGCGAGACGCTGAATCAGCCGCTCGGCGTTTGCGTCGGGATCACGCCGTTCAACTTCCCCGCGATGGTGCCGATGTGGATGTTTCCCCTCGCGATCGCCTGCGGAAATACTTTCGTGCTCAAACCGAGCGAGAAAGTTCCGTTGACGGTCGTGATGCTGATCGAGCTGCTGGAAAAAGCCGGTCTGCCGAAAGGCGTGCTCAACCTTGTCCACGGCGGACGCGAGTGCGTCGATGCTCTGCTGACGCATCCGAAAGTGAGAGCGATCTCGTTCGTCGGCTCGTCCCCCGTCGCGAAATACATTTTTGAAACCGGAACGCGCCACGGGAAACGGGTGCAGGCAAATGGCGGCGCGAAGAATTACATCGTCATCATGCCGGACGCGGATGTTTCGCGGACCGTCGAGGCACTCTCGACCGCCGCGTTCGGCTGCGCCGGCGAACGCTGCATGGCGGGCTCGACCGCCATCGCCGTGGGCGCAGCAGCGGATCACGTCTTGCCGTCGCTCGTGGAAGCTGCGCGTGCCATCAAAGTCGGACCGACCGATGTGGCCGCGCAACCCGACATGGGCCCCGTGATTACAGCGCAGCATCGCGATCGTGTCATGAGTTTGCTCGCGACCGGCGAGAAAGAGGGCGCAAAGATTATCGCCGATGGCCGCGGCGTCCGCGTGGCCGACGCGCCGAACGGATTTTACCTCGGCGCGACAATTGTCGATCAGGTGCAAGACGAGATGACGCTGGCGCGCGAAGAAGTTTTCGGTCCGGTCTTGAACGTGATGCGAATGGAAGATCTCGATCACGCCATCGAGGTCGCGAATCGGTCCGCTTACGGGAACGGCACGGCGATCTTCACGAACTCAGGCAAAGCCGCGCGCGAATTCAAACATCGGGTCAAAGCCGGCATGGTTGGGATAAACGTCGGCGTGCCGGCGACGATGGCGATGTTCCCTTTCACCGGGTGGGACGATTCCTTCTACGGCGATCTACACATTCAGGGGAAGGAAGCCGTGCAGTTTTACACGCAGCAGAAAGTGATCACGACCCGCTGGTTCGGCGAAGGGGTTGGAGACGTTTGGAAAAAGTGACGAGGAAGTGACCGGTGATCAGTGATCAGTGACAGGTTGGGACCGAATGGGTACAACGTGGAAATGAATCAAGGTACCCAGAACTACAAAGACTTGTTGGTTTGGCAGAAAGGGATTGCCCTCGCCAAGGTCATCTATCGCTTAACCCAAAGCTTCCCCGCCGAGGAAAAATTTGGCTTAGTGTCGCAAATGCGGCGTGCGGCGGTTTCCATACCGTCCAATCTGGCGGAAGGCCAGGCACGGCATACGACGGGCGAGTTCGTGCAGTTCATTTCACATGCCGAAGGATCGTCGGCTGAATTGGACACCCAGCTGATCCTCGCCGTCGAGTTGGGTTTCTGCAAAAAGCTGGCCGCGTTATCGATCTACGAATCGATCGACGAGATCCGCCGCATGTTAAGCGCTCTCCGGCGTGCTATCTCGCGCCGCAAATAACTGGTCACTGATCACTGGTCACTGACCACTTTCTTCATGTCTCTTCTTATTAAAGGCGGCGAGATCGTCACCGGCAGCGAACATTATCTCGCGGACATCTACTGCGAGCATGAGCGGATCACGCACATCGATCGCAACATAGATGCGCCCGCCGGCGCGGAAGTGATCAATGCGAGCGGAAAATATGTTTTCCCCGGATTCATCGATCCGCACGTCCACATCTACCTGCCGTTCATGGCAACGTTCTCGAAAGATACTTACGAGACGGCGAGCAAGGCGGCGCTGGTCGGTGGGACGACGACGTTGATCGAGATGGTTTGTCCTGCGCGCGACATGAGCGCGGCGGAAGGTTTTCGCCTTTGGCAGGAACAAGCCACCGGCAAGTCGGCCTGTGATTACACCTATCACATGGGCGTGACCCGCTTCGATGACGAGAATGCGCGGCAACTGCGCGAAATTGTTGCCGCCGGAATAAGCTCCTTCAAAATCTTCCTCGCTTACAAAGGCGCTTTCGGGATTGATGACGCCGAGCTCTACCAAACCTTGAAGCTGGCGAAAGAGCTTGGCGTGATCGTAACCGCCCATTGCGAAAACGAAACGCTCGTCGCCGAACGCCAGAAAGAATTGCTCGTCGCCGGGAAGACCGGGCCGGAGCAACATCACGAGAGCAGACCGCCACGCGTGGAAGCGGAAGGAGTGCATCATTTGATGACGTTTGCCGAGCTGACCGGAGCGCATGTTTACATCGTCCATTTGAGCTGCGATGAGGCGCTGCGTGAAGCGCTCAAGGCGCGGCATCGCGGCGTGAACGTCACCATCGAGACCCTGATTCAATACCTGGTGCTCGACAAAACTTATGCGGAGCGTCCGGATTTTGAAGGCGCGAAGTTCGTTATGTCACCGCCGCTGCGCGACAGGAGCAATCAACCGGTTCTTTGGAATGGATTGGGCAGTGGCGAGATCCAAACGCTCGCCACCGATCACGCGCCGTTCGATTTCAAAACGCAGAAACCGATGGGCCGCGACGATTTCACCAAGATCCCGAACGGCATTCCATCGCTCGAAGACCGGGTGAATCTGCTTTTCACCCACGGCGTGAAAACCGGCAGGCTCGATTTGCAGACCTTCGTGAATGTTGCCAGCACGAACGCGGCGAAAACCTTTGGATTGTTTCCGCGCAAAGGCGCGATCCAGATCGGGGCCGACGCGGATCTCGTCATCTACGACCCAGAGTATCGCGGAAAGATTTCGGCGACGACGCAGATGATGAATGTGGACTACAGCGCGTTTGAAGGCTGGGAAATCGAAGGCCGGCCCAGCCTGGTCACAGTCCGTGGCGAAGTCGCCGTGCGCGATGGGAAGTTTGTCGGCACGATCGGCCGCGGCCAAATGCTGAAGCGCGAGCCGGCGCATTTCTAAGATTCCCGATACCCCGCAATGTGAAAATCCAGCGGATCGTTAAACGCCGTAGGAAAAGTAAAGTTAGCCGCGATCGCGACTGCCGCGCACTTGCGCGCGAAGTCGAGAAACAAGAAGCGGATTTCGCGCCACTCGCAGCGCCCTATCGCGGGATATTCAAAGGCGCTCGCAATCTTTCAACGCGCGAAGGATATGGAAATAAGAAGTAACGATGCCGCGCGTCAAAATCCCGAACATTCCCTGGCGGGTCAGCTTTTACAGTTTCGATCTTCGCGAGCCACGCCATGTCCATGTGTTCCGGGAACGAATGGAATGCAAAGTTTGGATTGAGAACGGCATTGAGGTGGCATGGAACGGAGGCTTCACCGAAAGCGAGGTCAGCGACATCTTGCGAATGATCGAATCGAACCTAAAATTAATTAACGATACGTATGAGCACCTACTTGCGTGAGATCACAACCGCTCAAATCGACGCCGTTCGGCTTACCGTGGAATTAGCGGACGGTTTCACTTTCAGCGTGCCGCTCAGTTTCTATCCGACGCTGCTGCTGGCAACCGACGACGAGCGGAAGGCGATGGAAGTCTTTCCTTACTCGCTCCACTGGGAATCGCTCGACTGCGACCTCGGCATCGAAGGCCTCTTGCAGGGGGTGAAGGAAAATCCCAAGCTCGCCGAGAAAGCACGGAAGCGTTTCCAGCAACGTCAACACGCGATAGCGTGATCGCTGATCTGAACCAGATCGGCGCAAGCGCGGACAAGGTCGCCGAGTCGCTGAGACACATGGTCCTTAGCCACTCTACCTAGAAGGTGGCCGAGATCCATCCCATGCGATGAACGAAACACCTCAGCCACTTATCGCACCGGACGCGGTCGTGACCATCACCATGCAAGACGACCGGCTCTACAACGCCGACCTCGCGCCGGTGCCACTGGAGCGGCGGACTTGGGGCGTCGCGAGTTATGCGGCGCTCTGGATTTCGATGTCGGCCTGCATTCCGACTTACATGCTCGCCTCATCGCTGATCGGCGGCGGGATGAATTGGTGGCAGGCGATCATGACGATTTTTCTCGGCAATCTCATCGTCGTCATCCCGATGATTTTGAATGCGCACGCCGGGACGCGTTACGGAATTCCGTTTCCGGTTTTTTGTCGCGCGTCGTTCGGCACATTCGGCGCCAATGTCCCCGCCCTGATGCGCGCCTTCGTCGCGTGCGGCTGGTTCGGCATTCAAACCTGGATTGGCGGCAACGCGATCTACAAAATCCTCGCCGTCTTCTGGCCGTCCTTGGCCGCGGCGGACATTCCGACCGCGCTGGGCATCAACCTTCCGCAGTTTCTCTGCTTTCTCTTTTTCTGGGGCATCAATATGTTCGTCGTTTACAAAGGGATCAATTCGATCCGCATTTTGTTGAACATCAAAGCGCCGCTGCTCATCGCGCTGGGTTTGCTTCTACTCTGGTGGGCTTATCGCAACGCCGGCGGCTTCGGCCCGATCTTGTCGCAGCCTTCCGCCTTCGATCCGGGCCAGCCGAAGAGCGGTAAGTTTTTCGCGTTCTTCGTTCCGGCGCTCACCGGCATGATCGGTTTCTGGGCCACGCTCTCGCTTAACATCCCCGACTTCTCCCGTTACGCGCGCTCGCAACGCGATCAGGTCATCGGGCAAGCGCTCGGGCTTCCGCTCACGATGGCACTTTACGCTTTCATCGGCGTCGCCGTGACCTCCGCAACCACGATCATCTACGGTCAAACGATCTGGGATCCGGTCGATGTCCTGACGCGTTTCACCAATCCGATCGTGCTAGTGGTGGCGATGCTCGCGCTTTGCATCGCAACTTTGGCGACGAACATCGCGGCGAACGTCGTGAGCCCGGCGAACGATTTCTCGAATCTTGCGCCGCATCGCATTTCGTTTCGCATCGGCGGGTTGATCACGGGATTGATCGGAATCGTGATGATGCCGTGGAAACTGGTGGCCGATCCCTCGGGTTACATTTTTACCTGGCTCGTGGGTTACAGCGCGCTCCTCGGGCCGATCGGCGGGATCATGATCGCGGATTATTTCGTCTGGCGTCGGAGACAACTCGATGTCGAAGACCTTTATCGCGCCGATGGCCGCTACCGCTTCAGCAACGGGGTAAATATCGTCGCGATGATTTCCCTTCTCGTCGCGATCCTGCCGAACCTGCCCGGCTTTCTCGTGAACGTGAAACTGCTCGATGCCGCGAGCACGCCGCGATTTTTCGTCGCGCTTTACGATTATGCGTGGTTCGTTGGCTTCGCGATCGCCTTCGTTGTCTATCTCGCGCTGCGAAAAATGACCTCCGCAGAGCGCGAAGCCATGTCATCCTGAGCGCAGCGAAGGATCTCTGACTGTTTCCGGCTGCGAGCACGCTAGACCGACCGGAAATAATGAGAGATGTTTCGCTTCGCTCAACCTGACAGAAATATGAAAACGCCAGAACTGCCGCCGTTTGATCATCAACCAACGCCGTATGCCGGCCCATCCGCCGATGAGGTGCTTCGGCTCCGCAAGCAATTCCTGAATCCAGGAATTTTTCTCTACTACAAGAAGCCGGTCATGTTTGTGGAAGGGAAGATGCAATACCTGTGGGATGAAACCGGGCGGCGGTACCTCGATGCGCTCGGCGGAATCGTGACGGTGAGCGTTGGACACTGCCATCCGGAGGTGGTCGCGGCGGCGCACCGACAAAACGATCTCCTGCAACATTCCACGACGATCTATTTGCATCCGAACATTGCGGAGTACGGCGAGAAGCTCGCGTCGAAAATGCCGGGCGACCTCAAGGTTTGCTACTTCGTTAATTCAGGTTCGGAAGCGAACGATCTCGCGCTGCTCATGGCGCGGGCTTACACCGGCAACTACGATGTCATCGCGCTGCGCAATGCCTATCACGGCGGGAATTCTTCCGGCATGGGATTGACGGCGCACCACACCTGGAAGTTCAACGTCCCGCACAGTTTCGGCGTCCATCACGCGATCACCCCCGATCCGTACCGCGGGATCTGGGGCCGCGACGATGCGGATGCTGGAAAGAACTACGCGGCAGATGTAAAGAATCTTCTCGATTACGCGACGCCGGGACAGGTTGCTGCGTTCATCGCCGAATCCATCCAGGGAGTCGGCGGATGCGTGGTATTCCCGGATGGGTATTTGAAGCACACTTACGAACACATTCGCGCCGCGGGCGGAGTCTGCATCGCGGATGAAGTCCAGGCGGGCTTCGGCCGCACGGGAACTCATTACTGGGGCTTCGAAACGCAGGGCGTCATTCCGGATATCGTTTGCATGGCGAAAGGGATCGGCAACGGTGCGCCGCTCGGCGCGGTCGTGACGACGCCGAAAATCGCCGCTGCCTTGGGACAGCGAATTCATTTCAACACTTTTGGCGGCAACCCGGTGGTCTGCGCGCAAGGAATGGCGGTGCTCGATGTGATCGATCGCGAGAAGTTGCAGGAGAATTCTCTCACCATCGGCAATCAACTCATCGCCGGGCTGAATCGGCTGAAGGAAAAGCACAACGTGATTGGGGATGTGCGCGGCAAAGGACTGATGCTCGGAATCGAGCTGGTGAAAGATCGCACGACGAAAGAGCCGGCCAAGGCGGAATGCGCGCAGGTTCTCGAGACGTGCAAAGAGATGGGGCTGCTGCTCGGCAAGGGCGGGTTACAGGGACAAACCATTCGGTTCTCGCCGCCGATGTGCGTCACAAGAGCCGACGCTGATTTTCTCCTGGAGGTTTTGGACCGCGCGTTTGCGGGGCTTTAACTCGAAAACCGGCCCGCGACCGTCGCCGCTCGTTTTCGGATTTCCTCAAGGAAGGCTTTGCTCGAGGGACGCAGATCTTTCTGCCAAAGAACGGCGATGACAAGCGACGGGAATTGCGGGAGCGGTAAAGATCGCAATCCCTTTTCGAGTTTCGCTCCTGGCGCCGCGAGGGAGAGCCCGGCACCGAAACCAAGGGAGACGTAGATCGGGATGAGATCCATGGCGCTAACTTCCACGCGCGTCGGCCAATTCACGCCAAGTCGTGCAAGTCGAGAATGAAACTGCTTCACCATCACTTCCTCCGGCGGAAGCGATATCAGGGTTTCTCTCGCTATCCCGTTCCGCCACAGCTCCGCGGCAGTTTTCGCTTTGACGCCGCGTGACACAATCAAAACGAGCGGAAGCTTGAATAGCACGACAGAATTGATTCCAGCGGCGGGTTTACCCTCCAGCTCCGTCACCGCCAAATCGATTTTGCCTTTGCGAAGAAGCGCTTCGGCACTCACCTGATTGGCGTCGTGAAGCTGCAATCGCAGGTCGGGATATTTTCGCTTATGCTCTCGGAGGACGGCCGGCAGATGATTGCGCAAAATGGTAGCCGGGGCGGCTAGACGGAGCAGAGTGTTTTCTTCTCCCCGCAATCGATGAGGCATTTCGCGCAGCCGGCCAAAGAACGGCTCGGCGAAGGCAAACAGCTCGCGACCCGCAGGCGTAAGAGAGAATGGCCGCCGCTGAAACAATTTCAGTCCGAGCGTTTTCTCAAGCTGCGAAATCTGACCGCTGACCGCTGGTTGCTGAATGCCGTAAGGCATCTTGCGCGTAGCCGCGCTGATACCGCCGTGCGAGGCGACGTGATAAAACAATTCCAGATGGTGAACGTTCACTGGGAGAGTATCGATTTAATCGATATTAATGGCAATATTTATCGATTAACGCGATGCGGACGGCGGCATTTATCCTCCGCCCATGATTATCTTAATCTTTGCGATTGCCGCAGGATGCATCGTGGCAGAGCGATTCTGGCCGGCAATGGAACTCCCGCGGGTTCGGGCATGGTGGCCGCGCGTCCTCCTCATAAATGCCATTCAGTTCGCGATCACCCTTCTGGCAGGAGCAACTTGGAATCGCTGCTTGGACCATCGATCCCTGCTCCATCTCAGTGATCACCTGCAACCGTGGGTGGCGGCGGCGATCGTTTATGTTTTCTCCACCTTCGTATTCTACTGGTGGCATCGCTATCGGCACGAATCGCGATTTCTGTGGCGCACACTGCATCAGATTCACCACTCGGCGCGTCGGCTTGAGATCCTGACCAGCTTCTATAAGCACCCGGTGGAGATCTGGCTCAATTCCATTATCAGCAGCGTGATCGTCTATACGCTCTTCGGCTGTGACATCCGAGCCGCGGGTTACTACACGTTGCTCATCGCAATCGGCGAGTTCTTCTATCATTGGAACATCAAGACGCCGTCCTGGATCGGCTACTTTTTCCAGCGGCCGGAGTCGCATCGCGTTCATCATCAGTTTCGTCATCACACCAACAATTTCGCGGACTTGCCGATCTGGGACATGCTCTTCGGCACCTTCAAGAACCCGACAAAGTTTCGCGGACGCTGCGGCTACGAAGATTGGCGGGAAGATCGCTTTGACGACATGCTCGCTTTTCGCGATGTGCATGCGCCCGCTGTGGCGAACGGTGCGCCGCTCCATTTCTTGCCAACATGTATCGGCTGCTCCAAGAGATGGGCCTGCGCCGCGGCGAACGCGCAGTCCAACACACGAGAACGCTCAACGGCGCAAAATAGAATCGAGATCCGATCTCCAAGCAATGATCCGAGCTTAGAGAACAAGTTCGAAGCCGAAACCGGCCAGCAGTTCGCCGCCCGCAAGTATTGGTTGAATCCCTTCTTTGTTCTCGAAAGCACGCTGCTCATGATGATCGGTCAGGCCCCAGCAGGGCTCGACGCAAAGGAACGGGCCGCCATCGGACCACAGCGTCAGATACGGGACGCCAGCCAGATCAAGGACGACTGTGCGCCCTGACGGCGGATCGGAAAAGATGAAGGAGCGGTTCGGAACATCCACCAGTTCGAGAATGTAAGAACCCTGCAGCTTCTCTTTCCCGAACGGCATCTCGCCTCCGTCGAACCGGATGTCCTGCGTCTCCTCGCTCAAATAATTGTCCGGCGAGAAATGACGTCGGTAATGTCCGGCCGGCATCTGGAGCCGAAACGAATCGAACGACGTCGCGGCGAATCCGGGATGCAAACCGAAACCGACATGCGCGGTTAGTTCCGGCTCGTCGTTCTTGAAGTTGAACGAAATGACCACACGCGAGCCTTCGATTCGATAGGTCAGGTCGAGCGACACCTTCAGCGGATATTCGGTCGGCGAAAAATCTTCGGGCGTGATGCGGTAAGTCAGTTCGTTGTCGCGGTTTGATTCCACGCGATGCCAAACCTTGCCGCGCAAAAAACTATGCGTGCCGCCGCGGATTTCCTGGCCACGATAAAGCGTCCGCTCGTTCTTGATGCGGTGCAGATAATAACCCATCACCGTGGCGTGATTGGCCCAGCCTTTCTCCGGCGGACCGATCTCGTTGTCGCGATTCAGGAATCCGATCCAGTTTCCCGCTGAATCGCGCCGCGCGACGCTGATTAGTTCCGCGCCGAGCCGCGAGACGATGAGACGAAGGCCGTTCTCTTCGTCGGCGAGAACATCGAGCAGCCGGTCATCGCGCTTCTCGTCGTTTCGGAACATAAGCCTGTGGCTTGTGCGCCCAGCGGAATTCTATTCCGCTGACCACGAACAGCAGCGGGCAGCATGCCCGCTGGGCGCACAGGTCGGAGACCTATGTTCCGCGGCCGAAAAATCACCGCTCATGGGAACAAGCCGCGCGCGTGTTTGGCTTTCATCACCCGCTCGACGCCGATCGCCATCGCCGCGGTCCGATGCGAAATCTTGTGCGCCTTGGCGCGTTTGATGACCTGCGAGAACGAATGCTCGAGAATGCGGAACAGTTTGTCGGTTACTTCCGTCTCGGTCCACATGAAAGCCTGCAGACCCTGGACCCATTCGAAGTAGGAAACGATCACGCCGCCGGCGTTGCAGAGAATGTCGGGAATAACGAAGAGCTCATCCCAGCGCTCATTGAGAATGAGATCGGCCTCGGGGGTGGTCGGGCCATTGGCGCCTTCCGCCAGAATTCGGCATTTCAACTTCGCGGCATTGCCGGCGTTGATCACGCGATCGACCGCCGATGGCACCAGGACGTCGCACGGCATGATGAGCATCTCATTCGGATCGATCCGGTCGGCTTCGTCGAACGCGCGCAAATTTCCCTTCTTGATCACGTGCTGTTCCGCTTTCGCGACATCGATGCCCTTGGGATTGTAAAGCGCCACGGTCGCGTCACTGATGCCGACAATTTTCATGCCCGTGTTGAGCGCGAGGGATAATGCCGCCACCGAACCGACGTTGCCAAATCCCTGGACGATCGCGGTGCATTTTTTCGGATCGAGTTTCAACATGTCCGTCGCGCGCTCGATCAGATAAACCACGCCGCGCCCAGTCGCTTCGCGCCGGCCTTCGGTGCCGCCGATCGAGACCGGTTTGCCGGTCACGATCTCGTTCACGCAATACCCCTGGTAAACGGAATACGTGTCCATGAACCAAGCCATGACCTGCTCGTTCGTCCCCATGTCGGGGCCCATGATGTCGGTGTGCGGGCCGACGAACGGAATCATTTCCTGCATGTAACGACGCGAGACGGCCTCGAGTTCGCCGCGCGACAATTTGGATGGGTCGCAAGCGACGCCGCCTTTCGCTCCGCCGTAAGGCAAATTCGCCAACGCGCATTTCCAGCTCATCCACATCGCGAGCGCGGCGGTTTCGCCCATGGAGAGATTAGGCGCGAAACGGGTGCCGCCTTTGGTCGGACCGAGGGTCAGGTGATGTTGGACGCGATAACCCTGAAAAGTTTGAACGGTGCCATCGTCCATGTGAATCGGCAGCGTGACTGCGATGGCGCGCTTTGGGAACATGAGCCGATCTCGGTCGTTGGCCGGGATGTCGAGGTAATCGGCGATGACCTGGAACTGGTCGCAAGCCATCTGAAACACGTCGTCGTTGTAAATGCTCATAAAAGAGAGGCCGGGAAAATAGAATGCTCCGGCATGAAATTCAGGTGCTATTTGCGCCGGGAAAGTGGGGGTCGTCAAATTGAATCACAGGTAGGGACAGCTCTCCGCAGCCGTCCGACTTTTTGCATTGCGGCGTTTCGCGGCGAAATTCGTCGGACGCCTCGGAGATGCGTCCCTACCTTGATG
>JBBWZL010000038.1:0-131252 GCA_039649045.1 Verrucomicrobiota bacterium | reverse complement strand
CGAATTTGTCGGGCACGGCGTGGGCAGGAAATTGCATGAGGAGCCGCAGGTGCCGAACTACGGCAAACGCGGGAGCGGTCCGAAGTTGCGCGCGGGCATGACCCTGGCGATCGAGCCGATGATTAATCTCGGAACCGCCTCGGTCAGATTGCTCGACGACGGCTGGACAGTTTGCACGGCGGACGGAATGCCCTCGGCGCATTTCGAGCACACGGTTCTGATTACCAAGGAAGAGCCGGAAATCCTGACATGGCGCGGAAAGACGCAATTGAAGTAGAGGGCACGGTTGTCGAACTTCTGCCCAATACCATGTTTCGCGTTGCACTGCCGAATGGCCACCGGGTTCTCGCCCACATTTCGGGAAAAATGCGCCTCCACTTCATTCGTATCTTGCCAGGCGACAAAGTTATGCTAGAGGTTTCACCCTACGATTTGTCGAAGGGGCGGATCACGTATCGCCAAAAGTGACAACGCGGAGCGGATCTCCGCGTTTTTCGTCTCTTCAAATCAATCAGCCATGAAAGTGCGACCATCAGTAAAAAGACTTTGTGTAGCGTGCAAGATCGTGAAACGGAAAAATGTTGTCCGCGTGATCTGCACGAATCCGCGTCATAAACAGCGGCAGGGATAATTTAAATGCCAAGATTACTAGGAGTTGAAATTCCGGCGGACAAACGCATCGAAGCGTCGTTGACCTACATTTACGGCATCGGACCGAGCACAGCCAAGCGAGTGCTCGAGCAGACGAATATCGATCCGAACCTGCGCGCGAAGGATCTGACGCCGCATCAGATCAACGAAATCATCCAGACGATCACCGGCAACAAAATGCTGATCGAAGGCGATCTGCGTCGGGAGTTGCAGGGCAACTTGAAGCGACTCCAGGCGATCAACTGTTATCGGGGCATTCGGCATCGCCGTGGTTTGCCCGTGCGGGGCCAGCGCACTTCCACCAATGCGCGGACGCGCAAAGGGCCGCGCAAGACCGTCGGCGTCATTCGCAACAAAGACGCGAAAGCGGGCAAAGTTTAACGTTAGAGATTTTTGATCATGGCTGATTCAGACGAGAAAAAACCCGCTGCGAAGACGAAGAAGGCAAAGGCACCCGAAGTCGAAGCGGTCGAGACGCCAGCTGCCGAAAGTCCTGCGCCTGTTTCCGAGACTCCCGCTGCGACGACCGAAGCAGCTCCGGCAGCCCCTGTGACTGCTGCCGCTGAAGCCCCGGCCAAGCCAGCCAAGAAACCGAAAGCGAAGAAAGAAGAAGCTCCGCCGGTCGAGCCGCCCAAAGAGAATCTCTCGCTCGATCCGAACGACGTTGAGAAGCCGAAGATCGTCAAAGCCAAAGGGAGCAAAAACGTTCACACCGGCATCGCGCACGTCCTTTCGACTTTTAACAACACCATCGTCACCATCACCGACCTCAAGGGGAACGTGATTGGCTGGTCGAGCGCCGGCAAGGTCGGCTTCAAAGGCTCGCGCAAAAGCACCGCCTACGCCGCGCAGATGGTCGCGCAGGACGCTTCGCGCCAAGCGATGGGCCACGGCCTGAAAGAAGTCGAAGTCCTCGTCCGCGGACCGGGCGCCGGCCGTGAATCCGCCGTGCGCGCACTCCAAGCCATCGGCCTCGATCTCACCGTCATCCGCGACGTCACGCCCGTCCCCCACAACGGCTGCCGTCCGCCAAAACAGCGCCGCGTCTAAGTTTCCTACTTCTTAATTCCTACTTCCTACTTTTCTTCCAATGGGCAGATACACCGGACCGAAAACCAAAGTCAGCCGCCGCTACGGCGTCCCTCTCTTTGGACCAGCGAAAGCGCTCGAGCGCAAAAACTATCCGCCCGGCATGCACGGACCGAAAGGCTCGCGCCGGAAGCAATCCGATTACGCCATCGCGCTGGGCGAGAAACAGAAGCTTCGGTATCAATACGGCCTCCTCGAGAAACAATTCCGCCGGATTTTCCAGACGGCCTTGCGCAAACGCGGCGTCACCGGCGAGACCCTGCTCCAGCTTTTGGAGACGCGACTCGATAACGTCGTCTTCCGCCTCGGACTCGCCAACACCCGCAGCGGCGCGCGGCAGCTCGTTTCCCACGGCCACGTCCAGGTGAACGGCCGCAACGTGAACATCGCCTCCTACAACGTTAAAGCCGGCGATGAAGTCACCGTGAAAGACAAACCAAAATCGCGGCAGCTCGCCTTGCGCAATCTGGAGCTCACCCAAATCGCGCCGGTGCCTGATTGGCTCGTCGCGAATCGCGACGCGTTGAGCGGCAAAGTCTCCCGCATCCCGACGCGTGACGAAATGCAGCCGATGGTCAACGAGCAGTTGATCGTCGAGTTGTATTCGCGGTAAAAATTGGAGGGACGCGCTCCGTCGCGTCCCAAGAATCCAGGGATGGGACAGAGCCCATCCCTCCAAAGCCGCCGCCGGGAGATAATTCTTCGTCTCCGGACGATAACTTCCCGCCTTTCCGTCTACAGTCCCGCCTTCAGGCGATGAATCTTCGCGTCGGACCGATAAATCCCCGTCTCCGAGCGATGAACTCCAGCCGTTGGAGGATATCGCCTCGTCTCGTGGCAATATTCCTTCGCGGTCGAGGGATAACCAGGCACCAGCGCCCGAAAAAAAGCGCTTCCCAAAGCCGCGTGCTTTTGTTTCACTGCGAAAGAACTCCCCCCAACACCCCACCCCCAAACGAAACCCTTTCCTCGCGAAAGGGCCCCAACCCCCATGACCACTCCAGCCAATCCACCTCCGCCTTCCGGCAGCGATCCCAAGAAACCGCGCAAACCCCGCGGCCCACTCGCCGAGTACGCCCCCGGCGCAGCCAACTCCGCCTTCCGCAAACAATTCGGCCTCCAAGGCGACAAAGCGATGAGCTAGCTCAAGTCCCGGCGGCACCCTTCAGGTAACGCCGGGCATAGTCAGAAAACCAAAACAACGAAGGACAAAAACAAATGGCAACCAAAGCAAAGAAAACAGGCGGCGAGGCAACCCCCGGTCCCAATCCCACGCCGACAATATACTGGGAATGCAGCGCCGGCCCCGCCTGGCAATGGCGAAGCGCCGATCCGTCGCATACCGGATTTCCAGTTACCGTAAACGATTCGCGAAGTGGAACGATCGTCTTGCCCTCGAATCCAGGCTATTGGTATCCGTGCATCGAGCTAATGCTTGGGGGCACACAACCGAAGGGCTACGCGTGCCTTCGTTACTTCGTGGATCAAAACGGTATCAACGTTCAGGCGATGGTGTATAGCCCAGGTGAGTGGACGTTTTCGGGGCTCAGCGGAAAGATTAGCCAGACCAGCGGCAACGGAGGTTTCAACCTCTCGGCGTCGTTCAAGCCCATTTCTGCTTCGCGGAAAGGCAAAAAGTAGGAAAGGCAGAAAGGGTCAGTCCACTTACCGGTTCCTTCTAGAATACAACTGCCGAGATTTTAGGACTGACCCTATCGCGCCTTCACAAACCAAACGCTCCACTCCACCATCAAAATGAAACTGATACTCTCGATCGCAATCGCACTGACGACGTGCCTTACCGGCCTGGCCAGCTTAACTGTCTCCAACGATCGGCCTTATTGGCGCTTCTGTAATAAGTGCAACGTGATGTTTTCCACCGAGGGAAAATCCAATAGCTGTGCCGCTGGCGGAAGCCACGTCCCTCAAGGGTACGAATTCCGCCTGCCCTACGATAGTCGAGAGACAAAAACTGCCCAAACAAAGTGGCGCTGCTGCCGGACGTGCCAGGCCATGTTCTATGATGGATACCCGGCGAAAGGACGTTGTCCCGGTGGTGGAGCCCACCGGGCAGATAATGATTTCCGTTATGTCCTTCCGCACGACGTTCCAGAAACACCCACCGCGCAGGCGAATTGGAGATACTGCCATAAATGCTCGGCGATGTTTTACAATGGATTTCCAAAGAAAGGGACCTGTCCCGCGGGTGAAAGCCATGTAGCCGCAGGGTACAATTTTGTCCTGCCGCATCCTCGCTAGTTTAAGGGAGTGAAGCCAACCAGATAACGATAGAAGTAACGGCCTAAAAAGACCAATGCGCCCAGATCAGCCGCCGCCGGCGCAAGGAACTCGCTGAGAGAATGCGCGACGAGATTCGCAAACGCGGCAATTTGACAGTTCGAGTCGGCGGCATTCAGCGATTGGTTCTCGGCAGCGATGAGTATCCTTACTGGTAAACCGCCAACGCCTAAACAGGGTCAGGCTGGTCTTCTTTAGCGAACGTCTATGCTCATTGACCCAACCACGAGGAAAAGAATTACAGCAATACCGCACCTCTCCGCTTACCGCGCGTGGTGCAATAAGCTGACAGGTGCGGAATTAAAAGCGATCAAAGATGAGTTGAATGCCCGCATCGATGGTAGCGATATTCATACGTCAAGTTGGATGCCCGGCGCCGACTGGACGGGAACAGTCTTCGATCCGATTTACACCAGAGCATGCTCTATGAATCAGGAGGCGGCGGCCAAGATGTTCGGATTGATTCTCTGGGATGTAATGTTGAGCAGAAAGGAAAAGTGGGCCTGCGGCCACTATCAGAAGGACGGCGTTGACATCAAGGGAATGACCTATTTTCAAATCGACTAAAACTATGTCGCCCACTTCAACCACATCGCTGCTAAACGAAAACACCGTCGTGTGGCTATGCGGTCTTGTTGGGCTCCTCGGCCTCATCGCCCTTGGGGCCGTCGTCGCTTTTGGTATTTACCTTTATCGTGGCCGACTCCGTCGACCGCCCATGCCGGAGGACGAATTCTGGATGCGCGTTTTCGATCATGCGCTTCACGGCCCTTCACGCTCGTACATCCGTCCGCTGGTCGATGCCTATTCGTAACAGCTTCAGCGGCGCAACGAGTTTTGGACCGGCTATGGTCAGATCATTGTCGCCGCCCTCATCATTATCGTGCTTACGATTCTGTTGCTCACCAAGACCATTTCTGCTGAGGCCGGGCTTCCCGTTCCATCCGGCATCTCCGGATTCGCCATTGCCAAAAGCGTTTCCTCGGCTCGCTCTCCATCCAGCGAGCCCGGACAGCGCGGCTAGAGCCAAACAGGCATCACAACCATGAGCATAAACGCAGTTTTCCGTTCGCCGCAGCTTGCCGTCGTGTTGGCATTGCTCTTGTGGGGTGCCTGCGACAGTACCCCAAAGCAAGAGCCGCCCATTTCGGACATTGATTGGCGCCTGATCAATGCGATTTACAATGTCAAATACAGGAAGACCGATCTTCAGAAGGAGGAACGATGGAAGGAGTTCAAAGGCCGGAAAGTGAAGTGGACTGGCGAAGTCACCTCTGTCGGCGATTCAATGTTTGGCGGTCTTGAGTTGCAAGTAAAGATGAACCCGGACACCTGGACCTCCGATTTGCTCATCGAGCTGAAGGCCTCGCAGCGATCTCGGGCGACGCGTCTCAATAAAGGAGATTTAGTCACCTTCACAGGAATTCTCGACAGTTGGGGAACGATTCTCCCGATCACTCTTAAAGGCGGCGAAATCATCGATTAGCTTGTCTAAATTCACGCCGACAACAACTAGACGCGCGAAACTGGGCGCTTGCTTCGGTAGCTATGGAAACCACCGAAAAGATTGTTGAGTCCTACTGTCGATATGTGAAGCAGTGGTTCACGATTCCAAACATCAAATGCGAGGGTCAGTATGAGATCGACCTGCTTGCGGTTGACACTACTTCGCCTCGGAGGCTAAACCGCTACCATATCGAATGCGGCGTTTCGATCTCCGGCTCATACTCGAAGCTCACCGCGAAGTCTTTCTCGACTGAGCAGCTTAAGGTGCGCGTTCAGCAGGCGGGCCAGCGTAGGACCCTGGGATATTTTGTCGAACGCAAGTTCGGACTACCTCAGGTCATAAGTGAACTGCGGAAGTATGGTTTCGAACCAGGAAATTATCGCCGAATTATTGTGACTTGGGATGCCACACCCGAAGCGGAAGCCGAAGCGCATCGGCAGGATGTTGATTTATGGGATTTCCGCGACCTGCTATGGGAAATAGCCGCAGCTAATCGAGATCACAAAACGTACTTTACAGATGACACCGCAAGAACGATTCAACTCTTTGCAATGGCCAGTGACGATCGGAAATCCATCAAGGACTCTCGCACTCGCGGCAACGCGTGAATCGTTACATTTCCAGCAGTTCGAGCGCTTTGCTGTAGCTGCGGCGCTGGAGAAAATGCCGTAATTGCGGATCGATCGTCGCCGGCAAGCTGCGCTCGAGCTGTTCAATCTTTTCGGAGACCTCGCGCAGCCGTTCCGTATGCCGGGCTGAATCGCTCCGACTTTCCTCGTCGCCAATGATCGCGAGGCGTTCCCGGAGGGCTGTGGTCAGGTCGGCGAGGATTTTGTCCATCGGAAAAGCTTGAAACGCCATGCGCTTTCGCGCAAGCGTCCAATCATGGGAAAGGGCGACGCAAAAAAAATCCTGGTGGTAGACGACGATGTCGGGCTGATGCGAGTGACGCGAGAGGCGCTCACTTCGTTCCTCCGTTGCGAGGTGGATACGTCGCCGAATCCGGAATATGCCTTCGAGCTGGCGCTGAAAAAAAACTACGATCTGCTGATCTTCGATTTCTCCATGCCGATGATCGACGGGGCGATGCTGTTTTTTCTGATCGGCAAGGTCTACAACCATTCCGTGCCTCCGCGAGTTGTGCCGCCGCTCGTGCTCATCACGGGCAAAGGGGATGAGAAGCGCGCGCAGGAACTATTGAAGGAGGCGGGCGTTCACGGGTTGGTGGCCAAACCATTCGCGATCAATCGGCTGATCGAAAAAGTGAGAGAATGTTTGCCGGGAATCGAAACCGTCGCCTGAGGTCAGGAGCTCGCCGGGCCCGCTTCCTCGATCAGTTGTCGCCGGGCTTCGATCCAGTCGTGGGCGGAATCGCCCGGGAGCGAGAGCCGGAGCCGTCGTTCGGCAAGAAAGTAGGCGCGAATCCGGATTGCGTCGTCGGTTGGTTCGGTTGCCAGCGGCGGAGCAGAAGTGTTCTCCGGTGCTGTCGAGGCGGACGCGCCCGAAGTTTTTTTCTTCGCGGCGGGTTTCTTCTTTGCAGGTTTAGCTGTGGCGGACTGCGATTTTTTCTTTGGTCCCGTAGTTCCGATCACGATATCGGCGGCAGACTCCGAGCCCGCTGCGTTTGCTCCTATTCCCGGTTCGATTTTGGATTTTCTGGCCACGATTTTGTCTCCAACTGAATGCCTGACCGAATACCCGTCGAGCGCGCGTTGCAAGCGGATTCTGCAAAGCGGTTGCGCGAAGAGAGGAACTTCGCCTACCGTGCCGCCATGCGACATTTCGTTTTCCGCTGGCTCGTTACGACTGTGGGCGTCATGGTCGCCGCCGCCTTCATCAACGGAATACGATATGACACGACCGGCGCATTGATCGGCGCCGCCCTGCTCCTGGGAATCCTGAATGCGTTCGTTCGCCCGGTGTTGCTGATTTTGGGCGCGCCTTTGATTTTGCTGACGCTGGGAATTTTTATCCTGATCATCAACGGACTAATGCTTTACTGGGTGCCAAGCATCGTGAGCGGATTTCACGTTGATGGATTCGGCAGCGCCTTTTGGGGAGCTATCCTGATCGGGATCATCAGCTGGTTGTTGAGCGCGTTTTTTCGGGGAAGCGATGGCCAGGTCCACGTCCTAACCCATCACACCCAGATCAAGCGCATTCAGGGCCGCGTGATCGAACCGGGGAGCGAACGCGAATGACTTATTGCCTCGGCATGCTTTGCCGCGCCGGCGCGGTTTTTTTGTCCGACTCACGCACGAGTGCGGGGATGGACAACATCACCATGTGCAGCAAGATGCGGATTTATGAAAAACCGGGTGACCGGGTCATCTGCATTCTCAGCTCGGGAAATCTTTCTCTGACCCAGGCCACGATCGCATTGATCGACGAGGACCTCCATCTGGGCACGAGCGATGCGAACCGCGAACAATTGACGAATCGGCAGACGCTTTACGAGACCGTCCGCTATGTCGGATCGAAGGTGAGGGAAGTGGAGAAACGAGATCGGGCGGCGCTCGAAGCCGATGGCTTTGATTTCAACATCCACCTGATCGTAGGCGGTCAGATCGCCGGGTTCGCGCCGGAGGTGCATCTGGTTTACCCGCAGGGCAACAGTATCCATGCGACGAGGGACAGTCCTTTTCTGCAGATCGGCGAGCGCAAATACGGGAAGCCGATTCTGGACCGCGGTTTCAGCTATGATACGACGCTGGCCGACGCGGTGAAGGTCGGGATCCTTTCGATTGATGCGACGATGAAAAGCAACGTCGCCGTCGGTCCGCCGATCGACATTCTTTGCTACGAAACCGACTTGCTCCACGCGAAGTTGCGCGCCCATCTCGACGAAGATGACCCGTACCTGCAAGAGATCAGCGAAAAGTGGCAGGCGGGGCTGGTGAAGCTCGTGAACGAAATGCCCGCCCCGGATTTCAGCAAGCCCGCTCTCGGTTTTGCCACTGCCGCCTAGGAAAAGGCGACGAAGCCAATGTTTGGCGGCGATGATCAAGTGGTCGTTAGGCCGCTCGTCAAAATCTGCGGAATCACCAATTCCGCAGACGCCGCCGCAGCCATAAAATTCGGGGCGGACGCGCTTGGGTTCAATTTCTACGCCGGGAGCAAGCGCTGTCTCCCTTTGGCCGCCGGAGAATGGATTGGGGATTTGCCGCCGGAAATCGTGAAGGTCGCAGTGGTTGTTGGGGCCGATTGGGAGACGGTCGTGGCACTGGCGGCCTTGCCGGGAATCAGCGGGCTGCAACTGCATGGCCGGGAAACCCCCGAGCTTTGTCAGCGGCTTGCCCAGCGCGGCATTCAGTTCATCAAAGCGCTTCCGGTCTCAACCGGGGAGATGCTTCGCAAGGCCCCGTCGTATTTCACCAGGAGCGTCCTGCTCGATTCGGCGGACCGGGGTGAATTCGGGGGGAGCGGCCGGACATTTCCGTGGGAAATTGCGCGAGAATTTATCGAAGCAAATCCTGATCTCCGCGTGATTCTTGCTGGAGGTTTAACGCCGGACAACGTGGCCGCGGCCGTGGCGACGGCGCGTCCTTTTGGGGTTGATGTGACAAGCGGTGTCGAATCAGCGCCGGGCTGCAAAGATCATGGGCTCTTGCGGGCGTTCATCGCCGCCGCGCGCGGCTACTAGGCAAATTCGCGACTGCCCGGCGGAAACCTGTCCGGCAGGATAGGTGTTTGGTCCGAATTGGCCGCGACAGGGGCTGGTCTGCTTCCTGCTTTAGACGACTCCGCACTCATCAACTTCCATTCACATTTATGCCTAATCGCTTCAAATCATTTATCTGCGCTGCGGCGGTCTTATTCGCTGTCGTCATTGTCGCCCATGCGCAGACCAGCTCTCCCGCGCCGGCGGTCAGCTCCAGCCCGACCGACTCTATCCAAAAAGCTCCCGTAAAACCGGTCGCGACATTGCCCACCGGTCCCACGACAAAGGGCGACGCTCCTCTCATGCTCGTCCAAGCTACGACGACAACCACCGCGGCATCACCCAGCCCGGCCCCGAACACCGCGACTACCACAACTTCGACGACCACAACCGCTCCGGGGCCGGTGGAACCGGAAAGCGTGACCGACAATGGCGGAGTCGGCGTCCGTGAATTTCAGGGCGACGATGTGGGCCAGGTGCTGCGCCTCCTCGCGCGGCAGGCGAAAATCAACATGGTGGTGAGTGAAGCCGTCGTCGGCACTGTGACGATGCGTCTTGAAGATGTCACCGCATTGCAGGCAGTCGAGATCATCGTGAAAGCCAAGGGCCTCTTCCTCGCCAAGATCGACAACGTTTACTACATCAAGACCGGCGCGGAACGCACCGCCGAACCGACCGAAAGCGACAGCTATCAGTTCAGCTACGCCCGCGCGAAAGAAACCGCGCCGCTGGTTGCTGCTCAACTTTCCAGCAAAGACGCTCCGCAAGTGGACGAGCGCACGAACACGCTCTTCTATCGTGAGACCCGCGGCAACATAGACAACATCCGCAAGCTTTTGGTCCAGATCGATAAGCCAACCAAGCAAGTCATGATCGAAGCGCGGCTCGTCGAGGTGAATGCAAATCCCCGGCAGTCGTACGGCATCAACTGGGCCGGTGTCACCGGAGGAAAAACCATCAATTTCGGTGGGTCGACCCTGGGAACGAGCAAACTCGTCGATGCCCAGCAACAGTACGGCGTCGATGCCACCGGGAGACCCAATTTTGGACCGAAGCTGGATGCTAACGGGATTCCGGTCCAAGGCACAAACATCGGAAGTCTTCCCGCGGCTGTGAATCCTCCTCAGGACTTTATAGGCAGGCTTGCTGGAGGTGCGCTCAGCGCAATTGGCGGGCAGTTTGCAATCCTTACGGCTCCGCAACTCTCTATTACTCTTTCAGCGCTCAACGAGGACAGCGACGCCGAGTTCCTTGCGAATCCGCGCGTTGTCACTGCTGACAACATGCAGGCGAAAATCGAAATCATTCGCAATCAACCCGTGCCGCAGTTGAATTTTAACGAACAGACGGCCACGGCGGTCTTCGGTGGATTTCAGGATAAGAAGTTTGGCAACACGCTCGTCGTGAAGCCGTCTGTGAACAAAGACAACTTCATCACGCTGGCGGTGAAGCCGGAGATCAGCAACAAAGTGTTCGATCAGCAGTTCACATTTGCCGGCGCTACGGTCACGAGCCCGGTTATTGACACGCGGACCTTGGATTCAAACGTGCTAATCAAGAGCGGGGATACCCTCGCGATCGGAGGCTTGCTGCAGGACGAAGTGACCAAAAGTCGTACTAAAGTGCCCATTATGGGCGACATTCCTGTGCTCGGGTACTTGTTCCAGAGCCGGACAAATGCGCGAGTGAAGCGGAATCTGCTCGTATTCGTCACTCCGACAATCATCGATCAACACTACGGCACGGGCTTGGAAGATCAGGTCTCCGGGGTGCATCATTCCGGCGAAGAATACGCTGATCCCAACGGATGGCGGAACAACGCCAAGGGCAGTGTGCGGATCGTACCGACATCGCACCGCCAGATTGCGGCCGATTATCCGAAACCGGGCACGCCGCCGGCCCCGGCCACTACCCGCAGTTCTACCACGACCACGACAAATACCGTGGACTTCAAGAGCACGGCGAACGGTCGAGACTAAATTTTAGGCAACATAACAATGTGGGGTTGAGAGGGGGCGGATTCTCGCGAGAGGTCCGCCCTCTTTGTTTTCCCATGAATTACTCCGCCAAATACCGGCTGAGACTGGCCCGCAATTCCGTGCGGGCGCGAAAGAGAAGGCTCTTCACCGCCGAAACGGATTGATCCAAGACCGCCGCGATCTCCTCATAGCTGAGCTCCTCGTAGCGGCGCAAAACCAGGGCCATCCTTTGCGTTTCCGGCAGGCTCGCGATAGCCGCGTCGATGGCCTGTTGCAGCTCGTGCTCGAGTAAGGAGGCATCGGGCGCGAGCGATCGCTCATCTTTCAGCGGTCGCTCTTCCTCGTCCGCTTCCGTTTGAAGTGACACCTGCGCGTGACGCGACCGGCGACGCAGTTCGTTAAAGACCAGATTGCGCGTGATGGTGAGTAGCCAGGTCGTAAACCTGGCTCTCGGCTCATAACGGGCAGCGTTTCTCCAAACACGCACGAAGACCTGTTGAGCGATGTCTTCGGCGTCGGAATTGTTGCCGAGCATCCGCGCTACCGTCCCGACCACTAAACGCTGGTGTCGCTCCATCAGTTGCTCAAACGCGTCGGCTTGGCCCGCGCTCACCAACCGCATCAGCCGGATATCTTCCGCGTCTTCATCGGACCGCTCGGCCGGGCTTGTTTCGACGCGCGACATGTAGGAGAGACAGTCTGGAAGCCGATTCGTTAGGAGCTTCGAATTAAGCCGGGTAAACGAAGGTCATGTTCTTCCGCGCTTTCGGTTGCAACGAGGCGAGAGCATGTGCATCATGGCGTCGAAATTCTTCACCGGCTAACTTTTTGATGAATCTATCGCTCATTCCCAATGACCTTCGGCCGATCGCCGATAAGGTCGAGAGCCAGCAGCGGATTTCGGATTCCGAAGCCTTGCGCCTGTATCGCTCGCACGATCTGAATGCTCTGGGAATGATAGCGAGCGCGGTCCGCGAGCGGAAGAATGGCAACATCGCGACCTACATCCTCAATCGCTACATTAATTATTCGAACGTCTGCATTCTCTCCTGCCAGTTTTGCGCGTTTGCCGCGAAGAAGCGCGACGCTCATGCCTTCGAGCGCTCGATCGACGACATCGTGGCCGCGGTGCAGGAATCGCTCTCGGTCGGGATCACTGAAGTCCACATGGTAGGCGGTCTTCATCCCACGCTGAAGAAAGATTGGTACCTCAATTTGCTGCGGCGCCTCCGCGCGCTCGATCCGAACCTGATCATCAAGGCTTTCACCGCGATTGAAGTCCGGCATCTTGCCCAACGCATTTTCAAGCTCTCGATTGCCGACACCCTCGCCGTTCTGCGTGACGCGGGGCTGGGCGCGCTCACCGGCGGCGGCGCGGAAATTTTCGACGCGGAAGTGCGGGATGAGATCTGCCGCGGCAAGGAAAGCGCGCAGGAATGGCTCGAGGTCCACCGCCTCTGGCATGAAATGGGCGGCCGGAGCACGAGCACGATGCTTTACGGACATATCGAAACGTTGGAGCAGCGCGTCGATCACCTGCGTCAGCTTCGGGAATTGCAGGATGAAACCGGCGGGTTTACCGGGTTCGTTCCTTTCGCTTTCGAACCGCAAACGACCATCCTGGCTCACGTGAAACCCGCCTCGGCTGTCGATCAGCTTCGCAACCTCGCGGTCAGCCGCATTTATCTCGATAACTTCGATCACCTCACGGCTTATTGGGTTTCGATGGGTTTGCCGCTGGCTCAGGTTTCGCTCAGCTACGGCGTGGACGATTTGCACGGCACGATCATGGAAGAAAAAATCTTTCACATGGCGGGAGCCAAGACGCCGCAGGAACAGACCGTCGCCACGCTGGAACACGTCATTCGCGAAGCCGGCCGCGAACCGATGCAGCGCGACAGCTATTACCGGCATTTACCGCGCCCGCGCGCCGCGGCGGTGACGACAGCTCCGCCGGCGGTGGAGTCCGAGCTCGTCTGCGCATAAGGAGTGGCTGACGCGCAACGGCTCCGGATCGGTTGCGTTAAGTATCTCAACGCGCGTCCGCTCATTCACGGGTGGCCCGGAGAAGTGGTCTTCGATCATCCCAGCACGCTCTGCGAACGCCTCGCGACCGGTTCGCTGGATGTCGCCCTCGTTTCGAGTTTCGAGTTTCTCCGCAACCCCGTCTATACGCTCGTTGACGATGTTTCCATTTCGTCGCACGGGCCGGTGCACAGTGTCTTCGTCGCGCATGCGGGAAACCTCAAGGAGATCGAGGAGATCGAGATCGATCCCGCCTCGCAAACTTCCGTCAATCTGTTGCGTTGTCTTCTCGCGGAAGCCGGCCTTTCGCCAAAGTTCGTCGTCCGCTCCCGGCTAATGCAGCGCGCCATTACGCCGCGACTCGCGAAATTTTTCATCGGCGATCAGGCGATCCGGTTTCGCGACGATGATACAACCACCTTTCAATTCTGGGATCTCGGGGAGGAATGGGAAAAGCTCACTCACCTGCCGTTTGTTTACGCGCTTTGGCTGATTCGTCCGGAAGTTCCGGCTCCGAAACCAATTGCGGACAGCCTTCGCGCCTGCCGCGACAGGAATCTGCAAGAGCTCGATTCGGTCATCGCCGCCGAGGAGGAATTCAGTCCTGAATTCTGTTCCTATTATTTGCGTGATTGTTTGAGCTACCGCTACGGAGCTCGCGAGAAAGAGGGTTTGTCGGCCTTTCGGAATCTTTGCGAGAAGCACGGCATTTTGTGGCACGACTCCCGGCTGATCATTTAGCGATCGGAATACCCGATCTGGTTGAGCGTGTTGTCAGTTCGACCCTCCGACAATAAAATGTCCGGTGGAACGACGTTGGATCATCGCTCAAGCCGAACAAGAACTAGCCGCCGCAATTCCATGGACGGAAATATGCGGACTGCCGTGCATCGCTGAGTTGCTGAAGCGCAAGGGCTTCGATTGCGCGGATGACGTCAATGCGTTTTTGCAGCCGCGTCTCCGTTCCTTGAGCGATCCTTTTCTCCTCCCAAACATGGCGGCGGCGGTCGCGCGCATTCTCCGCGCGATCGATCAACGGGAGCGCATTGTCCTTTTCGGCGACTACGATGTGGACGGCGTCACCTCTCTGGCGTTGCTCGCGGAAATGCTGCGCAGTTACGGCGCGGAGCCGGAATTGTTTTTGCCTCTTCGGATGGAGGAAGGGTACGGCTTGAGTCAGGAAAGCGTCGAGCGCTGCTGCCAGCAACATCACCCGCAACTCCTGATCGCGGTGGATTGCGGCACGTCGTCTCTCGCCGAAATCGGCAACCTTAAAAGCAACGGCGTCGATGTTATCGTGCTCGATCACCACGAGCCGAAATCCGCCCTGCCGGATTGTGTCGCGATCGTGAACCCGAAGATCGAAGCGAATGGCGCGTTTCAATATCTCTGCAGCGTCGGGATCGTTTTCAAACTTTGCCACGCCCTGCTGAAGATGCGGCCCGCTCCCGGTTTCGATTTGAAAGCGAACCTGGATCTCGTCGCGCTTGGGACGGTGGCCGACATCGTCCCGTTGCAGAACGAGAATCGTATCTTCGTCCAGCGCGGCCTAGAGGAGATCGCGCGCTCGCAACGGCCCGGGATTCGGAAACTGATGGAAGTCGCAGCAGTGCGGCCGCCGCTCACATCCGAAGACATCGGGTTCCGTCTTGGTCCGCGCCTCAACGCAGCCGGCCGGCTGGCCACAGCGGAAAAAGCTTTGCGGCTCTTGCTGACGCGGGATGAAACCGAAGCGACCGAACTCGCCACGCTGCTCGACGCGCAGAATCGCGAGCGGCAGGGAGTCGAGCGAAAGATTTTCGGCGAGGCCGAAGAGCAATTGGCAACAGTCTTCAACCCGGAGATCGACGCTGCGATCGTTCTCGGAGCGCGTGATTGGCATCCAGGAGTGCTGGGGATTGTTGCGTCGCGGCTCGCGCGAAAGTATCACCGGCCTACGATCATGGTCGCTTTTGATTCCAACGGGCTCGGAAAGGGCAGCGGGCGCAGTATCGAGGGTTTGTCGTTGGTCGAAGCGCTGGGGCATTGCGAGCAATGGCTCGAGAAGTTCGGAGGACACGAAATGGCCGCGGGCCTAACATTGCGCGAAGATCAGTTTCCCGCCTTTGCCGATGCTTTTCGGAAAGCCGCACGCGAGCTTCTTTCGAACGATAACCTGCAGCCGCGCCTGAAGATCGATCACGAACTTGCCTTCTCCGAACTCAATGGCGATTTGCTCCGCTGGCACCAGGTCCTGGAACCCTTTGGCAACGGCAATCTTCAACCAATGTTTTTCGCGCGCGGGGTCGAGCCGACTATCCCGCCGCAGATCCTGAAGGAGAAACATCTCGTTCTGCGCCTGCGGCAGAAGAACTATTTTCAGCGCGCGATTTTTTTTGATGGCGCTTTGTCGACGTTGCCAAGCCCGCCGTGGGACATCGCTTTTCGCGTGACCGCGAACGAATACGAAGACGAGACGCGGCTGCAAATTCAGGTTGAGGCGTTGCGCGCAGCGGCCCCCATCGAATGATCGAGCTTTCGCAAGAACTCAGCGAGCTGGAGTGGATTCCGCGTCCTAAGTTGACTGCGCTGCGCCGGCTCGAGATCGAAACGGTTGACGATCTGGTCACTCACTTCCCGCGCCGCTACGAAGACCGGACGCAGTTCGCCGGATTCCCGCGCGAAGAGAGCGAGGTCGCGGTTTGTCTTTGCGGTGAAGTCGTCAAAACGCAGGTCCGGCGCTTTGGCGGTTGGAAAAAAATCTTCGAAGCCACCATCCAGGAAGCGGACGCGAATGCGCTCAGTCAGCCGCTCGTCCTCCGTTGGTTCAACTTGCATTACGTGCAAAAAATGATCGCTACCGGCCAGCAGCTCGTCGTCTTCGGCAAACCGCGATTGCGCGGCCAGCGGCTTTGCATGGAGCATCCGGAATTCGAAGTAATCGAGAACGACGACGAAATTTCCGTTCATTTCCGCCGAATCACTCCGATCTATCCGGCGACGGAAGGGCTTTCGCAGCGCGTCTTCCGCGGATTGATTTACCGGGTCCTGGAGGATCTCGACGGCGACTCGGTCCAGACGTTGTTGCCGAAAGGGATCAATCTCGGCGGTCGCGTCGAGGCATTGCACCAGATCCATTTTCCGGAGAGCGAAGCGCGCCGCGACGCGGCACGGGAGCACCTGGTCTTTTCTGAATTTTTCGCGATGCAGATGCTGATCGCCTCGCGGCGGGCGACTGCTTCGGCACGCAGCGGGCAGGCGCATTGCGGCCCCGGTATCCTGCTGGAGACATTCATACGCGGTCTGCCTTTCGACCTGACCGATGCGCAGGCGCGCGTCATCGACGAGTTACGGCGCGATCTGGGTTCGCCTCACCCGATGAATCGTTTGCTGCAAGGCGATGTCGGCTCAGGCAAAACCGTAGTTGCGATCGCGGCGATGCTTCTCGCGGTGGAAGCGGGCTTTCAAACCGCGCTCATGGCCCCTACGCAGATCCTGGCCGAGCAGCATTACGCCGTCCTATGCCGCTGGCTCGAACCGCTGGGTGTGAGGTTGGCGATCAGAACAGCCGCGCGTCAGGAAGAAAGCGGAGCGTTACCGTTGTTTGATCTGGGACGCGATGCGGCTCCGGGGAGCGCGCGCGTCTCGCGCGTTGGCGACGGCGTCTCGCCGTCGCGGACTTCCGAACGCGATGCTGACGGACCAGGACATTATTATCGCCGACGTCTCCCCCATTTCGAAAAACCGTGGGCGATCTATGCCGTGACGATTGGCACCAAGTCACGACGAATCTTGTCACCAACTGCGCGGACCACTGTGCTCGATGCGCTCCGCCACTTTCATAACCAGCGTTACGAGTTGTTCGCGATCTGCGTAATGCCCGATCACGTTCATTTTCTTTTCCAACCATGGCCGAAAGGAGATGACGACAAAGGGAATGCTCTGTTTTGGTCCTTAAAGGAGCTCCTGCATTCGGTGAAATCGTTTTCGGCACATCGGATCAACGAACTTGAGGGAAAGAAGGGCGCGCTTTGGGAACGCGAAAGCTTCGATCGGTACGTCCGCTCTGATCGGGATTTGGAAGAGAAGTTTCAATACATTGTCAGAAATCCATGGGATGCCGGAGTTGCCGGGCAGAATGAGGATTATCCGTGGGTCTGGACGCCAGAAGATGAGGCGCGTAAGGAAAGTTCGTCGCGGCGAGACGCCGCGACCAACGCGCGAGACGCGCGCGCTCCCCAGACCGACGCGCCGCACGTGATCATTGGGACGCACGCGTTGTTATACGAGGGCGTTTCATTCGAAAACCTGGGGCTCGTGGTGATTGATGAGCAACATAAGTTTGGCGTTTCGCAGAGAGCCAGGCTGACGGCGCGTGAGCCGGCGCCGGATGTTCTGGTGATGACGGCCACACCGATCCCGCGCACGCTGACGATGACTGTCTATGGCGATCTCGATGTTTCGGTGATCGATGAGATGCCGTCGGATCGGGGCAAGATCATCACGGCTGTTCGCGATCAATCAAAGCTCGGCGAGGTGTTGGCGTTCATACGGGCGCAACTCGAAGCCGGACGGCAGGCCTACATCGTTTATCCGCTCATCGACGAGAGCGAGAAGCTCGACGTTAAGGCTGCCGCTGCGGAGTTCGAGACCTGGCGCGAACGCCTTTCGCCTTTTCGCTGTGAGTTGTTGCATGGCCGAATCCCCGCGCCCGAAAAGCAATCGATCATGGAGCGCTTCCGCCGGGGAGAAACGAGCGCGCTGGTCAGCACGACCGTGATCGAAGTGGGCGTCGATGTCCCCAACGCCACGATCATGTTGATCGAGAATGCCGAGCGTTTCGGGCTCGCCCAACTTCATCAATTGCGCGGCCGGATCGGCCGGGGCGAACACAAATCTTATTGCATTCTCTTGAGCGCGGAGAAATCGGAGGAGACGGTCGCCAAACTCGCCGTGCTCGAAAAGACCACTGACGGATTCGAGGTGGCGGAAGCCGATTGGAGCATGCGCGGTCCGGGTGATTTGTTGGGGACGGCGCAGAGCGGATTGCCGGAGTTGAAGCTGGGCAATTTAAAAAAAGACGCGCAACTCATGCGACGCGCGCGGGCCGCTGCCACCCTGATCATGGAGAACGATCCGGAGTTGAAAACCCGCGAAAATCAACGTTTTCGCAGATTGATTGTCGAAGAACACGGACGAACCTTCTCGAACGTCAGCTAATGAAAAATCTGCTCAAATTTTTGCTCTTTGTTCTCTTGATCAGCGCCGCGATATCGGCCCTTTACGATTACCGGTTGAAACACGGCGGACTGAAGTTTCTCGCCGCCGCGCCCGAGAAATATTCGCTCGCGACGACGGCGAGTGTCGATCCGAAGGACGTGGCCGGCCTCGAGAACTTGAATCGCGAGCGGCGCGCATTGGTCAGCAGCGTTATCCCGGCGGTGGTCAGCATCAAGACCTCGAAGAAGGTCGCGATCCGCCGCCAGTATCAGCTCGATCCGTCCGAGTTTTTCAATCGCAACCCGCGTCAGTTCCGCAATCCGAACGAGGAAGCGATGGTGCAGAATTCCCTCGGCTCCGGCGTCGTGGTCTCCGCAGAAGGCCACATCATTACGAACAATCACGTAGTCGATCAGGTCGATGAGATTGAAGTGCAGCTCAGCGATGGCCGAACGCAAAAGGCTCGGCTGGTCGGCGCGGACGCGGTGGTCGATCTGGCTGTGCTAAAAATCGACGGCGCTTCTGTGAAGCCGTTGAAGTTTGGCGATTCGGACGCGGTGCAGGCAGGCGATTTCGTTCTCGCGATCGGCAATCCCTTTGGCTTCGAGGAAACGGTCACCGATGGAATAATCAGTTCGCGGGGCCGGCCTAATCGTGTGGATGGCTTCGGCGATTATCTGCAAACCAACGCGGCTATTAATCCCGGCAACAGCGGCGGCCCGCTCGTGAATCTTCGTGGCGAGATTATCGGCATCAACACGGCGATCATTTCGCGCAGCGGCGGATCGCAAGGCATCGGGTTTGCCATCCCGTCGAATTCGGTGAAGACGGCGCTGGAGAGTCTATTGAAACAAGGCCGCATTATTCGGGGTTACCTTGGCATCCTGGGACGGCCGACGACTCCCGGCGCTCGCGATACCGACGGGGTGATCGTGGATAATGTGTTGCCGAATTCGCCGGCCTCGCGCGCGGACATAAGGGTCAACGATGTCATCCGGAAGTTCGACGGTCGCGCCGTGAAAAATATCAACGAGCTGCGCAGTGTGGTGACCCAGATGGAAGTAAACAAGAAGGTCGAGCTCGAGCTAACGCGGAATGGCACTCCGCTAAAGGTGACGGCGGAAATCAAGGAACAGCCGCCGGATTACCTGACTTCGCGCGTAAATCCGCGCCAGCCGCAAACGCCGCAGGATCCCGCGCAACCTGAAGACCAACCCGACGACACCAACCCGCTAGCTTCCGTTGAGGTGGCAGATCTGACGCCGGATGCGGCCCGACGTCTCGACCTGCCCGGCAGCATTCGGGGCGTGCTCGTGACCAAACTGGACGGGGAGGTCGGAGAGCTTCGGAGCGGCGATGTGATCGAAGAAATCAATCAGCAACCGGTGACGTCCGTGGCGGAATACAAGAAGGTGATTGGCTCGCTCGATCCGAACGGCACGCAGGTTCTCTCCGTTTGCCGCCATCGCACGCGATCGTTCGTCGTGCTGCGCGCCCGTTAAGCCCGAGAGGCGCGCCCACAAACACGCGCGAGCACCGTGGTTTCCGAATCATCTCGGGATGAATAACCCTCGGCCCCGGAGGGTCTAACTCCTTCAACTACTCAACTTATGAAACGAATACTTCTTGCGGTAACAGCGTTGGTGCTCTTGCTGCCGGCCGTCCCGCAGATCGAGGCGAGAACCGACGTGTCTATCGATTTTTTCTACGATAATCTCGGTGCTGGCGGGAATTGGGTCGAGGTCGCCGATTATGGCTACTGCTGGCAACCGACGATCGCGGTGAGCAATCGCAGCTGGCGTCCGTACTCGGACGGCTATTGGGCTTACACCGATGTAGGCTGGACCTGGATTTCCTACGAGGATTTCGGCTGGGCGACCTATCACTATGGCCGCTGGATCCGGTTGCGCGGCCGCGGCTGGGTTTGGATACCCGATCGTGAGTGGGGTCCGGCTTGGGTTTCCTGGCGCACCGGCGGTGATTATGTCGGTTGGGCGCCGCTCCCACCGCGGCGAGCCGGCGATTATTACGACAACAGCGCCATCACCGCCCGGGTGGACATCGATTTCGACATCGGCCCGGCCTACTACAACTTCATCGACGTCCGCTACATCGGTGAGCCGGTTCTCCGGGAGCGCATTTTTGCGGTCGATCAGAACGTGACCTACATCACGAAGACGGTGAACGTGACGAACATCACCTACTCGAACTCGCAGGTTTACAATTACGGCCCGGATTACAACACGCTGAGCCGTTCCTCGACCCGTCCAATCCAGCGTCTGACTCTGCAACGCGATGCGAATGCGGACCCGCTTGCGGCCGCGCGTTCGAATTCGCTGATGAAAGTGCAAGGCGACAAACTCGTGGTTGCGGCGCCGCAGCAATTCCAGAAACCCACGGCCTCGATTGCGCCAAAGGTGGTGAAAGAGAAAATCGCGCAGACGCCAGTCGAGCGCGGCTGGGAACCCGTCGGCGACCAAAAAGCGCAGGCCGAGTTGAAGGAAAAGATGAAGAAGGAGGACCCGAAGTCGGTGCCGCCACCCACTGTGCAGGCTTCGGAAAAGACCGAAACGAGTCCGGCCGCGATCGCGCCCGGCGCGACCCAGACACCCGGCGCTTCGAGCCCCATAGCTTCTGCCAGCCCCGCGGCTTCGCCGGAAAAGAACAAGGCGAAAGATAAAAAGCGCGAAGAGACTTCGCCCGCACCAACCGCGTCGGTTGCGGCAAGCCCCGGCATAAGTCCAGCCACAACTCTGGAAAAGCCGAAGGATAAAAAGAAGGAGAAGGTAGCTCCGGCAGCGACTCCGGCTGCTTCGCTGGCTCCGGGCACCACCGCGACGCAGCCTCCGAAACCGGAGAGACCGAAAAAGGAAAAAACGCCGGTGAATCCGCCTTCCACCAATCCTCCGGCGACGACGGAACAAAACGCTCCACCCTCGGCCCCAAAAGTGAAGCCCGAAAAGAAACACGAGACTCTGCGGCCTACGCCGCTAGAGCCCGCTCAACCGGACACAATGGGGCCCGACGGCAAGCCACGGAAAGGTCCGGCCGCCAATGAGCCACCCAAGCCGCCGACTGTGCCGGAACCGGAAACCAAGAACAAAAAGCACAATCCAATTACGCAGGAGCACGCCGCGCCTCCTGCAGGACCCGCCGCCAATGCGCCGGTAAATCCGCCCGGGAATCCGCCGGAAAGTCGCGGCAAAGACGAAGGCAAAAAGAAGAAGAACGAGCCCGTCACTTCTCCGACGCCCTGAAAAAACTGAAATCGAAGTGAAGCGGCCCCGGAGAAATCCGGGGCCGTTTTCTTTGCTATGACGTTAAAGCAGCTCCGCGATTTGGACGGCGTTCAGGGCGGCGCCTTTGAGCAGTTGGTCGCCCGAGACCCAGAAGGCCAGGCCGTTTTCGAACGCGCAATCAAGCCGCACCCGGCCGACCTCGCAATTATCCTTGCCCGCGGTAAAGAGCGGCATCGGGTAGCGGTTTTTTTGCGGCTCATCGACTAACTCGAGCCCAGGCGCTTTGGCGAGCACCTCGTGCGCTTCCTCGATGGAAACACTTCTCTCGAATTCCGCGCTGATGGCAACCGAGTGGGCCCGATAAACCGGCACCCGTACGCAGGTGACCGACGCCCGGAACGCCGGCAAATGCATGATGCGCCGGCCCTCGTTTTCCATTTTCATTTCTTCTTTCGTATAGCCGCTCGGCAAAAAGGAATCGACGTGGGGCAGGACATTGAACGCGATCGGGTGCGGATAAACCTCCGCCACTGCAGGTCTTTTTTCCGCAGCCGCCTCGACTTGGGACCGCAGTTCGCTAATGGCGCGCGCTCCGCTGCCGGAGACGGCCTGGTAGCTGGCCGCAAAAACTCGCCGAACGCCGAAGGCGCGATGGAGCGGATAAATCGCCATGAGCGCGACGGCCGTCGTGCAGTTTGGGTTGGCGATCAACCCGCGATGCTGGCGAACGTCTTCGCCATTTATTTCCGGAATCACGAGGGGCACCTCGGGGTCCATCCGGAAGACCGATGAGTTATCGATCACGATCGCACCCGCATCGCGCGCGACGGGAGCAAACCGGCGTGAGATGTCGCCGCCGGCGCTGAAGAACGCGAGGTCGACGCCCCTAAACGCCTCCGCGGAAAGTTCCTTTACGGGAATGTCTGCTCCGCGAAACGAAACGGTCTTCCCCGCCGAACGCCCCGACGCCAGGGGCAGCAATCTCTCGACGGGAAATGCGCGCCGTTCCAACACCCGGAGCAACTCGGCGCCTACGGCTCCGGTCGCGCCAACTACGGCGACGTGATAGCTTTTCTTCGCGTCAGACATAGGCGCACCCTACCGCCACTCTCGAATGAAGAAAAGCGCCGAGCCCAGGATCCATATTTCAGTCGCCGCGCAGGAGCTGACTTTGAAGGCCGGCCGGAAGAAGCTTGCAGCCTATCCGGTTTCGACTTCTTCCTTTGGGCTGGGGGCGGAAGAAGGAAGCATGAAAACACCCACGGGCAGATTCCGGGTCGGGGAGAAAATTGGAGCCGATATGCCTGTGGGAACGGTTTTCAAGAGCAGGCGCCCGGTTAAAGCGGCCAAAAAGCTTTTGCGGGATGAAGATCTGATCATGACGCGCATCCTCTGGCTGGAGGGACTCGAGGCGGCGAACGCCAACACGCACGACCGCTTTATCTACATTCACGGGACCAACCACGAAGAACGGATTGGAGAACCGGCCAGCCACGGCTGCATCCGGATGAGGAATGCCGATGTCGCGGCGCTTTTCGAACAGGTTCGGATTGGCACCCCGGTGGTGATCAAAGCGTAGAAGCCCGGAAAGTCGCCTCGGAAAAAAGTCGAGAAAAGCGTTGCGCGAGGGGTCGTAACTGCCTAAATGACGGCAGCAACCTGCACGGAAAGGAGGCGAAATATTAAGTGAAAATTTTCAAAGCAATCATGATCGTGGCCATCGCGGCCAGCACGTTGAGCTTGGGGGCCTGCTCACAGCATAAAGAAGCGGCCACGACCCAAACTTCCACCTACTCGAAATAATCGTCCAGTTGTCCGCCTGCGGATAGCTTTAACCAAAAAGGCCAGGCCGGCTTATCGGCCTGGCTTTTTTTTTGGCGCGGGCGTTGTAGCTGCACCTTTCTTTTCGAGAACTAATTCATAAGGTGGGACGCATGCAGCTGACCGGCCGGCCCTTGTCACTCTCGGAAATTGCGCAAGTGGCCCATGGCGGGATGCCGGTGGAGGTGGCCTCTTCCGCTCACGCCGGGATCCGAGCGTCCAGAAAGGTCATCGAGCAGATCGTCGAGCGAGGCGGCGTGGTTTATGGCGTCAGCACCGGCTTCGGCAAACTCTCTGACGTCCACGTCGCGGCGAATGAGCTTCGCCAGTTGCAACTAAACCTCGTCCGCAGTCATGCTTGCGGGATAGGCAGGCCGCTGTCGCTGCCGGAAGTGCGCGCGATGATGTTGCTGCGGGCGAATGTTCTCGCGCTGGGATTCAGCGGCATCCGTTTGGAGGTCATCGAACTGTTGTGCGAACTCCTGAACCGCAACGTCGTGCCGGTCATACCCGAGAAAGGGTCCGTGGGCGCGAGCGGAGATTTGGCGCCGCTCGCTCATCTCTCTTTGACACTCATCGGCGAAGGCGAAGCATTTTACGGCGACGCGAGAATGCCAAGCGCCGACGCGCTCCGGAAAGCGGACCTGCGCCCGGTTGTGCTGGAGGCGAAAGAAGGCCTCGCGCTCTTGAATGGGACCCAGGCGATGCACGCCGTGGGCGGGCTGGCGTTGTTCCGGGCGCAGCGACTGGCACATGTCGCCGACATTGCCGGCGCGATGAGCCTTGAGGCGCTCAAGGGAACGCCCACCGCTTTTGATTCGCGCATTCACGACGCGCGTGCCCATCCCGGCCAGCAGGCGGTCGCGGCCCATTTGCGTCATCTCCTTCGCGAGAGCGAAATCCGCCAATCCCATCTGAACGGCGACCCGCGCGTGCAGGATGCCTACAGCCTGCGATGCATGCCGCAGGTCCACGGCGCGGTCCGCGGCGCGTTCGACCATTGCGAAACCGTGCTGGAAATCGAATCGGGTTCGGCCACCGATAACCCGCTCGTCTTCGCCGAGACCGGCGACGTTCTTTCCGGCGGAAATTTTCACGGCGCGCCGCTGGCGTTGGCGCTCGATTACGCGGCGATCGCGTTGACCGATCTCATGAGCATCAGCGAACGCCGCACCGATCGCCTGGTGAATCCGGATTCGAGCGAGGGCCTGCCGCCGTTTCTGGCGCCGCATGCCGGCACGCATTCCGGCTTCATGATTTTGCACGTCGCTGCCGTCGCGCTTCTGAACGAAGCCAAAGTGCTCGCGCATCCCGCAAGCGTGGACAATCTGCCGACCTCGGGTGGGAAGGAAGATCATGTTTCGATGGGAATGACCTCGGCGCTGAAGCTCCGAACGATTGTGGAGAATGCCGAGCACCTACTGGCGATCGAGCTTCTCTCCGCAGCCGAAGGGCTGGAGTTCCGTCACCCCCTCAAAGGTGGCGTCGGTGTGGAGCAGGCCTACGAACGGGTGCGATCCATTTCTCCGGCCGTCGATGCGGACCGCTCGATGTCGGGCGATATCGAGCGCGTGGCCACGGCGATTCGAGAGGGAATGTTCGACGACGAGACGGGCACATCATGAGTGCGCCACGAGCCGTCCGCGCGCCGAGCGGCACCGAAAAGAGCTGCAAAGGCTGGCACCAGGAAGCTGCGCTTCGAATGTTGATGAACAATCTCGATCCGGACGTCGCCGAGAATCCGAATGAGCTGATTGTTTACGGCGGCACCGGGCGGGCGGCGCGGAGTTGGGAGGCGTTCGACGCCATCGTCCAATCGCTTCGGGAACTCGAAAACGATGAGACCTTACTGGTGCAATCGGGCAAACCGGTGGGCGTTTTTCGGACGCACGATGAAGCACCGCGCGTTTTGATCGCGAATTCGAATCTGGTCGGCCACTGGTCAAACTATGCGGAATTCAACCGGCTCGAACGCATGGGACTTACCATGTATGGCCAGATGACGGCCGGGTCGTGGATTTACATCGGCAGCCAGGGGATCGTGCAGGGAACTTTCGAGACATTTGCCGAAGCGGGACGCAAACATTTCGGTGGAACGCTCGAAGGAAAACTCATCGTCACTGGAGGTCTCGGGGGAATGGGGGGTGCGCAACCGCTGGCCGCGACCATGAACGGTGCGCTTTTTCTTGGCATGGACGTCGATCCCGCGCGGATCGAGAAGCGATTGCAGAGCGGCTATTGCGATAAGATCGCGAGATCGCTCGACGAAGCGCTCGAGTTGATCGACGCGGCGCGCCACAAAAACGAGGCGCTCTCGGTCGGTCTCGTCGGAAACTGCGCCGATGTTTTGCCGGAAATGGTGAAGCGCGGCGTGGTGCCGGAAATCCTGACCGATCAAACCAGCGCCCACGACGCGCTCAACGGCTATGTGCCCAACGGAATGCCGTTGGCGGAAGCGCTCGAGCTTCGCGCGAGCGATCCGGACGATTACGTCGAACGTTCGATGCGATCCATGGCCGCGCATGTGGAGGCGATGCTCGCGCTGCAAAAAAAAGGCGCGATCACTTTCGATTACGGAAACAACCTTCGGACCCAGGCAAAAAAGGCGGGCGTCGAGAATGCCTTCGATATCCCGGGATTCGTTCCCGAATACATCCGGCCGCTTTTCTGCGAGGGGAAAGGGCCGTTCCGCTGGGTCGCGCTAAGCGGCGATCCGGCTGACATCGCGCGGACTGATCGCCTCGCGCTCGAAATGTTTCCCGAGAACGCGACGCTCGCGCGCTGGATGAAACTGGCGCGCGAGCGCATTCAATTCCAGGGATTGCCGGCCCGCATCTGCTGGCTCGGGTTCGGCGAGCGCGCGGAATTCGGCCTGGCGATGAACGACCTGGTGAGACGTGGCGAGGTAAAGGCGCCGATCGTGATCGGCCGCGATCACCTGGACACCGGCTCGGTTGCATCGCCCTTCCGCGAAACCGAAGGAATGCTCGATGGCAGCGACGCGATCGCGGATTGGGCGTTCCTCAATGCGCTCGTCAATACCGCGGCCGGAGCATCGTGGGTTTCCATTCACAACGGCGGTGGTGTCGGCATTGGCTACTCGCAGCACGCCGGGATGGTCGTGGTGGCGGATGGTACCGAAAATTCCAGGCGCCGTCTCGAACGAGTGCTGACGAGCGATCCCGGTATGGGCGTGTTGCGCCACGCCGATGCAGGTTACTCTCGCGCGATTGATTTTGCGGCGGCGCGTCAGATCCGGATCCCGATGGAACCGCGCGCGCGGGATTGAGATATTATATGCGATCTCAAAAGCGACCTGTCATTCTGAGCGCAGCGAAGAATCTCTGATCATTTCGGTCGCACGCACGCGGCAAAAAAGAAATAGCCAGAGATCCTTCGCTGCGCTCAGGATGACAAAAGCAAAAAGAGTATGAAACAAGTCATCGAGTGCGTGCCGAATTTTTCCGAGGGGCGGGATCTCGAGGTGATTGGCCAGATTACCGCGGCGATCGAGTCGGTGGAAGGAATTGCGCTGCTCAACGTCGACGCGGGCGCGAGCACCAATCGCACAGTGGTCACGTTTGCCGGCAGTCCTGACGCGGCCGTCGAAGCCGCTTTTCGTGGGATTCGAAAAGCGGCGGAACTGATCGACATGCGCAAACAGAAGGGCGCGCATCCCCGCATGGGCGCCACCGATGTCTGCCCGTTCATTCCGGTGAGCAACGTGACCTGGGAGGAAGCAATCGCGTGCGCGCAAGCCCTCGGAAAACGCGTTGGCGATGAGCTAAAAATTCCGGTCTATCTCTATGAGAAAGCGGCGAAAGATCCTTCGCGCTCCAACTTGTCCATTATCCGCGCTGGAGAATACGAAGGCTTCTTCGAGAAAATAAAAGAGCCGGCTTGGAAACCGGACTTCGGACCGTCGGTCTTCAATGAGAGATCGGGCGCCACGGTGATCGGCGCGCGAGAGTTTCTTGTCGCGTACAACGCGAACCTGAACACGAAATCGGTGCGCCGGGCGAACTCGGTCGCTTTCGACGTGCGGGAGAATGGCCGGGTGAAAACGGAGGATGGCACACCGTCTGGGACGCCGGTGCTGGATGAAAAGGGTGAGCCGGTCCGCGTCCCTGGAATGTTGAAGCACGTGAAAGCCATCGGTTGGTACGTGGAGGAATATGGAATGGCGCAGGTCTCCATGAACCTGACCAATCTGGAGGAAACGCCGCTGCATGCTGCGTTCGACGCGTGTTGCGAAGCGGCGAGCAAGCGCGGTTTGCGGGTGACTGGCTCGGAAGTCGTGGGCATGCTGCCAAAGAAATGTTTGGTCGAGGCCGGAAAATATTTTCTGCGGAAGCAAAAGTGGTCCGAAGGTGCGGCGGAAGAAGAGCTGATTGATCTTGCGATTCGCTCGATGGGCTTGAGCGAGGTGAAACCGTTTGATCCGAAGGAGAAAATCATAGAACTGAAAATGGAATCGGGTTCAAAAAAATCGCTCGTGAGGATGAATCTCCGCGAGTTCGCCAATGAGACGCTGAGCGATTCGCCGGCGCCCGGCGGCGGTTCTGTGGCCGCGTTGATGGGCGCGCTGGGTATTTCCCTCGGAGGCATGGTTGCCAATCTTTCGGCCGGGAAACGGGGCTGGGACGACCAGCAACCCTACTTCAGCAATTGGGCGGTGAAGGCGCAAGAGTTGAAGGACGAACTACTCTTTCTCGTTGATGAAGACACCGCCGCTTTCAACAAAGTAATGGACGCATTCGCCCTGCCGAAGGAATCGGGTGAAGAAAAAGCCGCCCGCTCGGCGGCCATTCAAGCGGCCAACAAATACGCCGCGGAGATTCCGCTGCGCGTGATGGAAACCGCGTCCAAGAGCTACCCGCTTCTCGCGGCCATGGCCGAGAAGGGCAACCCCGCATCGATTTCAGATGTCGGCGTCGGCTTGCTCGCGGTGCGCGCTTGTATTGACGGCGCGGGAATGAATGTTCGGATTAATCTGGCCAGCCTGAAGGATGAAAAATTCAAGTCATCTCTCCAGGAAAAGCTGCGGAAAGTCAGTGCGGAATCGGCGTCCGAGTTTAAGAGAGTCATTCACTTGGTCGAAGGCAAGATCGCCTAACAAAGAGGCCTCTGTCCTCCCTTTGTTTAGAACAATTAGCTAGCCCAACGATTAAGCTGGTCTTCCGGTAGGCTGGTCGATACGGTTAGAGTAACGGCGCATGCACCCCCCGGTTACTTCTAAATGTCACGCTTGGCGCAGGCGGTTCAGTGCCGCTGGTTTGAAAAATGTTCAATCAGCGAGATTTGCCTTCCTGATTCAACGAAAGACCGGACGCCGTAGAGTGTTTTTTGTCAGCGCGTCAATTTGTTTAACAATCGCTTTCGCCGGATGCAGAGTGATAGAAAGCGATACAGCTAGCTCTGGGTCGAACACTGCTGAAGCTCAAAATGAGCACCCAGATGGCAGTGAGAAAAAAATCACAGCGATAACAGATGCTCTGGACCGCGAACTGCAGGGCTTGCGAAATCAGGTCGCGCAACTATCGCGAACGTTGGAGGAAAAGAGAACTTTTGTTGAATACTTTGAAGAGCAGAGCGCCCAAGCGCGATCAATCATAGATAAGGCGGAGATGGAATGGCATGGGGATGCTGAGATTTCCCGCCGTTTGGGAGAGTTGCACCGCTTGAAACGAGAATTGGCCGCGATGAGGGACCGCTTCACAACGCTGCTAGCTGACGACCGCGATTTGCGGACAATTATTGTCGACTTACAGCGGACAGATCAGAAGACCAATACTATCCGGAAAAAAGCTGCATACTCGCTCACACGCGCTTCCTATGAACGCGCGATGAACCGACTTACAGAATTGCAGCTAGGGAGCTCCGAAGCACTCGGAGGATTAACGTCGCTTACTGCGCTGCATACTCAGATGAAGGCGAATATGCAGTCCCTGCAACCGTTAGACACAGCAATAGACATTGAAATTGCGCGGTTAAAAGCCGCTATCACTGCATTTGCCACACCGACTCCCAGTGCATCTGCGACGCCAAGTCCTGCGGTCACGTCGACACCAATCATTCTACCCACAGCAACTCCGGCTTCGACGCCGGCTGCCACTCCAATTGTTCCTCAGAACGCATTAGATGCTATTTTGGGAGGAATGCGATGGGGAAACATCGCATATCAGGTGCAGAAAAAAGTACCATTGCACTCCGAAAGCGACGCCACGCTTGTCATTTCACCGACGAAGACACGGCCGCAGTTAGAAGCAGAGATTCTCGGAAGGTTGGAGCAGAATCCTAATATTGAAGCGCGTTTTGCTTTGGTTCGCATTTCTGAAACAATGCGCGCTACTTTGAAAGCGACCGATCCGACGGCATTAACCATTGTGCCGGCGAGCCAAGATGGAATTCAAGGCGTCAGTTTCGAGACAGATACGAAGTGGATTTGGAAGATAAGGGCGAATCAAGTGGGAACGTACTCACTCGTGTTTACCTTGGATGCGATCGTGCGAATTAATGACCAGCCGATTCCGTACGCGGTCCAGACATATTCAGATACCATTGAAGTTAACGTAAGTGCAAGCGACCGGATTAAAGACTTTATCGAAAAACATTGGCAATTCCTACTATCGACTCTTACAATTCCCGCAGCCGTGTTTGTGTATAAGCTTATAAAGAGAAGGCGTGGCGATAGGGATGCGGATATCGATTTACCCTAAGGCGAACGGATCAATTTCTGCGGTCTGTTGCAAAGCCACTGGCAATGGATCCAATAACGACATTGGCTTTAATCACACTAAATGATCCTTGCGATGATCGCGCTGATTCTCAATCGGGAATCCTGAAGTCCTCAGTGAAATGTTTGAAGATCGCATTGTTCATATCAAGGGATGTTTTTCTAGGTGTATTTGCCCATTGAAGGAAGGCGGAGTTATGAAGGAATGTAGCGACATCATCCTTGGACGACCCGATCGTTATGGAGGGTAACTTCACGTTTCGCATCCAGGCTCGCATCCCGTAGCCCATATTGAATCCAGTGCTATAGGCGTACTTCGGCGCAAGCCGCTCGTGAAGCCTTAGGTTAGCGACGTTGGTTGCATCATAGCCAAATCCGAGAATACCGAGAAATTCTGCTTCCAAGATCGCTTTATGCGCGTCATCGAAGATCGAAGCCTCCGGCGCCCGTCCGATAATTTTTAAGCCTCGGGATGCCAAGGAAATTGCGTCCTTTGTAACCTCGCCCCCATAATCGCGTCCTCCGCCCAATTCAATAATCTGGCCGAGTTGGCCGTAGACGTGGATAATTTGCACGGACTCGTCGAACATCCTTCGCGCATCTTCCTGACTGAGTTTGTAAGACGCCAGAAAGGCATGGAAGAGAAAATATTCGATCGAAAGGTCGTAGTTGAAAGTCACGATTTTCAGAGGGTGTTGGTGGTCTTGATCTTTCCTTCCTCGGATTGCATTGAAGACCATGCACAGCCACGTCGGAGGCTCCTCTTTCTTCTTGGCCTCGCACGGCAACAGCGCGCCGGCGATGCATTTGATGCCCCACGAGTGTAAATCCTCGTTTTCCTTTTCCGCTAGGAACGCATCAATTGAGGGGATGAGTGATCTTCTCAATCGCCAATTCAGTCTTTTCTGATCGGCCTCACCCTCCGCACCCCAATCGTCGTCCATCCCCCGGCCCTCAATAATCCAGTCGCGCAATTCCGCGCCTGTTGGATATTCCAGCGGAACGCTAGCGCCGGCGCCGACGATGAGGGTGGTGCTGTTCGCTAGCATCTGCCTCCACAATAGATCAACTTTCCCGTAGCTGTGCCAGTCCGTGAATCTCGCTCATCCTACGAAAATCAATTTTAGAGTGTGGGGATCGATTTTCAAAGTACACGTGGATCTGCGACGGGCTGCTTCCATTCCCCTCCCGTTTCGCGTTGTCGATATTTGGCCGATCCAACAGGGTGCCGCTTGCATGTCCTGACCCCGCGTCCCCTCGATAGCAGTGACCGAAATGGAAATTATCTACACGGAGCCAGCCCTCGAAGATTTACGCCGCATTCCGAAACGGTTCGCGGCGCAGATTGTGGCGAAGATTTCACGGCTCGAACATGGGTTGCGCGGAAACATCAAGCGGTTGACGAATTTCGACTGTGATTACCGGCTGCGTTGCGGAGACTATCGCGTGCTATTCGATGTTGAAGGCGACGGCGTCCTGGTTCATCGTGTGCTGCACTGCAAGGACGCGTATGACTAAGGCAGCGCTGAAGAATTTTACGACCGAGATTGCGCGCAAACGCCGCGAGGTAACGCGTTTGCAGGAAGACCTCGGGAATATGCTGGATCATCTCGCGGTGATCGAGGCGCGCGCGAAATCCGCGAACGGAAAACGCTATTCGACCGCAGAAGTGAAACGCGCGCTTGGTATTTGAGCAGGAGCGATCCCGAAGCGCAACGGACGGGTATCATTCCGGTCTCAAGCAGATCGTAAAATTGAAAACGCTCGCGGTTCTTCACGCTTCGCAACTGGTAACGGCGGCCGGTCCGAAACGGCCAAGGATCGGCGTTGAGCTCGGCCAGCTTTCGATCATCCCTGATGGCGCGATGCTGGTGCGTGATGGCGCGATCGCAGCCGTCGGAACTTCAGACGAAATCGCAAAGCAAATGCCGACTGACGCCGAAGTCGTTGACGCGGCGGGTCGCGTGGTCCTCCCCGGATTCGTAGATGCGCATGCGCATCCGGTCTTCGCCGGAAATCGCGTGGATGAATTCGAGTTGCGCGCGAAAGGCGCGACGTATGAGGAAATCGCGGCGGCCGGCGGCGGGATTCATTCGACGGTGCGCAAGACGCGCGCGGCGTCGGAGGATGAGCTTCTCGCGCAGGCGAAGAAACATGCGCTTTGGTTTCTCCGGGCGGGAACCACCACGGTGGAAGCAAAGTCCGGCTACGGATTGACGGTGGAAGACGAGTTGAAGATTCTGCGCGTGATTCGCCGGCTGAATACGGAAACGGCGATCGAATTTGTGCCGACGTTTCTGGGCGCGCACGCCATTCCCGATGAGTTTCGCAGCGCGCCCACCCAATATATCGCGCTCGTCATTCACAAGATGTTGCCGCGGGTGGTCGAGGAGCAACTGGCCGAAAGCTGCGACATTTTCTGCGAACGCGGCTACTTCGACATAGCGGACTCGGAGAAGATTCTGAGGGCGGCGCAGGAGCACGGTCTGCGGCTGCGGATGCATGTCGATCAGCTCACGAACTCGGGCGGAGCGTTCCTGGCGGCGCGGTTACGTGCGGCGACGGCCGATCACCTCGAGCAAGCCAATGCTGCCGAGATCGCGGCGCTCGCGGAAGCCGGAGTGCAGCCGGTCCTGTTGCCGGGGTCAGTTTACGCGTTGGGGAAGAGCCAGTATCCCCGCGCTCGCGAGATGATCGAAGCGGGACTCGCGGTGGTGCTGGCAACGGATTTCAATCCTGGTTCGTCGCCGACGGCATCCATGCAGATGATCTTGTCGCTGGCCGCGACGCAGATGAAAATGACGCCGGCGGAAAGCGTGACCGCAGCCACGATTAATGCAGCCTACAGCTTGAATCGAGGCGACAAGATCGGTTCGCTGGAGCCGGGCAAACGCGCAAACTTCGTGATCTACGACTGTGCCGATTATCGGGAACTCGCCTACTATTTTGGGGTGTCGCTGACGCACGCGGTTTACGTCAACGGCGAACAAGTCCTGTAGCCGCTTCGCTGTGCGAAGCGTAGTTCGCTTAGCGCTTGATCTCGCGTCACCCACAGGGCGACGGCTACAGAAGAGTCGCTACCTTGCGTATCATTGCGCACGCCCGTAACGTCGCTCCTCTAATGAAAGTGGAAGTTGAAAACCAGCCGCAGGGTCTCTCGACCTTGCGGATCGAATTGCCGCCGGAGGAGGTGCGCAAGGAATGGGACGCGATCGCCAGCAACTACTCACGTTATGCGCGCATTCCCGGTTATCGGCCGGGCAAAGCGCCGCGGCAGGTGATCGAGAAGAAATTCCGCAAGGAAATCCAGGACGAGCTCACCAAGGCGCTGGTCTCTAAGAGTTACCGGGAGGCTATCGCGGAAAAACAACTTCGCGTCATTTCGCTGACGGATGTCGGCGATGTCGAGTTTGGCGAGGATCGTTCGATGCGGTTTCGCGCGACAGTGGTGACGGCGCCAGAGTTCGAACTTCCCGACTACAAAAATATCCCGGTGCAACTGCCAGCGGCGGCCGTGACCGAGGCCGAAGTCGACGCCGCGCTTGAACGTTTGCGCGATCAAACGGCGGACTTCGTCGACGTGACGGGGCGCAGTCTTGCCATGGGCGATTTCGCCGTGATCGATTTTACGGGGGCAATCGATGGCGTGCCGATCAGCGAGATCGTTCCCGAGGCGAGCAAAAATTTGCACGGCGGGAAAAAATTCTGGCTCCATCTGGCGCCCGAAAATTTTCTGCCGCAGTTCTGCGAGCAGGTTGTGGGAATGAATGCGGGCGATACGCGCAGCGTCCAGGTCGTGTTCCCGGAAGATTTTCCGGTGCAGGAACTAGCGGGGAAAAAGGCGGATTACGCGGTGACGCTCAATGAAATCAAAGAGAAAGTCCTGCCGGCGCTGGACGACGCCTTCGCGGCGAAGCTCATGCCGGAGAAAACGCTGGCGGACCTGCGGCACACCGTTGAGCACAATCTAGAGCACGAGAAGGAACATGAAATCGAGCGCGTGAAAGAAAGCCAGATCGTGAAGTTTCTGCAGGAACACGTCAGCTTCGATCTGCCGCCAAGCCTTCTTCAGAACGAAACGCGACGCGCGTTGAACGAACTCGTCCATCGTAACCGGGAGCGGGGCATTCCGGACGAGATGCTCAAAGGAAAAGAGAAGGAGTTGATCGAAGGGGCGGGGTCGCTTGCGGCGCACCGGCTGAAATCGAACTTTATTCTGCACCGGATCGCCGAGCGGGAAAAGATCGAGGTGACCCGGGAGGAACTGGATGAACGCATCCGCGAACAGGCGGCGCACTACAATATTTCCGTGGAGAAAATGAAGAAGGAACTCGACGAAAACGACCGGATGAACGGCCTCGCGGAAGAGCTTCTACTGGGCAAGACCCTTGATTTTCTTAAGTCGAATGTTAGCGTGGAAACGATCTCAGAACCGGCAGCGCCCCCGCGGCAACGGAATAAAACATGACCGCCACGAACCAAAATTTCTCTCAATCCATCCTCATTCCGATGGTGGTCGAACAGACCGGCCGCGGCGAGCGGAGCTACGATATTTACTCGCGTCTGCTGAAGGACCGGATCGTTTTCATTGGAACGCCGATCGACGATCACATCGCAAACCTCGTCATCGCGCAGCTCCTTTTTCTGCAAATGGAGGACGGCAAGAAGGACATCAGCATCTACATCAATTCGCCGGGCGGCTCGGTCACGGCGGGCCTCGCGATCTACGACACGATGCAGTTCCTGACCTGCGACGTAACGACTTACTGCCTCGGAATGGCCGCGAGCATGGGCGCGGTTTTGCTTTGTGCCGGGACCAAAGGCAAGCGGTTCGCGCTGCCGAATTCCGACATCATGATCCACCAGGTCTCGGGCGGCGCTCAGGGCCAGGCGAGCGACGTCGAGCGCCAGGTCGAATACATGTTCAAGCTCAAGAAGCGCCTGATCCGGATCATTTCGCAACACACGGGCAAGCCTGAGGACCAGGTCCGTCTGGACTCCGACCGCGATTACTACATGTCGGCGGCTGAGGCGAAAACCTATGGACTGGTGGACGAAGTGATCAAATCGCGGAAGGAAGCGAAGCTGCTGGACGGCACTTCTCCGGAGGGTTCAACGGCGATCGCGGAGGCCGCCTTGCCCCGCAAGGTCGAGGAATAAAAACTGCTATTTTAAGGCGGTAATATGGCCCGCGCCTCCAACCTCACCATGTGCTCCTTCTGTGGCAAAAGCCACGCGGAGGTGCGCAAGCTCATAGCCGGTCCCGGCGTCTACATTTGCGACAGTTGCATCAACGTCTGCAAAAGCATCCTCGACAAGGAGCTGAACGAAGACGCCCGGCGGCAGTCCTCGACCATCCGCGTTCCCAAGCCGGCCGATATTCGCCATTCCCTCGACCAGTATGTGATCGGCCAGGATATCGCGAAGAAGACGCTCTCGGTCGCCGTCCACAATCATTTCAAGCGTGTCCTGCAAAGCGCCACGCCGACCGATACCTCGGCCGCTTTTCAGCCCGATCCGTTTGCCGATGTCGAAATCGAGAAGAGCAACATCCTGCTGATCGGGCCGACCGGTTCCGGCAAGACGTTACTCGCGAAGACGCTGGCCAAGATTCTCGACGTGCCATTTTGCATCGCGGATGCGACGACCCTGACGGAAGCCGGTTACGTCGGCGAAGATGTCGAGAACATCATCCTGCGCCTGCTTCAGAATGCCGATTACGATGTAAAGCGCGCCGAGATCGGGATCGTGTATATCGACGAGATCGACAAGATCGGGCGCAAAACCGACAACGTCAGCATCACGCGCGACGTTTCGGGTGAAGGCGTGCAGCAAGCGCTCCTGAAAATTCTCGAAGGCAGCACGTGCAATGTTCCGCCGCAGGGCGGCCGGAAACATCCGCATCAGGAATACATCCAGGTCAACACGGAGAAGATCCTGTTCATTTGCGGCGGCGCGTTTGTGGGCCTCGACAAGATCGTGCAGAAACGGATCGGTCAGCGGACGATGGGTTTCAACAGCCCGACCCTGGAAGTGGAAGCGGCGTTGGCGCGAGAAGCCGTGCGGCATGTTGAACCGGAAGACTTGCTCAGCTTCGGCATGATTCCGGAATTCATCGGGCGCTTGCCGGTGATCAGCGCGCTCGATGCTCTGACCGAGGAAGAGATGGTCGCGATCCTGACGGATACGAAGAACGCGATGATCAAGCAGTACACGAAGCTGTTCGCGATGGAAGGCGTGCGACTGAGTGTGACCAAGGACGCTTTGAAAGCGCTCGCGGCGCAGGCGGTCACCAAAGGCACCGGCGCGCGCGCTCTGCGTTCGATGCTCGAGCGGATCATGCTCGAAATCATGTACGAAGTGCCGAGCCGCGAGGACATCGCGGAGGTGACGATCAATCGCGCCGTCGTCGATGGCAAAAGGCCTCCGCTGATTCGCAAGAAGCAGGACAAGGACGCGGCGTAGGGCGACAGCGCTACATTTTTAACAGGGAGGGGCGGTTTACAAACCGCCCTTTTTCTTGTTCGGCGGTTTGTAAAGCGCCGCTCCTTGGCTTTCCTGACAGGGCGTAATGCGAATCATCGTCATCAACACCGGCACAGAGCTTCTCCTCGGCGACGTGCTCAACACCCATGTGAACTTCATTGCGAGGGAGCTTTTTCCCCTCGGTCTGCGCATTACTCGCCAGCTAACCGTGCCGGACGGTCCCGCCATCCGCGACGCGCTGTCGGAATCGTTCGCGGATTCGGAAATCATTTTTATCACCGGCGGTCTCGGTCCGACGACTGACGACATCACGCGCGAGGTTACCGCCGAACTGCTCGGGTTGGAGTTGCAGCACGATCCCGCCGTCATGACTGCAATTACGACTCGCGCCGCGAGTCGTGGTTTCCGGCTGACGGATCGGGTGGCGCGGCAGGCTGATGTGCCGGAAGGCGCTGTCGTTTTGCCGAACGCCGACGGGAGCGCGCCCGGTTTATACATCGCGGCAGATTTGCAAAAAAGTCGGCCGCATCTCTTTCTCCTGCCGGGACCGCCGCGCGAGCTGCATCCGATGTTCAGAAATTCCGTGCAGCCAATTCTCCGGAAAATTTATTTGGGCGAAGGAGTTGTTCAGCGCCGCACCTACAGCATCGCGGGGATCGGGGAATCGCTCGTTGAGGAAGCAATTGGCGAACGCCTCCTCGAAATCCCTGGAATCGAGCTCGGGTATTGCGCACGGCCCGGAGAAGTGGATCTGCGAATCATGGGCGACGAGGCGGCGCTCGTTCGAGCGGACGCAATCATTACGGCAGGCCTAGGCGCGGCCGTTTTCTCCCGCGATGGCGAAAGTCTCGAAGAAGCAGTCGTGAAACAGCTATCGCAAAGGAAGCAAACGCTGGCTGTCGCGGAGTCGTGCACCGGCGGTTATCTCGCGCACCGGATCACGAACGTGCCCGGCTCTTCGGCGGTTTTTATGACGGGATACGTCACTTATTCGAACGACGAAAAGACGCGACTGCTTGGCGTCGATCCACACCTCATTTCGAAACACGGGGCGGTGAGCGCAGAAGTGGTGGGCGCGATGGCGGAAGGCGCGCGAAAAAGAGCGAACACGACATTTGCCCTCGCTACGACAGGAATTGCAGCGCCGGGTGACGGCAAGACCGCCAAAGCGGTCGGCACCGTTTTGATTGCGCTGGCCGGCGACGGTGCTTCCACGATCGTCAGAAAGTTTCACTTCCCGGATGATCGGCCGACATTCAAGGAACTGGCGACGCAGGCCGCGTTGGAAATGCTGCGACGTGCAGCGCTTTAAGGATCGACGCGCACCGGCGTGCCGACCTTCACGTGCGCATAAAACTGGGCGGCGGCCGGCTCGGGCATTCGGATGCAGCCGTGCGACGCCGGATAGCCGGGCAGAATTCCCACGTGCATGCCGACGCCTTCGCCGGTCAAACGCATGAACCACTTCATCGGCGCGCCGACATAATGAGTCCCGCTCGGCGCCGAATCGATCCGGGCGCTTATCCCGCCACGCACCGTGCGGCCCTGGGCGTCCTTGTAGTCGCCGTAAAGGCTCGAGCGATGATCCTTGTCTTTTTCGAGGACGGTAAAACTCCCGGTCGGCGTGGTGTGGCCACGCTTGCCGGAAGAGATCGGGCTGTCGATTCCGATCTCGTCGCCGGTCATGAGGTAGGCGCGCTGCTTGGAGATCGAAACAATGACGTGCGCATTGTCGGGCGCAATCTTCTGCAGGATCGCGGCGTTGGTGGCGATAGGCGGCTGTTTGCTAATAAGGTCCGCAGCCTTTTTCATTGGTTGCGGTGCGCTCGGCGTTGCTGATGGCTTTGGGCGTACCTGGATTTTGTTTTGGTTCGCCGGTGCGGACGGCGAAGGCTTCGGCGGAACTGTGCGCCGTGGGATCTGAGCATGCGCAACTTCGAAACCGAAGAGAACAACGGTGGCCGCGACGCTGGAGCGAAGAAGAAGAAAGGTCACGGTGATTTAGCTGCCAACGTAGGTGTCAATCCGCTTCAGCCAACCCGGAAGCCAGCGCGCTTCATTTCGCTCGGGCGGCGAATTGCGAACGCGATTTTTCAACACGGTTCTGGCGGATTGAGCGAAGCTCTTTACGGCTTCGCGTGCGGTAGTTTCTTGAGACATTCCTTGGAGAACTTGTAACAGGCCCCAACCCTGTCCTGCGTAACGCTCGGTGGCAAGAACACCTTCGCCTTTGAAGTTCACGTAATCGACCAGAGCGTAGCAGCCCATGGCCGAGCCGGCCACGCGGGCGAAGCGTTCCTGCACCTGCGCAGCATTCGAAGAGCCGGTTTCGGCGAGCATTTTCGGAAGCGCCTGTTGCAGCCGGTTGACGAGAAACTCCGCCTGAAGATCGACGGTGTGCCCGAGGAAATCTCGCAATTGTTTCATCGGCGGTGACTGACCGGCTTGATTGAATTCGGCGCGGGAATTCCAGGGACAACCATCTTTCGCGCGCAAAACGTCTGGCAACGGCAGGCCGCGCGCCGCCGCGAAATCGACGAATTTTGGAAAGCTTTCGTCAAACGGTCCGCGCACGCCTTTCGGGTACCAGATAAAGTGACCGATGCCGAGAGAGGCGAAATTTTCTCCTGCGTTCCACGAAGTGAGCCCGGCCAGAGTTCCTCCACATTCGTTTTGCCAGATTCGATTTCCGATGCGCCGCGTCTCCGCCTTCGAAAGATTAATGGCGGCAGGAGCGTGGCCGCCGGCGATGAAGAGAAGCGCTGCGACCAGGGCAATTCTTCGCGGCCAACGCCCGCCGCCGGCCACGCTTGACGAGGCAGGTTTCTTCTCTAGCGTGGCATTTCCTGCGGCGCATAGATCGGAAATCGTAACCGCGCCCGCCTCCATTCTGCTTATGAAACGTCTCATTATTTGTCTCGCCGCCTTTTACGCAGCTTCTACTGGTTTAGCGCAGGATAAAGCCCAGCTCAAAGATCAAAAAGACAAGGCAAGCTACAGTATTGGCCACGATATCGGCACGACTTTCAAGAAACAAAATATTGAGGTGAATCTCGATGCTCTGGTCGCCGGCTTGAAGGACGCGATCTCCGGCCGCGCGCCTGCCCTGACCAAGGAGGAGCGTGACAAAACACTCGAGGTTTTCCAAAAAGAGATGATGGAAAAGCAGGTCGCGGCCAGCAAAGAGGCGGCGACAAAAAACGCGGCTGAAGGCGAGAAATTTCTGGCGGAAAACAAAAAGAAAGACGGCATCAAAACAACGGCCAGCGGTTTGCAATACAAAGTATTGAAGGAAGGAACTGGTCCCATGCCGAAAGATACCGACACGGTGATGACCAATTACAAGGGCACCCTGATCGACGGCACTGAGTTCGACAGCTCCGAAAAACATGGCGGCCCTGCGACGTTCAGAGTCACGGGTGTGATCAAAGGTTGGACCGAAGCGCTTCAGCTGATGAAGACTGGTTCGAAGTACCAGATCTTTGTTCCCTCCAACCTCGCCTATGGAGAGAAGGCCCGCTCGCAAGAGATCGGTCCAAATTCCACCCTGATATTCGAACTGGAATTGCTCAGTATCGTCCCACCCGAGAGCACAGCGGTTCCTCCGTCTGCGCAAGGGACACCGGCTGCGATCGCACCGGCTAAACAAAACCCAAGCACTCCGGCCGCGACGTCACCAGCAGCGAAGCCTTCTCCGTCCGTTGCGGTCAAGCCGGTCGCAAAGCCATCGCCCTCGGCTTCGCCAAAGTAAGAGCGGTCCGGTTGCCGGAAAAAAGCTAGCGTCGTTCTTCCGCCGGTTCCCAAGCCAGCCGGGGGGCGTCGCCCCATAAGTCTTCGAGGCTGTAGAACTCGCGTTTATCGCGATGAAAGACGTGCACGATCACTTGCATGTAATCGAGCACGATCCACTGGCTCGCCGGAAAACCATCGACCGACACAGGGCGCACGCCATGATCGTCTTTTAATCGCGCTTCGACTTCGCCCGCGATCGCTTTCAGGTGCGGCTCCGACGTTCCCGAGCAAATCACAAAGAAATCGGTGAAGGTGGAAATTCCCCGGAGGTCGAGAACCACGATGTCCTCCGCCTTTTTGTTCGCCGCGAAGTCTGCGCAGGTTTTGGCTAATTGTTCCGCGGTTATTTTTTAAGGCTCCCTGTAAAGCTGGCGGTCGTGAATGATTCTTTCGACCGCCGACGGTACGAGATAACGAATCGATAGCCCGCTGGCAACCCTGTTTCTGATATCGGTCGCGGAAATATCGACATGGCGGCTGATGATCGGATAGGCGTGCTCTGTTTCCAAACCCGTGCGATCGAGGACGATGAATTGCACCATCTCCCTTAGCTCGGCGAAACGGTGCCAGGTGTGGAGACGCGTGACGTTGTCTTCCCCCACCAAAAAATAAAACGCGGCGCCGGTATCGCGGAGGCGCAGCGCTTCGACCGTTTCGACCGCGTAGGAGGGCGCGCCCCGTTCCAACTCCAGCGGATCCAAAGCGAAACGCGGCTCATCGGCGATCGCCGCACGGACCATTTCCAAGCGAACGGCCGGCGCCGTTGGTTCCCACTCGAGTTTGTGAGGGGAGATCGCGGCCGGAATGAAGATGAGTGCTTCAAGCTCCAGCTGCTCGACGGCATCGCGAGCCAGGATCAGATGTCCGTGATGGATGGGATCGAAAGTCCCGCCAAAAATGCCGATATTTTTCAAACGAATGCTTTTTGTAGCCACAGCCCTATGGGCCGTGTTTGTTTCCGGCGGCGAACATGAAAGGTAGCGAGACGTTATGGAGAGAGATTCACTGGGTCAATTGATCCTTACCGGCGTGCCGAGTTTCGATCTGGATTCGGAGACCGCGGCGTTATTTCGTCGGGTGCAACCGGGCGGCTACATCCTCTTCGGCCGCAACATCCAAAGCGCAGCCCAGCTTCGGAAGCTGATCGATGATCTCCGCGACCTGAGCGCCATCGAGCCGATCATCACAATCGATCAGGAGGGAGGCCGCGTTTCGCGCCTGCGACTGATCGGGAACGAGCCGCCAAATGCGCAGCAACTCCGCGATCGCAACGACCTTTCCCTTGTCCGACGCCACGGGGAAATCACCGGCCGGCTCCTTCGCCTCTTCGGATTCAACCTCGATCTCTGTCCGGTGTTGGACATTTCGTTCGATGACGAGGCGGACAATTCGCTGCGGGGCCGCTGCTACGGAAAAAGCGTCGAGCAAGTAGTCAGCTTGGCCGGCGCCTTTAACGATGCAATGCGCGGCGAAGGCATCCTGAGTTGCGGCAAACATTTTCCCGGGTACTCAGCGGCCACGGTGGACGCGCACCACGACCTTCCGAAAATCGAACGGAGCCGCGCAGAGTTGGATGCCGAAGAGCTCGCGGTCTTCAAGCATTTCACGCCGACGGTCGATAGCATGATGATCTGCCACGGCTGGTATCAGTCCTTCAACCCGAGCAAAAAACCCGCCTCGCTTTCCAAAGAAATCATCACCGATTTATTGCGGGAAGAATTTGGTTACGACGGTTTGATCATGACCGACGACCTCGATATGGGCGCCATCCTGAATGAGTACGGTCTCGAGGAAACCATTCGGCTCGCGATCGAGGCCGGGAACGACTGGGTGATGATCTGCCATCGCGTCGCCGCGATCGACGAAGTGCACGCCACGCTCGGCAAACTTCCGCGGGCCCAAATTCAGCGAGCGCTCGAAAGTGTCGCGCGCACAAAAACGAAGTTGGCGCCGCCGCACGAATTTTCGGAAACGAAGTTCAAAGAGATCGATCGCGAGATCTGGGATCTGCGGGTGGCGGTTCTCGGCGAAGACGAAGCAGCGAAGCGAAGTCCGGAAGACGGCAAACGCTCGCCCGTCGAGACGTACTAGCAAAGAAAGACCCAGAAGTTCAAGAAAGTTGAAGGATTGCCATCGGCAATTCCTACATACCTGCAGGGGGGCGCAGGTGAAGGCGCGACTCAACGCCATGACAAACAAAGAGTCTAAAGGAAACGATGCTGATCCTTAGAAGCCGAATGACTGCCGGCGTACCGGCCGCCTTAGGTCCGCGGACGAATGGCTTGTCGTCGCCTCGCGAACTCCCATTGACGCAGCTTAACGGCGCAGCGCATTCGTTGCCCGAGCGTCCTGTCAGGGTCCCGTCGCCATCGAAACTCGAAGAGATCGAGTTGCTCGGCCGGCGCTGCAAAGAGGGCGATCTGGCTGCCTGGAGCTTGCTGTTCCCGAAGATCTGGCCAGTGCTCGTGACGTTCGTGCACCGCCTCTACCATTCGTTTGAGCAACAGGATGCGGAGGATGTCGCGCAGGCGTCACTCGAAGCTGCAATCCGAGCGATCGGCACCTTTTCCGAGAAAGGGCTGTTTCGGGCGTGGCTGTTTGGGATTGCGGTGCGGCAAGCGGCGACATTCCACCGGGCGACCTCAGCAAAGAAACGTGGCGCGCAGCTTCTGGTCCCGTTGCACGACTTCGACGGTCACAAAGACGACGCCATGTCTCCCGCGGAAGTCTCAGCGGCGAACGACCGGGCTGCGCTCTTGCATCGAGTGATAAATCAATTGCCCGAGGCTGATCGCGATCTGGTTCATCTCCACTTTTTCGGTGAGCTGACGTTTCGCGAAATCGCCCAAGCGCGAAACATGAATCCGAAAACAGTCTGCACGCGCCTGACCCGGTGCAAAGAGAGGCTGCTCGTGACCCTGACGCGTTTCAACCTGACGAAATCTGATGGATGAGATGAAACGAGCTGGCGAAATCGACGACGCGTTGCGCCGGGTGGCGCAGCAGCGCGACCAGCTGTTGAGCGAAGGACCCGAGCTCTCTCCTGCGCGCCGTGCGGTCCTGGCAGATTTCCTCGCCCGTGAGTTTTCAGTGGAGTGCGCGTTACGTGAGGAAGCGACAAAACGGGATGAGTTGCTTCGGCATCGGCTGGCGATTCCTGCGTCCGTCGAATCGAATTTGCGCGGCCTTGCAGTTACCGAGGGAATTCGGGGGTGGCGCCATGGCACGGCGACATGGCTACGGCTTTTTCGGTCGCCGCTCGGCGGGCTATTGGCGGCTTGCGCCATGATCACCGCGGCAGTTCTGTTCTTCGGCAAAGGGGGAACTCTATCCGGGCGAAATGCGCAGAGCTTCCCGCAAGCTCCGGGCGCGCACATCGAGTCCGAAGTAATATTGGAAGCAGACCTGTTCACCCGGAAAATTGCGGTCGGCCCGTTCAACCTCAACACAAATGAACCGGCGTCGCTCCAGGCCGCCTTCTTCGCGAACAGCGGCGTTTATTTAGCAAATGCAAGCGAGGCGAGGCTCGGCCTGCGCCTCGATCTGCCCGTTAGAGCGATCCTCACCGAAGATGGGTTCGCCAGGACTCCGTAATCCGACGCCGAGATCCCAGCTGACCCATGCGCATATATTCCAACCTCTCAATAATCGCGCTGTGCCTTGTCAGCGCCGTCGACACGCGGGCAGAAACAAAGATCGGCATAGTCGATATGGAGCGGGTGCTGAAGGAATACAGCAAAGCCAAAGAAGCCGAGGCGAAACTCAATGACGCGAAGAATGCAGCGAAGAAGGAATTTGATGAACGGGCGGACGCCTACAAAAAAAAGCTCGAAGAAATCAACAAGATCACCGCGCAGCTCGACGCACCGGCTCTAAGCGCCGATGCAAAGGCATCGAAAGCCAAGGACCGCGATGAGAAAATCGCGAACATCAAGAGCATGGAGCGCGAGATCACTGAGTTCCGGCAGACGCGCGAACAGCAGCTCGAGCAACAGGTGTTCCGGCTGCGCGAAGGCCTTTTGAAGGAAATCACCGATGTCGTATTGGAGCGTGGAAAATCCAAGAACTTGGATCTCGTTTTCGACAAGTCCGGGGCCAGTTTGAACCGCTTCTCTCCCATTCTATTTTCGCCCGATAGCATGGACTTCACCGCGGAGGTCATCGCCGAGCTGAACAAGCGAGCGCGCCCCGCGAGCGCGGCCAAGCCCTAGATTGCGGCGGATCAGACGCGGCGTCCGATTCGCGCCAACACTTCTTTCGCGGCACGCTGGCCGGTTTCGGCGGCGCCTTCCATGTAGCCGTTGAATTCGACGCTGGTGTGTTCGCCGGCAAAAAACATGTTTCCGACTGGAGTCGCTACTGAGTCGGCCAGGCTCGAGTATTGGCCCGGCTTGTAGCAGGTGTACGAGCCGAGGACAAAAGGCGAACTTGGCCAATGTTGGCGCACGGCTTTCTTTGTGAAGGCGTCCAAAGTGCCCGGATAAATCCGATCGACCTGCGAAGCGAAAGCCGCAGCACGATCCTGCACGTCTCCCTCGTTGAGATGTTCGCCGAGTTTGCCGCCGGCAAAATTGGTCAGGATCGCGTGAGTGCCCGGCTGGCCGCGGCTCGTTTCCCAGCAACATTGAAAATCGAGGTCCGTGAAAGTGTAGCCCGTGCTGTGCGCTTTTTCCCAGACGCGCCGCGAAAAGCCCGCGATCAATTTCGCATTGGTTCCGTACCCCAATTCGTGAATCGCCTTTCGCTTCGCCCCGGGCAGTTTCATTCGCATCTCTATTTGACGAAGAATGGTAAACGGAAGCGCGAGAACCAGGATGTCCGCCTTGATTTCCGTGCTCGCCTGATCGCGTCGCAAAGCCAGGCGATATCCGTCCCCTTCGGCAGTGATCGCTTCAAGGCGGGCGCCGAATTCCACCTTGCCATCGAGGCGCTGCGCCAGGCGGGTCGGCACGCTGTCGTTTCCTTCGGCGATGTGAAACCGCTCGTCGCTCTCGCCAAAAATCCGGAACTCGTCTGCGGGCGATTCGTCGCCGACGGTAAGAAGCAAATTGAGCGCGCTTTGCTGGTCGATCTCCAAACCGTATTCGCCGACATAGGCCGCGCGCAGGATGCTGCCCGGCAGTCCCGTCACCTCGCGCTTCTCAAACCATTCCGGAATGCTGAGGCGATCCATCTCCCGGCCCTGCGGGCCAGCGTAGCTGATTTCGCTCTCGCCATCTTTTCGGACCTTCATCCGCTTGAGGTCGTCTGCGATTGCCTTGCCGATCGGGCGAAACATTTCGACGAAATCGGCGTCCATCGGAACCAAGCGGTTATTGAAAAAATAAGTGTGACCGCCCGTCGTCTTCTCGTCGCTGAGATCGTTCAGGGTGAGTCCAAGCTCTTTCGCCAGGCTTCGCATCGTCTTATGGCATGAATCGATGTATTCGCCGCCGAGTTCTGTGACCTGATCGTCGGGAAAAAAATTACGCAGGCTGAACATGCGGCCGCCGGCGCGCGTGCTTGCTTCGATGACTCGTGCGCCGATGCCCCGCTGTTGCAGCCGGTAGGCGCAGATCAACCCGGCTATGCCCGCGCCGATGATCACAACTTTCGAAGCCTGCGCGCCGCGCGCCGTCTCCTTGAAAATCGGCGCGAGGGCGGCGCCAGCGGTGACGGTCGCCGCCGTTCTGAGGAAGCGGCGCCGGCTCCAGCGCATTTCCTCCATGCGCTCGAACCCCTCCGAAGTCCCAGTGCGTGTTCGTTCCAGCCACGAGGCGATCCGGAGTGCGCGCTGGATATCTGTGAAAAGAGGAGTCCGGGCCATGGCTGTCGGCGTTCTGTCAAAAAGCCAGCCTACTATGAATTATTAGCCCCGCCGGAATCAAGACGCGAGCGATTGACGATACTTCGCTCCGCCCATAACATGCGCGCGTGCAAGCGGAACTGGAGCAGTTGCTCGTCCTTCAAGATCGGCAACAAAAGATCAGGCAGATCCAGAACGAGATCAAAACGCTGCCGCAACAGCGCCAGAACCTCGAGGCGCAGCTTGCCACCATCGCGGCGACCGTCGGGGCATTGAAAAGCAAGGCGCAACATCTGGAGATGGACCGCAAGAAGCTCGAGCTCGATGCGGGCACCCGGCAGGAGAGCATCAATCGTTTGAAGACGCAGCAATATGAGACGCGCAAGAACGAGGAATTCCGCGCGATGGGCAACGAGATCGAGCGCTACGAAAAGGAAATCCGGCAGATCGAAGATCAGGAACTCGAACTGATGGACCAGGCGGAAAAGGCGAAGGTCGAAGTCGGCGCCGCGGAAAAAAATGCGGCGGGAACGCGCGACTCGATTGCGCGACAGATGGCTGATTTGGAACAGAAAGCCGGAACGCTCGAGGGTCGCCTCAATGAATTGAGCGCGGAGCGCGCGGAGTTATCGGGAAAAATCGACGAGGATCTGCTGAGCCGGTTCGAACGGCTTTTTGCGAGCAAAGGCGACGCCGCGATCGTAGCGCTCGAACATGAAGTTTGCACCGGCTGCCACATGAAAGTGACGACGCAAACGGCGCACCGGGTGCGAAACGGCAAGGAAATCGTCGGCTGCGAGCAGTGCGGCCGGATTCTCTACGCCGCGGAGTGAGTTACTGACCATCCTCCGCAATTACGCCGCGAGGCGGATGTGACTGAAATTCATGACGTCCACGCCGCTCGCGGCCAAGTGCGAATAAAGAGCGACCTCTTCTGTCAGTACAAAATATTTGCCCGGTGCGACCAAACTTATCGCAGTATCGGCGACGCCAAAACGAACGAAATGCGGTGCGAGCGACACATCCGAAGCGGGAGTGTTTTCCTCTAGCAAGTTGTTCATGATGGCGGCAAAGAATTTTCGGAACGGGGTGTGCAAACGCGCTGGAAGTCGTCCAGCAAGGTTAGAAACCTCTGTGAGAACGTGAGGCGTAGTAATGAGCACATCAAAAAGACCGATGATTTTGGCTAGCAACTCGAATTCGGCGTTCGTGAATGAAGATTTTATCGCGCGGCAATTTACCAAGTGCCGGCGATCGAACGAGCCGACTAGGTATACAACGAGCAAACTGGAATCGACCAAAATGCCACGGCTCTTGTACCGCTGGAGGGTTTTGAAATCGATGCTCAAGCCGACACGGCATTAGGATGGATTTTCATCGCCCGAACTTTGCCCGAAATAGAATCAACGATGAACGTCTTGAAAACCCGGGCCATTTCCTCGCGTTTAGGCGGAGATATGATCGTCCCTGGGATCGACTCGTGAACGACTCGTCGGGTATCGAATCCGAAAGTAATGAGCCACTCGCCTGCCCTTTCTTCGACTTCCTCAAGCAATACATTGTCGACGAAGCCAAAGCCGTAAAGGTCGTCGAGGAAGTTTCGGGCCGCGGCTACTGCCTGACGTAAGCCGATCTTTGTCGGAGGCGCGTCTGGGGTTTGGGATGCCATATCTGCAAGCGTCGCTTAATCAGTGTTGCGGTTCAATGGACAAAAGCTATCCAGACAATCAGTCAGCGAAAAGAGGAATCAGACGTTGAAGCGGAACTCGACCACGTCGCCGTCCTTCACGACGTAATCTTTTCCTTCGATCCGCAGTTTTCCTGATTCGCGCGCTTTCGCGAACGAACCGAGCGTCACGAGATCGTCAAAGTGCACGGTCTCGGCCGCGATAAAGCCGCGCTCGAAATCGGAATGGATCACGCCGGCCGCTGCGGGCGCCTTGTCGCCGGCGTGAATCGTCCAGGCGCGCGTCTCCTTTTCGCCTGTCGTGAGGTAAGTGCGCAAGCCGAGGAGATGATAGACCGCGCGAATGAGCGCGTTCACGCCGCTTCCCTCCACGCCGAGATCGCGCAGATATTCCTGGGCTTCGGTTTCGCTCAGATCCACCAGCTCGCTTTCGATCTGCGCGCTGATCACAACGGCTTCGGTCGCGAAATGGTTACGCGCGTATTCCTGGACCGCTCGTACGTGCTGCCACGCCGGATTCGTGTCCATCTGGTGCGAAATGGCGGCGAGATCGGACTCTGCCACGTTGCAGGCGAAGAGCGTCGGCTTGGAACTCAGGAGGAAGAGTTCGCGCGAGATTTCTTTTTCTTCCGGGGTGAGCTCGAGCGTGATCGCGGGCTTTCCGCTATCCAAATGCGGAAGCAGCTTGTCGATGACCGCGACTTCGGCCTTCGCGGTTTTCGATCCGGCGCGCACTTCCTTCTGCAATCGATCGTGGCGCTTCTGGAGTGATGCCAGATCGGCCAGGACCAGTTCGGTGTTGATCACCTCGATATCGCGAATCGGATCGATCGTGCCGCTGACATGGTGGATGTCGGCGTTTTCAAAACAACGGACGACCTGCACGATCGCGTTCACCTCGCGAATGTGGCTGAGGAATTGATTGCCGAGCCCTTCGCCCGCGCTCGCGCCTTTGACCAGGCCCGCTATGTCCACGAACTCGATCGCGGCCGAAATGATTTTTTGTGAATGCGAAAGTTTCGAGAGCGCTTCGAGGCGTGCGTCGGGCACGGTGACGATGCCGAGGTTGGGATCGATCGTGCAGAACGGGTAGTTCGCCGCCTGCGCTTTTCGAGTGCGGGTGACGGCGTTGAAGAGCGTGGATTTGCCCACATTCGGCAGCCCGACGATTCCAGCGCTCAACATAGGCGCCGACGGTAATGCGAGATGCCGTGAGTCGCAATTGTCTCGGGCCGCCGGGATTCGAACCCGGGACCTCTTGAACCCCATTCAAGAGGGGTAGCACCGTGAATGCCCGCTTCCCAGGAGAAATTCAGCCTGGGATCTTTCCTCTCATTTCCGCGCTCGGCGCGTCATGGAACGCTCGCCAAATCGGTCGGTTCAAGTATCCCGTTTGATGAGTTGTCTGAAACGTCGGCCGTTCGTAATCGATAAGAGTCCAATGTGCGCCGAAGCCCCTCTTTCCAACTGACTGACACGCGGTAGCCGAGGTCGTTTTTGATTGCGCTGATATTGGCGCGGGAATCACGAATGTCACCGGCGCGGCTTGGCTGCAAAGATTGAGCCAATGGCCTGCCGGTTAAATCAGCCAGCGCATTCGCCAAGTCGATCACCGAAACGGAATTGCCGGTGGCGCAGTCAAAAATGCGGCCGGCAATTTTTCCTTCTGGCTCGGCGGCGGCGAGAAGGTTGGCCGATATCACGTTGTCGATGTAGGTAAAGTCACGCGACTGCTGGCCGTCGCCGTAAATCGTAATGGGGCGGGAGTTGAGGACCGCTTTGCAAAAACGCGCTACCACACCGGCATAGGGCGAATCGTATTCCTGTCGTGGTCCGAAAACGTTGAAGTAGCGTAATGTGACTACCGGCAAAGCATACAATCGATAAAACAGCTGGGCATATTGCTCCGCTGCGCATTTCTGAACGGCGTAGGGGGAAAGCAACACGGGCGGCGACGCTTCCCGTTCTATCTCAGTATTTGCTTCGCCATAGACAGACGATGAGGAGGCGAAAACGACGCGGCCCACCCTGCCATCGCGAGCCGCGACGAGAAGCTGCAAAGTTGCATCGAGGTTTCTCCGGTTGCTTTCGAGAGGGTCGTTAATCGACTGTTGCACGGATGGCATTGCAGCCAGGTGAAAAACGCAGTCGCAGTCTTCGAGCAGTTGCTTTAGCAAAACGTCGTCGCCGGCGTCGCCTTGGACAAACTCCATTTCGTCACCCGGCGTGCGCCAGGCGAGATTGTCGAGCTTACCAGAACTCAAGTCGTCAAGCACGACCACCCTGTCCCCGCGCCGGCAGAGTGCTTCAGCCAGGTGCGACCCGATAAATCCCGCTCCACCTGTGACAAGAGCTTTCAAGTCTTTCGGGCGCCTGGACGTTTTTCTTCTATCAGACCGCCCCTGGATGCTGGCGCGACCGCCGGCCTAGCCTGGAAGATCAAAAGGCTTTTATAGTTTTCTTCCTCAACCAGCCGCCCGGAGGAAAGGAGGCCTTGGATGATCGAGCGGGTCTGGGCGAACCCATCGGAGTCTCGGAAGAAAAGGATTCGTCCTTCGGGGTTAAGCTTGGAAAAGAAGAGCTGGAGGAGGCTCTTATCATCATGGCGAGCGTAGGCGGATTTCACGGGATCATAATATTCGCAGAGGTGGAATAGGCTGACGAAGTCGAAGGTGGGAAGCAGGGCGGCGGTGAGCGTGTAGATATCGGCAAAGAGGACCTTGTAGTTTCGAGCGATCCTGGGTTGGTGAATGATCATTTCGACGTAGGCGGCATGCTCGCTTTTCGAGGCGGTGATGGCGAGGATATCGTTGCGCTTCGGAGCCACCGCGTTGCCGCGCCCGAGGAGATGATGTTCGCCGCTGCCGAAATGGAAGATGCATTTACCACTGGCGCCGCGAGCGATGAGGTACTCGAGGAAGTGGAAATCGCAGGGGCACTGTTCCCGATCCAAAGACCAGGAGTACTGCCAGTAGTTTAGCTTCATGGGGGCTGCGAATGGGCGGGCGGCCGCCAGGTGCGACGCGCCCGGCAAGGCCTGCGGATTTCTACCGCGCCCGTCCGCTTCGAGCAATAACGAAGTTGAATGGGTGCGCGCCCGAAGCCATGGCTGAACTAACGAATGCTAATCTATTGACACGCGTCCGCGCTTCCTGCCATAACCTCAGCTTGAGGTTTCCCCCGCGATGCGAAAATTGCTGATCACGACCGTCGTCGGCTCGATCAGGCAAGGTCGAAAGAGTCTCGCGGTGGCGGAATATCTGCACGCCAAGATTGAAGAGAAATCGGAGCTGGAGACGCGGCTCCTCGATCTGGCCGATTATCCTTTGCCGCCGCTGGAGGAGCGGACGGAGGGAGAGAGCGCCTTGCCCATGGCACGCAAGCTTTTCGAGCAGCTCGGCGACGCGGACGCGCTGTTGATCGTAGCGCCCGAATACAAAGGCGGTGTTCCGGGCGCGTTGAAGAATGTGTTCGATTATTTTCCGCCTGGCTTTCTCCGGCACAAGCCGGTGGGCATTTGCACGGTTTCCGCCGGCGGCTATGGCGGGATCAGTTGCCTCTCCCAATTGCGGCTGCTTACGCTGGCCGTCGGCGGTATTCCGATCCCTGAATTTATTGCGGTCTCGAAGGTAAACGATGTGGCCGGTGAGGGCGCTGGGCTGGAGAAGGCTTTCGCCGGGAAGCTGGAGGTATTTTTTGCCGAATTGATCTGGCATTGCGAGGCCATGGCGCAACAGCGAGAGCGAAAGGAGGCGCCCCGCCAGACATGAGCATCCCCGCGACCATTATCGCCACCATGCACGCGCCGGCCAACTGCCGCACTGGTGTTTTCTCCAGAAAGGCGGACTGGATCGAGTGGCGCGCCGATCTGCTGGGCGACGCAGCTCCCGTGGGTCTGATGGAGCGCGGCGGGAAAATGTTGTACGCCCTGCGCAGCAAGCTGGAAGGAGGCGAGGGCCCGAACGAGCGCCATGTGCGCAAGGAGCGGTTGCTGGCGGCATCGAAACGTTTCGATTTCATCGAGCTCGAGGGCGAGCGCGATCTCGATCACGCGATCCTCGGGGCGATTCCGCCACACCGGCGCGTCATCTCGTGGCATGGCCAGGCGACCGAAGCGAAGACGTTGCGGGGTTTGCTCGCCTCATTTCGGCGCGCGGAGGCGCGCTTGTACCGATTCGTGACCATGAGCGAGGAAGTCGCCGCAGCTCTCGCGCCGATCCAGTTTCTCGCCGCCACCGCGCGCCGCGACGTGATTGCCTACGCGGAAAGCGCGAATGCGACCTGGACCCGGCCGCTCGCCGCTCGCTACGGCGCGCCGGTGGTTTTCGGAAATATCGCGAACGGCGACGGATCATCGCCGACGGACCTCCAGGCCTTGGTGCGCGATTACGGTCTGCCGGATTTGCACCGCGTAACGGAGCTGTGCGCTATCGTGGGAAAACCGGTGAACGGTTCGTGCTCGCCCCAGCTGCACAACGCGGCCTATCGCGCGCAGGGGGCCTCACGACTCTTCGTCCGATTTCCCGTCGAATCGTTCCGCGTCTTTTGGCACGGCGTGGTGGAGAAGGCGCTCTTCGAGGCAATCGGCATCCGAGTGCGCGGCGTGACTGTAGCATCGCCGCACAAAGAGTCGGCGCTCGCGGCCGCGGCGGAAATTTCGCCGTTCAGCCGGTCAACGGAGTCAACAAACGTGATGTTCCGTCGCGGTAGCGAGTGGCACGCGGACACCACTGATGCTGACGGCGTGCTGATGAATTTGGAATCCGCGGGGATCGCGTGCGCAAAGCGGCGCGTCGCGGTCATCGGCTGCGGCGGCTCCGGCCGGCCGATTGCTGCGGCTTTGCGGCACGCGGGGGCGGATGTTACGCTGGTGAATCGAGGCGCCGCGCGTGGAGTCTGGGCATCAAAGCTCTTGGGACTGCCGTTCGTGCCGCTCGCGCGGTTCACCGCCGCGGAACACGACATGATCATCAACGCCACGCCGGTAGGGAGAGAAGGAGAAGAGCTGCCGGTCGATGTCACTTCAATGCCGCGGAAGTCCGTAGTCGTGGACCTGGTTTTTGCCGCCACAGCCACGCCGTTGAGCGCCCTGGCCCGCCGTTGCGGGCATACCGTCATTGACGGACGGGACATCCTGCTCGCGCAGGCCGCGCGCCAATACAAATTGATGACCGGCGAGGAGATGCCGCGCATCCCGGTGTGCGATCTCCTGGGTGCCAAGGCGAGCCGCGTGCGCGCAAGTTTTAGGGCTGGGAAAAGAAACGCGCGCTTCCACCCGCTCAACGAATCATTCGCGCAATGAGGACGACGAAAGAGTCAGTTCACGTGAACGACGAGAGCCAGCCGGCGACGGGCGAAGTTCTGGCAGTGGAACTCGATCTCTCCTCGCTCATCGGTCGATGGAAGAACACCAACAACGTGACGCGCGGCATTTCCGAAATCGTCATCAGCGAGACCGGCAAAAACTTGCGCGTGCAAACGTTTGGGGCGCGCGCCCCGGGCCCGAGCGATTGGGGCGAACGCGATGCGACGACCTACGCCTACAATGTGGCCGGCGACATCGTCGCGGGCTTCGAGCTGACCTATGATTTCGGTTCGCAAGAGACGCTGGTGACTGCCATTCATAATCGCGGCGTCCTGGTCATTCATGCCTACCATCGCTTCAAGGATGGCAGTGGCCGTTCCAACTTTATTTCCAAGGAATTCTTCCACCAATGACCCCCGCTTCCTCCACGAACCAGACCGCCGCGATCAAACGCGACGACACGCCCTCGAGCGACGAGCCGCGCGACGCCGGCGCCGTAGCGGGAGTCGACCTGACCGACCTTCTCGGAACGTGGATCAATACCTACCGCGAAACGCGCAGCCTTTGCCGCTTCACCCTGGCGCCGAGCGAGGCCGGTTACTCGATTGAAACGGTGGCGGCGACGGATGGCGGCAGCCAAACGCTGGGCAAAACTGAGGTGCGTCCCTTCTCGCCGAACGTGAATTCGCGCAAGGCCGACGGGTTCACCGCGAGTTACGACTTTGAGTTTCTCGAAATGTCGCTGGTAGCCTATTGCGCGAAAGGTTTGATCGTCGTCTCGCAATACACGCGCTTCAAGGACGGCAGCGGACGCCCCGATTATTTCAATCGCGAATTCTTTTTCAAGGAGGAGTCGTGATCTCCGGCACGAACGTAACCGCGGCCGGCCACCAGGAGTTGATCGAGCGCGTCGCCGCGTTGGCGCGCGAGAAATTCGCCGCGCGCGCGGACGGGCACGACCGCGAGGCAACTTTCCCAGCGGATGATTTCGAGGATCTCTTCGCAGCGGGCCTTCACGCGCCCTGCGTGCCGGAAAGTTTCGGCGGTCACGGATTGGGACCCGGGCACGATGTCTACACTCTCTGGTTAATGACGAAAGAAATCGCCAAGGCGGATATGTCGATGGCGCGTTGTTGGGAAGGCCACGTGAATTCGCAAGTGCTGATCGACGCGTTTGGGACGGAGGAACAAAAGTGGCGATGGTTTGAAGGCATCGTGGATCGACGGGAAATCTGGGTCGCGTGGAGCGGCGAGCCGCAGTCGCGGATTCCCGGGCAAAAGGCGCGCTTCGGGACGAATGTCACACGAGTTGAGGGCGGTTATGTGGTGGACGGAACGAAAGTGTTCGCGACCGGCGCGGGACATGCGCGGAAGGCGATTTTGCTCGTGGACATTGCGGGGCCGGGCGGGGCGCGTCACGCGGCGGGCGCGAGCGGCGGCGTGCTGCTGCTGGTGTGCGACCTGGCGGAGAACGCGGTGACGTTCGATGATTCCTGGTGGGACCCGATCGGGATGCGCGCGACGGTGAGTTATCTCGCACAATTCGACCGCTGTTTTATTCCGGATCACGATGTGCTCGGTCAGCCCGGGCAATATCTGGTGGAAGGATGGCAGACCCGATTTGCCCCGCATTACGGCGCAACTTTCCTCGGCGGCGCGGAAGCGGCGTTCGAATATGCCCACGCCTATGCGACGAAGGATGAGCGCGAGAGCGATCCGTTCGTCGAGCAGCGGCTCGGCCAAATGTCTTTGAACATCGAATGCGCTCATCTTTATCTTGAACGCGTCTCGCGGCTCTGGGATGCCGGACGCTGCCGTGACGCAATGCGCGCGGGGATCCGCGCCAGATTTCTGGTGGAAAAGTGGGCGGCGGAAACGGTGGAGTCCGTCATCAAGGCGTGCGGCGCGCGCAGCCTCATCCGGCCCAGCCCGATTGAGCGTATCTACCGCGACTTGTCCATTTATGCGCGGCACGATAATGCCGATCATTTGTTAGCCACGATCGGGCGCGAAGTGCTGGGAAAAATCCACGACGTCTCCTTTTTTCATCTGGAAGAGGCCGCGCCCTCTTCATCTTCGAATGGTCAGGAGCCCTCCAATCTCGACGCTCGCAACCAAGCCAACCCAAATGTTGCAGACTGAGCACAGCGCTTTCCGCAAAACCGGACCACCGACAAGACGGCTTCGGTTTCACTGGAGCATGTCGAGCGCGGGCTTCGAGTTGAAGGGGGCCACGGCGCGCGCGGCGCAAGATGGGATTCCCGACATCGCCGCGCACCTCGCCTACTGCGAGGCGGCGGAAGCGTGCGGCATCGACTCGCTCCTGACCGCGTTTGGTTTTCACCGGCCGGATCCAATTGCGCTGGCCGCCGCGCTGGGCGTGCTTACGTCGAAGGTGAAGTTCATGGTCGCCGTCCGCTCGGGGGTAATTTCGCCCACGTCGTTCGTGCAGCAGGTGAATACGGTTTCCGCGCTCACGCACGGACGAATTTGCCTCAACGTGGTGGGCGGCCACACGCCGAAAGAGCAACGCGCGTATGGCGATTTTCTCAGCCACGACGAGCGCTATGCGCGCACGGATGAGTTCCTCTCCATTTGCCGCGCGCTTTGGGCGGATGTAGGGCCGGTGAGCTTCAAGGGAGGCTATTACGAAATCGAAGACGCGGCGGTGAAGACGCCATTTGTCTCAAGCGAACGCCGCGGGCCGGAAATTTTTCTCGGCGGCGCCTCGGACGCGGCCCTGAATCTGGCGATGCGACACGCGGATTGTCTCTGGACGTTGCCGCGTTCTCCGGAAGAAATGGCGCCTCGAGTACAAACTGTGGTCGAGAGCGGAACTGAAGTCGGCCTGCTGCTCTCGATAATTGCGCGATCGAGCCGCCAGGAGGCGGTCTCCGATGCCTACGCGCTCCTCGAGCGCATCGGCGGCAAGGCGCGACAAGTGCACGCGGAATTTTCGGCGCGCTCGGATTCCGTGGCTTTTACAGGAACGCTCGCGCTTGCCGAGAAGAATCGCGGCGACTGGGTGAAGCCGTGGCTTTGGACCGGCGCGGTGCCTTATCTCGGCGCGCCGGCGATTGCGCTCGTCGGCTCGTACGACGAAGTAGCGGGAGCGATTCGCGCCTTCGAGGAAGTGGGCATCAGCCAATTTTTGTTCATGGGCTGGCCGGACGTGGAAGAGATGAAGCGATTTGCTGGCGAAGTGCGACCGCGGCTGGCTGCGGCGGTAGCGCCGCACATCGCCGATGATTTGCGCGCGTCGATCTCGAGATGAAACTGAAATTCCATTGGCGGCTCTTGCAAGGCGGGGAAACCGCGAACATGACGCGCGCGGCCGGCTGGAACCGGCGCGAGACTGGCCTCCCCGATTTGGAGCGGCAAGTGGAATTTTGCCGGCGCGCGGAGGAATGCGGAATGACCGGGCTGCTCACCGATATCGGCGCGGCGAAACCGGACCCGATCCTGCTCGCGGCCGCGCTCGGCCTCGCCACGGAAAAAATTGAGCTCATCGTCGCCTATCGTTCCGGGCTAATTCCGCCGACGACTTTTGTTCAGCAACTGAACACGCTCTCCGCGCTCATCCAAGGCCGGTTCAGCTTGAATATCGTCGCCGGCCATTCGCCGCTGGAGCAACGCTACTACGGCGATTTCCTCGGCCACGATGAACGTTATCCGCGGACGGAAGAGTTTCTTGCCATCTGCCATGCCTTCTGGCACAGCGACGACCCGGTCAATTTTCACGGCAAATATTATCAGATTGAAAATGGGCGGCTGAATACCGCGTTCGTTTCGAGATCGCGCACGAGCCCGGAAATCTTCATCGGCGGCGGCTCGGACGCAGCGCGCGCGCTCGCGATATCGCAAGGCTCTTGCTGGATGCGCCTCGCGGATACACCGGCGAACCTGGAACCGGACGCGCGGACCGTGCTGGCGGCGGGCAAGGAAGTGGGCGTGCGGGTTTGTGTGATTTGCCGGCCCACGCGCGAGGCCGCGGTGAAGGCAGCCTACGAGCTGGTCTCCGGCCTCGATCCCGCCTTGCGCGACGCGGAGCAGGAACGCGAGTTCATGCGCAAGAGCGATTCGGTTTCCATCCGGCAGGTTTACGAAATGGCGGAAGGCGAATGGCCCATGCCCTGGCTCTGGACGGGCGCTGTGCGGACGCACGGCGGCGCGGCGATCGCCATGGTCGGCAGCCCGGAGGAAGTCGCGTCGGCGTTCATCGATTACAAACGGGCGGGCGTGACGCAGTTCATTCTCGCCGGCTGGCCGAAGCTCGATGAGATGATCATTTTCGGCCGCGACGTTCTCCCCTTGATCCGCCAAAAAGAGCGCGCGCTCGATGAAGCCGGCGCCATCACCAGCCATGATCACCACCGAAACCTCGCCCGCGCTCTTTGAGCGCGACGGCATCGTTTTTCCCATCCCGGTCCTTTCGCCGGAAAAGATTGCTGCCTACCAGGCCTGTTTTGCAGAGCTCGAACAGTATGCCGGCCGGCCGCTTTATCGGCTCCAAAATCCAGTGGTGCATTTCGCCTGGGCGTATCGTCTGGCGACCGAGCCGGCGGTGCTCGACGCCGTGGAGGAACTTCTCGGGCCGGACTTGCTCATCGCGGGATCTCTTGTGCTTTGCAAGTATCCCCGGGACCCGGCCTTCGTCGCCTGGCATCAGGACAACTATTATTCGAACCTGCATCTGACGCCATCGCTCTCGGCCTGGATCGCATTACGGGACAGCACCACGGAGAATGGCTGCATGCGCGTGGTGCCCGGCTCGCACCGCGAGGGCGTGCTGCCGCACGAAGAAACGGGCGACGCGGCGAATCTTCTCAAGGGGAGATACGAGATTCAAGTAAAGGTGAATGAGGCGGACGCGGCGGACGTCGTTTTGCGCGCAGGTGAGATGTCGCTGCACCATGCCGCCATCATTCACGGGTCGCGCCCGAACCGGTCTGACACGCAGCGGCTTGGATTCATCATCCGTTTCGTCACGAGCGGATATGATCTCGCCTCGCAACAAACGCCTTTCTTGCTCGCGCGCGGTAGCGCCGGGAAGAGGAGCCTGCATTTCATCGCGCCGCCGCCGGATCGCCCACTCGCGGACGCGTGGGCGGATTTCGAGCGGCAGCCAATGTAAGCCATGCGGATTCTGCTTTGGTCGAACCAACCTTACGGCTCGGCTTTCACCCATGGCTCCGGACGGGCGCCACGCGAGATGCCGTCCGGCTCCGGCCATTTCGTGCACGATACCCTGGCGAAGGGCCTGGCAGAATTAGGGCATGAAGTTTTTTATTATTCGGAAGCGGGGGCCGCAACGCCGCTTCCCGCCGGCGTGCGACTGGTCGATGCACCGCCGGAAGAGATGGATATCCTCCATAATTATTCCAGTTCGCGCAGTCACGCGGCGCTCATGGACCACACGCGGAAGCGGGGAATTCCCTGGGTAACGACTTGCCATCTCGACATCAAGCCGCGCGGTGTCGATCGAAGCCATGCCGGCGAAAATTGGATTTTCGTTTCGCGGACGCTGGCGCGGCTTTATGGGCGAAGCCGATTTGTCCATAACGGGCTGGATCCCGCCGCCTATCGCTATCGCGAGCGCAAAGAGGATTATTTCATCTTCATGTCGAGCATGGATTGGGCGGTGGAAAAGGGATTGGAGATTGCGTTGCAGCTCGCTGCGGAAATGAAATTTCGGCTCGTTGTCGCGGGCACCAGCGGGGACGCTTCTGTTGTCGAAAAGATCGGGGCTCTCTGCGAACGAGCGGGCGCCGAGTACATGGGCGATGTCCGCGGCCAGGAAAAGGCGGACCTCCTGGCCGGCGCGCGCGGGCTCCTAAACCCGACACAGCTCGAGGAGGCTTTCGGCCTCGCCATGGCGGAAGCGCTCATGAGCGGAACGCCGGTGATTTGCAGCGATCGCGGCGCCTGTCCTGAAGTGATCTCGCCCGAGGTCGGCTTTGTTTGCCGCGACCGGAACGACTATCGGCAAGCGATTGAAAAAGCCGGTGAGATTCAACCTGCGGTTTGCCGGGAAAAAGCAATGCAAGAATATCACTACCATCGCATGGCCGCGGGGTTCGTGCGGGAGTACGAAGTGGAGCTGGCCTGCCCAAGCGCGGGAAATCTGGAGAGCAATCTGGAGGCGCTGCCCGTGCCCGCTGGCGCACGTGGGTTGTAACGCATCATGACCCAAAGTGGAACCAAATTTCGCGAGCTGTTTCCGCATCGCGTTTGCATCAATCTCGATCGTCGCCCGGAACGGTGGGAACGGATGCAGTCTCGCTTTGTGGAGATGGGATTGGGCGCGGTGGAGCGGTTTCCGGCATTGGACGGGAGGAGCGTGCAGTTACCAGCGGAGTGGCCGGAATCGGCGGGCGCCTATGGATGTCTCCAAAGCCACCTGGCCGTGGTGCGCGAGGCGCGCGCGCAAAAACGCGAGAGTGTTCTGATCATGGAAGACGACGTGCTTTTCGCGGAGGAGTTCCACGAGCAATTCGAAAAGCGCGTGGGCGGGCTGCCGGCTGATTGGGACATGCTCTTCTTTGGCTGCCTGCACCACGATCCGCCTATACCAGTCGCGCCGGGGATTGCCCGGTTGCATGGTTCTTTCTCCACTTTGATGTATGCCGTGCGGCAGAGCGTCTATGACGCGTTCATTTTCCTGAACGTCCGGGCCCGGCGCGCCGTGGACCGGAGCAATTGGCTACTCCAGCGGCGATTCAATTGTTACGGCTTCGTGCCCCATCTGGCGTGGGTGGATGACAGCTACTCGGACGCGCAGGGAGTGCTCTCGAACCATTGGTATATTCGCGACTCGATGGTGCTGCGCGGCGACGAGATGAAATCGATGGAAAAGCGAACGGCCGTGATTATTCCTTACCGCGAGAATGGGAACCGCGAGCGCGGGCTGCGAAATCTTCGTTTCCTGGCGCGGCATTACGGCGGGCTGTTTTCGGTGCTGGTGGTGGAACAAAACGAAAGGCCTTGCCTGACCGCGGAGGCGCTGCCGCCCGGTTGCGAATATGTTTATGTGCGGGCGGGGCATCAGGAGGACTGTTATGCCGCGGGCCTGGAAAAATTTGGGCGAACCAAAGATTATTTCATCATCAATGACGGAAACGTCGTCTGTTCGCGCATGGAGATGCGGGCCAGTCTCAGCAAATGCGCCGAGCACGGCACGGTCGGATCGTTCGCCACTTTCATAGACTTGGACGACGCGGACAGCGACCGGCTGCTGCGCGGCCTAGAATGCGACACCGAGCGATACTGCCCGCGAGCGCGGCGGGAGCGGTTCCGCGAGTATTTCACCACTACGAAAGAAGGCCTGCGCCAGCTCTGCGCGGGTGGCGACCCAGAAGCGGCGCCAGGCGGGGGTTTGCGGACCTTCGACTCGCCCGGGTCGGCGCTGTGTCTTTCTCCGGGGGCAGGCATCGCACCTAAAGATTTAGTCAAGAAAAATTTTGCGAAATATGATTGACGCGAAACGCCAGCGTAAGACAAGCTGCGCATAGTTAGCCCCTGATCTTGCCCCCTGGAAGTGCCGGTATCGCCCATCTCGGGTGTCGGGTTAGAGGTAAAAATCTCGACCACGAAAGGAACATCGATGAGCAAGGCGAAATCTAAACTCGGCGGAAAGGGCCCAGGACCATTAGGTGGCGGGCCGAAGGGAACCAAGGGCACAAAAGGAACTAAAGGATCCAAGGGGAGCAAGGGAGGAAAGGACGGAAAGGGAAAGAAAGGGGGAGGCTATACGCCGAGCGGGGGACCAGTGGTAGTGGTGCTCGACGAATATACCGCGAAGAACTTATTCCTCGCCCTCGCCCAAGCTTTGGGAGCGCCCATTAATAAGAAGGGGAAGAAGGGGAAAAAAGGCAAGAAGGGCAAGAAGGGGAAAAAGGGCGGTAAATAACAAACTTCAATTTGGATTCAGACAACTCTTCCCGCATGCGAACGCCCGGAAATTCTTCAAACCCGGCTGGCGTTCTCATCGGAGTAATGCTGCGCCGCACAAGTGGCGCCGCGGAAGTCCCAACCGGGGTGCGGGCCTCGGTTGAGAAGAGAAGGAACTTTAAGGGGCAACCATAAACTCGGCTGCGTTGGCGGCCATTCATCAAAGGAAGCCGCAATGAGATACAGAAATATACTCCGCAGTTACGGCGCCATCGTGCTCCTGGCATTCGCCTTGGGCCCGCCGGCATGGGCGAAGGAATCCCCCATCATTTGTAACCGTACCATCAAGGTGCAGGTGGTCGCGCTCGACCAACCCTGGATGTGGAATCGCCTCGGCGCGGCGCAGCCCGGCGGCATGATCTACGCGCTGGCCCGCGATGTGGTGACAAACATGGATGGCTCGCCGCTGCCGGACGACCTGAAAAACATCAAGGACCCCAAATCGCTTTGCGGTGGTGTGCGCCTTCGCGATGACAAACGCGCGCGTCCGCTCGTCCTGCGCGCGAACAAAGGCGATTGCCTGGAGATCACTTTCTTGAACCTGCTCAAGGAGGACCCGGTGGCAGCGGACAACCGCGTGCCCACAATGCCCAAAGGGGTGCCCGGACCGACTCGCTGGGCGGGCATCCATGCGGCCGGGATGGAACTGGTGGGAGACATCTCCAGCGACTCCTCTCGGGTCGGCAATAATCCAAGCAGCCTCGCCGAAAACGGACAGACCAAGATCTATAAATGGTACGCCGCAGAGGAAGGAACCTTCCTCATCTATAGCGCCGCCGACATGGAAAGTGGTTATCAAGCCAAGGAAGGTTTGTTCGGCGCGATCCACGTCGAGCCCGAAGGGGCGGAATGGTATCGCAGCCAGATCACGCATGACGAACTGGACCAAGCGACTTTGACCGAGGCCGACTTGAAAAAATATTCCCAGGAATTAGTCGAAGCTCCCGTCGCAGCCGATCCACCCCCCAAGACGGCGGAAAAGATCGCGCCGACGGCCGAAAAACCGCCGCCGGGAGCCGAAAACTTTACCAAGAAAACGCTGGAAAGCCACGTCGCCGACAAGCGTTCCAGTGTCACCGTCTTCGTGGATGAAAAAGGCGCGGGCGGAAAACGTATCCATACCGCCACCGGCCAGCCGCGGATCTATTACAACGCCGTTTATCCGGCGAAGGGGCAAAAGCCTGGCGCGCCTGTGCTGCAAATGCTGCAAGTAAACCCAGTTGGCGCGGCCTTGTACGACCAGCCTTTGCAGAAACAAAACCCGGCCGATTACATTGAAGAACTGACCGACCTGGACGCTGGCATCATTCCGGCCAAGCTGCGGGCTATCTTTAAAGAAAAGAAACAGGAGCTTTCGGCCGGCGCGAAAGTGGTCGAGCAATATCGTTATAGCTGGCTGATCACCGATGAGGGCAAGGCGTTTTACGTGACGGCGAACCTCCCATCGACAGCGCAGATAGCGCAGGCCCGCCAGCTCCAGATTTTCAAGGCCGAGCTGGAGCTGATTTATAGCGATCTCACTGCCGTGATTACCGGACCGAACGCCGGGAGGTTCTCATACGCCAACACCAGCCCGACCTTTCGGGAGAACCCGGCTTCGCCGGATCGCCGTCAGCCCTACCGCGAGTACACAATCATTTATCATCAAGCCTTTTTCGCCACACAAAGCTTTGCCTCTTTTGCGAACTCGAATCTGGTCAACGTCATTCAGCCTGGCGCCGATAACTTCGCCATCAATTATGGTTCGGCCGCCATCGGCCCTGAGATCGTGGCGAATCGGCTGGGGGTGGGACCGATGGGAAATCGGGATGCGGTGGACCTTAAGTTTGAAGAATTCTTCCTGAGCGCCTGGGCGGTGGGCGATCCGGCCATGGTGGTGGATCATCCGGCGAATGCTTCCAACGCAATGGTCGGTAACCCGGATGAGCACCGCGCGCTGAGGACGCAGGTTCCGCCGGGGTCTGTCTCCGCACAGCTCGCCGCCGCCTTAGTGCCGCCGCAGCCGCGCCCGGAGCAAGTGAGCGCGCCTGTCACCGACGACTACGCTCCGCTGCCCGCGCCGCCCATCAAAGCGACCAAGGCGTTTTTTCCGGCTGATCCGTCGAACGTCTACCACAGCTACATGAACGACCACGTGAAGTTCCGCATCCTCCATGCGGGACCCGGCCCGTCGCACGTCCATCATTTGCACGCGCACCAGTGGTTGCGCTCACCCGATAGCGACAATGGCCATTATCTGGATAGCCAGCTCATCGTGCCGGGTTCGGCCTTCACTTTGGAGATCACCTACAACGGCAGCGGCAACCGCAACAAGACGGTGGGCGATGCGATTTTCCACTGCCACTTTTATCCCCATTTTGCCCAAGGCATGTGGGCCCTGTGGCGCGTTCACGACGTGTTCGAGGGGGGAACGCTGCTGGACAAAAACGGAGTACCCCTCAGTGGGGTTAACCGCGCCTTGCCGGATGGTGAGATCGAGCACGGCACCCCGATCCCGGCGATCGTGCCATTGCCCACTTTGGGGATGGCCCCGATGCCGGCCGAAGTGGAGCTCACGGACCTTTCGCCCTGGTCGCCAGGGGGGCAAGGCCGGCGAGTCCTCGTCCATAAGGAAAAGGACGGGACATATCGGAGCCCGGGCTATCCCTTCTTCATCCCAGGAGTCTCAGGGCACCGTCCGCCGCACCCGCCGCTCGATTTCGCCTGGCTTGAGGAGCCTGATACCGGCAAGGCGATCTTGAGCCCGAGCCCATCGCCAGACCCAAGCCCCGGCAAGGATAGGAAGATTTATCTCGATGGGGGACTGCCGCGCCACCTGGTCCTGGATGGCAAGGTGGTCAAGGAGTTCCACACGCGCTGGGACTTCAGCAAAGACACCGCGCTGCGCGATAAGGATGAAAATATTATTCCCGGCGGCGAATTGTCGGCTTTCCAGCTCCCGGAGGAGGGCACGCCGGTGGAGCTTGCGGCCATGAAGGAACATGCCACGCGGACCCGGCCGACGACGCAACCCAATGGCGATCCCGGTAATTTCATCCTCAACGGTTTGCCTCCGACGCCGGGAGCGCCCTACGCCGATCCAGCGGTGACGGATGAAGGGAATGCCAACCCGCATCGCCGCCGGTATCAAGCCGCCGTATTTCAAATCGACACGGTTTTGAATAAGAAAGGCTGGCACTATCCCCAACAGCGAATGATTTCGCTCTGGCAGGATGTGAAACCGACGGTCGACACTACGCGCCCGCCGCAGCCGTTCTTCTTCCGCACCAATACTTCGGATAGCATCCAATACTGGCACACCAATCTGCTGCCGAGCTACTATCAGCTGGACGATTTCCAGGTCCGCACGCCGACGGATATCGTGGGGCAGCATATCCACCTGGTGAAGTTCGACGTGACTTCCTCCGACGGCGCGGAGAATGGGTTCAACTATGAAGACGGCACTTACGCCCCCGACGAGGTCCAGGAGCGGATCTCTTCCATCAATGCCAAGGGCGGTTTGTTTGCCTTCGACCCGGCGACGGGATTTGTGAATAAGGCGGCGCAACAAATTCTTACCCTCAAGAAGGTCAAAGATTACTACCCGCCTCCCGACAGTAAATTTGCCGGACTGGATGCCAATGGTGTTCCGACATGGACAAATCCGAATCCCAACGTGCTCTCCGTGTTTGGTCCGCCGACGGGCGTCCATTCCGATGCATGGGACGGCGCCCAAACGACGATCCAATTGTGGGAGGTAGATGCGCTCCTCAATAATGAAGGAGTCGACCGGACTCTGCGAACCGTTTTCACGCACGACCATTTCGGGCCGTCCACCCACCAGCAGGCGGGTCTCTACGCGGGTATGATCGTCGAGCCGGAGAATTCGGAATGGTATTTGCCCGATGGGCTGCGGATGAATACCCGCCTCGATGGCGGCCCGACCAGTTGGCACGGATATATCGTGACCGACGATCCACGCGACAGCTATCGCGAGTTTATCCTCGAGTTCCAGGACATGCAGCTGGCCTACACGAAACAGAGCCGGAAGAAACCCTCGGCCAAAATGTTCGACCCGGATCCGGATCTCAAGGATTGCGGTTCTGACCCGAAGAAAGAGCCGTGCGCCTCGCCGGCATTCGACATTGCCCAGGCCAATAGCAACCCCAGTCTCAAGACGACCTATCTGCCACTCTACGTCGCCGATCTGGACCAGAGCAAGCTTCCAGTCCCGCCGCCGCAGGCCATCGGTGCCGCGCCGTTCACAGAATTGTTCCCCCAGTTTGGAATTCCACTCTCGAAAAAAGCGACGGTGGCCGTCGTGACGAAAGGGGAGAAATGGACGATCACGGAAGCGGCCAACGAAATCAACGGATCCTATTCGGGCAAGCCCGGGACGAAATATATCGTCCGCGCCCTTTTCGAAGCGCAATCCACGACTGGCGGCAAGACAATCAAGAACTTGTTGGTTTACACGCCGGATATTTCACCCGGGTGGGCGGATGGGAAGTTTGCGCTCAATCCCCCGGGCGACAATGAAAACGCCGTCTATGGAGGTCCCTTCGCTCAAATCGTGAGCCAGAATCAGTTCGGCACCTATTCGCTAAATTATCGCAACGAGCCGGTGCCATTCCGGGTCAACTGCCCGCCGAACATGAGCGACAACGCCGACCTGGCGCTGGCCTTTAGCTCGATCCCGCGGAGCGATCCCGACCTCAACCTCCAGCCCGACGGGAAGCCCGGCTTTCCCAAAACTCCGCTCGTGCCGAATGCAAAGGGAACCGATCCCTACACGCCGTTGCTGGAGGCTTACGCGAACGATCGGGTGCAGATTCGCACCCTCGTCGGCGCACACACGCAGGCGCACGCCTTTCAGGTCCAGGGGGTGAAATGGCTCTACGAGCCCGATAACCCGAACTCGGGTTGGCGCAACGCGCAGCTGATGGGACTCTCGGAACATTACGAGATGCTGTTCGATCTGCCTGGAACGGTCTTTAAACACGGATCTCTCCCCGCCCCGCCGCTGCCGCCCTTTGCCGATTATTTTTATTCGCCCAGTTCCGACATCGTGGGATTGAACAACGGGCTTTGGGGAATCATGCGCGCTTATGGGGCTCCAGTTCCGGGCGTGCAGCCGCTCCCGAACAATCCGAAAATCGAACCTTCTGAAAAGGACCTTTTCAAGGAGGGATATGAGAAGGCCCCGACGAATCTTCAGCAACCCTACGATGTCACGGCCGTGACGGCGGACGTGCTCACGGATAAGGACCCGCTCAAGAATGGCAGCCTGGTTTACAATGGCCGCGATCCGGGCAGTCAGCTCTCTACCAATGAAGCCGTCCTTTACGTCCGTACCAAGGATCTTGCGCCCGACGGCAAAAGTTTAAAAAAGGGCGTCACGGTCGAGCCGTTGATCCTCCGGGCCGCAGCCGGCCAATGGATCAAGGTGACGTTGCACAATGGTTTGGATGTGAAAAGCAAAGCGCTCACGGATGTGCAGACGCTGCCATATGGCACTCCTTTCACAGGTGGCCCGGATGCGCCGCAACCTGACATGAAAACTTCCGCCAAGGTCGGCTTGCATCCGCAATTGGTCGGCTACGACCCAGTCAACGCAAACGGTGTCCTTGTCGGGTTCAACCCGAAGGATCAGCTCGTGGACCCAGGCAAAACACGCGATTTCTATTGGTATGCCGGCGAGCTGAAGCGGGGCGAAGACGGAAAGATCCAGGCGAAACCGATCGAGTTTGGCGCCACGAACCTCACTTCGGCAGACCAACTTCTCCAGCCTCAATTCGGAATGGTCGGAGCGCTGATCATTGAACCGGAAGGCTCTACTTGGGTCGAGGACGTCTCGAGCCGCGCCTCGGCCACCGTCACGGTTCCTTTCGCTCCCGGCTTCCGCGAATTCGTGGTGATCGACCAGAACATGGTGGCCAACTCGGCGGCGGGTAATAGCGTCCTGGCGGGTGTCGCGGGAAGCACAGTCGGGGCAATAAATTACCGGTCGGAACCGTTTGGGATTCGCGGACTGCCGAGTAACGCCCAAAATTTCCCGCAGCCTGCGCCGGCCGGTTACTCGCTGAGCTTCTCTAATCAGATGTTCAACCCGCCGTCCGACCCGCAAACGCCAGTCTTCGTTGCCGCAGCCGGCACGTCCACACGCTTCCGAATGCTCGTTCCCAGCACGGCCACCAGCAATGCCATCAACGCCCCGCCCGTCTTCATCGTCCATGGCCATCATTGGCAGGAGGAACCCTACATCTTCGATTCCTCGAAGATCGGCGACAATCCGCTCTCCGAGACGCAGGGCGCCGTGCAAGGGGGCGTAGGCCAGAAATTCGATCTGGTCTTCCCAAGCGCCGGCGGCCGCAGTAAAGTCGCGGGCGATTATTTGTATACCACCTACCAAACCGCGAGCCGGGCCGGCACGTGGGGTGTGTTTCGAGTCACGGCCGCGAAGGTGGTGATCGAAAAGGTGGCCCTGGAAAAGGGCATCGCGCAAGTGAGCGGCGCCGTGGAGGCAGTTGGGGAGGGATCGCTTCCCAGGCAGTTGCGGATCTCGCTCGCAACCGATGCGGATGGCGCAGTCGAGCTGGGTACGACGCCAGTCGCGCCCGACGGGCGATGGACGTTCACAGCCAAAACGGATCGGCTGGCGCCCGCGCGCATTGAAGTTGCGGCTATGGGCGAAGACGGGACCGCAGGCGCCACGGCCACGATCGCCATTCCCGCGCCGTTATCCATTGAGAATTACGTCATGCAACGCGAAAACGATGGCGCGGCATTTTCTCCTTAGCGAACTCTTCCGGATCTATGTGGGAAATCGGCATCCTCCGTGGTGATTCACCGCTGGAGTGGGCCTTACCCGGCGAAGGCCGGAATCCCATTCTCACCGCCCGCGACATCACGGACGTGAAGGCGGAGTTTGTCGCGGATCCGTTCATGATCCGCGTGGGCCAGCTCTGGTATCTTTTCTTTGAGGTGCTGCCGGAGAAGAGCGATCGAGGTGAGATCGGGCTGGCCATCAGCCGCGACACGGCGAACTGGGAATACCAAAAGATCGTGCTGCGCGAGCCTTTTCATCTTTCCTATCCGCACGTCTTTGCCTGGGAGGGCGATTATTACATGATTCCCGAGACGCTCGACGCGGAGGAAGTGCGCATCTATCGCAGCCGGGATTTCCCCTTTGATTGGGAACACGTGCACACGCCTCTTTCGGAGCAATACGCTGATCCAACGATTTTCCGGCACGACGATCGCTGGTGGCTTTTTGTCTGCGACACGCCGCACGCGCACCGGTCGTTGCGGCTGTTCAGTGCGCCGGAGTTGGCCGGGCCGTGGGAAGAACATCCGGCCAGCCCGATTATCGCGGACAAACGTTCCCAGGCTCGGCCGGCGGGACCCATCCTCTCTGACGAAGGGCGAATGGTGCGCTTTGCCCAGGATTGCGAGGAACAATATGGCCACCGCGTGTGGGCTTTCGAAATTACTCATCTCACCCGCGACAGTTATCGCGAGCAGCCCGCGTCGCCGCGGCCGGTGCTCGAGGCGGGCAACCACGGCGGATGGCGGACGCACCGAATGCATCACGTGGACGCACACCGCAATGCCGGCGACGGCTGGGTGGCGTGCGTGGATGGCTGGGGCGGCGCGCCGAAATACGACCGATGAACGAGGTTATCCAGAGCCTGTGGATCGGAGGCGAGCTTTCGCCGATGGAACAGCTTTCCATCGCCTCCTTTCTCGCGCAGGGACACGAGTATCATCTTTACAGCTACGGCGAGGTGGGGAATTTGCCCGAGGGCGCGCTCGTGAAAAATGCCGAAGCGATCTTGCCGCAAACCGCTGTCTTTCAATACAGGAAGCATCCGAGTTACGCCGCCTTTTCAAATTTCTTTCGCTACAAGCTCCTGTTGCAAAAGGGCGGATGGTGGGTCGATACCGACGTGGTTTGCCTCAAGCCGCTCGCCTTCGATGAGCCCTACGTCTTCGCCTCGGAGCGCGTCGAGGGACACGAAGTGGCCGCGAGCGCGGTCATCAAGGTGCCCGCCGGGAGTGAGATCATGGCGTTCAACTGGCTTCTCTGCCTTGCCTCTCCCGACCCCGCCGGGGCGGCCTGGGGCGAGTTCGGCCCGAAGCTCATGGCGCGCGCGATCAACAAATTTGGCCTCGGCTCGTTCCTCCAAGCCGCGGAGGTGTTTTGTCCGTTTGCCTATGACGAATGGGAAGCGTTACTCTCCCCCAGCGCAACCCCATTCGCCGAGCAGACGCACGCGGTCCATTTGTGGAATGAAATGTGGCGCCGCGGCGGCCGCGACAAGAGAGCCGCGCACGACCCGGACTGTCTTTACGAACGCCTGAAACGCACCTGCTTCATCGAACCCCAGATCGCCACCCTATGTTATGAAAATGCCTGCCCTTGATTCGCTTCGTCTCCTCTGTCTTCTCGCATTGTTGGTTCCATTGACCGCCTGGTCCCAGGCAAGTCCGCCAGCCGAGATCGGGGAATCCGCTACCGTTAAACTTTTCGCGGCCCTCCCCGATAAAGGGGGCGAGGCGAAAGATCTCGGTGGAACTCTCAAACTCAACGCTTCGGGTCGCACGTTCGCGTGGGCCGAGATTACCTTGAACAGCGTCAAAAATCCTCAAGGGCTTTCCGTGGAATGGCAGATCAAGGACGGGGCGGATTGGCGACCGCTCCCGGCAGATCGGCCGCGCAAACCGCTGGTTATCATTCCGCCGGCTACGAACTCTCCACTTTCCCAAAACTCCGCTTCCCAAAAGCCCGTTTTGCGAAGGCTGATTTCCCAGGAACTCGCGCCCTCGGACAAAGGCACTCTTCGCGTAAGAGTGATTTCGAAGGATGACAAGGAATTGGGCCACGCCGAAGTGACGCTGACAAAGTAAACCGAAGTCTCCTTGCCGCCCTCCGCGCGTCGAGAATGGCCATGATCGTCCTGCAATTCGACGCAGCTTATTACGAATGGGGATTGGTCATGATCCGCTCGCTTGCTTTGCACGAGCCGCGCAAGAAAGTCCTGGCCGACACGGTGAACTTGAGCGGCCCACAACGGGCGAAGCTCAAGCAAGCGCATCCGCGCATCCTCGTAACAAGCGAAACACTGGTCAGCAACGAAGCTTCGCGGCGCGAGGAAATGGCGCGCCGCAAGACGATGGTCCTGCAAAGGGCGATGGATACTTTCCCCGAGGAGCCGTGGTTTGGGATGTTCGATGCGGACATGCTCGTGCGGCGGCCGCTCCCAGACCTCTGGTCGTTGCTCGATGACCATCAGGCCGCGCTGTTCATGACCGATGGCGTTTGGCAGGGCAAAGTGTCGCCGGATGGGTTCACGCCTTCGGGCATCGTCCTAGTGCGCCGCGATGGGCGGGAGCTCGTGGATTGCTGGGTCAAATGGGACCATTATTCGGAGACGCTTTATTCACACCGGCCCGGCGAATGGTATTGGGACCAATGCACGCTGCTCCAGGCCAGAGACGAGTCGCGGGTGGACTGCGCCGTCATTCCGCTGCACCGCTTCTCTTGCAATCGCTGCCTGGGCGACGCGGCCATTTGGTCCGGGCACGGCTTCGGGAAAAATCGCAATCTCCGCTACTTTCTCATCGAGCACGAAGTGCAGCGAGTGCTCCGGTTCCATCCCGCGCTCAAAGGCCGGGTGGCCGGAAATGGGTCGCGGGGATAACTACGAAATGCCGACGGCAAAGCGCGTCGGCCCGAGATCCAGGTTCACCCAACGCCGCGCGTTGCGGGTCGGCACCGAGGACCAGAGCGCGATCTCTTTTTCCAGCTCCGTGACGTAGTCGCGCGCCATCCGGAGATAGTGGTAGCGTTCCAAAGCGAGAAGACGGCAAGCCAGGGGAGAGATCCGGCTAGCATTTTCAACCGCGCGAATGTAGTCGCTGAAATTGGAACAAACAAAGCCGGCTTCGGGCGGCACCAGTTCCGGGCACGCGCCGCGGTCGCTGCAAATGACCGGCGTGCCGGACATCAACGCTTCCGCCACCACCAGGCCAAACGTCTCGTTCGCGCGCGTGGGAAAAAGCAGCGCGCGTGCGCCGGCAAAAAGCTCCGCCTTGGCCTCGCCCGAGACGTGCCCGACATAGGTGATGCCGTCCCGCGCAAAACTCTCCAACAATGCCGGCGCCGGTCTCTGCCTGGCGAAGCCGCCGGCCACCACGAGCTTGAGGCCGCACGCCCGCACCAGCGATCTCGCCACCTCGAAGCCCTTGAGCTGCAAGTTAGCGAGATTCGCCACGACAAAGAGAAAATAGTCGCCCTTGGCCTCCGAAAAGATCAGCTCGTCCGGGTCGATCCCATTGATAACGTAACGGTGGCGATAGAAGGACGCGGCGTGCGTCTTGGAAACAAAAATCCAGTTCCGCCGGATGTGCCACCACATCTTGTCCCGAGGTTTGCGGGGAGAATGATACGGGCGCACCCACGGAATGCCGCGAGTCTCCGGTGAATCCCATGGACTGTAGTCCTGGAGCACCATCGCATTCACATTGTACCGGCGCTTTCGAACGAACTCGACTCCTTCAGGCAGTGGGCTGGCGGCGCCGGCTTCCAATTTATAGATCACACGATGCCCCAGCTCCGCCATGCCTTTTGCCAGGCAATCCGCGATCCGGTCGGAAGCCGTGCCGCCATCGCGCGCCGGATACCGGTGGCCCGAGGCAATAAGGATTTTCATGCGGGGGCTTCCTCCTTCCGCGCGGGCGCACTGGGCGAATACAGAAACGCATAGCGTCTCGCCACGTCGCCATGTTTCTCCAGCGCGGTGAGAAAATTCCTAACGACCTCCTCATCGTATTTCCGCTGCAACAGCCAGGTTTGCGTACGCGCTTTCCATTTCGCGAGCTGGGCGGCGTCATCACAGGCGCCCAGATAGTCCGCGACGACGATGTTCCAATCGCGCAGATGCCGGAGATACGATTTCGAAAAAAGGCGCCGTACTTTCGGGTCGTGCTCCAGCGCCCGGCCAGTGCGCGTGTAGGCGGTCTTGATCGCGTCGTTTAGATAATCGAACCCTCGCCCACGCTCCGGGCCGGGCACGTGATAAATTAGCGCGAGGAAAAACAGCGAGGCGCGGTCGATCTGTCCCGGGCGTCCCGGATTGCCGCGGATGAAGCACTCGTCCAACTCTGCTGTTCTCAAGGCGCCCTGGGCCCAGAAGACCTCCTCATCTTCGTCCGGAAGATGGAGATTATCATGATCCATCGACAGGAGCCGCGAAGTCCATTCTCCGCCGGCGAACGTGCTCTTGAGTCCGACATTGCGGCCGACGAACGATTCGCCATAGGTGAAGCCGCCGAGAGCGAGGATAGTGCCCCAGAGCGAGCCAAGATCGGACACCGCCGCCGCGTAGAGGCGGTCTGCGCGCCGCCGGTTTTCCGGAACAGCAAAAGCTGCTTCGAGATAACGAGCGTGATCTTCGTAAGCAATCGCGGGCGCGAGGTAAACGCCCAGTACTTCATCGAGCAGCGCATCGGCAAAGCGTCGGGCCTCGTCGGGAGTGTAACTTGCGCGCTTGAGTCCCCGCTGGAAATAAATCTCCGCGCCTTTGGGCGAGAGATATTTTGCGAGGGCATCGAGCCGGTAGGAAGTGGTCTGCGCGAGCAGGCCCTGGCATGGCAACACATGATAGAGGAACCGGCCGGTGAGTCCCGCCTCACCCGGCAGATAAGCGAAATCACCGCCGAACTGCTGGTCATACGCGGTGATGCACTGTTTCATCTGTTGCCGCATCTTTTGATGGCCCGCGCCAAATATTTCGGGGTCGGTGAAGTAATCGAGCAGATGCACTTCGCGGCCTTGGCACGGCACCGCTCGATAACTCGCCAGCGCGATCAATTTGGAAACAGGAGCTTCGCTCCCGTGGGCCGCGCGATAGACTTTCGACAAAATCGCGGCGTGGTTCGATTCCCAGCGCAAGCTCGCGGTGGAAGCGCCTCCTTGCAGGCGATGCGATGGCGGCACGGGATTGCCGTTCACGCCTAAATAGGCAGCCCCAAGCGGAAACGGCCCGCGAAGGCCCGTCCGCTTGATTTCAATTTCCAGCGAGCTGCCTGGCGGTTTTACAACACAAACGACCGTGTCGATGGGATTCTCGAGCAGCCGGTTGACCGCGGACGAAGTCCGTTCGCAGGCCCAATGAATTTGCGCGTGCTGGCTCAGCCGCCGCGCGATTTCCCGCTCATAGGCTGGCAGGCAGGAGAGATACTTTTCCGCTTCTGCCTGAGCGATATCCTCGAGCAGTGCTTTTATGCCCGAGGAAAGGTGGAGCTGTTTCCGCATTCGCTCGACCACTTCCGCCGGAGTGAAAAGATAGCGAGCGAGCGCAACTTTGCAGGGGTCGCGGGAGATGATTATGAAGTCATCCAACGCCTTCGCCGTCGTGCGAAAACCGCGCAAGCCACGATGAATTCGTTCCAGCCTGCGGAGATGGCGCAGAAATTCGGCGCTGAATTTCGAAATCTCAGTCGAAGTGTAACCTTGCCGCAGAACATCAGCGTGAACCGCGCGCCCGCCCGGTTCGAGTAACCCCAGGATGCCAAACAGCAAGCTGAATTCCTTGGTGGCATGCGCCGTCAGTCGGAGACATTGATTGGCCAGCGTCAGGGCCGCGAACAAGCGGAGATTCCACGAAGCGCCGCCGCTCCCGCGCCCAAGTAATACGAATTCCATGGCAAAGCGGCGGTCGTAATGATCCAGCGCCAGGAAAACTTCGGCCAGATGCGCGGCGCGCGGTTCGCCGGGAAAGCGTGCCGCCACGACCCGCGCCAGCTTCGCCGGAAGTGGCGAAGCCGTCTCGCGCCGGTTGGTGGTCTCGCCGGGAGGATGTGCGGCCATGCGGTCTATTTCCGACTAAACAAGCGGGCGCGCCAAGCAAATTCCGGCAAAATTAGATTGAAGCTGGAGAGCGAAATTGCATACCCTCCCAGCCGTGGCTCGGAACACCCTCGGCTTGCCGGCATGACTTCGCTTTCCCCCCGGACACTGGTGGTTCTGCTCACCCTCGTCCCTCTGGTAGCGCCGAAAGCCGGCGATCCGGAACCGCCTCGCCGGACCGTTGAAGGGAACGGAATCCGCGTCACCTTTGATGTGGCGCGAGTGGCTTCTCCCGACGCACGCGGCGAGTCATTTCAAGAAGGTGATGCGGTGCGGTTCCGTTTCACCCTGACCGATCCGGCCGGGAAAGTTCCCATCCGCGGCGCGACTGCTCGTGCCTGGCTAAGCTTGCGCCGCGACGGCGAAATCCCGGCGGCCAACGCGCCGAAAATAAAGGCGTCGCGCTTCCTTACCGGAGGCATCTTCGGCCAGGCCGATCTCGATCTAAATTCGTTCTACGTTCTGGCTTTGAACGGTGATGCGACCATTTCCGTCGTCGATCCGCTTTTCGGTTTTGGAAACACGCAGCTGCTCGCCCTCATTCCGCTTCCGGCCAATGGCTACGACTGGGCGATGACGCCGGACCAATCGAAGCTCTTCGTCTCGATTCCGGAGAAAGAGCAGATCGCGGTGATCGATACCTCGCGCTGGGAAGTAGCCAAATTTATTGACGCGGGCCTGCGGCCCACCCGGCTCGCGCTCCAGCCGGATGGACAATATCTCTGGGCGGCCGGCGAAGGCGGATCGAATCCGAGCGCGGCCGCGTTTCGCACGGATACCTTCGCGCCCGTGGCTACGCTGCCCATTGGCCGCGGCAATCACGACATCGCGATTACGAGCAATAGCGCCTACGTCTTTGTCACCAATGACGAAGAAAATTCCATTTCCGTCCTTGATACGCGCACCCTGGCTAAGGTGAAGGAACTCAAGGTGGGCCGCCGGCCGGTGGCTGCCGCCTATTCGGAGTTAGCGGATGCGCTTTATGTGTGCGCAGCCGAGGCTGGCGAAATTGCGGTGATCGATGCAAAAACCCTGGCGCTGACCAAGACCATTCGCGCGCAGCCGGGACTCGCCCACATTGCCGCCGCGCCCGGCGGGCGGCACGTGCTCGCGGTGAATCGAAAAACGGACGCAGTCCAAGTCATCGATGCGTCGTCCGCGGAAATCATTCAGACCGGAACGGTGGGAAAAGCGCCATTCCAAATCTCGTTTTCGCGCGACCTGGCCTACATCAATCATCTCAGCAGCTCAGAAATTTTTATGCTCCCGCTTTCGCAGCTCGGCCGGCGCGGCCAGCCGCTTTCGGTAGTCACCTTTCCATCCGGCGGGCACCCGCTCGGCGAGGCGTGGCGCGGCAGCCCCGCGGCCCGGATCGTGCCTGTGCCGGGAGAAAGCGCCGTCCTGGTGGCGGACACTCGCGACCGCGCGATCTATTTTTACAAAGAGGGAATGGCGGCGCCGATGGGCACATTCACGAATTACAAACGCGAGCCGATGGCCGTTCAGGTGGTCGATCGGAGTCTGCGCGAGCGCGGCACGCCCGGTGTCTACGAGACTGTGGCCAAGCTCGGAAAGCCAGGCATTTACGATGTCATCTTTTTTCTCGACTCACCGAAGGTCGTTGACGGCTTCGAACTTGCCGTCGCGCCCAACGCCGCACTCGAAGCGGAACGCCACACGCCGAAAGTGGTGATCGCGCCGCTGGTCCCGACGATGCCGGAGAAAGCCGGCGCAATGGCGACCTTCAAGTTTCGCGTCACGGACAAGCAAACCAACGCGCCGGTTACCGGTCTGCGCGATATGGTGATCGTGATCATGGCGCCGGGAAATTGGCATGAACGTCAGGTAGCGAAAGAGGAGGGAGACGGCGTCTATAGCGTGGCGGTGGCGCCGCCACGCGCCGGAGTTTATTATGCGCACGCGCAATGCCTTTCGCTTAACGTGCAATTTGGAAACCCGCACTATCCTGTTTTGCGGATCGCGCCGTCGGCCAGCGCGACCCGCGCCTCGGCGAGCAACCATGAATAAGAGCTGCGCGCCATGTTGAGAAGGCATCTTAAATTTTTCCTGGCCGCGGCCTCGATGTGCGGCTGGAGTTGCGCCGGCCTCGCCGCGGCGTCGCCGCTCAAGCTCGATGTGCCGGACACCGAGCTGGTGGATCAGGATGGCCATGCGGTCCGGCTCAAGAGCGACATTCTTGGAAATAAGACAGTCGCGATCCATTTCGTCTTTACCACCTGTCAAGCCATCTGCCCCGTCATGGGCGCTGCTTTCGCCAAACTGCAAGACCGGCTGGGCGAGCGGCTCGGCAAGGACATTGCGCTCGTCTCCATCAGCATCGATCCCGTCACCGACACGCCCGCGCGGATGAAGAAATGGGGCGAGCAATTTGGCGCCCGCCCGGGCTGGCGACTGCTCACGGGCGAGAAAGGAAATATCGAGAGTCTGTTGAAGGCGCTCGACGCTACCAACCACGCCGCGCCGGTGGTGCTCCTCGGAAACGCGGGCACGGGTGAATGGGTGCGCTCCTATGAAGACATCACCGCGCCCGACAATCTCTACACCAAACTCATCGAGTTGGCGGAAAGGCCTTCCGCCGGGAAGAAATATTTTGGCGACGCGGTCCTCACGGACCAGAACGGCGAGAAGGTGAAGTTGTACGAGGACTTGTTGAAGGGAAAAGTCGTGGTCGTGAATCCGTTTTTCTCGAGCTGCCAGGGCGTCTGCAAAGTGCTGCTCCCTAAGCTCTCGCAGCTTCAGGCCGAGGCGGGCGATCGTTTCGGCAAAGACGTGAACTTCCTCTCGATCTCGGTAGATCCACTGGTCGATACGCCGGCAAAGCTCAAGACCTATTCCCAAGGGCTCGGGGCGAAACCGGGCTGGTATTTCCTCACTGGGGATCGCGAAACGGTCGAGCAAGTGCTCCGCAAGTTTGGCCAATACGTCGAGGAGAAGGAGGGCCATTCCAATTTGTTCATCATGGGAAACGACCGGACCGGCTTATGGAAAAAGGTGCTGGGACTTTCGCAAATGGAAGACATCGCGGCGAGCTTCCGTTCGGTCCTGAACGATGAGGGCGAGGCTAAACCTTAGCCGCGTCCCGCTGGTCATCGCGATCCTGGCAGGCGTGCTCGCTCTCGCGATGGCCGGCGAGAAGGCGGCCGAACCGCGAGAGCAGGACGTGTCAATTGCTCGTGGCCGGCAAATCTATTCGACGGGAGTCCCGCTGGATGGATCTCCTCTGGCCGCAACCGTGGGCAATCCGCCAATGGAAGTGCCGGCCGGCATTCTTAAGTGCATCAATTGTCACGGCCGCGACGGGCGCGGCCAGGCCGAAGGTGGAGTTACCCCGGCAAATATTCGCTGGGAAGAGCTAACCAAGCCCTCCGGCAGCAGCGCGGCGGGACGCCGCCAGCGCGCCGCTTATTCCGGCAAGCTTATTATTCGCGCGATCGCGCTCGGGTTGGACGCCAGCGGCAATCGACTCGATCCGGCGATGCCGCGTTACCACCTCACGCATGAACAAGCGGACGATCTGGTGGCTTACCTCGAGGTACTCGGCCGGGAATCTGATCCTGGCGTGACGGAGACTAGCTTGAAAATAGGAGTTGTCCTGCCACCGGCCAGCGTCACCGGTTCTGCGCAGGCGATCCGCGCCGTCACCTCGGCCTTCGCCGCTCAAGTCAATGAGCAGGGCGGCTTTTACGGCCGCGAGCTCAAGCTCTCTTTCGTCACTTCTCCGGACGAACCGGACGCGCGGGCCGGCGCGATTCGCGATTTCGTCGAAACCGAACAGCCGTTCGCCTTGATCTCGAGTTATACGTCCGGCTGCGAAGAAGAAGCCGGCCGTTATCTCGAGGAGAACAAAGTGCCGTCGATCGGGCCGATCTCTCTCTACGCTAAAGACAAGCCTGCGGCGCGCCGCTACGTATTCCATTTGGTGGCGGGCCTTGCGGGTCAGGGCGAAGCGCTCTGCCGCTTCGCTACGCAATTGCCGGAGTTACACCACTCTGCCGCGCTTCTGGTCCGCCGCGAAGGGGATGACGAAATCCGCGCCGTGACGGAAACGATGAGCGAACGTCTCGTTACGGCCGGCTGGAGCGCACCGCGCGAAGTGGCGCTCGCGGAGACTTCCGCGCCGGATTGGGCCGCCCTCCTGGGGAGCGGCGATGTTCGCGCCCTCTTTTGGTTCGCGCCCGCGAACGGCTTGGATGAGTTCTACCAGGCTGCTGCTAAAGCGAACAACTATCCGTTTCTCTTTGCGCCAGGCGTCCTCGCCGGACCCCAGCTCCAATCCGCGCCCGCCGGTTTCGCCGGAAGGATTTTTTGCTCGTTCCCCACCCTTCCCTCCGATCAAACATCAGCCGGCAAAAGCGAGCTCTCGAAGCTGGCGAGCGACGCACAGGTTTCAGACGGCAGTTTCCCGCGAATGGCGCTCGCTTCAGCCAAACTGCTCGCGCATGGGTTGCGCCAGTCGGGCAAGGAAATCAGCCGCGAAAAGCTGGTCGAAATCCTGGAAGGCCTCTACAGCTACAATACGGAACAGACGCCGGCCCTTACGTTCACCCGGAACCGGCGAGTAGGCTCGGGCGGCGCCCACGTGGTGGGCCTCGATATGAAGCGAAAATCGCTCGTTCTGCCTTCCACCTGGGTGCCGCTGGAGTGACAGACCATGCGTTTGATCGTCGCCGAGCTTGGCGCCTATTCCCATTTTGTGAGCCGCGAGTTCTCTTACATCATTCGCGAGCTGATTGAGGCTTATGGATGGATGCACCTGGAGCCTTCCACTTTATATGGGCGAGGAATGCGAGAGAAAATTACGCGATATTGCGGAGAGTTCCCGGACGTGATTCTTTTCTGGGGCGGGGAAAGTTTTCTATGCGAGCACGATCGCGAGGTGGAGAAATTGCCCGCCTCCAGATGGTTCGTTTCGGATGATCTGCATCACCACGGTGCAAGAGACATGCGGGAGAAAGCATTCCTGCTCTGCGATACGCTGCTGGCAACGTATGCGTATCGCGTCGGCGATTACTTTCCGAGGGTGGCGGAAACGCGACGTGTGGTCTGGCTGCCTCACTCCGCTTCTCCGGATTTTGCACTTCCGTTTAATCGCCGGGCAAGAAACGAGCTGTTTTTGAGCGGGGCGATCGATCAGGCTTACCCCATGCGGCAAAGACTTAACGATTTAATGGAAAGCGGTTTTCCAGGTATCGTTCGTCAGCCGCATCCCGGCTACCACTGTGGATATGAATACGGAAACGATCGCCGGGTCGGGCGCGCTTTCGCCCAGCGGATCTGGGAGCACCGGACCGCTTTTACCGATTGCACGCGCTTTCAATATGCGGTGGCAAAGCACTTCGAGATTCCGGCCACGGGCACGCTTCTGGTGGCGGATAGCGCGATCGAAGGACCTTTGAAAGAGCTGGGCTTCGTGCCGGGGCTTCACTACTTGTCTGTCAGCGACGAAAAGCTGGAAGATCGCGCGAGTTACGTGCTGTGCGAGCAGAATCACGCCGCGTTGGATCAAATCAGGAGGAACGGCCAGGCCCTGGTTCTGGAGCGCCACCGAACGAGCCACCGCGCAAGATTGATCAACGATCTCCCGAAGTAAAACAACCCGCGAAACCCCGAGTTATCTTTAGCATGGCACTCCAGACATCGACTTTCTAAACTCCTTTCGCTTCCCCTGCCAAAAAGAACAACTGCTTGAAAAGCGATCCTTGCCACCCCTCCAGTTCATGAAAAAAAGGCCATCGCTGTACCTCGCGGCGGGCCTTTTCGCCTCCACCGTTTTGTTCACCGGCGGCTGTCGCCGGCCTCAGTCGGAGCAGATCGTCGTCACCGGCGCCAGCACTGTTTATCCCATCGTGCAGATGGCGTCGGAAGAGTTGCGCCGGACAAAAGGACTCGACGTGATGGCGCAAGGAGGCGGGAGCACCCGCGGTTTTGAAGACTGCATCGCGGGGCGCAACAGCCTCGGAGCGATGGCCCGTGAGCTTACCCCGGAGGAAAAGGCGCAGGTCATTGTGTTCCCGATCGCTTACGACGGCGTAGGCATCGTCGTCCATGCTTCGAATCAGATCTCCGGCCTAACGACCGAGCAGCTGCGCCAAATCTATCGCAGGCAAATTACGAATTGGTCCAACTTCGGCGGGCGGGAGGATCGCATCGTCGTGGTCCACAAAGCCGAGGGTCACGCACTCCGCGAAGTCTTCATGAAGTACACCGGCCTGACGCCGGACGAGATAACGCGCCATACCGACGTGACTGCGGGCGACAATGCTCAGGTGATCCGCGTGATCGCGAACACCGCCAACGCCATTGGCTATGTGAGCCTCGGCGAAGTCATCAAGGCCGCCGAAGCCGGGCAGCCCGTTCGCCTGGCGAAACTCAACGGCATCGAGCCGGTAATGAAGAATGTCACGAACAAGACCTATCCGCTCTTTCATCCGCTCTACCTGATCTCGAAAGGCGAGCCGCAAGGTGGGAGCCGCGTGTTGCTCGATTTTCTGCGCAGTGCTGAGGGAAAGGCAATCATTCGCGAGGGAAATTATGTTCCGCTGGAATAGAGCGCGCTGGTTTTGGACGGGCGCGATTGCGCTGGGCCTACTGCCGATCCTCGCCATTTTTGCGCTGGCGATTTTTCTTTTTTGGAACGCAGCCAGCGCCGCGGCGCAGATCGGGTTGCAGGAGTTTGCCGCTGCGGAATGGCTGCCTCAACAAAACCGGTATGGCGTGGCCCGGCTCCTTGCCGGCACTTTGGCGGTCACGGCCCTCGCCCTGTTCCTGGCGGTTCCCGTGGCGCTCTCCGCGGCAGGTTATCTCTCGCTCTATGCCGGGCGAAAAGTGCGCGTGGCCGCGAACACTGCCATCGGGGTACTCGGCGGCATTCCCTCGGTCGTAATCGGCCTTTGGGGCATGACGTGGATCGTGCCGCTGTTCGGCAACTCGTGGATCTCCGCTTCGCTGGTGCTCGCCTTAATGATCGCGCCCACCATCACGCTTTTGTCTGGCGCCGCGCTTCGCCTCGTCCCGGCTGATTTGCTTGAAGCCAGCCGAGCCCTTGGCGTGGGCGAAGCGATCGTCTCGCGCGTCGCTTTTCATCATGCACGCTGGGGCATTTTGGGCGCGGTGGTTTTGGGAACGAGCCGCGCGCTGGGCGAGGCAGTGGCCGTGAGCATGGTGGCCGGGAACGTTGTCTCCTGGCCCAACTTCATGCGTCCAATAGCCACCTTGACGACCACTTTGATCGTCGAGCTCGATAGTGCCGCGGGCTTGCACCGCGATGCGCTTTATCTTCTCGCGTGTGTCGTGCTCGGCGCCATTAGTGTGTTGAGCGTTTTCGGCCGGGCCGCGCAACGCAAAGCCGGAATATGATCAAGATACCGGGGATCATCGCTAGCTTGCTCCTGACCGCTTTAGTGGCCTGGATGGGATGCGACCTCTTTTATCGCGGCGCGGCTGGACTGCACGTGAGCTACTTATTCGAAGCTCCTCGAAACCTTGGACGCTCCGGCGGGATCGGACCGATGCTTGCCAACACCAGCATCATCGTCGGGCTGGGAACTCTGCTCGCGGCTTTGGTTAGCTTGCCTCTCGCGGTCGCGTACACCGAATTAGCCGCGCCGCGCGGCCTCTGTAAAATCATTCGCTCGGCCCTCGATATCGGCGTCGGCGTGCCGCGGATCGTCTGGGGCCTTTTTGGAGCTGCGTTCTTTGGAGGTTATTGCGGCCTCGGTTTTTCACTTCTCTCCGGCGTTCTCACTTTGGCCTGCCTGCTGGCGCCGATCATGACCACAGGTTTCATCAACGGCCTTGAGATGGTGGAAAACGAAGTGCGCGAACAATGCGCCGCGCTCGGTGTGGATAGCTGGCAGACAGCGTGGCGTCAGGTCGTTCCTGTCGCGCTTCCCGGTTTGACGGCTCCGCTGGCCCTCGCGGTCGGGCGCGGGTGCGGAGATGCCGCGGCACTGCTCTTTAGTGCGGGGGTGGCGATGCAAATGCCCTCCTCGCTCTTTGACTCCGGCGCTACGCTCTCGGTCTTCGTCTTCCATCTCCTGGCGGCGGTGCCAGGCGGTCAGAACGCGGCATATTCGGCCGCCGCCGTCCTGTTCATCATCACGCTCGTGATTCAATTAACCATCACCGCGATCACGCGAGAGGAGCGCTCCGCCCAATGATTACTCTTAGCTACCGGGATTTTCGCCTTTCCGCCGGCAACACCCAGATCCTGGATGGCATCGATCTCGATTTGGTGGGACCGGGAGTCATCGCACTCCTCGGTCCTTCCGGCGTCGGCAAAAGCTCGTTGCTCCGGGCGACCCAGCGCCTGATCGAGCATGGCCGCGATGGGTGGAGCCGCTCCGGCGAGGTCCTTTTCAACGGCCAGACCGTGTTCGGATCCGGCTTCTCGAAACAGCAACTTGCCCGTCGCATCGGGTTCATTCATCAAAAGCCGCGCATGCTCGCCGGCTCCGTGCTGGCAAACGTGGAGTTCGCCCTTAAGCATGTCACGACGCTGAAGCGCAACGCAATTCGCCGGCTGGCCGAGGAAGCGCTCGAGCAGGTGGGACTCACCTGGGAATTGGCCAGCCTTGATCTCGCCGCGTGGAAACTTTCCGGCGGCCAGGCGCAACGCCTCGCTATCGCCCGGGCCATCGCCTTGCAGCCCGATGTCCTCCTGATGGATGAACCCACTTCCGCTCTCGATCCGCTCAAGCGGCAGCAAGTGGAGGAGATCATTCGCGTGCAGGCGCGCACCCGGCTGATTGTAATCGTGACGCACGAAGTTCATCTCGCCGAACGTTTGGCCGATTTTGCCGCCTTTATGTTTCGTCGGCGCGGCGGCGCCCGCATTTTTGAAGCTGGACCCGCCGCAAGAGTGTTGCGCGACCCCGCCGAAGTAGCGGTGCAGGAATTTGTGCGCACCGGCCGCGCAGGACGTGAGCCGGGACCGGAGACTGAACCGGCCCCCACCGCGCCTGACGACCTGGAAAGCGCCGTTGCCGGAAGCCCTTTCGGTCTGCGCCTGTTACAACGCGTCTATCTCTTCGTCTGCGGCGAAAATACCAGCCGGTCTCCCGTGGCCCAGGCCATTTGCAACAGCGAAGTCGCGCGCCTTTTGAAACTTCCACCGGGCGGAGGCCAGCCGAAGTTCGAAGCGCTGAGCGCCGGGCTCTCCGTCTCCGCGAGCCGACCCATATCGGCGAAAGCAATCCATGCGTTGAGCGAGCTGGGGTGCACCCTGCAGCCGCACGCCTCGCGCCCAATCACTCAAGAGCTCGTCGACCGCGCTGATGCCATCTATTGCATGACTGACGAGCAATGCCGCGCCGTCGCCCTCCGTTTTCCCGCCGCGACTTGGAAGCTTCAGCGCCTCGACCCGCTCGGCAATGTCGAAGACTCCGGCTCTCCGGACTCTGGCGATTTTCTGCGGATCGCCACCCGTATTCGCGATCTCGTCCGCTGGCGCCTGGAAAGCCAGTTTCGTTTTCCCTTGGCGGAATAGTAATGTGTCGCGGGCTCTGATCCTAACAAACCACACAACTCGCCCGGGCCGGCCGGCAACCATTCACAAGCAGTGATAGATCGCGAAAGGGATCACCGAGTTCATGGGCATGTCTGCAAATTCGGATCTTTCTCGAGGTCCCGCTGACTTTGGGCTCGCTTTGTCATTTTCGCAAAGTCATCATCCGCACCGCACTTCCCCCCCATGGCGATACAAACCGACAACCTGGTCATGGCTGCGCTCGGCGTGATTGATGATCAGCCACCGAACTCGATCCAGCCGAAGCTGAAGAAGGGTATTCATCTGCGCTTCGGGTTCGCGCCTGAACGGGGATTTCCGTGGTACGGTTATTATCTTTTCCGCCGACCGCATTCAGCAAGCGATCGCCAGTGCCTGCAACCTAGATTCAATCGCGATTGGAAACCCGGGCCGTGGCGCGGCGTTCAGGCAGAGTTCGCTGACGGCGTCTTCAGTAGCGATACCCAGCTCGTATTTCTGGACCAATTTCCTCCAACCGCCTCGCCGGAATTCGACCTGCAGCGTCGCAAGTACTTGCGCTTCGAGCTGCCCGCCGGCGAACGCGCGCGAGAATTCCAGGTAAAGCTCGGAATGCTCGGGGAAAAGGGTGGAGCCGGGCCGCGGCCCACAAAAAAATGCGTCACGTTTGCAAAGCTGAAGCCGGACTTTTGTTCCGCTCAATTCGCCGTGACCAAGGTGGAGTTTACCGCGTTGGGATATGGATACGACCCCATCAGAAACTGCGAGGTCCGCCTCATCCAGGGAACCGCCGCCTTAATCTGCCCCGGCCAGTTGCTCGTGCGGCCTCCCGTGCGCGCCTCCTCGGTTGAGATCGATTTGATTCAAACGACTGCATCCGCGGAGCTCGTCGCGTTAGGCGCACGGGAAAATCTGGTCGATCGAAAGAGAGTTTCCGCGCGCAAAGGCAAGCAGACGATTAAATTATCGGGCGGCCCGATTGCCAGCGTGAAGATCGTGGCGCCGAAGGGGGGCACCTTTCTCCTTTGTTTCTGTTACACGGCGGAGTCACCGGAGACTCCCTTGCTGGGCCCGATAAAATTGCGTGGGTTCGACGGAGAAGTTTCCGTCGCCGAGACAGCGATCTCCGGGCATGCCGGCGAAATCGTTACCGCATTATTAGCCGCCGACACCATGACGTCGCTGGAGGTCGAAAGCGGGCCGGCTGCGCTGATCGACATCTGCACCGTCGCCATTGCCAAGGACCTCGCACGCGGCTGGACACCGCTCGTCAACCAACCGCTCTGCCTGCCGGTGGAACACGCCGACTATCCCTGCCCCGGTAAGCCGGGCACCTTCGCCCAGGCTGCAAGCCTCGCGCAAAGCCGCATTCATTACGGACCTGCTGCTAACTGGGCTGGACAAAACTTCGCCAACCTGAACAGCATGCTTAAAGATCTCGTCGTGGGCGGACCGGCCGGCGGCGCCATGGAGGGTCGAACGAACTCCTACCCCGCCGCCACGCCGGATGACCCGGGCCTGCCAAAGTTCCACCCGCTCGAGGCCGCTCTCCTTGGGTCATTGAACCCAGCAGTCGCGATGATGCTCGGACTCTACTGGGTTGATGGCACCGCTCAGCCAGGTGCAACGTCCGACTACTTGGTGATGGCCGACCATGCGGGTCAGTTTCACGGCGATCCGGCGGCAGCCCTGGCTGCCCTTACAGCGGTAACTCCGCAGACACCTCTCTCCAGTGATGTCGATGTTTGGATAACTTTCGGAAAGAAACTGGAAGCCGAGCCGCCGCTTGCCCCACCCATTGCACCCCGCGTTTTTGCCTTGCCCGGCGCCATCACCGGAGGCAATGCCCCGGCCTCGAGTCTTCCACTCGGAGGTCGTAACATGGCCGGCCTCACCTGGCAGATCAGTGCGACTCCGGATGGCAGCCTGCTTCCCGACGCGCCGATAGGTTACCATCTCTGGCGCGCCGTTCTTGGCGAGAGCGAGCCTTCCAGTCCGCCACCCTCGTCCGCTTATGACCTGCTCACGGCCGATCGTCTGCTCGTTGTCACCGAGACACCTTTACCTTCTAATGTTACTCCCGAGCGCGCCAGCGATTGGCCGCCCATTCCAGTTAAGGCTTTCGATCCAGGACTGCCGGATGGGTGGTACAGCTATTGCCTCAGCGCCGTGGACATCTTCGGGCGGCACAGCGCCCTTGGTCCACCGGGCGCGTGGCTGCAATGGTCGCCGCCGCCGGATCCAAAGCCGTGGTACTACATTGATCCGCCCGCCGACACGCAAATCAACTCATTCGCCGTGCGCCTGCTCGATAAGAGCGCGCCGCCGCGAGTGCCGGGCGTCGAGGCCGATGCTCTCGACCCGGCTGACAAGATGCTTCTGCGCGACGCGGCCTTTAACACTTGGTGGAGTGCGATTGAACCGACGTGGTGGAACTCACTCGGCGCCAATCAGGCTAACGTCTTGCCGTTGCGCGTCCGCTGGAAATGGACTGCCGCCGAGATGCTCCAGGCACCTGACACAAAAGAATTCCGCATCTATTTCAACGGACATCCCGGCACGGATCCGCCCGGGCCGGACCATACCAATCCTGCTAATTGGCAGGATCGAATTTATGTTGTCAAATATGCCGATCCCGATCACGTCAGCCTAACGATCGATGCTGATGGGTTGCCTCTTCGACTCTACGAAGTATTACTTCCTGTTCCTGGCGAGGCTTTCCCCGGCGTGCCTCTGGCTCCCTCGGAGACCGAACCGATCGTTTACGCGCACGTCAGCGTCAGTGCCGCCGACGACAAACCGCACACGCCCGATAACCCGAAATGGGCCTCCGGTATCTGGGGCAACCCTGGCAACGAAGGCAAAGTCGGCACGCCCGCGAAGATCTACCGCGTCCTCCGATCTAAACCGCCCGCGCCGGTCGCGGTGGATGATTCCGAGAAAGTGTGGGCAACGAAAGCGGACTATCATAGCCGCTCCTACTACACCTTTCGCTGGCCGAAGAGCGGCACTTACAAAACGCACATCTTCCGGGCGCTGGATGACACCTTGTTCCAAACCGATTGGGAGCTGCGCAAGCAGGGTGCACCGTCGCTCAATCCCACCGACCTCGATAAGTTCCCGATCCCAACCTGGACCCAGCCCACTCGCGACGCCATCGCTGGCGAGCTTAATAAGCTGCCTATACCAGCAGCCGCCGCCTTATTCGACGAAACCGCCCGCGCTACCTACGCCGCTCTATCCAACAACGCGTTGCGGACGCTAGCAGGTCTACCTGGCAACGAAGCCGCCTTCAGCCAACTAACCTACCTGCCGCTCGACCCCGCCGATACCAGCAACGCCGACCGCGTCGGCCCTGATGGCACCGACACCTATACGCCAAACGCAGCCCTGTGCGCTTATACCGCCGAGCTGGATGGCCGCGCGACCAACCGTTACTTCTTTCGTGCCGCTTACGTGAACGCCGCGCTGACCGTCGGCCCGCTCGGACCTTCGAGTCCGCCAGTCTATCTACCCAAAGTCGAGCCGCCGCGCACTCCGGTGATCACCAAGATTCTTGGCGGCAATCGCGCGATCACACTCACTTGGGCGGTGAACCGGGAGCCAGATCTTGCCGAATACCGAGTCTATCGGACTGATGATGAGCGTAGGGCTCGCGATGTCCGCAAGATGGAAAAGGCGGGGAGTGTGCCGCAGAGTGTTGCGACTATCCCGATGGTCGCTTGGATCGACAGTGACAATCTGCTTGGCGGTCAAACGTATTTCTACCGGGTTACGGCGACAGATACCTCGGGAAATGAGTCGATGCCCAGCGACGCGGAGGCGGCGGTCGTGGTCGACACCGCCATTCCGCCGGCACCTACCTGGACGGAGGAAACGTGGCTAACGCAGCGCGAAGCCGACAATGAGCTGTTTGCCTGGCCACCTGACGGAGTTATTCCGCCGGGCCACAAACCGGTGCTGCAATTGAAATGGCAATCGGAGACGCCTCAGCCGCGGTTCGTCGTGACCCGTAAGCGGCGAGGAGAGCGGGGCTGGAGTGAGCCGAACGCCGTCGCGAACAAAATGCCTGCGGAGCCAGACACGTTCGTTCTCGTGGATCCAGACGCGGATTCCACCTTCGAAAGTTCTTATCGATTACAACTCCGTTCTTCCAGCGGGGTCTGGTCGACCGAAGAGGCCATCATCGCTGTCGCCCTTCCGATTCCACCTCCTGATTTCTCTTCGGTGGAGGATGAGCAATGATCGGAATCGCCGACTTCTATCTCCCCGTGGTGCGGCCGCCGAAAAAATTCCTAACCGACCCGCTTTCGTACTATAGCGCCATTGAGGGACTCGGCGTCAACGTGATCGCTTCGTCGCAGGCACCTGGGGCACCGATGGAAATCACAGTAGAGAATCCAGAGGTCACCCACCCCGACTCGGACATACCGATGTCGACGGTCTTCGCCGCGACGACTGGGTTCGTCAGCTATTTGCAGGGTGATGTGGTGTTGCGGGTATGGGGTCCGGACTTTGATGATCTCGTGAAACCAGAGGACGGGCTGCGACCTAACCGCATCGCCTACAGTTTGCTCGACGCGGCATCAGTCCAGGAGGCAATCGAAAACCAAATCGCAAAGTTGCCACTGCCGGTCTTAAAAGAATCGTGGACTGAATCCGGCGCGGGAATTCCTCCGGACGACAGCGATGCTCTCGAGAGCGCGCTGGTGCAACGATTCATGGCGGGAACGGCCTCCATCTTCGTCGCTGCGGGCACGCCGCTGGGACGCGGATCGACTGCACCTGGAGTGAATGGCGACGTGGCGCAGCTGACGTTAACGCCCTTCTTCGATCCATGGGGCCCCACGGCAGCTGTGAGCGTTCCCCCGGAAGACCTCGTCGACAGTGCGCTCGCGGTCCTGCGTCTCCCAAAGTTTGCCGGGCATCCGCTCATTAAGGCGATCAACGCCATCATCAACGTCCATTTCCAGTCGCGGTTCCTTATCTGGGACAACGGCATATTCGATTATGTGCCCTTCGCGAACGGCATGGTCACGTTGCTGGCAGGTGCTCCTCTTCCTGCGGCCCTGGCGGATTTGATCCCGACCGTTCCCGTGGCCACGGCCCCAACGGACGGCGCAGGCCAAATCGACCTGACAGTGCCGCTCCCGGCCCGCGCCATGATTAGCTTCCGTTATGCGACGACGAACAAGACTTATGGGAACCGGCTCTTTGTGAAAGACATCGAGACCGATCCGCACAAGGCGCGGCTGAACCTCGACACGAACTTCAACAACACAAAGGATTACAAGGCTAAGCACGAGATTTTTCCCGATTATCAGGCCTTCCTGGAGGACATCGCGGATCAGGACACAAATGAAGTGTTTGGGGAGGACCGGGGGAACGCCAGTTGGCAGGACCGGAAGAACCTGCTCGAAATGGCGGCCATTGTCGTGCCGGATTACGCGGAGTTAAACGCTATCTTCACCCAGCGCGATCGACTCCGCCAGATCTCCGCGTTTGAGTCCTTTTACAAAGCGGAGGTCATCCGGCCGAAGGCGAAAACATTCAACCTTCTCTGCGAAGGTGATTCCTGGCTGAATTATCCCTTAGCCTTTAACGATATCTACGGCCATCTCGACCAAATTTTCTGGTCCCGGCTTAAACCCGACATCGCCTACAACAGAATCCCTCTTCAGCATCTCGGCGACCGCTCCGATCACATGTTTCTCTCCCAGTCCGGCAAGGTCCGGCAATGGAATTTCACCGAAGATTTTTTGGCCGAATACCAGATTGACCTAATCCTCTGCAGTGCGGGCGGCAACGACTTCGCCGAGCCGGGGATCAGTAACAGCTTCAAGACCGAGCCCTATAAATCGTTTTTGACGGACGGCTCCTTCAATCCCTTTGCGGCGCAAGGTTCTCTTACGGCCAGCGAGATGGCGGCAGCAAAGAAACTGATGCAGCAATCCTTTGCGGTCTTGTTGAGGAATCATCGCTGGAACTTCTTTCTCCAGAACCCGTCTGGTACGCAACTGGACGAAACCGCCATGGAGGCGGCACTTACTCCGCTACTCGCGGCGGTGGGAACTGCTTTCGGACCGACGCCCGCCATGCTCCAGGCAATGGGAGTGCCGCCCGGGTCCGTGAGCAATGCCTGGGCTCCAATGGTTTTACAGCCAATTGGCAGCAAGGTCATCGCCAACTTCCCGGATACTTATTCGCCAGGCAGCCCTGCGGAAGCATTGCTGCATTTCGTCTTCGACATGGGAAGCATTACCGGCCTTTGGGAACAGCGGTATGCCCAAGTCAAGACGCTTTGGCAGGTCCTCCTGACAAAAACGCAAGGCCTGGGAATTCCCGTGGTCTCCCACACCTACGGTTATCCGCTCTTCAACGAGAATCCGGCCTCCTACCTCGGCTGGGGAAACACAAACATTACCGGGCCATGGTTCAACCACCGATTCCGCGAGGCCAACATCACCGACCGCCGCATTCAAAAGATCTGCCTTAAGGCGATCGTCGATAACTTCGTCAACGTGGTTTTCAATCCATTGAAGCTCCAGTACCCGCTCTTCGATTACGTCGACATTCGAAATCTCAATTCGGCCACCGACCTTTGGCGGGACGAAATGCACTTGCGGGCGACCGGCTACAAGAAGATCGCCGAGAAGATCTACGAAACGGTCGCGGCCAACCCGAACCTCTCCCACTTCTTCGAGACCTGAGCCATGTTTGCCTTCGCGCCCATCACCCAAACCCTTCCGAAGCTGGTAACAAAGTTTGTCAAGAACGTCAAATTACTCGACGAGATCGGCTATACCGATTTTGACGTTGTCAGCGACGACGTTGGCACCCTCGAAACGAACGGTAAGATCGCCTGGCTCCGCGAGATCGAGTTCGACCTTCCGGGACTCGACTTCGCCAGTGTCGCGCTGCTTTCGGGAAACGGAATGACCGAAGTCGCCTTCTCGCACCGGCGGCGCCCCGATTTTGAGTTTCGGCTATTCAATCTCGATGCCGCCCTCCGGTTGAAAACTGATCTTCTGCAACGCGTGCGCCAGAACAACGACGGAAAGTGGATTCCTGAGCTCGACGCAAAGGGCGCCCCAAAACCCGCCGAGATTGTGGTGTCTGGGGCCGAGGTGGTCATGACAGCGGACTCGGACATATCCATTATTGGCGCACCCACCATGACGCTGCCGGCCGTGGCGCTGGGCGAAACCGGCATCGTCCTCGAAATCACCGAACTGGAAATTTACCTTTCGGCAAAACAAACGCCGCCGACCGGAGCGCCACCCGGGTTCAAAGGAGTAGCGATCAAAAAGGCGACCATGCATTTCACCCGGGATTTTGGAGGAGCGACTCCTACCGGAGCGACTTGCACTGATTTGCTGATCGGCTCATCGGGTTTCAGTGGCCGGGTTGAAGCGTATTGGACCGTTACCTATGGCTAATTCAACCAGCGGGACCTTTAGCGGAAACGGCGCGGGCACTCTCTTCGGAATTCCTTTCGGCCTGAAATCCATCGACCTGTCTTTCAAGCAGAACGTACCGACGGGTGGCGGGCTTAAGGGCCAAATCAAACTGCCGTTCTTCGATCATCCAGTCGCGGTCGAGGTTGGCTTTACCGTTGGCGGTGGACTGACTATTGGCCTCGATGACCCGAACGGCCTGGCCACACTGCACATAGCTAACGTTATTGATGTCGAACTCGACAGCTTGAAATTTAAAATCGACGCCGGGTTGCTGACGGCGACTCTTAGCGGCAAGCTAACCCCGACGATCCCTGGACTTACTTGGCCTACGATTGAGCTTAAGGATCTCCAGATCGACTCCAAGGGCAATGTGAAGCTGCCCGGCGGCTGGCTCGATCTGCCCAGCCAATGCGGTCTAAACTTGTATGGCTTCAAGGTTAGTATCACCAAGTTCGGGATGGGGCGGAACGAGGATGGGACCAAGTGGATCGGGTTCTCTGGCAGCGTGAAGATGGTAGATGGATTACCAGCGGGGGCGTCGGTTGAAGGGTTGCGCATAACGGCCAAGGACGATTGGAGCAGTCCTAAGATCAGCTTCAACGGCGTGGGCGTAGAACTGGACGCGAAGGCGTTTTACTTCAAGGGCGCGGTTGCTTATCGCGAGTTCCTCCAGAACGGCGCTACGGTTCGCCGCTTTGACGGCGACTTACAACTCAAGCTACGCTCGCCCAAGCTGGAGATCGACGGCAACCTGGTGGTTGGGTCGGTTAGCGCCAACACGCTCACTAACACACCGCCCTATAACTTCTTCGCTATCTATGTAGGTGTCGAGCTGCCGACCGGCATTCCGCTCGGAACTACCGGGCTCGCACTCTATGGCTTCGCCGGACTCCTGGCGATCGAGATGGAGCCGGACAAGAAGCCGGACGAAGCCTGGTATGCGATCGATCCGGCCAAATCCTGGTATAAGAGAGACAAGATCGGTGTGGCCGACCTCAAGAAGTGGATCAACGCCCGCGGAAGCAAGGCGTTCGGCGCCGGCGTTACGCTCGGCGTCTATGCCGGTAACGGCTATGTCTTCAACGGCAAAGTCCTTCTCGCCATCGTTTTTCCCGGACCAATCGTCCTGCTCGAGGGAATGGCCAACCTTCTCAAGGATCGGGACCAGCTCACGAAGGGCGATCCGCTCTTTCGCGCCCTGGCCGTGTTCGATAATCGCGCGGGCTCTCTCCTTATTGGCCTGGACGTAAAGTATCAGTACGACAAGAACGCCGGCAAGCTCATCAAGATCGCTGCCGGCACGGAAGCGTACTATGAGTTCAAGAATCCCACCGCTTGGCACATCTACCTGGGAATAAAGGAACCGCGCGAGCAGCGGATTCAGGCCGACATCCTCACCTTGTTCAAGGCCAACGCCTATCTGATGCTCAATGCCCATCAGTTGGCGATGGGCGCGTGGGTCGGCTACGACAAATCGTGGAACTTCGGTCCCCTCAGCGTGACCCTTCAGGCGTGGATGGAGAACAACGCGGTCGTTAGCTTTAAACCGGCCCATCTCTATGCGGATCTCTGGGTGCATGGCGCCGTCGATCTCAAGGCCTTTGGTTTCGGCCTGGGCCTGACGATCGATGCCCGGCTGGCGGCCGACGTTTTCGACCCGTTCCATGTCCTCGGCCAATTCGATGTCGAATTTCACCTACCGTGGCCCTTCAAGAAGAAGCATCTCGGCGCCCACGTTCAGCTAGAATGGGGACCCAGGCCCGGTCAGCCATCTGTTGCTGCGCCGCTCAAGGACGTGGCGATAGAGCATTTCAAGACGAGCACTAAATGGCCGCTGCTCGCGTCGTCATCCTCGACAAAACTGTCGGTGCCGACACTGCTGTTCCCTGACTATGCAGACGCCAACGGATTCTTGCCTGGTTCGCAGCCCGGTGGACCAAACAATACGTCCCCTCCGCCCACTGATGCGCCGATCGTCCCTCTCGATTGCCGCCCCTCGCTCGGCTTCTCTCGCAACATGAACGACGATGCGAAAGTCGGCACCATCGTGCGTCTCTTCGATCCCGAGTCGGAACAGGTCGGCGATCCTTCGCGCCACGAGGGTCCAGGCCGGGTCAGGTATGGACTCGAGGAAGTGCGGCTCGAGAAGTGGAACGGGGCGACATGGCGGGCCGTCGCCGGCAAAGGTGGAAACAGCGGGTCGCTGCCGGAGCTTTTCGGCACCTGGGCTCCGATCAATGGCACCAGCGTTGATGGCGTAGGACAAGACAAGCTTCTCGTCTGGTCGAAGACAGGCTTCGATCACATACGTCATACCGGCAGTGAATGGGGAGATTGGTTTACCGGCGCTTACCCAGACTTTCCCTGTTTGCCGGCTTCGCCAGTTAGCCGGACCTGCTTCGATTTCGAAGACTTCGACTCTCAGACCCATTACCCCTCGCCCCTGACCCATCCGAAGAATGCCGGGATGCACTTCGAAGCACCGCAATTCCCCGGGGAAGTCAATGACTTTACCGTAACTACCTTTCCCGTTCCAATCGCTGGCAAGCATAAAGGTCTTCGCCAGCATTTTGCGACGAGCTCATTAACGATCGTTTTCGATCAACCGGTCAATAGTCTTCGGATTGTCGCCGGGTTGGTCGGCCGTGACGTGCCTTTCAATGTCACTGTTTTTGACAAGAACGGAACGCAATTTGGGCCGTTCTCGTCGGTGAACAACGTGGCCGACATCAGCGTCGGTGACGTCATTAGCGCAGTGCTGGGCCTGCCAGATGTCGGAATGTACCATCTGCTCGAGGTCTGCGCCGACTTCGGCCCGGTCAAAAAGGCCTCAATGGGTGTGCGGATCGATAACATAAATATTCTCGATCCTACCTTACCCTTTCCAACTTTCGTGGAGAACTTCGACCACGTAACTGCCCCTGCCTTGCCGTCCGGATGGACAAGTGCAGCCACTGGCAACGAGCTGCCATGGACGACCTCCACGACTAACTCTGCCAGCGCGCCGAACGATGCGTTTTTTGCGCCGGATGTGAACGGTATCGGCAACACGGAATCCGAATTGATCACACCGATCATCGCAATTCGCGGTACCGATGGGATATTGACTTTTCAGACCCTCTTTAACTTCGAATCCAGCACGACCCCGGGCGTTGGCTTGGACGGCATGGTCCTGGAGATCAGCAGGCCCGACTTAAACGGCGGAGCGTTTACCGACATTACCGATCCAGCAGTTGACGGTGCCTTTATTACCGGCGGCTACACTCACACTATCTCTGGCGACTTTGGCAGTCCGATTGCCGGACGTATGGCTTGGAGTGGTCTTTCGGGTGGGACGACGGCCGCGCCAACTTACATCACTACGAAGGTCAGACTGGGGGCGAGCACCAAAGGGCTGGAGATCCGACTGAAGTGGCGCGTAGGCACCGGAAACCGTTCCGGCGCCACGAACTCCAACAGTGCCGGTGCGGGAAACGATGCCGCGGCGCAGGCAGCGAGCATCCGTAATCACAACAGGAGAGCCACTGCGGTATGGAGCGCGCGCGGAAGCGTGCTTGAGCCTTACACTAGCTATCGCTTGCGAATCGTTACTACTGCTAATCTGACCAGTACCGCGCAGGGTGTTTCGAGTCGTTCCTACGTCCTCCCTCAATTGGCCTACTTCCAGACCAAGGGACCTCCCGGCCTTTGCACCCTGACCAAGCCAGCGGAGCCGCCCTATCCCGCCGACCTGGTGGACGCGTCGCATGCGACAGAATCCAAGGGCGGCCTCGACGACTTGACCCTTTACGTGAAACAGACAATCCCGCCGACGGTTCCCAAGACCGGGGAGTTGCCGCTGCTCCCTCGACCGGTCTATCGGGGATATGACGTCGGCGTATTGTTCAACGAAGATTACGTCGATCTGATGTATCGGCTGGCCGGGCGGGACCTGTCTCTTCTGCTCTATGACCGGAACAACCAACCGGTCCGCGACCAGTCCGGGCGTCTCGTGGTGTTGGACAATCCCTGGGGCGTGAACGAGCAGCTTAGCTTCAATGCCCAGGAGACGGCGTGGATCGCGCTTTTGAACGGCAGTCCCTGCGTCGATCCTATCGACCTCGAGTCGGTCCCGCGAGACCAGACGCTCCAAGCCGCTCACGAAGCGCAAATTCTCGAGCCGGACATGTTATACGATGCGCGGCTGATGCCTTTACTCGTCCACGAGGACTTCAGTCGCATCCCAGCCGGGACGCTGGGCCGCTGGCAGGTGAGCGATTTAGTTACAACAGGCGCGCCTTCGCACTGGGAAGTAGACGAATTCGTGCCGAAGTCTTATCGAGTAATCCAGACATCGGGCATAGGTGTTGGCGGGACATGGCTCGGCACTCTGCCGACGGTGAAATGGCTCGGTACCCTGCTCGTGCTGGGTAATCATCCCGGTCTTCCCGCCACGGATTCCAGCCAGCCTGCGGTCTGGAGCGATTATCGGGTGAGTCTTTATCTCAGGTCGTCCCAAGACGGCACAATTGGCGCGGCCTTTCGTTACGCCAATGCAAACAACTTCTACCTGTTTACGATGGACCGGCCAAATGGCGCGCATCGGCTCCTCCGCGTAGCGGGCGGCGGATTCACCATCCTGGCTGAGAACCAAAGCACCTACGATCTGAATCGCGATTATCACCTGGTCGTAGAAGCCATGGGCGATTCATTGCGAATCTATTTGGACGACACGCTGCTCTTCGATGTGGCTGATGCTACAATAGCCACCGGCGGGCTGGCGCTTCAATGCGGTACCTGCGATGGCGCGGCGTTCTCCGACATTCAAGTTCACGATTTCAGCAAGGCGGCAAAAAGTGCCTATCGCTTCCCTTTCACGACCTCAGCGTTCGTTGACTTTTTCCACCACCTGCACAGCTTTGATGATGAGTGCTGGCCAGCGACCTGTACGCTGCCGGACGCGGACCTGGCGGCGCTGGACGCGCGCGCCGCGAGTAACCAAAACAGTGCGATCAGTGATGACGAAGCACGCGCTTTCGAACGTCTGGCGGACAACGCTCTTGGACCTTCGGCGAACCAGGCCGCCGTGAGAACAGAACTCACTCGCATGGAAAGGACAGGCGGAGCAGACACCGCGGCTTTTCTGCTGCGGACGCCGGAGCCGATCGATTGGACGCGCGCGTCGGTCTCCTGGGCGTTCAGCGCCGAGACAGTTCCATCCCCCTTGGCGCCAGGATCGGTCAAACTGGTGGGTGCGTCACTGGGATCGCAACAGCCGAATAGCGAAAACGTTACTTTGCTCGTCCGTGAGGCCATTGATCTGACCGGCTATCGCATTGAGAAACGCGATCTGTCGACCGTGGCTGGCACCGAGCCGCCCCCCGTAAATCTTGACGATCCAACCTCGACTTGGACCTCGGTTTACGAATTTGGCAGCGAAAACATGATCGCTCCCGGGACACATATCGTGATTAATTCCGGAAATCCGGATAACCCGCTACCCGCTATTCCGCGGGTATTACAAAGATTTCGTGCGCCAACCGGTATGCCTGGTGACGTGCAATTGGCTGCGAACGCTGTAGACCTGAGGCTGGTGGATCGCCAAGGCGAAGTTATCCATGCCCGACGATTCTTGAATGACACTACCAGTTATAGTCCACTTGCATTCCACGTGTTGAGGAAAGCCGATGGAACTGCGTTCTTTATCTTGCCAACTGGATTCCCAAGCGCCGGCTTTTCGCCGGGCACCTATCAAATGAGATTGGATTTCAGAAGGGATAACACAGTGATTGACCCGGCTGGCTTGGTCTTGAGCGCTGCGGGACAAACGGTGCCCGAAGCTGTGATCCTTGACGTGCCTTCATCGACTGTGCAGCTAGCACCGACCGTATCGTGACAGGCCCGGCACTCCGAGGCCCAGATAACTCAAGTTCTGGCGCGCCCGTGTGCAAGAATGACCGTCTGCCTTAATTGCGGTGAGCGAGCCGCAATCAGTTATAGAAAGCGAGATGGAGATCATCATTACGCGCTATGGCACGCGTTTTTGGGCGATCTATCTAAATGGTCAATTGGTCGCGGTGACCGTTTATAAAACGGGCACGTTGGCTGTCCAAGCCGCATTCACCCGGCTTCAGTCGCAACGTTTCTCTCGCTCGCTCCAAAGGTTAAGCACGCTCAATCCCGATCGGAAATTGCAGATGAATTTCCCTCCGGATCAGCGTGAATACGCCACTTTCCGGCGAGACCCTCTCGGAGCTCGGGAAGTTCGAATCGTCAAAATATTCCAGATCAAGCGGGCGTTTGCAGGCAATGATCAGGCCATGGCCATTGCCCTTATTGTCATTTAGTCCTCGGTTGGAACGCTTAAAAAGCGGTTGTAGAGAGTATTAAATAATATCGGGCCGCCGGGATTCGAACCCGGGACCTCTTGAACCCCATTCAAGCGCACTACCAAGCTGTGCTACGGCCCGATTTAGAGGCGAACTATTGACCAATTGCGGGTAAATGGCGAGTCGCAAACCCTCGATACATGACCTGTCGCCGCGGCGACCGCACTACCAAGCTGTGCTACGACCCGATGACCCGGCCACTATTCACTTTCCCGCGTGGCAATGCCAATGACAGTTTTCAATAAGGTGGTAACCGTTTCTGATGAAATATCGCCGGCTGGGGCAATCGGGATTGCAGGTGAGCGAACTTTCCTTCGGCGCCTGGGTCACCTTCGCGCAGCAAATCACGGAAAAGACCGCCGAGAAACTGATGACGATCGCGTACGATGCGGGTGTCAATTTTTTCGATAATGCCGAGGCCTACGCGAATGGCAAAGCGGAGATCGTGATGGGCCGGATCCTGAAACGGCGCGGGTGGGGGAGAGACACGTTTCTGGTTTCGAGCAAAGTTTTCTGGGGTGGCGACCTTCCGAATCAGGAAGGCCTCAGCCGCAAGCACGTCATCGAGGCGTGTCACGCGGCCCTGCGCCGGCTCCGGGTCGATTATCTCGACCTCTATTTTTGTCATCGGCCCGATCCCGACACGCCGATCGAAGAAACGGTGCGGGCAATGAGCGATCTCATCGCCCAAGGCAAGGTGCTTTACTGGGGGACGTCGGAATGGAGTGCGACGGCGATCACCGAGGCGCATCGGATCGCGCGCGAACTTCGGCTGGTCCCGCCGACGATGGAACAGCCGCAATACAACATGTTTCACCGGGAAAAGGTGGAGAATGAATTCGCGCCGCTCTACGACGCGGCCGGTCTCGGCCTCACGGTCTGGTCGCCGCTGGCCTCAGGACTTCTGACCGGAAAATACAACGACGGCGATCCCGGCGACACGCGCATTTCCTTGAAGGATTACGCGTGGTTGCGGGAGGAATTTGAAACGAAAGAAGCGCGGAAGCGGCTGGCAAAAGTGAAAAAGCTCGCGGCGGTCGCAGACGGTCTTGGAACGACTCTGCCGCGGCTGGCCTTGGCGTGGTGCTTGAAGAATCCGCGCATTAGCTCTGTGATCACCGGCGCCTCGAAGCCATCTCAGGTGAAGGAGAACATGAAAGCGGGAGAGCTGGTCGATCAACTCACGGGCGACGTGATAAAAAAGATCGACGCGATCTTGTAGGTGGATCGCGCGCTCCGCCGCGCGATGACGAGAAGTGGCGGCGAAGCCGAGTGGATTATCATCGAGCGACGGAGCGCTCGATCCACCCAGTTAAGAACGCATCGATTAGTTCCGGCAATTCATCGCTGTATCCGCCCTCAAGAATTGCGCCTGTCGGAATATTTGTCTCGCGGAGCCATTGCCCGAACGTGGCGAAGTCCTCTTCTTCAAGGGTCATCTCGGTAATCGGGTCACCGGCGTAAGCATCGAATCCGGCGGAAACGAGCAGAAGATCCGCCTTGAACGTCACGAGCTGATCGAGCGCGCGCCTTACTTCCGCAGCGTGCTCACGTCGCGGTGTCATCGGAGCGACGGGAAAATTATGGATGTTCGCGAAGGATCGCGTCCCGGTTCCCGGATAACCGGGAAATTGGTGGATCGACGCGAACATGATTCGCGGATTATGCGCGACGATGTCTTCCGTGCCATTGCCATGATGCGCGTCGAAATCCCAGATCGCAACGCGTTCGGCGCCATTCTCCAATGCATCGAGCGCAGCCACGGCGATGTTGCTGAAATAACAAAAACCCATGGCGCGATCGCGCGTGGCGTGATGGCCCGGCGGACGCATCAGACTAAAAGCAGGGTGTCCCTTCAGCGCTGCCTGAGCCACATCCACAGCCGCGCCCGCCGCTCGCGCGGCATGCTCGTAGATCCCAGGATGCGCCGCCGTATCCACATCGAAATCTCCCGCGGGCTTTTTTACCTGATCGAGATGGGCGTGGGTATGGGCGCGCAGTAACATTTCATCCGTCGCCATGCGTGGTTCTCGCCATTCCCAGTCAGGATAGCGGGACTTGAGCGCCGGCACTGTTTTCCGAATTCTGTCGGGCCGCTCGGGATGGCCCGCGCGCGAATAATCCATGCACCGGGGATCGTGAAAAATGATCACGGCGAATGTTACGAATCCGAAACGGCTGCTGCCGATGGTTCCGGCGGCAATTGGGTCTCAAATGTCTTCCGCCTTTTTTGTGTTCGCACTTCGTAGAACCAGTGCGCCGGCCACATCAGAATGAACGCCATTGGGGAAATGAAGGCATACCGGCGCGGCAGAGCCACGGCAATCAGGACAACGACCACGCCGACGGCCGCGCTCACGATTTGCTGGCCGGCGAAGGTTCTCACATTGAATACCTCGAGCGGTTTGAGACCGAGTTCGTGCCGTTTGCGATAAGCATGGCGGTAGAGCAATCCGAACATCACGAAGAGCGCGACAAATCCCATCCCGTAAATGGCCGAGGCGCGCGAAAGTTGTCCCAGCGTCATGGGGGCCACGCCCTGGCTCCCCATTGGAAGGAAGTGGGCGAAACCTGAGTCGAACATGAATTTGAGCGGATAAACGTAAAACATGACGACGAAGAGCAAGCCGCCGTTGAGGAAAACGGTATAGGGATCCTGCAAACCGTAGCGGCGAAAGAAAAGATTGTGCTCGTACCAGATCCAAAGGAGTACGCCGAAACAGCAAGCGAACGCAGGAAACCCGATCATCAACTTCATCAACTCGTCGTAAGTCCTGGGGACCTGGAGGGAGACAACGAGCAGCGTCAGCGCGAAGGCAAAAACGGCGTCGCTAAACGCTTCCAGGCGCGAAATGTCGTGGCCTCGCCGCAGGAACATGCCCGAGGTATAGCAGAAGGGCACCGCAACAAGTCAGGAAAAAACGCAGGCCTGGATCACTTGCGCAAGCGGCTGTCGATTGCTCTAGTGAACGTTACCGCGAGTTGCTTCGGCGCATACGGCGTCGCGAGTTTCCGCGTTCAAACTTATGCAAAACTCCAATCTCTCTTCCGCATCTTTGTTCACTCGATTATCACTCGCCGCTTGCGCGGTGACGGTCTTCCTCGGATGGGTCTGCGTGTCTCCTGGTCGCGCCGCCTCTCCAACTCCGAGCCCAAAGGCCGATGGGAAAGCGACCGCGAACCCGCTTCTCACCGAAAGCAAGCTGCCCTTTCAGCTGCCTCCGTTCGATAAGATCAAGGACGAGCATTTCCAGCCGGCGCTCGAGCAGGGGATTACTGAGGAGGAAAAGGAAGCCGACACGATCGCCAAGCAATCGGAAAAGCCGAGCTTCGAGAACACGATCGTGGCCCTGGAGCGTTCGGGCAAACTTCTCGGACGCGCGCGCCGGATTTTTTCGAACTTCACCGCGGCCAACACCAATCCGAACCTGCAAAAGATTGAAAAGGAGATGGCGCCGAAATTTTCCGCGCATAACGATGCGATCCATCTCAACGGCCCGCTCTTTGCGCGGATCGAAGCGCTCTACAACGATCGCGAAGCAAGCGGCCTCGACGCCGAATCGAAGTGGCTTCTCGAGCGTTACTACAAAGATTTCGTGCGCGCCGGCGCCAAGCTCTCGGAGGCGGACAAGACCAAGCTGAAAGCGATCAACGCGGAATTAGCGACGCTCCAGACGACGTTCGAGCAAAACGTGCTTAAGGAAAAAAACGCGGCGTCGATTATCGTTGATAAGCGCGAAGATCTGGCCGGTTTGTCGGACAACGAAATCTCGGCGGCGGCGGCCGCAGCGAAGGCCGACGGCAAGGAAGGCAAGTTTGTGATCCGGTTGTTAAATACGAGCGGACAACCTTCGCTGGCCACGCTCCAGAATCGCGCGCTGCGCGAGAAGATCATGCAGACGTCGCTCGCGCGAAACAGTCATGGCGGCGAGTTTGATAATAAGGAGGTCGTGAGTCGCACCGCGAAGTTGCGCGCGGAACGCGCCACGATGCTGGGCTACGCCACCCACGCCGCGTTTCAACTCGACGATCAAACCGCGAAGGATGTTCCGACGGTAAATAAATTGCTCGCCGATCTCGCCCCCGCCGCCGTCGCCAATGCGAAGAAGGAAGGCGCCGACATCCAGGCGATCATCGACCAGGAAAAAGGCGGGTTTCAACTCGCGGCCTGCGATTGGGATTACTATTCGGAGAAGGTCCGCAAGGCCCGTTACGCTTTTGATGGGGCGCAACTGAAGCCATACTACGAGTTCAATCACGTCCTGATCGACGGCGTTTTCTTCGCGGCTACCAAGCTTTACGGAATCACGTTCAAGGAACGCAAAGATCTCCCGGTTTACCTGCCGGAGGTTCGCATCTTCGAAGTCTCCGATAAAGACGGGAAACCGCTCGCGCTCTTCATCGCCGACTATTATGCGCGCCCCTCTAAACGCGGCGGGGCCTGGATGAATCAGTACGTCGGGCAAAGCGGGCTTTTGGGAACGAAACCGGTCGTCGCGAATCACCTGAATATTCCCAAGCCGCCCGCCGGTGAGCCAACCCTGCTGACCTATGACGAAGTCAACACGGCCTTCCACGAGTTCGGTCACGCGTTACACGGAATGTTTTCCAACGTGAAGTATCCGCGGTTCAGCGGGACAAGTGTGCCGCGCGATTTCGTGGAATATCCATCACAGGTGAACGAGATGTGGGCGACCTGGCCGGAAATTCTCAAGAACTACGCGAAGCATTACAAGACAGGCGAGCCGATGCCGAAAGAGCTGCTCGATAAGGTGCTCGCCGCGGAAAAGTTCAATCAAGGCTTTAAGACGACGGAATATCTCGCGGCGTCGTTACTCGATCAGACCTGGCACCAGCTAAAACCGGCGGAGGTTCCGGCCGACACCCTCGCGTTCGAAAGCGAAGCGCTGAAGAAAGCGGGAGTGGAGTATTCGCCCGTTCCGCCGCGTTATCGCTCGACCTATTTCTCGCACGCTTTCGCGGGCGGTTACTCGGCCGGCTATTACTCTTATCTCTGGAGCGAAGTGCTGGATGCCGACAGCGTGGAATGGTTCAAGCAGCATGGAGGATTGAAGCGGGAGAACGGCGATCATTTCCGGGAGACGCTTCTCTCTCGTGGCGGCAGTGACGACGCCCTGAAGTTATTTCATAACTTCACCGGCGGCGATCCGGATGTTGCGCCACTTCTCAAGCGCCGTGGCCTGGACAAGACCGCGCCTGCCGAAGCCGCGCCTCCAGAACCACCGAAGTAATCTCCTATCCTACAGCTGCGGCACCCGAGATCGCGCCATTTACGTTCGGCGTGTCCGTGAAGGTTAACTTCCTTCTAAACTCGCGACGCAGCAGCAGGAGATTTGTGCAGGCTTGGATCAGGATGGAACCGACCGACAAATACCAGACGTGCTTGATCTGAAATCCGGGCAGGCGCGACCACATGGCGGCGGGTAGCGCAAAGAGAAGCAACCGCGTCGCGGAACTGAGAAGGGGAGGCCAGGTATTACCAATGCCCTGGAAGACGCTCGAGCTCGTAAACACGATCCCCATCGCCACGAAATTGAGCGAGATGATTTGCAGGTAGTCGCTGCCGACAGCGATGACGTCCGGTTCCTTCGAAAAACCACGAATGAAGCTGCTGGCAGCAACCTGCGCCAGAATGGTTAGCAGAACCATCGTGCCGGTAGTGATAGCGAGGGCGGAGTAAAACGACGCGCGGACGCGATCGGCGCGGCGGCCGCCAAAGTTCTGCCCGACGATTGGGCCCACGGCGAAAGCGATTGCTATGACCGGCAAGAACATCGCCTGCATGACCCTCATTCCCACGCCAAATCCGGCTTGGGCCGCCGCGCCGAAGTCACGGATGATGGCGTAGACGACGACAATGTAGACGGCCATCAAGGCAAACTCCGCTCCGGCTGGGACGCCGATCCGCAGCATCGACCACCAAATCTTCATTTGTGGCCGGAGTTGGTCGAAGCGAACGCGCAGGTAACTAAAACTGCGTTCGAAATAAACGATGGTCAGAATGTTGGCGATGAGGATGGAGATGAAAGTCGCGAGAGCGGCGCCGGCTACGCCGAGTTTTGGGAACGGCCCGATCCCGAAAATCAGGAAAGGCGCGAGCACCATATTGATAATGACGCTAAGCACCTGCAAGCCAACCGCTGGCTTGATGATGCCGGTTGCCCGCAAGGCCGAACCAAGAGACACCAGGGGAAACTGCAGCATTAGCGCCGGGATGAACCAAAGCAGATAACTCTCGGCCAGCGCGGCCGTAGGCGCATCGGCACTTAAGGCCTGGCTGTACTGATGTCGAAATGGGAAAGAACAAAGACCGAAAGCCAGGGCCACCAAGAGCGAAAGGATGATGGATTGGTTAAAGGCCAGCTCAGCCTCCGGTTGCGCTTTGCGTCCCGCCGCTTGCGCAATCACGGTAGTCGTTCCGACCCCGAGCATCTGGGTAAGCGCCACGACTATCATCATCAGATTTCCGGACAGACCTACCGCCGCGATGGCTTCCTTTCCGAGACGGCCGACCCAATAAAGATCCGCCAACAGATACAAGGTTTGGACCAGCATGCTGACGGCGAGAAAGACCGACATATGCAGCAGGTGCTTCGTGACCGAGCCCTGGGTCATGTCTTTCATGAGCGAGGAAACCAGAGCTTCCGGCTAGCGGCGCCTCGGAGCCGTGACATAGGCGATAAAGCTGCCTATTACCAAAACAACGCCGCCCCCAAACCGAACGAATGTGGTTCCATTGGCGGACCACCAATCCAGAAAAGCTTGCGCGCGTTCGGCAGTAAGGAAGGCGAGGACTACTCCACCGACGCAAACCAGGACGCCAAGGATGCGCAACGTCTTTGGCGCACGGGAGGCAGGTGCTGCGAGAAAGAAGACAAGTCCGATAGCTACCCGGAGACCAGCCACGACATAGAGTCCCACAGGCGTGAAGGAGTAATGCCCAATTCGCACCAAACAATCGGGCCAGATAATGCCAGTGAGGCCTAGGGTTAGCATTAAGAGCGCAATGAAGAACGCCAGGATTTTCATACGGATGCTCCGATTAGTTCGCAGAACTTCTTCAAATCGATATTACCACCGGAAACAATTGCGACGATCGGTCCCTGGCCTGCTTTCCCGCTCAAGGCGGCGGCGAGCGGCAGAGCGCCCGCGCCTTCCGCAATGACGCGCGCCTTCTCCGCCATGATTTTCATTGCCTGCCTGGTCTCTTCCAGGCTGACAACGAGGTAGTCGTCAACCACCAGCTTCATTCGCTCCCACATGCGGGGAAAAACACTTTGCCCGCCGGCGCCATCGACGAACGATGCTTTCCAATCCTTGAAGACCTGCGGCGATCCCTTGGCGAACGACAACGCAGCGGGCGCGGCCGTCTCCGGTTCAACGCCCCAAACTTTGATATCAGGCTTAAGCGCTTTCATGGCGCTACCGACGCCGGAGATAAGTCCGCCACCTCCTATACTGGCGATGACCGCGATCGTATCAGGTGCGTCTTCAAAAATCTCCAGACCCATCGTAGCGTGGCCCGCGATAAAATTGTCGTCATCGAAAGGATGGATGAACGTCCCTTCCGCTCCGGGATAAGAGCGTTCGTCGAGTGCTTTCCAGGCGGCCTCATAGGAAACCGGCAGGAGTTTTGCCCCCAGGGCGCGCATCCGATCGATCTTCGAGGCCGGGGCAGTCTCGATCGCCACGACCGTGCTCGGCACGCCAAATCGTCGAGCGGCATAGGCGACGCCCTGGCCGGCATTTCCCGCGCTGATGGTCCACACGCCGCGCTTACGCTCGGATTCGGAAAGCATCGCGACGGCGTTCGCGGCACCGCGGAGTTTATAGGCGTTGATTGGCTGGAGATTTTCCAGTTTCAATCGGATGTCTGGATAACCTGGTCCCAGATCGAGGCGAACGAGCGGCGTGCGCACGATCGTGTCGGCGATCCGTTTGCGCGCTTCGCGGATCTCATCCAGCTCGATGGGACGGACCGCTTCAACGGTAGCAGGCATGCCTTGAATTTAACGACAAGCCGCAGCGAACCCAGCTTAATTTTGGAGCCGGCACGCCCTCATGCCGGAAAGATTGCCGCTTGGATTTCTCTCAACGGTCCCGCGATTGCGGGAGTAGGCCGTCTCCAATTTCCCGAGCAGCCTCGTAAACCAACTTCCCGGCGGCCACGTCCTCGACTGCCATACCGAGAGATTTGAATATAGTGGTATCGCTAGTGTCCACACGCTTTGAACCATTGAGTACCTCGCCCAGCTCCGCATAAGGCGTGATGCCGGAAAGAATCACATCGCCGGCCTCATTTTTGGCTCCTTCATAGGAATCTACGACAACGACGTTAGCCATGGCTGCGTCATCCAACTCGCGCCAATCGGGCCGCGAGGCGCCGACCGCATTCACATGGGCGCCGGTTTTTAACCAGGCCCCTTTTAGGATCGGTTCGCGGGCGCTGGTAGCGGTGACAATTACATCCGCACCACGGACGGCATCTTCGAGACACATGGCCTTGGCTCCATGCTCGCCGGCAAAACGTTCGCTTCGCTCGCTCGTGCGGCTCCAGACGCGAACCTCTTCGAAGCGGCGGACGCGGCGCAAGACTTTGAGGTGCGCGCGTCCCTGCACGCCCGCCCCGAGCAACGCCAGGACCTTCGCATCCGGCGCGGCCAGCGCATCTGTCGCCACGGCGGAGACGGCCGCCGTCCGCATCTCGGTAATGTAGCGGCCATCCATGAGCGCGATCGGCTCACCGGTCCTGGGATCGAACAAGGCTATGATCGCCATGTGGGTAGGCAGGTTGGTTCCAGCGTTACCGGGATAGAACGTCACCATCTTGATTCCCATCGACCCGCCCGAGGCGGGCATGATGCCGAAGAACCCGCCGTGCTGTGCCAGAACGCTGCGCACAGGTTGTTTCCAATGCCCCGCGGAGAACTCCGCCAAGGTCTGCCGCATCGCCGAAATCAATTCCTCGACTCGCAGGAGGCGACGAACTTTCTCTTCGTCCAGGTAATCCATCAAGTGGCTAGAAGCCGTACCATAATGCTTAAACGCTTGTCATCCTGAGCGCAGCGAAGGATCTCTGACTATTCTCCACCGCATCGCCAAATGGATCAGACACGATCACAGATGGAAAGCCCGGCCTCGCCGCTTCGCGTCTGCGTTACGGCTTCGCTGCGCTCAGAATGACAATGCCATTTAGAAGACCGCTTATGACGACAAATGTCACGCCACGTTCAACAAGCGCACCAGGCCTGTGGCCACACCCGTCAGTTGAACCGACCCCTTGGTCGGCCACTGCACCGAGCTGACGGCAATTAGGCCACGGCGTGGGCGCGCAATTCGCCGGCCAATTTTCGCATGACCTCCATGCCGGCCGGGCTGCAGTAATCGCCCACCTTGTCAGGTGGAAATTCGTCGCGTACCGCGATGCATCGTTGCCGGATCGCCTCGAGCTCCGGATCGTCGATGCGAATGGAGGTGAACCCATCCCAATCCCACTGGCGTCCGGTGTTATTGACGAAACCTTCGATGGTCGTCGCGACTTCTTCGGATGTTCTCTTCATAAGTCTGCTAAAAATAATACAAACTTTTGCGAGGAAGGCGAGGAATTCGTGGTCGAAATTTTTCGTGAAATTTTCTCTGGTTCCGCGATCACGAAATCGACGGATCGCCGAATGCGGGCCGAAGATTGCGCTTCTCTTTGGCGTTTCCTTAGGTAGCGTTCGAGAACGCGAGCGCGACTGCCGCGCCTTTGGCTCGATCCCGTTTGCATGAATAATCAACCGCCCGCTGTCATCAATCTCAATCTGCCCCGTCCCCCGATGCGGCTGATCGGCATCGCGGTTCTGGTTTTCGCGGCCCTCATTGTCCTTTGGACCTCCTATTATACCGTGCCGGCCGAATCCGAAGCCGTTGTGCTTCGATTTGGCAAGTTCCTCAAGACCGTCGAACCCGGGCTCCATTTCAAGATTCCTCTTGGGGTCGATGAAATCACGGTCCTTCCGACGCGCCGGCAATTGAAGCTCGAGTTCGGATTCTACACCTCGGGTTATTCGAATCCTGATCAGCCCGGCCGGCAACAAATCGAGGAAAAATCGATGGTGACCGGCGATCTGAATGCAGCCCTGGTCGAGTGGGTTGTCCAATACCGGATCGATGATCCGAAGGAATATCTTTTCGATGTCCGCGCGCCTGCCCAAACCTTGCGCGATTTGTCCGAGGCGGCGATGCGCGAAGTCATCGGCGATCGCACGGTGGATGAAGTGATCACGATCGGCCGGCAGGACATCGAGATTTCCGCGCTCACCCGGATGCAGGAGCTGGCCAAGCGTTACAAACTCGGCGTCAAAGTGGATCAGGTGCAGTTGAAGAACGTGAATCCGCCCAGAGAGGTGCAGGCCTCTTTCAATGAAGTGAACCGGGCGCAACAGGATCGCGAGAATGCAATCAACGTTGCGAATGGCGACTACAACGAAGCGGTGCCGAGAGCGCGGGGACAGGCCGACCAGACGATTCGCGGCGCGGAAGGTTACCGGTTCAAGCGGGTGAACGAAGCGGAAGGCGACATCGCTTCCTTCAACGCCATGCTCGGGCAATACATCAAGGCGCCGGAGATCACGCGGACGCGCCTTTACCTCGAAACCATGGGCGATGTGCTGCCTTCGATGGGCCCCAAGATCATCATCGACGATTCGATGAAGCAACTGCTGCCCATCCTGCCGCTCTCCACCAAGCCCGAGGTGACCAGATGAACAAGCGCGGTTGTCTTTGGTTACTTGCGGTTGCCGGCCTCCTGCTCCTCATTCGAGCTGTTTTAGGATGTTTCTACACCGTGCACCAGACGGAGCAGGTGATTGTAACGCAATTCGGCAAACCCATCGGCGAACCGACGACCGAACCGGGACTGCATTTGAAGCTGCCCTTCATTCAGGAAGTGAACCGGATCGATAAGCGCTTTCTCGAATGGGACGGACAACCGATCGCCATTCCTACCCGGGACAAGACTTATATTCACGTCGACACTTTTGCGCGCTGGCGGATCAATGATCCCAAGACCTATTTCGTGCGCCTGAAGGACGAACGCAGCGCGCAATCACGCCTGGAGGACATCCTTGGCAGTGAGACTCGCAATGGCATCGCCAAGCACGACCTGATCGAGATCGTGCGGACAGACAAAACCCGGAAACCGATGGTGGACGAGAATCTCAAGGTGGGGCCGGTGGGCGCCGGGACGATCGGAGTGCTGCCGCCGATTGCTTTTGGGCGAGTAAAAATTGAAGCGGAAATCAAGGCGGCGGCTGCGGTGAAGCTGGCGGAATTCGGCGTGGAGCTGCTCGATCTGCGGCTGAGGCGCGTGAATTACAACCCGGATGTCCTGGACCGGATTTATCAACGCATGATCAGTGAACGCCGGCAAATTGCGCAGCGCTTTCGTTCCGAGGGCGAAGGCGAAGCAGCCCGCATTGCGGGGAACAAGGAGCGCGATCTGAATGAGATTCAATCGACTGCGTATCGGCGTGTGCAGGAAATCCGCGGCGAAGCGGACGGGAAAGCCACTGAGATTTACGCACGCGCCTACACCCAGAACCCGCAAGCGGCGGAGTTCTATGCCTTCCTCAAAAGCATGGAGACTTATCGAAAGGTGCTGACCAAGGACTCAACTCTGGTGCTATCTACCGACAGCGACCTGTTCAGTCTCCTGAAGCGGGCCGGCGCCAAGCCGAATAACCCGCCACCGGCGCCTCCACGTTAGATTTCCTTCACTTGTGCTCGGCGATATGGACGCCCGTCCAGACTCCTTCCGATGGCCGCTCCGCCCGTGCCGCGCAACGTTCCATGTAGATGCGAACGAGTGGATCGTCGGGCCAGTATCGGAAACAGTTTTCGAATAAAACTCTCGACTGCTCAAAATTGCCCGCGGAGTAGCTCACTTGCGCTCCTTCGTAGGCCTCGAGATACGCAGCCATTTGCGGATCGATGGTTGCGTCGCTGCGGGAAACGACAGCGTAAATCCGAAGAGGCTTCGTTTTGCCTTTCATCGTGACCTTATCGACAAACTGGAGCCGGAAAGAGCCTCCGACAAGGTTGGCCGCGGCTTCACCGACCAGCAGGTCGCGTCCGTAGTCTTTCGTCAATCCCTCCAGGCGTGAAGCTACATTGACCGCGTCGCCAATCACGGTCGGCTCCATTTTTTTGGAGGAGCCGATGTTGCCGAAAATGACTTCACCGAAGTTGACGCCAATGCCCATCTGAAAGGTCTTAAGGCCGCGGGTTTGCCAGGCGGCGTTCAAGCGGGCTAGGCTTGCTTTCATCAGCAAGGCAGCTTCGACGGCGAGCGTCACGTCCTGCGCTGGGCCTTCGCTCTTAACGTGGCCCCAGACAGCGAGGATCGCGTCACCGATGAACTTATCGACCGAGCCGCGCCGGGCAAAAATGTCATCGACCATGAGCGAGAGATATTCGTTTAGCTGCGCAACGAGCTGGTGTGAGTCCATCTCCTCTGACATGGTGGTGAAACCACGCAGATCGGTGACAATCAACGCGACGCTGGCGCGGTGCCCACCGAGCTTGCTGAGGTAGCTCTCCGGGTTGTCGAGCACTTCGCGCACGACGTCCTTCGACACGTAGGCTTCGAGTGTGCGCCGGATGCGCAGTTTCTCAACAGTTTCGTGTGTGAAATCATAGACGAAGGAAACGAGGCCAGCCACGCCGAAGGCCATGACGGGCGGGAAGGCGAGCATTATAGTGTCAGCCTGATCGTGGACGATTTTGACCGAGTAAAGGAATCCCGTCCCCAGGCCTATGAAAGCAACCGCGCGCAGCCAGGTTCTTTTGACGAGAACAGTCATCAGCCACGCCGCGAGCACGGCGAGAGCGATGAGAAGGTTACCAGTCCATGGAGGAAGTTCGCGAAGAAACGCGTGGTGCAGGAACGCATTGATGATATTGAGATGAATCTCCGTCCCCGGCATGGTCCCGAAGGGCGTGGGAGCCTCATCGTGCATGAGACTACCGGCATCGCCGACCATCACCACCTTGTCACGAAACGCCGAGCCGCTGCCGCAGTTCGTCTCCCAGTAAGCAAAGACTTCGAACATGGAAACAACCGGAAATGTCCCGGGTGGACCCGCGTAGCGAAACAGGGGCCGCTGAAACGGCCGTGCAGGATTGACCGACTCCAATTTTGTCGCCGCGCGCAGGGCCAGGGAAGAGGGCGCCGTCTTGATTCCTGTATCGGGTTGAATACCTCCGTGTAACTGTTCGAGGGTGGTTTGGTAGGAAGCTCTTCGAATCCGACCGTCCAAGTCGGGAAAGAGGGTGTCATAGCCGATCGCGGGATGTTCCGGCGAAGCGTCAGGCAGGATGCTCGCGGGTGGAAGCCGCCACGATTTCGCTTGGGGTCCCGAGACGAGGTCGGCGACAACGACGATCCTGTCGGGAAATTGTCGAAGCACCTCTCGGAATGCGTCGTCTCCGCTGTCGGGTTGGAGGAACACAATATCAAGAACCACCGCGCGGGCGCCTCCGGTCAGCAACCGCTTGCAGAGAAGCGCATAAACTTCGCGCGACCAAGTCCGTGCCGTCATCAGACTGAGCGCGTGAAAATCCTCTGGTGGGATATCGGGATAAAGCTGAAGATCGTCGCTCTCCAACATTGAGGCGCTGTCCCTGCCCAGGTAAACCAGCCGGCTATCGGGTGGATTATATCGTCCCCGAGCGGTCAGGACATTGTCACGGAACCAATATTCCGTGTGAACCAGGACCCCTGAGCCTCGGCCCATCCGGTCGAGCCAGTACCCACCTGCGAGAACTGTGAAGGCTCCCACGGCGATCACCCCGTGAACGAAAGCGCGGGACCGTAGAATGCGCACCCACTCTTCATATCAGACGCATCCTTAAGAAGCGAAGGTTTTACCGCACTAAAGGCTTGACTAAACAACCGTGGACTAATGCGATCATGGCATGTTCTCTACCCCTCGGAGCATCATCGCACGCGGTTGGGCTCGCGTCGGCCATTGCGCGCTGACGCTCTTGGCCGTGGTGAACGTTCTCTTCGCCGCCGCAGGCTTGGTCTCGGGAGCGGACCTCTCGCAGGCGGTGGTGCGGCAAAAGGTAAATATCGTAACCGTGGCGCCAAGCTTTGGCGCGCAGGCGCAGCCGGCTGCGCAAGGCGCGATCGTTTATGACCAGAATGTGGTGCAGACAGGCACGGCGTCGAAGGCTGAGCTCGAATTTGCCGATCGCACGCGCATGCGCATGACCTCTAACGCGATCTTCTCTTTCGACACGAAGGCCCGGGCGATGAACCACAATCAAGGCGCCGTGTTAATATCCAAACCGTCTAATTCCGGCGCGATCGAGCTCAAGTCAGGAGCAATTTCCGGCGCGATGACCGGCTCGACTGTTTTTATTTCCACAACGCCGCTGACAGAAAGCCGCAATGCGGGCCATACGCGCTCGAAAGGAAAAGGGAGCACCACCATTGTAGGTATGCTGGAGGGAAAGATCCATGGAGGATCACGCTGGACAGATAGCGCCGGGCGCGAACACAGCACTCCTTTCCGGCTCGGTCCGGGCGAATTGCTCGTGGCGCGATCGGACGCGCCGCCGCGCGTAGCACAGTTCGACCTTCCTCGATTCCTGAAGAGCTCGCCACTTGTAACAGGTTTCAACTCGCCTTTGCCAAATGCCGTTGCGCTGGAGCGGGCGGTGGCCGATTACCGGGCTGACGAACGGCACGGCTTCATCGAGAAGACGAACGTGATGGTTTCCACGAGGCCGGTCAACGTCGCTCTGGTCGGCCAGGTTCTTCCAGCTGATGTCGTGGCTCAAATCAACAGCCGGAATGCCGGCGGCTTTCTTCCCGTTGGCAGCACCGGCATCATCCGCGCGCAGCTCATCTGGAGTACATCGGCCGATCTGGACCTGTACCTTACTCTTCCGAACGGACAGGTGGTTTCCTTTGGCAACGTTTCCGTGACGTTCAATAACGGCCGGGCCGTCGCGATGCTGGATCACGACAACCGCGGCGACGCCATTGACGTTCCGCCAAACATCAGAGTGGAAAATATCGCGGTTAACGGCATCCCCCTCGGAGGCCTTTACAGCTTCATCGCTAATAATTTCAATTCTTCAAACGCCAGCGATTCATTTATGCTCAGGGTTTTCTATAACAGGCAACTGCAAGTAGTGAACGGTTCCCTGAGGGCCGGCGAGAACAGCCAGCCGGTCGTCGTCGAAGTTCCTCACGGATAGGCATCTTAAAGATAGAGGTTCGAGAATCGCCCCGAGATGATGACTGTCACCTTCCAGCGCAATTCATGCGTCCTTTGCCTGGCCGTGCTCGCCGCCGTAGGACAAGCGCGCGGCCAGGACGTCCGCATAGAAACAGAGCAACAGGTCCGGACGCGCGAGCGGAATGCGCTGACGAAGCAGGCTCAGACAGAGAGCGTCATCGATCCCGAGCTGGGAGACATCAGTCTGGTTTCACGCCAGCCACGGCCGAAGATGTTTATCTTCTCCACCAGCCAATCGCTTAACTACTCGAGCAACGCCTTCTTCGTCCGCGATGGCGAGCAGAGCGATTTTTTCTGGAACGGGAGAATCGGCGCTTCTTTCGTTCCCTATGCTAGCCGGGATTTCACGCCGCGCCTGACCTTCGATCAGAATTGGTTTCGTTATGGAGACTTCGGCCAGTTGGACTTCGATTCGCAAAGCCTGCAATTGGATCTTAAATATGATCTGAATCGTAAAGACACCTGGTTTGTGAATGCTTCCTACGCGGTGGCCCGCCTTTGCGCACCTCGTTCCCCTGGCGATGAATTTTATCGGTATGGATTTCTGAACGCAAGCATCACTCACCTGCTTCAAATGGGAACCGCGCCGATCAACCTGGGGATAACTGGCGGCGCCTATTGGAGACATGGCGATCCGTCCTTATCCGATCGCGTCAGCGGCTACCTGAACCTGCTGGCCATTTGCAATCTTCGCGAAAGCATCCAAATGTCAGGATTCGTCCGCCCGGAGGTGCAGCATTACGCTCACGACGCATCCCGCTCCTCCCGGCAGGATTTCAACGTAGCTGTCGGTGCCACGCTGAGCTGGACGCCGAAAGATTACCTGGCTCTGGCCGCGACCGTCACCTACATCGGCAACTTCTCCACGATCGGTGAGCGCAGGTACGATGTCGTTACACCGGGCTTGATCCTTGCCGCCCAGGTGGCGTTTTAATCCCGACCGCGGTTTGCGTTAGCTTAAGGACACGCGCTACCGAAGATCGAAACCGTATCGATGCGCCACCCGCCGCCAGCACCCGCCTGGTCGGTTGCCAGGCGGAAGCGCAGCTTGATCGTTTGTCCCTGGACGTTCGGCCCGAGATTCACCACGGTGTCAATGTAACCGCCGCCCGAACTTCCCGACCACGCCATCCGGCCGGCAATCGGGCTGCCTAGCCCGGAGCTGATTCTATCGGTATAACCTCCGATGACAAAGCTGCCGCCTACCGCCGAGTCGGTGATGTCGGTGAAGGTTCCACCGGCGATGTTAGGCGAGGAAACTTCCAGCACGCCGCCATCAAAACCATCCTGTAAACTGAAGTTATTGCGGAAGCTCAACTGTGCCGAAGCCGAAGTAATGGCGATGCCAGGTGTATCGAGACACTTGTCGCTGATTTCTGGCTGGTCTTTCACCACTGCGTTATTGCGTGCCGTATCAGAAATTATGGACGAGGTGAGCCAGAGTGGCCCTGATCCGGCGGCATTTGTCGGTATCCAGCCTACGGGCAGTGCGGGAGCGATCACTCCATCGAAGTTCTCCGTGCAGGGTGTGGGGGTTGCCGTTGGGGTTGGCGACGCCGTTGGTGTAGCTGTCGGGGTGGCCGTAGCTGTAGCCGTGGGGGTTGCTGTCGGGGTGGCCGTAGCTGTAGGTGTAGCCGTAGCGGTTGCTGTCGGCGACGCCGTTGGCGTAGCTGTCGCCGTGGGCGAAGGAGTAGGAGTAGGACATGCTGGTTCCGGGGGTTGCGGCACCCCGCTCCCATCCCCGCGGTCGTAGATTTCGACGAGTCCCAAGCCGGTGGTGTTGTTCACTCCCCTAAGGATGGCAGTATAGTTTCCCGGAGGAAGTGTCGCGGCTATGGCAGACTCCTTCGTATTCGAAGGCGCGAGACCTGCGGCAATAATCTGCGCGGCTTGCGGATCCTCCTGCCAATCGTTATTTGCGGCAAGCACCGTGCCGGTTTCGTCGTACAGCTCAAGGGTAGGATCCTGCAACGCGTTGGCGATGCCGAACGCGCTCAGGCTCGGTCCGAGACCGCGCACGACCACATTATCGTCACCGCTGTTGTTGCCCAGGACGAAGCCGGCAATGACCACGTTATCATTTGTGCCGACGAAGGCTCGCGTGCTCAGGTTAGCGAGTTTCGAGGCAGCGGCCGTGTCGAGGTCGTAGACTTCAACAACGGCCAGACCTGTGCCGCCACCCTTGCCCGTCAGGACCGCGGTGTATGCTCCCGGAGCCAGGGTGGCATCAATCGCTGATTCATGGTCGTTTGTTGGTGCGAGGCCGGTTGCCTGGATCTGAGCTTCTTGCGAATCTTTCCAGTTATCGTTCGTGATGGTGCCAAACGCGCACGGACCGTGCAGTTCGAGCACCGGATCGGCCATTCGCCCTGGAAGCGGCTGCCCGTTTACTTCGAGCGACAGTCCAAGGCCCCGAATGATCACATGCTTCGGCGCATTTCCCGTGATGATGAAGCCGCCGATCAAGAGATTGTCGCCGGTCTGCACGTTCGCCCGGGTGGAAAGGTTGACGGTCTGTGACGCAGTGGTTGGAACGGGTAGGGCGATGGCGGACGGTGGGCTGTTCACGATGGAGAGACTCACCATCGCCCAGAGAACTATTGCGGTAACCGAAACGACAAGCCGCCAGAAGTTGCACGGCGGGCTGGCGACTCTGAATCCGGTAAGTGTTTTCACGAAACTGGGGGATCGCGCTCAGCGGCTTTCCAGCGAAGCTCGGCCTCCGGGGCACCACTTCGGCCCGGGCAAGGAACGTTGAAACGTCGGGGGACGTAATCAGCCGATTATTGTTAAGACTAGATGGCGTGTCGAGATTATTTCTCGCCTACCGGCCTCATATCTCAGCCAAGGTGCCGGTTACTGCGAACGCCTCAGCCCTGAGGTCCGGCCTCCGCCAAGGCTTCGGCGTGGCAGGCGGAGGTCAGAGGGCAATAGCGGTTCGAAATCCTAGCCTTGCCGAGGTTCGTAGCCTGCCCCTATTTGCCCTCTCAATTGTTGTCGACCCCTAAGAGACCGCGTGTTTAGATTGTTCATCGCGAATCCCGACACAACCACGCTCTCGATTGCCCTTTGGGGGGCGGTGACGGGGACAGTCGCCGTCGGCATTGTGGTGATTCAGCCCCTTCTGGAACGGTCTCGGCTTGTCATTAAGGCGTCGATGAGTCATCGCGTCGATCATCTCCAGCCGGTGGCCCGGCTTTCCGTGGAGCTTGAAGTTTCGAATCGTGGCCGCCGGCCCGTCATGATAGAGCAGATCGGAATCGTTCTACCCGATGGTGGAAAGCGCGAACCGAATGGTGCGCGAAAGGAAATCCCAATCATCGATGCAACTGCCGCCGGAAAATCGGTGCGACTCGGGGAGGGGGAGAAACAGACGTTCCGGCATGATTTCCTTCCAGAGCAGTGGGATCGTGCCCTGTCCGGCCAAACCGCGAAAGTGTTTGTGCGACTCACGAGTGGTAAGGAATACTCCGCGAAATGCCTGATCCCTCCGCAGAATTTCCCGCCCGTAATCTCAGAACAATAGGACCTTCTTGTCCTCGGCTTTTCCGCAGTTTTCTACTTCCTACTTCAGACTTCCTACTTTTCTTCAGGCATTGCCGAGATACACGGTCCTAGCCTTTTCGCGGCCCCTCGCTGCCCCTCGTTCCCAAGCTCCAGCTTGGGAACGCCGTTGTTCCCCAAAGCTCTTGCTTTGTGCTGAACTGCGGAAGCCGGAGCTTCCAAGACACGAGCATTCCCAAGCTAGAGCTTGGGAACGAGGAAAGCAGGCGTCTTAAGCTCGACGAGGATCAGGTGCATCGCCGTGTTGCCGATGTTTTCCGCGGCATGGGTCAAAGGCTCGCGATAGAGGACCTCGCCGGTTTTTAGTTCAGTCTCCGTGATCTTCCCATCCGCGGCGTAGTTGCGGACCTTGCCGCCGGCCAGAACATAAATCACGTAGGCCGGATGCGAGTGCACCTGCTCTTTAACGCCGGGCGGCAATTCGGCTTCGAGAACGCGCACCCGATCGTTCTCGAACTTCACTTTTATCGTCCTGGCATTTACGACCGCCGGATCCTGCGCAAAGACGAAGCTTGTCGGGACGATTAAAGTAAACGCCGCTATAACTGCAGAAATGATGAATCGCATGCCTGTGAGGAAGCCCTTCTCGCGAGCGAATTGCAAGCCTCAGATCAGAATCCCAAACCTGTCTACGCGGCTCGTGTTTGGGTTTTAGACAGGATTAACAGGATTAACGGGATTTGAAAAAATCAATCCTGTAAAATCTGTTAATCCTGTCTCTTCTATGCCCTGACTTCTCTACCCCACGCGGAAAGCAGCTCAGTCGTCGATGGGCTCCAGACCCGCGATAGCGTCCTTCATTGCCTGGATTTCCTCGGGGGAATGTCCCTGCCAATCCAAGTATTCGGCGACCACCCGCAGCGGCTCCCGGGAGCGATACGACCTCGTGGGATTACCTGGAAACTTCCTGTCGGTCAGATTTGGGTCATCCATAAACGAGCCGGTCGGTTCCACCTGATAGATTCGGCCCGGACCTTCGCCCTTTGCCAGCTCCGCTCCCCAAGTAGCCGCGTGCAAAGTCTCGCTAAAGTAGATCCAGGGCGATTTCCGCTCGGTGTAGTTGGAGGAATAGCCGGGTTGAAGCAGGTCCCCGGGCTTCAGGCCCACCCGGGTGCCATGGTAGAATCGCCGCATGCTGGTATCGAAGACAAATGGTTCTGCGGCGTTGCTCATGCTTATCTCGTCATCTCATCGTTGCCATTAATTTGGCGAGAGTTATCTACTTCCTACTTCAGTCTTCCTACTTTCTCGGGGGATTCTAAGATTGACCCCTTCTGACCTCCTCAGTTTTGACGGATGCCTTTCGCTTGTCGCTTATTTCAAGGAAAAGGTACCGCTCCCAACGACGACCCCACCGATCGAAATATTCGCTTTGTACGTTCCGGTGCCGAGCGAGCTTGTGGCGAGGTTATAGCCGTACTGGCAGCCCTCTATGCGAAAGGTCGATCCGTTGTCAGCCTGTGACAGGTACGTGCTTTCGTCGACTGCCCCCAGGACGGTACCGGCGGTGCGAATGAGTGAGATTGTCGCCGGGGGTAGCTGGCAAGTTGCGGCGCCACTGGCGGTGACCGTGAACTTAACCGGTACGACGCCGCGCTTAACGCTAAATACACTCGACCCATCCGGATTGACGGGTTGCTGAAGCTGTGCGCTGTAAGACTCACCTACCGCGATGCCGAACGGCCCATTCAATCCTGAGACCAGCGAGGCGTTGATCGTTGCCCCGGTAGTGGCGTTGTATTCGCCAATAAAGCCACTAGTGCCGCCGAAATAGTTTGTGACAAAAAGGTTCCCTCCAGACACCGCGATGCCAACCGGCGCAATGTCACCTGGGACTAGCGAGGAGTTGATCGTCGCTCCGGTGGTTGCGTCGTATTCGCCAACAGTGCCGTCGTAAAGATTCGCCACAAAGAGATGCCCTCCAGAGATCGCGATGCCAAATGGATTACTCAAAACAAACTCTCCTACCAGCGAGGCGTTGATCGTTGCTCCAGTTGTGGCATCGTAAACGCCAATAGTGGCGGAGTTTGAGCCGTAAGAGCCGCCCGCGACAAACAGATGCCCCCCAGACACCGCGATGCTAAACACGTCACCCGGCAACGCTTCGGGTGGGACGAGATTGGCGTTCACCGTCGCCCCGGTGCTGGCATCGAAAACGCCAATACTGATGCCGTTCAAGACAAAGAGATGCCCTCCAGACACCGCGATGCCACCCCCAATTAGGAAATTCGACCCTAAGTTTGAGATCAGCGAGGAGTTAATCGTTGCTCCGGTGGTGGCATCGTATTCACCAATAGTGCCGCTGCCAGAGTTCAAAACAAAGAGATGCCCTCCAAATAACGCGATGCCACTCGGGCGATTCAACCCTGAGACCAACGAGGCATTGATCGTTGCTCCGCTGGTAGTATCGTATTTGCCAATAGTGCCGCTGCCAGGGGTCGTGACAAAGATCTGCCCCTGCGCCTGCCCAGCTAGCAGGCTTCCTAGAAACATGATCAGGAAGCTGTTCCATAGGGTTCTTATTGTTGTTTGTTTGGTTTTCATTTGTTTAGGATTGAATTGTTGGCCGCGCTAACCGCAATCCAGTTTCGTTCGGGACCACGAACCACCCTCACGAGGCGCATCCAAAAAATGCGGCCTCACTTCGGCTGACTCGGGGCTCCAGTTGGATCTGGAGATCGCGCAAAGCGGCTTTCCAGCGAAGGTCCAGCCCCACGGGCCACTTAGCCCGGCCGAAGATGCGTCGAAACGTCGGGTGACGTAATCAACCCGATTCTGAATTGGGCCTAACGAATGGCAAGCACCAAATTACTTTCGCACCGGTTTCCGATGTCTGACTTTCTAATCCTGGCGTGCAGCTTCTGCGAATGCGACATCGCCCGACTTGAGGTCCAACTCGGCTTCGGCCGGAGTTCCAAAAACGCGGGCGCGGTGATCGTCGAACTCACCTTCCCATCGGGCGACTACAACCGTGGCAAGACAGTTGCCGATCAGGTTCACGCAGGTGCGGCCCATGTCCATGAGCTCGTCCACGCCGAAGGTGACGGCGACACCGATCGGGCCGAGGCCGGCAGGGAGGAAGCTGTTGGAGCACGGCCGTCCCGGCTGTGTGGCGGGTGGGCGTCTCGCCTGCGAATCCGAGACAACAAAGAAACAGGCGAGACGCCTGTTGGCCGCACAGCCAAGATGGCCGTGCTCCGATCAATCTTGCCTCACCGCTTCTGCGAACGCGACGTCACCGGACCAGGAAGAAAGTAGAAAGTAGGAAGGCTAAAGTAGAAGGTTGGGGAGCGGGTCATTAATCTCCCTGGCGAACCGCCTGTGGGAACGCGACATCGCCCGACTTGAGGTCCAGCTCGGCTTCAGCCGGAGTTCCGATGACGTTGGTGCGGATGTGTCGATTCGACTCCCATCGGGCGGCCGGGCTCATGGCAGCCGGGTGAAGAGAAGGGTAACGTAGCTGACGAAAGCGGCGGCCATGGTGACGACGAGGGCCTTGTGCAGCCGCTCGCTTGCACTCAGGAGGCCGGTGATCGCGAGGGCGATGTAGGCAAGATGAAAGGCGAGGTTCATGGGGTGGGGTAAGGCGTGGTTGAGGACGAGGTCGCGACTGATGCTGACCAGAGTGGAAGCGATGGCGAGGCTGAAAAGATGCCGCCGTTGCGCGAAGTAATGGGCGTGGAGGTCGACGGGTTGGGTGGGCGGGAAGTCGGGATAGATGAGGCCAGTCTGGAGGTAAATGAGAATGGTCTGCAAAAGAAGGACGAAGAAGGCGACGAAAGTCCAGGTTTCGCGATTCCGCAGATCGAACATCGCCCACCAGGTCTGGCTGAGGACAAGCAGGAAAACGATCGCGAGGAGATCGGAGGGCCAGAAGCGGCGAATGGTGGCGCGGGATAGCATGCGCCCTCGCATCCCGGTAAGGATCTGGGCCACGGCCAGGCCGAGGATGATGGAGAGGAGAACGGCTAGGTAGCTGAAGGCGTCCATCGAAGAAAGTAGGAAGTAGGAAACGGGTAGCTAATCGCCTTGCCGAACGGCTTCAGCGAAGGCGATGTTGCCGGACTTCAAATCCAACTCGGCTTCAGCCGGAGTGCCGAAGACCTTGGCGCGGTTGTCGTCGAACTCGCCTTCCCATCTGGCGACGACGACGGTGGCGAGGCAGTTGCCGATCAGGTTTACGCAGGTGCGGCCCATGTCCATGAGCTCGTCGACGCCGAAGATGACGGCGACGCCGATGGGGCCGAGGCCGGCGGGGAGAAAGCTGTTCAAGGTGGCGAGCAGGATAACTAACGAGGCGCGCGGGACGGCGGCGACGCCTTTGGAGGTAAGCATCAGAGTCAGGATCATGGTGAGCTGCGCGCCGAAGCCCATGTGAAAACCCATGGTGGTCTCGGCGGCTTGGGCGACGAAGACGCTGGCCATCGCGAGATAGAGCGTGGAGCCATCGAGGTTAAAGGAGTAACCGGTGGGCATGACGAAGCCGACGATGTGGCGGGGCACGCCGAAACGTTCCATGGCTTGCATCGCTTTCGGTAAGGCGGATTCGCTGCTGGTGGTGGCGAAGGCGAGCACGGCGGGCTCGCGCACGGCGCGCACGAATTGTCGGAGCGGGACGCGGAAGATGGCAATGACGGCCCCGAAAACGAGGACGATGAAAATGATGAGCGCGAGGTAGAGCGAGAGGATGAGGCTGCCGAGATTGACGAGGACGCCGAGACCTTGGGTGCCGACGGTGTGGGCCATGGCTGCGCCGACGCCGATGGGCGCGAACATCATGACGTAGTTGGTGAACTTGAACATCACCTGCGAAAGGCTCTCCATGGCGCGCACGATCGGTTTTCCTTTCTCGCCGATCGCGGAAACGGCCAGGGCGAAGAGGACGCCGAACGCGACGATCTGGAGAACGTCGCCGCGCACCATGGCTTCGACGATGCTGGAGGGGAAGGCGTGGACGACGGTTTCGATGAGCGTTTTCGGATGGCTCTGCGCGATGTTTTTCACGACATCGGTGCTGCTGGTGGCGAGGGTGACGCCGATGCCGGGCTTGGTGAAGTTCACGACGGCCAGGCCAATGAAGAGCGCGGCGGTGGTGACGATCTCGAAATAGATGAGCGCTTTCACGCCCATGCGTCCCACTTTTTTCAACGCGCCGCCGCCGGCGACGCCGACGACGATGGTGGAGAAGACGAGTGGCGCGATGATCGATTTGATGAGGTTGAGGAAGATGTCGCGCAGGAAATAAACTGCGTTCCCCCAATCGGGCCGGAAGTAGCCGATGACGCCGCCGACGATGAGGCCGATGAAGATCTGGGTGGTGAGCGAGGGGCGATACCAGGGACGTGGCGGCGATGCAGACATCGCCGCCAAGTATGAAGTATGAAGGAGGAAGTAGGAAACCCGAAAACGTCGAACGCCAACGCCGAATGGAGAAAGCTGAAAAGCTGAAAAGCTGAAAGGCTGAAATGATTTTAGGGTTTTAGGTTTTCAGTTTTTCGGCGTTTGTTCCCCGATGTTCCTGACGCATCTTAGTTGCGCGGCGTGCGGGCTTCGGCACGAATGGGCGACGCTGCAAAATTTGTGCACGGCTTGTCATAAGCCGCTTCTGCCGGTTTATGATCTGGCGGCGGCGGGCCGCACGCTTGCCCGCGAATCGTTGGCGACGCGGGAGAAATCGTTGTGGCGCTATCGCGAAGTGTTGCCGCTGCCGGCGAACGTCGAACCGATCTCGCTGGGGGAAGGTGGAACGCCGTTGCTGCGCGCGGTGCGATTCGGTGAGGCGCTCGGGATGCAGGATCTCTGGGTCAAAGATGAAGCGCAGAATCCGACGCAGAGTTTCAAGGCGCGCGGGATGACGACGGCGGTCTCGATGGCAAAATATCTCGGGGCGGCCAAGCTCGCGGTTCCCAGCGCAGGCAATGCGGGTGGCGCGCTCGCGGCTTATGCGGCGCGGGCCGGTCTCGAGGCGCATATTTTCATGCCGAGCGATACGCCGCGCGCGAACATCATCGAGTGCCGGGAGCTGGGAGCGAACGTGGTCTTGATCGATGGCCTGATCACCGATTGCGGCGCGGAGATCGCGCGACGCAAAGCGGCGGAAGGCTGGTTCGAAATGTCGACGCTGAAGGAGCCGTATCGCGTGGAGGGAAAAAAGACGCTCGGCTACGAACTGGCGGAGCAACTCGATTGGACTTTGCCGGACGTGATCCTTTATCCGACGGGCGGCGGCACGGGACTGATCGGGATGTGGAAAGCGTTCGACGAAATGGAAACGCTCGGCTGGATTGGATCGAAGCGGCCGCGGATGTTTTCGGTCCAGGCGAGTGGCTGCGCGCCGATCGTCCGGGCGTTTGAGGCGGGCGAAAAATTCGCCGCGGAGTCTCCGAATGCTCATACGGTCGCTTCCGGATTACGCGTGCCGAAAGCGGTCGGGGATTTTCTCATGCTCGAAGCGCTCCGCGCTTCGGGTGGCGGCGCAATCGCGGTCGAGGATGGCGCGATGATCCGCGTGACGCGGGAAGTGGGCGCAGCCGAAGGGCTCTTCGTAGCGCCGGAAGGAGCTGCGTGTTTCGCGGCGTTGCGATCGCTTCTTTCGGCGGGAAAGATCGCCGGCGACGATCGCGTCGTTATCTTTAATACCGGCTCCGGGATCAAATATCTGGATTGCTACGAGGAAGAGTGACGCATCGCGTCAGGGCGCGCGGCTGACAAGAGCGCGGATTCGCGCGGCATCGAGGTCGCGCAGGAACTGGGGATTGCGAAACCAGACTCTGTTAAAATGATAGTCGAACATTTCTGCGATGGCGCTATTTCGGTCGCGACCCTCGAACACAATTCGATACGCAGCGACGCTGTAACCGGTGCGGTCTCTGCCTTCAGCGCAATGGATGAACACCGGCCGCGCCTTGGGATCTTTCGTCAGCGTGGCTAAGGTTTTCATGACGAGAACAAGTTGGGCGATATCGCCCTGACCAGGATTGTAGGCGCGCATCGGAATGCGGACGTATTTGAGGCTGGTATTCTTGAGCAACGGGAAGTCATCGTGGTCGGATCGCAGATTCACGATGGTCTTCACTTTCGCTGCCTCGAGTTTCCTGAAGCCTGCCCTGGTCGGTTGCGCGCCGCGCCAGAGATAGGGAGTAACCTCTCCAAAATTCTTAACCTCATCCTTGAAACGGCCATCATCAGGGAGATCCCAGTAGCTCCGGACGACGGCCGGACGGGTGGCGCATCCGGCCAGCAAAAGCAGACTGGCGACCAGGACGCCTAACGAAAGACGGGACGTTTGCGTGGGAGGATTCACGGCAAGGGTTCGGCGGGACGTGGCGGACGCGGCTTCGCCATCATACTCTTCCTCTCTACCCGACGGGAAGAACGAAATTCAGAGCAAGGCGCGGATTTCGTCGTCCAAGTCCCTTCGCGGCGAATAAGATATTTAGGAATTTAGCTCGCTCGCTGCTGGCAGGCCCTGCTAGCAATGACGCTCCTATGCAGGGAAAACCACCGCCGGGCCAAACGCCACTAGCGTCGCAAAAAACACCGCCGGGTTTAGCACCCCAAACCGCCCAAGGCGCGCAAGCCGCGGCTTCGGCCGTCTCGCCGGGTGGCCTCCAGGGACTTCCGCCACCGGCCGGGTTTGAGGGAAAACGAAAGGGACGCGGCGGTTCAGGCGCGAAGCTGAGCGACGTTCATTGGACCCTGATCTTCAAGATGGGGTGGAAGATGGCCGGCTACTGCCGGCTGCTGGCGTTTACCTATTGCGTGATGATGCTGGTGCAAAGTGGAGTGAACATCGGCATGGCCCAGCTGGTGGGCCAGGTTACGAAAGAGCTGGGGAGCCAGAGCGCGAGCGGTGAAGCGCCGCAACGCCGCGCCGACGCAACCGCGGCCGCAAACGCGCCCGTAGCTGTGCCGCCTAATGCTCCGGCAAATGCCAAGGTCGCGCCGCCGGAAGAGTCATTCGTTTCGAAAATACTGCCGAGGGATCCGAAAAAACGGGTGATCGCGGTGTGTGCCTTGTGGGCGATCTGCGCCCTGGCCGCGCTGAGCCTGGGCATTCCGATGCGAGCGATCTCGACGAAGCTCGATCTGACCATTTCGAATAAGATGCGCAGCCAGCTTTTTGGACGACTGCTGCGGCAATCGCCGGAGTTTTACCACACCCACGAATCGGGCGAACTCAACGCGGTGGTGAACCAATTCACGGTCGAGGCGTCGATGACCCTGCGACAGGTCAGCATCGATATGATCCTCCAGGTGTTGATTCTCGGGTTCACGGTTGCGGTGCTCATTTACAATTTCAAGATGGGCGACGGACCAAACGGCGAGGCGGCGCCGCTCACTCTTGGCGGGGTAGTCATCCCGCCAGCGACGATTCCGATTGCGATCGTGCTCTTCGCGTTCGTGTCGCCTTATCTGACCGGAAAGTTGTCGAACAAAGTCCGCGACGTCTCGCGGGACCTTCAGGAAAAGATGCTCGCGCTCAACAGTCTCGTGACCGGCGCGATGCAATCGCCGGAGGAAATCCAGGCGATGGAAGCCGAGCCGATGTTTGTGAAGAAGCACGATAAACAGCTCGATGCGCTGTTGCGATCGCGGATAAAAAATACGCTGACGATGGAGTACCTCGGCCTGGTGAATGGGTTGCCGAGCTGGTTCATCCAGGTGGTGATGCTCGGGTTCGGTGTCTTTATCGCCGTCAAGTCCGGCGACCCGAAGAGCGCCGGCAATGTCGTAAGCATTTTCATGCTGACGCCGCAACTGATGGCGCCGATCGGGGCGCTCTCGGCTTATCTCGTGATGGCGGGCAGCGCGTGGCCGCGGATCGAGACGGTGAACGAGATGCTCGAATCCCGCGCGCGTCGCGAAGAAAAATCCGGCACGGTGAAAGTGGATGAGGTAGAGCACACACTCGCGGCCAAGAACGTCACCTTTTCCTACAAGCCGGGTGCGCGGAAAATTTTCGACGATATTACGTTCGAGTTGCCTCCGGGAAAGATCACCGGCTTTGTCGCAAAGATGGGGCAGGGGAAGACGACGTTCTTCAAGCTGGCGCTGCGGTTTTACGATCCGCAACAAGGCGAAGTGCTTCTCGGCGGGCGCCCGGTAGGAGATTATGCGGCGGACAATCTTTACGAACACATCGCGATGATGTCGCAGTTCCCGGCGTTTTTTTACGACACGCTGCGCGCCAATATGCAGATGGCGAAAGAGGACGCGACGGACGAGGAAATTCGCGCGATCTGCGAGCGGACTGGCGTCTGGAAGATTTTGCAGGCTGGAGTGCAAGGCAACCCGCTCGATGAGGAGTTTGCGGGGGGCCGGCGGCTTTCCGGCGGACAACGAAAGCTCCTGGCGCTGACCCGTTGTCTGATGCGGGATCCAGCGATCCTGTTCCTGGATGAGCCGACCGTCGGCATGGATAACATGGAGAAATTTGCGATGCTGGAAATGATCCAGCAGGCGCTCAAGGGCCACACCGTCATGGTGGTGGACCACGATTTGCGATGGCTGATGCCGTTCTGCGATTACTTCATCGTTCTGGACCAGGGGAGAATCGCGGAGCAGGGAACATCTGAGCAGCTGCTCGCCAGGCACGGTTTATTTTACGAGCTCTATCACGCCGAAGAGGCGGGAGGAGCGAAAGCAGCCGACCATTCCGCCGCGCCGCCTCCGGCAATGTCAGGGAGCGGCCTGAGCGGACGCGCGATCCCCGGCTAATTGGAGATGCGGCAACGAGTTTGATCCTTCAGTGATGAATTGTCTCCCGGAAAATAGTTCGCAAGAAAGGCGGCGCGGCCAGTCTAAACAGAGATGGCGAAACAAGGCGGGGCGAGAAAAGGGCTTGAAGCGCCATCGATAAAACGAAAAGATTTGCTGCCGCATCGAGTGATGTGACGGCGACGCAAAACAACAACAACAGAAAGAAAGGCAAGCTAGTTATGGCTGACGAAAAAACAGGTAAGAAACCCGAAGATCAGGGTGGCGGCGGGACGGAAAAGGGCGCGGACGCGTCAGAGGCCGGCGGTCGCTCGCGGCAGGCGCTCTATGCATGCTTCAACGACGGCGCAGGCAACTACATCGACCCGAGTTGGAAGTGGTTCACCTGCTGGCGTTGCGGCGCGCTTAACTACACCTAAGCAGCTCAAGCCAGGTAGCGGAAGAGCAGGGTTCCATGCCCTGCACTTCCTTGCCTGGCCTCCCGGTTCTAAATTGGAGCCCGGAGGTCCAGGAAAGAATTCGAAATCATTTATGGCTGAGGAGAAAACAGGGAGGAAACCCGACAAAGAGGGCGGTCCCGGAATGGAAAAACCGGATGCCGATTCAGGCGAAGCCGGGCCTCGGTCGAAACGGATGGCCTACAGCTGTTGGAATGACGGCGCCGCCAATTACGTTTCCGAGGGGTGGGAGTGGTTTACTTGCTGGCGTTGCGGGTCACTCATTTATATCTAATCGCGGGAGCGTAACTGCGGCTTGCCTTTCAGTGGTGAACGGAAGCGCGGCCTGAGATGCGATCGCTTAACGAGCGCGCATTGTCGGGTTCGCCATAATTTTTGCGGAAGTAGCAGAATTTCCCCTAGACTTTATTCAAGGCGGCTCTCATCTTTCCCAAACCGTCCAGAAGACGGCGATTTATTCTGAAATTATGAGAACTTCGATCCGTGGGTCCATCGCGCTAGGTATTACTCTTCTCGCCATGTCAGTTTGGCTGCCCGCTGCCAGAGCCCAGGAGGCGGATATGGCTGTGACGAAAACGGCTGACGCCGATCAGGCGCCGGCGGGTTCAGACGTCACTTACACGATCACGGTTTCCAACAACGGACCAGACTCGGCCGATAACGCCACGTTGACCGACCCCTTGCCGGCCGGCACCACTTTCGTTTCACTTTCTGCGCCTGCTGGCTGGACGTGCAGCACTCCGGGGGTCAGTTCCGGCGGGACTGTCACGTGTACCTACCCAACTTTCCCTGTGACGAGCGGCGACGTCTTCACCTTGGTGGTGAACATTCCCTCAAATACCTCACCCGGCACAACGTTTACCAACCAGGCAACGGTCGGCACCTCGACGTTTGATCCGACGGACGAGAATAATACCAGCAGTACGGCGACCACCGTGCCCGGCACCAACGCTGACATGCAGGTGACCAAGGTTGCCAGTGCCAGCGAGGCGTTCGCGGATTCGGACATTACCTACACCATCCAGGTCAACAACTTCGGACCGGACGTCGCGACTAATGCCGAGCTCTTTGACGCTCTGCCCGGTAACATGACTTTTCTCTCGCTTTCTTCACCGGCGGGTTGGACTTGCACTACTCCGGCAATCGGATCGGGCGGAAGCATTGTCTGCACAAACCCAAGTTTCGCCGCAGGAGCCAGCAGCACATTTACTCTTAAAGGTCACATTCCGTCCGGCACCTCGGCCGGTACTACTTACAATAATACCGCGCTGGCGAGCTCCAGCACGTCTGATCCCGACAGTTCGAACAATAACGCCATCACCTCCACCGTGGTGGTCGCCTGCCTTACCAATCCTGTCGTCACGAGCAACGCCGATAACGGTGCGGGTTCTTTGCGCCAGGCCATTGCCGATGCCTGTGTCGGCGGCACGATCATTTTCGACAACAGTCAGGTCGTTAGCCCGATCATACTCACGACCGCTGAGTTGTACATAAACAAGAACCTGACCATCACCGGACCGGGTGCAAACGTCTTGACGGTAATGCGCAGTGCGGCGGGAGGGACGCCGAACTTCCGGATCTTCCAGATTGACGGAGGGCCTGTGGCGATCAGCGGTTTGACGATTAGCAATGGTAAGGTTGTTGCCAGTCTGACAGCGGGTTCAGGCGGCGGAATTCTTGTTAACTCGGGGACATTGAACATCGATGGTGTTGTGGTCTCGGGAAACAACGCCGGCGACACGTCAACCGGGGGTTCTGGCGGTGGCCTGGCGAACATCTCCCCCGGGACTCTGACCGTCACCAATAGCACAATCAGTGGCAATATATGCGTCGGCAACGCCGGTGGCATCTTTAACGTTTCCAGCGCCAAAATCATCAACAGCACGATCTCGAACAATCGCGCAACTTTCTTCGGCGGCGGCGTGTTCAGCGGCAACAGCGGCTCTGGTCTGAGCGTCACAAACAGCACGATCACGAATAACCGGTGCGATTCGGATAACACCGGTGCCGAGTCCGGCGGTGGTATGGCGGCTAGCACTAGCACCACCGTTCTCCTAAACAACACGATTGTTGCCGGGAACTTCAAGGGGACAGGCACGGCGCGCGATGACCTGACTGGCCCGTACAGCAACACCAGCTCTTACAATCTCATTGGCGATGGGACCGGAGAGACCGGCATAACTAATGGATCGAATGGCAACCATGTGGGAACGAGTGCTGCGCCTATCAACGCGCTCCTCGCAGCGCTCGGTAACTATGGCGGCCCGACTCCAACCCATCTTCTTTTGCCGGCGAGCCCTGCGATCGATGCCGGCCTTGATCCCCTGGCCGTTGACGCCAATGGCGACGCGCTGGACTCGGATCAGCGTGGTAATCCGCGCAGCATCAATAATGCGGTGGATATCGGCGCCGTCGAAGTAGACTACGCGATCGATACTACTGCGGGCACGCCCCAGAGCACAGCAGTTAATACGGCCTTCCCTATCGCACTTAAAGCGACCGTCACGGAATCCGGCAATCCTGTCAGCGGTATCTCTGTCACCTTTACCGCGCCGACCAGTGGAGCAAGGGCTACCTTCTCGAGCGGCAACACGGCCACGGTAGTTACCGATGCTAATGGTGTCGCTACGGCGCCTACCCTCACGGCTAACGGCACCCCGGGAAGCTACACCGTCGCCGCCACAGTTATCGGCATTGCCACTCCGGCTAATTTCTCGCTCACTAATGTCGTCGGAGCTACGACGCATTTCTCCGTCACGGCTCCCGCGAATGCAACTGCGGGCGTCCCCTTCAACTTTACGGTTAACGCGCTGGATTCGGGTGACAACGTTGTGACCAACTATACGGGCACGGTGCGCTTCACCAGTAACGATCCAAGCGCAACCTTACCCGCTAATAGCACGCTCACGAACGGCACCGGCACCTTTAGCGCCACCCTCCGAACCGCGGGTAACCGAACCATTACCGCCACGGACACGAGCACGGCGGCTACCGGCACCAGCAACACGATTGTGGTGGCGGGGGCGGCGGCCACGCATTTCTCGGTAGTCGCTCCCGCGAATGCAACCGCGGGAACTGCTTTTAACTTCACAGTGACCGCCTTGGACCAGTTCAATAATACCGCCGCGGGTTATACGGGCACGGTGCGGTTCAATAGCACGGACTTGAACGCCACCTTACCCGCCAATAGCACGCTCGCTAACGGCACAGGCACTTTCAGTGCGACGCTCCGAACAGTCGGCAATCAGACTATTACCGCGACGGATACGAACAACAGCGCCATCAACGGAACGAGCAATACGATTGCGGTAACTAAACCGACGCCGGGGTTGTCGGGCACCGTTTCACCGACCAGCGGGAATGTGGGAACGGCATTCACTGATACCGCCGTCCTCTCCGGCGGAGTCAACCCCACCGGCACCATTACCTTCACCGTTTACGGACCCAATGCTGCGAACTGCGCTACGGCGATCTTCACTTCCAGCAAGACCGTCAACGGCAACGGCACCTACGTGTCGGATTCTTTCACGCCGACCGCGCCGGGCTCCTACACCTTCGTCGCCTTTTACAGTGGCGACGCGAGCAATAATCCCGTGAGCACAGTCTGCGGCGCGGCGAGCCAGACCTTTACCGTAACTTCGCCAGCGCCCACGCCGACGCCCGCGCAGTCGTTGAACATCTCGACCCGCGTCCGGACAGAGCTCGGCGACAGGGCAATGATCGGCGGCTTCATCATCACTGGGAACGCGCCTAAGTCAGTAGTGATACGCGGCCTTGGACCTTCGCTTGCTTCCTTTAATTTGAGCGATTTGTTGCCTAACCCGCAGCTGGAACTGAAGGGACCTAATAACAACCTGCTCTTCCTGAACAAGGACTGGAAAGATAGCCAGCGCTCTCTGATCGAAGGGACCAACTTCCAACCCAAAGACGATCGCGAATCAGTCATTGTGATCTCGCTCAACCCGGGGGCTTACACGGCGATCCTTTCCGGCGAAGGTGGCACCACCGGCATAGGTCTGGTGGAAGTCTACGACACCAGTCCAAACTCGGACTCGAAGCTCGGTAACATCAGCACGCGCGGTTTTGTCCAGACAGGCGACAAGGTCATGATCGGTGGCTTTACTCTGGGCGCGAATAACAACCCCACGCGCATAGCGATCCGCGGCCGCGGGCCATCGTTGAGCCAGTTTGGTTTGAGCCCAGTGCTGGCTGATCCCACTCTGGAGCTGCGAAACCAGAACGGAACAATCCTGGTCGTGAACGATGACTGGCAGAGCGATCCTGTTTCAGCCGCGAATCTCACCGCCAACGGTCTTGGTCTGTCGGATCCGAAAGAAGCCGGTATCTTCACCTCGCTGCCCGCGGGCCAGTTCACCGCAGTTCTTGCCGGCAAAACCGGCGGGATCGGCATCGGCCTGATCGAGATTTACAACCTGCAATAGAACATTTTCGCACGCCGGGAGCCGGCTCACGGTTGGGACCGATTGCACCGGCTGCTCATGCCGAAGCGATGGAGTGTCATGCCAATGGATTGAGCCTTGAATGTTGAACGCTTGAGTGTTCTTCTCGAACAAAGAGTCGCCGTCCCCGTAGTTCAACGGATAGAACAAGGGTTTCCTAAACCTTAGATGTGGGTTCGATTCCCGCCGGGAACGGTTTTGTAATCACGTGAGTGTTGGATAACACGGCTACGTGCTCTTGCTTGGGCTTCGATTGATTCGCTCGTTCCCACTCGCTCACCCTCACGGGCTTCGTCTATGT
>JBBWZL010000044.1:0-7627 GCA_039649045.1 Verrucomicrobiota bacterium | reverse complement strand
AATTGAAGCGGATTTCGTCGCGCTCAGTTTTGCGCGTAAGAAGGGGGATATCGAAGAGTTGCGTCGCGTCTTGCGAAAGAAAAAGAGCAAGGCGCAAATCTTCGCCAAGATCGAGGAGCAATCTGCGGTAAAACAAATCGACGAGATGATCGAAGCGGCAGACGCGATCATGATCGCGCGCGGCGATCTGGGGATCGAAATCCCGATGGAAGAGCTGCCCATCATTCAACGGCGGATTGTGAAACGCTGCATTCGGCTGGGCAAACCCGTCATTGTCGCCACGCACATGTTGGAATCGATGATCGAAAATCCGGTGCCGACGCGGGCCGAAATCACCGACGTGGCCAATGCCGTTTTCGAGCAAACCGACGCGATTATGTTGAGCGGCGAAACCTCGATGGGCCGATACCCGGTGGAATGCGTGAAAGTGTTCGATCGGGTCGCGCGCCGGATCGAGCGCAGCGGCGGCGCTGGTTATGGAAAGGACGCCCTTCTCGAGGACGCCCGCCAGAAAACGTGTGCGTCAGCGGTGGTCCTGGCGAATTCACTCCCGCGAGCGAATCTGGTTGTCTTCACCCATCATGGGACGATGGCGCGTTACGTTTCAAATCTTCGGCCGGAGAACGCGCCCATCTTCGCCTTCACGTCGAACGAGGAAGTTTTCCGCCAGATCGTGATCAGTTGGGGGACGCATCCAGTGATGCTGGAGTTCGCGCAGGACCCAAATGTCACGATTGAGTCAGCGATCAAATATCTGCGCCGGGAAAAGCTGACGAATCGTGGAGACAATCTCATCGTCCTGACGGATCTGCTGGGAGGCCGCGACAAGGTTGATTGCATCCAGTTGCGGCAGGCCGAGTAGGTTTTTTTGTCTGCTGTCATCGTGAGCGCAGCGAAGGATCTCTGAATGTTTCCGGTTCGCAGCGCGCAGCAAATGATCAGAGATGTTTCGCTTCGCTCAACATGACAAGGCTGGGATTTGCCGATCGCGAGGATCGTTGGTAAAACAAAACGCGCGGAGGTTTCCCATCCGCGCGTTTTGAAGTTTTGTAATCGACCGCGTTACGCCTCGACCGGCAATTCGACATCCACCGGGCGCTCTTTCTTGCTGAGCGCGCGACGCAGTTTCGAGAGCGCGATGTTCTGCAACTGGCGAATCCGCTCGCGGGTCACGCCGAATTTTTTGCCGACTTCCTCGAGCGTCTTCGGCTTGCCGCCGTCGAGACCGAAGCGCGAGAAAATGATCTTGCGCTCGCGATCGTCGAGCACGTCGAGCAACCCACCGACTTCGTTGCGCAGGTTCTTGTCCCGCAGCAATTCGAACGGCGTTTGCGCCTCTTCGTCGCCAACGATCTCGCCGAACTCCGTTGAATCGTCGTCGCTGATTGGCGCGTCGAGCGACGCCGGGCGAATCGAGACCGTCTTGAGCTGAGAAACTTTTCCGCTCGCGATGCCGATCTCTTCGCCGAGCTCGTCATCGGTCGGTTCGCGTCCGAGTTCCTCGCTCATCTGGAGCGAGACGCGGCGCATCTTGGAAATCTTGTCGACCAGATGCACCGGCAACCGGATCGTCTTGCTCTGGTTGGCCAGCGCGCGCTTGATCGATTGCTTGATCCACCACGCCGCATAGGTGCTGAGCTTGCCGCCTTTCGCGGGATCAAACCGCTCGACGGCCTTCATCAAGCCGATGTTGCCTTCGGAAATGAGGTCGAGCAGGGGCAGACCCAGGTTCGCATAATCGTGCGCGATCTTGACCACGAGTCGCAGGTTGGACCGGATCATCAGGGCCCGCGCTTCGCGGTCGCCTTTTTTGATCTTCGCGGCGAGTTCAATCTCCTGGTCTGGAGTCAGGAGCGGGATTTGCCCGATCTCGCGCAAGTAAATCTTTATTCCAGTATCGCTATCTTCAGCAGCCATATAACTTTTCATGAAAGAGGTAAAGGGGTGGCGCGAGCAGGTTTCCCGTTGTCACCCATCGCGGGGACTCGCACATTTCTCGTTTTAACATTTTAGAAAGTAGTTAACAACGTTAAATATTAATTATCGCATTACTGACAGCCTTTGGACGGGTCTTGTTCAATAATACTCATCGGCGGCTCTAACCCGCTTATTTCTAGCGATTAAGCGGCGGATCGAGCTGTTTCGGCAAAATCGGTCAGTCCAGACCGCAAACGCGCAGCGGTTCTCGGAATTCCACTTTAACTCCGCAGCCTTCTCTGCCACCGTTGCGTCCCCCCCATGCTTGCCAAAATCTATTCTGCTGCCGTCTATGGCGTGGATGCCTATGAGGTGGAGATCGAGGTCAACGGCGCCCATGGCAACCCGAAAATCATCATCGTTGGATTGCCGGACACGGCCGTAAAGGAAAGTCAGGATCGCGTCACGACCGCGATCAGTAACAGCGGCTATCACTGGCCGCGCGGACGGACCACCATCAATCTCGCGCCGGCCGACATAAAGAAGGAAGGCCCGAGTTTCGATCTGCCCATCGCGCTCGGAATGATCGCGGTGGCCGAAGAACTCGACGGCTCCTCGTTCGAAAAGTTCAGCTTTGTCGGCGAACTGGCCCTCGATGGCGGCGTCCGTCCGGTAAAGGGTGTTTTACCGGTGGCGCTCGAAGCGCGGCGGCAAAAGAAAGAGGCTATTTTCGTTCCGGCCACAAACGCGCATGAGGCCGCGATGGTGGAAGGCATCACCGTCTACGGCGTGCAGAATTTGCGCGAGACCTTCGAGTTCATTCGCGGTGAATCGCTGATCGCACCGACTTACGGCGACCTCACTTCATTCTTCGCTACGCACAAAAATTACGAAGTTGATTTCAGTGATGTGAAAGGGCAGGGACACGTAAAGCGCGCGATCGAAGTCGCCGTCGCCGGCGGGCACAACCTGCTCATGATCGGCCCGCCGGGCTCCGGGAAGTCGATGTTATCGAAACGCATCGCCACGATCATGCCGCCGATGTCGCTCGAGGAAGCGATCGAGAGTACGAAGATCCACAGCATTTCCGGAATGCTCAGCGGCGAACAAGCCTTCGTCTCCACCCGGCCGTTTCGTTCGCCGCACCACACGATCTCGGATGTCGGTCTGCTCGGCGGCTCCGCCATTCCCCAGCCCGGCGAAGTGAGCCTGGCGCATCACGGCGTCCTTTTTCTCGACGAACTGCCGGAGTTCAAACGCTCGACTCTCGAAGTGATGCGGCAGCCGCTCGAGGATGGAAAAGTGACCGTTTCACGTGCCGCCGGCAGCGTGACGTTTCCGTCCGAGTTCATGCTCGTCGCCGCGATGAACCCTTGTCCCTGCGGGTACTTCGGCGATTTGAAACGCGAATGCCGGTGCGGTCCGCTCCAAGTCCAGCGTTATCGCCAGCGGATCTCGGGACCGCTCCTCGATCGCATCGATCTGCACATCGAAGTTCCCGCCGTCGAGTACCGCGATATCTCGAGCACGCGAACGGAAGAAAGTTCCGATGCGATCCGGGAGCGCGTGCAGCGCGCGCGGGGACAGCAGCAGGTGCGGTTTCAGTCCGACAAGAAGGTCAATTGCAACGCGCGAATGGGACCGCGCCAGATCAAACAACATTGCAAACTCGACGACGACTCGCAGGAGTTGATCCGGGTCGCGATGACGGAATTGAACCTGAGCGCCCGGGCCTACGACCGTATTCTAAAAGTGTCGCGCACCGTCGCCGATTTGCAGCAGAGCGAAGCGATCACACCCGAGCATGTGAGCGAAGCGATCCAGTATCGCACCTTCGACCGCCGGCTTTGGGTTTGAAGTTCGACCCGACGAATCGCCTATTGCTTTTTTTCCTGCGGCGCGAGGGAGCTGACGATCTTCTCAAAGCGCGGGTCGCCGCGCAGCGGGTCCCAATAAGGATGCAAACGTAGTTGCCCATAGCTGGCGGAACCCGGCCGCGGTGTGGTCGCCGCCAATTGCTCGCACGCAAGATCCTTCTCCCCGCTCCAGGCGTAGATGATCGCGAGAAATTCGCGTACTCGCAGGCCATTGAGCGCATCGCGTTCCACGGGAAGCAGCTCAACGGCGCGCCGCCCTTCGCGCAGTGCATCTTCTTTGCGTCCCAGACCGGCGTCGATCATACCGAGAACGCAGAGGGCCGGCGCATAATCGCCTTGCGAACGCAGCAGCTCTTCCTGTTGCGCGCGAGCAGCCGTGAACGCCGCTTGCGCTTCGGCCGCATTTCCACGCGCGCGGGCGACCAGTCCTTCTCCAAACTTGCGGCTGAATAGCACAGCATCGGGGCCGAAATTATGATCGCCCAACGCTTCGAGGGCGCGGCCGGCCGCCGTGAAATCGCGCTCGGACAACGCGAGGTACAACCAGCTGTCGGCGAAAGTGGACGCGGCCGCGGCTTGCTCGGCGAGCAGAGCGTTGATGGCCGCATGCAACGGCGCGGGATTCGCTTGCCAATCGAGATGGAGTTGGGCGCGGGTTATCTTCGTATCGATATCATTCGGAACAATGCTCAAGGCGCGATCCAGCGCGGTCACCATCTCGGGGTAACGGCGAAGCGCTTCATAGCTCAACGCGATTTGCTGGAGCGTGGCGAAATTCCGCGGATCCAATTCCAGCGCCCGCTCCAAACTGCGCACGCCGTCTTCCTGCCGGCCCTGGCGCCGAATGATGTAGCCTTTTAACTCAAAGATGCGCGAATCATTCGGCAAAGTACGGCTCGCGATCTCGAGCTCGGCGAGCGCGCGATCGTATTCGAGATAACCCTGATAAAGATGCATCGCTTGCGCGAGGTGCGGCTCGCCGCCATCCGGCCGGAAGCGGAGCGCGCTTTGCACCGCCGCTTCCGCGCGGGCGAGCCGGGCCGGCGTGTGATCGACGCCGCTGAAATAAGCGAAGTCGTGGACCAGGGCCAGGGCGCAATAGGCGAGCATGAAACGCGGATCTTTTGCGACTGCTTGATCCAGGAGACGCGCGGCTTGATCCAGCTTGTCCCCGAACCCGGTGCCGAAGGCGCTTGTGGCGATCAACGCCTTCGCTTGGTTGTAAAAATCGTAGGCTTCGAGATTGACCGTCGGCGGCAGTTCGATCGCCGCTTTTTCAGTCGGCGATATTTTTGCGCGCAACTGTTCCACGATCGCTTTGGCGATCTCGCTTTGGATGGCAAAGACATCGTCGAGCGGGCGATCGTAATGTTCCGCCCACAAATGCGCGTCCGTGCGCGCGTCGATCAACTGGGCGGTGACACGGACGCGATTGCTCGCGCGCTGCACGCTGCCGACAAGGACGTGCGCGACGCGCAACGCCTGGGCGATCTCGGGAAGATTGCGCGTCGCCATGTTTTTATACTGCATGACGCTGGTGCGGCTGATGACTTTCAAGTCGGCTACTTTCGCGAGGTCGGTCAGGATTTCGTCCTGCACGCCGTCGGTGAAAAACGCGTTCTCCTGATTCGCGCTCAGGTTTTCAAAGGGGAGGACTGCGATCGACTTCTCGGGAATGGGCAGTGTGGTCGACGCCGCCGTCGGCGGAGTAGGTTTCGCAAACTTCGATCGCACGTGGGGGAACAAGAAGCCGAGCGCGACGGCCGCCACGATCGCGCCGGTTGCGATCAGCTTGCGGCGTGTGCCGCGAAAAAATCGGGACGCGCGCCGCGCCAGGATCGGTTGGTCGTCCAGAAATCTTTCCAGATCATCCGCGAAGGCGGCCGCGCTCGGGTAACGGTCCTTCGGTTCTTTCGCGAGACACTTGAGGCAAATCGTTTCGAGCGTGCGCGGAATTCCGGGCCGATGCCATGCCGGCGACACCGGAGTTTCCGTGATGACGCGAACTACAATGGAGGTGTCGCTTTCCTCTGGTAAGAAAGGCGGACGGCCCGCCAGCATTTCGTAAAGGATCGCGCCCAGCGAATAAACGTCCGCCGCCGCGCCGATGTCGCGGCTCGTTCCGCGCGCTTGTTCCGGCGCCATGTAGGTGGGCGTTCCGATCACCGCGCCGGACAGCGTCAATGCGCTCGCGGCCGTGAGATTTTTGGCGATTCCGAAATCCGTGACTTTGGGAACGCCCTGCCGATCGATCAAAATGTTGGCCGGTTTCATGTCCCGGTGCACGACGTGATTTTGATGCGCGAATTCCAGCGCGCGCGCGATTGTGATCAACAACTGCGCGGTCTCGCGAGGAGGCACGATCGCCGCGCGCAAACGGTCCGCGAGCGAGCCGCCCTCGACAAATTCCATGGCGAAAAACGGCGCGCCGTCCTGTTCTCCGACGTCATAAATATGAACGATGTTTGCGTGATGAAGAGCCGCGGCCGTCTCGGCTTCGGCAAAAAAACGCTTCAACTCCGGCGGCCCGTAGTAACCGGTCAGCATCTTGAGCGCGACGATGCGGTTGAGTTTTCTCTGCCAGGCGCGGTAAACGACACCCATGCCGCCCCGCCCGAGTTCGCCTTCGATCTCATAGCCGCCGACGACGCGAGTGCCACCGCCCGTCAGCGGCGTCGTCGGGTCGGAAGATGTGGGATCACGAGTCGCCAAGTAGAGCAGTTTGGTCAGTTCCGCCTCTTTGCTCAAGCCCGCGTTACCGGCGCGGATTTGGAGGCGAGCAGACTTTTGGACGGCAATTCACTGCCTTCAACGCTGTCATGCTTCAGATGGGTCTTGTCAGCCGAGCGCGGGCCACGCGAAATGCGCGACCATGCAACTTCTTAGCGACAGCATCCAAGCCTTCCTAAATCACTGCGAATTCGAGCGGAACTTCAGCGGCCATACGGTGAAAGCGTATCGGCTCGACCTAACCCAATTCACCCGTTTCACGGTCGAACAAAGCAAGTCGACTGATGTTGCGCAGGTCAACCGATCACATATTCGCGAATACACCCGCACGCTTCACCATTACAAACCGCGAACTCAGCGGCGGAAGCTGGCGGCGGTAAAGTCGTTTTTTGGCTTTCTGGAGCGCGAAGGAGTCGTCGAACCGAACCCCGCACGAAACCTAAGGCTCAACATTCGGCTCGGCCGGATTCTGCCGCGGACGGTCAGCCTCTCGGTTTTACAGGCGTTCTTCCGGCAGGTTTACGCCAACCGCAGTTCCCGCGTCGAACAGACTCAAGCGTGCCAGATTGCGATTCGCGATATCGCACTTTTCGAATTGATGTTCTCGACCGGGATGCGGGTATCCGAAATCTCGAACCTTCTGGTGACTACTGTTGACCTCGACCGGGGTGCCGTCCTTGTTCGTGGTAAAGGCAATAAGGAGAGGGTGATTCCGATTTGCGACGCTGAAGTATCCTCGGCTCTCGCAGGTTACGTTGCCATTCAGGGAACCAGCCGCCGGGCGGACGCCTTTTTCTTCACAAATCGTTTTGGACGTCGGCTTTCCGAGCAGTCGATTCGGATGGCGCTGAAACGGCACGCCAAGGCGGCCGGCCTCGAGAAGATCACCCCTCACGTGTTCCGTCATACGGTGGCAACAATGCTCCTTGAGCAAGGAGTGGATCTTCGATTCATCCAGACGTTCCTCGGCCACAGTTCCATCGTTACCACGACGATCTACGCTCACGTTAACGACAAATCACAGCGCGAGGTACTTACCCATCGCCACCCCCGGCGATTGCTCGGGCTCGATTCATTCCACTGAAGGATAACTAGAAATTATC
>JBBWZL010000018.1:0-142430 GCA_039649045.1 Verrucomicrobiota bacterium | reverse complement strand
TAAGCGCCGATGCTGGCCGGAACGACAATGTCCTCGATCACCCTCTTGGCGTTGCCGGTATAAGGATCGTAGTGGCCACCCGTGGTAATGCTGCCACTGAACTCACCGGTGACGCTGGTGGGATTGTCGTTTCCCATCTGGCCGTTGGAGACCAAGGGCAGAAGGCAGATGAAGAGCCCGAGAACGAAGAACCGAAAGGATTGTTTCATAAAAATGGGCTTTCCTGCTCAGTGAGGGGTAGGAACGCGACGAGCCGGGTGCTCGGCGTCCACGACGTACAGCGTCATGGCGTATTCCTCTGGTCCGCGCCGCATCAGGAGGCGATAAGCGCCGAAAGCGGTGCCCGCCCGATAAGTGAAACGGACAGTTCCGTCGGCGGCGAGGGAAGGGACCGCATCCGTGGAAGTCACCTCCCCGCCATCGAGGCAGCCGATCGTCACCGGCTCGCCTCTCTGCCCATTTGCGAACTTGAGGGTGATCTCGACCAGTTGATTTGGGGCCAGCAGCGCGGCGTCGACGCGACTGCCATGGCTGGCACGGTGTCTTTCTTTTCCGCGCTCATCCTTGATAATTACCCGAAACGAATTGTCCGACGCCTCGGAAGATGACGACGGGGGCAGCTCGGCGCGTACGTTGATGCCCGGATAACTGGTTAATGCGGCTGCCACAATATAGAGCGCGGCATGGAATTTTTTGTTCGTGACGAAGTGAAGTGCTGAGAGTTGTTTTGGAAGAAGCGGCGGTAATTACACGAGTCGCGCTCTTCTGCAAAGCGAAACAGATTGAGAACACTTAGGAACACTTTGAGAACAGAATGCGTTCTCTTTCGCCCTCTCCTCACATCCCGAAGCCACGGTTCGTCGCTGCGAACGAGCGACACTGGCGAACGCCAGCGAAGCTTCACCCTAGAACAAGCTATAAATAAACGGCGCGAGAGCGGAGCCTTCGGTGACGACGAGGATCAGTCCGATCGTAAGAAGCAGGATTACGACCGGCGCGAGCCACCATTTCTTGCGGATGCGCAGGAAGCTCCAGAATTCTCGGAGGATGGAAAGTTTTCCGCTCATCTAAAATTGTTTTTCGTAATCGCCCGGTCCCGCAGTTCGGCGTTGCCAATAAGTGGGTTCGTCGCTCTTGAAACGATATTCAAGGGGGCGCTTTCCGCAAAGGCGCTGCAAGAGGCCGATGGGCGTCACGACCAAAAGAAAGACCACGGTTAGAATTATTCTGGTCATCAACCAACCCAGGGCAAGGGCCAGGATCATCCACAGCCGATAAACGTAACGCAGAACTGAGGGAGCGAATGCGCCCGCCAGGAGTAAGAGCCCTCCGATCGGAAGAAGAGGTCCGCCCCCGTGCTTATGTCCCAATTGTAGGAGCTTGCCTAACACGAGGAGGACGGCACCCACCGTGAGACCAAAGCGCCGCAGGGCTCGCGGCGACTGGTCGAGCTTCTGATATTCGTCATCAAGGAGCGGCGCTCTCCAGACCGCCGTTGGCTTTACGTCGGTGGTTTGTAAACCGCCGCTCCTTGGTGGCCGCTCGGGCATCTCGGTCTTATCGAGGAGAGAGTTTCCGACCACGAGATAATCCATTTCGGTCCGCATAAAGCAGCGATAGGCATCCTCGGGTGTGCAGACGGGCGGCTCACCGCGAACGTTGAAGGAGGTATTCACGAGAACCGGGCAGCCGGTTCGCGTTTCGAACTCGCTCAGGAGCCGATGAAAACGGGGATTGTCCGCCAGGGCGACGGTCTGGACGCGCGCGGAGTAATCGACGTGCGTGATGGCTGGCAGGGTAGAGCGGCGGCTTTTTAGGCGCGTCATAAAATCCCCTTCCGTCGATGCCTGCTCATTCACGCGTAACGTCTCGCTGATCGGCGCCACGATGAGCATGTAGGGGCTCGGTTCGTTCAGATCGAAGAAATCGTTAACTCGCTCTTCGAGAATCGAGGGCGCGAAGGGGCGGAAGCTTTCCCGGAATTTGATTTTGAGATTCAGTTTCTCCTGCATCTCCGACCGGCGCGGGTCACCCAAGATCGAACGATTCCCCAGGGCGCGCGGGCCAAACTCCATTCGCCCCTGAAACCAGCCGATGACTTTTCCTTCCTCGATCACCTTCGCGACTTGCGACATCAGCTCGTCTTCGGAAAGCTCAGAATGAGGAATCGCTTCGCGACGCAAGAACTCGCCCGCCTCATACGCGGGCCCGAGCAAGGAAGCGTACTGGGTATCGCGGCCGCTGGAAACTGTTCGCGGTTGATGGCGGTGATGATGCCAGCCCAAGAGCGCTGCGCCAAGCGCGCCGCCGGCATCGCCGGCCGCGGGTTGGATCCAGATTTTCTCGAACGGGCCTTCGCGAAGGATCCGTCCGTTTGCGACGCAGTTGAGCGCGACGCCGCCCGCGAGACAGAGATTGGGCGCGCCGGTGATGGCGTGGGCGTGGCGCGCGAGACGGAGCATCACTTCTTCCGTCACCGATTGGATGGAACGGGCTAGGTCCATGTGGCGCTGAGTCAGCTCGGCTTCCGGTTTTCTGGGCGGCCCGCCAAAGAGATGGTCGAACGCGCTATTGGTCATCGTGAGGCCGGCCATGAAATCGAAGTAGCGCAGGTTCAGCCGGAACGAGCCGTCCGGCTTGAGGTCGATCAGCTCGGAAAGAATCAACTCCTGGAATTTCGGTTCACCGTAGGGCGCCAATCCCATCATTTTGTATTCGCCGGAGTTGACTCGAAATCCGAGGTAGTAGGTGAAGGCGGAATAGAGGAGCCCGAGCGAATGCGGAAAGTGCAGCTCCTCCAGAAGCTCGACGCGGTTCCCCTCCCCTTTCCCAACGCTGGTCGTCGTCCATTCCCCGACGCCGTCGATGGTCAACACCGCCGCGCTTTCGAACGGTGAAGGAAAGAAGGCGGACGCGGCGTGCGATTCGTGGTGCTCCGGAAAAATGATCGGGCCCTCGAATCCAAGCTCTTCGCGAAGCGTCGCTTTGAGCCAGATTTTTTCCTTCATCCAGACCGGCATCGCTTTCAGGAACGACCGCAGACCAAAAGGGGCGCAGGCGAGGTAAGTGGAAAGAAGCCGGTCGAACTTCAGAAAGGGCTTTTCATAAAACGCCACGAGATCGAGCTGCGCTGCGCTGGCCAGGCCCGCTTCCTTTACGCAGTAATCAATGGCGTGCCGCGGAAAGCGCGGGTCGTGCTTTTGTCGAGAGAAGCGCTCCTCTTGCGCGGCGGCGAGTATGGTTCCATCACGCACCAGGCAGGCGGCGCTGTCGTGATAAAAGGCCGAGATGCCGAGAATGTTCACGGTTCGCGCGCGAGAAATTTCGCCAGCTCGCGCGCGGCGACTTCGTGGCCGGCGGCGTTCCAATGCGCGTCGTCGGCAAAATAAACGGCGCGACCAGCGGCGGCGTTTTGTTCGAGCGTCGGCGTGAGATCGAGGAACGGAATCTTCGCCTCGGCGCAGAAATCACGAAGAAGATCGTTTTGCGCCAAACGGTTCGCGTGAATCTCCGCGGCGCGGAGAGGCATGTGATTGTAGCTGGAGGCGAAATCGATCGCACGCTGTAGTTCCTCCGGGCCTAACGAGCGCTCAACCAGCGGCCAGTAGACTTCGTCCTTGGCCGGAATGAACATGACCGTCAGGCGGCTGCCTTGCTTTGCGCAGGTTTCACGCATTCGCAAAAGCGTGGCGCGCACCAGCTCCCACCCGCGAGATCGCTCGATTTCCTGACGGGAGCTTGCAAGCTTTTGCAGGTACGGCGGCATGAAGGCAAAGCGAAGCACGCCGCCTCCCGCCATCGGGATCTCATACGAGCCGCGATCGAAACGCGCCGTGGCCGGTGTTTCGCGCCGCGGCGCGGTGGTGTCTTGGCGCGGAGCGAAAGCCGGCAGGGCGACGCGGGCCAGCGTCCAGAGATAAAGCGTTTCATAACGCCGGTAGCTTTTCTTCAAACGCCAGCCAGTCGGTTCTTCGCCCGGCTTGTTGCCGTTCTTCTCCCAATTATCGAAACGTTCCGCGTCAAAAAAATCGTTGCCGGCAAAGAAGCCGAGAACGATATCGCGCGGCTGATGGCGGAGCGCGTAATCTTCCAGAACATAAAGCTCCTGCTGCGGTCCGTAGGACGAGGTCCCGTAGTTTTGCACTTTTTTACCGGTGATTTCCTCGAGACGCGCGGGCCAGGCTTCTTCCACCGGCGAAGTCATCGCATCGGCAAACGAATCGCCGAGCGCGGCGACATCGATGGTCTGGCGCACGGCGGAATTTCGAAAACCTTCCGCGTCGGTTTGGAACGGATAACGATGCCTTTCACCGCCAAAAATTTCCCGCGACATGAAGCCCATCCGGACGATGTCGCCATGTTCCCATTCGCAATAGGTCTGCAAATTGGGGCGCAGGCGTTGCCGGTAGCGCGGCGACTCCATCCAGCGCGGATCGGGCGCGGAAAGTCCCAAATCATGACGAGCGCTCACGATCGCCGGCGGGAGTTTCAAGGCAACGCGGCGCAGACAGAGCTCGACTGCACCCAGACAGATCAACGTACTGACGCTGAGAGCCACCCAATTTCCGATCCTGCGCGAAGCTGCTTCTTCTGCCGGAGCTCTTCTTAACGCCAACGCGAGCAAGACGAATGCGCCGAGATAGAGGTGCCAGAGGAATAGCGTCCGCGTCAGGCGCGGATCGAACCAGGCGATCCGACCGTGGACGACGAACTCCAATTCTCCAACTCCTGTCGGCAACGAAAGATTTTCGGAAACAGCCGCGTTAATTTTTTTCGCCGCAACTTGCCGCGTGATCCCTCCGCTGCGCCAAAGGATCTCATAGGCCGCCTCTCCTTCCGGATGCGCAGTAAAGCGAAGCGAATGAGGCGTGCTCAGTGAAACCAGAAAAACAAATCGCGCCTCGTCCTGGCTGATGATTTCCGGGACAACCTCATGGCCGCGGATAGCGAAGTGTTGCCAGGCCGTTCCTTGTTGCCGGTCCGCGGCGCTGTCCTCATCGACATAGAGACGCTGGGTGCGGACCGAAAACCAATCGATCAGCGCGCAAAGGAAAAGCGCGATAAGGATGCTCCAAAACAAGGAGCGGCGATTTCCAAATCGCCGGGGGACGTCTGGAAAATGGGCGTATTCGGCAATAGGTGGCGGTCCCGCAACGGCGGGAGAAATCGCCGCTCCTTGAGGTCGGACAGACATGGGAGCGCTCATCGGGCGGGGGCGATCTCGAATTTTTGGCGCGCCGTCCACGCTCGTTCCCAGTTTCCTTTCGCCGCCCAGGCTTCGGCTTCGAGAAAATGAAAGTAACGCGGGCAGCCCGGCATCTCGGTGAAATGTCGCAGAGTCACGAGCGCTTCATCCATTTGCCCCTGCTCCATTTGCTGGTGGGCAAGTTGGAAGCCGAGTCCGTAGTTGTCAGGATCGGCATGGAGAGCTGTCCTCAGTTGTTCGATGGATGAATCCTGGACGGTTGGAGGTAACGCGGGAGATCCGCCGAAACGTCGCGTCACTTCGTAAGCAGCGCGGAAATCCTTGCGCGTCACATGGTATTTCGCCAACCCGCGCCACGCGTAATCCATCCATTCCGGATGCGATTCCAACGTGCGCGCGAGCTCGGCCGGATCGCCGCGGTCCGCCCAAAGTTTGAACAACGTGAGCCTCTCTTTTTCCGAGAAGGTTTGCAGTTTGGGATCGTGTTCGAGAAAGCGCCGCAAAGCCGACATGAAAGCCGCGTCGCCGGAGTTCCCGAGATAAATGAGCGCGAGATCATGATGAATCATGCCGAGCTCTTCCAGACCCTGCCGGACCTGCGGACTGTATTGAATGGCGAGCGCGACCATGCGTCCGTAAACCTCAGGCCGCTGGCTGCCCGCGCGCCGCACAGCCTCGCGCCACGCCGTAATCGTGAGACCCGGCTCCGAGGTGATCCAGAGCTTCCCTTCCTCGAAAGGCACCTCGTAAGCGTTCGGCTCGAGAAACCGCGCGCGCCGAAAGTCATCGATCGCCTCCGCTGGCGGGCGTTTGGCGCCGGCCTTCCCGAGGGCGCGCAGGAAATAAAGCTGCCACTTGAGTGGCGCCCATTCGAGAGCGTGGGTGGTGCGTTGAATCGTTTCGCTGAAATTGCGGCCGCTGTTCGAGGCCGAGGCCAGACGCATTTCGTTCTCAACTCCCACCGCACCCGGCCACGATTTGTCGTAACGGGTCGCGAAAACCCAGGCGCTGCCGGCGATAAAGAGGACAACCCCAAGCAAGCGAAAGACGAGCGGAACCGCGAAGCTCGGGCGCAGGTTTGCCGGACGCCGCAACGCCATTCCAAAAAGGAAAATGCCAGCAAAGGCGGTGCCGACCCGATGGCCGGAAACGTCAACCACTCCATGCAGCGCGAAAAGGAGCGCGGCGATCAGCGCGGCGACGCGAAAGCGCTGGTTCGTCCCTTCCTGCAATGGAAAGACTCGCCGAACAAGAATAGCTATGCCGGCGAGTGTCAGGAGGATTGCCGGCCAGCCGGCTTCGACCCAGAGCCAGAACCAGTCGCTCTCGGGATGGAGCGTGCGCGCACTGCTGAGCGAAGCGTCGCGAAAGATCGCGAAGACTTCATCGAAATTCCCGAGTCCGATGCCGGCCCAGGGTGAAGCCCGAATGAGTTGGAGCGCGTCGTGAAAAATGGCCCAGCGCAAATCTGTTGTCACTCCGCCGGCATCACTGGAGCGAAGATTAAAGCGTTCGAAAGTTTGTCCGCCGAAGAGCAGCATCACCGTGAGCAGGACAAGCAACACCGAGAGACCGACGGCAATCCGCGCCGCCGAACTTTTCCGGAGGGCGAGAGCGCCGAGCCAGAGCCCGCTGCCGGCCACGAGGATGAGCACGCCGGCGCGCGAAAAATCGAGAATGATCGCCGCCACGATGATGGAAAACGCCGCAAGCCACATGAGCCAGCGCTTCTTCTCGTGCCGAATGGCATCCTGCGCGCAGGCGAGAATCACGATCGCGGTCAGGCCAAAAAGGTTCGCAGTCTGGTTGCGATTCGGGAAGGGGCCAAAACCGCGCTCGTTATGCCAGAACGGGAGCGCGGTGTGCGCGTAATGAAGAGCAAGACAAAGCGTGGCGAGCAGCACGACACCGGCTGCGAAGACTCGAAGTTGGGTGCGGACCTCGCGCAGGTCGAGATCGAGCGCGCTGACATAATAAAGCCAGCTCAACCCGGCCAGAAAACTGAGGAAGCAGCCCAGACTGATCCAGGGTTGGGGCGAGAGCGTTCCGGGCAGCCTGATTCCAAAATCGTCCACCAGCGCCGCGCGCCACGCCGGCTGTAGGAACCAATTCGCGGGCAGAAATGCCGTGGCTGCGCACATGACGAGCGCGAGCAAGATCGCGTTCATCGGCAGGCTGAACGATGCCTTCGGCGGATGAACCAGCAGAATCAGGCCGAGCAACGCTACCACGATTCCTTCGCTCCACTTCTGGGTCGCGCCGCCCAAAAAACAGGCGAGCACGGGCAGCGTCGGGACAAGAAGATTCAGCCACCAACGGCCGGGCGCGGTGGTGAAGCCGGACCGGGTCCTCGACGGTTTTTTTGCGTGGGAACTGGGCATCAGACGGACGCGGGTGGTGGTATGGGAATAGCTCTAAAAATTAACGGCGCTTCCTGGCGCCCAGAAAGTCATATGGCTGCCCTGGTTTTACCACGAGTTGAACGCGGGCTGCCATCGCGTACTCTCAGCATCGATATCCGGGAATAAACATGGTTACGCAACGCACGCAGGGTCTCTATCGCGTTTTCCTGCTTTGCCAGCTCGTGATCGTGGCCGTCCTCTTCTGGTTCGGCGTCTGGGTGATGGTCACGTTTTATTCTCCCGGGGCCGAACTGACCTGGCGACGCTACAGCATTTATTGCGGGTTGCTCGTTCTCGGCATGACGATCGAATCGCTCAGCCGCGACGGGTCGAAAAATTATTTTCTCCAGAATGAACTGCTGCGCCAGCATCGGTTGAGCTTGCGTCAGACCTTCGCGAGCATCGGCACGCTCGTCCTCTACCTGATCGCGACCAAGGACGCGTTCATCTCGCGAATTTTCTTCTTCAACTTCGTGCCGTGGCTCTATGTCGCCCTGCTCTTCTCGCATCATTACCTGCCTGGCTTCCTGGCCCGCCGGATTTTCACCGGGGCGCGCGAAGAAAAGACGATCCTTGTCGGATCGACCTTGAAGGCTGCGCAACTGCGCGCCTGGCTGCGGCGCAAGGCCGACATCGGTTTGCGCACAGTCGGCCTGATCTGCGATGAGCAAATTGAAAAAACGGAGGACGGCATTCCGGTGCTGGGCGATTCCGACGCGCTCGAAAAAATCATCGTGGAGCGCGGGATCACGCAGGTGATCATGCTCGAGTTTCCGCTTTTTACCGACGTGAATCGCCACATCATCAGTGTCTGCGATCATCTCGGCGTTCGCCTGCTTATCGTCAGCGATCTCGAGGAAAAATTGCGGCACCCAGTGACGCACTTTGAAGATGACGGATTCCGGTTCATCGGGCTGCGGGAAGAACCTTTGGAAAACCCCCTGAACCGCTTTTTCAAGCGCGCCATCGATATCACGATCTCCTTGCCGGTGATGATAATCGTTTTCCCCATCCTCACGGCCATCGTCTGGATCGCGCAACGAATCCAGTCGCCCGGCCCGCTCTTTCACGTGCAAACCCGCGCCGGCATGCAGAACCGGCAGTTCAAGATTTTCAAGTTTCGCACGATGCGCGCCGACCACGAGGAAGTCACGCGTCAGGCGCGCGCGGGCGACGAGCGGGTTTATCCGCTCGGAAAATGGTTTCGCAAACTCAGCATCGACGAGGTCCCGCAGTTTTGGAACGTGCTCCTAGGCGACATGAGCATCGTCGGTCCGCGTCCACACCTGATCGAGCACAACAAGCAATTTTCCCAGTTGATGGCCAACTATCACGTGCGCGCTTTTGTGAAGCCGGGCATCACCGGCCTGGCGCAAGTGCGCGGGTTTCGTGGCGAAGCGCGCAACAACGCCGATATCGAAAATCGCGTCGCTTGCGACATCGAGTATCTCGAGAACTGGAATCTTTCCCTCGAGTGCGGAATCATCCTGCGCACCTTTGCGCACCTGATCGTGCCGCCGAGCAGCGCCTACTAATAGGTCGAATAGGTCCTATGTGACCTATAGGACGCCGGCCAATTCCCCGAGGAAGGTTTCGAACACGCGGGTTTTCTCGAACTGCTCGACGTAACGCCGGCCGGCTGCCGCAAAATCCGCGAGCCGCTGCGGATCGCTCGCCAGCGAATCAAGAAGATTCGCGAGTTCCTGAGCGCGACCCGGCGGGACATTCACGCCGAACTTCCCTTCCACAAGCGAGAGCGCGAGCTCGCATTCGGGGGCGGCGACGGTGACGACCGACTTCGACGCCGCGAGCAAACCGAGAAGTTTGCTGGGAAAAAACGAATTTCCTGCTCCGGCCTGTTGCGTGATGAAGCAAAGGTCGACATCCGCGAGGAGAGCGTGGTAAGCGCGGCCAGCCTGCAACGGAAGCATGCTCACATTCGGCAGTTTCATTTCATGGACGCGAGCCTCGAGCGCTTTGCGTTGCGCGCCATCGCCGCAAATCAAAAGTCGGATGCGCGGATCGCGCAAAAGCGGCGCCGTCTCGAGCAAAACATCCAGTCCCTGTTTCACGCCCAGGTTCCCCGCATACACAGCGATGAATTCTTCCGGGGCGAACCCATGGCGCTGCCGAAACTCGCCGCGCGCTTGGGGAGCGGCGGAGCCTTTCAAATCGATCGCGTTCGGAAAATAAACGAGCTTCGCTTCAGGCACTCCTTTGGCGCGGAAAGTTTTCAGCATCCCTTGGGTGATGCCGGAAACGCGGGCGGCGTGCCGATAGGCAAACGACTCCAACCCGTACAAAGCCTTGGTGAACCAGTTTGCTTTCAGCATTCCAAGACCGACGGCCGCGTCCGGCTGCATGTCCTGGACGTGAAACACAAATGGGGCGCGTTTGAGTTTGCCGATAACCCAGCCGGCCACCCCCAAAAGCAGCGGCGGCGACACCACGACGTAGACGTCTGGCCGGGCCAGAAACAGAGCGCGCAACGCGGACGTAAAAACAAAACTCCCCTCGTGGATAATGCGCTTCAAAGCCGAGACGCGCCGGGGGACAAAGTGCCAGCAGCGATGGACGCGAACGCCGTTCACCAGATCGGTCCGATAAAGACGGCCACGGTCCTCGTGCCGCTTTCGCCAGGTGGGATAATACGAAAAGCTGGTCAGCATCTCGACGTCGTGGCTCTGGACGTGCAGGAATTCGCATAAGGCGACGCTGTGCGGCGCAATGCCCGTAAACTCCGGCGCGTAGTTAATCCCCCAGACAACGACGCGCATTTATTCCGACTTCTTCGTCAGCTCGTAGGTTTTCGCGACCGAAAGGAATTCGTAGACGGCGTGGAGGCGCGCGAAATAATAACCTTCGCGGCCATCGAGAAAGCCTTTTTGCCAGACGTAGATGTAGAGGAAACGCAGGAGCGGCCGGAACGGCAGCCGCTGCGAGAGCTCCTTCAGTTTTCGCCGGCGCTCAACATGACCGCTGCTGATTTCCGCGGAGCTCCCGGCGAGTTGCCGGTCGGCGGAGACGCGCGCTTCCCAGTTGGAATATCGATTGTGTTTTTCGACGAAAACTTCCACCGACGGAAAAGCGTAATGATCCATCTCGCAACGGAGCCGGCCGGTCGGCCCTTGGACTATGACGTGTTCGTGAACTTCGTTGTCACCGCTGCGGGTATCGGCGTCGGTTAACTTCTCGTAGCGGCCTAACGAATGCCGGAACAGGCGCAGGTTCCAGTTTGGGTAATATGAGTGCCGCAGCCATTTCCCCATGAACATGAAATGGCGGTTGATCCAATACCCGGCTAGAGGACCCGCATTAGTGATGGCGTGAGCGAACTCGTTCTCGGCCTCGGGCGGCAGGACTTCGTCGGCGTCGAGAATGAAGATCCATTCGTTGCGGAAAGGAAGATGCTCGAGAGCCCAATTTTTCTTTTTGGGCCAGGTTCCGTTAAACTGAAATTGCACGATCTTCGCGCCCAGCCGCTCGGCCAGCTCGATTGAGCCATCTGTGCTCTGAGAATCGACCACGAAGATTTCGTCAGCCCACTTCACGGAATCGAGGCAGCGTTTCAGGTTGGCGGCTTCATTCCTGATCGGCACGAGGACTGAGACCGGAACGCTCATATGGCGGGAAGAGCGATCGGATATCCAAGCTCCGCGAGGACATCGGCGAGAGGGCCATCGAGTTCCCGGTTCAGCGCGAGAACGTTTACGGTTTCCGAAGTCACAAAGGTTTTCCGGTCGGAATCGAAACATCGATAACCAAATTCCTCCAGGAGCGCGAAGGTTTGGGTGCGGTCGCCGAAGATTTCGAGCAGGAGAATGGGGCGATGCTCGGCGAAGAGGCGCCGGCCACCGCGTAAGACGCGAAGCTCCGCGCCCTCGACATCAATTTTCACGATGAGCGGCGGCGTCCATCCTTGCGCAATGAGATGATCGAGGTTGACGGTCTCGACTTCGACGCCGCGCGGCACGGCGCCGTAATGCGTCGCGTTAAACGCGCTGGCGGCCGGTTCGAGCGTCCCGGTAGCCCGAGAAATCTCATCGGTAAAGAAAGTCGTGCGCCCCACGGTCTCCGAGACCGCGCGTGGGACAATTTCGTGCGCCGACAAGTTCCACGCTGCACTGGTCTTCCTGAGGCACTCGAGATTTTTGGCATCCGGTTCGAACGAGACGATGTGAAAATCGGGACGCGCTTCGGCACAGCTCCAACTGTAAAGGCCGATGTTCGCGCCGATGTCCCAGAATGTTCCGCCTTCGGAATTCGGCAGCGCCGCCAGGACCGCGATGAAGGTCTGCCGAATGCTGTCTTCCTGATGTTTCGGATCGGCGATCAACGAGGCGTTGGAGATCAAGCGCAGATAGATCGGTCGCGGGAGGAGGGGCGAGCGCCATCGGATCATCGGATCGAATCTGCGGGTGATCCCGCGGAAGAGGGAGCTCTTGCGCAGGGTGTGAAGTGGATGAACGCGGCTGAGCGTTTCGGTGAAATTCATCCTGAAACAGGGGGCGTTCTTGGGCCGAGAACGCGGCAAGGATTGCCGGCCGCCATTACGTCCGGCGGAACGTCCTTCGTCACGACCGAGCAGGCGCCGATGATACTGCGTGCGCCGATCTCAACGCCCGGCATGATGAAAGCACGCGCACCAATGAACGCATCTTCGCCGATGGTGATCTTCGCCGTCACAAGCTGGAGTGCGGGGTGGGAAAAATCGTGGCTGCCGGTGCTGAGATAGGCTTCCTGCGCGACGGTGGCACGGCGGCCGATCTCGATTTCGCCTAACGAGTAGGCGTTGGCGCGATCGCCGAGACAGGCGCCATCGTGCAATGTCAGATGCCACGGGATGGCGATGCGCGCGCGCTGATGGACGAACGGTTTGCCTTCGATCGTCGCGCCGAAGACGTCGAGCCAGAAAAGCCGCCAGGGATTGGCGGGCTTCGGCGTCCAGATGCAAAGGACAAACCAGCAAAACTCCCACAGCAAACGCAGCGCCCGGTCCTGCGCGGACCAAGGGGATTCCTGCGCCGCACTTTGGTCAGGCTTTACCGGTGTTTTCGTCTCCATGGCAATCAAGGATAAACGCTAAAAAGCAGAAAGGCAGCCACGGATGAACACGGATTTTCACGGATGAAGAACTTTCAGGAGTGAATCGGTGGCGCGCTCAATCTCAAAACGCCGGGTGAAGCATTCTTTCGCCTTTGCGCTCATCGCGGCGCGAACGTCAGGGCCGGTCGCGACCCAGCGTTTCAGCAAGGCCGTCGTTCCCGCGAGATCGTCGCTTTCCACGTACCCGACGCCGTCCGCTTCGATTTCGCGCCAGATGTTTACCTTGTTCGATATCAGCACCGGGGTCCCGCAGGCGAGCGCTTCGGCCACGGCGATCCCAAAATTTTCCTGGTGTGACGGCAGGATGAACGCGTCCGCGGCGCTGAACGCGCCCCATTTTCGGCTGCCGGTCAGCATGCCGGGAAATGTAATGGAGCCATCATCTTTGGTGACGGTTGCCGCAAGCCGCTTGAGGCGGAGCAAATATTCTTCATCGGCGCCGGGCCCGGCCATGACGAGATGCATGGCTTGATCGGCACCCGCCGCATTTCGGATAGCGGCGAACGATTCGATCAGGAGATCACAACCTTTTTTCTCGTGGAGACGGCCGAGAAAAAGCAGAAGGCGTTTGCCGCGGAGTTTTGGAAAAGCGTTAAGGAAATCTGCTCGCGCGCTCTCTAAATCAGGCGGCGGCGGCGTGGTCCCGTAATTCACGACGACCTCGCGGCAGCGATAGAGCGCGAACGATTTGCGGGCCAAACGCCGTTCTTCTTCTGAGGTGAAAAGGACGGCGGCCGCGTCCCGGAGCACGCGATACTCAGCCCAAGGCCAATAGAGTAATTTCTTGATGTGTTTCAGCGGATAGGTCCGTTTGAACCACGGATCGAGCATGCCGTGTGGAAAAACAAAGTAGGGAGTCTCGGTTCCGGAAAAAGCGCGCCACGCGGCGAAGCTGTGGTATTGCCAGAGGCCATTCACAATCACCCGGTCGAAGTTTCCTCCGTGCTGCCGTAACCAGGGCAACAAAGTTTTGGAATAGCCGTAAGACTTCATTCCACCGCCCAAGGCATGGACCGGCAGACCCGCTTCGGTTACCCAGCGCGCGCCGGGTTCATCCAGGGCGACGATCTCGGTCGCATGGCCGCGCGCCGCTAATGCTTTGCTCGTCGCCAGCACTGCGCTGGCCACGCCGCCAGTGCTCGGGTCGAGCGTTTGGACCAACTGCAAAATTTTCAAGGCGCGGTCACCAGACGAACCCTTCGGTGCGGCGGAAATACTCCAGGTCGGCGGGCAGTTCTTTCAACGGCCTGGCTGGAACGCCTCCGTAGAGTTGATGGGACTGGTCCCATTTTTTGTTGAGAAGCGATTGCGCGCCGAGGATCGAATGATGCGGCAGAGTGCTTCCGCCGAGCATCACGGAATTCGTGCCGGTAAAACAGTATTCACCGATCTCGATCGGCTCGGCGGACTGACGGCCCGCGGCGAAATCGATGCTATGGGTGATGAGTTGCGATCGAAAGCCACCGACGGTCGCGAACGCGCCGATGCGGACACGCGCCGTGCAATCGATCAAATGCCGGCTGGTGATCGCGGCGTGTCTCTCCACGATCAGTTCCGGATGCCGCTCCGGCTGGTGGGCAAAATGCCGGCTCGCACCGCTGGGAAAACCGGTGATCCAATTGAGTTGGCCGATAAACGCGTGCGCGCCGAGATGGAGCAGGTCGAGGTTCTTGCAAAGTGTGAGGTGACCGATGCTTGAGCCTTCTTCCATGATGAGGCGGCGGGGAAAAATCCAGGCGAAACCGATGGAGCTGTTGGGATGGATCGAATAGCCGAACTGTTTTTCCAAGAACGAGCGACGCATTCCCCAAGGCAGCAGAAGGGAAAAGAACATGAGGAGATTGTTCAGCATGCCGGGGCGAGTGAGCGGTAGAGTTTGCTGTATTCGGCCACCATGCGCGCGGCGGAAAATCGTTTTGCGTTCTCGAGTGCCTTCGCGCTCCAGACCGCGCGTTCGTCAGGATCCGTGAGCCGGAGAAGATCGGCAGCAAAACCTGCTTCATCGTCAACGGGATGAACCAAGCCCGCGGCGCCCGCAACTTCGGTCATCGGCTCACGGTCAATGCAGAGCACCGGACAACCGCAGGCGTGCGCTTCGGCGATGGGCCAACCAAACCCTTCGAAGGTCGAGGGGAAGAGCAGGGCGGTCGCGCAATTGTAAAGAGCTTCGAGCATTTCGCTTTCGGCGTCGGGGATCTCCACGATCCGATCCGAAATGCCGAGTTCCCGGCCTAACGAACGGAGTGCGGGCGAAAGCGGATCGCCGGCGAAAACAACGGAGCCTTTCCATTGGTCCTTGCAGCGCGCGAAAATGCGCAGAACTCCCTCGCGATTTTTACGGCGCAAGTTCGAGCCGACGTGAAGAACGAACTCGGCGTCCCGCGTCACAGCCGAAGTGGCGATGAGCCGCCCGCGCGCTTCTGCCGGTGGTAATTTGCGGTAGGGATAGCTCAAGCCCAGCGTGATCACATCGAGCGTGGGCTTTCCACTTCCGCGACCGATGAGCCGGCGCGCGTCTTCCAGGGTCGCTTTCGAAACACAAACAATGGCGGTGGCGCTTTCCAGTCCGGCGACGATCCAGCGCTGGAGAATTTTGCCCGTGAAGCTCGCCGGACAGTCCGTTGGCTCGCCCAGCGCACCGCGAACCGCGAGCAGATCGTGACAAGTCACGACCACCGGTATCTCGCGGATCGCCTTCGCATACGTCGCGTTCGAGTGATCGCAGATATGAACAATCGCGGGACGCTCCCGCAGTTTCTTTCCGAGTCTTCGACGAAACAGAATCTTGTCGAGGTAAGCCAGCCACTTCGCCACGAAATTGCCCGCGGCGCGGAATCGGCCAAAAAACGCTTCCGGTTGAATCAACTCCGCCGGCATGCCGCTGGAAGTAAGGCCATCCAGAATCATCGTCGCAAATCGCTGCATGCTTTGCTGACGATCCAGCGGGTAATTACCGATCAACAAAATCATCGGGAAGGAGTCGCGCGCCCGGGAAGCTATGCAAGCCTTCGGCGTAACGCGAACGACGGGCGACGGGGCGAAGCGCCGGAATGTCCGGCCCAGCCGGCTCAGATTCTGCCGAAACTCCCGAGTTGGCAGCGGCCAAACAAAGGCCGCAAACGAACACGGCAAACCCGAGATTGGTGGGCTGGCCGAACTGGCCATTCAAGAGCGAAAGGAATCCCGCGCAATACAACATGATGGGAAGAATGTTGCCTTCTTTCAGCCGTCTGACGCTGAGAAGACCGAGCTTGAGCGTGAGCATGGTTCGCCAGGCCAGGTAGGCCAGGCCAAGGATCGGCCCGCTTTCCAGGATGACCCGGGCCCATTCCCCCTCCGTTAGCAGAAACACGGCGCGGCCAGTGAGAAATTTCGCGCCGCCATTTGTCCCAATGCCGAGCCCGTAACCGCCAAGCGGCGCCCGGCCCAGAAGCAAAAATCCTTCAGTGAATCCGAAGAACGTTCGCGACAGCAATCCGCCGGCGATCGATTTCTCCTCCGACTCCGCCACCGAGGTGAAGCGATCGGAAAGGACCTGCACGCCCTCCTTGAAAACGGGCAAGCGCGCCGCCAGAAGCAATACCACCACGACGATGAGAAGATTGCGTCCGAATTGATTCACTGCGCTCGGACGGAAAACAATGATGGCCAGCAAAGACGACAGAACAACGAGCACAGCGAGCAGGACCGAGCGGCTGCCCGAAACGCCGATCGTGACGACGAGCGCGAAACCGCCGCCATAGAGAAGCCAGTTGCGGAAGAGGCCGCGCGTTAACGAACCATAAAGCAAATAGGCGGCGGAGAGCGCCGCATAAAAAATGACTCCCGAGACAAACGAAAATGTTCCGGGCGGCCTGATCTTTCCGCCTCCCGCCGTGATCTGCTGGTTCTCGCCAATGCCGGCGGTGCGATTAATGAATGAATCCGGCTCGGCGTTGAATTGAACCGCGAGCAATACGGCCATTGGCATCAATCCGATCAAGACCCACTTTCCAAGTTTCAAAACGTCTTCGCGGTCGAACACTTTGCCGATGACGAAGATCAGCGGCAGATGGAGAAAATTAGAGCGAAAGCCGAAGCCGGTAACAAGGATGAGTGGCTTGAGCGAGAGATACGGTTCGAGAACAACCACCGAGACGAGCCAGGAAAGAACCGCGATGATACCGAGCGAAAGGATGTAATTGTTCCGCGGAAAGACCCGGGCCTTGAGGGCCATGAAATAGATCGCGAGGGCGACCGGATCGCGCACCACCAGGAGCACGTCCGAGTATTGCGGCAGGATCCATTTCCGCAGCGTCCCCTCGAAAACGAGGAGGACGAAATAGAGCCAGATCAACCGCTTGACCCAGGTGATTGCCTTCTCGTTAGTGTCCGATTGCATGCAGTATTTTTTCGCCGTAGGCCAGCCAGGTAAGCTCAGCAGCTTTCAGGCGCGCTGCCGAGCTCATTGCCGGTAATTCGCCTCGATTTTGCGCGAACCAATCGATCTTTTCCGCAATGGCGGCAGGCGCCCCGGCCGGCACCAGGAATCCAGTTTTTCCCTCGATAATCAAGTCTTCCCCGCCGGCATTCCTGGTCACGATCAGAGGCAGACCGCAGGCCATTGCCTCTTGCTGGACGAGCGCGCGCCCCTCCACGATCGAAGGCAACACCAGCACGTCGCACGAGCGCATCAGCTCGAGGACGGCGGCATGCGCGCGAGGCGGTTCGTAAATGAAATCCGCGAACTGGTTTCGATAAAAGCGCATTGGCAAAACGAGCGCGCCCATTACCACGAGTTCGACCTCCTGCGATCGGACCAGTTTCATAGCGGCGAAAAGATCGGCGAGGCCTTTTCGTTGCGTTAGCGCGCCGGCGAAGAGAAGGCGGAGCGGCTTCCCATAGGTCTCATACGACTTATGGGGCATATCGGGCGGCGAACCGAAGGGAATGACTACGCACTTTCTGGCAAGGCGCGTCTGCTTCGGCAACGATTCCAAGACAAAGGTGCTGGGACAAATGACGATCTCTGCGAGGTCGAGCTCGCGGGTTTTGCGCGCAAGTTTTTCCTCGGAATCGCGCGTCCCGCCGAGGGTGGGCTCCCACTCCGGATACCGCGCCGCTTCATTTTGCAAAAGACGCTGCGCTGTTTCCCAATACGCGATAGGCAAATCGTAGATGCGCCGGATGCCAAGCTGTTGCGCGGTTTCGAAAGACTGGTCGGCAAAATCTTCGTAGGCGTAAACCCCGCGCACTTTCAGGCGTTTGTGGTTTTGCTCGAGATATTCGGCCGTGGATTTGTCGAGATCGCGCCCGACCCTGTCGAGACCGGCCCACGCTCCCGCATGCCGGGTCAGCGAATGGAGCTGCAACTTTTCGGCGAGCAGCCGCACGGTCTCGCGGGCCGGATAGATTTTAATTTTATAATGCGGCAGATCGTAACCGCGACGCGCCATCTGCGTCCGCGGATTGGGCGGCAGCGCCCGGAGCAAAGGAGAGTTCCGCGACCAGGCCAGCGTCGTGAGGAACTTCGCCAGCAGGCCGGCATGATCGAGCGCTTCCAGGACAGCGCGGACATTGGCGTTACCGGTTGGATGGCTCAGGAGAATCATGTCTTCTGCCTTCGTAAAAAACCCGGCAAATAGGACAGAAAAGCCGCCAGCATCGGACGCCAGTCAGGACGCATCTTGAAGGATTCCAGGAAATAACCGCGAGCTTCTCGAACGCGATGGAAAAAGAGCCGGTCACGGCCCACGCGGAAAAGCGCATCGGCCAATCGCGATCGGAGATAGCTCTTCATCTGCGGAAACCAATTGCGCTCCAAGAGTTGGGAAAAAATGTAAACCTGGTTTTCGGATTTATCCGGAGCGCGCCGCCCCGTTTCCGATTTGGGATGGATCCGATAACGGGTGAGACGCCGCGAAACGTAATAAAATTTTTTCCCAGACGCGGCGAGCAGACACGATATCCAAAAGTCGTAGGCGCCGGAAACCTCCGTTGTGAGCAGTGACAAGTCGATCGCGTCTTTTCTGAAGAGCGCGGCCATCGCCAACGGAACCCCATTTTCCACCAGAACAAAATGCGCCGGATCGGGTACGCTCCCTTCGGCAAGAGCGGCACGGCCGTAGCGTCGCGTGTTCGCTTCCGTCTCCACCTCATCGATGACGCCGCTCTCAGACATGATCCAATGATCGCTGAAGGCAAGGGTGCGTTCATCATCCGCTCGAAGAGGAGGCACAAGCGAGGCCAGAAAATCCGGCTCCCAAATATCGTCGTCATTAAGAATGGAAATAAACTCGCCCTGCGCATCCTCGATCGCAGCCCGCAGGCTTCGGGCGATTCCGAGCGTCTCGGGATTCGCGCGATATCGAACCTGACCCCCCTGCACGTAGGCTTCGCAGAGGGCACGAGAGGCTCCGCTGCCGGAATCATCGGCCACGATAATTTCGCGCGCCTGGAATGTCTGAGCCAGCGCGCTTTCCACCGCCTGCGACAGGAAATCTGTTCGCTTATGGACCGTGACGATGACCGTTACTTCAGGTCTCATCGCGCGCTCTTCAAGATATCGAGGTAAAGGCTGGCCACATGACGCCGCGTAAACCGCGCCAAGTGAGAATCGGCGCCGCGTCGAAGCTCTTCACGTCGCGCCCGATCGCCTAACAAGTGCGCCAGCGTGTTCGCAAGACCGCGCGGATCGTTGTTCGGAAACGTAAGACCACAGGGACCGATCGCCTCGGCCAGTCCTCCATCCGCCGATCCGACCACGACGCAACCGCACCCGATTCCTTCGAGTGCGACGATCCCAAATGGCTCCCGCCACCGCGAAGGCACCACGAGAATTTGGTGCTGGTTAAGTATCGTCGCCAATTCTGAGCTGGTCTGGTTGCCGATGAAATCGACCTGCGCCTTCAACTTCAGATCAGCGGTTTGTTTCTCCAGTCGCGCCCGCTCAGGGCCGTCGCCCGCAATCGTCAAACGCGGTTTCGAGTCGAGACTGGCCAGGGCTTCGAGCAGAAGATCGGCACCCTTGTCGGAGACCAATCGCCCGACAAAGATGAGTTCCTTCGCACGATCACCAGTTTGAATATTTGTGAACGCTTCGTCGTTGAAGGGATTCCCGACGCGAATCGAAGGGACGGGCAATTGTTCCGCAATCGCGGCGCTGGTCGCGATCGATTTCGCAAACCGAAGAACGAACCGCTTCAAGCGATGTTGCCAGCCGATGCTCCCGTCCGGATTCGTTATCCAAGTCTGATGGGCGACGAAAAGCGGCCGGCGCACGAAGAGCAGCGGCCAGAGAGTTCGGAGCGAAATGTTGTTTTGGAGAAAAACATCGCACCAGCGAATCTGGCGGAGAAGCTCCAATGCGCCCGGGCGGCGAACAACCGAAAAAGGGAACGCGCCTTCGCCGTCCGTTTGGGTGATGACACGCACTTCATTGCCGAGAGCCACGAACTCGCGCGCGAGAAGATCTGAAACCGTTTCGATCCCGCCAGTGCTGGGAAAAAAATGGTGCGAGCCGAGTAAAATTTTCACAGGAGTGAACGAAGCATCAGGCGCGGAGCCAGGAACCGACAAACTCCCTGAACGAAGGACGCGATCGCATTTTCCCACTCCGCAGTTTCAGGAACACGCCGAGTTTGTGATCGATCTGCAGGATCCAGAACCGAAAGCGGTCTACGTTTTGCCGGGCGAGGCGCTGCGTGAAACGAGACGTGGCCGAGACCTCGAGGTCGTCCAACACGATCACAGCCCCCTGCCGCGCCTGGTCCATGGCCAGGAAAAGCGCGTGCTCGCGTTTGGCTGGATTAGGCGGGCTATCCACCAAAATCAGTCGGGCGCGTTGAAGCCGCTGAAGGGACTCATGCTGCGCCGCGACATTGAACGACTCGATAGGTCGAAAGCGATTCCAGCATCGAGTCAGCGGGATGACTTCCGAAAAATCCGCCTCCCGTTTCGCCACCGCTTCCTCGAGTTGCTCCGTGCGGGCGAGCCAATCCGCCGAGTCTTCGATGCTGGCCGTAGCCGCCGCCGCGCGCCGAAGCGAATGCGTGGAGCGTCCCGAGCCGAATTCAAAGGCGCTGCTTCCCGCCGGCAAAAGCGCCGCGGCCTCCTCGAGAAACCGGCAGCTCGAGAGCGGAAGAATCCATGCCGGCACTTCGCCGACCGGCTGCGTCGCGTCGTTATATTTCTGCACGAGCTGCGCAAGCCGCTCTTCGAGCGAAGCGATTGCGGCAGTCAGATTGGAGTCAGTGATAACCCTTCAGAACTCCTTTCAACATTTCGACACGTGTCCGAAGTCTCGGCTCGTTTTTGAACAGAGCAACCAGGCCAAACCAGGCGAGCTCGAGCACGTGCCTAACGAAGAGTAACGGCCGCAAATAAAAGCGGCTCGCGGGATAGAACCGTTCGTAGAGATGGACCCGCGAACGGTAAAGATCGAGAATGCGCGCGGTTCCGCCGCTTTTCCCGCCGGCGCCGTCGTGTTTCACCTGATAACCAAGATCGACGCCGACCCGATAACCGCTTTTGCGCAGGCGCACACTCAGATCGGTGTCCGATTGGCATTGCCAATACCACCGATCGAATCCGCCCACAGCGCGGAACGCCTCCATCTTCACCAGGGTGCAACTTGAGTGCGCCACTTCGACTTCCCTGATCCGTTCCCCCGGCCGCGCCGCCGGCGCTCGCTGAAATTTCTCCCACCACTTCAACGCCTGGTTACCTGCCGCGAAAATCCACGGGGGCATCAGGCGTTGCTCGTACCCGCTTTGCGGGACGCCTTGAAAATTGATCTGCCGAAAATTTATCCAGGCCCAGTTTCCTTTTTGGAACTCGGCATAACCACCCGCGAAATCGCCGGGCTCGAAGAGAACGTCGGCATCGACCAGGAGCGCGTAGTCCGTCCGCACTTCGCGCAAGGCCGCATCGGAGGCGCGGCAAAATCCTTCGGCGCGGTCGCTCCGGATCAAACGGACCGGCGTGCTTAAAGGAGGAAGCTGGTAAGGTTTGGTCGATCCATCATCGACCACGACGATTTCCTGCGGTGTGCCGACCCAGGTTTCGAACGACCGCAGCATGTCGGCTGACATTTGCGCATTGTTATGCGCGGTCGTGGCCAGCGTCAGATCGGGAAAGCGCATCATGCCAGCGCCTCCGCGTAAACTCGAGCAATCTGCCGCGACGAGGCGTGCGCCTGATACCAGCGGTATGTCTTGTCCCGGATCGCACGCACCTGATCGGGGGCAGGAAAATTTACCGCGTCCGAAGTTGCGAAATAAGAGCCGGGCAACGGATCGCCATTCACCGCGACTGTCTCTTCGCGATGAGACGAAACCGGGATCACGCCATGCGCGCAAAAGGCGGCGAACGCAGTCGATTTCAAGATCATTCCCGGCCACATTTTTCCCCCGCCGAAATAGTCGATCCAACCAAAGGAGGATTGCCGCAAGAGCTCTGAGGCGAGTTCAACGCTGACCTCCGGATAATAGTGGCATTTCAATCGCGGAGACTGGCGCTGCAGATTGTCCATCGTGGCGCGCGTCGAGATTTCGTTGCGCCCTCCGATGATGTCGAGGTGCTCGGGAGAAAAAACGTCCGGGATCAGTGGCTGGATTTTTTCAAACGAAGCCAGCGACCGCGCGATGAGAACGGTACCGCCGCAAATCGCCCAGCGTTTCAATGAGACATCGCGGGCAACGTCGAGCTCGGGCTCGCCAAAGTTCGACATCACCGGCACGAGATAGACTTTCGTCCGAGGATCGTAAGCGTGGATCGCCTGCTCGATCGCGGCGTTACTGACAAAGCAGGAACTGGAGATATCGATCAGGTCTCGCGCGATTTTCACCTGGAGCGGCCGCAACCAGAATGCGCTCCGCCACGGCGGCCCCGACGCATATAGCTCATGGAACTTGGTCAGCCACCGTCCGCGCAATTGCGCGCGAAGTTCACGCGCGAAGCTGCGCAGATGAAACGGGATGCCGCGCTTCTGGTATCCATAATTCACGTAATGCAAAATCACGTGCTCGCAGTTCTGCGCGAGCTGTTCGACGGAAGCCGGGTCCAGTCCGGAGATGATAGGAAAGCCCTCTTTGCTCGCGGCCGATGTTTTTCCCGCGACGGCAAAAACCGTGTCGATGCCGTGGTCGGCGGACAAAGCTCTCGCGAGATTGAGGGCGTAATCGCCGACTCCGTCGAAAGTGCCGGGCAGATGAGGCACGATTTGCAGGATGGTCTTAGGCGTTGGCATGCGAAGCGAGGTCACCCAATCGTTTCTGATATTCTTGCGCCGTGTCTCGCGCGATCGCGGGCCAGGAAAATTCCAGCGCCGCTTGAGCGCTGCGATCGCTTAGTTCCTGGTAGCGCTCGAAACTCCCCTGGAGGATTTCGACGATGGCGTCACTGAACCGGGCCACATCGCCCGCGGCAACGAGCAATTCCGGCAGACGCTCGCGCAGGATATCGCGCGGTCCCGGCGCGTCGTACGCGATCGTCGGCAACCGGGCGGCGAGCTGCTCGACCACGGCCAATCCGAAACCTTCCACGTAACTTGGAAACGCCGCGACCGTGCAATCCGAAAGAAGCTGGGGAAGTTCGTCCGGTTGGAATTGCGGGACGAGCCCGACGATCTCGCGGTTACCGAGACCGAGGTCGTCCCAAACTTTTTGATTGTCGATCATCGTTCCCAAAAAGAGGAAGCAGGCGTCAGGCACCCTGGCGCGAATTCGCCGAATGATTGGCCCCCAATCCTTGGCGCCCTTCCGGAGGCTCCACATCCCGATGAAGGCTATCTTCTTTTTGGGCCAGCGCGTTTCTGCAGGAGCGGCCGCGGCGAGAAGGGTCTGTCGACGCGCTAGCGTCAATCCGTACGGTTGGACGATGGCGGGCGTGGTGGCACTGATTTCCTCGCGCACGCAAACGAGCTCGTCGGAATTAGGCAGATTCAAAAGATCGCAATGCGCGATCGACGTTCGCGAGGCGGAGTGGGTCCGCTTGTAGAAGAACGAATAAAACAATCGGCCGAGGAGTTTTCCCTTCGACGCCGGGGGCCAGCGTTTAGCGGCGGCCGCCTCGAACTTATCGTAAAGGTGATAAAGCCCCGCAGAACGAGCGACGAGCAAGCCGCGGAAGTGGAGCGACTTTTTCGAAAAAGGGAGCGTGCCGGTTAACGCATCGATGACGTCGAACCGATCGGCATTCGATCGCACGAACCGGGCGGCGCGAAACGGAAACAGGAGAGTGCGAAAGGCCGAGAGGGCCGACGAGGATGTTTCTTTGGGGAAAGCGTCGGTCAGGCAGAACTTTTCCACCGAATGACCGGCCCTGGTCCATTCCTCGGCCAGCTCGATCCAAACCCGCGCGGCGCCGAGACGCGGATCCCACGGCAGATTGACGACGGCAAGAATGCGTAGCGGCTTGTCCATCACGCAGTTGATCTTGAGGCCCCGAGGCTGGTCCAAAATTTGTGTCTCACGGGATTGACGTAATGCCGCATCGCGATGCCGGGATTGGCGTAACGATCCGGATAAACAAATTGATCGTCCAGCTGGAGGACAAACTTCCGCGGGTCAAACGGCTGCGCCCCGTTAGCGTGCATGGTCAGGTGCGTTATGGTCTGGTTCGTGAAGAAATTTGGCGCGGCCTGGAGTTCCAGAAATCGCGCCACGCTGAGCGACCAATCCAGCGGCTCGAAGAGCAGCAGAAAACCAGTGTTCACCGGATCGTTCTCCTCCTCCGGCGAATGAAGGAGCCGGGCATCGCCGGAGAAACGGCAATCCGACAGGTAAAACGCGGGGACATCGCGGGCCTCAACGTAGTCCAAGAGATTTTGCGCTCCGGCAAAAAACAGGATGTCGGAATCGAGATAAAGGACTGGATCGGTTTTCGGAAGGGACATGATGAGCGCAAGCTGCCGTCCGGTCGGATGCGTTTTCAAATACGGATAAATTTTCTCCGGCAGATCGGGCGGGATCCATTCGCTCGCCGCGCTGATAGCGACCACCGGATCAAGACGGCGGAGCATTTCGATGCTCCGATTCGAATAAGTCCCATCCGACACGACCGTGAAACGCGGCGGGCGCCCGACCCACCGCAGAAATGAGCGGATGGACGCGACCTGCTCCGGCAAAGCGGCTTCTCCCGAATACGCGAAGACTTCCAACGGAAATTCTCTCGGCGGCTCGATCTTCGCCCGGGCGACGGTGGGCAAAAGCGCGCGGTAAAACGCACGGGTCGCCGCGCCTTTCGATCGAGCAAAGTGATAACCGTAGTTTGGCATCGTTCATCCCGCGGCCAGCCGCCACTTCCGAAAACCGAGAAAGCTCAGGATGAGATTCAGCGCCAGGCTCGGGATCGCGGAGACGAGATTAAAGACGAGAACGCCGCCTACGCTGGAAAAATCGGTGAATGGAATCAACGCCAGTTGGGTGGCGAGCGTAAGTGGAATGTAAAGCCAGGAGCCGGCGATCCATGCTTTCGCCGAGTTCAACGCCCAGAGCGTGCCCGCCATGGCAGTGATGACCGCGCCCCCGACCATGAGCAACAGCTCGCGCTCGAGGTGCGCGTATTTATTCCCGAGCACAAAAAGAAACTGGCTCGGAAACAACGCGGCCGCGCCGATGACCACGAGACTGAAGCCCGCGACGCCTCCCACAATCGCCGCATATTCCCAGCGGAGTTTGCGCAGGCTTTGGCAGCGCGCGAACGCGGGGGCGAAAACATTGCCGAGCAGATTACTCAGGACGGCAAAAATCATCGCGAGCCGGCTGAGAGCGCCGACTTCTGCCACCGAATTGACGTGGCCAAAGAAGCTGATCAGGAAAACCGTGATCTGGCCCTGGAGGCAGAAGAAAACGGCGTTGGCGGCCTGGCTGCGAATGAAGCCGCGCATCGCCGCACGATCCTCCTCGTTCTCCGGCGCTTTGAGATCGACAACGCCGGCGACGTATCTTCGCAGCATCCAGTATTGCAGAAGCAGAATGGCCGAGCCCACCGCGAGCGCGACCGCGCCGTTCAGAAACAGATACATCAACGCGACCAACGCCAAAAAGCGCGCGACCGCGCCGGTCATATCGATCGTCTGAATGCGAGTAACGTCCGACCGAAGCCGCGGCACCACGCTGAGCACGCCGATCGAGAGTTGAATGACGAGCCCGAAGAGCAGGGCCGCGATCAGAATCGCGGTGTAGCCGGTCGATGCCCCATTTTTGGCGAGCATGAAATAAACGATTGGGGTGACGAGAACGATCGCGACCGCGCCGAGTTTTCGCCTGAGACCAAGCGCGGTGTTCACGAGCTGACCGAAGCGGTGGCGATCGTGCCAGACCCGGCCACCGATGGAGATGAGGCCGATGCTAATGCCGATATCGGCGAGGACGTTGAGGGTGCCCTGCATCGTATTCGCGATGGTGAAGTAGGCGTATTCGCGCTGATCGAGCTGCCGGACGAGCAGAATTCCGCTGAAGAAACCGACGATCTGCACCGCGGCTTGGACGACGGCGAAGCTGCCCACGACCCGCGCGCGATGCAACGCCCGGCGGAGGATTGGAGCCGAAGCTTCGTCCAGGACGGGCGACGAAATCGGGCCGAAGAAACTCATCGCTTGATTCCGCGCGACGCCGGACCGTTCGACGTCACGGTCCAGGAAAAGGAACGCGTGCTACGAAGATTGAATCTGTTTCGGTTGAGCGCGACGCGAGGCAGCAGCGACCTCGTCATGTTCTTCAACCGGCACCGGCGTGTTGTAGTACTCCGAATATTGGTAGTAATAATATTCCGGCAGCGATGTATCGACGTAATTGAGAATGACGCCCGGGACATTGACCTGGCGATTGTAGAGCAGCTCGAGCGATTTGCGGGTGAGACGCGCGGAAGTATAGGAGAGCCGCACCACGAAAAGGGTGGCGTCGATTTTCGGCGCGAGACTGGTCGAATCATCCGCGGCCAAAACGGGCGAGCTATCGATGATGATGTAATCGTAGTGATTGTACATCTCGCGCAAAAGGATGTCGGTCGATTCACGCAACAGGTGTTCGCTCGGCTGGCCCAGGGTTTTGCCACGCGGCATAATGAAAAGATTTGGATAAGAGGTCGGCACCACCACTTCCTGCCAGGTAACTTCCTGCTTCAAGACCTCTGAGAAACCCATCTTCGACGAAACTCCGAACGATTCGCGCAACGCGCCGCGGCGGAGATCGCCGTCGATGAGCAAAGTGCGCGCGCCGGAGAGCGCCATGGTGATCGCGAGGTTGGAAGAAATCGTGGACTTGCCTTCGTTCGGGACCGAGCTGGTGATGAGGAGCGTCTTCGGACGCGGTCCTTCGTAAGGCATGAAGAAAATGGACGACCGGATATTGCGATAAGATTCCGCAAAGACATGCCGCGCGTCGTCCGCCTGAAGCAGCGTGACGCGGCCCTTGGTCTTCTCTTTTGGAATCTGGCCAAGGACGTTTTCGGAAAATTGATGCTGAAATTCGCCGAAGGAAGCCATCCGATCGTCGATCCGATCGAGCAGGAGCAGGATGCCGATGCCGGCGAGAGCGCCGCAACCGAGACCGATCAAGAGGCTCTTGAGCAAACCAGGCCGCACGGAGATCGGCGCGCCGGCCATCTCCATGATCGAAATCTGATCGCCGCTATCCACGCTTTGGGAAACGTTGATGTCCTTGAGATTGTTCGTGAGCCGATCGTAAAGCAGTTTCAGCCGTTCGGCCTTTCCTTTGATCCGAGTGAATTGCGCGAGCCGCTGGCTGAGATCGAGCGACTTTGCTTCCCACTCCTTGATGTTGGTCTGGAGGTTTTCCATCTGTTTACCGATGGATTTCCGGCGCGTATCGAGTTTCTCGACCGTGTCCTGGCGGAAGAGATCTATCAGCTTTTCCTGCTTCGTGATCTCGTCATTGAGTTTGATGATTTTGGGATGCTTCGGGCGCAGGTCCTTCGAAAGAGTTTCGCGTTCTGCCTTGAGCAACTGCGCGTTCTGCTTCGCCTTGAGATAATCGGCTTCCGGACCCACGTCCGAGAATGCCATGCCCGCTGCTTTTTCGTCCGATGCCTGGGTGCTCGGTGGATTGGTCCCGTCGTTCTTGCCCTGGCTGCGATCCAGGTTCTGATCGAGATCAAGCAGACTGAGCAGATCGTACTCGGTTTTAAGCTGGGCATGTTGCTGGTTCAACCTGACCAAATATTGCGCAGCACTGTTCCCCTCTTCCGTGATGAAGCCGATGTTATTCTGCTTTTGGAACTCAAGCATCTCGTCCTCGGCGTTCCGCAGATCTTTCTCAACCTGGATGAGCTGCTCGGTGATCGCCGTCGTCACCGTCGAGCCCTGGCTTTCGCGCAGACCCTTTTTGAAATCGACGTACTTCTGCATCACCGCGTTGAGGTAAGCCTGCGTGTAATCCGGAGTGCTCCCCACCGCGGCCAGGTCGAAAATCGAGGTGCGCGGCTTCTGCACGACTGTGATTTCGACCATGACAGGCTGCAATTCCGGATGGGTGGCGCGGACAAGCGCCTCGGAGCTTCGCCTCACTTCTGTGCTCTGCATGAGTTGAATCTGGGTGCCGTAAAAATTGACGCTGTCTTCGCTGTAGACCGCGCTCTGGCTGATGTTCATCTTGCCGGCGAGCATCATTTTGCTGCGCGATTCAAAGGATGGCGGCGTCTGGTAAATCAGCCATGCCTGGACAAAGAGCCCGAGACAGATGGTCAAAACAGGGATCCACCAACGGCGTTGAAGCAATGCTTTGTAGCGATGAAGCCGCGTGATAAACGCAGTGCTCCAGGGCGCGGAAGCGGGGCGATCGGTCGTGGCGGGCGCTGCCATAATTACATGTTAATCAAACGCTGCGGCACGTAGATCTGATCGTCCGGTTGCACGACGAGATCTTCCTCGCTGTGTCCTTCTTCAATGACCCGCTTGAGATCGACCACGAAATCGTGCCCGCCTTTGCGCGTGACTTTCACTTTGCGCTTGTTCGCGAAATCGCCGAAGCCGCCAGCGCGAATGATCGCCTTGCTCACGGTGTAAGATTCATCGGCCGGGATTTCCTGCGGCCCCTGTCCCTTGACCGAACCGTAAACGTAAACTTTGCCGCGGGATTTTTCGCTGACGTGATCGAGTGCGATGATCACCGTGGCGTGATAATAGTATTCACGCTCGAGCGCTGCCTTGACGTTGTAGGCGAGTTCCTTGCAGCTCTTGCCGGAGGCCGGGACGAGGCCAATATAGGGAACTTCCAGCTCGCCGTTATCGTTGACACGGAGCCGCTGGAATTCGTTGTCGCGATCCTCGACAACGCGCAGGCTGACGTAATCGTTAGATCCGAGACGCTTCTTGTCGTCCAGCGCGGCCATGGAATTGGTCCGCATGACCGTGCTGCTTGTGGGCTGGTCGACCGCAGCCGCTTTCGGAATCGAGGGCATGGGACTGCTGCTTTCCTGCCCCAAAAGAGGCAACGGCCGCGCGATGCAGGCAGCGACGAGGAATGTGAAAGCCCATGTTCTCATGAAGTTGCAATTTTCTCCTCTTTAGAAGCTATAGGTGCCATCAAACGCGATGCGATTTTGCCGATAATCGCGCAGCGGCTGATCCGAATCTTTCTGGGTGTATTGGTAACGAAGTCCGAGCGTGACGCGCGGCGTCAGCAGGTAACCGAGAGTAACGGCGCCGCCGTAACGGTGGATATGTTCCGCCACGAACGGATTGATATTCGGAACCCCCGGAATGGGCAGGAACAACGGACCGCTGCCGCCAGAATCGTCCGCGTCCTCGTAGAACAACTCCGTCGAAAGGAGGGTGCGAAGGAAAATATTCCAGTTCGCGGTGTGGCGAGCGTAGTTGAGCTTCACGTAGTTGGAATTCACCCCGAGCTGGGTCTCGTGGCCGACCGAAATACTGTGGGTCAGGACGGAGTTGACCCGATGTGAAAGCAGCGCGTTCGCATAATAATCGTTGAGATCATGCGCATCATTGACCAGGCCGGTATTGTCGAACTCGATGTTTTGATATCCCCCCGCTACCCGCAATTTGAGATAACTGGTTAGCTGAGTTTCAACGAAGGCGCCGACGCTATAGGTGTTCGAGTCGTTCAGGATATTCTGGTCGTAGTAAGTGTGAATGAACGACCCCTCGATTCCGACCGTCATGGTGGAACTGGGAGTGAACGCGAGCGATCCCGAAACGATCTCGGCGTTACGATCGAGATAATCGAAGGCATCCGTGGTGGAGATGAAAGTGTAGTGATCGTAGCCAAACGTCGCCACAGCCTTGTTCAAATCCCAAAGCACCGAGATGCCGGCGGTATTTTGGAAGCGGCCGTAATCCGCCACGTTGCTGAGGGCGACTTCCGCGACCGGATCCTGTTCGAGCGAAAAACGGTCATGAATATTGATCCGGAAATCGTTCACGAAGATATCGAACGCGATCTGCGATCCTGGGTTCACCAGCACGCCATTGGTGTTGTAGTTGGAGTGGTCGAGATAGAAGGCGTAACCGACACCGAGATCGAGTTTCAGGGTGTTGAGCTGCGTGATCGGCCAGAGAGCGTTCACATTTACTTGTGGGCGCAGGATGAAATCGTCCTGAGGCGAGGTCGTCAGGACGATCGGGCCCGTGGGAGTGATGGCGATGACCGATCCGTCTTCAGCCAGATTGATGTTGTCGTTGTATTCGATGCCCACAGTGGCGCTGAACCGGAATTTGATCGGCCCGAGTTGCAGGTTGTAGGGAATTTTGTCGATCGATTGGCGGCGCGCTTCGGCGGCGGATTCACCGGCGAGAGAAGGACGAATGGCATCCTGGGCGCGAACGAGCGACGCGGCACCGAGCAGCGGGACCAGAAGGGCGAGAGCGATGCGGATGGCGATCGGAGAGTGAGGAATTGCGTGACGGCTCATGTGGGTGTCAGTCCGGTGTAGGTTAGCAGATGTGATACCAAAATTTTTGAGATTGCCTGGCGGCTTTCTCAAGGCCTCGCGCGCATCCGGCGGAGACCGATTTTGGGTGGCAGATCGGTTGTTTCAATGGGTTAAGGTATGAACGCCCGTTCTTCTAGCGAGAGAAGGACGTTCCAGCAAGGAAAATCGCCGTTGTTTATCCGGCTGGATGGGACGAACTGCCGGGACTCCGGTCGGTTTTACAGGAATCGGGTAACAACGACCGCGTCCGGCAGCCTATGTGAAAATACTTCCAAGGGGTGGCCCGCTCCTAGCTTTGTTTTCCCTCAATATGAGTTGGTCACGCCCCCTCAAATCTGGTCGCAGCGCCCTTCGGCTCTTCGTCGCGTTTGCTTTTCTGGCCGCCGCGCTCGACTGCGCTTGGGCGGGTGAGGCTGCATCCGGAAGCGACGACAGCAATCCCGCCAAGAACCTCGCGCGCATGAACTGCGGCGCCACCATCGATCTCATCACTCCCGACGGCCGCCTCGCCACAATCCCAAACGCGACCGAGAAAAGTTCGAGCGCGTCGGCGTTGATCATGGATGACGACACCCTCAGTGTTCCGCTCCAGGAAGGCGAGACCACCTTCATCCTGACGCTGCCGAAAACCTCGATACTCGACCGATTCACCTTCGTGAACGAGAACGCCTCCGCTGAAGGCGAGATGAAGGTCTCAGTCTCTAATTATCGGTTGGCCGCCCACAGTCCGAAATGGATCGAGGCGAACGGCAGCACAGCGTTTACGCGGAAGCGTCACTTTAATCTCTCGCTCCTGGGAGTGGAAGCGCGTTACGTGAAACTTACTTTCCGAGTGGAAAAGGCTGGCCGGATCGCGGCGCTCGGCCTGTATGGCGCTCAATCGCTTCAGAAGTTCGGCGCTCGCCAGACCGGAATTGTCCGGGTCAAAAATACTGCCGTAACGCGCCGGCTCGAAGACATGTTGAATTTCAATTTCGCCAATCTCTACGCGAAAGCCCGGGTGGTTTTCGTCAGTTCCGGAATCGAAGAATCCTCCCGCCGGATGATCGACGACGATACGATTACCGCTTTTCAATTCGCCCCGGCCGATCCGCACCCGACCGTGATCGTCGAACTGGCCGAACGGGAACGGTTGCATCGCGTGAGCGCTCTTTACAAGATGCAGGCCGGCACTCTCGATGTTTTTGTGCTCCAGGATCTCGGGTCGAATCCGGGCGACCTGAACGGCCTAAAGCCGATCGCTTCCGTCACTGACGGGAATGGCGGCGGCAAGGCGGCGGTGAATTTCGATCCGCAAGGCGCGCGCTACGTCGCTCTGCGCTGGACGCCGAGCATTCATGACGTGACAAAAGGGTTTGAGGTGGCGGAGATTAGCGCCTTCGGCGACATGCCGCTTTCGATGTTAAGCACGACGGAGTTTTCAGACATCTATGCGAGCAATGCGCCCCTGATGGCGCCCCCGAGCGCTCCCGTGCAGGTACCGGTTCTTCCGGTAGTCAGCCAGTAGGCTTTTCGGGCTCGACGATCTCGCTCACGGTTTTCGCGACCGCTTCCTTCGCCTGGGCAAAGTCATCCAGGCCCGTCACCGCGATTTCGAGAAGGCGCTGGCCGAGATTGCGTTTCCCATGGATCGCCGCCAGCAGGCGTCCGTGCATATTCCACTCCTCCGATTGTGACGCGCTGGAAGCAGCGAGCTTGTCTTCCTGGATGCAAACGAAAACAAAAAGCGGGCGGCCCTGTTGCTCGAATTCGTAAGCGCGGAACTCGAGCGGTGTCGGACGTCCCGCCACGGTGAGCCGCGGTCTCTCGGCGAGAAAAGTGCGGCCCACAGCCGGCAAACAAATCTCCGGCGAATGGCTTCGCACCAACTGCAGCGCGGCGCGTTGGGGTTTCCAGCGCGCAAAAAAACTCCACCAGCGCACACCAGCCGGGTCCTCCCACGCGGCGCTGGAGGCGTCATCGTAATGCAGGATCACGCGGGTGGTTTCCGGAATAGGCATTGGGCGAATGGTGTCGTTCGCAGTGGGCCATCTCGCCTGCCACGGCGGACGCTCAAGCAATTGCCGTTCGTAGCTGCGATACCAAACTTCACTCCCGGCGAAGACGAGCGCGAGCCAGACCAGCGGCATCAATTGCGCCAGCGTCGTCCTCGGGCCCGCCCCACCTCTGGGCGCGACTTCTTCCGGGACCGATTCTGTTTTCCAGAGCCAGGCGAGGCAGAGCAAGCCGGTCATTCCGCAAAGGAGCGCAGCCGTCCCGATCAAATCATGCCAGCGCGCCAGGGCGTCGAGACCACTGTTCGCCGCCACGATCATGAGCGTCGTAGCGCGAAAGACGTTGCAGACAAAAATCCAACCGCAACCGAGAAGGATCAACGCGATGCGTCTCCATCGCGTGAGACGGAGCAGCTCCCCGAGCACCAGCGCGACCATGATCCCGGCCTGAAGCGTTTTCACGCCACTGCACGCTTCGTCCACACCCACGAACCCGTTGCGAAGCTGGATCACGTTTCCGGCCTGATGCGCTCCGATTCCGACCCAGCCGGCAATTTCGACAGCCGTGTAGGCAACAGCGCGCGTCATCATTTGGACGACCGTGTTTTCAAACTGGACCGGCCACGGCACAGCGACCAGGGGAAAACAGACCGGAAAAGCGAAGTGCCAGAGCCAGGATCGTCCACCGAACTGCGCCAGGGAAAGCAATGAAAAGGCAACCACGACGGCAGCGAAAATCCAGCTGAGCAGACGCCAATCGGGATTCGCCTCCTCTACGATCCGAATGGGCAGCAGCAGAATGAGGAGCAGCCAGCGAAACGCAATCAGGAAGCGAGATTGTTCCGGTTTTCCAAGTTCCGGGCGCGTCTTCCAGCGCGAGAAAAAGAGGAACAGAGCGAGAAAGGGCACGGCCCAGCCGTAGTGATATCGCTCATTCAACGTCCACTCTTCGTGGAGATGATAAAACAGCCAGAGCCAAAGAGCGCCCGGCACCGCCCAACGCAGCAATCCATCACGGTGCAGTGCCATTGCGAAGAGACTTACGCAGGGCCACGCCAAAACCAAGTCCTGATTGCGGCTTCTGCCGACGTTCCGCTGCGGTAAATGCCAGCAGGCGGCATAACCGCTGCTATGAAAGCGGCTGGCCTCTCCTTATGTGGTTCTTCCGACGCGTCAGCGCCATCTTCCTTTCTATTTTGATCACGTCCGCCGTCGTGCGGGGCGTGACCTTGGACTGGGATGCTCACACCTGGGTCAATAACGCAGACGGAACGCCTGCTCCAAACTCGTATGAGATCGACGGCACCAACACCGGTACCGACGTCACGATTACAGCCGCGGGCAACAACGGGGCGGTCTTTCAACAGGACATTGGACCCGGGACGCCGCAAACGCCTGCCGTGGGGAAGACTTTCCAGGGTGGTTTGGGAACCACTGAAAACTCGCTCATTCTCGCACTCAATCTCGTTAACAACACGCAGTCAGTCACGGTTACGCTCACGTTCTCGCCGCAGTACACTTCCGGGATTTCGAACCTGACCTTCACGCTCTTCGATATCGATTATGCAAATGCGCCCGGCAACATGTATCAGGATCAGCTCACCAATATCAAGGGACTCGCCGTCGATGGCATCACCTGGATCTCGCCGACGATCACTACCAGCGCGACCAACACGCTGACCGGAACGGGGTTGACGCAGGTAGTGACTGGCACCGCCAGCGCCACTGACATAGGCGTCAATACGGGCGCTGGGAACGTCACAATTTCCTTCGGAGCCAATGCGATCACCTCATTCCAATTTACCTACGGGAGTGGATCCGCTTTCGCGAGCCCCACCTTCCAGCACGTGGGCCTCTATGACTTCAGCTTCACGCCGGTCCCCGAAATCAATCCGACCTGGAGCGCGGTCGGTTCGTGCCTCCTGGCGGCTGCTCTCGTTCTTCGTCACAGTGCAAAATTCCGGAAATAACGATTGTTTCGGCAATGTCCGCGCGCTCGAGCGGCGCGACTTCTATCTGCGCTGGACGCGTCGGCTCGGGGTGTGCGTGCTCGTCGCCGCGCTTTCTTTCGGAGGGTACCGCGGTTATTGCGCCTGGAGAGAGCATCATCTCGCCAAACAGACCCAAGAATTTTTTGCGAAGGGCGACTACAAGAGTGCCGTGCTCGTGGCCCGGCATCTTTTGGAGCTGAACCATAACAGCGTGGCGGCTTGCCGCGTCATGGCGGAAACAGCGGAACTCGCTGGTCGCGGCGAAGCGCTCTCCTGGCGGCAGCGCGTGGCCGTGCTCGAACCGAATCTCCCTGGAAATAAGATCGCGCTGGCGGGAACGGCGCTGCGATTTGGACAGTTCGACCACGCCCGCAAAATCCTCGATGCCATCGAACCGGCGGCGCGCGCCAGTGTGAAATATCATCAGCTCGCCGGCGCCCTGGCCGTGGCGGAAAAGCAGCCCGCCCTTGCTGATGCGGAATTTGCCGCCGCTCTTCAGCTCGAGCCGAATAATGAGCAGCTCGTCCTCAATCTCGCGACCGTGCGCCTAACTTCACCTGATACTGCTACGAATGAAAAGGCCCGCGCCGAACTGATGCGGCTCTGCGAAAAACCGGCGTTCCGTCTCGAATCTCTTCGCGCGCTTACCTCCGACGCCCTCGCCCATAATTCCCGGGCCTCGGCCGAAAAGTGGGCCGGACAATTGAAATCCGAAAAGAACGCGACCTTTTCCGATCTCTTGCTTTATGTCGAATCGACTCACGGAAGTGAGGCATCGCAAGCATGCCTTCTCGAGGTGCAATCGCGCGCGGCCGAGTCCCCCACGACCGCTGCTGCGCTCATTACTTGGATGAATCGCCACGCGATGGCCCCGGCCGCGCTTACCTGGGGGTTATCGCTCCATGCTAAAATCCTGGATGCCCAACCCGTTCCGTTGGCCATCGCCGAAACTTACAGTTTTCTTCAAAACTGGAAGGGTTTGGAATCGTGGGTCGAGGGAAAAGAATGGGGCGAACAGGAATGTTTCCGGCTCGCCGTGCAAAGCCATGCCTTGCGTCATCTCAGTATTGCCGACCGCGCGTCGATGGAATCGGAGACTGTCTGGCGCGCGGCGTTGAAGTCCACGAAGTCCCGCCCCGATCGGCTCGCAGCGATCGCCCAACTCGCAGAGGGCTGGGGTTACACGGCTAATGCCGAAGACGCCTGGTGGATGATCGCGAACGGAAACGAGAATGCGAAGGAAGCGCTCGGAGCCTTGCAGCGCCTTTACAGATCCAAACAGGATAGCCACGGCTTGCTCCGCGTCGCGAAACGCGCGCTCGAATTGAACCCCGCCGATCTCGTCGCCGCGAATAATTGCGCAAGCCTCGGTCTTCTCCTCAATGGTGACAGCTCCGCGCGGCGCCTGGCCGGCAAACTGCACCGGGAGAATCCGACGAATGCGATCTTTAGCACGACCTACGCTTTCGCGTTGCTCACGGAAGGAAAATCGGGCGATGCTCTGAAGGCGATGGAGGCGTTGAACGAAAAGCAGCTACGCAATCCGGCGGTCGCCGCTTATTATTTCGTGATGCTGGTCGAGAACGGAAACATGGAACGCGCCCACGCGTTTCTCTCCGCCGCGAACAAGGCCGCGCTCCTCCCCGAGGAACAGCAACTTCTCACTGCGGCGACGCGCAAGCTGCTCAATCACGATTCACAGAACGTGACAAAGAGCGTGGCCGCGGCAGATCCAGTAACGCCGTAGTGGCGTCAACCACCGGTGGCGAAGCCGGGATAAAGCGTCATCCCGCCATCAACGAACAGCGTCGTTCCCGTCACGTAATCCGACGCATCGGAAGCAAGCCAGACCGCGGTCCGCGCAATGTCCTCCGGCACGCCCACGCGCCCTTCCGGAATCAACTTCAGCAACTCCGCTTCCGCTTCCGGCGTTTCCCAAGCAGCGCGATTGATCGGCGTCTTGATTGCGCCCGGGGCAATGCTGTTCACCCGGATTTTTTTCGGCGCGAGCTCTTGTGCCATGCTTTTCATCAGCAGCATCACGCCCCCTTTCGAGGCCGCGTAGTTCACATGGCCGGCCCACGGAATGACTTCGTGCACCGAGCTCATGCAAATGATCTTGCCGGCGGAGGAGGAAACATCGGGCACAACACCGCGTCGAAGAAATTCTCGCACCGCTTCACGGGCGCAGAGAAACTGACCCGTCAGGTTGATCGCGATCACGGTGCTCCATTGTTCCAAGGTCATCTCGTGGAAGCGGGCATCGCGTTGCAGCCCGGCGTTGTTCACGAGGATGTCGATCGTGCCGAATTCTTTCAGCATCCCGGCGAACATTGTCTGCACTTCGTCCTCGCGGCTCACATCAGCGCGAATCGCGAGCGCTCGGCTGCCGCTTCCTCTGATCATCTCGATGACCCGCTCGGCTTCTTCCGGATGCGAGACGTAATTGACCACAACCTCCGCGCCCGCCGCGCCCAATGCCAGGGCACAGGCCTCGCCGATTCCAGAGTTCCCGCCCGTAACGAGCGCTTTCTGGTTCTGGAGTGGTTTGAGCGGATCCGGCGAGCTGTTCACGGCGATAAAAACTGTCTTGCAGGATTGGTTCTCCGCAATGGCAAAGGCAAGCGCTTTTGATTCACGCCGCGAGCACGCAGAGGCATGGAACTAGCTTTCTCTACGCATGGGTTCCAACACAACCTGAAGATGCGATTTGCAACCGAAATTCAGGACGACGAGGCATCCACGCAAGAACTCCGCCGAGCCGAAAACCAGACTTCCAGCTACCACAAATATGAAACTCATTCTGACCTATCGAGCGGCGCGACTGAAATCCCGGAACATTTTGCGCTCGCTGCCCAAGCTACGAATGATGCTGTTCGGGTTTGGACTGTAGGCACCGGCGCCCTCTCGTGGCCCCAAGGCCTCGAAACGCTCCTCGGCTACCCGCGTTCCTCCAGCAGTAACGAAATCGGCTTCTGGCAAAAGCAGATTCATCCCCAGGACCGCGCCCGCGCCGCGGGCAGCATCCGCGATGCTCTGGCTGGGGAAGGCACCCACTGGATCGGAGAATATCGCTTTCGCCACCACGACGGCTCCTATTTCGACTTGTTCGAGCGGGCCTTGATCGTCCGCAATGAAAAGGGGGCGGCGGTTCGTTGGATCGGTTCGCTCATGGATGTGACGGCGCGCAAACATTTGCAGGACCAGCTGGTCCGCTCCCAGAAAATGGAGGCGTTCGGTCAGCTCGCCGGCGGCGTCGCGCACGATTTTAATAATTTCCTCACCACCATCCTCGGCTATAGCGACCTGCTTTTGAACGAGCTGGGAATGAAAGGCGCAATCGCCAACCACATCAGCGAAATCCGGAACGCCGCCGGCCGCGCGTCCGTTCTGACCGCGCAATTGCTCGCCTTCAGCCGAAAGCATCCGCTGGCGCCGTGCGTTCTCGAAGTCAATTCTCTCATCGGTAATCTCGAGCGCTCGTTGCTGCGGCTCCTGGGCGAAGACATTTCGGTCGAATGTCATTTCCATCGCGGCAAGGACGGCACCCACACCAAGGTGGATCCGGGACAGCTGACCCAGATCCTCCTCAACCTTGTCGTGAACGCCCGCGAAGCCATGCCCAAGGGCGGACGTCTGACGCTGGATACGAGCACGGTGGCGATCGAAGTCGCGGAAGAACAAGAGCTCGGCTCCGAAGAATTACCGCCAGGCGATTACGTCTGCATCAGCGTCACCGATACTGGAACCGGCATGAGCGACGAAGTGAAGCAACATCTCTTCGAACCATTTTTCACTACCAAAGACCAGGGCCGGGGCAGCGGACTTGGACTCGCCACCAGCTACGGAATTGTGCGGCAGAGCGGCGGCCATATTTGCGTCGAGAGCGAAGTCGGGAAAGGCACGACCGTGAAAATCTTTTTGCCGAAAGTACCGGCTCCGGCCCCGCCCTCCTACAAGCGCACCAACGGCAGCGAACTGCCTACCGGCGGCGAGACCATCCTCGTGCTCGAGGATGACGTCAGCGTGCGTCACCTTTCGGTCCGCGTCCTGCGCGGGCTTGGCTACGACGTGCTCGAAGCCGCCAATGGCGATGATGCGCAACAGCTCATCGGCCAAAACGGGAATAAGACGATCGATCTCCTCCTCACCGACATGGTGATGCCCCAAATGAGCGGACGGCGGTTTGCCGATTGGTTAAGTAAGACAAGCCCCCAGACTAAGGTCGTTTTCATCTCCGGTTACCTCGAGGAATCGCTCCATCCTGGCGACCGCCATGGACAGGAGGAGATGTACTTCCTGGCCAAGCCGTTCGATCCCGGACAGCTCGCGAAGAAAATCCGCGAAGCGCTCGATTCGGCGAAGGCGGGTTGAAGCGTTAAAGAGTTAAAGCGTCAAGGCAATCGCCGGACCGTCTTCAACGCTTCAACGCTTCAACGCTTCCGCGCTTCAACGCTTCCGCGCTTCCCCCCAGCGTCCGTGCAATATATTAGTTCTCCGTGATCACGTTGAAAGATATCGAGGCAGCGCGTCAGCGGATCGAGGGCGCCGTCACTTATTCTCCCTGCCAGTCTTCGATTCCATTGAGCGAAATCACCGGCATGCAAATCTTTTGCAAGCTCGACAACTTGCAGCGCACCGGCAGCTTCAAGGAACGCGGCGCGCGCAATGCCCTCGCGCAATTGCCGAAGGAGCAACAGGAGCGCGGCGTGATCGCAGCCTCCGCCGGGAATCATGCCCAGGCCCTCGCCTATCAAGGCAAATTGCTCGGCATTCCCGCGACCGTCGTGATGCCGAAACATGCGCCTCTCATTAAGATCGGGAACTGCCAGAAGCTCGGCGCCACCGTCATTTTGCATGGAAAGGATTTCTCGGAGGCGAAAGCCCACGCGCACGAGATCGAGAAGGAGCGCGGTCTGGCCTACATCGACGGCTACGACGATCCCGCGATCATCGCCGGCCAAGGCACGATGGGCCTCGAAATCGTTGAGCAGGTCCCCGATCTCGATGCAGTTGTGATCCCGGTGGGCGGTGGCGGTCTGCTCGCCGGTGTCGCGCTCGCCGTCAAAAGTTTTAGACCCGCCGCGAAAATCATCGCGGTCGAGGCAGAGCATGTCGCAAGTTTTTCCGCCGCAATGAAAGCCGGCAAACCGGTGCGGATCGAAACGCAGGCGACGCTCGCCGACGGTCTCGCGATTGCCCAAGTCGGTAAGAATGCTTTCGCCACCGCTGCGCCACTCGTCGATCGCACGGTCACCGTCACGGAAGAACAAATCGCCGTCTCCATCTTGCGGATCGTGGAACTGGAAAAAGGTGTGGTCGAAGGCGCCGCCGCCACCCCCTTGGCCGCGTGCTTGTCGGGTCAGCTTTCCGAACTCGCGGGCAAACGGGTCGTGCTGCTTCTTTGCGGCGGAAACATCGATCCAAATGTTTTGAGCCGTGTGGTCGAGCGCGGTTTGGTGGCCGACGGCCGGCTGAGCCGCTTCACCGCGATGATCAGCGATCGGCCCGGCGGGCTGGCGGATCTCGCGACGCAAATTGCGTCCACTGGCGCCAGCATCAAACAGGTGGTCCACGATCGCGCTTTCGCGGGCTCGGACGTTTCCGCCGTGCATGTTTTGTGCACGGTCGAAACGCGAAACAAAGAACATCTCGCCGAGTTGCGCGCCCGGCTCAAAGAGCGCGGGGTGCAAACCTACGATTCAAAATAGCGAGAAATTTCCTTTTCGACGCCGATGAGCGGACAAAAAAAGCGCGCCTTCGATCCGCTTCGGTTTTTGACCAGACTGAAGCGCTCCATCCGCAAGCGTGCTTTGTTTCGGAAGTTTGGCGACGAGTGGAAGACGAAAAGCGACGCCTTCCAAAATCGAAGCTACGATTCCTACGAAGCGTACCTCGAGCACCAGAAAGCGAAGCTGGAGACGCACGACTTTGGAAAATACGACACGGAATTTCGGACGGCGTTGCGCGAGCGCTTGGCGGCGCTCGACCTCGATTGGAAGGGGCGCAGCGTCCTTTGTCTCGCCGCGAGGATCGGCACGGAAGTAAAGGCGTTCCTGGATCTCGGGTGCTTCGCGATCGGCATCGATCTCAATCCCGGCGCAGAGAATCGCTACGTCGTCCACGGCGACTTCCACGATTTGCAATACGCGCCGCAGTCGCTGGACGTCGTCTACACGAACTCGCTCGATCACGCGTTCGATATCGAACGGATCGCAAAGGAAATCCTGAAGGTGCTCAAACCATCCGGGCTCCTGATTGTGGAAGCATCGCGAGGCCGGGATGACGGCGTGAACCCGGGATTTTTCGAGAGCTTCTTTTGGAAAAACCTCGAGGAACTGATCCGCGTCTTCGAGAAGGCCGGCTTCGCAGTCACCCGCCGGACCCCGATTACGCATCCCTGGCCTGGCGAGCAAATCTGTTTTCAGCCGACTTGAACGGGCAAACGCACTCCGTAGGATTCCGCATGCCTACGGAATCGCCCGCGCAAGCCGCTCGTCCATCCCGCGAAAAAGATCGGGTCGATTCCTTCGCGCGCCGGCACATCGGCCCGAACCAGCAGGCGCGCGCGGCGATGCTCGCCGAGCTTGAGTTCGAAAATCTTGAGGCACTGATCGACGCGACTGTGCCCAAAAACATTCGTCTCGATCAGCCGCTGAATTTGCCGGAGGCGAAATCAGAATGGGACGCGCTGGCTGAGTTGCGCCAGCTCGCGAAGAAAAACATCGTCGCGCGTTCGTTCATCGGCGCCGGCTATTCCGATTCGATCACGCCGCCGGTCATTCAGCGCAATATTCTGGAGAATCCCGGTTGGTACACCGCCTACACCCCCTACCAGGCGGAAATCGCCCAAGGCCGGCTCGAGGCGCTTCTCAATTTCCAGACGATGATCACCGACCTGACCGGCCTCGATATCGCGAACGCATCGTTGCTCGATGAAGCGACCGCGGCCGCGGAAGCGATGACGCTTTGTCACGCGGCGGTCGGCGGACGAAAAACATTTTTCGTCGCGGACAACTGCCACCCGCAGACGATCGAGATTGTGCAAACCCGCGCTCGGCCGCTCGGCATCAAAGTCGTGGTCGAAGATTTTGCTGGCTTCAAATTTGACGACACGGTTTTCGGCGCGCTCGTCCAATATCCGGCAACCGATGGCGCAATCTACGATTACGAATCTTTCGCCAAGGCGGCGCACGATGCGGGTGCATTGCTCGTGGTCGCTGCGGATATTCTTGCGCTCACGCTCCTACAGCCGCCGGGTGAATTCGGCGCTGATGTCGCCGTCGGCAGCACCCAACGCTTCGGTGTTCCGCTCGGCTTCGGCGGGCCGCACGCCGCGTATTTCGCCACCCGCGACGCCTACAAACGGCACATGGCTGGCCGGCTCGTCGGCGTTTCGCACGATGCCACCGGCCGGCCGGGATATCGGCTCGCGCTGCAAACGCGCGAACAACACATCCGCCGTGATAAGGCGACCAGTAACATTTGCACCGCGCAGGTTCTTCTCGCCGTGATTGCGTCGATGTATGCGGTTTACCATGGCCCGCGCGGACTCCGGGCGATCGCAGAGCGCGTTCATGATCTGACGAATCACCTCGCGAATTCATTAGAATCGGCCGGCGTCAAAATCGCGCACGAGAATTTTTTCGACACGTTGCGCGTCGATTTAGGCGAAAAGGCGGATGCTATTCGGGCGCGCGCAGTGAAGGCCGGAATGAATCTGCGCCAGCTCGACGAACAAGCAGTCGGGATTTCTCTCGACGAAACGACTAGCGAGAACGATCTCGCGAACATTTGCCAAATCTTCGGCGCTGAACTCGATGATTCCCCCGATCGCAAATCGCAAATCGCAAATCGCAAATCCGACTTCCTCACTCATCCGGTTTTCAACACCCACCACACCGAAACCGAGATGCTGCGCTATCTCCGCCGGCTAGAGTCGCGCGATCTCTCGCTGACGACCTCGATGATCCCGCTCGGGTCGTGCACGATGAAACTGAACGCGACCGCGGAAATGTTTCCGATCTCCTGGCCGGAATTTGCGAAGCTCCATCCGTTCGCGCCGGACGAGCAGACTGTCGGTTATCGCGAGATGTGCGATCAGCTCGCCGCTTGGCTCGCCGAGATAACCGGCTTCGCGGCGGTTGCGCTGCAACCGAACGCCGGCTCGCAAGGCGAATACGCCGGCCTGCTCGCGATTCGCGAATATCACGCATCCCGCGGTGAAGCAGCCCGCAACATCTGTCTCATCCCGACTTCCGCCCACGGCACGAACCCGGCGAGCGCAGTCATGGCTGGTTTCAAAGTCGTGCCGGTAGCGTGCCTAAAAGATGGCGACATCGATCTCGCCGATTTGCGCGCAAAAGCTGACGCGCACAAAGACGATCTGGCCGCGCTCATGGTCACCTACCCTTCTACGCACGGCGTTTTCGAAACGACGATCCGCGAAATTTGCGAGGTGGTTCATTCCCACGGCGGCCAGGTTTACATGGATGGCGCCAACATGAACGCGCAGGTCGGCCTCTGTCGTCCCGGCGATATCGGCGCCGACGTGTGCCATCTGAATCTGCACAAAACCTTCTGCATCCCCCACGGCGGCGGCGGCCCCGGCGTAGGACCGATTGGCGTCGCTTCGCATCTCGCGCCTTTTCTTCCCGCGCAATCCTCCATCCTCCATCCTCCATCCTCCTCCGCCAAGGCTACGGCGGACAGGTCCTCGCCCAGCGCCGTCGGCCCTGTGACGGCGGCCCCCTACGGCAGCGCGAGCATTCTCACCATCTCCTGGATGTACATCCGGATGATGGGCGGAGAAGGGGTAACCGAAGCCACCAAGGTCGCGATCCTGAATGCGAACTACATCGCGAAGCGGCTCGACCGTTACTTCCCGGTTCTTTTCAAAGGCAAACGCGGCCTGGTTGCGCACGAGTGCATCGTCGATTTGCGCCAATGGAAAACAGCGGGTGTGGAAGTGGAAGACGTCGCGAAGCGGTTGATGGACTACGGATTTCACGCGCCGACGGTTTCGTTTCCGGTCGCTGGCACTATGATGATCGAACCGACCGAGAGTGAATCGAAAGAAGAGATCGATCGCTTTTGCGAGGCGATGATTTCCATCCACGCTGAAATTGAGGCCGTCGCGTCCGGGAAAGCCGATCGGCAAAATAATGTGCTCAAGAATGCGCCCCACACCGCGCAGCAGGTGATCGCAGATAAATGGGACCGGCCGTACTCGCGGGAGCAGGCCGCGTATCCGGCGTCGTGGACTCGCGAACAGAAATTCTGGCCGGCCGTCGCGCGGATCGACAGCGTTTACGGCGACAGAAATCTTTTCTGTACCTGCCCGCCGATGGAAGAACCCCTGTAGCCGCCGCCCTGTGGGCGGCGCATCGAATTGCGTGTTGGCTGCGTTTCCCCCCACGCGTCCCACAGGGACGCGGCTACAGAAGAGGAATTCCGAGAACGAACAACTACGTCTGCTCGGACGCTAGCTCTGGCGTCGCGGAGACACGCGTCGGCACTTGGCGCAACGACGTTCCCTGCGGCTCTTCGGCGCCGGCATCGCCGGTTTCGTGATATTCGGCGTCGCTGTTCACCTGCCAGAGATCGTAAAGTTTCGTGTCCGCCAGGATGTTCTCCACGCACAACATCGCGGTCATCATGGCGTGATCCTGGTTGTTGTATTTGTGCATGCCGTTGCGGCCGACCAGATGCAGGTTCGGATAACGCTCCTCGATTTCGTCGCGAACCGTCGCCACATGCTTCGCGTAATCGTCATCGTAAACCGGGTATGCTTTCTTCTGCCGGACAACGCAGCCGTCCATGACATCGCCTTCCTGCGCGAGGCCGATTTGCATCAGTTCTTTTTTCGCGAGCTCGATCAGATCGGCGTCGGACGAATCCCAAAGACCGTCGTGCTCGAAACAGAAATACTCGAGACCGTAGCATGCCTTGTCCGGGTCCGGCACCATCTCCGGCGACCACGAACGGAAGTTTTGGATCCGGCCGACCTGCACACTCGGATCGTGAATGTAAATCCAGTTGTCATCGAACATGTGACGCTCTTTCAAAATCAACATCACTGTGAGGAAGTCGCGATACTTCAGGCTATCGGCGGCCTGCTTCGCGCGGTCGGAGACTGGCGGCATGAGTCCGCGGGCCAGCTCGCGCATCGGCGCCGATGAGATCACATGCGCGGCTTCGATCGTCTGGGTCTGGCCGCTTTGGTCCTGGTAACGAAGCTGCCAGGTCTCGCTTTTCTCGTCGTAAGCGCACCCGGTCACTTTGCTGCCCATCTCGATCTGGCCGCCCATCGCCTTCGTTTTCGCGGCGCACGCTTCCCACATCATACCGGGACCTTTGCGCGGATACTTGAAGGAGTTGATCAAGGTCTTGATCACCTTCGTCTTGTCCTTCGGCTGGCGCTGGGGCAGAAGCGCGTTCTTGATGGCGCTGCCTAACGAGAGGCCTTTGATGCGCTGCGCGGCCCAATCGGCCGAGATGTCCTTGCAGCTCATCCCCCACACTTTTTCGGTGTAGCTTTTGAAGAAGGTGTTGAAGAGGCGTTTCCCGAATTGGTTGCTCACCCAATCCTCGAAGTTATTCGGGTTCTTGACCGGAAACAGCTTCGCCTTGAGCCAGGAAAGAACGCAGAGGATGGATTTGAAAACGCCGAGCTTGGTCAGCGCCTCGAAGGCCTTCAGCGGGTAGGCGAAGAATTTGCCGCCATAGAAAATGCGGGAGGAACGCGGCCGATCGAGCATGTCGTTCGGCAGGATCTCCATCCAGAAATCTTCGACTGCTTTCGATTTCGAAAAGAAACGATGCCCGCCGATATCGAAGTGAAAACCTTTGTAGGTGGCGGTGCGGGAAATGCCGCCGACGTAAACCGGATCGGCCTCGAGGACGGTGACCTCCACGTTGTTCTTGGAAAGGAGGTAGGCCGCGGTCAATCCCGCCGGTCCGGCCCCGATAATCGCTACGTTCGTTTTCATTTTGTTAAGCTACCCAGTTGCCCCTCGTAAAATTCCAGACGTACCACCCTTGCACGCCGAGCCCGGCCGCACTGAGCAGCGCAATGGCCGCCATGCCAAATACGCGCGCCAACAGTGGCGGGGCCGGTAATTGATGCAAAAAATGGACAATTGCCAGCACGATTAACGCGTGCACGCAAAATTCGTAGCGGAGCATGCTCTCCATCTCCACCGAGGCTACTCCGCTGACCGAAACATAGTAAATAACAACCGCGCAAAAATAGAACCCGATCCGGGTCGAAAGGGCCGCTTTCCGGCGGATAATCGGGAGCAGTTCACAAAGGGCCACGAGGAGGAGAAGCACGCCGCCAAGGGTCATCGTCATCTGGCTTGCCTCGGTGGGGTTGTTCAGGGCCGGAACCAGCCACCGATAACTCTCGGGCTTAAACACCGCCAGGTAATCGGGGATAATCGCCCAGCCGGATCGCTGCGTCAGCAGGTAGAGGTCCCACCGGCCCCAGCGCAAAAGGCAATAGAGGAAGAAACTTCCCGCGCCGAGCGTGGCTCCGCCCGTCACAAGGACCGCTGTCCCATAACGGCCCAGCCAGGAACGGACGTCGCGCAGGCCGGTCCAGCCATTTTCGAAAAGAGATTTCACGACCGGAGCTGCCGAGCACGGAATACCGACGATCCGCGTGGCCGACATGAGAAAGCCATGGAGCACCGCCAGGAATTTCGCGGTGCGCCCCTCGCCGTTGCTCCAATAGAGAAAACCGAACAGTGACATCATGAAGAGCGACTCGGAATATCCGGCCACGAGAAAGAACGCCGTCGGATGCGCGACGATGGCGAGCGCGCCGAAGAATTGAAGCCGCGGCGAGATATTCCAGCGCTCGCAAAAGAGGAAAAAATAACTCCAGAAACCCCAGGCCGCCATCTGCGCCGTCACGAGGAGGGCGTCATAAACACTCAGGCGCAATCCATAATGGAGCAGTCCCGCGATGGCCGGATACGCCGGGAAAAAGGCGACGTTCGACACTTCCATCATTTTGTGGCTGATGGGCGGAACGGTGGTCTCGTACCCGCGCTCGACGATGTTCGCGAACCAATAGCTGTCGTGCTGGATGAGCGTGTTGTAGCGAAAAGAGAGTGGGCCTTCGGGCGCGATCAGCACCACCGCGATAAAAATCTGGGCCAGCGTGACGAACAATCCCAAGGCCCATGGTCTGGCTGCGATTGGCTTGGGATTCATTACGGCCGACTTGGGACGCGGCGAGGAAACACGAAAGCGCTCGCCCTGGCAAGGCTTCGTCCGCCAGTCCGCGACGGCAGAACCGAATCGCGCAGGCTCGACGGATTGGACGGTGGTTTCCATTTTCAGAGCAAACTTGGACGAGGAGGTGTCGTGTTTATTCGCCGCACAGGTTTGCGACGTCATCCCGAGTCGCGCCAAACGGCGAGGGACCTCACAGGCGCTCAATCGCTTCCGCGCAACAACAGGCGCACTCCGTCGGATAACGCGTCGGCTTTCGCGGAAGCGGTTTGACCGATTGAGAGGTCCCTCGGCGCGCTTCGCCTGCCTCGGGATGACAGAGCTATCAGTGGCCGCCCGTGACCGTGTAACCTTCGTTCCGCAAATCCTCCGCCAGCTCCAGCTCCATTTGCAGCGCCGCCTCGTACGGCATCGGATTGAGATGCGCGTACAACTCCGGCATCAAACGCACCCCATATTTCTTCACGACCCACGCGGCCTTGTAACCATGCTTGTGATTCTCAAACCGGTGCTCGGGCGGCAACCCGCTCATCCCCACATAGACGCACGGTTTCGCCGAATCGCGTTTCGGATTCACCCGCAAAATCGAAGGATGCCGCGCGGCCTTGGGATCCAGCAGGATCACGTAAACATTGTGATGGAATTTCTCCGCCGCCGCATCGGTCAATTCATCTTCCCGCCTGTATCGCAGCCGCGCCATTAGCGAGATCACGATAGCTCAAGGCAAGCGCACATTCAGCAGCGCCAATCCTTAAACCGAGCAGACCTCCGTTGACGGCACTGCTCCCAACCGGATAATTTCCATTATGGCAGCCAAACCCTCGGCGCTCGTCGATAGGCGCGTTATCTCGACAAGAATTGGTGCCTTCTGAAAAGATGAACCGAGCAGAGGATCTTTTTGAAAAACTGACCGCCGGGGGAGAAGCCGCCATTGATGCGTTGATTTCGGCTCGAAAGGCCGAAGAGCTTTTCTTGGATTTCAAGCGTTCCGCTGACGACGGGATCGGGAGAAGCCTTCACGACATCGATAACAAGAACTTCGGCAAAGCGATCTCGGGGTTTGGCAATGCCGAAGGTGGAGTGGTCGTTTGGGGAGTCGACTGTTCGAAAACAAAGGACGGCGCTGACGTGGCGTCGACGAAGATGCCATTGCAAGATGCGGCTGCATTCGCCAGCAGATTAGAAGGAGCGGTAAGCCGCTGCACAATTCCTGCGCATTCTGGTGTCCGCAGCGTAGCGATCACACGGTCTCTTGGAACAGATGGCTTTGTGATTTCACTCGTCCCAAAAAGCAATCATGCGCCACATCAATCCGTCTCTGGATCACAATATTACATGAGAGCCGGATCTGACTTCCTTCCGGTGCCCCATGGCATTTTAGCCGGGATGTTCGGAAGGCGCCCTCAACCTGACGTGGGTCTTATGAGGATTGTCAGCTTTCCCGAAATTGATGACACCGTAATCCACTTTGAGGTTGGGCTCGCGATCCGCAACAATGGCCCAGGAATCGCGCGGGATATTTTTCTCACCGTAATATGTAACTCGATGCCGTGCCGAGTGGGCTCATTAGCCTTCGATTCCCCAGATTTGGAAAACTGGATCGTCACGCAGTCGATGGGCGTTCACATGAGCTACCTGTCGAAGCCTCTAGTGCGTTTGGCTCCCGATAGTCAGATCATGCCGAGTAAACTTCAATTCCGAATTTCCCCGCCATTCACTTCGGATTTAGAGATCGAAGGTAAAGTTGGTTGTGAGGGAGCGATGCCGCATAGTTTCCGAATCTACAATACGGCGCGAAATGTTGAGCATGCGTACAAGGGCGTCATGAACGCGAAACTATTGGGCATCCCGAGTGATGAGCTGTTAGGCCAATTTCATCGTCAAGTAATGGGGTCGACCGAAGGCCGGATTTGAGATGATCTAGCGAGCGATTCAGGGATCCGTCCTCGGATTGGCGCTCCGACCGGTCGCCGTGGCCGCCGTCTTTTGAATTTCCGCCACAGGGTGAGCCCTGAGAGCCGGCGGGGAAAAAAGCGGGGACTGTCTGGCATGGCCACCCGCACTTCTAAACCGCTGCGGCGCGCAGCGTGATCCACGGAACGCGCCACTCTCTACGAACTAGATCACAAGTTGTTCGCCTTTAGATGCGATTGTTCGTCTAATTCTCGTTAGACTAAACGAGAACCCCGTGAATCAGTCCGCTCGCATTAACATGGCGCGAATGCTCGCTCGTGAGTGTTTCCTCTGGATCAAGACAGAGTGGCGGTTTCACTTTTGCGTCGGCGTCGGAGCTGTCTTGCTATCGCTCGGATGGGCACTGTGTTCACATAGTCCAACGGCTTTCACGCGTTCTGGAGCTTTGATGACGGTCGCCGGCGTTTTTATGACGTACCGTGGGTATTTTCGCCGGATAGACGATCTTTATTCGCGCGACACCGGTCAGGCAGATCGCCGAGCGTTTTCACGATGGCATCCAATGAAATCGAGAGAGGAAGCCAAGGCGGAGGATCGGAAGGCATTCCGCTACGGTCTGATTTCCATTATCATCGGGACACTCATTTGGGCTTACGGCGACTGCGCTTTTCCGAATCGGCCTAACCAAACGATGCAGCGAACCGCGAGCAACGCTGTGATTTGCGCTTTGAGTGTTTGCCATCCAACCCCATGGTCGCGAGTTACGCTTGCCCGGGCTCGCGGTCGCTGATCTTGTGTCTCGTTAGGCGTTTGCACGGTTGACCGCGCAAGCGAACGCATGTACAGATCGTCACGCGAGTAGGCTCTGTGACTCGTGCGTGTTCTTTGAGTCTTCGACAGTAGCCCGTCTTTCTAGGCCGCCGAGTTGGCCCGCCTGCTCATTGACACCTCACTGTGGAGTGAGGGTGAGTAGGCAACGCCAACTCGGAAAGGACCATGAATGAAACCATGGGACAAATGGGTGTTGATACTACAGCTCCTTCAGTGGGGCACCATGCTCGGTATCATCATCCTCAACTACATGTCGAAGCGCTCATAGGTGCGTCGCGACAGAGAGCATGCGCGCCCGCAAATACGTTCTAGTCGTTCAGCGGGCCTTTTTTGCCGGTGTGTGCCGGTACTGATGAGCCGAAAACGGCGAAAAGAGGTAGTCGTCAGGGATGCGCACCAAAAGGCCTAACCAGACGATGCATCGAACTCCAAAAGCCCGCGGGACTTGCAAGAACACATCATGAAACCCGAAGATGCACTCCAGTTCATTCATATCGACGATAAACTGTTCAACCTTCGGTTCGTGAAATCGGTCCGATTATCGGGCACTACTTTGGAAGTTACCGTTCCGGAAGATCGGGGCGACGCGATCTACATGCTTCATACGGACGGAGTTCGATTGTTCGAGCGGCTCAAAGGGCAGTGCATCAACTACGCCGCTTGAGATTTAGCTACGCAGCGGCGCTACTCGCGCCGCCTAATTCAGCGTACAGGCTTTCGTAGCGCGCCGCAGCTTCGCTCCAGGAAAAATCGCGGGCCATGGCGCGTTCCATCAGGGTCGCCCACCTCGTCTTGTCGTGGAAAGCTTCGCGGGCGCGTTTGATTGAGTCCCAGAATGCGTCCGGCGTTTTGTCGAAGCAGAGAAAACCGAAGCCGACGTCCACGGTCGGATCGTAATCCTCGATGATCTCCTGGATGCCCCCGGTCGCGCGGGCCACTGGGAGCGCGCCGTACTTGAGACTGTACATCGCGCTCAAGCCGCTGGGTTCGATTTGCGACGGGATCAGCGTGACATCGACGCCTGCTTCGATGAGATGCGCGAAGCTTTCATCGTAGGTTCTGCGATAGGCGAACTTGCTCGGATATTTGCGAGCGGCGATCGCGAGGGCGGTTTCGTAGCCGGGATCGCCTTCACCGAGGATAATCAACCGGACATCATCGGATAGCAGCCGGTCGAGCAACGGCATGAGAAGGTCGAACCCTTTTTCCGGGACGAGGCGGGTGACCATTCCGAACACCGGCCCCGCCGGCGCCGGCGCGAGCTGGAGCGCGTCGAGCAGCAGATCGCGACAGATCGATTTGCCTTCGAGATAGCCCGGCCCGAATTGCCGCGGGAGTAAATAGTCCGTCTCCGGATTCCAGCGTTGATAATCGGCGCCGTTCAAGATCGAGAACAGCCGGTGCGCATGTTCGCGCAGGACGATGTCCAGCCCGGGGTCGTCGCAAGGAGTGATGATCTCGCGGCGATAGCGCTCGCTGACCGTCGTGATCTTGTCGGCAAAGATGATGCCGGCCTTGAGCAAATTCAAGCGGCCAAAGAACTCGACCCCCCCCGGCTTGAAGTAGCGCTCGGGAAGATTCGTCAGCTCGAAATCCAGGCCCCAGAAGCTCCCCTGCTCCTCCAGATGATGAATCGTGAGGACGGTGGCGAAGGGCAATTGCTGGTTCTGGACCAGCGCGGGGACGAGCGCCGCCGCCCAGTCGTGGACATGGAGGATCTGCGGAGTGGGAGTCATCCGCCGCGCCAATTCGAGCGCGGCTTTGCTGAAGAAAATGAAACGCGCGGCGTTGTCCTCGTAGGCGACGCCGTGTTCGCCGTAGATGCCGGCCCGATCGAAAAACTCATCGCAACGAACGAAGAAAGTCTGGACACCTCCAGCCGTCCGCCCTTCGAGAAATTCCGCCACATAACTTTTCGCGCCGACCCGCACGTCCACGGTGATGCCGGTTTCTCTCGCCGAGACGCCGGGGTTCTCTCTGATCTCGCGGTAGTACGGCATCGCGATGCCGACCTCGTGTTTGCGCGCGCGCAATTCGCGCGGGAGCGCCTCGAGCACATCCACGAGCGCCGTCGCGCGAGCGAGCGGCGGCCCTTCGGCGGTGATCATCAGGATACGCATGCGATTAGGAATCTAGCCACGGATTAACACGGATTTTCACGGATGAAAGGGGTTTGGCCTAAATCATAAACTCTGCATCCGTGTTTCATCCGTGTTTATCCGTGGCTAAGAATTCGCTTTTCACCCACTCCAGCGCTTCCTCCCGATCCGTCAGCGCGCCCTCCAATTGCCGCGTCTCCACCGCCTCAAGAATTTCCCCGAACCGCGGCCCAGGTTTCAGCCCCAGCGCGATCAGGTCGTCACCCGTCAGCAGCGGCGGCGGAATGATCGGCTCGTTCGCGAACTCCTCCTTTTTTTGCAGGAGGAACTCGTAGTTGTCCATCATCCCATGGCTGCTCGCGCAATCGACCCGATGCAGCTCGAGCTCGTCGGCAAAAGTCGGCCGCGCCATGAAGCGTTTTAGTTTCGCCACCCGCATGTTCGGCACGTCCTTGAACACCATGTGCTGGCGCACCGCTTCCACCGTCGCGTCGATTTCGGCGCGGGAAAATCGCAGCCGTCCCATCACGGCTTCCGTCATTTCCGCGCCGACGCGATCGTGACCGTTGAAGCGAATGCGCCCTGCTTCATCAATGACAGAGGTCGGCGGCTTGCCGATGTCGTGAAAGAGAACGCTGAAGACCAGCGGGAGCGAGGCTTCGTTCGGAAGCAGTTCGAGCATGATCCGCGTGTGCTTGAAGACATCGCCTTCAGGATGGAATTGCGGCGGCTGCTCGCAGCCTTTCATCGAGAAAACTTCAGGCAAAATGATTTTCATCAATCCGCTCGCATCGAGCCAATCCCATCCGCGCACTCGGCGAGGCGACATGAAAATGCGCACCAGCTCCTCGCGGATTCGCTCGGCGCTGATCTCGTTGATCGAAGGCGCCTGCGTCACGATCGCATTCCAGGTCGCCGGCTCGATCTCGAATCGGAGCACCGTCGCGAATCGAATCGCGCGCAACATTCGTAAACGATCTTCCGCGAACCGTTGCGCCGGATTGCCTATGGCCCGGATCAGCCGCGCGTCCAGGTCCGCGCGTCCATCCACGAAATCGATGATCTCGTTCTTTTCCGGATCGAAAAACATCCCGTTGATCGTGAAATCCCGACGGGCCGCGTCTTCTTTCGCCGTCGCGAAATGCACCTCGGTCGGGTGCCGGCCATCGAGATAATCGCCGTCCGAGCGAAAGGTCGCGATTTCGAATTGGAATCCGTTTTCGAGCACCACGATCACGCCGAAATGCGCGCCGACCGCGTACGTGCGCGCGAACATTTTTTGGACGACCTCCGGCCGAGCATCCGTCGCGATATCGAAGTCTTTTGGGGGTTCGCCCCGCAACAGATCGCGCACGCAACCACCCGCGAAGTAGGCCACATGGCCCGCTTCGCGCAGGCGTTGCGCGAGATTGCGCGCGGTTGTTTGCATTTGGTTTTCAGACGCGCTCATGGCTCGCCGCATTTTCGTAGGTGAAACGCGGCCTGTCGAATGGGGAGCGCAGGCTGCCAGCCTGCAGCGTCCGGCAGCTTGCCGGGCGCATCTTCTGGTGTGAGCGCGCGAGTGTTCGCGGCAAGCTGCTGCGAACTGCAGGCTGGTAGCCTGCGCTCCCCGATGCTATCGCAATGCCACGCGTTGCGACGTGTCAGAATCAAAGTGCGCATGAGATTCAAACTTTCACTCGATTGGCTCCTCATTTTTGTCCCGATTGCCCTTGTCCTGCGTTTCTGGCCCGGCCTCGGCAATCCGACCGCGCTCTTTATTTGCTCGGCCATCGCCATTATCCCGGTGGCGGGCTGGATCGGGCGGGCGACTGAAGCGCTGGCCGCGCGCGTCGGCGAAGGGCTCGGCGGATTATTGAACGCCACTTTCGGAAACGCCGCCGAGCTGATCATTGCCGGCATCGCGCTTTACAAGGGCTACATCCCCGTCGTCAAGGCGTCGATCACCGGATCGATCATCGGGAACGTTCTGCTGGTCCTGGGTCTTTCGATCCTGCTCGGCGGCACAAAGTATAAGGAACAAAAATTCAACCGGGCGGGCGCGCGCACCTCGGTCATCTCGCTCTCGCTGGCCGCGATCGCGCTGATCATCCCGACTGTGTTTCATCTGTCATCGGCCGCCAGCCCCGGCGGCTGGAGCCCGGAGGTCGAACGTCAGCTTTCGTTAGGCATCGCCGTCGTGCTCTTCCTTACCTACATCTGCCTGCTCGCGTTCACCCTCAGGACGCACAAACATTTCTTCGTCAGCGGGGAGGAAGAGCTCGAAGACAAGGGCGAGCATTGGTCGCGCGGCAAAGCGATCGTGATTCTGATTGCCGCGACGGCGGTGGTGGCATTGCTCTCGGAGTTTTTGGTGGGAACAATCGAAAGCGTGCGCACCACCATGGGGATCACCGAGGTGTTCGTCGGCGTGATCGTCGTCGCCATCGTCGGCAACGCCGCCGAGCATTCCACCGCCATCGTGATGGCGATGAAAAACAAGATGGATCTGAGCGTCGGGATCGCGATCGGCTCGAGCTTGCAGATCGCGCTCTTTGTCGCGCCGGTGCTGGTTTTCCTTTCCTACTTGTTTGGGCGCCCGATGGATTTGGAATTCTCGCTGCCGGAAATTTTCGCGGTGGTAGCGTCGGTTTACATTCTCTTTCAGATCAGCGGCGACGGCGAAACGAACTGGATCGAGGGAGTGCAGCTTCTCTCCGTGTATCTGATTCTCGGGATCCTGTTTTTTTATCTGCCGGAAGCGCGGCCGGCGCATTAAGCGTGAGATCGCTGTAGCCGCCCCGCTATGTCGGGGCGTTGGCTTTCAGCGGCGCGATGAACGCGGCGACAGAGCGCCGCGGCTATAGCGCTGGCTCTGGTCGCTTCTGTCGGAACGAGTGGATGATAAAGCAAGCCACCGCGATGAAAATGCAGGAATCCGCGACATTGAAGGCCGGCCACGGGTGCGCCAGCGGGACATGGAGATCGAAGAGGGCAAAATCGATGACGTGACCGTGGCGGAAGCGATCGGTGAGATTGCCCATGATGCCGGCGAGGAGCAAGGCGAGCGAAATATCGCGCAGAGAATCGGGCGAACGCCGCCGGAGCAAGAGCGCAAAGACGAAAACAAACGCAATGCAGGAGAGGCCGATGAAGAAGGCGTTGTTGTTTTTGAACGATCCGAACGCAGCCCCGTTGTTCGTCACGTTGACGAGGCTGAAGAAATCGGGAACGACGACGTGGATATCCTCCGAACCGATGTGGCGAAGAACCCACCACTTCGTGATCTGATCCAGGGCGTAAAGCGGGAGTGAAAGGAAAAGGACGAACTTCATTTAGCGACCGCGTTCGTTACCACGCTTTCACACCGCTCGCACAATTCCGGATGTGCAGCGCTCTTCCCGACCGCCGCTCGATGTCGCCAACAACGCGCGCACTTTGCATGGTTCGTCTTCGTGATCAATGCGGCCGGTTCCCTGCTCGATTCAATTCGTAACTCGCTCAGGATAAAAAACTCCTCGAGCTCATCGTTCGGAATCGAGGAGATCGCCTCCGCTTCGCACTGCAAAACAACCGACGCCTCCAGGGCGTTACCGATCATTTTCTCCTGGCGCGCGCGCTCGACGGCCTGACCGATCACTCCGCGCAAAGTCAGCAACTGCGCGATCTGCTGACTTGCCTCGGCGTCTCGGAACTTCGCCCTCTCCTCGGGAAAGGTTTGGAGATGGACCGACACGGAACCGCCGAGGTATCCCCATGCTTCGTCCGCCGTGAAAACCATGATGGGCGCGAGGAGCCGGCAGAGCGCGTCGAAAATGTGATGCATCGCGAATTGGGTGGCGCGGCGGCGCGGCGAATCCGGCGCGTCGCAATACATCCGGTCCTTGGTGATATCGATGTAAAGACTGCTCAGATCGACGGCGCAGAATTGGTTGAGGGTGTGATAAACCTTATGGAATTCGTAGGCGGCGTAAGCGGCGCGGCAATCTGCGATCACGTTTTCCAGCCGATCGAGAATCCAGCGATCGACTAATGTGAAGCTCCAAGGAGGGGCGCTTTCCAAACCGCCGTCTGCAGCCGCGTCGAGCGGGGGCGGTTTGGAAAGCGCCCCTCCTTGGCGAGAAAAATCCGACAGGTTGCCCAGCAAAATGCGCAGGGTGTTTCGAACGCGCCGATAAGTATCTCCCAGGCGCGTGAACATTTCTTCGGAGAACGGCACGTCGTCGGTGTAATTCACGCTGCTTACCCAGAGCCGAACGATGTCGGCGCCGTGTTTGCCGACGAAGTGGCCGGCATCCATCGGCTTGCTGTAGCTGCTCGATTTGGAAATCTTTTTGCCATCGACATCGACGACGAAACCGTGCGTGACGCATGTTTTGTAGGGCGCGCGATTATGCAGCGCGACGCTCGTCATGAGCGAAGATTGGAACCAGCCGCGGTGCTGATCGGTCGCTTCGAGATACATGTCGGCCGGATCGCGCAACGCCGGATTAGCGGCAAGAACCGCCGCATGCGAAACGCCAGAATCGATCCAGACGTCGATCGTGTCGTTGCGATGACGGGTGCCTCCGGGCAGGCCAAGCTCACGCGAGAGCGCCGCGTCATCGAGCTCGAACCAGACATTTGAACCGCGCTGCGCGACGACGCCCGCGAGTTTGCGGATCCAATTCGAATCCAGAATGGCTTCGCCTTCGGCCGAATAAAAAACGGGCAACGGAACTCCCCAACTGCGCTGACGCGAGATCACCCAATCCGGACGCGATTCCACCGTGCCTGAGATCCGATTTTCACCCCACGCCGGAATCCATTGCACGCCTTTGATCGCGGCGAGCGCAGTCGCGCGGAGATCGTCGATGCGGATGAAAAATTGTTTGACCGCGCGAAAGAGGATCGGGGTTTTCGAGCGCCAGCAATAAGGATAGGAATGCGGGTAGCGTTGTTCGCTGATGAGCATTCCGCGCTCGCGCAGGAGCGCGATAATATCGGCGTTGGCGTCGAAGACATATTTGCCGGTGAGTTCGGGCACCCCCGCTTCATCAGTGAACAAACCGCGATCATCGACGGGCGAGAGAATTTGCAGCCCTTTGTTGCGGCCCAGGTTGTAATCTTCTTCGCCGTGGCCGGGAGCGATGTGCACGCAGCCAGTGCCGGTATCCATGGTGACAAAGTCGGCCGCGAAAATGTTCGACGGGCGCGGCAGAAAGGGATGCTGGGCGTTCTGGCCATCGAGCTGACTTCCGGGAAACGAGCTGATCAGTTCGCCCGTCGGTTCAAAGCCGGTGGCGGCGCAGAAAGCTTCCACAAGCGAAGCCGCGAGAACGAGCGTTTCGGAAACGCCCTCCTTCCGGAATTCCCGGGCGACATAGAGTTCTTTCGGATGAACCGCGATCGCGAGATTTGCCGGCAACGTCCACGGCGTCGTGGTCCAGATGACGATGCTCGCTTTGCCGGCGAGATCGCCGGTCACGATCGGAAACTTCACATAGACGGCGGTGTCTTCGCGGTCCTGGTATTCGACCTCTGCTTCCGCCAGGGCGGTTTGCGCGCCGGTGCTCCAGAAGACCGGCTTCAAACTTTCGTAAACGAGGCCTTTTTCGACGAAGATCGCGAAGGCGCGAAGGATCTCCGCTTCGTAGGCCGGATCGAGCGTGAGATAAGGATGGTCCCAATCACCGAAAACGCCGAGCCGTTTGAATTGTTCGCGCTGCACATCGACAAATTTTCGCGCAAACGCCTCCGATTTCTGGCGCACCTCGAGCGGCGAAAGGCCGCGTGATTCCTTCACCACCTTGTATTCGATCGGCAATCCATGGCAGTCCCACCCGGGCACATAAGGCGCGCGAAATCCGGCCATCGTTTTCGATTTCACGACGAGGTCCTTCAAGATCTTGTTGAGCGCGGTCCCCATGTGGACGTCGCCATTCGCAAAGGGCGGCCCGTCATGCAGAACGAATAATTCCGCGTCGACTCGCGCGGCCTGAATCTGTTGATAAAGACCGGCCGCCTGCCATTTCTCGAGCATCTCCGGCTCGCGCGTGGCGAGGTTTGCCTTCATCGGAAAATCCGTCTTCGGCAGGTTGAGAGTGTCCTTGTAATTCTGACTCATGCGCGGAGCGGCGAGGCTAACATCCAGTGTGCAGCAACGCAACGAACCCGCCTCGCGCCCGGGTCACGTCGGAACTCAACCCATCCGTCGCGCCGTCCACCACCGAACTAGGTTTGTCCTCTCCAGGTTCCACGCACCTGATCCTGCCGTCATCACCCACACGAAAGGCATTTCCCATGCGCACTAACCGTCTCTCTCAAAACGGGTTCCTTATTCCTCGCGTTTTTCTTGCACTCGTCCTCGTCTCGGCGGCGCTCTTCCTTGCGCTCCTGAGTTTTGGGGCGAATCCCTCCACGGGCAGCATTGGGCCGACGACACCAGGATCGTTGACCTGGCTGGGAACAGGAAAAGGCGGAGAAGCCGACCCGAGCGGAACCTTGGGCGGCGAAGACACCTGCGTCGACGGTCAGAATTGCGATGTCTACACTCTCACCCTGACCGGAACTGTTGCCGATTGGTCGGGAAGGAAGGCGCGCGTGGACATCCAGTGGGGAAGCGCTTCGCACGATTACGACATGTATATTCACAAGGGCACGGTGACCGGCGCGATCGTCTCCTCGTCAGCGCGCGGAAACACAAAGGATGAATCGGCGGAGATCGATCCGAGCAAGCCCGGCGTCGGCACGGGCATCTTCGTCGTGCATGTGGTTTATTGGGATGTAGCGCCGGTGCCGCCCCCATTGGATCAATACGGCGGCACCGTGACTGCGGTCGGGGCCACCGTCCCTAATCCGATCGTGCCGCCGCCACTGCCGCCGGGCACGGCCACGATGTCGGTTTTCCCATCGCCACCAAAGTGACACCGGACACACCGGCAACGCGCGCGAATGGCCAGGTCGGCACGGTCTACGTTCCTAACAATGCGTGCGGAGGAACATCCCAGCCGGGGCACGAGGATGGTCAGCAAGCCGTAATTGTTTCGGAAGATAACGGCATCACCTGGGCCATTCGCAAGATTCCGAACTCGGATACCACCAGCAATCGCGATCCATCAATCGGCATCGCAACCGACGGCACGGTGTATTTCGGAATGCAGTCGAAGGACAACCACGCGCGCATCGCCAAGAGCACCGACAAAGGCGTGACGTGGACCACGCCGGTCGATGTGGGCGCGCCACTCGGCATTGTGAACATGGCGTTTCCCGAAGTGGTGGCGGGCGATCCGAACCGCGCGGCTTTCGCGTTTTTCGGCTCAACGACGGCCGGATCGAATTGGAACCAGGCGGACTTTCCCGGCGTCTGGTATCTCTATCTCTCCGTCACGTATGACGGCGGCGCGACCTGGTCGACGTTCAACGTCACGCCGAACGACCCGATCCAGCGCGGGGGTATCTGCAACGGCACGATGGAAACCTGCCGCAACCTGCTCGATTTCTTTGACGCAACCATCGACAGAGAGGGCCGCATTCTTATCGGCTACGATGATGGCTGCGTCGGGCCGTGCGTAGAAGGCGGAGCCAATTCGTTCACGGCCAAGGCGGCCATCGCGCGCCAGGACGGCGGCAAGAGAATGTTCGCCGCCTTCGATCCGATCACTCCCGCGCTTCCCGGCGCACCGGCCGTGAGTGCGAGCGCTGATGACACGGGCGTTACCCTTACCTGGCCCACCCCGGATGATCACGGCGCCGCGATCACTCAGTATAAAATTTATCGTGGCACTGTTTCAGGCGGCGAAACTTTTCTGGCCACGGCTGGGACCAAGGGGACTTACATCGATACCACCGCGCTTCCCGGCGTGACCTATTATTATCGCGTTACCGCGGTCAACTCGATTGGCGAAGGTCCGTACTGCGGCGAAGTCGTGCCGGTAGTGATTCCGAAACCTGACCCCTGCCACATTCCGGGCGCGCCGATCCTGACTGACAAAAACGGCGATCTGGTGGTTGCTACAGGAACGACTTCCTATCCCGGCTACGATTTGCGTTCCCTCCACGTAGCAGAACCGTTCGGCCCCACATTTACGGACAAGCTGGTTTTCACCATCAAAGTCGAGAGTCTGCTGACCGTCCCGCCGAGCGCCCGCTGGCCGGTGCAATTCATATTGCCGAGCGATCCTCCTTCAACTGGCCGCTGGGTTGATATGAGTTCCGACGCAGCCGGCATGGTCACCTTTAGATACGGCACCTTCAATCCCACCGGCAGCTCGACGGGCGGGTACGGCGCGCCGAGTACCATCCAGGGCAATGCCGACGCGGAGAGCACCTATGATCCGAACGGCACCATCACGATCGTGATTTCGAGAAGCAAGATCGGGAACCCGGCCGTCGGCACTAATTTGCAGGGCTTCCTGATTCGGGTGCGCATTGAACCCGCCGGAGTCACTCCCGACAACATGCCGGACAGTCTCGCAGGCGAGGGCGTTTACCCCATTATCGGCAACTTCGCCTGCCGGCCGAACGCGAAGCCGATTGCGCGGCTGACCGCCAATCCGCAGAGCGGGCCGGCGCCGTTGACGACAACTCTCAACGCTTCCGCCAGCAGCGATCCGGATTCCGATCCGATCGTTTCCTACACCTTTAGTTTTGGTGACGGCGCGGCCGATGTCACTCAGACGAGTCCCACGATCCAGCATACGTATACCAACCAAGGCAATTTTCAGGCGCGGGTGCGGGTTAGGGACGCGCGTAACGCCGTGAGTGAGAATGCCGCTGTGTTGATGATCGATGTCGGACCAGGAGGAGGACCGCCTCCGCCGCCAAGTCCGACTCCAACGGCCACCGCTACGCCCACTGCTACCGCGACGCCCACTGCAACGCCTACTCCTACGGCGAGCCCGACACCGACAGCGCGCCCGGCCCGCCTCCTGAACATCTCCTCGCGGCTCCGCGTGCAAACCGACGATGAAGTTCTCATCGGCGGATTCATCGTCACCGGCTTCGATCCGAAGAAAATTATCCTTCGCGCCATCGGCCCGTCGATAAAGATCGACGGCAAACCGTTCCCGGGCCGGCTCGGGGATCCGATGCTGGAAATGTACAACGGGAATGGCCAGCTCATGGCGAGCAATGACGATTGGATGGACTCCAACGACCGGGCCGAAATTGAAGCGAGCGGGTTCGCGCCTACCGATCCCAAGGAATCCGCGATCGCCCGGACGATCGATCCCGGCAACTACACCGCCATCGTTCGCGGCAAGGACAAGAGCAAAGGAATCGGCGTGGTGGAAGCGTACGATCGCAATCCCACTACCGACGGAAAATTCGGCAACATCAGCACCCGCGGCCTGGTTCAAACCGGCGATAATCTGCTCATTTCCGGATTCATCGTCGGCGACCAGAGCAGCACCAAAGTTCTCGTGCGGGCCCTCGGGCCGTCGTTGAAGCCTGGGTTGCCGACCGCTTTGGATAATCCAACCCTCGAGCTCTTCGATCAGAATGGAACCTCCATCGCGTTCAACGACAACTGGAAGGATGCATCGAACCGCACCGCCATCGAAGCCACCGGCCTCGCGCCCACCAGGGATGCCGAGTCAGCAATCCTGATGACGCTGCCATCAACGCGACACTCCGCCATCGTCCGCGGCAAAGACGATGCGATCGGCATTGGGCTGATCGAAGTCTATAACGTGCAATAACGCGTCACCGATTCTTTCCCGGTAGGACAGCGTTTGTCCGCCCGTTCTGCTAGAATTAGCGGGTGCAACTGGAACTGGAGCTTCAACCGCGGCGCGGGCACGCCTTACTGCTCGCGTCCTCGCCGGAAGCAGCATGGCAAGGTGCGATTGAGGGCTGGTTCAAGCAGGCTGCCGCGGAAGCTTGGAAGAGCGAACGCCCGGCGCTCGTCGTCGTTCCTACTCGCGGTCAAATCCAGGCGCTCAAAGGCCGACTTCTCGAGGCCGGACTCTCCGCGCTCGGTTTAGAATTTGTCACGCCACCCTATCTTCGAGCACTTCTCAGCGCGCAAAGTGAGACGCTACCGCCGCCGCGCGAGCACCTGCGCTTGTTACTGGCCCTCGCCGCAGAACAGCTGCTGGCCGACCCAAGACTTCCGGAAGGCGAGCGTCTCGCCGCTATTTCTGTCCGCCGCACCCCAGATCATCTCCTGCGCTTGCTCGAGCAACTCAGCGGCGCGGGAGCCGATTTCGAGAAGATCGACCTGCCCGCTTTTCGTCCCGTAGTGCGGAAATTTCGCGCTCACTTGAAGGCAGCGGCGTTGGAGCTTTCTCCGGAATCTGATCGCCGCGCGCTTGCGCACGCCCGGCAAACTGGCCCTGCGGTGGGTCCGCTTCTTATTACGGGATTTCACGGCGGCCACTGGCCGCTCTGGCATTTGCTCCGCGCGGCGGTGCAGTCTTCGCAGCACGCCACCATTATTCTGCAACATCCGCGCGAGCAAGCACACGATCTCGACGCCGCATGGATAGGCAATTGGGAAGAAACGTTGGGAGAAGCGCAGCTTATCGCGATTGAGTTGGATGCGGCCGTATCCGAGCGCCCGACAATCTTCCTGGCCGGTATGGACACGCGCGAACAGGTCGAAGCGATCGCCGCGGCTGCACATCAGTTTCTCGCCGACAAACATTGCACTCGCCTTGGCATCGTTTTCCCAGGGACTGGGTCGCTTTCGCGTCTCGTGGCGGCGGCACTAACGCGCCACGGTTTGCCGCATTACGACGCGATGGGCCAGATGGCACCGGGGGTTTTCGAAGCGCCCGATTTCTGGAGTTGGATAGAATTGCAGCGCACCCCGCGGTTGAACGTGCTTCGTCGGTTCCTGACCGCTCTGCCTAACGACCAGTCGTTTCTCCAGGATCCGTCACGCCAGAAGATCGGTCGCGTTCTGGAACGAGCCCTGGCCGATATTGCCATCGACGATCTCCCTCTCTTGATCGCTGCGGCAAGCGCCAGCGAACGCGACGGAGAGCAAATTTCCGCTGCGCTCGAAAACATAGCCTTCCTGCCGGACAACGGCACGTTCTCGGAATTTCTTCGAATCGCTGCGAATGCTTTCGCGCATCTCGGATGGAACGAACGCTGGCGCGTGATCGCCCAGCGCACGGACTGGACAGCGAAGGTGGACGCCACTTTTTCGCGCACGCTCTTCCTGCAATGGCTCGATGAGTTGGCTGTCAGCGTCCGCATTTCGCGCGATTTGCTCGGCCAGCATCCGTACGCCCGCATCCAGCTTCTCACGCCTGCGCAGGCTGAGGATCAATCGTGGTCGCATCTCATTCTCTGTGGTTTGAACGAAGGCGCGTGGCCCGCCGGCGCCCGCGGCGACTTTCTCCCTGCCGGTAAGATCGACGCGCTTAACCAAGGTGTGCGGAAACTCAACCGCACTGCCACCCAGCGCGGCAGCCAGGGCGAAGGCCACGCCGTGGTCCGCGAAGGCGACACGCTTTTCCTTGGCGCGGAGCAGCAAGGTCAGCTCGCGCGCGCCCAGTTCGACGGCCTCGTCGAATCCGCGAGCCACGGCCTCGCCCTCACTGTCAGCCTCATCCAGGAGGAGGCCCCGGAGCGCCTCTCCAATCCAGGCGAATTCTTCGGGCGCGTTTATCACGAGGTGTTCGGGCACCCCGTCTCCCAGGCCAATATGCGGATGTTGCGCGACCAAACCCGCCGCTGGCTGGATGCCGCCAATCTTGCCCCGCCTAACGAGCAATCGGAAACACCCAGCATTCGCCAAACGCGCGTCGCTTATCTCGCGCGCCGCACGGCCGAACCGTCAAACGAATATGACTTCGCCCTGCGGACCGCGCCTGACGATATCGCCCCGCTGAGCGTGAGTGACACCGAGGCATTGCTCAAGTCGCCCGCACTCATTTGGATGGAACGCTTTCTCGGCGTCGAAGGCACGGAAGACGCGACCTATGTCTGGAACGCGACGATCGGCAAATGGACCCACGCCTGGCTCGCCGCCGTCTTCGGGCGCAGCGAAGCCTTCGTAGCTCTTCCCGGTGGGGACGAGTGCGCGGCCCGCATTTCGGCCGCGGCGGAACGGAAGCGCGCGGAAGTGCGCGAACTTTGCCGGCGTGTGGGCCGGACGATTCCGGACTGGTGGGATTCCGGTTGGGAGAATGCGCTCTGTCTCGCGCAGACCCTGAGCCGAATCATAGGCGCAATTGAGGGCTGGAAATGGGCGGCGGCGGAATGGCGGCTCAAGGTGCAACCAATTGCCGTCGGCGACAATCGCACTCTCCTGCTGCGAGGACAGGCCGACCTCTTGTTAGGCAAAACCGACGCGTTGCCCAGCTCTCTCGCGCTGCCTGATCTCTGGATCGTCGATTACAAAACGGGGAACAAAAAGTCGCTCACTCCGAAGGGCCGAAAAAAAGATGAACCGCGTTCGCCGCGGGTCCTGAAGTCGGTCCTGAAAGGCGATGCGCTCCAGCTCGCGCTCTACACTCTCACCGCCCAACAGCTCGGCGCGCAAAGCGTCGAAGTGAGCATTTTTTCGCCGGTCATTGCGAAAGCGGAGCCGCAATTGCGCGACGACGATTTCGCGGATTGCGGCCCTGCCTTTCGGGAACTCGCCCGAATGCAAGCCACTGGCATCTTCGGAATGAAGGGCCCCCTTCGCGGCGCGTTCAGTTTCACGAAAAATTATCCGCTGGCCACGCTGGCGATTGATCCCGAAATCATCGACGAACGCTGGGAGCTCACCCATCCGGATCTCGCGTCGGAAGAGGAGAGCTGGTGACGACCGAACCGCGAGATCAGGCTGCCCGCGATCGTTTTGCCCAAACGCTCGACCGGAATTTCTCCGTGATCGCGGCCGCCGGTTCCGGAAAGACCCGAGCGGTGACAGATCGCATCGCACAACTCGCGCAGGCCAGCGATGCGGTGCGCCTGTTGCCGCGCCTGGTCGTCGTCACTTTTGCGAACCGGGCCGCCGATGAAATGCAGCAGCGCGCCCGCGAACAAATCCTTCTTGCGAAACCGAAGTCCGAAATCCTGGCGGCATTCAATCGCGCCTGGTTCGGAACCATTCATGCCTTTTGCCTCAAGTTATTGAACGAGTATGGGCACTACCTCGGCCTGCCCGCACCGCTCGAGTTGATCACGGACGACGACGATCTCTGGAACGAATTCGTTCAGCAGCAAACGAGCGTGGGTCGTTCTCTCTCCGCGGAAAATCGCGCCCGACTGCTGCGGCTCGCTTCCATCCGACACATTATGGAACTGGGACGACAAGCCGGCTCGGCGTTGCTCCGTCCCGCGGAACAATGTCGGTGTCCCGAGATTGAGTTGCGGGAAGTTTACCGCGCGGCCATGGCGGCGAGGAAAAGCGAAACGATTGGGAATTCCATCGCCCAGCTCCAGGCGTGGGAGAAAGGCTATCGCGAAGGGACCGGTTTTTTGCGGTGGCCGATCTGTAGCACCAAAGCACAGGGCATCGATCAGATCTGGGAGCAGGCTTTTGTTCCTTTGCGGCGCTGGGTGAACCAGACCGCTATCTGCGTCGCAGCCGAAGTGCAGCGCGATTATCGCAATTTTCGCCTCGAGCGTGGCGTCGTTACCTATGCCGACCAGATCGCGCTGGCCGATGAACTTCTGCAACATCCGGAAGCCGCGCACCGCATTCGCCAGCTCGATCCGATCGTTATCCTCGACGAAGCGCAGGATACTGATCCCGCGCAGTTTTCCGTGCTCCTCGAAATCACGCGACCGCCTGAGGCGACCGGCCGCTGGCTCGAGACGAAGAGTGATCCACCCCGCCCCGGCTGCTTCTCCATGGTCGGTGATTTTCAACAGTCGATCTACCACGACCGCGCCGATCTCGCGCATTACCAGCGCGTGCACGATGCGCTCGTCGCCGCCGAAGCCGGCGAGGCCGTTACGTTTTCCGTCACCTTCCGGCTTGATCAGCGACAACTCGATTTCGTCAACGCGACCTTCGGAGAAATCCTGAATGGCGACGCCGGCCAGGTAAAGTTCGTGGAGCTCCAGCCGCGCCCGCACGTTTTGCCCGGCCAGGTGATTCGCCTCTCGCTTTCCGCCGCGCTGCGCGACGGCAAAGAGAAATTGAAAGACCGGCAGGTCGCGCGCATCGAAGCGGAGGAGCTCGCGCGTTGGCTGAAGGAGCATGGCCCGGAGAAGTTGCGCGCGCGCAGTTGGCGCGAAGTGGCGATTCTTTGTCCGCGCCGCGATTGGTTGCGCACGACGGCGATCGCTCTGCGAAAAATCGACCTCCCGGTCGAGGTCCAATCGGAAAGCGATCTGCAAGCGGACTCGCCCGCCTACGCGTGGCTGACCGCGCTTTGCACCATCATGGTCGAGGCGCAGAACCACTACGAGATCGTTGGTGTCCTGCGGGAAGTTTACGGAGTGTCGGATCACGACCTCGCGGTGTTCAGCGATGGAAACGGCGAACGCTTTCAAATTGAAACTCCGCGCGCCGCGGCGGGCATTGTCTCATCGCAAATCGGCGAGCTCGCTGAGATTCGTAACGATATTCAGGACCTGCCGCTCTTCACAGCGGTCGAGCAACTAATCGTTCGCACCGCTTTGCGGGCGAGACTTGCTTCCCTTCCGTCGGAAGACTTCAAGGATCCGCTCGCAGACCTGGATACGCTTGTCACCCTCGCCGCGGAAGCGGCCGCATCCGGCGCCACCCTGGCTGATTTCGCGGAGCGCCTGCGTTCCGAAATGGAACGCCAGCGTCCGGCGCGCCTTTCCGATAAGGACGCTATTCAGCTCATCACCGCGCAGAAGGCGAAAGGCTCGGAATGGGACGCCGTCATCGTCCCGTTCCTCAGCCGGCGCATCACCGGATTTTCCCCGCGTTATCCGTCCATCATCCGCGTTCCGGGAAAGGACGAAATTATTGCGGCATTGCACAAGGAGGATCGCGAAGAGGAAATCAAGGAAGCCACGAAAATCCTGCGCCGGCAGGAAATGGAGCGGCTGCTTTACGTCGCGGTCACGCGGGCGCGGCATACCCTCGTGCTGGCGCTCGATCGCGATCTTTTTTCGCCGGTGCACGATCGACTGGCAGTTGAGTCGCAACTAAAATATCTTCGGGCCGACAAAGGCGAAACGAGTTGCGTCGCGCTCGATGCCTTGGCCACGAACGCGGAAGCGTGTTCTGAAACCCTGCGCGCGGCGGCGCGAATAATCGACGCGTCCAAGGCCCCAGCGTTTGCCTTCACTCCATTCGACCCCTCGGCGCTCGGGCACGCTCGCGAGCGCGCATCTGATTTCATCCGCAAACAAAATCCCAGTGGTTACGAGGAGTTACCCGAGCCGCCGCCCGAATCCGTCTATCGTCGCACAGCTCTTCCGGCGCGTTCCCTGGCGGACAACGCGGCCACGCTCTACGGCAGTTGGTGGCACACTCTCTTCCAACATTTCCCCTGGACCGGCGGCCCACCGCAATGGCAGACCGCGTTCACCGCCCTGCAACCGAGTTCGCCTGAACCTGACCGTTCCGCGCGCGAGTGGAAACTCTTCACCCATGCCTCGCCGACTTCCGCGATCGCGAAATTCCTCGAGCATCCCGCGATCGTCCCGCACACCGAGTTCCCGTTCGTCTGGCGCATGAACGAGCGGAACTGTGTCGAAGGAAAGATCGATCTTCTTCTTGTCGATCCGGCCGCGCGCCGCGCTTTGCTTGTTGATTGGAAGACGAACCGAATCAAGAAAGGCGAAGAAGAGGATTTGGGGCACAGCTACCGCCCGCAGATCGCCGCGTATTGGAAAGCAGTGCGCGAGATCACAAAACTTGAAGTAGAAGCCGGCATCTTCGCGACGGCGACTGGCCAATTCGTGGCGTACGACGCGAACGAACTGGAAACAGAATGGAATCGACTGCGCTCGTTGTCCGGAGAGCAGCTTTCTTCTGTAGCCGCGTCCCTGTGGGACGCGTGAAATCGACGCCGAATTTGAAAAGACGCGTAGCTCACGTCGCCCATAGGGCGACGACTACAGAAGAAGCAGCTTAACTCTCGCGCTTTCCCGCGATGAACTCTTCGACGCTGAGATACGCTTCATCGTCGGTCATTTGCACGGGCGGATGTTTCGAGAAATAGGCGGAGGCAGAATGCAGGACGCCGCCTTTGCCGCGATCAAGCGCCAGCTTGCAGCAGCGGATCGCGTCGATGGCGACACCGGCGGAGTTCGGCGAATCTTCCACGGAAAGTTTTACGTCCAATTCCATCGGCACATCGCCGAAAAGCTTTCCCTCGACCCGAATGAAACAAATTTTGTTGTCGTTTTGCCACGGAACGTAATCGCTCGGACCGATGTGAATGTTGTCATCGGACAAGCGCGTCCCGATGACCGATTGCACGGCCTCGGTCTTGGAGGTTTTCTTCGAGCCGAGGCGGCTTCGGTTCAGCATGTTCAGGAAATCGGTGTTGCCGCCGGTGTTGAGCTGATAGGTGCGCTCGACTTTGACGCCGCGCTTGCGGAAGAGATCGACGATGGTGCGATGCAAGACCGTCGCGCCCATCTGCGCCTTGATGTCGTCGCCGACGATCGGGAGGTTTTTGTCGGCAAAACGTTTCGCCCAGACTGGGTCGCTGGCGATGAAGACGGGGATGTTGTTCACGAACCCGAGCCCCGCTTCGAGCGCGCAGGCGGCGTAGAAACGCGTGGCCTCTTCCGAGCCGACCGGCAGATAATTCACCATGATCTCCGCGCCTGATTTGCGCAGCGTCTCGATGATCTGTTCGCGCGACGATTCTTTTTCCAGCGGGAGAAACGTCCGCTCCGGCGCGTAATCCTTCATGTGCTCGGCGAAACCGTCGAACACGCATCCCATCATGACGAGGGTGCCCGTCGGAATGATTTTGTCGCAAAAAACCTTGGTGCAGTTTGGCCGGGCGAAGATGGCTTCGGCGGCATCGACTCCGACCTTGCGGCGGTCAATATCGAAGGCGGCGGCGATCTCGATATCCTGTGGCTGGTAGGGTCCGATTTGCCGGTGCATCAACCCGACATCCGCGCCGTTGCCGGAGGAATCTCTGTAGAAGTTGATGCCTTGAAGGAGCGAACTGAAGCAGTTCCCCACTCCCACGACGGCAATTCTAATTTTGTTCATTGCGAGAAAAACACGAAGATTAGCGGCGAGCCTGGATGGGGGCAAGGCGCAAGGTTGCCCATCATAGAGCAAATGTGCGGCGATGCAATATCGGGTGGCGATTTCCCTGAGCGGGAGGCCGGAAGGCGGTCCTGCCCTCGCGTCATTATGGGAATTGTGTTGATAAAGCCGGCCTTCAGACGTGATGATAGGATGGATGCGCCGTAGTTCTGGGATCGTCTTTCTCCTGATGGCGCTTCAGTTGGCGGCGGCCGGGGCCGGCCCTGCCTATACCGTCGAGGAAGCAGTCGCCGTCGCGAAGAAACAGAATGCGGAAATCCTGATGGCGGCGAAACAGCTCGAAGCCGCAAAGGGCGGCGTAATCGAGGCGCGCGCGGGATTTTTGCCGAATGTGGTTTCCACCGGCTTGCTCCGGAAAAGGCAGCGCCAGGAACCTTCGCGGCTCCGATCCGATGACTACGACGCCACGGTGCGCATTGTGCAAAATCTCTACACGGGCGGCGCGATCACGAGCCAGTTGGCGATCGCGCGCTTGAATGAGGAGAAGCGAGCTCTCGAATACCAGGCGCTGGTCAATCGCGTGTCGATGGATGTGCGGCTGGCGTTTTACGATGTCCTCTTGAACCGGGCGAAGATTCGCGTGCGCGAACAATCGGTGCGCGTTTTCGAGGAGGAGCTCAAGACGCAGCGGGAACGCTTCGAGACGGGGACCGTCGGGTCGCTGAACGTCAGTCGAGCGGAGGTCGCGCTGGCTAATGAACATCCGGAGCTGATTGACGCCCAGACCCGCCTGCAAAATTCCAACCTGCGCCTGTTCCAACTCATCGGCGTGGATGCTTCCGGCAAACCGTTATCCAACGTCGAGGCGGCCGGGCAATTGCAATACGCTCCGCGCCATCCTGATCTGAACGAATGCCTCGCCTACGCTGATGTGACCCGGCCGGAAATCCGCGCGCGCCAGATCGAGGTCGAGATCGAGGATCAGCAATTGATCCTGGACCGGAGCGAGACCCGTCCGCACGTGGAAGCCTTCGCCGGGTACGAAGCGTACAGCGAGCGGGATCCGGCCGTCGGGCCGGAGTTCAATCACGGATTCATCGTCGGACTAAATGCGACCTGGCATATTTTTGACGGCTACGCCACGCGCGGCCGAATGCAGGCGACCCGGGCGCGCCGCGATGCCGCGGTGCACGCGCTGGAAGCGGCGAAGCTTTCCGTTGCCTCCGATGTGCGCAGCGCTTTTCTCGATCTTCAGCAAGCCGCTCGCGTTCTGGAATCGGAAACGCGCAACGTGCAGAGCGCCGATGAATCTCTCGAAATCGCCAAAGGGAATTTGGGCGCGGGCCTGGGAACGCAGCTCGATATCCTGCAAGCAGCCTCGGACGTGACGCGCACGCGCACGACGCGGCTGGGCGCTATTTATCTTCACAACGTGGCGCTCGCCCGGCTGGCGCGGGCGTGCGCTCGCGAACCGGATTCGCTCGGATTCGCTGCGAAGATTTCGCAAAATCCGCCCGGATCAAAGCCGGTGCTGGAAGTCGCCGCGCCACCTTCAATGCTGGGAGGCGGTCGATGAAACGAACCTGTGTCATCCTCGCTTTCGTCGCATGGGTCGTTCCGACTGTTCGCGCCATCACGCTCGACGCCGCCCTAACCACCACCCTCGAGAAAAACCCTGAAATCGTCCAGGCGCGGATCGCATTGGAACAGGCCGCCGGACGCCGCCTCATCTTGCGCTCCAGTGCTTTTCCCGATTTCAAAATGCAAGGCCTGGCCGGTGTGCAAGGCGGTAAGCGCGCGGACGAACCGACGATTCGGCCGTTTGCCTTTGCCCGCGCTTTCTTCAACCAGCCTTTGTTCGACGCGGCCGTCCCTGCTTCCCTGCGCCGGGGCGACATTGAAATTCTGCTCGCCCAACAGCGCCTCAACGTCGCGATCGTTGGGCAGTTGCACACAGCTCGCGTCGCCTTTTACACGGCGCTCTACAATGATTCACTCCGCGCGCTCGGGGAAGCGCAGCGGCAACGTCTCGCCCAAAACGTCAGCACGCAGACCGACCGTTATGGAGCGGGGCAGACGAACCGCGCCGCCATCCTGAGCGCCCAACTCCTCGAGCGCGAGCTCGAGCCACGCATCCAGGAAATGCAGCGCGGCTACGAGGGAGCGATGCTCACGCTCGCCACCATCATGGGAAGCGACCTGTCGCAGCCCGTCCGCACTGTTCGACCTGACGGAGAATTGCAATTTGCCGCCGTCAATTTTGATCTGACATCCGAGACCGCGGCGGCTCTCGCGCAGCGGCCCGATCTCCAGCTCGCGCGCATCCTGGTTCGCGCCGCGGCGGAAGATCAGCGGATCATCCAGGCCCAATATTATCCCGCCCTGGATGCGACGGCATCGGGCCGCTACATTCCGGTGACGGTGCATGCCGCGAACTCAGGATCCGCGAGCAGCTCCGATAACATTCTTTCTTCGGAAGGGATGGCTGGAGTCGCGTTCACCTGGCGGGTGATCGATAACGGCAGGATCGGCGGACAGGTGGCAAGGCAGCGCGCCATCCGAGAGATGAACGAAATTTCTTTGCGCCAGCTCGAATCGAACGTCTCGATCGAATTGAAGCGGATCTCGAATAATTTTCGAGCGGTGGAAGGACGCTGGAAAGCGCTTAGCGCCGCGGGGTCGGCCGCCGAGCAGAATGTGAACGTCGTCCAGCGCACGCTCGCGGAAGGACTTTCCTCGCAATTGGAATTTCGGACGGCGGAAAGCAGTTTCCTCGAAACCAAAAGCGCTCTCTTATCGGCCGCCTTCGAGCAAAATGTGGCGCGGGCGGAATGGGACCGCGCGACCGGCCGCTACTTTCAATTTTCCAGGGACACCGCGGGAAACGTGCATTAGTTGCAGCCCTTGAAGCTTTCGCCGTCGAAAAATCTGATCCTGGCTGGTGTGGCGGTTGCGCTGATCATCTTCGCGCTCATTTATTACACAACGTTGCCGGTCGCGGAGGTCGCGATCGTGCAAAGGGGCACCGCCATCTCGGCGATTTACGGCACGGTGCGGATCGAACCATCGCTCGTTCTGCCGGTGCGCGCGCAGAACGCCGGTTTCATTCAGTTGGCGGAAGTGCTTTCCGCGGGCCGCGGCGCGATCGGACGCAGCGTCGAGAAGGGCGAATTGCTTGCGACGATTGCTGACGAGGCGACCGCCCGGCAGTTGAAACAAGCGCGCGCCGATCTCGAGGCGGCGCGGCAACGCGCGCAACTTCCTTTGCCTTCAACGGAGGCACTGAGAGTGGCGGAGGATAATTTGAGCCGCCTCCAGAAACTCACCGGGCTCAGCAACGTTCCGCAGGTCGAATTTGAAAAGGCAAAGAGCGAAGTGAATCGCCTCAAAGCGTTGGTCGAGACCGAAAGAATCGAGCGCGATCGCAACCTGGCCGCACTCGATGAAGCCGCGAAAAAGCTCGAGGCCCAGATGAAGAATTCCGAAATCCGCTCGCCTGTGGACGGTTTGCTCACGGCAATCAAGACCATCGATGGCGAGCTGGTCGCGGAGCGCGCCGAGCTCTTCACCGTTTCGTCCCGAAAGAATTACGTGCGCGGCGAAGTGGACGAAGAAGATGTGGGCGAAGTGAAAGCGGGAATGGAAGCGATTGTCCAGGTCTATGCATTTCGCACCCGGCAATTCCGCGCCAAGGTGTCGGCCATCCAGCCGGCGGCCGATCCCGAGACGCAGCGCTACACCATCGTGCTGGAGCTGGAGAATCCGCCGGAAAATCTCATGGCCGGCATGACGGGCGAAATGAACATCATTACCGGCACGCATGAAAACGCGCTGCTGTTGCCGACGCGCGCCCTGGTGGTCGATCAGGCGCTCGTGGTGAAACGCGGCCTTCTCCAGTCCCGCACCGTCAAGGTCGGTTATCGCACCCTCGATTTCTCCGAGGTCCTGAGCGGAGTGTTGGAAGGCGAACATGTCGTCCTTTCGGACCAGGACAAACTGCGGCCGGGCCGGCCGGTCCGGCAACGCGTGGCCAAGATCGTCCCGCGCGTGGACATACGGTGACGCCGCCGCTCTACATCGCGCTGCGTTTTCTCAGCCAGCGCAAGCGCGCTTTCATCTTGAGCTGCGGCGGTGTCGTTTTCGGCGTGGCCATTTTCATTTGCACCCAGGCCCAGACGCAGGGCTTCGCGAAAAACTTTATCGATTCCACGCTGGGAAGTAACGGAGCGCTGCTTCTCCGTTCGCGCTTTCAACCAGCCAACAGCGGATTGTTGGTCCCGCCAAGAAATGCGCGCAATCCTGAAAAACCGCGCCGCCATGCGCTCGACGGAATTACGAACGCGCCGGAGATAATGCGCGTCAGCCGGCAGTTCGCGGATGTCGCGGCGTGTTCCGCGGTCTTGCGCGGGACGGTCAGCGCCCGGGCTGGATTCGATAATGCCACGGTCGATCTCTTCGGCATCGACGCCCCTCTCCATCTCCAGACCACTAATCTCGGGCAGCAAATTGTCGCCGGAAGTTTCGACGATTTTCGCAATAACCCGAATTCCGTCATTATCGGTTCGCGTCTGGCCGACACACTCCAGGTGAGCGCGAGCGATGGGCTCCAATTACTTTCACCGGGTGGAGAGTATCGGCGTTTCACGATCGCCGCCGTCGCCCGCAGTGGCGTGGGCGTGGTCGATGCGGTCCGAGTATATTCTCATGTGCGCGTCGCGCAGACGGTCCTGCGCAAACCGTTTTCCGCGTCCATGATCGTTTACAAATTGCGCGATCCCGAGCGCGCCCCGGCGCTGGCAGCTGCGTTTGAAACGCTTTTCCAGCACGAATCGCAAAGCTGGCAGGAACGCGAAGAGGCCAACCTCCAGCTTTTTCTTACCCTGCGAATGTCGGCCGCGATCACGGTGTCGTTGATTATTCTGCTGGCCGGCTTTGGTATTTTCAATGTGCTCACCATGTCGGTCCTTTCGAAAATCAAAGAGATCGCCATCTTGCGTTCGATGGGATATCGCGCCCGCGACATCTCCTCGATCTTCCTCTGGCAGGGCGCGATGATCGCCGTGGCCGGCTCGGTAGTCGGGTGTCTCGTCGGTGCGCTTTTTACCTGGGGCGTGTCGCATATTCCGATCCGGGTGCGCGGACTGGTTTACGCGAATCACTTTCTAGTTACGTGGGATTGGCGGCATTATTTCTGGGCGACTGTGCTGGCCATCATCGCCGTCGTTATCGCCAGCTACGTCCCCGCGCGCCGCGCCGCCCTCCTGGCCCCGGTCGCCACGCTTCGCGGCTCGAGCGCTTAGTTCTGCATCCAGGACTGAAACATCAGAACAGGCCACAAGGAGTAAGTGGCGTCCCGCCTTCCCGCCAGATGGTCCTGCCAACGCTTCTGGATCATCGTCCCGGAAAAAAAGCCCTCGCGATCAAGCCGATCGCGGGAAAGCATCTCCTCCGCCCATGGCCGCAGCGGTCCCTTTAGCCACGCCCCGATCGGAACGCTGAAGCCGGCCTTCGGACGTTCGAACAAACGGGAAGGCACATGGGAAAAGAGCAACTGCTTTAAGATGTACTTGCCCCCGCCGTTCCGTACTTTCAGGCCGATCGGAATTCGCGCGGCGACAGCGGCGACCCGGTGATCCAGGAACGGAATTCGCACTTCAAGACCGTGCGCCATCGCCGCACGATCGACCTTGCACAAGATGTCGCCGGGAAGGTAGCTCATGGCGTCGCAGTACATCATTCGAACCATGTCCGGCCCGCCGGCCACGTCGAGATCCAGTTCGGTTGCCCGATCATCCAACGCGGCGCCGATCACGGGCGAAGGATCACCCGTCCATTCGTCGCGGAACGAGCGATAGAGCTCCGCCAAACTATCGACGCCTTCGAGACGATGGAATGTTCGTTGGAGCCGCGCCCCGGGAAATCGCGCCCGGTTGGCAGCCAGTCGGTCCCAAACGCCGGAGGGCAATTTCCCAAGAGCCGTGCCTACGACGTGCCTCATTGAGGCAGGAACCCACTGCATTTTTCGCCAAAGATTTGCCGCGGTCGGATAACGCGAATAGCCGCCAAACAATTCGTCCCCGCCGTCGCCGGACAAAGCGACCGTCACGTCCACGCGCGCGAGCTTGCTCATCAGCCAGGTCGGGATTTGCGATGGATCCGCGAATGGTTCGTCGTATATCGTCGGCAAAAGGGGAATCGTGTCGCGCGCTTCCGCCGAGGTAACATAGCTCTCGGTGTGAACGGTCCCGAGATGGTTTGCGACCGCCCTGGCGTAGGGCGCCTCGTCGAACCCGGACTCCTCAAAGCCCATCGAATAGGTCCGCAATTCGCGAGAGGAATGCTTCCGCCACAGGGCCGCGATCGTCGACGAATCGATGCCGCCCGATAAGAACACGCCGACGGGGACGTCAGCCACCGATTGTCCCTGGATCGCCGCGATCAAAGCCGATTCCAGTTCCTGCTGCGCCGCCTCTTCGCTCGGCAGCGGATTGGCGAGACCACTCTCGACGACCTTTCGATACGACCAATATCGCTCGACGGTTGGCTGCCCGTTTCCCTCCCCGCCGTCTACCGTCAGAATCGTGCCCGGCTCCAGTTTTGAAATTTCGCGAAAGATGGATCGCGGCGCGGGAATGTAACCGCGCGCCGCAAAAATTCGCAGGGCGTCACGGTCGATCGTGCCGGAAAAATCCGGATGCGCTCGGATCGCTCTCAGTTCGGAAGCGAAGAGAAACTCTTTGCCGACGCGACCGTAGTAGAGAGGCTTTTCACCGAAGCGATCGCGAGCCAGAAAAAGTTTTCGATCGTGCCGATCCCAGAGCCCAAGCGCGAACATGCCGGCAGATTCCCGCAATGCTCGCTCGAGCCCCCAGGACGCGATTGCTTCGAGCAATGTTTCAGTGTCCGAATGGCCGCGCCAGCCGTTGATTCCCTCGCTTTCCAAGGCAGCTCGCAAAGCGGGATGATTATAGATCTCACCATTGAACGTCAGAACGAAACGCCCGCTCTGCGAAACCATCGGCTGATGGCCATTAGGCGAAAGATCGATGACCGAAAGGCGGCGATGCCCAAGGCCAATGCCCCCATCGATCCAAATTCCTTCGTCGTCGGGCCCCCGGTGGCGAAGAGTTGCCACCATGCGCCGCATTACCAGAGGATCAATCCGGCCGCTCGACAACATGCCTGCAATGCCGCACATCGTTCCCCATCCCTATCACGGTTCACCGCCGGCATGGCAAGCCCCTCGAGTTTCCGCTACGTTGAAGATCATGGAGCCAGAAGTGTCGCTGAGCTGCGAAGGCATCGAACGTTTCCTCGGCGAGGAAGACTCGCGCGTCCATGCCTTGCGCGGGGTCTCGCTCCAACTCGAGCGCGGTACCGTCCATGCGGTTGTCGGTCCGTCCGGCTGCGGCAAGAGCACTTTGCTTTACATCCTGGGCTTGCTCGATCATGCCGACAGCGGCTGGGTCACGATCGAAAATGAGGCCGTATCCCACCTCGTTGATGAGGCTCTGGACAGGAAACGGAATGAGCTTCTCGGGTTCATCTTCCAATTCCATTTTCTCCTCGAGGATTTCACGGCGCAGGAAAACGTCATGATTCCAATGCGGCGTCTGGCCCTGTTGAGCGAACCGGAGATGCACGAACGCTCGGCGCATCTGCTCGAGGCCGTCGGTCTCGGGAGCAAACTGAACCGGCCGAGCCGGCATCTCTCCGGCGGCGAGCAACAACGCGTGGCCGTGGCGCGGGCGCTCGCGAATAATCCGAGCGTGATTCTCGCCGACGAGCCCACCGGCAATCTCGACAGCGCGAATTCGCGGCGCGCCTTCGAGTTGCTGCAAAGAATTGTGCAGGAAGAACGAAAAGCGTTGCTCCTGGTGACGCATAATCCTGAGATCGCCGAGGCGTGCGATTGGATTCACGAGATGCAGGATGGATTGATCGTCGGAAGCCATCCACGGGGCCACAGATGAGGCTTACCGTCTCCGGAAAAAGGGCATGAACTCGTTAGCGCATCAAGGAGGGGCGCTTTCCAAACCGCCCATGCGGTGGCCGCGGAGCGGCGGGCGGTCTGGAGGCCGCCCCTCCTTGATGTCGAAGTACGTTCCGCTCGTTCAGCCATGAAGCGCATATTGATCACGGGCGCCAGTTCGGGCATCGGACTCGCCACGGCGAAGCTGCTGGCCGAACGCGGCGATGAAGTCTGGGGGACATCGCGTGACATCGCGAGGATCCCGCAGTTGCCGCGTCTGCATTCCGTTCGTCTCGATCTCGGCGACAACGTGTCGTTAGGGGAGAGTTTCAAAATGGCGCTGCGGGAAGCGGGCCGTTTCGACGTCGTGATCAATAACGCCGGCAGCGGCCATTTCGGTCCCGGAGAATTTCTTTCAACGGAGGCGGTGCACGACCAATTTCAAACCGTCGTTTTCGCGCATATCGAGCTTTGCCGTCTCGCTTTGGCCTCGATGCGCGGGCATGGCGGCGGACGCATCATCAATGTCACCTCGCTGGCGTCACGTTTGCCCGTTCCATTCATGGGGGCCTACAACGCAGCAAAAGCGGCGATGGCTTCGTTTACCATGTCGCTCCAACTCGAACTCGCAGGATCGAATATTCGCGTCATCGACCTGCAACCCGGCGACATCTGCACCGAATTCAATGACGCCGTCGCCCGGACCGACGGCGGTGATCCGCGTTACACTGCGCGAGTCGAGCAGGCATGGCGCGTAGTCGATAAGAACATGAAGGCCGCGCCGAAGCCTGAATTAGTCGCACGTCAGATTGCGAAAGTGATCGATGCCGCGAATCCTCCTCCGCGCGTGACGGTGGGGGACTTCTTTCAATCCATCATTGCTCCATTCATTTTCCGGTTCTTGCCGCAACGTGTCCGGATCTGGGGCTTGAAGAAATATTACCGGTTGTAGCCTTTGAGCATTACCGACGCAGTCATCCTCATGGCGGGAACCGGATCGCGTCTTCGCGGGTCGGTGAATACGATTGCAAAGCCGCTCATCCCCATTGGAGGCCGTCCGCTAATTTCCTACGCGATCGAGTCGTTCGACAAATCCGGCGTAACAACATTGCACGCCGTGGTCGGCCCAAACGGCGACGAACTTGCGGCAGCGGTCGCGCCGCTTCTTCCCCCTCACATGCAATTCCGTGCGATCTCGAACCCGAACTGGCAAAAGCAGAACGGGATCTCGCTTCTGACCGCCGCTGGAAAAGTCAGCGCGCCTTTCTTTCTCGCCATGGGCGACCATCTTTTTGAATCGTCGATTCTCGACCGGCTCGTTAAGCAGGCCGATCTCAGCCGATTGAACCTGGCTATCGACAGGAAAATCGCCGCGATCTTCGATTTGGACGATGCGATGAAAGTGCAGACGAAAGACGGTCTCGTGATTGCGATCGGGAAGAATCTTCCGAACTACAACGCGATCGACACGGGAATTTTTCTCTGCCCGGAGATCATGTTTGATTACCTGCGCCGCGCTCGGAAAGACGACGATTGCAGTCTGGCTGATGGCGTTCGCTTGATGGCGGCTGACGGAAAAACACTGGCGATCGATATCGGCGACGCCTGGTGGCAAGACGTCGACACTCCCGAAATGTTGGCGCGGGCCGAGCAGGAAGCAGTGCAGCGATTTTAGCTGCGACGCGAAAAGCTCCTCAGCGAGAGCGCCACAGTCAGTGCGGTCACGATCACGAGCAGATGCAGGATCAAGGCAGGCAATCCAACCGCCGCGAGAAAAACAAAGAAGAGCACAGCGACATCACGCTTGGTGAGTTGGATTAGCCAGAAAGCGAACTTTTTCCCGAAGAGCAACATTCCGGAGCGTTCCACTAATTCGCGGTGGCGCGGATAGAGGGCGCCACCTAACGACCCTGCTGTGTGCTCGTCCGCCTTGCTTCTCGCGAGGAGAAACTCGTTGGCTCCGATCAAGGCACCCGCGATGAGTCCTTCACCGAGATAGAACCAACCGGTAAGATTTGCCTGTCGCGAGAGTCCAAAGCCCAGGCTGACGGCGAGCAGGACGTTGCCGAAGACGTCACAGAGATAGTCGAGTCGCCGCCCGCTTTCGCTCTCCAAAAACTTCGCGCGCGCGATCTCGCCGTCGCAACCATCCAGGACACTGAAGACCTGAAAGAGCACGAGGCCCCAAAGGAACGACCAGTATGTGCCGTTAAGCAGAATGAGAGATGCGGCGATCGGGATCGGAAGGATGAAAAGGGTCCACGCGTTCGGAGTCGTGGGGAATCTGAGGAGTAGGCGTGTCACCACGCGCGAGATCGGCCGGTTCAAATATCGGGAGACAAAACCGTCCTGGGACTTGCCGCTGCCGCGCAGGAATCGTTTCTCGATTCCGTCGATCTGGTTCCCATCCTTGATGTATTCCCAGGCTCCTTCCTGCGACTGGGCAAATGATCCCACTTCGCGGAATGTGTTTTCCCAGGAATCGGTCCCGCCGAGTGGAGAAATAATTTTGGCCGACGGGTCAATCAACTGTCGCAGCGCCTTGCGGTAAAAAAACATTCGTGTGCTCAGGACAAGATCGAACGGCGCCCCGTCGAGTTCGGTTGTAAACGCGACCCGGGTCATCCGTTCGTGTTTTGGCGTCCATCTCTGCACTTGGTCCAGGTCCGATCGCCAGAAAATGCAGACGAGCACGGGCGCGGTCTCCTTGTTCTCCAAAGCAAATTCATCGATCGAAAGCGCGAGCCGATCGAGCTGCCGCAAACCCGCGACGATCCAATCCGCCGATTCATCGGCGAGGATCAGAACGCGGCGAAAGCTATTGACCATGTGATTATCTTCAGGCGTAAGACTAAGGTCCGTCCTCAAACTTCTTCGATGAGAATCGTCAGTCTGTGCCACCATACGCTCCCGTCGCACCATACCAATACCCAGCAATTGGTCTGGACGACGACGGAACTGGCGCGGCTGGGCCATCAGGTTGAGGTCGTCTGTTGTAAGTCGGATGCCGTCGGCGCCGCCTGGCGCGAACGAATTGCCGATTACTATGGTCTCGACGATCTCCCGGATTCGATCGAGTTCGTGCCGGTCTGTTCCAACCGGCCTCATGGCACCATTTTGCCCGAAGCCCGGGCCGACTTACGCAACGTCAACTACGCGCGCAGAAACCGGCGGGAACTCGTCCTCACGCGCGACCCTTTTGCCCTGACGCTGGCTCTTGGTCTGGGATTGCGCTGCGTCTTCGAGACCTATCGCGTGGACATCAACGAGGATGCGAGGTTCGGTCCATGGCGGGCCCTGAATTACCATCGCAAAAATCTGTTGGGCATCGTGGCGCATTCCGATCTCTGTCGGCGCAGCTTCATTGAGGCGGGAATCCCGGAGGCGCACGTGATGACGAATTACAACGGATACGCTCCGGCGCACTTCACGCCGACGTTAATCCGGGAGGCCGCGCGCGCGCATCTCGGTCTCGAGGGGGAGGATTGCATCGTCACCTATACCGGACGGATCGACGTCACCAAGGGTATTCCTTTTCTGGCGCGGATGGCCCAACAGCTTCCCGAGGTAATTTTTCTCCTTGTGGGCGCGGCTGCCGGATCGGACGAGGAGAGAACCATCCTTCGCCTTGTGCAAGAGGCGGGCGCCAGAAATGTTCGGCTGCGGCCGCGCGTCCCGCCGTCCGAGGTGGCGGCGTATCTGTTTGCGTCCGATTGCCTCGTGATTCCGCCGACCGCGGCGCCGCTGGTCCGGCACGGTCACACGGTTCTTCCCATGAAAACGTTTTCATACCTGGCTGCCGGCCGCCCGATCGTGGCGCCGGATCTTCCCGACTTACGCGAAGTGCTTCACCACGAAGAAAATGCGCTCCTAGTCCCGCCCGACAACGTTGAGGCGGCCGCGGCGGCCATACGATTAGCCGTTTCCAACAGGCTTATAGGCGAAAAATTGGGATACGCGGCGCGACGAAACGCGGCGCAATTTACCTGGCAGGCGCGGGCCGAGCGCCTATCGCTGTTTCTCCGGAATGTCTGGGAGCAGGCCGGATTTCAGCTTGGAGAGACAAAGCAAAGCAAGTAGGTTCCCGGCATGCCTAACGAAGAATTCGACTTCGTCATGATCAAGCCGTCGCATTATGACGACGACGGCTATCCGATCGTTTGGTGGCGCACCATTCTGCCCTCTAATTCGCTGGCCGCCCTGAACGGTCTCGCCCGCGACTGCGCCGCACGCCAGATCCTGGGACCGAATGTCCGGATGAATCTGGTGACAATCGACGAGTGCAACCAGCACGTCGTTCCGGCCCGCATCGTCCGGGATATCAAACGGCGCGGAGCCAAGGCGCTAATCGGGCTGGTCGGCGTCCAGTCGAACCAGTTCCACCATGCCCTCGACCTCGCTCGCGAATTCCGCGCCGCCGGACTGCCAGTCGTGATTGGCGGCTTCCACGTTTCGGGGTGCCTCTCGATGTTGAAGGAAATTCCGCCGGAGATTCAGGAAGCGCTCGACATCGGCTGTTCGCTCTTCGCCGGCGAAAGCGAAGAAGGGCGGCTCGAGGCCCTGCTCCTCGACGCATGGGGGAACAAACTGAAGCCAATTTACAATTACCTCGCGGACTTGCCGGGCATCGCGGGCGTGCCTTATCCGGTGTTGCCGCCGGAATCGATCGCGCGCAATTCTGGGAACTGGTCGAGCTTCGATCTCGGGCGCGGCTGCCCGTTTGCGTGCAGCTTCTGCACGATCATCAATGTCCAGGGACGGAAGAGCCGCTTCCGCACGCCTGACGATCTCGAAAATCTGATCCGCGAGAATATGGCGCAGGGAGTGAAGGCCTTTTTCATTACTGACGACAATCTTGTCCGCAATAAGCACTGGGAGGATTTCTTCGATCGTTTGATCCACCTGCGCGAAACCGAGGGGCTGAAGGCTAATCTTACCATCCAGGTCGACACGCTCTGCCACCGCGTGCCGAACTTCATCGACAAGGCGGTCCGCGCCGGCGTCATGCGCGCGTTCATCGGGCTGGAGAATATCAACCCGGACAATCTGCTCGCGGCCAACAAAAAGCAGAACAAGATCACCGAGTATCGCGCCATGTTTCAGCAATGGCATGAACGAGGCGTTTTCACTCTCGCCGGCTACATCCTCGGCTTCCCCGGCGACACCAAGGCATCGATCGTGCGCGACATCGAGATCATCAAGCGCGAGCTCCCTGTCGACATCCTCGAATTCTTTTTCCTCACGCCGCTGCCAGGATCGGAGGACCATAAGAGAATGCACGAGGCGGGCGAGTGGATGGATCCCGATCTCAACAAATACGATCTCCACCACCGCGTTTCCCACCATGGGACCATGTCGGACGCGGAATGGGAGGCGGCTTACAAAGCGGCGTGGGCGACCTACTTCACCTGGGAGCACATGGAGACGGTGGCGCGGCGGCATGCGCGGCGGAAGAACGGCCGGCCTAACAAGGCGCTCCAGTATCTGAATGAATTCCGGATGCTCTACAACAATGAGGGCGTGCACACGCTCGAAGGCGGAGTCGTTCGTCGCAAACGGCGCAAGTCCCGCCGCCCGACTCTGAAGCGGGAGCCGGCGCTGATCTTCTATCCGAAGTTCGTGTTCGAATCGCTGCGCAAAGGGTTCAACTACTGGCACGGCTTCCGCAAACAAAAGGCGGTCCTCAAGCGCGTCGTGAGCGACCCCGAGCGCTACAATTATACCGACCTCTCGTTGCAGAAGGCCACTGAGGAAGAGTTGGACAGCCTCGATATGTTTCAGAAGACGAGAGGCGGCGTCGAGGCGGTCGCGAAGAAGCATCGCTACGACGAATTCAAGGCGGCGAAGTCACTCGAGACGATTCCCGCCTGAGGTTTCGTGGGTTTCGCCACCAAGCACTCGTTAGGCTGGAGCCTGGCGATCGAATCCGGCAACCTCGTCGTAGATCGACTCGAGGCGCGCCGTCAGCGTCTGCCGGCTGAATTTGCGTTCAGCCAACCGCCGCGCCGCCGTGCCCATGTCCCGTCGCAGGGACTCCGAACCGAGCAATTGAGTGAGCCGCAAGGCCAACGCTTCGGCATTGCGTTCAGGAACAAGGAACCCGCTGATTCCATCATCGATCGCCTCAGGAATTCCGGAATGGATGGTTCCTACGACCGGCAATCCAGAAGCCGCGGCTTCGACCACGACATTCGGCAAGCCCTCCGCGTCTCCGTCAGCCGCGGTCAGGCTCGGCGCGGCGAGGACCGAAGCTCGCCGCATCCAGTTCGCCACCTCGTCCGAAGGCAGCCTGCCGAGAAATTGAACTCGGTCGCCCAGTGCTCGCGCCTGCTGCTCCAACGTGCCGCGCAGCGGTCCGTCGCCGATGACGACCAGCTTTGCATTCGCGATTCTCGCCAGCGCCTCGATCAACACCTTCGTCCCCTTTTTCTCCACCAATCTTCCGACATGGAGAACGAGGCCCGGCTCACGTGGCGCCACGCCCGGCCGAAAGCGGTCGAGATCGACGCCGTTGTAATGAGTGAGCGTCCGCGCCTCCGGATAGCCGTGCGCGATCGCTCGTTCGCGCAACGCATCGGACACGGCCAGGAACAGGGCGCCATTACATTGCAGTCGTTTTTTCCCAAGTGCGTAGCGCATCCAACTCAAGCGGCCGGACCGAAGCAGCGCGCCATCCGACCGCGTCACGTCATAGCCGCGCAAGCTGGTGATCAGCGGAACGCCCAGCGCCCGTGCGAGCGGGAGGACGAGAAGGCCATCGGTCCCGAAATGTGCGTGGATCAGTGTCGGCCGCGCGGCCCGCAACTCCGCCTCGATGCGTCCACCGCGCCCGCGCAAACGAAACGCCAGCCGCTCGATTGCGCTCTCCGCTACGATGATTCCCTCACGCAGCCGCGGGAGCACTTCGCCTTTCCGTTCAAGCCCCACGACCAATGGCCGCCAACGAGTCAGCGCCTCCGCCTGATTTTGGATAAAGCGCTCGGAGGCGTTGAACACGGCGCTACGAAATATTGCGACGACCGGTTTTGGCTTATCGTCTTCGCGCGGGGACATGAGCCTTGGTCGACCGCCGCCAGCGCGGATACAAGCCGAAAATAATGACCTCCACCTCGCAACGCCTGATCCTCAGAGGCACTAGCTCCGCCGCGCTCGGTTTCGTGATCCGCCTCGCGGCGCGTCTCCTCTTCGTCTTCATCGCCGGCCGGTTGTTCGGCGTCGCGTTATTCGGTGCATTCAGTATCGCCGTCGCGGTGGTCGAGCTTGCGGTCACCGTCGGTGGCGCGGGCATGAAACGTCAGCTTTTCAAACTGCTCGACGAAGGCCACCATCTGCGCTCGCCGCCGCACATCGTGCTCGACGGCATCGTCCTTGTTTTCGTTGCCAGCTTCATTTGCGCCGCGCCGATCATGCTCGCTGTCGCCTTTGCCCCCGCCTCGTTCATCGCCGGCAACACTGCGGCCGCCTTGTTCCTGCTCGCGCCGATGATTCTTGGTCAATCGTTGCTCGATCTTCTTCTCGCCGCCACGCGCTGGACCCACAAGATGCGCCATCAGGTCTGGGCGCGGTCAATCATCGAGCCGTATGCCGGTGTTATCGCCTCGGGAATCGCCTGGGCTGCGGGCTACCAGACAACCGGCCTCATCATCGGATATTGGGCCGGAACCATCGCAGCGGTTATTTATTCGATCGGCGCGGTGCGGCGTTGCCTCGGGCCGTACTCGCTCAGCAGCTATCATCTCGCTCCTGTCCACTTTTTCCAAAACGTACGCGAGACCGCGTTGCCGACTTTGTCCGACTTTGCCAACGCGCTTGCCGGACGCCTCGACCTCTATCTCGTCGGCGCGTTCCTCGGTGAATCCGCGGCGGGCATTTATGGAATGGCGCGCCAGATCCGGACGCCGATCCGCCAGGTCCGCCAGAGCTTCGACAGCCTGCTCACGCCGATCGTTTCCAAGACCCTCACTCTCGCCGGGCCTATCCAGACTGGACAGGCGACCGCTTCGGCAACGCGCCTGATCCTGGCGATTCAGCTTCCGGTCCTCATCGCGCTCTTCATCCTCGGCGCGCCGCTGCTGCGTTGGATCGGCCCGGAATTCGCGGCCGGTTATTGGGCGATGCTGATGCTGGGCGCAACGGAAGGCATTCAAGGCGCGTATGGGGTCAGCGATCTCATCTTCTTCTATCGCCGCCCGCACCTCATTCTTTGGATCACGGCGGTGGGCGCGGCCGTGAATTGCATCGCCGCCGTGCCTTTGATTGCACGCTACGGCGTCAACGGCGCCGCTTTCGCTGCGTTGCTCGGAACCGTCGCAGCAGCGCTCACTCGACGCCAACTCCTGCGCTCCAACTTTGGAATCGCGGTTCCCTTGCACCACAGCGCAGCGCCGCTTCTCGCCGCCGCCGCCGGCGTCGCTGCCGCGTTCGCCTTGCTGGCTCTTCCTTCAGCGCCACCGATCCGCATCGCCGCCGCGCTGATCGCAGGACTCGTCATCTACTGGGCCGTGCTCCGCATCGTGTCGAGGTTTACAGGCGAGAGCCTCGCGCTCACTCATTTTGTCACGCACGCGTCCGAGGCCGCGCCGCCCTAGCGTTTCTTCACCGGCTCAACTCGCGGCGATAAATCCGATAGGTCTTGTACTTCTCGGCGCCGATCGCTTCGAGAAAACGATTGATCATGAAGTTGTCCTCGAGGGTGAGACTGAGTTCGCCCGTGATCCCGCGCTTGATCATTGCCTCTTCCAGTACCCGCAACACCAGCGCCTCCGCGATCCCATGCCGTCGATATTTTTCGACAACACCGAGCGCAATCAACCGGCCCTTCTTGATGCGACTCTTGTAATAGAGAAGTTTGGCCAACCCGATCGGCAAGCCGAACCAGGTCAGCCGTCCGTTCACCTTTTGAAGGACAACGTTGATGTCGCGCACCGCCAGAATAAAACCTACCGGCTGGCCCTCGATTTCCGCAAAGAGGGTCAGGTCGGACTCGACGATTGGCTTCAACTCCTTCGTCATTCCTTCGATTTCCGCTTCTGTGAACGGGACGAAGCCCCAGTTTTTTTGCCACGCTTGATTGTAAATTTCGCGGATGCGGCGGCCTTCTTCCTCGAGATTTTTGAGATTTGCCGACCGGATCGTGGCCGGTTGACGGCGCTTCATCCGAGACATGAGACGCCGCAAACGGTCACGCGCCTCGACTGGATTCGAAAACCACCAGGCGTAAAGATCCATCGCCTTCTCGAAGTTCCAAGCTTCGATCAGCTTTCGATAATACGGGGGATTATGTGAAGTGAGGAGCGTCGGCGGATGTTGAAATCCATCGATCAACAAACCGCAGACGTAATTCGTCGAGTAATCGATCGGTCCCATGATTTCGTCGCGGCCTTTGCGACGAAGCCAATCCGCCGCTGCGTCGAACAATGCTTTTGCCACCGCTTGATCGTCAATCGATTCGAACAAGCCGAAGCAGCCAACGTTCGATTGATGGAGCGCGTTGTAGTTCGGATCGTCGCTTGCCATGATCCGCCCCACGATTTCGCCGCCGGCGCGGGCGAGAAACAGCGCGGCATCGCCATGTTTGTAGAACGGATGTTTTTCCCGATTGAGGAATTCTTTACGCTCGATCAGGAGCGGAGGCACCCACGCCGGATCGTTCGCGTAGATTTGCCAGGGAAATTTGATGAAGGCGTCCCGTTCCTTCCGCGAGTTTACCTGGGTAACTTCAATCGGAGGCATGAGCTGTCACCAGCGGTTCCAATCCGCGGCAGATGGCGTTCTGCCGGGTGGCGAGAACGACGAGGAGGATATTCAGGGCGATCAGTTCGGCCGCGAAATACCAAACGGGCTGACCAACGAAGAGAAGGAGAAAGAGCAAAAGCATCCGCGTGTTGGTCCTGAACAAAAAAAAGAAATGGATCATGGTCCGGTTGCTTTGCCGGTAACAGTCTTGAAACGCTGGCGGCACATTATCGGCAAAAATCCTGCGCGCCGCTTCTTCCAGGCGCGCGAGACAAGGACAAAACATCTCTTGTTCGGTGACATAACCAAGGTGGAGCTTGAGCAAAAGTTTTTGCCAGAAATCTGCGGTCCACGTTACCGCCTCATATTGCGATCGCAGGTCGGACGATAATTCGAGCGAGCGCAATTTACCGGCGGCGAATCGAAGATAGGCGTCGCGACAAAACTCCGCGGCCTCACTTTGGAAACGATGGCTCAAGCCCGCCAGCAAAGCGACGATCCAAACTCCCCGCGAGCCGCCCTCGGCCACAAAACGTAAACAAAGATGCACGTAAACGCTCGCATAAATCAGGTTATCGCCGATCCCATCCACAACGCGTCCGCTCGGACTTAGGCGGTTCGTCAATCGGGCGAGCTGTCCATCCGCATTGTCCATCGCGTTCGCGAAAATGTGGAGACACATTCCGAGGACATTGGTCGTCAGGTCCCGATAGAAATAAAGGTGTCCGGCAGCGATGCCGATCAGAGTTCCAAGAAGCGTGACGCCATTGGGAGTAACGCCAGCCCAGGCAAAAAAGCGCGCCAACTGGAAACCGACTTTGCGATAGAAATGAAGGTCGAGAAACCCTTCGATTTCTCGCGACTTGTAGGTCGCTTCGATATCAGCCCGAACGGCCCGGTCCGGCATTGCGACGGACTAGGCGTGCTGCATCGCGGCGGGAACGGCTGGAACGAAAACGTCGGAGAGAATGTTCAGCGCCTCGTCCAAATCCTCCCGCGTATGGTTCGCGGTCACGCAGGCGCGGAAGCAAATCCGGTCTTCCGGCACCGCTGGGTAATCGACCGGCGCAACAAAAAGCCCGCGGCGGCGAAGTTCGTGACCGAGACTGTACAATCGCTGCCGATCGCCGACGACTAGCGGCATAATATAAGTCGTGGAATCGCCGGTATCGATGCCCAGGCTATTGACCTGAGTCCGGAAATAATCGGCATTCTCCCAGAGTCGGGTCCGCAGATCGGGTTGCCGGGTTGCGATTTCCAGCGCTTCCAGAATCGCTCCGATCACCACCGGCGGAAGTGCGCAGGAATAAACGTAGGAGTGCGCATAGAAACGGAGATAATCCAGCGTCTCCTTCGACCCGGCGACAAACCCGCCCAGCGCTCCGAACGCTTTTGAAAATGTACCGTAAACCAGTTGAATGCGGTCCTCGACTCCCAAAAGCTCGCCGGCACCGCGCCCATTCTTCCCGCAGCCGAGCATCGAGTGCGCCTCGTCGATAAGGACGCTCGCATTGTGCGACTCGGCGATGTGGAGCAGCTCATCCAGATTCGCGAGATCGCCATCCATGGAATAAATGCCCTCGACGATCACGAGCGCACGCTTTCCTTTCCGCTTGCTCAGCGCCGCCTCGAGCGAAGCCGAATCGTTATGCTCGAAACGGTCCAGCCGGCAGCGTGAAAGCACTGCGCCATCGCGGAGGCTGAGATGCGATCGGTTATCCAAAACCGCCACGTCGTTTTTGCGCAACAATCCCGAAATCGTGCCAAGCGCGCCGCCGAAACCGCTGTTGAAAAGCATTGCGTCCTCGCGGCCCAGGAAGTTCGCCATGCTCTGCTCGAGCTGGCGATGCAGATCGGTCATGCCGGAGAGCGTGGGCGAGCCACACGCGCCCATTCCGTATTTTGAGAGCGCGGCCGTGGCGGCCTTGATCACTTTCGGGTGATTCGCCAGACCGAGATAATTATAGGAGCAGAGATTGATGACGGGCTGCGATGTGCCGCCATACTGGATTGAAGTGCGGGCGTCGGCGGACGCGAGCAGGTCCGGTTCGTAAAGGCTCGCCGCCCAGACCGCTTCCTTCCGGCGCCACTCCGTAAATCCGGCAGGCGGGGCCAACGGATCATCGCGCTCGCCCGCGACGAAATCGCCGAGGCCGATCGTCTCGTCATAGTTCAATTCGGCCTCAGCCCCTTCGTCGTCACCTTTCATATAAATATAAAGGCGTCTAGCTTGAGCCCAGAGCGCTGGGGAATCAACTCCATATCTGGGTCATGCGGCGTTCCCACGCCTCATGGTTCCTTTTGGCGTCTCGGATGAATGGCGATGCCGCGATCGCCTTAATAATTACTCGATTGAGCAGGCCGACAAAATAAGGGAGCGGCCGCAAAACGTCCATAAATAAAACGACCCGGATACCGTCGGTGTCGTTCCAGACTTCGTGCTCGAAGGTATCGTCGAAAAGCAACCCTTTGCCCTCCTCCCAATGCGCGATCGTTTCCCCCACCCGGATGCGGCATTGGCTTTCCGGTTTCGGCACGATTAACCCGAGGTGGTAGCGGATCACGCCCTTGTAAGGACCGCAGTGCGCCGGGATATGCATGTGGGGCGAAAGGATGGAAAAGAACGCCGTTTTCGCACCCGGGACTTTCTCGAGGAGCTCGATGGTGCGCGGGCAACGGGCGCAATTGCCGGGCGCCGACAGTCCGTAGGCGAAGAAGAAAAACGTCTTCCATTTATCTTCCTTCGAGAGATGCGCCTGGTCGGGCGAAATGTCCTGAAAGTTCGGCAAGTCTTCGCGATGCGCCATGACCTCATCGAGCTCCGCCCGAATGGTTCGCCAATTAGCTTCCAATTCCTTGCACCAGGGGAATTGCGACGGGGAAAAAAACTCCTGATCGCCGACCAGCGAATAGCGCCCGATCAAAACCTGGATCTTTTTGAGGAGGTTGCGCCCCCGCTTGATGATGAATTTTTTGGCTTTCTCGTTCACTGTGCTTTCCCCGAATTGGCATCGAGAACGCCGAGTTTACCGCCGGAGGGCTCGCCCGCAATACGATTCAAATGCTCTACAGATCTTCGGCGCGCGCGTGATGTTCCCGGAGCGAGGCTGATCGAGAATGGCGAAACGGGACGGCCATCCGCGCCAGCAGGACCACGAGGCGGAAAAGGTAGGTCACCAACACGCTCAGCCGCACCTTCGATTCCCCTCGTTCGCGATCCCGGAAGACGATCGGTATTTCTTTTATCCGGAATGCCGGTGGCGCATTCACGATCAATTCCAGCGCGATCTTAAACCCGGCGGCGTCGCTCCTGCATTGAAGAAGCCGTGTCCTGTCCGTGGCAAAAAATCCCGAGAGCGGATCGTGCAGGCGAGTGAGCGGCCAGGCCAGCCGACAAGCCACCCGCGACATCAAGCGCCGCCACCAGGGCCAACCCGGAGTGCGGCCACCCGGCACATATCGGCTGCCAATGACCATGTCCTGCGAACCATCGAGAAGCGGCGCGACGAGATCGCCGATTCGCTCGGGCGGATGGCTCAAATCTCCATCCATCACAAGAACCCAACGGGATTTTGCCGCGGCCGCGCCCGCCAGCACCGCGCCAGCCAGACCGCCGGTCGGCTGTTCCCGCCGCAGCAATCGAACGGGATGAGTCTGACCGAAAAGAAGAATCCGTTCGCAGGTCTCGTCAGTCGACCCGTCGTCGACAAATAGCACTTCGATCCCGAGCGCCACGGACGTCTCCTCGAATATTCGATCGAGAAGCGGCTCGATGTTGTCCGCCTCGTTAATCGTCGGAACGATGATCGTGAGTTGGTCGGCACTCATTTCGGTTGCACCCTAGCGGCGAATCGAAAAACTCGCAGCTCTGCAATTTCGCCCATTTACGTTCTACATTAGGTGATGACCGAGAAGACAACTGAATGGGAAGCCCGATTTGCCGCGCTCCTCGCCGAGGAAGAGAGCGCGAGCGATGGGGCACACGACGAAGGGCATGTAAGGCGAGTCGTCGCGAATGCGAGGAAACTTGCCGACGCGGAGGGAGCCGATCTTGCGGTCGTGTTACCGGCAGCGTGGCTGCATGACTGCGTCGCAATCGCGAAGAACTCGCCGGAACGTTCGTCGGCATCCCGTCTCGCCGCTGGGCGCGCGGCCGCCTTGCTCCGCACGGCGGGCTATCCCACGCAACATATTCCAGCGATCGAGCATGCGATTGAGGCGCACAGTTTCTCCGCTCGGGTAGCGCCGCAGACGCTAGAGGCAAAGGTAGTGCAGGATGCGGATCGGCTCGAAGCTCTGGGCGCGGTGGGGATTGCCCGCACCCTGATCACCGGTGGCGCGAACGGCACGCCCTTCTACGATCTTGCCGAACCGTTTCCCGTCACCCGTGTGGCCAATGACCGCACCAGCATCATCGATCATTTCTTCACGAAGTTGCTCAAGCTGGCAGAGACGATGCAGACTACCGCGGGACGAGCCGCCGCGCAGGAACGCGCGGAGTTCTTGAACCAATACCTCGCCCAGCTCGGCAGCGAGATCGGCGTGCCATTCCGCTGATGCGACATGGCGACCTTAACGGGGTTCGAACTCGATGACGGTCAACTACCACGTCGGCCGCTTATGAAACTGGCCGAGCGCGTCCGTCAAGTTCACGGGAAATTGGCATGACGCGAGTACAGACGGGCGGATTGATTTGAAAAAGTTGGCAACGGCTAGCAACTCGCGGCTCGGTCGTTGGTGCGGATTAATGATGCCCACTGTCTTGCCGACGTAGCGCTTTACGTGCTCAATCGGAAACACCAAATCCGAGTCATTCGAAATGATCACCGCGATGTCGCATTTGCTCCGGTAACAGTCGATCAAGAGGCGACTTGCGAGGTTGACATCCGAACCTTTCTCCTCCGACTTAAGCACCTGAACCATTCCTGAGCGATCTGACCGCATCATCCACTGTTTGCTCGCGAGGAAGCTGCCAAAATCAACGGCCAGATTCGGAATGGTTCGGATCGCCCTGAGATAGACTTCGTGCCGCATTCGCTGCTGAGCATCGCCAGCGCGCGGTGTAACCAAAGCGGTGAAATAACGGATTCGGTTGATCTGATTCTTCGGCAATAGACGCGCACAGAGCGCCGCTAGGTCGAGCCACTTGTACGGAGTGTGACGAACGCACCCGTAGTATAGGTTGAAGCCGTCGATATAAACATTGGTCTTCAGCGCCATAAAAAGCAGAAGCCGCAGGATTGCTCCGGCGGCCTCGCACCCCTCGCCCGAAGGCTTGGGGGGGATATACGACAATACGATAGCACGACCCCTGCCAATGCAAGCTTATTTCACCCCCACCCTGCTCGGGATGACAAGCGGCACCGACCACCCACCGCCGCCATTGCGCGGTCGCCGACGATTCGCAAATCGCCCTTTTTTTTCGCCAGCCGACGATAAGGAAGAACCATCCTTCTTTTTATTCGACGCGCCGCCATACTTTGAGCCGCTCGCCGTTCAGCTGGATTTGAAAATCTTGTTTAAACACCGGCGACCACGGCACGTCGAATTTTAGAAATTCCTCTTCCTCGGCCTTGCTGTAACGGTCCGCTCCCTCCGTGCTGACTTCATCAAAGGCCACGTAGTCACCAACGATTTTGGAGTCTGCTAACTCTGCTCGTCTCGTTGCATTCGCGTCGGTGTCTTTCATGTTTCCTCTTACTGATCGGGTTGGCGTGTGTCAGCCGATATTTTCTGCGAGAATCCATGGACCCATTAACGGCCAGTACAACTTTCGCCACGCTGGTTGGACTCATCTGTAACTGGCGGCAAGAGCGTGCCGCTATCGCGACAGATAAATTTCAGGATTTCCTGACGTGGTTGAGTAACCACAACTTCGAGCAGCTCCGATCCCTGATTCTTGGTTCGGACGAAGTGCAACAGAGCCTGCTTTTTCTGCTCCGCGAGGACACAGCAAAACTCGGCGAAAAACTCGGTTTTGCTTGCAGCGCACTCTCGTCCATCTCTGACCGGATCGAGGCGTTAGCGCCCTTGGCGCGGGCTTTAAACGCATCGTCGCAAACGTTGTCGGATCAAGCTGTAGCAATTCTGAAGCGCTTTGACGAGACTGGCGCTGAGAGGCTAATACTTTTTGCCCGGCGCAAACAAATCGGTTTCTTACCGATGGGGAGAGTTACTATCGGTGTCGCTGAGCCTCGGTTTTTGGAGGACGATATTCTCTCATTGGAGGGTGTCGGCTTTCTTCGCTTGGTTGCTCACAATAACGATGGTGAACCAATTTTTGCCTTAACGCGGCCCGGCGCAGCGTTCGCAGCACAGATTCCAACAGTTGCGCATCAAGACAACGCCTCCCAAGAAACGGGCTAACCGCCGGATTTTTCGTGCTGACGTTGAATTCGGCTGCCGGGCTAGTCGAAAATGGGCCGGCTAAAATACCCAAAGTCTCGCAGTAGCGCGCCCACCGCATAGCACACGAGATTGAACAGCCCGCGAATTTGCGAAGGCGATTTCCCTATGAAACGCTTTGGCGACCCTAACGGGATTCGAACCCGTGTTACCGCCGTGAAAGGGCGGTGTCCTAGGCCACTGGACGATAGGGTCAGGGAAAGCCGGGCAATATCAGAAGCGCATCCCTGCGTTGCAAGTTATTTGCCGGGCACGGCTCAGCGCTGGAGAGCGTCGCGATCGAAGGTGCCGCGTAATTGAGGCGCGCAGGCGAGGTTGCAGGCGTGGAAACGGAAGAAGGGCGCGAACATTCTCTTCTTCAGGTCGAGGTCAAAATGCGGGGCGAGCAGGGCCAGTAACGTGAAGGCCGACTCGTCGTGCATCTCGCCGACAATCCATTTGCAGGCGCGCAACATCTCCCCCGGCAACGCAGTTAAAACGTCGTACTCGGCGCCTTCACAATCGATCTTGATCAAATCGATTCTTGTCAGGCCGAGATTCTTCATGACGTCGCCGGCGTGTTTCAACTGGCAGAATGTCGGGGACAACGGGCCGGACCATTCCGCGCTTTTGTCCTTCGACATGAAGCGGCTGAAATCGGCGCCATCGAACGGGACGGAAACATTCGAGTCAACGGCGCCCAGGCCGTAATTGAAAACCTCGACGGACGGAAGCGCGCCAACATTTTTTTGCAGAACTTGAAAGGTCTCCGGGTGCGGTTCGAAGCCGTAGATTCGGGCCGTGGGAAATTGTTCGCGAAAAAACAGAATGGAAGCGCCGATGTTGCTCCCAATATCCAGGATCACTTCCGGCTGGAGGGCGGGCGGCAGATAATACTCCGCTTTGCCGCGCCGCCGGAGCAATACCTGGTAGATAGCGAGAGGATCGGACGTAGCAGGCCGGTAAAAAACGTCCTGCCCGCGCCAGCGCAATTTCGTCAGCGGCTTCCCGCGCACGCCCGCGCGAGCCAGGGTGCGAGCCTGGGCGACATCGATCGAAAACCGCAACGATCGCGACCGGGCCAGAACTCGAAGGAAATGGCGGATTCCCATGGGCGTTGCTCAGGAATGAGACGCTAACTCTACCACGAGCGCCGCCGTCCGCGTCGTAGCGCCGCTATGCCGGGCGAGGACGGATTGAGCGTTGGCTACGAGGCGCAAGGCAGCGTCCCGATCGCGCAGGAGCCAGGCGATCTGTTCATAGAGTGAATTCGGATCGCGCACCTGCACCGCCGCTTCATTGGCAACGAGCGCCTGCGCGAGCGCGGAAAAGTTTTCCATGTGCGGTCCAAAGAGCACCGGTTTCCCGGCCAGAATCGGTTCGACCGGGTTTTGACCGCCGCGCGCGGTTAGACTCTTGCCGACGAAGACAATCGTCGCCACCGCATACCAATTTTGGAGTTCGCCGGTGCTATCCAGAAGTAGACAGTCGGGCGGCGCTCCCGCAGCGGTGTCGGCGGCGCTGCGCAAATCCACCTTCAGACCCAGCCGTTCGAGCTGGCTGCGAATTTGCGTGACGCGCTCCACATGGCGCGGAGCGATGATTAGCGTGAAGGCGGGAAAATCCGCCCGGAGCCGTTGGAAGATTTCAGCGAGGATTTCTTCTTCGCCAGCGTGCGTGCTTCCCCCGAAAAGAATTGGGCGATCGCCATCGATCCCGAAAGCACGCAAGACTTGCATGGGAAGATCGGGATTCAATCGAATCTCCGCGGGATCGTACTTGATACTTCCCACTTTCCGAATGCGCTCCGGCGCGACACCGAGCGCCGTCCATCGCGCTATGTCCGCCGTTTCCTGAACGCAGATGAGATCGAGCGAACGAAACGTGGGCCCGATTAGAAAAAGGAAACGGCGAAAGCGTTGTTCAGATCGTTTGGATAACCGCGCGTTGACCAGCGCGATCGGAATGCCGCGTCCTCTCGCTTCCGCGGTGAGGTTCGGCCATACCTCGGCCTCGACCAGGATAATGCGCACAGGTCGGATGACGGCAAACGCGCGGCGCATGATCGGCCAGAAATCGAGCGGACCATAAAGCACCTCCATTCCATCCCCTGCTTCCGACGTCGCCACGTGAAAACCCGTGGTCGTCGTCGTCGTCAGGACACAGAAAAAATCCGGATCCAACTCCCGGAGTTTGGCGGCCAGCTTCAGCGCGATCGCTACTTCGCCGACGCTGACGGCGTGAACCCACGTACAGCGACGCGACGCGAGCCGCTCCCGCACTTCCTGATCATAAAAGCCGAAACGTTGTCCGAATTTGTGCCGGTAATTTCCTCGACGGAGCAGTTTCGAGATTTGCCCCGGAAGAAAAAAGAGCAGGCCGATCGGATAGAGAAGATTGTAGAAGAACCTGATCATTCAACGCGCGCGTGCCTCCGCGGGAATACTGCTCCGTTGCAGGAACAACACCTCAGTCGCTCCGTATTTCCTCGCTCGCGTGATTTCCCACAAAGGCATCGGAGGCATCTGTTCCGCAGGACGTTTCTCAAGCACGAAGATCCCGGACGGCTCGAGGAGTTCCGCGAGCTGCTCGTCTTCCAGAAGCAGGCGAGTGAATTCGCCGCCCGACTTTGTTTTCTCGTAGGGCGGATCGGCAAAGATGATCCGGAACGGATCGCGCCCTTGCGCCGAACGAAGAAAGGCAAAGACCTCCTGCTTGCGCACGTGGCCCTTAAGCTTGGTGCGGGCGAGGTTGCGCTCGATCGTCGCAACCGCAGACGAGTTCTCTTCGACAAAGAGGGCGGACGCAGCGCCGCGGCTGATCGCTTCGATTCCCAAAGCGCCGGTACCAGCAAACAAATCGAGAACGCGCGCGCCGATTACCTCCTCGCCGAGGCTGGAAAAAATCGCGCCTTTCACGCGGTCCATTGTCGGGCGCACTTCCGTTTTGGGGACATCGAGCCGAATGCCGCCGGCCGTGCCCGCGATCACTCTCATGGTGTCGCGCCCGGAGTGGGCGAGCCAGCGACCGGCGACGGTAACGCGGGCGGCGAAGTTGCCGCCGGAACAGGCGCGGTGGTTGGCGACGCGGCCAGAGCGGCATCTTCGGCTGCCTTCTTTTTTTTCTTCTCGGATTTTCCGCCGCCCATCAAACCGGTAATCACGCTGCTCAGATCCTTCAGGTCGCGCCCGATCAGTTTGTCCATCAGGTTTGTCTTCGGCCGGCCCACCGTCCCACTGACTTGAAAATCTACGCCGGTGTATCCGGGCTCATCGATCGGCTTAAAATTATCGCGAAGCGCGCGAAAGAGCTGATTTCGCATTTTCTCGTTCACGGCCAGTTGCGACTCGAGATGCAGGTTGCCATCGAACGACACGGTGCCGACCGCGGAGAGCCGGATGTTCTTCGAGCGAAAAATCAATTCGTCGATTGTTACCACGCCCGGATTGATGTGATATTTGACCTGGGCCTGATCGAGCTGCAATTGCCGCAACTCCTCAATCTGCAACAACTGCCCGAGCGCAACGAGCAGGCTGTATTGCTGGACATGCCCGTCGCGCAAAAAAATCTCTCCCGCGCCCGCGAGCGCGTTTGGATCGGCCGTCGTGCCGCTGGCATCGAGATAACCTTCGAGTCGGCCGGTGATCGTCCCGGCGGCGCCACCGGCGTCCGTGACAATGCGGTCCGCCTGAACCTCATGAAACTTAATGCTGACGGTGAAGGGAGAATTTTCCGTTTGCGGCAGGAGAGTAAAATGGCCGGTGATCTCGCCCCCGCCCGCCCGCGCCGTGATTTGAGTAAGGTTGAGTTCGTCCGGTGAATACCGAATTGGCGATTGCAGTTGCTGAAGGAAAAATCGATCGCGCAACGAAGTTTTGCCGATGGTGATATTTCCGCGCAGATCGGTCGCGGTGCGGAAGTTCGAACGAAAGCCAACCTCGTCGAACGTCGCCACGCTTTTCAACTTCTCGTCGAGGAAACGAAAACGGCCGTTCGCCAAATTCACGCGCTCAATCTCCGGCCGGAACGGGCCCGTTTGCGCCGGTTCGTTTTGCATCACGGGCTCGGGCGGAGGATCGCTTGGCGGCGCTTCCGCCCTCGGCGTTTCAACTACGGCCGGCTGCTCGACTTTTACGGGCGAGGCCGGCGGAGTTGGTGGTTCGATTTTTGCCGGAGCGGCCGGCGGCGGTGCAGGCTCCGTTGAAGGCAAACGCCATTTGCCATCCGAGTTCTGCGCCCAAACGACGTCGGGATCGATCAAAGAAATTTCCTTGATGACCAGGCGCTGGGAAAAAAGAGAGGAAAAGCGAATACGAAGCCGGAAGGTTTTCGCCCTCAGGAAATCGGGGGAAACACCGGGCTGGGTTTGGGGGATCGTGATGCCGCTCAGTTTCAATCCCGCCCAGGGAGTAACGCTGATGCGCTTCAAATGCAAAGTGGTCCCGAGGCGCTGGCTGAGTTCCTGCTGAATCCGGGCTTGTGTCCCTTGCGACTGCACATAGATGTTCACCCCAATCAAAATGAGGACCACCACGCCCACGATCGCGCCGAGCGCGATGAGGAGAAAGCGGTTGAGTTTTTTCACGCCGAAAGGTTACGCCGCCTCAGTTTGAAGAAAAGACCAAAGCCATTACCGCTTCTCGCGCTGTGAAAGATACTGTCGTCATCTTCAATCCCAACGCGCGCGGGGCGCGTGCCCACAAGTTGCGGGCGCGGGTGGACTCGCTCGCGCGCGGCGCGATCCTGTGCGCGACCTCGCATTCCGGCGAAGCCGAAGCCCTGGCCCGGCATGCCGCCGAGGAAGGTTACGAGAAAATCGTCGCGGCCGGCGGCGATGGAACGGTAAACGAAATCGTAAACGGGATCGCGGGCAAGAATGTTTCCCTCGGTCTGCTTCCGCTCGGGACCATGAATGTTTTCGCCACTGAGCTTGGGCTCCCGGCAAACGATCTCTCGCGATGCTGGCAGATCATCCAGGAAAACCGGACCCGGCCGGTGGACCTCGCCAGCGCTAATGGCAAACATTTCGTCCAACTGGCGGGCGTCGGTCTCGATGCCCAGGCGGTCAAGGAAACCAGCCGCGCCTTCAAGCGCAATTTCGGCCCGCTCAGTTATCTCATCTCCGCCGCTCAAATCTCTTCGCGGCCTCCGCCCCTTCTGCGCATCGAATCGGAGAACGCCTTGACGAAAGAAGGTTCGTTCGTCCTGGTCGGCAACGGGCGGCTTTACGGCGGCCGGCTCCCGTTTTTCAAGCAGGCCACGCTCGATGACGGTCTGCTCGACGTGATTGTTTTCAAACGGCTCAATTATCTCGACATGATCCGTTACCTGCAGAACGTGGTTTTCACCTCGCAAATCACGTCGCCGGAAGTGGAGTATTTTCAGACGGACCGGCTGCGCGTGACCAGTGACGAAAGTGTGCCGGTTGAAGTCGACGGCGAACTGATCGGGAATTGCCCGGTGGAATTCAAGATTCGCAGCGGTGGTTTGCGCGTCCTCGCGCCGCTGTAATTCGTCGACAAATAATTTTCGCTGCCATACGCTGACTTCATGCGCCTGTCCGGCCGAAAGCCCTCGCCCACCACGCGGCGCTGGACGCAGCAACCGCGCCTCGTTTTGCTCGGCCTGATTGGGCTAAATCTCGCGGTCTTCGTCACCCAACTTTTTCTCGACGCCTACCAGCCCGGCTTCGTCCGTGAATATTTGGCGCTGAGCGATCGCGGCCTGCGCGCCGCCTACGGTTGGCAATTCATCACCGCGGCTTTCCTGCACGACGGTCCGTGGCATCTGCTCGGGAACATGTTCCTTTTGTATCTGCTCGGGCGCGACGTGGAATCGATTGTCGGGCAGCGGCACTTTTTTTTCCTCTATCTGACGGGCACAGCCGCCGGCGAGCTTGGCCATTTGTTTCTCATGCCGGCCACGTCGGCTTTGCTGGGGGCTTCGGGCGGAGTGGCGGCGGTTCTGGTCGCCTACGCCGCAATTCTTCCCGAGCTGGAATTGACATCGATGATGCTCTTTTTGCTCCCGCTCCGTCTGAAGGCAAAACACCTGGCCTACGGCGCATTTGTCATTGCGGTGCTTGGCATATCATTTGATCGAATCGGCGCGGTTGCGCACAGCGCCTATCTCGGAGGATGCCTCGGGGGCTGGCTTTACGCGCACCTTTTGGGCTTCGGTCGTCCTTCGATTTTGCAGCGCGTCCTTCGTCAACGCCGGGCCGACGCGGAACGCCATCGGATGATGAGCGCCGAGCAATTCATCGCTGCCGAAATCGATCCGCTTCTGGATAAAATTTCACGCGAAGGCATCGACAGTCTTACGCGAACCGAACGGCGTTTGCTGGCGAAAGCACGAGAGAAGATCGCGGAGAAAGCATAAGCTCCGGCATCGCGCGGTCAGTAATCGTTAGGCCTTTTCTCGCAGCAGCAACGTCCATGCTCGCTTCGCGCCGATGAGCTCAACGGATTGGATCGAGAAGAAGTCGGCGGCCACGCTCAATCCCGCGCAGGTCCAAAATACCCTCGAACAAATCGCCGCCGGCTGGCCTGCCGACGCACCGCCGTTTCCCGATTTGATTGCCGCTTTCCCTCTCGGCGAGGAGTCGCTCCTGCATTTGATTTCGGTCTCGAGCATCTGCGCGGGGCGGCTGATGCGGCATCCGGATATTCTTTTCTGGCTTTCGCAGCCTGAGATTTGTTCGGTGCCGCGCAGCTCGCCCGCAATGCTCGCCGACCTGCGAAAAGCCGCCGCCGACTCAACTTTCTCGGGCAACTTCCGCGCGCTTCGGTTTTGGAAAGGGAGAGAGATGCTGCGAATTGCCTTACGCGAAGTTGCCGAAGCCGCCTCGCTGGAGGAAACCACCCTGGAGCTCTCCCACCTGGCGGAAATCTGCCTGCGCGAAGTTTACACTTATTGGGACTCAGAGCTGCGCAGCCGGCGCGGCGGTCCCGACACGCCGTTCGCCATTCTCGGCTTGGGAAAACTGGGCGGCCGCGAGCTCAATCACAGCTCCGATATCGACGTCATTTTCCTCTACGGCGAGGAGGGACAGGTTTCCGCCAACCTCACTTACCATGAGTGGTTCAACCAACTTGGCGCGAAGATCATCGAAACTTTCGCCGCTTCCGATCCGGATGGCGCGCTTTTCCGGATCGATCTCCGGCTCCGACCGGAAGGCAAGGCAGGGCCGCTCGCGCGTTCGCTCGAGAGCATGGAAAATTATTACGCCGGATTTGGCGAGACCTGGGAGCGGCTCGCGTTAATCAAAGCGCGCGGCGTGGCCGGCAGTCGCGAACTCGCCTACGAATTTCTCCGGCAGCATCAGCCGTTCATTTTTCCGAGGAGCCCGACCCGGGATGTGCTGGATGAAATTGCGGCGATCAAACGCCGGATCGAACGCGACGTCGTCGGCTACGAGAACATGGAAAGAGACGTCAAGCTCGGGGCCGGCGGGATTCGTGAGATCGAGTTTGTGGTGCAGGCACTCCAACTTCTGCATGGCGCCCGGCACGCGTTCCTGCAAGAAACCAGCACGCTAAAGGCAATCCCGGTGCTCGCGGATCTGGAGCTCCTCACGCGCGAAGAAGCTCGAGCGCTGGAAAGCGCATATCGTTTTCTCCGGCGGGTCGAACATCGGTTGCAGATCGAGGCGGAACAACAAACTCACACAATTCCCGAAAACGGCGAGGCGCTCCGGCAGCTGTTGCAAAGCCTCGGCTTTTCTTCGGCGAAAGACTTTACCGCGGCGCTCCGTGGCCACACCCAGGCGGTCCGCGCGATTTTTCGAAGGATCATTTCCGAGCGGCCCACCGATCCTGGATCGTCCGTCGAAGATCTGGGGATTTTTCGCGATGAAAAAATAGCCGCGAAATCGATCGCGGATCTGGCTAAGGGCACCGGCGGTTTCCATGTTGCGCCGCGGACCCGGCAGGTGCTGCGCAACTTGCGGCCACTTTTGTTTCAATCGTTGGCGGGCGCCGTCGATCCCGACGCCACCCTCAACCAGTTCGTCCGGTTCGTAGAAGGATACGGTTTGCGCAGCATGCTCTTCGAGCTGCTCGTCGTGAATCCGAAGTTGCTCGAACTGCTCGTGAAAACGTTCGATGCCAGCCGGTATGCCGGCGATCTGCTGATTCGGCGGCCGCAACTGCTGGAGGAAATCACCCGGGACGGAGTGCTCGATCTGGAGGCTCCTTCCGTGGCGCAACATTTGAAGCGACTCGAGAAGTTGAACGTGAGCGCCGCCTCGCTGGATGTGCTGCGGGTTTATCGGCAGACGCAGCTTCTCCGGATTTTCTTGCGCGACGTTCTCGGTCTCGCCGATCTCTCTTCCGTGTTCGCCGAGCATTCGTCACTCGCGGAGGCGTGCCTGATTTTTGTCAACCGTCTGCGCGGGAGCGAGAGTGACCTCAGCATTATTGCCCTCGGAAAGTTTGGCGGGGGCGAAATCGGTTACGGGGCCGACCTCGATGTGATCTTTATCGGCGAAGATGTGCGCGCCGCGCAGCATTTGATGGTCGCGATGGCGCAGCCGACTGCGGAGGGAAGCATCTGGACGCTCGATGCGCGCCTGCGGCCCGATGGGGAGAAAGGGATTCTCGCGTCCTCGCTTACCGCGTATGAGGCGTACTACCAGACGCGAGGCCAGCTTTGGGAAGTGCAGGCGCTCACCCGCGCCCGCCATTTGGCCGGTCCCCTTCAACACGAGTTCGTCGCCCTCGCCCAACGGGTCTGGCGCAAAGCAGGCCAGCGCGATGATCTGTTTCCGCAAATCGACGCGATGCTGCAACGCATTCGCCGCGACCGTGCCAGCGCCTCGGAGGAGCTCGATTTCAAAACTGGCACAGGCGGCGTGATCGAGGCCGAGTTTCTGGTCCAGGCCCTCCAAATGCGCGCCGATGTCTGGAATCCTCAGATGGCCGCAGCGTTGAATGATCTCGTATCGAAAAAAATAATGGACGAGGCGGACGCGGTTGCGCTGAGAGAGCATTACGCTTATTTGCGCTCGATCGAGTCGATCCTTCGACGATGGGAAAACAAAAGTGTGTCGAGTTTGCCCGCTGATGAAAATGAGCAACGTAAGCTGGCACTTCGCTCGGGCGCGGATGGCCTTGATTCATTCGCCCAACTTTATCGCGCGGCGCGGACAGGCATTCACGCAATCTATTGCCGCTATCTGCGGTGAACTCGCACCCTGTAGCCGCTTCGCTGTGCGAAGCGTTTTCGGCGGCGCCGTTATCTCTCACGCTTCGCACAGCGAAGCGGCTACAGAAGAGCCGGGCATTAGTGACCGGCGAGCAGGTTCGCGAGGGATCGAAGAAGGAGGAAGCTGATCACCAAGCCGAGGCAAACGACCGCGAAAAGAATGACCAGGACCGCGACGACGAAAATCCAATCGCTGCGGCGGGTAACGCCGGGCTTGGCGATGTGGTCCTTGATGATTTGGTAATTGCGCGCATTTGATTTGAACCAGAAAGAGAACGCGTCGCCGACCACGGGCACGATCCCGATGATCTCGTTGATCAGGATATTCATCGACATGCGGCCGAGAAGAATCTTCGGAACACCGACGCGGGCGGCCTGAATCAGGGCGAAGGCCGAGACGAGCGCGGAGCTCGTGTCCCCGATGCCGGGTATCAGGCCGATCAATGGATCGAGACCGAAGCGGAACTTCGTGCCCGGCACGCGCACCAACTCATCCATGATGAGTGCGAGCCATTTGAAAAGAGGATCGAGCCCCTGACGCTTCCGCTTTTCCTCGGGAGGCAGAACCTCCCAGTCGACTTCCTGGAGCGGCGGTCTGTGAACGCCGGGCGATGGAGAGTTGGCCACGCTAAATGAACCCCGAAAGCTTTCGGGGCTACAATTAACCCGGAATCTCTTTCAGCATCTGCGTGTTCGTCGGAAATTTCTTCACGAACATAAGCAGACGCTCGATCGCTTCGCCCGGTTTATGGCCGGCGAGTCCGCGCCGGATCATGTTTATCTTCTCCAGCTCCCATGGCTGCATGAGAAGTTCCTCGCGACGCGTGCCGGAAAGGAAAATATCCACCGCGGGGTAAATGCGCTGATCGCTGATCTTGCGATCGAGGACCATCTCCATGTTTCCGGTGCCTTTGAACTCCTGAAAGATCAGCTCGTCCATGCGGCTGCCGGTTTCGATCAGCGCCGTCGCCACGATGGTGAGCGAGCCCGCCTCTTCGGTGTTGCGCGCGGCCGAGAAAAGCTTTCTCGGAATTTCCATGGCGCGCGCATCGATACCGCCACTCATGGTCCGTCCGCCACCGCCCGTCGCGTTATTGAAAGCGCGGGCCGTGCGCGTGATCGAGTCGAGCAGGATGAAGACGTCCTTGCCGGCTTCCACCATGCGTTTGGCACGCTCGACCGCGAGCTGGGCAATGCGGGTGTGGCTTTTGATGTCGCTGTCGTTCGAGCTCGCCATGATTTCCGCCTTCGGGCAGGAGCGCCGAAAATCCGTCACTTCTTCGGGCCGCTCATCGACCAGAAGAATGATGAGCTTCATCTCCGGATGATTCTTCACGACCGCATCCGCGATGTGATGGAGCAACGTCGTCTTGCCCGTGCGGGGCGGCGCGACGATCAATCCGCGCTGGCCCATGCCGAGCGGTGTCATCAAATCCATGATGCGCGTGGTGTAGCGGTCCGGCACCGTTTCGAGTTTGATCCGGCGATTCGGATTGATCGTGGTCAGCTCTTCGAATGGCCGGAGCCCCTGATATTTCGGCGGCTCATCTTCATTGATGGTGAGCAGGCGGGTGAGCTGCGGCCCGCGGTTTCCGCGGCGGGTCTCGCCGTGGATCCACATTCCATCGCGCAAAGCAAAGCGCCGGACGATCTCCGGCGTGACGAAAATGTCCTGCGGGGTTTGGACGAAATTGCGCTTCGCATCGCGTAGGAAGCCGAAGCCCTTGCCCGAAATCTCGATGACGCCATCGCCAAATTCCGGTTCGCGCTCGAGTTCGCCGTTTTGAGAACCGCCATCGCTGCTCCCGGATTGGTCGCCTTCGTTCGATCGAGCTGCGTCCGGCGAGGTATCCGATCGTTCCTGCTCGACGCGATCGGCCGGCCCATTCAGATCGCCGCGCTGGCCTTGCCCCTGCGAATCTCGTTGGCGGTTGTCATGCCGGCGGGGAAATCGTCTGCGTGGACGCCGCGGTCGGTCCGCGCCGGCATCGGTTTGCAGCGGTGGCTGGTTATCGGTTTCTTCGTTCATAAATCACAATCAATGCTGCCGAAGCAGCCGGGCTGCCGGTCGTAACCGGCGCGTTTCTAGGCCGGCAATCTTGCCAGCAGTTCGTCGGGAATATCTAAATTGGAATAGACGTTTTGAACGTCATCGTCGTCTTCGAGACTGTCACACAAGCGCAAAATCTGCAGCGCGACGGCCTCGTCGTTGACCGGAACTGTCGTATCGGGGATGAAAGTAAACTTCTGCCCATCGGTGGTGACGCCCGCGTGTTTGAGCGCCTCAGCTACTGCATAGAGCTGATCGTGGGAAGTGGTAATAACATACGCGTCCTCCTCGGTTGTCAACTCCTCAGCGCCTGCTTCCAAGGCCAGCTCGAACATGCGTTCTTCGTCCATGGCCCTCCGCGGCACCGTGATTCGGCCTTTCTTGTGAAACATGTGGGAGACGCTGCCGGTGGTGCCGAGATTGCCGTGGTTCTTGCTGAAGATGCTACGGATTTCCGCCGCAGTGCGGTTCTTATTATTGGTCGCGGCCTCCACGATCACGGCGACGCCGCCCGGCGCGTATCCCTCGTAAACGATTTCGTCGAAATGCTGCGCTTCAGTTCCCTCGCCGGTGCCGCGTTTGATGGCGCGGTCGATATTGTCGTTCGGCATGCTTTGGGCGCGGGCGGAAAGGATGGCGCTGCGAAGACGAACATTCCCGTCGGGGTCGCCGCCGCCGATCTTCGCGGCGATGGTGATTTCGCGGGAAAGCTTGCTGAAAAGCGCGCCGCGCTTGGTATCGAGCGCGCCTTTGAAGCGCTTAACCTTGGACCACTTGCTGTGTCCCGCCATGAGATTGCGATTTGCTTAAAACGAACTTGCCCAACAACTCTGCGTTCACGAGAACCCCGGAACTGGAGCGCCTCGAAGGGAATGTTATCGAGGAGGCAAACGAACGAAATTATTTAACCGTCTTCAGCGGTTATTGTCAACAAATCCGTGGGTCGATTTAAGCGGCGTTCTGCGCGCGTTTGCGGGCGGTGGGATCCAGGATGCGTTTGCGGAGCCGGAGGGATTTCGGAGTGGCCTCGACGAATTCATCTGCGCTGATGTATTCGATGGCGCGCTCGAGCGTCATCTTGAGCGGCGCTTCCAGCTGAATGCCTTTTCCATCGCCCTGACTGCGCATGTTCGTGAGGTTTTTCGCCTTGCAGGGATTAACGGGGAGATCTTCCGGGCGCGCGTTTTCGCCCACGATCATGCCCGCATAAATTTCTTCTTGCGGCCCAACAAAAAGTTTCCCGCGTGCTTGGATATTGTTGAGCGCATAGGCCTTGCTGACGCCGGCTTCCATCGAAATCATCACACCTCGGGTGCGGCCTTCGAGCTCGCCCTTGAACGGGGCATATTCGCGAAAGAGATGGCTCATCAATCCTTCGCCCCGGGTCAGGTTAACCAGATCGCTTTCAAATCCGATCAGGCCGCGGGTAGGAATAATCGCTTCGACCGAGACGCGAGTGGCGTGATGATCCATGCTCACAATCTCGCCCTTGCGGGCGGCGAGTGATTGCAAGACATCGCCGAGATTTTCGTTCGGCACTTCGACGAACAGATCCTCGAGCGGCTCGAGCAACGCCCCGTTATCGTCGCGCTTAAAAATCACCTCGGGGCGCGAGACCATCACTTCGTAGCCTTCGCGCCGCATTTGTTCGACCAGGATCGCGATCTGCATTTCGCCCCGCGCATTGATCTCAAACGCGCCCGCCGCTTCGGTGTCTTTCACCTGCAGCGAAACGTTCCCGCGCGTCTCGCGGATTAGCCGCTCACGGACGTGGCGCGCGGTGACAAATTTTCCTTCGCGCCCGGCAAAGGGCGAATCATTCACGAGAATTCGCATTCGAATGGTAGGCGGATCGATATCGACAAACTGGAGCGGCGGATGTTCCTCGCGGTCGGTGAGAGTTTCGCCGATGTAAACTTCTTCGAAGCCGGTCAACCCGATGATGTCTCCCACGCTCGCGTGCTTTAACTCCACCTGCCCCATGCCGGCGAAAGTATAAAGCCCGGTAACGCTGGCCCGCTCCCGCCGGCCATCGCGATGAATGCAGACGATCGAATCGCCCACGCTCACCCGCCCGCTGACGATGCGTCCCAGCGCGATGCGGCCGAGGTAATCGCTGTAGTCGAGATTCGAAACGAGCATTTGAAAAAAAGGCTCGGGTGAAACTTCCGGCGGCGGCACGTATTTCACGATGGCTTCGAACAAGGGCGTCATGTCTTCGCTGTTTTCGTGCAGCTCCCGCATGGCGAAACCGTTCTTCGCGCTCGCGTAGATGATCGGGAAATCGAGTTGCTCGTCCGTTGCCTTGAGCTCGACAAAAAGATCGAACACGAGATCGAGCACCTTGTGCGGCCGGGCATTTTCGCGATCGATCTTGTTGATCACCACGATCGGCTTGGCGTGATTTTCGAGCGCCTTGCGCAAAACGAATCGCGTCTGCGCCTGCGGCCCATCGTGCGCGTCGACCACGAGCAACACGCCGTCTACCATTTTCATGATGCGTTCGACTTCGCCGCCAAAGTCGGCGTGGCCCGGTGTGTCGACGATGTTGATGCGGTAGCCGTTCCATTGAAACGCCGCGTTCTTGGCGCGAATCGTGATCCCTTTTTCGCGCTCGAGATCCATCGAATCCATCATCCGGTCCTCGATTTTTTGATTCGAGCGGAAGGTGCCCGATTGGCGCAGGAGTTGATCGACAAGAGTGGTCTTGCCGTGGTCGACGTGCGCAATGATGGCGATGTTACGAATCTTGTCCATGGGACGATCCTCGAAATTGAGGAGCGCGAATATGGTCGCGATGGGTGGTTGCGTCAACAGACATGCCCGCTAAAGCCGCGCGATATGGGTCTCCTTCCAGAAAAGCGAAACAGCTCCGCGGTTTCCCGCGGAGCTGTTCGAATTTCAGGCTCGCTTGCTACCGGCGAGCGTTCATTCGCCGGCAACGGTTATCAGTTACGGAAGGTTGTAGATTTCGACTAATCCTACTCCGGTTGGCGTTCCGTTTCTGCCTTGGACGATCGCTGTGTAAGCGCCGGGCACCAGGAACTTGATCACCGCCGACTCCTTGGCATTCGAAGGCGCCATGCCAGCAGCCGTGAGGGCTGCCGCCTGGCCCGCGTTGTCCTGCCAATCGTCGTCCGCGAGGATTAGGACTCCATCGCCGTCGCGCAATTCCAGCGTCGGATCAGGCAAGGCGCCAGGGACGCCGAGAGCTGTTAACGATGGACCCAGAGCACGCACGGCTACGTTTGCGCCGCCGGTGCCGGCATCCACATAGAAGCCTCCGATCATGACGTTATTTCCCGTCTTGACCGAAGCGCGGGTGCTGAGGTTTGCCAGTTTGGTCGTAGCTCCAGTGGCCAGATCGTAAACTTCGATCAAGCCAAGGCCTGTTCCACCGCCGAGTCCTTTCAGGATGACGGTATATCCGCCAGCAGGCAATGAGGCGACGATCGCTGATTCGACATCATAGAGCGGCGGGATGCCCGTTGCCTTGATGGCGGCTTCCTGGGTATCTCTCCAGTCCTGGTTGGTGGCGAGCACACCGCCCGAATTACGCAGTTCCAACGTCGGGTTAACGAGGAAGTCGCTCAGACCATTGTTCTGCAACGAAGGCCCGAGGCCGCGGATGATCACATTCTTGTTTCCACTGCCCTGGATAATGAAACCGCCAATGATTTCATTGCCGGTGCCGGTCTCAACTCGAGCGCGGGTCGACACGTTAACCAGCTGCGACGGAGTCGGAGTTGGCGTCGGTGTGGGCGACGAGTTTGGCTGCGGGGCGCCCGCTGGTGCCGACGCAACGACCGCTACGACAAGGTTGTCAAACGCAACACCCGCGGCATTACGTGACGTGAAGAGCGGATTGACTGTGCCCGCCGTGTTCGAATCCTGCTCGTATTCGAAGCGCAGCTGAATTTGCGCGCCATTCAAGCTGTTGACCCCAACGGCCGGTGTCAGGCTCGCTGCCGGGAACTTCATGCGAACGTGTTTGAATCCGCCCGAGTGACCGCTCCATGCGCCGATATCCTGGAAGGATTGGTTCCGGCGCGGGAAGTCTTTCGGATACCACTGGGCATCGCCATTCGTGAATTCTTCCGCGAACGCCTCGATCATGACCGAGCGGGCAAATCTGCCCGTGGTATTATCGAGGACGCGCAGCAGGAAGCCATCGTAACCGAGATATCGGTAATTCGCGTCGTCTTCCGAGTTGGTCGCGACATCCATATCGATCGTGATGTATTCGGCGTTCGCCGGAATATCCATCACCGGGCTGAACAGGCGCTCCGAGCGAGCGGGGCCTGTATCATTCAACATGAAGCACGAGTTGTTCGGTTGATCACGGAAGGCCGTACTATTCACCGACCAGAGAATCCGGGGACCCTGATTGGCGTTTGAGCTCCAACCCGCCGGCAGCGAGCCTGGAATCGTGCTGTCGAAGTTCTCCGACAGCAGGATTGACGCGACTTTCGGTGTGCCAGTGGGCTGCGAGTAATTGAACACCGCAGTTCCCTGGGCGGTTGTTACTGTCAGCGTAAGCTGCACCCGCGTGCCGGGCACGAAGCTATTAGAGAACTGCGCCACGAAGGCCGTAGTGTTATTAGCAGTGCCGCCCGCGGGAATGCTCGCATAGGCCGACGTGTTGGTTGTGAAGGTTACGCCGGGAGTCGTAGTCGAGATCGTGGCGCTGATCCCCGTGACCGATGCAGGGGTCGCGGGCGGAGTCGTGAGCGCAGTATTCGTCACATAGTTTTGCAACGGGATTGTGAAGTTGACCGTATCACCCGGATCAATGAAACCGTTACCGCCGCTATCGGTGAAGCTGAGAGCACCGAAGCCGCCGCTTTGCGCGTTCGTGTAGTTCGCCAGGCGCAAGCTGGGCCGTGCCGGCAAGGTGGTCCGGCGGAAGAACAGATCGGGCACCGTCATGTTGCCTGGGCTGCCGGTGGCGGAATCATTCGCGCTCCCCTGACCGTCGCCAAAAGGCTTCAGTTCCGTGGCGGCATGCGCGTTGAACAGTTCTCCGCCCTGCGCCACCGTCATGTTGTAGTCACCCAGGTTCGGCTGGCCAGTGTCGTTACCCCAACCGGCTCTGAATGGCTCGAAGCTCAACGGCACCGGTTTGCTGAAGTTTAGACCGCCGTCGGTCGAGCTCTGGCACGAGATTTCGATCAAGTCGCCAGTGGTGGCGAGACCCTCATCGTAGTAGGTAACGGTCACGCGTCCCGTGCCGTTATCGACGGCAACGGTTGGGAACCATTGGTTTCGATCGTTGCCCGGCCGGCTGTTGATGCGTCTTTGCGCGGAGAAGGTGGCACCGTTGTCCGTGCTCCGAACGAACGAGATATCAGCTCCGTCTAGCAAGGCGTTGCCGGCCCAGACGACATAGACGTTTCCTGCCGTCGCCGTGCCGCTTCGGTCCACAGCGATGGAGGGGAAGTGGTGATCCCGGTCATTACCGAGGGCTCGATCGCACGGCCTGAAATCGCCGCCGCTCAGCGAGAGGCCCGGACTCCAGGTTACGCCCTGGTCGGTCGACTTGAAGAACATTTCATTGATCAGATTATATCCGCTCGGATCGGTCGCAGTGCGTCCTCTGTCACCGGTAACTGAATACACGGTCGTGGCATCGCCCTTAAATTTCGGCATAATTCCCTGGCCCGACTGTCCGGGGGCTGCGGCGTAAACGAGAGACTTCACTGACCACGTAGGCGGATTACCGGTGGCCACGTTATCGCTAAAGGTTGAGAGTTCCTCAACGCCGCCGGCGCCGTTCGCGATAAAGTTCGACCAGTGCATGATGCATCGGCCAGTCGATGGGTTGATGTCGATGTATTCCTTGTCCGCGGAATCAGTGGGACCGGTAGGCCGGGTTGCGCCCGTCACCTCGAAAGGCCCCTGCCAGGTGTGGCCGAAGTCGGTCGAGCGATGGACGCACATCGTCTGGCTGGTTGCAGGCAGACCGGGCGCGCCGAGGTTGTTCTTAACGAAGATTGACGAATAAATGAAAATGCTGCCGCCAAAGTACTTGATGTCCGGGTCACCAAAAACCTGCGGAAGTATGGTCGTGCCGATCGTGGTCTGTTGCGCGACGGGGATGGGCAACTGCCGGCCATCCGTGAAGGTCACGCCACCGTCATCGGAAAAGTAGAAGCCCGAGAGACTGGCCGGATTGAGGGAAAACCCACGCGTGTCGTTAAAGCCGATGACCACGTGCTGACCAGTGCTATCGACCGCGATCGCGTACTCGGCCTGGCCGCCGCGAATCGGAACGCCACCCGGGAAATCGGGGTCTTGTCTGCCCAACTCGCCGCCAGTACGATCACCAACATTGTTTGGATCAGCCACGCTCGTGCCGTCTGCATCCTTGAAAACCAGCATATTGCCTTCGACGTGAGCGGTGGCCCCGCGCTCTGCCCAATACGAATAAATGCGCGCGATCCGAGCATTATCCGTCATCAGGTCCAGCGGATTCGGCGCGGCTTGCGCGGCCGTTGGAGCGGCGATCGCTTTCTCGGCCGAAGACCAGAAAAATGCGGCAGCTCCTAAGAGCAGCGAGAGGGCTAAAGCCCATGAATAGAATTTACGGTAAGAGGATTTGGATACGAGTGATTTCATATTTGCGGAGTTGAAAACCGTGATTTCTTTCAGTGCGTTTGCCTTTAAGAGCCGCGGTCAGTCTGGCCGTTTTAGAGAACCGTCTGATGACTGACAAGGTTTATTTTCTCCAAACCCGCAAATATTTTGTCGGCGCGGGCGGCGTGCCATCTAGTGAGTGCTGCGAACAAATGAAATTCGCTCCCCTGCAAAAATAGGGCCGCTCCGGGAGCGGCGACTGCCTTTAGCTCACGCCATCGTTCACTCAGAGCAAGCGGGCAAGGCCGTTTTGCGCTGGTTTACGGTGTCGGCGTCGGCGAGGTCATGGGAGGCGCTTTCTCATCCGCCGGACTCCCACTCTCCTGCTGCTTCCGAAGTTGGTCCGACGCTTTGCTGATGGCTTGTTGTTGCTTTTGCGCGCGACTCGGCACGTTTGGATCGGGCGTCGAGTTCGCCGCCGGCTGGGGTTTCGAACAGGAACAGATCATTCCGAGCGAACCTGCCGCCAATAGAGTTATTAGAATTTTTCTCATGAGCATTTGGGGACAGCAGGAAACGACATCGCGCCCAGCCGATTGTCAACCAATCGCGAAAACGAAAACGCGTGACATGGAAATGCCGCGCGCTTTCGATCTAAACTTCTTCAGCCACCGGGCCTATCGCGGCGAGTAGTGGCCGGGGACCCAGACACGATGGCGATGGCGCCAGGACCAATGACCAGGAATCCAATACCAACGCACGCCGTTATTATAATACCAAGGCCCATGTATGTAGTATGGGCGATCTCCGATCGAGACGTTGATCCTGAGCGCTTCCGCAGTCGTCGGCATCATCGCCCCGGTGCAAAGGAGCGCGGCTAACAGAACAGCAATTTTGTATTTCATAGTGTTTTCCTTGTCCTTCCCTTTGATTGACCCTGCCTGAAATATTATGCGAGAGCGCGCTTCCGGCAAGCCAGGACCGCTTCCATGAAAACGCTATCCTATTAGAAGGGGCGTAGCGCTCACCGGTTCGACCCATTTCCCATGCTCGCGAATCAGATCCTGCAGCCGATCCACCGCGTCCGCTTCCGGGATATTGAACTTCACCGCCGTCTTGCCCACGTAAAGATTCACCTTCCCCGGCGCCCCGCCTACATATCCAAAATCCGCGTCCGCCATTTCACCCGGACCGTTTACGATGCAGCCCATGATCGCGATCTTCACGCCCTTCAAGTGCACCGTCGCTGCCTTGATGCGCGCGGTCGTCGTCTGGAGATTAAACAAAGTGCGGCCGCAAGAGGGGCAGGCCACATAATCGGTTTTGAAAATGCGCGAGCCGGCCGCTTGCAGGATGTTGTAGCTCAAGCGTAAAGCCTGGCCCGGCGCTTCTTCGCCTTGGATAAGGATAGCATCGCCGATTCCATCGCAAAGCAGCGAGCCGATATTGGTTGCTGCCGTCAGGAGAATCCGCAAAAAATCTCCGCCTTCATCCATCCTCCTTCCTCCTTCATCCTTCAGTAAAATCGGGTGATGCGGTGCGAGCTTTGAGGCGAGCAATCGAAACGCCGTGATCACCGGCATCGGCACGTCATCCCGAACCGTGACGAATTCCGGCGCAGCCGATTCATTCAATCGCGTTATGGCCGCTTCGTCGCGCGGATCGACTTCCACGATCCCGGCCGTCTCATAAACAATCTCCGGCTGATAATCTCCCAGGCGATCGAGTTTGTGCGCGACCTTGTCGAAATTCGCCTGGCGAATAACCACCCGAATCAATTCGTCTCCGCCGAGCTTGATCTCCCCGCACTCGATCTTGCTCGAACCTCGCCGCTCGTACTCAAAGGGATTGTAGGACAGGCGGACCGGCCTCGCTTGCTCGTTAGGCGAGCGGCTGCTGCGTTCCACCATTTCCGCCAGCGCTCGCGCGACGGGAATTTCATGCACGCTATCCTCGGTGAGCGAAACGCGAATCGTGTCGCCTATTCCATCGTGCAGGAGCGAGCCAATCCCAATCGCGCTCTTGATCCGCGCGTCCTCGCCTTCGCCCGCCTCGGTTACGCCCAGGTGAATCGGATAATTCCAGGAATCGGAAGTCAGAGGTCGGAAGTCAGAGATCGGATTGTCCTCGGTTCTTTTCTCACTGACCTCTGACCTCAGACCTCTGACCTCTGCGTCCAGCTCATTCAGGCGCGCCACGAGCAACCGATAAGCATTGATCATCACCTTGGGGTTGCTCGATTTCATCGAGAAAACGAACGCGTGATAGTCGAGATCGCGTGCGATTCGGGCGAATTCGAGCGCGCTCTCGACCATCCCGAGCGGGGTGTCGCCATAGCGGTTCATGATCCGATCGGAGAGCGAGCCGTGGTTTGTGCCGATCCGCATTGCTCGCCCGAGTTCCTTGCAGCGTTTCACCAGCGGCGTGAAGCGCTCGCGGATCCGCTCCAGCTCCGCGGCGTACTGCTCGTCCGTGTATTCCACGATCTTGAACTTTTTCGAGTCCGCGTAGTTCCCCGGGTTGATCCGAACCTTTTCCACCCACCTCGCCGCTTCCATCGCAGCTTCGGGTTTGAAATGAATGTCCGCTACGATCGGCACGTCGCATCCGCGCTCGCGCAAACCGCGCACGATGTTCTGCAAATTCGCGGAGTCCTTTACCGTCGGCGCCGTAATCCGCACGATCTCGCAACCCGCTTCCGCGAGCTCGATCGTCTGCGCGATGGACGCTTCGGTGTCCATCGTGTCGCAAGTGATCATCGACTGGACCCGGATCGGGTTCGTTCCGCCAACTCCGACGCGGCCGATCATCACCTCGCGCGTGGCGCGACGCTGATAACGATACGGATTATCGCAGTAGTTCACCGCTTGCGCTTGCGCGGGCGGGCGCCGTTTCGAAGTTCCTTCACAGCGATGATAAGCGGAACATCAATAGTCAAATGGCCATCCGACTCAAACACCACGATGACATCCTCATCCGGCGACAGCGCCATGAATTCAGAATGATCCACCCGGACGTGCCGCCCGTTCGTCATGATAATCTCAAACGGCCGAAAAGGCGCTGCGTAATATAGTTTCCTGATCTCCTCAAACGTCATTCTGCCCAACATATCGCCGCCCTGCATCGATTCAATCCCGCATGTCACACCGCCGCGAGCTCGACAAAGACCGCCGTCCCGTAACCAAAGGACGTACGCTCCGCAACGTGCGACGCACCCTCCCATCCGTTCCTCAGAATTCCACCGAAACGCCGGCATACCCGGTGCGGCGCGGCGCGGGATCGATCAAGCCGGTCAGAAAAGCGCGCGAATAGTATTCTTCATCGAACAGATTCGAGACGCCCGCGATCAGGCGGACGTTTTTGGTGAGGTACCATTCGGTCGAAAGGTTGAAGACCTTGTAGGACGGGATCACGGCCGGAACGCTCACGACGGCCCCGGCCAGAAGCGGCGCGTTGGAGTCCGCCCAGAATTGGTCCGCCACATAGACGCCCGAAAAGGTGACGTTGAAGCATTTCTCCTTTCGGAAACTGATCCCGCCCTTCCAGATGAGATCCGGGGCATAGGCGGGTTCGTTTCCGACGAAGGTTCTGCCTCCGCTATTGGGCACGATCTGGGTGCTTTCAGTAAATTCCGCGTCGAGAAACTGAACGTTGCTGAATACAACCAACTGCAGTGGGCGAGACACGACCGGCGCTACCGGCGTGTCTTTGTTCGATGACTTCGAGTCCGGCACTGGCGTCACCTCATCATGTTGGAATGGCGCCAGGAAATCATAAGAGACTTCGGCTTCAAGCCCGCGATGCCGCGTGTTGCCGGTGTTGACGATGATGAAATCGGTGGTGGTGACGTTTTGCGATTCAGTGCGGTTGCTGAACTCCATCCAGAACAAACCGACGTCGTACCAAAAACCTTTCAGCGGGGTGCCATGGACGCCCAACTCGAGATCGAGCGATTGGAATGGGTCCGGGATCGCCGCGCCGGGCAGGATCGTCCGAGTGGTGCCGGCGATATCGAAGAACCGCGTCGGCCTCCAACCTGAGGTAGCGCTGAAGTAGGTCTCATTTCCCTTGCCGAAATCGTTCCCTAACCCGATTCCCCACAGTGGCACCCAGTGATCGGCGCTGATTTGAGCGGGGCCGGTTGTGGCGGTAATAGGCGGCGTTACCGTTGGGTTTGGCCGCCACGGGGCGAAAGTTGAATCGACCTCGACGTTTTCATGATCGAGCCGGAATGACGGAACAATGTGGAATTTCCCGATCCGGATCAGGTCCTCCATGAAGAACGCCTGGTAATCGACGCTGCGCTCCTGCTGGAGAGGGATGACGCCCGAGGTTGTGCCGCGCGGCGCGAAGAGAAAGTTTGGGCCGGTATTGGCGTTGTTCAGCGTGTAGCGATTGAAAGGCGCCTCACCATGATAAGCGACGCCACCGAAAGTGAGAGCGCTGCCGCGGAACATCGTGCCTTCACCCCATTTCTTCCGAAACCGAAGATCGACCCCGCCATTGTTAAACTCTTCGTAGCCAAACAAGGTGCTCGTCGGGTTGGCGCCAGCTGCGGTGAGATTTGCGCCGCTGCGCGCATCGATGTCCTGGTGGGTAAACCATCCTTTGGCTTGCATGAGCCAGCCGTTTCCGAATTCCAACTCGTAACGAAGAACGGCCGTGTAACGATCGACCCAATTGTGGTTGTAGGGCGTGGGTGAAAAATTCTGGTTGGCGTCGAACTGAGCCAGGGTGAGCCGGCCCGGATCGCCGCCCTCGAATCGGCTCGCATGAATATCGAGCGCGATCAGCTGCTTATTGTCCGGGCGGTAGCCGAAATAACCGTCGGCCTGCCAGAGATTGTATTCACCATTGTCACGCTGCCCGTCGGAGTGCTGGTAGTCGGCATCGAGACGCAATTCAAATGGGCCGTTCGCCTCCTGAACGGCGGCGTAGGTGTTGTAATATCCGTCGGCGCCTCCGGTTTGTTCGAAGTAAGCGCCCCACGGCGTCCCCGGCGCAGGACGTTGTGATATGAAGTTCACAGACGGCGCCGGTTCCGGCCCGTAAAGCAGACTGCTGCCGCCGCGAATCAGTTGAATCTCGCTCACGCTTTGCGGAACCGGCTGATAGTAGAGCGTCGGAAAACCAATCCACTCGCTCATCAGAGGCAGACCATCCTGGAGGAACAGGGTGTATTCGGATTCCTGAGGATTCCCCAAGCCGCGATAACTGTAGTTGTATTGGCCGGGGTTTTGTTGCTCCGAAACCAGAAGGCCTGGCGCTTTGGTGAAGAGTTCCTGCAGGTTGTTGTTCTGCACCGGCGGCTGCTTGTCGAGCTTGATCACAGTCGCCTTCTTGGTGACGGTGATCTGCGTATCAGTCACCTCCTTCATGATGTGCTCGAGCTTCGGCCGCGTGTCATCGTGCGGATGAGGCGTGGGCGAAACCTCGGCGCCGGTCACGACAATCGTTTGGGAAGTAACATCCTGGGCCGCGACTGATGTACTAAACGCAAAACAAGCGAGAAGAGCGATCAGGTTGGCAAACGTTAGGGAACCTGGTCGGGAATATAAATTGTCGGACATAGTTTTCTAAATGGGTTCGAGGTTAAAGAGCGCCTGACTTGAAGCGGGTTGGAAACACCGGGCCGGCTCATTGAGCCGCTCCGGCTTTGACGCCGGCCATGCGTCGAGTGCAACCGAGCATGCCGCGAAAACCGCGGTCTCGGTCAAAGGTGAATCACACCAAGAGTGGCGGAGAAATATTTGGCCGGGTATTCCGCGCAGCCTTCAAGATCGCTTTCGGTGCGATCTCTACGCGATCGATTCCAAACGTGCGCTGCCGCTGAATATCAACGCGAAGCATCTCGCCCGGATCTTCAAAAGCACCGCCGAAGTCATCCGGCTGGCCGATCTCCACCACGTCCCCGATGACCGAGTCGGAGTGGTCGCCTTGGCAGACTGATGCACCGAAGACGGCGTTCGGCTCGCGCGTAGCCGTTTCGGCAGGGAGAGCTTCTTCGGCCACCAGACAGCCGAGAAATCCAAGCGCGATGGCGGCTCGGAGGAGCGCGTTTCCAGATGAAGATTTCATCGGCACCCGTGGGATTACAAATTCGTAATACCTGTGGCAAGCCCATTTTTCAGCACGCGCGGATATTTTCGAGCGATTGCCCGGGTGACAGCCCGAATCGCAAGAATTACAAACCCGTCATGAAAGTGCTTGCGCTGGTCTTCGCAGTTGTGGTGTTCTGCGGAAATGGTTCGCAGATCCTGTCTCCGGTTCGGGCCGCCCGTTCTGGCTTTGGCGTTTTTCTGCCTTCCCGAAACAGGCGCGGGTGAAGATACCGCTCCGGTCACGGCGAATGGCACGCGTCTGGCGGATGCGTCGCTTTCGTTGGGCGCCACCGTAACTACGGAGAACATCGTGGAAGCGGAGCACATCGTCGTTCAAGGCTTCGACGTGAATCCGGTCGAATACCCGGCCCTGCCTGAAGTCGAAGGAACCCGCATCAACTCCGGCAAGAAAACTTCGTTCGTGAAGCCGGAGGAATTTCCCGAAGTGGCGAACAATAATTATCGCGAGGTCCTGGCGACGACGCCGGGTCTTCTCGTGAGCGAGGAACCTTCCTCGCCGATCATCAATTTCGGATATCGCGGCCTCGATTCACAGCGAGCCGAGCTGATGCAGGTGCTCAAGGACGGCGTCTCGATCAAGAACGAGCAGTTTGGTTTTCCCGAGACGCATTACACACCGATCCTCGATGCGGTCGAACGGATCGAGTTCATCCGCGCCGGCGCAGCGTTGCAGTTCGGGCCGCAGCCGGGGGGCGCGCTCAATTTCATCATGAAAATGCCGCGCAAGGATACGCACTTTGGATTCGTGACGAAGAATCTGTATGGGACCGACGAATTGTTCACCAGCTTCACCGCAATCGACGGCACGGTCGGCCGGCTCGGCTATTACGCGTACTACGATCACCGCGAGCGCGAAGGCTTTCGCGCAAACAGCGACTACGATCTCAACAACGGCAGCCTGAAACTCGTTTACGATGTGAGCGGCGAGGCCCGCTTCATTCTCACGCTCGACGCCTACGATGAAGAGCACGGCGAGCCGGGCGGGCTCCGCACGACCATCGATCCGACTGTGCCCCTGGCGGCCAACGTCCTTTATCAGGTCGATCGGAATGCCAGCTCGCGTTTCTTCGACCGCTTCCGGCTCAAGCGGTATTCCGCTGTGCTCGAATACGAGCAGATGTTTTCCGAGCACACGCAGTTGGATATCAAAGCATTCGGTGGCTATCTCTCTCGGTATAGCAAGCGGCAACGCGGCGGTGGTGTCGGCACCTTGCCCGTGGGCGGAGCGGCGAGCACCAACTCGATTCAGTTGCGCGAAGCCTGGACGGAAGGCGCGGAGCTGCGCTTGCGTCATGATTACGCGCTGGCCGGCGACACTTCGACTTTTGCGGGCGGCGTGTATTTCTATCATGCGCTCCAGGATCGGGACGATGAGCGCGGGACGACACCGGGCGCCGACAGCGGAGATCAGCGCAATTTCACCACGGGCGAGACTACGGACTGGTCGCTTTTCGCGGAGAACCGATTCCACTTCGGCCGCTTATCCATCACTCCGGGGATGCGGCTGGAGTTCCTCAGCCAAAGCCTGGACGAAACCTTCAACATCACGAGGCCAAGCAATCTTCTGACCCGCGACGACTTCTCTTTCGTGCCGCTGTTTAGTTTGGGAATCGGCTACGTGTTGCTCGAGGGCGAGCATGCCGTCACCAACGCCGCGAAGGATGCCAAGGACGCGAAGAATATGACGGCGACGACCACGATGGCCGCGGGTGGACCTCCGCGTCTGGAACTCTACGGCACCGTTGCGCAAGCTTACCGGCCGCGGACCTATGGAGAGCTGGTCCCGACGAGTGCGACCGGTGTCGTCAACGGCGATCTGAAAGAAGGAAATTCGCTCCAGTTCGAACTGGGACTACGCGGCAAACCGCTGCCTTATCTGACCATCGACGTGGGCGCATTCTATTACACCTTCGACGATCAGGTGGGCGACACCAGCCTGCCGGGCGGAATCGTTTCCACCGGCAACGTCGGCGACGCGCATTTCATGGGATTCGAAGCGGCGATGGAACTCGATATCCTGGCGATGATCAATGGCGGCGCGGAAAGTCCCTACGGCCGATTCAACCTGTATGGCAACGTAACCCTGCTCGACGCCGAGTTCACTTCCGGGCCCAATAATGGTTTTATTCCGGCTTACGCTCCCGATTACCAGTTCAAAGTCGGCGGCATTTATCGGTGGAAGGATCGGGTCAAGCTCGGGCTGATCGGCACGATCGTGGATGACCATTTCGCCAACGCAAACAATACCGCGACCCATTTCGTCCCGGCTTACAAAGTCTGGGACCTGACGGCCGAAGTAAATTTCTGCAACGGTCGTCTCGGAGTTTTCGCGGGCATCAATAATTTGTTCGACGAAGATTTCTGGGCCGAAGTGCGCGACGAAGGCATTTTGCCCGCGTATCGCCGGAACTACTACGGCGGCGTTTCGATCAAGTTCTAACGCAGAATTTCGCGGGCGGCTTACGGCGTCGGCTTGGCCGGGGCGGATTGCGTCTCCATCTTGTCGAGCTTGTTCCGGATGAAGGGCAAATCCTGCGCGTCGTAGAACGTGACGTAGAGCATGTAGCCAATGATCAGCACGGCGCAACCGGTTTGGATCATTTCGAGGAGCCGCATGTTGACCGGCTTCCGCCGAATCGATTCAATGATGGCGAGCACGATATGGCCACCGTCCAGAACCGGAATCGGCAGCATGTTTAAGATCGCGAGATTGACGTTCAGGATTACACTGAACCACAAAGCGAGCTGCCAGCCGCTCTCGCTCTGGAAAAGCAGATAGTAGATCCGGCCGATACCGATCGGCCCGCTCAAATGCTGCAGCTTCACATCCGACTTCGGCGACGCGACCGCGCCGATCGTGTTCAGCGTGCTCGTCACGCTGTTGTAAACCTGTTCGATCGGGTTCGGGTGCGAGACCGACATGCGCCCATTCGCTTCCCATTGAATCCCAACCCGCGGTACTTTTCCGCCGCTCAAAATCTTCGGCTGCACCGTCACGTCCATGACGGCGCCATCCCGATTCACCTGCAACGTTATTGGCTGATTCGGATGGGCCTCGATGTAATCGGCAACCGCCAGCGGATGATAAATGCGCGTCCCGTTAAAACCGACAACGACGTCGCCATGCTTCAAGCCCGCCGCCGCCGCGGGACTGTCAGGCTGGACTTGATCGATCAATGGCGTCTGCGCCGGCAGGATCATTATTTGCCGCACGCTTTTTCTCCGCCATCCGCGCGTTTCGGTTTTGAACGGGGCCACCGGAAACGTTCGCACCTCGCCGGCGCGCTCGACCTTGATCGGGATCGTGGGCTCTTCGCTCCGGAGCACGTTCCAGATGACACTGTCGTTCATTCCGCTAAATCGCACGACGCGCTTGCCGTCCACTTCGAGAATTTTGTCGCCCGCCATCAGTCCCGCTTTTTCCGCAGGCGAATCGTGCTCCACATACCCGATCACGGTTGTCAGGTCCGACTCGCTCACCGGATGACCGACCGCGTAAACGATCACGGCAAAGAACAGCGCCAGGAGCAGACTGAAAAGCGGGCCCGCCACCGCCACGATGATTTTGTCGAGGGCCGAAATCGGCGGGAGTTTCTCGCGTTCCATGTCCGCCTTCCCCTCGATGATGTCCATCGGGGCGAGCTGCGGCAATTTCACGAACCCGCCGAAGGGAAGCGAGCCTAACGAGTACTGGACGCCGTTGATCGTCTTCTTCCAGATCGGTTTGCCGAACCAGACGCCGAAGCCTTCGATAAACAGCCCGCGCCAGCGCGCGGCCAGGAAATGTCCCAGCTCATGGACAACGATGAGCAGATTAAAGAGAACAATGACTTCGAGAACGATGACGAAGACGCGAAAAATCTGAAAGATCATCGGAATGAATCAGGAAGCCATGAACCCAAGAGAAAATAAATAAAGTCCATCTCCTGGCTTCCTGGTTTCCAAATTAAGAATTCTGTACTGCGGTTAATGCTTCCTGCCTGGCCCATTGATCGGCCCGCAATATTGCATCGAGATCGGGGTGCGCAACGTTCGTGTGGCGATCCATGATCTGCTCGACCATTTGCCAGATGCGCGGAAACGAAATGGCGTGATCAAGGAAAGCTGAGACCGCCACTTCATTCGCCGCGTTCAAAACCGCCGGCAATGTTCCCCCTTGGTCGCCCGCGCGCCGGGCCAGATTCAGCGCCGGGAAATCTTCATAGCGAGGCGTCGAAAAATCCAGTTGCCGCAGCTTTCCGAAATCGAGCGGCGGTAATGAATTCGGGACGCGCTCCGGCCAGGTCACCGCGTACTGAATCGGAAAACACATGTCCGAATGGCTAAGCTGTGCAAGCACCGAGCCGTCGCTGAATTCCACCATCGAATGGACAATGCTTTGCGGATGGATCACCACTTCCACGCGCTTCATCTCCACCTCGAAAAGCCAATGCGCCTCGATCATCTCGAGTCCTTTATTAAAGAGAGTCGCCGAATCGATCGTGATCTTCGGCCCCATGTTCCAGGTCGGATGTTTCAACGCCTGCTCGACCGTGATCGATTCAAACTCCTTCGCCGCTCTTTCCCGAAATGGTCCTCCTGAAGCGGTGAGGATCAGTCTCCGGACGTCTTCGTTCGACGTTCGGTATTCGGCGTTTGGTCCCGCCCTGCGGGAGCGTTTTCCCTGAGAATCTAGGCACTGAAAGATCGCGTTGTGCTCGCTATCAACCGGTAATATCTGGATCCCCTTCTTCTCCGCCTCCCGCGTCACGATCTCCCCCGCCATCACGAGTATTTCCTTGCTCGCGACCGCCAGATCTTTTCCCGCCTCGATCGCCGCCAGCGCCGGCCGCAACCCGCCCGTCCCCACGACCGCGACAAGCACCATCGCGGCCTCATCCAGACACGCGATCTCGATCAGTCCTTTTTCGCCTGCGAAAATCCGCGGTTCGTATTCCAGCGCGGCGCGCAACTGGGCGATCTTCGTTTCATCCACCAGACAAACCGCTTTCGGCCGGACCGCGTTGGCCTGCGTCGCCAGCTTTTTTGCATTGCTGTTCGCGGCGAGCCCGACGATCTCCATCCGCTCGGGAATGTCGCGCGCCACTTTCAGGGCGCTTTCCCCGATCGATCCCGTCGCGCCGAGGACGACAATACGTTTGCGTTTCATCCGGAAAACAATCGTTCCCGCTTCCCCCGGTTAGTCGAGGCGAATAACCAGACGCAGATAGAAAAACAACAACGGCGCGGTGAAGAGCAAGCTATCGACCAGATCGAGCGCTCCGCCGATCCCCGGCAACAGGTTCCCGGAGTCCTTCACGCCGGTGCTCCGTTTCACGATCGACTCCGCCAAATCTCCGATCACCGCCGCGAACCCAAGCAGTAATCCCAGCACCGTCGCGTGCGTCCAATTCAGCGCGGAGAGATGACCAGGCATCAGCTTGAACATTCCCAGGCTGGCCAGCAGGGAAAAAAACAGCGCGCCGACAAAACCTTCCCAGGTTTTTTTCGGGCTGATGTGCGGAATCAGCGGATGGCGCCCGATCAGACTGCCGGTGAGATAAGCCCCCATGTCGCTGAACTTGGTGATGGCCACCAGATAGAGAACGTAAAATTGTCCGCTGACCGCTCCAGCCGGAGTCCGCGGCACGACGTAAACGATTTTGGTGATGAAATTGTAAAGCCACAGCACGTAAAGCAGACCGAAGATCGTATAGGCCATCGTTCGCAGCGGCGCGTCCTCGCGCAAGCCGTCGAACATTTGCCGGGTGAAAACGGTGAGGAGAAAAAAGAGCAGCACCGCCATCTCGAAATCGTAGGAATGGCCGGGGCCGATCCGCGAAAAATAATAGAAACTGCCGCATAACATGACCGCGCCGCAGATCATGGCGGTGATCTTGAAATTCGGCAGACCCTTGTGGTCGAGCATCCCGTAAAATTCCCAAAGCGAGAGGAGCCCGAGCGTTCCGATCAGCGCGAAAAACGCCAGCTCGTAACCGGAAAAGATAATGCCCAGCGCGATTGACCAGAGGACAAGCGTGCTGGCGAAACGAAAAACAAATACAGAGCGCGGCGTCGGCGGTTTTGCGGTGGTGACGCGCTCGAGCGTCTCGGCCATTCGCAGCACAATCCGAAATGATGCCGCGAAAGGCAAGCGCAGAAGGGCGTGAAATGATTGCGCTCAAGCGCCACTCATCTAGTTTGATCGCAGTGAGCAAAACGATGCAGGCTCTGGTCAAACGCAATCCCGAACCGGGACTCGGCTTGGAGGAGGTTCCCGTACCCGAGATTGGGCCTAACGACGTCCTCATTCGCGTCCAGAAAGGCTCGATCTGCGGCACCGACGTTCACATCTATAACTGGGATGCATGGGCGCAGAAGACGATCCCGGTTCCGATGGTGATCGGCCATGAATTCGTTGGCGTGATCGACAAGGTCGGCAGTGCTGTTCGCGATTTCACAGAGGGCGAGCTGGTCACGACCGAAGGCCACATCGTCTGTGGTCATTGCCGCAATTGTCTTGCCGGCCGGCGCCATCTTTGCCCGAACACAAAAGGGATCGGTGTGAATCGGCCGGGTGGTTTTGCCGAATACGTTTCGGTGCCGAGCACGAATCTATGGCGCTGCGATCCGCATATTCCACTCGATGTCCTTTCGTGCTCGGACCCCCTCGGCAACGCTGTCCACACGGCGCTCTCCTTCGACCTCGTCGGCGAGGACGTCCTCATTACCGGCGCCGGACCGATCGGCTGCATGGCGGTCCCGATCGCGAAAATGGCCGGGGCGCGCAAAGTCGTGATCACCGATGTGAATCCGTATCGCCTGGATCTCGCGCGCAAGATGGGCGCGACCCTGGCGATCGACGTGCGTGAACGCGATCTGCACGATGCCATGAAGGAACTCGAAATGCGCGAGGGCTTCGATGTCGGCCTCGAGATGTCCGGCAATCCGAAGGCCTTCACCGACATGCTCGACGTGATGGTGAACGGCGGCCGCATCGCGATGCTCGGCATCATGCCCGGCAGCGCCGCGATCGATTGGAACCTCGTGGTCTTCCACGGCCTGACGATCAAAGGCATTTACGGCCGCGAGATGTTCGAGACGTGGTACAAGATGACGGCGTTGATCCAGAGCGGCCTCGATATTTCGCCAATCATCACCCACCGCTTTCCCTACAAAGATTTTCGGGAAGGGTTCGAGCTGATGAAATCCGGGAACTCCGGCAAGATCGTGCTCGACTGGGCAGCGTGACGTTCCGTCCTGTCATCCCGAGGCTGGCGCAGCGCGCCGAGGGACCTCCCAGGCGCTATGATGCTTCGCGAAACAAGAGGCTAACTTCGCCAGCGTGCGGCCAACGTTTCGCGTCAGCGTAAATTGCAGCTGTGAGGTCCCTCGCCGTCGCTGCGGCTCGGGATGACATGTAGAGAGGGCGGCTTCCTAATCCAAGCTCGCCGCGGCGGCGTCCTGGCCCTGGAGTTCGAGGACCATCCGGCGTATGTGGCGATAGCCCTGATGCCCCTGCAAGAGGCGTAAGCTTTCGTTCGGATCGCCCCACTGCAGAATCTGAATATTTTCCGGGCGCGCCCCCCACGAATTCATCGCGCTCCGTGAAGGCATGTAGAGATCGATCGTGTTCCGGCCCGCCAACGCCCAGCCGTAATCATCGACTCGAAAAACCTGACCAGTGGAGATGAGACGAAAGACAGTCCCGGCGGGCCAGCGCGACCAATCGGCGGCGGCGCTGCCGATCTGCGGTTTTCTTGTAACCGTTACGCGCTTGGTGCCGTGTTTCGTTTTCACCAGCTTGGTGGTTTTGGTTTCCTTTAGCGAAAACTTCTCGAGCGCGGGCCCGGAGTAAGACGCGCGCCGATAGTCTGCCGGATCGTTCCCGCTCACTGATATCGCGCGCGGCGCATATTCAGCGCGCCGGATCGCGCCGGTAGCCGCGTGAAGCCGGCCGCCGAGCGCGTTATGATTGCCGTAAGGAAGATGATCCGATTCTGTGTGGGTGTAAGCCGTCGTCCGGACATTTTGAAAATCGCGCTTCGTCAGGGGCGGTTCGTATTTCGGAAGAGCGGTCGTGTGCCGCGTGGTGCTGGTGGTCTCGCACGCGCCAAGAAACATCGCGCCGACTGCGAGACAGAAAAGAGAGAAATAATCCCGGTTACGCAACGAGGAGGGTTATTAACAGTTATTCACAACCGCTTGCAAGAGTATTTTTTCGCCGATTGTTCTGACTGAGCAACTACATGGCGCGCCTGTCTGTCATCCCGAGCCGCACAGACGGCGAGGGACCTCGCAGGCGTTATCACGCTTCGCGAAAGGACAGGATCGCTCCGTCAGCGTTCGGGTGATGTTTCGCGTTAGCGGCAAATTGCATTTGTGAGGTCCCTCGCCGTCTGCGCGACTCGGGATGACAAACAATTAGATAGCGTCGCGCTGGCGATTCGCTTTGTCGATCCAAGTCGATTTGCGTATTCTCAATTCGTGCAGCCGGAGTTCGATCATCAACTCGCAAACACGCTCGCTGAGATCAGATCGCAGGGACTTTACAAAACCGAACGGATCATCACCAGCCCGCAGGACGCCAGAATCGGAATCTCCGGTGGCCGCCGCGTCCTTAATATGTGCGCGAATAATTATCTCGGCCTGGCCGACCATCCCGCCCTCATTGCGGCCGCGAAAGAGGCACTCGATACCCACGGTTTCGGCATGGCCTCGGTCCGTTTCATTTGCGGCACGCAGGACATCCATAAAGATCTCGAGGACGGATTGACCAGGTTCCTCGGAACCGAAGACACGATCCTGTATCCGTCCGCCTTCGACGCCAACGGCGGTTTATTCGAGACGCTGCTCGGCCCGGAGGACGCGATCATTTCTGATGAGCTCAATCACGCTTCCATCATCGACGGCATCCGGCTCTGCAAAGCGCAGCGCTTTCGTTACAAACATAACGACATGGCTGACCTCGAAGCGAAACTGGGCGAAGCGAGTGGCGCGCGCATCCGGATGATCGCGACCGACGGCTGCTTCTCCATGGATGGAACCATCGCCGAGCTCGGCACGATCTGTGACCTGGCGGAAAAACATGGCGCCCTCACCATGATCGATGATGCGCACGCCACTGGTTTTCTTGGAGCGACCGGCCGCGGCACGCATGAATATCGCGGCGTGATGGGGCGAATCGACATCATCACCGGCACGCTCGGCAAGGCGCTGGGCGGCGCGAGCGGCGGTTTCACGAGCGCGCGGAAACGAATCGTCGAAATCCTCCGGCAACGGTCGCGTCCGTATCTTTTTTCCAACAGCGTCGCGCCACCAATTGTCGCCGCATCGATCAAAGCGCTCGAGCTCCTGAGCCATTCCACCGAGCTGCGGGACCGGCTCGAGGAAAACACGAAATATTTCCGTGATGCCCTGACCGAGCGTGGCCTAACGATCAAACCCGGTACGCATCCGATCGTTCCGATCATGCTCGGCGATGCCGCGCTCTCCCAGAAGTTTGCGGCGCGCATGCTCGAGAAAGGCGTTTATGTCATCGGCTTTTTTTATCCGGTGGTGCCGCACGGGACGGCGCGCGTCCGCACCCAGGTCTCGGCGGCGCATTCGCGCGAAGATTTGGAATTCGCCGTCAACGCGTTCGCGGAAACGAACGAAGAGCTGACTGGGTAGGGACGGCGCGCTGCGCCGTCCGTTCGTCCGGGATGAACCGGACGCCGCAGCGCGGCGTCCCTACCTTGCATGCAACGCGATGCTTGAGCCGACCCAGGTTTTCTCTTTGTTAAAGTCGACGCCCATCATTTTTCCCTGGCTCATCCGGACGAGATTGTTCACTAGCGTCGGTTCAGGATCGCTGTCCGGCCAGACGAACATCATTCGAATTTCCGCTTTCGATTTCGGACCGTCCGGTGTCGGCACAAACTCCGCGTACTGAACTTTCTTTTGCAGAATCCAGTCCTGCGGTTTCTGGAGCGCTGACAATTTTTCCCGAGTCGGCTCCATCTCCACACCGAGACCGGCAAACGAATAGAGCGGCTTCAAAACATAATCGTCAATCTTCTCGCCGGCCGGAAATTCATCCGCGAAATAGGCGGGCGAAGTCTGCCCGGTCTTGAGAAATGGCAGCGAATGTTTGCTGATTCGGAAATACCAGTTCGGATGGCCGACCCATTCGACGTTCAGATCGTCCTGAAAGCGAAATGGCAAATCGAGATCGGGCCGGCGAATCAATTCGTCGAAGATGACCCGGTTGTAAATCCGCTCCACCCGCACCTCTACCCCGTCACGTTCGTAGAATAATACCCGGCCGCGTTTCCGGAGTTTCGTCAGGCAAACCGGGCGGATACCGAGCAACGTCTCCGTCGCGGCGAAATCAATCCGGGTCTTCTGTTTTTCCGGCTCGATCTCGAGCAGGATCACATTCTCCGTCTTCGCATCGCCGATGATCGTCCGCCGCAGGATTTCGATGTAGGCCTCATCCTTGATTCCACCAAACGCCGAGGTCCAATCGCGCGGGATCGCCGGGTAGGCAGCGCGGTAACAATGCAGAATCACAAGTTGAAACCCGAACAGGCTCGGAAACGCCTGAAGCTCGATCAACCGCGGCACGAGTCGCCCGTTCTCCGTGCAAATCCCAAAATCGACGACAAGAAAATTCGGGTGCGCCGATTCATTCGGCACTTCCAGTCCCGCCGGAATCGCCGAGGCGGAATGCTTAGTAAACTTGGATGTTCGCACGAGCTCGACCAGTTCATTCGCGGCGCGCGTTACTTCCTCAGTAAATTCGCGCGTCAGAAAAATCGGGGTCTCCGAAATGCGAAAATCCGCCGGCCATTTTTCGGTTTCGTTTACGCAATGCAACAGCGCTGCGTACTTTTCAGCGGAAAAGTCCGCGTTGAACTGCGAGCGAAGTTGCGGATCCATGGCGCCAGACCAGCTAGGCGCTATTCTTCGTTTCGCTCGACCACGCCATTAATATGAAGCGAACTGAGGACAGCGCTCGTGTCCTCGTCATCAAAAACCACAACCCGATTGCCACGTGGAGAGATGTGAGCGTGGTCGACCGTAGGCACTGCATATTCATGTCCATCAGATGTCCGAACAGAAAATGGGATAAACGGGACGCGTTGCAGCCGCTTCCGGATCTCATCGATCATGCGTGAATCTTACACCAAGAACTTTCCCCGCTCCATCACCTTCTCCTCGTCGAACCAGATGTCGAAGTCGCGGCCGACGCAATCGATGTGGGTTTTTGAAATCCAATTCGCGCCGGTGTGTTCGGCGTAAGGATGGCCGAACGCAATGTGGATGCCGGGGATCTTTTCGTCCTGCAAAATATTGCCGATCACGTGCGTGCACGCGGTATTGGTGCCGACTGCAAACTCGCCGACGCGGTTGCTATTCTCGTCCGTGCTGATGTAGGCGCCGAATTCTTCCAGGAGTTCCTGGTTCTCGCACTGGAGATCGCGGATCCGATTGTTTTCGACCTCGATCCGCAGCGGCGTCTCCTGTAGGTCGCCGTACTTCTGGCAAAGATAATCGCCGACCACGCCATCGACGACGAAGACGCCGCGAGAGTCCGCCGGTGAAGTGAAAATTTCGCCGCCGGGCAGGTTGCCCCACTTATCGGGCGTGATGATGCCGCTGGTTTTCAGCCACTTCAGCGCGGGCGAAAATTCGGCTTCGAAATCGGTGCCGGCCGGAGTTTTGCACTTGATGCGCCGGGCCCGGCGCGCGCGTTCGACGAGCCGCTGACTGAGCGCGTCAATCGCGAGAAAATCCGCGCGCATTCCTTCCAACATGATCTGGCGGGTGATGTTGACCATGTGGCCGTGACGGATCCGGTTCTTGTTCACCACGCTGCTCATCTGCATGCGCGAACGCAGTTCGCCCCGCTGCGTTTGCGCGCAAAAAATACTGACCTGCGATTGGGCCAGGTCTTCTAGAATGATCGCCGGCATGTCGGTCAACGGCCGCTCGGCATATTCTTCGAGAAGAAAGACCGCGTGCTGCGCTCCGACTTCCTCCACTTCGCATTGGAGCGCAGCCGCAATTTCGCGGGTCGCTTCATCGGTGATAATGGTGATGCGCTCATCCGGCTTCAGCCGCAGGCAATCGCGAATGGCGTTGCGCGCACCGGGTTGCAAGGCGGGATCGATTTCTACGGTATGAGCGCGGTCAGGCATGTTGGTTTGTCGGCGAAAGAGCGATCAGCATTACGCGAAAAGTGAGCGGGAGCAATTCGGGATTGGTGCATCTAAGCGGGCGTTTTAACCGGTGCGACATCCAAGCCTTCGTAGGTCTCCGCCACAACATGATCGACGACTTTTTTCATGTCCTGGGTTTCCTCCCAGACGGCGAGCTGGCGGTCGGCGCCCGTTCCTTCGCGCAGGATCCGCTCGATGTGCGCCATCTCGCGCTTGCTCCCGAGTTCATCCACTTCGGTGGAAACAAATTGGAGCAGTTCGTTGATCAAACTCTTGGTCTCGACTTCGGCTTCCCTCCCGAAATCGATCAGCTTCCCGTCGATGCCATACCGTGACGCGCGCCAGCGGTTTTCATCGAGAAGCCGGCGACGGTAAACACGGAACGTCGTGTTTTGCCGCAGCATTTTGTAGAGCTTCGCCACGATGGCCTGGATCAAGGCGGCGAGCGCGAGGGTGTCGTCCACGCGGGATTGCGCGTCGCAAACCCGCAACTCGAGCGTGTCGAAAAATGGGTGGAGGCGGATGTCCCACCAGATTTTTTTGGCGTTATCGACGCAGCCGGTTTTGACGAGCAGTTTGCAGTAGTCTTCGTACTCGGAAAGGCTCTCGAATGCGTCCGGAATTCCCGTTCGCGGGAAGCGCTCGAAGACTTTGAGCCGGTACCCTTTCAAGCCGGTGTTGCGACCGACCCAGAACGGCGAGTTAACCGACAGCGCATAGAGATGCGGCAGGAAATAGCGGACTTGATTCATGATCTGGATCGCCGTTTCACGATCCGGAATCCCGACGTGCACGTGCAAACCGAAAATCAGATTCGCCCGCGCCAGCAGTTGCATGTCTTTGACGATCTCCTGGTAGCGCTCGCCCTCGGTGATCAGTTGATCGTGCCAATGTGAAAAAGGATGCGTGCCGGCGGATGCCACCTTCAAGCCCCCGCGACCAGCCAGCTCCACCAGCTTGCTCCGCAATCCGGTCACGTGTTCCCGAGCGTCGATGACGGACTGGCAGATTTCAGTGCCGAGCTCGACGACCGATTGGTGCATCTCGGGCTTGATCTGCTCTTTGAGCATGACCTTGCCGCCCTCGAGGATTTCCTGGATGTGCGAACGCAGCTCGCGCGTCGCCGGATCGACGATCGCGAATTCCTCCTCGATCCCGAGTGTGTAGACGTGATCTTTCGCCGTCATGGGTCGAGCTCCGGCAGCTTGGTCGTTAGGCCAGCTCGCTAAGCTCGCGTTTCGTCACCGCGGCCTGGAGGAACTTGCCCCAGCTCAAATTGTCGCGACCCGGCACATGTTCGCGCGCTTTGCGAATCGCCATATCGGAGACGGCTTCGACCACCCATTCGAAATTTGCCTGGCCGACACTCGACACTTCCGCGTCGGGCGCCGGGTTGCAGAAATCGATCGCGAGCGGCACGCCGTCGCGAATGGCGAATTCCACCGTGTTCAAATCGTAGCCGAGATATTGGTTCAAGCGCAGCACGCCCTCTTCGACCTTCGCGAGAATCTCCTTCGGCGTCTGCCACTCCGTCTGGTAGCGCAGGTGATAAGGATGCCGCGGCTCGTACGGCATGACCCGCACATTCCGCTGATCGATCGAGTAGCAACGGAAGTACATGTCGAACTTCACTTCCTCCTGCAACATCATCACCAACTGGCCGGTCTCGCTGTAGGCCCGGAAAAATTCCTCCGAGTTGTGCAATCGATACACGTTCTTCCAGCCGCCGCCGGCGAACGGTTTGAAAAACGCGGGCCAGCCGACGTAGGCGAAAATCCCTTCCCAATCCAGCGGGTAACCGAGATTGCGAAACGAATTGTCGTTCGTGTCCGGCGGCGGTGTGTGGGAAGGCAACAGCACCGTCTTGGGAACCGCGACGTCGATCTTCGTCGCGAGCGCGTTGTTGAAAAACTTCTCGTCCGCGCTCCACCAAAATGGATTGTTCACCACCGCCGTTCCGGTCAGCGCCGCGTTCTTCAAAAAGGCGCGATAGAACGGAACGTCCTGCGATATGCGGTCGATGATCACGTCGTAGCCGCACGGTTCGCCTTGAATGACTTTGTCGATCCGGACGAACTCGGCCTGGATATCTTTCCCGCCGGTTTTCATGTTCACACGATCGACGAACGCCGGAGGAAAGCTGCCCTCCTGCCCAAAAAGGATTCCGATTTTTTTCATAAGCGTGTTGTTAGATTTTCGCCAGATACTGCGGCAGCATGTCGCGCCAATAATTCCAATCGTGGCCCCGCCACCTTCCGTCGTCGAGCCAATGCCGGATGCCTTTGTTGTTCAGCATCTCCGACAAGCGATAGGTTTCATGCCGCGTGTTGTCCCATTCACCGGTGCCGAGAATGATGCCCATGTGGTTGAATTTCCACGGGTCGGAAATGTTCGGCAAATATTCGTAGGGGCTGTTGAAATAAATGTTGTCGTCGTGATAGCCGTCGAAGAAATCGCTGATGTCGAACGCGCCGCTTAGACTAATGAGATGGCTGACGGCGTCGGGATGCCGGAAGGCGATGTTCGCCGCGTGATAGGCGCCAAGGCTCGCACCGCAGACAGCGACGCGAGGAGCGGAGCACTCGCGGCGCGCCAGATCGAAGACGTCGTGCACGATCACATTCTCGAAGGCCATGTGGGTGCGGATACGATCGGCCGGGTGAATCGCTTTGTTGTAAAAACCGTCGAGGTCCGCGGAGTCGGGACAATAGATCGTGATCTTGCCGCTATCGACGAAACTGGAGATGGCGTCGGTAATTCCGAAGTCCTTGTTCTGCGAGTAACGCCCGAACGAAGTCGGAAAAAGAATGAGCGGAATTCCGCCGCCGTCGCCAAACGCGAGCATCTCGAATTCGCGGCTCATATGAGGCGTCCACCATTTGATATAGCGTTCGTTCATGAGGCTTTCCCGGATCGAGGTGCCGCGGGAACCTTTTCCTAAAGCGCCACCGGCCTAAAGGCAAACAGGAAGAGAAATCTCGACAAGTCCGAAATGAGGCGCGATGCGTTTCGCTTTCATGCCGCCGAACACGTTGACCGGAAATATCCAAAAGCACCGCGCCTTCCCCTCCAAGATCCTCAGGAACCGCCGGGATGTTCTTGTCTATCTTCCACCGGGTTATCGTCGTTTTTCGGGGCGGAAATATCCGGTGCTTTACCTGCATGACGGCCAGAACGTTTTCGACGCGGCCACTTCCTTCGCGGGCGTGGAATGGGGAGTCGACGAAACGGCTCAGCAACTGATCCGAAAAAAATTGATTGAGCCGTTGATCATCGTCGCCATCGCAAACACCGGCGAGAATCGCATCCATGAGTACGCGCCGACGCCCGCTCCGATCGATCCGCCAAAGCGAAAGCGGAGCAAAGGACAGCTCCGCAATTATGGACGTTTCTTGATCGAGGAGCTGAAGCCGTTCATCGATCGCAAATATCGCACGAAGCGGGAAGCGGAGTTTACCGGTCTCGGCGGCTCCTCGCTCGGCGGGCTCGCGACCCTGGCGCTCGGTCTTTGGTTTCCGAATTATTTCACCCGGCTCTCGGTTATGTCGCCCTCGATCTGGTGGGATGATTGCGCCATTTACAAGATCGTGGAGGCGATCGACGAAACCGCCCGGCCGCCGTTGAAAATCTGGCTCGATACCGGCACGAACGAACCGGGTTGGGAACGAGGCCGCGTCCTGCGCGATCGCCTCATTGAGAAAGGCTGGCGCTTGCATGACGATCTGCACTACCTCGAAATCGAAGGTGCCGATCACAGCGAAGGCGCCTGGTCTGCGCGCGTCGATCCGGCGTTGCGCTTTCTTTTTCCGCCGCCACCGCCGCCGGCCGGGAAGGTCGTCATGCCACGGAAGCGACGTAACGCCGTTGCACGATTGCTCGCGCGCGCCGGTTTGTTTGCCGCCTAATTTTCCGGCAGACCAGGCTCCGTCTCGCCGGAGCCGTTTGAAACCGCAGCGGCCGCGATGCCGTTCCTTCTACCGCAGCAATGCTGCGCTCGATTCTACTTCAAGGCGTGATCGCCGACTTTGGCGATGACGCCCGCATTCTCAAAACGAATTCTTAACCACTTCCCATTGCCTTCTATCACTACTGTACAAATAGCCATCTTGGTACGCCTTTCGGCCCCACATGTACAAACCAAAGGAATCTTTGCCTGATGCTTGATCAGATTGATGATTATAGTCCCAGCGTTTTTCGCCATACTGTGGTGATTTGATTTGCGAAATGTAACTCGGCATTAACTCGCTCAATTGATCCGGATAATGTCCCTGTTCCGCCTTATATTTCTCCAATGCTGTGACGATCTGATCACCCACTAATTGGTCGCTTGGGACTGAAGCCCTATTTGGTTCACAAGCAGTGACCACCACGAGCGAAGAAAGTAAGACAAGGAGCCGAAAGTTCACTTCTTTCGATCCTGTTCAAGTTTCTTAAGTTCTTCCTTTAGTCTCGGATCTGATTTATCTCGTGCGGACCATCCATTTTGCCAATCTCTCTTTGCGCGTTCTACGCTGTCTGACCGACTCTTGCTGGCAAGACCTTGTTCCCGCCCAAGCTTATTGTTGTATTGGTCGCGCGCGGAATCCTTTTGATCGCTCTCGCGTTTTTCATGAGCGTCCCCGACCGCTTTAGCAGCCGCTTTTCCGAACTTTCGCGTGAGTTCAGCTTGCCATACCTCGTGGCGAACAGCTTCACCCGCGTTTGGATTGTTTCCATATTGTTTTGTTGCAAGCTGACCCTCCGAAACGGCGAGCTTCCCAGTCGTATCTCCAAACACCGACTGCGCATCCCACGTCGCTCTGGGACCAGCATTCCAAAGCGAATTGAAGAATCGGGTGATATCGTCGCCGTACGGGAACGGCCCGCCCCACAAGCCCATCGGATCGGTTTTGTTAATTGGATCATTGTGGCAATAACGGTAGAGATTGTAGTCGCCGGCGGCGAACTGTTTCGGGTCGGGCTGGAGGAAGCGGCCAAGTTCGGGTTGATACATCCGGTTGCGATAGTCGTAGAGCTTCAGGTCGCTCAGCCATTGACTCGCTCGCGCCCGCTCGCTCGGCCTCTCGGCCTGCCCGTCTATGTCGCGGCTCCCCAGCTCGCTCCATTCACCGCCTGTGAAGAGAAAGCGGTTGCCAACGATAGATGTCTTGGCAGAAACCATGGGTCTTTTTCCCTTCTTGATCCTATCTTACTGATTCCCTCACGGCCGAGCTCAAATGCCGAGATTCACAGACTGACACCTTACGCCTTGCATGCTGCGTTCGTGTATCAGGCGATGTCACCTCCCAAAAATGTCAAATGTTTAGACGCGACCGCATGCAATCCCCGCCTTCCGGCGATCATTTTGGCGTTAGAAGCCCTTCCAAATCGGCCCCGTTCAATCCAATGGCAGTTTCATCCAGTCCGAACGCTAGGGCCTGCTGCCTCATTAGACTAAGAACTTCATAAAATGCTGTCTGGCGACCGGCGGCGAAGTCCTTCCCTCCCCCATCATACTTCTTTTCAGCCAAAGACAGCACTTCTTTTCCCAAATCCGCGAGATAATCATCGGCTATTGTCGACATAAAATTATTTCTGTTTTTGCTCCTGCAACTTCTTAAGTATCTCCACCTGCTCCTGTTGGCGTTTGATATCATTTGGCCACACCTTTTCCACGAGCGCCTTTTGCTGTTGAGAAGGCAGTTCATTAAAGTTAGGCATAAATCTGGCCGGATTCTGAATTTTTTGTTCGTGTTTTGCTATCTGCTTGGTGATAGACCTTACTGCCTTGCCCAATTCTGATAGCGTCTTCGTAACATAGGTTCGAAGAAATCCCGCATGTCGTCCGCCTTGCGATGCGACTTCATATGCGGTCTTGACAGCGCGAACTTCCGTTGAGCCCGTCGCCATACCCAAGACCATACCGGTACGCAATCCGCCTTGATAAGCTTCCGATTGTACGTCTGGACCGTCTAGGTTATTACCTGTTCTGATTGCAGTGCCAAGACCAAATGCCGCGCCGTCTAAAATGCCGATTACGATATTGTGTCCATCATCCTCTAATCCGAACGGATCGCTTTTGTTCACCGGATCATTGTGGCAATAACGGTAGAGATTGTAATCGTCGGCGGCGAACTCCTTCGGATCGGGCTGGAGAAAGCGGCCTAGCTCAGGTTGGTACATCCGGTTGCGATAATCGTAGAGCTTCAGGTCGCTCGACCACTCTCGGCCGGTGAAGAGAAAGCGATTGCCGAACAGCGAACCCGGCTGGCCGTTCACTGTTGTGGCTGCACCTGCGGCATTATAGAAATATGGCTGCCCGAAGGCGTCATACTCGTATTGCTCCAGAATGCTCCCGACGCTGTCGGTCAGCAGGGTGCAATGGCCTCTGGCATCGTAGTGATGGTAGGCTTGATCGCCCGTGAAGGGGTTGTAGCTCCAGACGATCTCGTCAATCCGGTTGCCATGGGCATAGACGCGCGCCGGCCCCCACGCGTTGCTTCCTTCCTGGAGGAGATTCCATCCGTCATAGTGGAAGTAGGTAGCTGGATTTGAGTAGACATCACCTGAATCGCCCACCCAACGCTTCACGCAACGCCCCAGAGGGTCGTAGCCGAAATAGGCTATGTCGGTTCCCTGATAGGCAGGGCTCCAGATCGCGATCGGCTGGTTCAGCGCGTTGTAGCTCGCTGTGATCCAGCCTTCCGCCATCATCACCCCGTTTCCAGCCGGTCCCCAGCCGGGGTAATTGTCGTCGTGATAGATGACTGACGGACTCCAACTCGAATATTGGTTCAGCCCATTGTCGCGACGGATGAAGCTCGTCAGCCCCCGGCTGGCGATGTAATTGTTTTGGGTGCGATTGCCTAGCGCGTCGTAGGCGAACCCGTCGTAGCGCGTGTTCCCCGCGCCAGAATTGCCGGGATCGGGCGCATCATACCAGCCTTCCACCAGCTGCCCTTCTTCATCATAGCGGAAGCGGTCCCCGCGCCCGTTCTCGAGCGGATTGCTGGTCGGATTGTATCCTTTGCGTAATGACGTGATTCGGTCGCGCGTGTCGCCGGTATAGCTGTGCGAGGCGATCACTTCGCCAGTGGCGGTGCGTTTATGCTGCATCGAACTGACAAAGCCACGCGGATCGTAACTCGGATCGCTTGTCATCGCATTCCCGTAATCCACTCTGTCGACTCTTCCGTCGGTCAGATAGGTGTAATCAGCCAGTTTCATCCACCAATTATTATCGTCATCATCCCAGCCCGTCGCGGCGAATGCCGCGTGCGATGTAATTGCGGTTCAGAACGATGTTATTGAGATTTGTTGACTTACCTCTTTCGTCCCCCGCCCCTTATTCATCCCACAACGGGTGGCAGCGGGCCCGATCGCGAATTCTTTCGGAGTTCGCTGCATCGCCTGCTTAGATGTCGCTGTGTCACTGAAAAGACATGCGCTGATAAACAATCCACATAAGGAAAAGATAAACTACGAATTTCACTATGCCCGTAATCCAATGCTCGGCGGCTCTCCGCCATGATAAAAGGAGGGAAACCGCGAACAGCGATACGCCGATGATCGGCCGGTAATAGGGTTGTTGATCTTTAAAAATCGGCGGAATGAAGCAAACCAATGCTCCGATAAAGCAAATGAGTTCGAGAGTGCGGAGAGCGGCAACTTTCATCTAACTAGAATTGGACTGAACGAGTATTGTAGATACAGAGCACAATGCAACGAGAATCCTGATCTTCATGATCTGGAGCGGTGTAGTTCGGTCATATCGAAGATTTTGGTCGAGTCATTTCGTCTAAACCCTAATAGCCGTTTCGATTATCACCGGGGTTCTTGAGGTTGGTGTTCGCGCCCTTGAGCCGTTCCCACTTGTTTTGGGAATTCAATCTTTCGATTATTCCTCCTTCGCCAGCCTTTCGTTCTGCGGTATTATCAGACGGTCTATAACGATCCCGCGTTCCATTGGGAGAGATGACCTCTTGTGTCCGACCAGTTTGGTTGCCCCGTTGCACATCTGGGCGGGAGAGCGTCGAATGCGTGGTCGAATCGATGGCGAAAAAGGGATGACTGTGCGTCTCAACTACAGACGTTAATCGCGGATTCTCTGCCGGGTGAACACTTCTCGGGTCATGGTCAGTGCGAGGCTCTGATAGGGATAACTTACCTTGGGAGTCCTGATAGACAGTCGTACCATATTCAAATGCGAGCAACCCAAAAACCCAAGTATTGGCGTTCGTTTGAGCAAGATTTCCCAAGTCTGCTTCAAGGGCTAGCGCATTTGCTTCAGGCGAGACAACCACAGGATCTAATCCAAACGGATCGCTCCTGTTCACAGGATCGTTATGTGCGTAACGGTAAAGGTTATAATCGCCTGCCGCGAATTGCTTGGGATCGGGTTGCAGAAACCGCCCAAGTTCTGGTTGGTACATCCGGTTGCGGAAATCATAGAGCTTCAGATCGTTCAGATATTCCCGGCCCGTAAAGAGGAAGCGGTTGCCGAAAAGCGAGCCGGGCTGGCCGTTCACTGTCGTGGCCGTGCCTGCGGCATCGTAGAAATAAGGGTAACCGAACGCATCGTATTCGTATTGCTCCATGATGCTTCCCACGCTGTCAGTCAGCAGCGTGCAATGTCCACGCGCATCGTAGTGATGGAATGCTTGATCGCCGGTGAAGGTGTCATAGCTCCAGACGATCTCGTCCACCCGATTGCCGTGCACGTAGACACGCGACGGTCCCCAGGCATTATTTCCCTCCTGAAGAAGATTCCACCCGTCGTAATGGAAGTAGGAGGCCGGGTTCGAGTAAATGTCTCCGGAATCGCTCACCCATCGCTTTACGCAGCGACCCAAGGGATCGTAACCGAAATAGGCGACGTCGGTTCCCGAATAGGCAGGACTCCATATCGCGATTGGTTGGTTCAGCGCGTTAAAACTCGCCGTGATCCAGCCCTCCGCCATCGTCACTCCGTTGCCGGGTGGACTCCAACCAGGATAGTTATCGTCATGGTAGATTATCGAAGGCGTCCAACTCGAATATTGGTTCAGCCCGTTGTCGCGCCGGTTGAAGCTGGTCGCCCCCCGGCTCGCGACATAGTTGCCCTGCCCGCGATTGCCGAGCGCGTCATAGCTGAAGCCGTCATAGCGCATGGCGCCAGCTCCCGAGGCAGTTGGATCGTCGGCGTCATACCAACCCTCCAGTAACTGCCCCTCATCGTCGTAGCGAAAGCGGTCCCCGCGCCCGTTCTCCAACGGATTGCTGCTCGGATTGTATCCTTTCCGCAACGACGTGATCCGGTCGCGCGTGTCGCGGGTGTAGCTGTGCGAGGCGATCACTTCGCCCGTCCCCGTGCGTTTGTGCTGCATCGAACTGACAAAGCCACGCGGATCATAACTCGGATCGCTCGTCATCGCATTCCCGTAATCCACTCTGTCGACTTTTCCATCGGCCAGATATGTGTAATCGGCCAGTTTCATCCACCAGTTGTTTTCATCGTCATCCCAGCCGACCGCGTCCAACTGGCCACGCGCCGTGTAATCCTTCCGAATATAATGGCCTCCCGGGTAATGGAGATGCGCCACGCTGCCGTCCGGATATCGAAAATAGTTTGTTTGGGTGCGTCCACCGCTGCCGGCGATCTCGTCCCCTTCCCACATCATTTGTCCGGCGGCATCGTAGGCAAAGTCGATGCTCGACCAGATATTAGTAATGCTAGCGAGTCGATTCGCATCGTCCCAACTGCGCGAGATCGCCGGCGTGACGCCATCGTCCCAGCTATGCGACTGCTCTCGGCCGCGTGCATCATATACGATCGTCTTGAGCTGCCCTTTTCGCGTGCGCCAAGTCTTAAGCTGACCGAATTCGTAGGTGCTGTCCTCATGGCTTCCATCCGGCAATGGGAATCGCACCTGAGTAGGCCGTCCCATCGGATCGTAGCTGAAAACCGTCTGCTGATCTTCCGTGCCGCCGCCATCCTTGGCGCGGTGGGTGACGACGCTGGCCAGCTTATTCATCGGCCCCCATTGATGGTTAAGGTTGGTGGTGTAGCCGCGCTCGTCAATGAAACGTTCGGCCTGACCAAAAGCGTCATGATTCCAGCCACAATGATCTCGATATCAAGATTTGTTGACTGATCCTATTCTAATACGTTCCTTTACCTTCTGTTCTTAGGGTGCGATGCCTCCCTGCTCGCAAGTTTTCGAAGACACACTACGAACAAAGCAGCTATCACGGCCCACTGAAGTCCACCAAAAACGGTGAAGGCCGCCGCCACCGGTATGTTATAACTTGGATGCAACAGCTCAACAATTCGTGACACGGGAAAATCCGCGTATGAAAACACAGTCCACCAAATGATGACACTCGGATCGGGGTCCCTTTGACAAATCACGAGAACGAGTGAGACGAGAAGGAAATGCACTGAAAAGGCAATCACTCCCGCTGCAACTTCGGCTCTCCGGATGCTCATTATTGCTCCTGCCAGCGCGGGATATGAGAACCTAGGGGCACAACCAATCTCCCGCCGCCATCTGGCGATTGATTAGCAGGATTGAACGACTGAAGGTCTGGTCCAAGGTCGCCTCGTCCTCTTGGGATCCCGTAACGGACGCCACCTCTAGCTTCTGCCTGATCGGCGACCGTTTCAGGGAACGCTGTACTTTTGAAACCGAGCTTCGCCGCCTTCAGCGCTTCGGACACTCGGCGAGCGCAATTGTCGTCGAACTTGTCGGGCGTCTTTTGTGCAAGAGCGTCCATGTATTGTTGTATTTTCTGTTCCTGTTCCAGCGTGGTTTTCAAAATGATTACGTCTTGATGACGCAACGCTGACTGAGAAGCCACATAATCCGTGACGGAAGAATGGCTGTAGTTGTGAGCACCTGCCGGATTGTTGCCGTGGCTTTGTAAGCCTTGTCCAGTCGTGGCAAGTGCCACATGTCCGAACACATTTGTTGAACCTTCCAGCTGCGCCCCCCATATGATAAGGGTATCTAGTCCCGTTGGATCGCTGTTATTAACCGGATCATTATGCACGTACCGATACAAGTTGTAGTCGCCGGCGGCGAATTGTTTCGGATCTGGCTGGAGGAACCGGCCTAGCTCGGGTTGATACATCCGGGTGCGATAGTCGTAGAGCTTCAGGTCGCTCAAATACTCGCGACCTGTGAAAAGAAAGCGGTTGCCGAAGAGCGAAGCGGGCTGGCTATTCACAGTCATAGCTGTGCCTGTGGCATCGTAAAAATACGGCCAACCGAAGGCGTCATATTCATATTGTTCAAGGATACCACCGACGCTATCAGTCAGCAGCGTACAGTGCCCCCGAGCATCGTAGTGATGGAAGGCTTGCTCGCCGGTGAAGGTATTGTAGCTCCAGACGATGTCGTCAATCCGGTTGCCGTGAACATAGACGCGCGCGGGGCCCCAGGCATTGCTCCCTTCCTGAAGCGGGTTCCAACCATCATAGTGGAAGTAGGTCGCAGGGTTGGAATAAACGTCGCCAGAATCACTCACCCAGCGCTTCACGCACCGCCCTAGCGGATCAAAGCCGAAATACATCCAGTTGGAGGTGCCCGCCAGCGTCGGACCCTGTATCATCATCGGCTGGTTCAGCGCGTTGAAGCCGGCCGTTATGTTCCCGTCCTGCATTAGAACGCCGTTGGCCGCTCCGGGCGCACCCCACGTTCCCCCAATGTCGTCATCGTAATTGGTATAGGAAAATGGCCACCACGCGCGATACTGGTTTAGCCCATTGTCTTTCTTGGTGAAGTCCATCGGGCCCCGGCTAGCCACGTAATTTCCCTGGCCACGATTGCCTAGGGCATCATAACTAAATCCATCGTAGCGCGTGGCGCCAGCGCCCGAATTGGCGGGGTCTGCGGCGTTATACCACCCTTCCAGGAGTTGCCCCTCGTCGTCATACGCAAAACGATCACCGCGTCCGTTTTCCAAGGGATTGCTGCCAGGATTATATCCTTTCCGCAACGAGATGATCCGGTCGCGCGTGTCGCGCGTATAACTGTGCGAGGCGATCACTTCGCCGCTTGCCGTGCGCTTGTGCTGCACCGAACTCACATACCCGCGATCGTCGTAGCCTGGATCGCTCGTCATCCCGTTCCCGTAATCCACTTTGTCGACCTTGCCGTCGGCCAGATAAGTGTAATTCGCGAGTTTAAGCCACCAATTACCCTCGTCATCATCCCAACCGGTCGCGGCTAGTTGCCCGCGCGCGGTGTAGTCGTGCCGGATATATTCACCTCCCGGATAGTGCAGATGAGCGATGCTGCCATCCGGGTAACGATAGTAATTGGTTTGGGTGCGCCCACCGCTCCCGGCGATCTCGTCCCCTTCCCAGATCACCTGACCAGCGGCGTCGTAGGCGAAGTCGATCGAGGAAAAGATGTTCGAAATCGCACTCAACCGGTTGGCATCGTCCCAGGCGCGCGCTACCGCCGACGTGACCCCATCGTTCCAACTATGCGATTGCTCCCGCCCCCGCGCGTCGTAAACAATCGTCTTAATCTGGCCCTTACGCGTTTTCCAGGTCTTGAGCTGTCCGAACTCGTAGGTGCTGAGCTCAGTGCTCCCGTCGGGCAAAGGAAAATGCACCTCCGTCGGCCGCCCCATTCCGTCATACTCGAAGTTCGTCAATTGATCCTCCGTCCCACCTCCATCTTTCAAGCGGTGCGTCGTCACGCTAGCCAGCTTATTCATCGGCCCCCATTGATGGTTAAGGTTGGTGGTGTTGCCACGCTCGTCAATGAAACGCTCCGCCTGGCCAAAGGGCGTGTAATCGAGCCATTGCTGCGTTCGGGTGTCGGGGAACGTCACCAGCGTTTTGTTGCCGGTCACGTCGTAAAGAATCGTCGTGGTGGGATTAACTGATTGGCCCTCTCTCTTGGTTTCTATAGTGTCTTTAAGTCGGTTCCGCAGGTCATAAGTGTAAGTGGTTTCACGACCCTGTGGATCTTTGAAATAGTTCTTCTGGCCGTTCTGGTCGTAGGTGAAGAAATGGTTCTCGCCGTCGGTCGGGCTCCAATACCAATTCCCAATAGGCCCGGCCGGTTGAATCCAGCCGGTTGACTCGACGCTGACGCGGTTCTGCAAGTCATGCGCCCGCGCGGTCATCCGGCGATCGCCTGCGGCGTTGTAGGCGGGCTCGATCTGGATGCGCCACTCGTTCTTGGTGTGCGCGTAGGCGTCGCGCTGGCCAATGCCATCGACCCAGCGATCGTAAAGCCAGTTCCAGGTGCGCTCGGGAATGAACGTGGTCGGGTCCGGGTTTCCCGTCCAATTAGGAGCGTTCAGCGGTTCGGTGTAGCGGACGCAGCGCCGATAGGAATCGTATTCGTACGAACTTTTCTGTCTCAGCTCGTTCCAGATTTCGATGCAATTCCCGTAGTCGTCGTAGACGTACTCGACGTAAGGATTTGGGCCGGCGCTCGTGGCCGGATATTCTTCGCGAATGATCTTGTGG
>JBBWZL010000015.1:0-40757 GCA_039649045.1 Verrucomicrobiota bacterium | reverse complement strand
TAAGCGCCGATGCTGGCCGGAACGACAATGTCCTCGATCACCCTCTTGGCGTTGCCGGTATAAGGATCGTAGTGGCCACCCGTGGTAATGCTGCCACTGAACTCACCGGTGACGCTGGTGGGATTGTTGTTGCCCATCTGAGCAAACGAGTGCGACGCAAGGACGCAACCGACGCCGGCCGCAGCAAAATAACTAAAATATGATTTCATCTGTGGGGAAGGGGTTAGTTGTGCGGCCGGAGGCGGGGATTTCTGGGGCGGGTCGGATCAATCACATAAAACTCGAGCCGATATTGGTCTCCGCCGACGTAGACCGGCACGCGATACAGCCCGGGAGCCGCGCCCGCGTGAAAAGTGAAAAGCGCCTTGCCATTAGGCAGGACGACGGGATTTCCTCCGACGACCTCTCCGCCGTCGAGGCAGGTTACCGTCAGCCGCGCTCCCACCTTGTCGTTGGGGAACTGAAGCGTGACGGCTACAGTTTGATTCGCGTTGATAGAGAGTTGCTCGACTACCCCCTGATGGCTGCGCAGATGTCTTTCTGTTCCTCCTCCATCCCTCGCGATCATCTCGAGCGAACTTGGAGCCGCTGCTGGCGTGGGTGAAATCGCTGGAGGCGAAACCGCTGGAGTGGGCGCCGGCGGGGGCAGCGCATGCGCGATGCGTGTCTCAGCCAGAGAAAAGAAAACGACAGTCGTCAGGACCAGCCCGAAAAAGCGCAGCGGAAATTGCATATGGAACTCCTTTGTGATCCGCGTCACGGAGGTCCGGGTCGATGCTACAACTACTTCGGCGGGGAGCCTGGAAGACGAAGAGTGTTAGTGTTGCAGGATTGTTTGAGAAAACGAAATAGGCTGGCAAGACTTTTTTTGGGCCTTCATGTTTGACCCGGCCTTTCGGCTCTACCCATGATAGCGGAGTCACGCGTGCAATTCGTGACGCCGAATGAATTCTTTCGCCAAGGCTCGATAAGCCCGCGCGCCGGTTCCGTTCGGGTCGTATTCGAGAATCGATTTGCCGAAGCTCGGGGCTTCGCTTAGCCGCACGGTCCGCGGGATGATGGTCTCGTAAACGCGCTCGCCGAAATGCTCGCGCACATCGGCCACGACCTGCGCGCTCAGGTTGGTGCGGCTATCGAACATCGTCATGACGATGCCGCCAATCTCGAGCCGATCGTTCGCCCCGGAATCGCGCACCTGCTCGATGATGCGGACGATTTTCACCAGACCTTCCAGCGCGAAATACTCGCATTGAATCGGCGTGAGGAGCTCGTCGGCGGCGGCGAGGGCGTTCGTCATCAGAATGCCAAGCGACGGCGGGCAATCGAGCAGGACGTAATCGAAGGTCTCATCCGAGCGGAGCGGCGCGAGAGTGTCGGCCAGGCGGGTCAGGTGATTTTCCATCCGGGCGATTTCCACTTCGGCCCCTGCCAGATCGAGATCGGCGGGCACGATGAAGACGCGCTCGACGCGCGTCGGCAATATTTTCTCGGCAATTGAAACGCTGCCGAGGAGCGGCTCGTACAAGGTCTCGCCTTCCAGTTCCTGGAGGCCGAACGAGCTGGTGGCGTTTCCCTGCGGATCGAGATCGATGATCAGGATGCGCAAACCTTCCTCGGCGAGAGCGCAACCGAGGTTGACGGAGGTGGTTGTTTTTCCGACCCCTCCTTTTTGATTCGCGACAGCAATGATCTTCATGCGTGCGGGACTATCTGGGTGCGAAGCTCGAACGTGCGCCGCCCATCCGCTTCCCGCCAGAGCAACTCATCGGGCGTGGGCAGCATCTCGGTCACTTCCAACTCGCCGGATTTGGTGAGCCAGCGATGGAATACTTCGAGGAACAGGTAACTCTCGAGGTCGATGTAGACCGGCTTGGTGTCTTTATCGCGGCCTTCGGCTCCGCTGCGGCGTAGTGCTTGTTCGCTGGGCCGAATGTAAATGTGCCGCGGCCAGCCTTTCGCCGCGCGCAACGATTCGATGGCTAGAATGAGCGAGCGCGAAACGCCCGTGTAATTTCCAGCGGGCAGTTCTTCCAAGTTCACCGTCCACGAGCGCCGTTGCACGACCACTTTCCCACAGCGCAAGCGCGGCATATGGGGCGAACGGCCGAAGAAAAAGGGATGAAACCCGAGCGGAATAACCCACGCGCGCGCGAAGGACCCGAGATGTTCGTGCGAGCCGCGCAGGCGGAGGCAAACTTCGCCGCTGCCTTCTTCCACGTACACTTCCGTTTCCGCGGGAGGGATTACTCGCCAGCTCGGATCGCCGCGGTGCGGCGCGACGAAACTGGTGAGACCGGGCAAGGCATCGAGCACGCGCACCGTCGTCGTCGCGGTAAAATCGATCGCGAAAAAGCCGAAGTGAAAAGTGGGTCGGCCATTTGTCGTGCTAGCCAGCGCGCGGCCGAGCGCCGCCGGATCGGGGCAGGCCCAGTAAAACCCGTGGTGCAATAGCGCCACGGGCGGATGAACTTCGGCCAGGACCCATTGATACTCGCCGCGCCCGACCGCTTCCACCGAGCGCGCCGAAATCTGCATATCGGCGGAAGGATAAGTATATTCGTCGAACTTCGGATACTTGAAGTTGCGCCGAATGAAGTGGCAATCTTCCGCGGTCAGCTCCCATTCGTCGGCTTCCGCGCGGTTTCGCATCTGCTCGCGGAAGGCGGCTTTGACTTCTTGAAACGCCATGTGCGCGAGCGCGACCATGGCAGGGCCGGTTAACGGCATTTTCATTTGTTCGCAGTGCCGCACGAAGGCCGGAAGAGGGAGCGCGCCATTTTTCATTGGCGCTTTCTCGAGCAGGGCACGCAACCCGGCGGCCACGCGGCTGGCGACAAAGGCGTAGTTGTCACGCCAAAGATCGATCCAGGGCGCGGCATCGATCGCGACTTCGTTGATCAGTTTGTCGCCAATGGAGAAACCACATTCACGAAAACATTCTTCGCCGATGGGATTGCCCGCGGAGTAGAGAAATCGGTCCGCCGTCTTGCGCGCGGCCCCGAGTTGTTCGAAGCGCCGGCTCGCCTCGTCGATGATTTCGATCCGCGAATCCGTTTCTTCCGTCTCGGCAAATTTCCGCGGCAGCGCTGCGATCGGCTGAAGAAGATCGAGCCAACGCGTCCGCGCCGCACCCTCCCGCCAAGCGGAAACATCCCAGACCAACACATCGAACGCGTGCGGATTCACGGCCGGCACTTCCACTTCCCAGCGGATCATCTTGCGCTCTGCGAGGTGAAGCAGTTCTTCGCTTTGGACGCCTAACGAATGCGCCGGTGTTTTCCCATCGCAGCGGCTTAACAGCGCGATCATCTCCGACTCGAGCGGCGTGGCTTCGCCGGTATCGGTAAAGATAAACTGGTTACCGTCGATTCGGCCGTTTGGATGGAGGCGGGGGGAGAGCTCGGCGCGGATTTCCGGATCGGCATTCATCGCCGCGGCGACGCCGTGTGCAGTCCATCGTTCCAGAAACGTCTCGCGCTTCGCGATTCCCGGTGTCGGTTTCAAACGCAAACCGTCGATCGCATCGTCGATCGCCCCCCAGCCTTCCGGCCCGAAGGCACTTAAGGAATCGTTCTTCGCGCAAATCCGCTGCAGGTACAAAAGCAGGTGGCGCTCATGGGCGCGCGCCGACTTGTTGCGCGGCGGAAGATCCACCAAAGAAGCAGATTGTTGGGCGAGCCGGTCGCGCAAACCCTCGGCCACAAAGACGAGATACGGCGGCAGAACCGTGCGGACGGATTCGTAAAGCGCCTCGCGGGCGGCGCGGAGCTCTCTTTGCAGAGTTCCTTCCAGAACCGCTTCGGCCTTCGCGACGTTCGATGCGCATTCCCAGCAGTTCGCGAAGGCCCGCGAAGATTGATCGGCTACGGGCGGCATCGTGCCGGACCGAATCGCTTTGCGCCAGGCGCGAAACAATTCCTCGGAAAGCCCGTGGCCCCGATGCCGGAGAAGTTCTTCGACCTCGGCTTTGGCCTGAGCGAAGTCGGTTTGCCTAACGAGTAATTCTCGCGCGGCCTTTGCGGTCTCCGTCGTGGCCAGCTTTTCGATGACATCGAATGGCACCCCGGCCATGCGGATAAGAAAAATGGGCGCTACGCGATAGGAGGAGCCGGACACTTGTCCAACAGAATGGAACGGGCTGGCAGTGACAAGCGAAACCGTAACGCGAGCCGATCTGCAATCCTGAGAGAAACGCGAATGCGTTCTAATTATTCGCCAAGGGGCAAGCGAATCGTGAATGTCGTGCCGACTTGCGGCGTGCTGTCGACTTTGATCGAGCCGTTGTGGTCTTCCACGACTTTCTTCGTGATATAGAGACCGAGACCAGTCCCGCTCTTGCCCTGTTTGGTCGTGAAATAAGGATCGAATATCTTCGCCATCTGCGCTGGCGTTATTCCGTAACCGGTGTCTTCGACCCGGACGTCGATATAAAAATCCTTGCGCATGCAACTGACGGTGACCGATCCCTTTTTCTCGGCTGAGGCCTGCAAAGCATTGATGATCACGTTCTGGATCGCGCGCGTCAGCTGGACGGGATCGCCCAGGAGATTGCAGGCGTCGTCAGAAATATCGCACTTCAAGTTTACCCCGTTTTGCGCCGCCATTGGGCCCACGCCCTTTGCGACTTCGCGCACAATGGCGGAAACCGAAACCGCTTTGTGCGGCGCGGCTTCGACGCTTCCGTAACTTTGCCACATGGTAAGGAGCTCGCGACACAGCCGAACATTCTGTTCGATGATGTTGAGCTCTTTCGCGGAAGTTGATTTGGCGGCGCCGTTCTCTTTTTCGGACTGTTCGAGTTTCTTCGCGAGCAACTGAACGTAGCCCCACACGATCGTGAGCGGATTGCCGAGATCATGGACAAATTCCGCGGAAGCCTGGCCTAACGAGGCCAGCCGCTCTTTCTGGGCGAGCTCTTTTAGAAGCCGATTATTGAGCTCCTTGATCTCGGCGGCAGCGTTAACGCCGGTCCGATTGGTGCGGGTCCGTTCGACGTTGCGCCCGATGACCTCGCGCATTTCGCGCGCATCAAATGGCTTGCTGATATAATCGTTCGCGCCGAGCCGCAAAGCTTCCTGCGCCGTTTCGAGCGCGCCAAATCCGGTCAGCATGATCACAGCCACATGCGGGTCGATCTCCCGGATCTTGCGCAAGCCGTCGATGCCGCTGGTCCCCGGCATGCGAATATCGCTGATGACGGCGTCCGGTTTTTTCTCGCGCAGAATGCGCAGGCCGGCCTCAACATTATCGGCTGTGTAAACCTGATAGTTAGGCTTCAAGAGCATCCGCAAACTTTCACGCGGACCCATCTCATCATCGATGACGAGAACTTGGGGGAGATCGGTTGCAACCATGTGGGTAGGTGGAAGAAAGCTAAGGCCGTGCCGCGGGAAGAGTGTATATTGCGGCACCCCTCGCCGTGCAACTGGCGTCTATAAGTGTGAAACTTTTTCGGTATGTCACAAGAAGCATCTTGTGAATAAGTCGAAAATTTGGTGAATAACATCAGTCCAGTGTGCCCGAAAAACATAATGACTCGATTTAATGTAATCGCTAGAATGCGCCGGTCTGAGGCAAATCCGAATTATTTTGTGACATGAACAGACGTAACCGCGTGGTCGTAACCGGAATGGGAATCCTGGCGCCGAATGGGATCGGGCTCGATGCATTCTGGAGCTCGCTGGTCGCAGGCCGCAGCGGAGTGGCAGGGATTACGAGTTTTGACCCAACCGCTTTCCGGAGCCGCATCGCGGGCGAGGTGAAAAACTTCGAGCCGTTGGATTTTATCGACGCGAAATTTAAGCCCAAGCGAATGGCGCGGCATACCCAGTTTGCTTTCGCGGCAATGAAGATGGCGCTCGCGGACGCCGATTTCGACCCGTCAAAGTACGCGGTCGATCATCCCATTCCGGTCATGCTGGGCGTCAGCACGACCGCGATGGAAATTCTGGAAGATTGTTTCGACAGTCTTCATCGCAAAGGGCCGCGCTCCGTCAACGCCGGCGTAGTAGATTGCCAACCGCAAGCGGCGACCCAGATGCTCACGATGGCTCTGGGAATTTCATCGAGAGCGACCACGATTTCCTCGGCGTGTCCGTCCGGGCTGGATGCAATTGCCTCCGCCGCGGCAATGATTCGGCAAGGCGAAGCCGATATCGCGGTAGCCGGCGGCACCGATGCGACGATCACTCCGCTGTCGATGGCAAGCTTCGCGGCCGCGGGCCTGAGTTCGACCAGGAATCTCGATCCGGAACGGGCGAGCCGGCCTTTTGATCAAATGCGCGATTCGGGAGTCATTTCCGAAGGTGCCGGGATGGTCATCCTCGAAAACTATGAAACGGCGATAGCGCGCGGAGTGACCCCGTACCTCGAGATCACCGGCTACGGAACACAGGGCGATGATTACGCGAGCGGCGAACTGTTCGGTCTGGGACAAACGATGCGCGCCGCGCTGAGCAGCGCGGGGAAAACCACCGAAGATATCGATTACATCTGCGCCTACGGGCCGGGCCATCCGGCGCTGGACATCGTGGAGACAGACATGATCAAGCGCGTTTTCGGGCGCCGCGCTTACAGCATTCCAATCAGCTCGATCAAGGGGGTAACAGGCAATGCGCTTTCGGCCGCGGGGCCGCATCAGCTCATCACGTGCGGTTTATGCTTTAAGTATGGGATCATCCCGCCCACCGCCAACTATGAAGTGCCCGATCCGCGTTGCGATCTCGATTACGTGACCGGACAATTTCGCACCCGAAAGATCAACACCGCGCTCATTAATGTGCGCGGGTTAGGCGGGGGAAATAGCAGCCTCGTCGTGGATCGCGTTCGGGAATGAACGTCGCCACGCTCCCATTATGGCTGGCCCTGCTCGTGCAATTCGGGCTCGGTCTCGCCGTTTACCGGGCGAATTCCCGGAACCACGCGAACCAGAGTTTCCTCGTTGTTTCTCTTTTCATTTCGGCGTGGCTGGTCTCGCTCCAGTTTGCTTTTAACGCGACCTCCGCAGTCGCGGCGGAGTTCTGGATCAGGAACGCGTGGACGAGCGGAATCCTGCTGGTCAATGGATTCAATCTGCTGAGATTGGGCATTCTCTGCCGCGACAGTGGCTGGCGAGAAATCGGACGACGGCTGGCGGGCCTGGCGATTCCGAGCCTGGTCGCGATTGCCGTTTGCTACACGCATCCGTTCCTGCGCTACGCCGAGATTCGGCAGGGGGATACAGGCCATGAGCTGATTCCTCTCCCGGTTTACGGTCCGCTCTTTCCTTTCTGCGCGGCGTTTCTCGCGGGTGCCGTGGTGGTCGTGATCGTTTTTTGCGTGCTGGATCTGCGACGGAGTTCCGGGATCCAGAAGGTTGAGTTTCAGTTCGTTGTCGCTGGCGAGGTGGCGTTGGCGATCCTGGTGGCCTTCAGCCCATTTGTCGAACGCGCTATCGCGGTGCAGTTCGCGCCTTTCCGGATCGTCGTCTTCAGCCTGATCATCGCTTACGGGATTGCGACCCGGAAGATAATGGACGTCGGATTTTTCTTCCGGCGCGTCACCTCCTACGCGGTCCTGACTGCTTATTTACTGGCGCTCTATGGGTTGGTTTGGTGGCTGGTTTCCACCGCGGCGAAACCTGTTTTCCCGGCCGAAAGCAGGACGTTTGGCCATCTGGCGGCGGCCTTGGTCGTCGCTTTTGCGATGGCACCGGCCCGAGGGATCTCTCAGCGTTTTGCAAATCGGCTCTTCATTGGCGCGCGCGGAATCGATTTCCAATCCACCATGAGTCAGGCCGCCGTCATTCTAAAGTCCGTCACGACACTCCACGATCTGCTCGGTCGCTTCGCCACTACTATCGGCGAAGCTGTCGGCACGGATCGAGTTTTGATTCTACTGCCGGAGAAGGACGCCTACGTGCAACATTATCCGGTCGCCCAGCCCGATTCGAACATCTCCGAATTAAGACTTAATCGCGAGGAGGCGACGATCTCCTATCTCGCCGCGAACCAGGAGGTCCTGGTACTGGATGAATTGCATCGGATTCGCGCCACGCCGGAACTCGAACGCGTGATTCAGGAGATGTCCCTATTAAAGATCGCCGTCGCTTTGGGAATTTTTTCGCGGCAGCACCTTGCCGGCGTGATGCTGCTAGGGCCGCGGCTCTCGGGCCGGATTTACGGCGCGGTCGAACAGAACGCCCTTCAAGTCCTGTGCGGCCAGCTCGCGGTGGCGATCGATAACGCCCAATTATTCACCGAAGTTCAGAACGCACGTATCTACAACGAAACGCTCCTGGAAAATCTGACGACCGGGGTGATCGCAGCGGGCGCTGACGAGCGCGTCACCGTTTTCAATAACGAGGCGGGCCTGATCACCGGCCTCGATCCGCGCGAGATCATCGATGGTTCGCTCGACAATCTGCCCGCGGGCTTGCGCGAAATCTTGTGCGAAACGCTCCGCACCGGCGACCGCCAGGAGAACGGCGAGCTGATTCTTCCCACCGGGGATCACAATGTCGTCGTCCGGGCGAGCAGTTCGATTTTCCACGGGCAGCAGGGCGAAATGCTCGGCGCCTTGGTCGTGCTTACCGATATCACGGCGCTCAAACGCCTTGAGTTGCAGATCCGCCGGAGTGACCGTCTGGCGAGTCTCGGCACGCTCTCGGCCGGCATGGCGCACGAAATCAAAAATCCGCTGGTTTCGATAAAGACCTTTGCGCAACTGCTGCCGGAACGATATCAGGACTCCGATTTCCGCGAAACATTTTCAAACCTGATCGGCCACGAGATCGACCGCATCGATTCGCTGGTGAATCAGCTCCTGCGCTTCGCGCGGCCGGCCAAGCCGGTCCTAGAGCCGATGCACGTGCACGACGTGCTCGAGAAATCGTTGCAGCTCGTCGGGCATCGCCTCTACCAGAAAGAAATCAAATTAACTCGTTCCTGGGAAGCCGATGTGGATACTATCCGCGCCGATGCCGACCAACTCGAACAAGTTTTTCTTAACTTTTTCCTCAATGCCATGGATGCGATGAACAAAGGCGGCGAGTTGAGCGTCGGCACGGAAATCCGTCCCGCGGATGAATGGGTCGCTGCCATTTCGGGGACCAATGGCGATTCGCACGAGATTTTGCGAATCACAATCCGCGACGACGGCGAGGGTATTCGCCGCGAAGATATCCCGCACGTGTTCGATCCGTTCTTTACTACCAAGGATTACGGCACCGGACTCGGCCTCTCTGTTGTCCACGGCATCATCCAGGAACACGGCGGACAGATCGAAGTGGAAAGCGAACTCTCCAAGGGCACTTCTTTCCATATTTTGCTGCCACTCGTCAGGTTCAGCCAGGAGGTCGCCGCGGCATGATTCCCCCCTCCCCCATTTGCATCCTCTATTCTCAGGACGCGGATTTCATTCGGCGGGTCAAAGCATTCGTGACCGCGCTCGCCCAGGTGCGGCACGTCAGTTCAGCCGATCGGCTCGATTCTGTTCTTCAGCAAAGCAGTCCGGCGCTCCTCCTCCTGGACCTGCGAGCCAAAGAAGCGCGCAATTTGCTCGACCAAATCCAGGCCGGGTTTCCCGATATCCTGATCGTGGCGCTGGGAACTTTGCGCTCGGAACCGCTGCGCGATGCGGAGCAGGCCGGCGTCTATGCGGCCGAGGATCTGCAAATCGATCGACGCCGCTTGCAGGGGCTGATTTCCCGCGGCTTCGAACACTTGCGGGTGCTTCAGGAAAACCGCGACTTGCGCGAACAGGCCGTGGTCGCATTCGCCCCAGAACCTCTGCAACGCATCGAAGCGGCGCCCGAGCGGCGTGACTCCTCGTCGTCGATGCCGCTCCTGCGTTTCCCCCGCGTTTTTCGCCGCTTCGATAACGTCGAGGCGCTTTTGGGAAGTGTCGTGGAAGGTGTGGCTGACGCCACCGGCGTAGCCCGCGTCGGTATTTTTTCGAAAATCAGGCAGGGCGATCGCTATCGGCTTCGCGCCGGGTTGCGCTGCCTTCCGGAAACCTCCGAAGTGGAATATGGAGAGCGCGACGCGCTCGTGCGCTGGTTCGAGTTGCACGCCCACCTCATTTGCCGCAACAATCTGACCCAGGCTCTCGACCAGGGACAACGGACCCTCATGCGGCGTGCGCTCGATACCTTCGGCGCGGAAGTGATCGTGCCCCTGCATGCGCGCGGCCACATCATCGGGTGGCTCTTTTTCGGCCACCGCGTCACCGGCCAGCGCTTCGACTACCAGGACCTCGAAGGATTAATGCTTCTTGCCGAACACGTCTCCACCGTCCTCGAGAACGCGTTGCTCTATGAAGAAGTCCGGCTCCAGAAAACGCTGGCCGAGACCTTGCTGAAATCCATTCCGCCCGGCATCGTCGCCACCGACGAGGAAGCGACCATTCGATGGTTCAATCCCACGGCCGAGCAAATCCTGGGGGTCGAGGCCCGCGACGCTCTCAATCAACCGATCGAAGTGGTGGGTGGTCGCCTGGCCGCGTTCCTTCGCGAAACCCTCGACGCCAGGGAAAATCTCCCGGCTCGCCAATGGATCGATCCCAACACGCGGCGGTCGCTTTCCGTGGAGACACGCCGGTTGGTCGATCAAAAAAATCCGCTCGGCGCCGTGGCGGTCGTGCACGATCTGACCGCGGAGGATAATCTGCGGCAAAAACAGGATTTGGTGGATCGCGCCGCCTTCTGGACCGACCTGGCCGCGAGCATGTCCCACGAAATCCGGAATCCGCTGGTCGCGATCAAGACATTCGCTCAGCTTCTCCCGGAGCGCTTCGACGATCCCGATTTCCGAAAAGACTTTAACGAGATCGTCGTGCAGGAGATCGACCGGCTGGATAAGATTATCACCCAGATCAATAACTTTGCTCATCCCTCGGAACTCGTCATGAAGCCGATCGACCTTCGATTGTCGGTAAAGAAAGCGATCGAGCTGGCGCGCGATCGGGTTGCAAAAAACGGTCTCGCCATCGACACGACCCTGCCTAACGACCTTCCGAAAGTCCTCGGGGACGAAGCCGCCTTAACGGAAGCGTTCGCGCATTTGGTGGCAAATGCCGCGGAAGCGACCTCCGGCCAGAGCAAGCCGCGCATCACTTTGGCGGCCAAGTCGATTCGCGAAGGCGACCGGACCAGTGGCGTGCTCGTGACGATTCAGGACAACGGCAAAGGCATCGCGCCCGATCTCCAGGAGAAAATATTTTCGCCTTTTTGCACGACCAAGGCTCGCGGAATGGGATTGGGCCTCCCCATCGTGAAGCGGACGGTATTCGACCATAACGGGCGGGTCGATATCGATTCGAACCCGCACGGCACTTCGGTGAGCATCATGCTCCCGGCCAATCCGAACGGGCACTGAAGAAAAGTTCAGGGTTGAAAGTTGCGAGTTGAGAGTCAAGGCTCGCTCAACTCTCAACCCACAACTCCTCAATGATCGTCACCACCGCTCAACTCTACAAAGTGGCCTACGGAAAATTCGCCGTCGGCGCGTATAACGTTAACAACATGGAGCAGCTCCTCGGACTCTTCCGGGGCAATGTCCAAAGCGAGGCGCCTTTCATTATCCAGCTTTCAAAGGGAGCCCGGAAATATGCGGACAAGCGAATGCTGGAAGCGTTGGTTCGCACGGCGGAGGAAATGTTTCCGGAGGCGATTTTCGCGGTCCACCTCGATCATGGCGATGAGGAGACCTGTTACGATTGCATCGAGTCGGGCTTTTACAGCTCGGTCATGATCGACGCGAGCCACGAATCGTTCGACGAAAACATTGCCATCACCAAGCGGGTGGTGGATCGCGCGCATGCCAAAGGCATTAGTGTGGAAGCTGAACTCGGCCAGCTCGGCGGCGTCGAAGAAGACATTAAGGTGGATGAAGGCCACGCTTCCCTTACCAATCCGACGGAAGCCGTCGAGTTCGTCAAACGGACCGGGTGCGATTCCCTGGCTGCTGCGATCGGGACCAGCCACGGAGCCTATAAGTTCAAAGGCCAGCAAAGTCTCCACTTCGAGGTGATCGAAGAAATCAAGAAACTGATCCCCGGTTTGCCCATCGTAATGCATGGCAGTTCCAGCGTTCCGGTCGAAGAAGTGCGTCGGATTAACGCGGCCGGTGGCCAGTTGGACCCCTCCGCCCGCGGCGTTAACGAAGAGGAATATCTTCCGGCGGCCAAGCTGGGCGTGACCAAAGTGAACATCGATACCGATGGTCGCCTCGTCTGGACCCGGGTGCACCGGGAATATTTCCGCGATCATCCGGCCGAGTTCGATTTTCGGCCGCCGGGCAAAATCTTTGTCGAGGAGTATGCGAACTTCATCGCCCATAAGAATGGCAAGCTCGGTTCAGCTGGCCAGCTCGACACCATTCGGCAGAGTGTAACTGTGCGTTAACCCGGCCACAGCCGGCCTGAGAAACCGATTTCTCCTGGCAAGCCGCCGCCCCAAAAAGCCCAATCCGGGTTGGCAAGGTTAGTGCTTATACTGGTTATAGTAATTATAACCGAGACCGTACCATGAAAATGCTTACCCGCGATGCCGCCGAGTTCCTCCTGATCGATGATGATCCAGCCATCACCAAATTTCTCGTTACCTACCTCAAACAAAAAGGCCATACCTGCGAATTCCTCACCGAAGGTTTCCAGACGGCCGCCTGGCTTGAACATCATCAGTGCGATGTCGTGGTCGTTGATCTCAATATGCCCAAGGTGGACGGCATTTCCCTGATCTCGTTTATCCGGGAGATGAGCCAGAACCTTCCCATCATCGTTTTCACCGGTATCGGATACGACGAAGAGCGGATGCACGCTGCGTTGCGCGCCGGAGCCAACGGCTACGTGAGTAAGAATCTTCCGATCGAACAACTTTATTGCGTTTTGTCGCGCGTGCTTGCTACGTGTCAGCAGCGCGCGCGACGCGAAGCGTTGGCCCGGCCCCATCATGTGTTGGCCGGCGCGGCGTAAGCGCTAAATTCCCGATCTGCCCTACCGTGGCGCAGCTTCTTCAAGAGCCCAGCGCAGGGCTTCCGCGGAAATGCATTCGGCGCCACAAGCGCTGGCTGTTTCCTGTTCCAGCACGTCATTCGTCGCGACGAGAAGTTTGAAACGCTTGCCGTACTTGCTGGCCAGCCGCTCGATAATGGAATCAGCGCTTTGACCCTCACGGGAATAGAAGATCTGTATCTCACCGGGCTCCGAACTCACGCTCACGGCTGAGCCCTTCCCGTCGAAAACCACGGCTACCCGCGTTCCGGTCCAGTCCTGATAATCGCGCAACTTTTTGGTCAGGGCGTCGCGGGCCAGCGCCGTGCGGCGTCGGTGCAACTGAAGTAATTCGGCCCAGGCAAAAATCACACTATGCCCATCGACAATGAGATATTGCGCGCGCACTTGCCTCCTTAGAAGTGGCGTCGCAAAATCGAGGGTCCGCGCGCGATGCGAGTTTCGCGCTTACGAGGCCGGCGCGGCCGCGCTCTGCTTGCGCGGTTTGGCCTTGGGTTTCGGGACTTCCCGCCGGGCTGGCGCTGCCTTCGCCGCGACTTTCTTGCGATCCAAATAATTTGCGCGGCGCCGCCGTTTCACTCTTACCCGATGTTGCTGACCCATATGGCGTTCTATAGGTGGGAAGTGGAATCCACGCAACGCGAAATACGACGATGCCCGCAGCGAAAAGCACCGGCGCGCGAATCAGATTGCAATGTCGGCGAGAGATTTCATACGATCCGTCGTCGCCCGATGCCTTCTCTTTTTGTTTTTGCGTGATCACATCCAGAACATTGATCGGTGCTTCCGTTGCCCTGCTCGCGCTCTCCGCGGTTTTCGGAATTCTTAATACTCAGCGGACTCGGAAATTACGGGCGGAGGTCACGGAGAGCGAAACCGCCCGGCAAAATGCGGAGCAGCTTCGAGCTGGGCGTGAAAAAGAGTTGAAAGGGCGCGAGGCAGCGGTCGCTGCCGCCAGTGCGAAGTTCGGCGACACCCAGACAAAGGTTGCCAGCACCGAGGCGGAGTTGCTCAAAGTGCAGACTGAGAAAAACGACCTCCAGGCGAAACTGCGAAACAACGAAACCGAAATCGCGGACCTGCGAAAGCGAATCGAGAACGCGAATGCGAAGCCGACCGCGGGCGTGTCGCCTTCCACCGTTCCAGGCACCGATTTACAGGCGCAACTCGACGATGCGAAGAAGCAGCTTGATGCCGCGGAACGCGAGAAGGTGCTCCTTTCCGACAAGATGAAAAGCACCCAGGAACGATCGACGCAGTTGGAGACCGAGAAGAAACACCGGCCGGTTACCGCGGGAAACCCTGGGATCAGAGGCACAGTCCTGGCTGTGAATCAGGCTTACAATTTCGTGGTTCTGAGCCTGGGCGGCCGGCAAGGAGTGGAAGCAAATACGGAAATGCTTGTGCTGCGCGGCGGCACTTTCATTGGCAAAATTCGCATTTCCTCAGTTGAACCCAGCACCGCCATCGGCGATATCATCACCAGTAGCCTGGCGCGCGGCGTGCAGGTGCAACCTGGTGATACCGTCGTTTATGCTGGCACTAATTCCTGATCGCGTTGGGCGAAAACTCATTCGCGGCGCCCTTCTTATTTGCGCGGCCACGGTCCTGGCTTCCTGCACAAAGGACCAGCCGCCACTAATCGCCGATCCCGCCGGCACCCGCGAAACTGCCCTCCCCTGGAATGAGCAGCAAAAGTGGGAGCGAGAAGGCGAAGCGGCTGCACTGATCCAGGGCCGCAGGTAGCCGCCGCTCCTGGCTTAAATCCAGAACCCGGGCGGGATCACGGCGTTCTTCGGCACCACCACGATTCCGTCGCGGATAAAATAATTGCCGGCATCGAGATCGGGCGGCTTTCCTTCCGGCGTGATGACAACGCCATCCGCGATCCGCGCATTCTTGTCGATGATCGCGCGATCGATCACGCAATTGCGTCCGATCCCGATCGGAGGCAAGCCGCGTTGGTCGCTCGTAGGGTTCGTCTCGTAATAGTCGGCGCCCATGACGATGCTGTTTCGAATCGTCGCGCCGGTTTGGATGATGCTGCGCACGCCGATGACGGACCGCTCGATGTGTGCATCCGAAATAATGCACCCATCCGCGATGATGGCCTGCCGCAACGTCGCGCCGTTTATTTTGCTGCCCGGCAAAAAACGCGGATGCGTGTAGATCGGCGCCGACGCCTCGAAGAAGCTGTATTGGGGCAGCAGGTCGGTGAGATCGAGATTGGCTTCGTAAAAGGCCCTGATCGTCCCGATGTCTTCCCAGTAACCGTTAAAAATGTAACCGCTCACCTGCCGTTCCTGAATGGCCTGCGGGATAATGTGTTTGCCGAAATCAACCAGATCGTTTTGGAGGCATTCCACCAGCACCTGGCGATTGAAAACGTAGATGCCCATCGAGGCTTGAAACAGTTCCTCATCCGGGCCCGAACCGACCGAAGCGAGTAATTCCGGGCCCATCTTGAACTCATCCAGGACGGCCGCGTCCTTCGGCTTCTCGACGAAATGCGTCACACGCCGATTCGCATCGCTTTGCATGATGCCGAAATCGGAAGCCTGTTCGCGCGCCACCGGTTTGATCGCAAGCGTGATCTCCGCGCCTGAGCGAATGTGCTGATGAAGCAATCCCCGGAAATCCATCCGGTAAAGCTGATCGCCGCTCAGGATGATGTAGTAATCGAACGGTCGCTCCAGAAAGTAGCGCATGTTTTGGCGAACGGCGTCGGCCGTGCCCTGATACCATTGCGAGCCTTCCGGCGTTTGTTGCGCCGCGAGGATGTCCACGAAGCTGCGCGAAAAATTATCGAACTTGTAGCTCGCCTGGATGTGGCGATGGAGCGACATGCTGTTGAACTGCGTGAGGATATAGATCGAGCGCAATTCTGAGTTGAGGCAATTGCTGATCGGGATGTCCACGATCCGATATTTGCCGCCGATCGGCACCGCTGGTTTCGATCGGTCCTTTGTTAATGGAAACAAGCGCGTGCCGGCGCCGCCACCCATGATGACCGCCAAAGTGCGCTGAGTCGTGCCTGGCGGGAGCGCGGGAGTGGAAGTTGCTCCCACTGCAAGTGAGTCGCGAAGGGACTGGCCTTTTGTTGCCACGAATTCAATTAACGCTGTAGAGGCGCTTGTGCCAAGCCTCCACACTGCTCTCGTTCGGTTGCGTCACCCGCCCCTTAATGTCACGCTCTCGGATCATGTGCGGAATCGTCGGTTACGTCGGGCGTTCGGAAGCGGCTCCCATCTTGCTCGATGGTTTGCGCCGGCTGGAATATCGCGGATACGATTCCGCGGGCGTTGCCATTGTCGATGGTGATCGAGTCGAGACACGCAAATGCGCCGGCCGCATCGCAGAGCTCGGTAAGCTCATGGCCGAGAAACCCCCCACCGGAACCTACGGGATCAGTCACACCCGCTGGGCCACCCACGGGAAACCGACCGACCAGAATGCCCATCCGCATTTCGACGCGAGCGGAAAACTGGCGCTCGTCCACAACGGCGTCATCGAAAATTACCAGGCGCTGAAGGATGAACTCATGCGGGGCGGCGATCGCAATTTTTCTTCCGAAACGGATACCGAAGTCCTCGCCCATCTCATCGGCAAGCTCTACGACGAATCGGCTCCCGCCGGCGCAACCGTCGCATCCAATGGCGATGCTGCCGCCACCCTGCCAAACAAAAAGGGGCGGCTCGTGGACGCCGTTCGCGCAGCGTTGCGGCAGGTCATCGGCACCTACGGCATCGCCCTGGTCCATCGCGATATCCCGGACTTCATCGTCGGCGCGCGCCGCGGCAGCCCGCTCGTTCTCGGCGTGGGCAAGGAGGAAAATTTTCTCGCTAGCGATGTCAGCGCGATTGTCGCTTACACCCGCGACGCCGTTTACCTGAACGACTTCGACGTCGTTGCCGTCGAGCGCGACAAATTCGAGATCAGCTCAGTCGCGGGCGGGGCGGGCAATTACCAGCTGAGCAAAGTCGAGTTCACTGACGCGGATATCAAGAAGGGCGATTATCCGCACTACATGCTCAAGGAAATCTTCGAGCAACCGGGTTCGGTGCGCGACGCGATGCGCGGCCGGCTCAGTGTCGAAGAATGCACCGCCAAGCTTGGTGGTTTGAATATGACGCCGGCGCAGTTGCGCGACGTGGGACGCGTCGTTCTCACCGGGTGCGGCACCGCGTTGCACGCCGCGATGATTGGCGAATACATCATCGAACAGCTCGCCCAGATCCCGACGGAAGTGGAATACGCGAGCGAGTTCCGCCACCGCAACACCCCGATGACGCGCGACACGCTCGTCTTCGCCATCAGCCAGAGCGGCGAGACCGCGGATACGCTCGGCGCCTTGCGCGAGAGCCGGCGCAAAGGCTATCGCACCCTCGGGATTTGCAACAACGTCGCCAGCACCATCGCTCGCGAGAGTGATGGCGGAGTTTACATGCACGCCGGCCCGGAGATCGGCGTCGCCGCGACGAAATCGTTCACGTCGCAGGTCACGATCCTCACCGCGATCGGCTTGCTCCTCGGCCGCATGCGCCATCTTTCGACCTCGGAAGGGACCCGCATCATCGAAGCGCTCGACGCGTTGCCGGAACAGATCGAAGAAGTCCTGAAGCTGAGCGATCAGGTTAAAGCGATCGCGAAAAAATACGCGTCGGTGAGCGGTATGCTCTTTTTCGGACGCCAGTTTAACTTTCCGGTCGCGATCGAAGCCGCGCTCAAGATGAAAGAGATCACCTATCTCTTCGCCGAAGGCCATCCGAGCGCCGAGCTGAAGCACGGCATCATCGCCCTCGTCCGCCCCGATCTTCCCTCGATCTTTATTGCCCCAGATGACGCTGTCTTTTCAAAGAACCTGAACAACATCGAACAAGTCCGGGCCCGCAAAGGCCCGGTCATCGCCATCACCTCCGGCAAAGGCGCCAAGCATCTCGCGAAGATCGCCGACGACATCATCACGGTGCCATCCGTGCCCGATTACGTCAGCCCGATCCTCACCGTCATCCCGTTGCAGTTGCTCGCCTACCATCTTGCCGTCGAGCTCGGCCGCGACGTGGATAAACCGCGCAATCTCGCCAAAAGCGTGACAGTCGAGTAATCCGACCAGCGACTTCGAATGCTTTCGGAGTTCGCCGCATCGCCACTGGTTAGGCGTTGAACGGTCATCGCAGATGATAACACGCTAAGGCGACGAGCGTGAGTGTCGACAGCGTACTGGCAGCGAACACACAAAAGCCAGGGAGAGTGCGCGATTTTTCGTCCTGGGCGATCGCTAGCCCGCTGCCAATGGCGGCAAGAAGCCAGAAGCCCAGCGCAACGAAAAGCGCGGCGCCAAAGCCGAGCCCAACGGCGAGCGGTGTCCAGTGGCTAATCCAAGACGTGGACCGCGCCGGACCATAGGCAAATAGCCACGCCGCGCCTGCGACGACATAGCCCAGCAGCAAAGCGATAAGAGAATGTCGCCACATACGCCTAACGAAATTAAGATGAGCGACGGCGGACGAGAATTGAGCCCGCGGGAAGCGGTGCGACATGGACGGTAGGCCGAAGGCTGAGCAGCGGGAGATGCGAATCAACGCGTGTCGCTCGGATTGGAAGTGTGGAAATCATCTCAAAAGTGGAGTGTACACCGGTCCGCCGTTCGCTCCATCGCATGGTTAGACGTTTTCATTTACGGAGCCAGTGCCCGTAGTTTCGCGACGCCAACGAAAAATACTGCGATCAATGCGAAGAAGCAGGCAGCGATGACCCAGAATGTGACCAAGCCCCGCCTACAGAATCCTCCGACGTCGAGCCGATCGAATGTCTTTGGGTCGAGTTCTCGAAGCGCTCGCTGATACGTACGGAGGCCTCTATGAAGGCCTATCGCGACGGCGATGCTTGTGACGCCGGCGAACAACGAGACGACTCCCCCCACGTAAAACGTTAGGTCGCGCAAAAACGGCGAAATTCGTTGGCTTATAATGTATCCAGTCAGTGCGGCCATAATCGCGAAATAGAATGCTAGAGCTTTGAGGCAAGAATTTGCCGTCTCGGTGAGAGTTTTTAATAGGAAGTCGCACAAGCATCGATGATTGACTTGGCTGTCGCTATCAGGTGTTGGCATCGCTGTTACGTCTAACGAAAACAAGATCAGCGACGGCCGGCGGGACGGCGCGTGGCTGCGGGTTTAGGGTGGAATTTCATGGAAGGTGAGGAACCGCGGCTGCCAGTCCGCCTGCTCGCGAATGGAGCGTGCGGGGATGCCGCGACATAGATTCCAACCTGAGGCACGAAGGCGAAAGAGCGGGAAGCGAATGAGTCAATGCTTTCGGAGTTCGCTGCATCGCAGGTTTAGAGCGGGGGCGTGATCATAAGATGACGTGTGACAATAGCATCGCTAAGATGAGTGCCGTTATAAAGATTATCAGCGAGAACCATTTTGTTACGAAAAAAGTCCATTCCCCTCGCTTTACTCGTTTCCATTCCCGCTTCAGGACAACCTGCGACTCATCAATTAGTCGCTCGAAGAGTGCAGTGCCCACTTCAGGCGGATCACGTAAACGGTCAAATAAATGAATGCGCTCAATCAAATCGATCAGCTGTATGTGCTCTTGCGGGTTGAGCCTAAGAAAAAGTTTTATTCTTAGCGACTCAGCAAGTTTGTATTCTTCGAACCGTTCTGTTATCAGGTGTCGAGCGTCGTCAGCTTTCTCCTTGGCAACGCTAACGTGCTCCTGAATCGAATCTTCAATCAAGAGCATCAGCGCTGCGAACTGCGACAAATCCTCTCTTAGAGAGTCTATCCATGCTTGGCGAAATTCAGATGTCTTCTGCTCTTTAGACATTACGGTCACTATGAATGAAACCAATGCGGCGACCATCGCGGTGAGAATTGGAGCCACGACTTGTAATGTGAGAGTCATCGGTTCTGAGCCTTAAAGAGAAGTAGACGTAAATATTACGCCTTACTCGAAACAGGGTAAGGGGCGAAGTTCATGCGGGGCTCCGAGCCGCACTTTGGCTTGCGTGACGGCAATGCGCAATGCTCAAACCCTCGCCGTCTGATCCGGCGCAGCGGATGCGGTACGTGTTTACCCCCATTGCGCCGTCGCGGATTCCAATTACAACAAGGCCGTCCCCATGATCCCCAGAACTCGCCGGATGCGCGGCGGCTTGTCCGAACGCATCATCAAGTCCGTCCCTCTTTCCGCCCTTTCCCCGCTGTTCCGCCGTCAGGCTGACGTGCTGGGATGGATCGCTGCTGGAAAACGCAACGGTGAGATCGCGACGATCTTGACGATCAGCCAGCGCACCGTCGAAAAGCATGTCCAAAAAATCTTCGAGGCGCTCCACGTGGAAACCCGCGCCGCGGCTGCCGCCTGGTGGCACGAACAGCGGCTCAAGATCGAACGCGCTCGCGCGAGAAACGGGCGCTAAGCCTTCATTTCGGCTCCTCGCAGCGGCCTCAATGCCGCTACGTATTTCCTCCCATTGCCGCATCCGCGCGCGCCATTCAGAATGCGCGGCGTTCGTGAAGGCTTCCCCCATTACGGGTCAGCCCCCGGCCCCGTTTCCCGCTCTCTTCGACGCGCAAAGCGCGAGGGTGACGCGTGCGTCGCGATTTTCCCCGCGCGTGCCGGGGAGTGGGACGCGCGTGCGTCCGCCTCCGCGTGGCACGCGGCGAAGCCAGTCCCTCCGCGCCAGTTCCATGCCCGCGCCTGCCGCCAGCGTCGCCGCGTGCGCGTCCAGCTTCGCGGCGCGTTAGCGCAATCCCGGACGCGCCCGCGTCCAGTCTCCCGCCGCGCGCGTCCGGCATCCCCGCGCTCGCGTCCAACCTCCTGGCGCCCGCGGGAAACCTTCCGAGCCGTCCCATTTTCTCCGACACCCCCAGTTTCAACCGCAAAACACCTGAATCGATAAAACCTATGCCTAAATCCAGTTCTATTAACCCCGCCGACGAAGGCTTCGGCGCCCAGATCCAGACCTTCAAGAACGTCATCCCCAGTTACGCCACGACCCTGGGCCTGAGCCCCGCTGTCATCACCGCGCAGGCTGCTGATGCCGATTACTTCAGCTACAGTCTCCAGTGCCAGCAGATCATGCTGGCCGGTTCCCGCCAGTGGACCGCCTGGAAAGACCTCCTCCGCTACGGCGGCGACCTGCCCCCGAGCGGGGCGCCCGTCGCGCCGGTGTTTCCCACCGCCGTTCCGCCCGTCGCGGCGGGGATCGAGCCACGGTTCCGTGCCCTGGTGAAACAGATCAAGGCCCACCCAAGCTACAACACCGCGATCGGCGAAGCGCTCGGCATCGAGGGGGCCCAACAGGCCGGGCCGATTACGCCACCATTCAACCCGACATCAGCGCCACCATCAACGGCACTCGGGTGGACTTGGGCTGGGATTGGGGCGGCTTCGCCAACTTCCTCGACCAGCTCGAGGCCGAAGTCGACCGCGGCGACGGCAAAGGTTTCGTCCTTCTGGCCATCGACACCACCCCGGGCTACACCGACAACCAGCCCTTTCCGGCCACGCCCGTGAAATGGACCTACCGCGCCATCTACCGCCTCGGCGACAACCGTGTCGGCCAATGGAGCAAGCCCGTCAGCGTGACAGTGGGCGGCTAATTCCGAGGATGTCCTAACTTCACCTTGCCCTCGAGCTATTGAGTTGCTAAAAAAGCTGCCCCCTGCCCTCCAACCTCAACCCCAACGAACCAGTCTCACGAAAGGAGACCATTCATATGTGCCGCGAAAACATGAGTTCCGCCATCCGGTTAGCTGCGATCATCTTGGCCCTATGTGCCTTAGCCTCGCCTGCCACCGCCCAAACCTGCTCAGACACCGCCAGCGCGAATGCGGGCGATGAAGTCACGGTGTTCGCGATATTGCATACGACCGATCCGAACGAAACCGGCGAGGGTGAGCCACTCACCGTGACTATTTCAAATGGAGGGCCAACGACAACGTTTCCCGACTATGAAGTATCGCACATAATTCCCTCCTTCAAGGCCATTAGTACGGGGCCCGTGACAGCCGCCGGCACGATCATCGGGGCTGACGGCGACGAGAGCTGCGAAGTCATCGTGTCGGTAAATGCTAAGCACTGGCTCGCACCCGAACAGAAGAAAGCACTTAAAGATTTGGTGAATGTGGCGGCACCTTTCGCTGCATTCAATCTCACATTGGGTGTTCTTCTTTGCGTACCCGAGCCAGAGTTCTGCGACTTTTTTCTGGAGACGGGAGCAGACAGCGCGCACATCGCGAAGTGGGCTAACGACCTTCTTAAAAAGGATCCCATCGATCTTAACTTTACCGTCATTCCAGTCCCGGTGTCGGCTCCATTCACACCCATCACGGCGGGAGGCCACTTAACCCAAGCCGTCGCGGACGCCATGAACGCCCTGCTCCGCAATGAGGCCAAAATTATCGGGCTGCTCCGGGCGACTGATACATCCATCAATCGTGCGGCCGGAGCGGCGTCGGTCGGGAATACATTCTGGGAACAGAAGCAGGTCGAAGCAATAAATGGATTCATGTTCCAATTGGGCGGGCTCCTGACTCAAGAAGCCAACGCTCGCGTGGCGCTGGCGGCATTGTTAACGGCGGAGGATTTTCCGGTTGTCAACGTCTCCCCGCAACAAGTTTTGGCTTTTGAACAACGGCTCGCGTTCCAAGGATGGACGGCGGATGAGCTGGCATATCTTCACCAAATCGGTGAGGACGACGCCTTTATTGAAGCTATGAGGCCGCTTATTTTTTCACGGGACATCAACCAGGTCGCGGGAAGTTTTCCGGCTGCGCTCGCAAATCCGACACAGATAAGCATCCTCCGACAGGCTGGGCGTGATCTAACGCCGTTCGTCGGAATGCCAGGAAACGCGAACTGCCATGGCGCAAGCGTGTCCGCTTTGGCGAAGAAATATGGAGGGACCGCCAAGGCCGCTACAGCATTGGGATTCAAAAGCGTCAATGACCTTGAGAATGCCGTTCGTGGGTTCTGCGGAAACTAGCTTCTCGGAGCTGATCGAGAACCAACCTCAGTAGAATAACGCGCGTATCTACTAACAGCGAGGGCTTGGCCGAAACGCCGAAACTTATGCGGCGGGCGGCAGGAGCTTGTCCCATTTGCAGCCTAGTCCGCGCTGAATCCGGATCAGCGTTGTAATCAGAACGTTCAGGCTGCCGCTTTCGATCTTCTGAACCGTCCGGATATTGAGGTCAGCGAGCTCCGCCAGATTTTCTTGCGTCACGCTCCGCGCGGTACGTTCTCGGCGAATGTTCGCGCCCAAAACGGCCAGAATTGCGTCGTCTTTATCCGGAGCTGGCACGCCCTATTACGCCGTAGAAAGTTCTTGACGAGAACGGCGCAATGGGGCGTAAAGGAGGTAAGCGCGTTTGCTGCATTGTTAAGCAATCCGCCAGATCGCGAAACCAAAGTCTAGCCCCAACCCCCGGAACAAAACGATTCGACCCTCCCATGAATTCTCCCCTCAACATTCTGCTCGTGGAAGACGAGCGCTCGGTCGCGTTTTCGATTTCGTTCGCGCTGAAAGCCGACGGTCACAAAATCGAGATCGTAAGCGATGGCGAGGAGGCGTTGTCCGAGCTGACGCGCAAGCCCGGCGCGTTCGATCTGCTCATCACAGACCACAGCATGCCGCGAATGAACGGAGTGGAATTGGTGAAACGATTACGGGATACAGCTTTTCGCGGCAAGATCGTTGTGCTCTCCGCTCATTTGTCGGCCCCGAAAACCGGGCCGCCTATCTCGCGCTCGGCGTGGACCTGATGATTCCAAAGCCTTTCGATGTTCACCAACTGCGCGCGGCGACTAGGGAAATCGGTAGTGCCGGAGGAACCTCACCGTTGCCGGCCGGGGAGGTCTATAAATTGTTGCGGTTGGGATTGCCGGAAGAGGCGAATGAGACCGAGAGACGATAATCGAAGCGTCGGCATGCATCCCGCTATTTTAGCGAGAAACTATTTTTGATTGTTCTGGGGGGAACAAGTCCCGGCGGTGCCTCGTGTGCCGCCGGGATTACTTCTCTTACCGCGCATGTATTGATGGCGTCCCAATTTTAAAGTCGGCTATTTGCCCCGCACCCTGCTCAACACTTCGGCTTCAAACTTTTCCATGTCCGTCCAACCGGACTTAATCAGGTGCTTGGCCGCGTTCGCACCGCATCGGACACCCAACAGAAATTCCGCTTCCTTGGCTTGCTGGAGTTGTTTTTTCGTGAGGGGTTTAATTCGGGGGCGTTTCATATCGGGATTTTGTCGCCTAACAAGAATTGGGCGAAAAAGTTTCCTCCAACTGGGAAACGGGAAAAGAGGCGAAGTTCATGCGGGGCTCCGAACATCCAAAGTTATCGGGACATGCAGGGCCGCGTCAACGAGGACCATCATTGCCAACACAATTGCGTGACATTCTTTGACAACGGAAGCTTTGGTCTGCAAAGCTCGTCGTTCCAAGATGGCGACCATGTCGAGCACGAAAATCCTGATCATCGAGGACGAGCAAGAGGTCATCGATCTGCTCACGCTCAGCTACATCGCCGGTTAGACTGTTCGTTCCCGGCCGCTGCCGTCACTTACGAGGGCATCCGCAAGTGGAGTGGCGCTTGGGGCATTGCGATCCGGAACCACGGCCAGGGCCTGAACATCCACAATCGCCGCCCCCCTTTGCGCCGCACCATGACTCACGCGCGACCGTGCTCTGAGTGGCAGGGGGCTGAACAGATGTGCACGCAGACAACACTGCAACGATCACCGCTATCACGACACTTTGCTTCTTCATGTTTTGCCTTTTGATTTGTTGGTTGGTTTTTTTTTTAGAAATAATCTAGGTCTAACGAGAGCCAAGATCAGCGGCAGCTCGCGAGAGCGCCCGCGGCTGCAGGTTGAATGTGGAAGTCATCTAAAGGTAGAAATTCCCAACCTTCATCGCGAGCATCCGCGCCGACCTGTTACAAATTTCGTAGCCGCGCCGGCCCGGTTCCGCGAGTGCGTAGTTCAGGACAGCCGAATCCATCGCGCGACCGAAGGCACCCGACCGCCAGTGAGGATAAATAGCAGGTAGTGGCCTGGCGGTGCAATGTTGCCATTGGGTGGCGCCTGCACGCGCACTGCGGTAGCCGTACTACCGACGATGGCGCACTCGATATACCTCTGCGACTGGTTCCAGCCATGGGTCACAGCGCCAGGACGCAGCAGGGCAACTTCCGCAATGGTAGCGGGGCTGGGCGTCTTCACGTCGAAATTCGCGCCATAGGCAATACTGGCCGGGGCGCCGGTTATCACTGGCCGCGCCAGCGAATAGTACCACGGGAAGTAGCGTTCGTGGGACGTGGTTTCGCCCGACTTCCAGGCGCCGGGCCGGTCGCCGCCCATCAGCACACTGCCGTCGGCCAGCAGGATGGCGGCTGAGTGGTAGCCGCGCGGAATCGACATCGTGACGCAGAGTTCCCACCCGGCTGCCGGATTGCGTGGATCGAATATTTCAACCGGCCCACCGTCGGCAGTATCGATGCCTCCGGCCAGCATCACGCGGCCATCGGGCAGCAATACGGTGTTGACCTGATGCATGCGCGACCGGTTCAAGTTGGGCAAAGAACTCCAAACGGGGGTAGCGGCAGACAGATCGATTATCTCAGCAGTTTGTTGCGCCGCGGCCGGATCTCCGCCAGCAATCAGGACACGCGGCACATAAGCGGGCGGCCGCAGTGGCAATAAAACGGAGGTGCCGCGTTCTCCGCCGGTGCTGCGATTGCCATTGATCGTCGGGAACGATTCGACGTTGGCCACGACCGGGTTCCAGTCGAACCGCTGAGTGGGCACGTGAGGGCCAGCGATGAAGAGCTTTCCGCTGGGTAAGACGTAGGTCCATGGATAGTACTGGTGGTGTGCCATTGACGCAGGCATGGCAATCGGCGCGCCCCAAGTGCTGGCACCAGGATTGTACACCTCGATCGATTTGGAGGCCGAGCCGAACAGAGTCATCAATCGGCCATCGGCGAGAGTCAGGGTGCTGGAATAGAATCGATCTTCGGCCGTCGGTGCGACACGCGACCACTGCAGGCTCACGGGGCTGAAGAGGAAACTCTGGCGCGGAGTAAACCCACCATGCACCAGCACCGTTCCTTGCGCGTCGTTGATGAAGGCGTGCTCCGCCGACCAGATGTTCGCCAGCGGCCGGTTGTGAACCGGCACCGTCACGTCGAAAGGCTGGTTGGGTGGAACGACGAAGCTGCCTACCGCGGTGCTGTAGTCCCACACGCGGCTCAGATCGTCGCGAGTGTCCCCATAGCCGAAGAGCAGAACTCGCTGGGTGTTGGGTAGGAGCACCGCATGCATCATGCATACCGCCGTAGCGCCCGGAACTAACTCCCACTTACCGCAGCTCAGCGCTTCGCAACGGTCATCATCCACCGATGGACAGGCGTTGCCACCGTGGTCCAGCGGCAGGCCGCTTTCGGCAGCGATTTTCTTGGCCTGATCCGGTGTCAGCCACACGGTTTGGCGGGACCGCACCAAGCCCGCCAGCCCTTGCCTCATATGCGCCTCGCCCTGACAGGAGAACAAGAAGTCGCCGCGCAGTCGGTAAGGTTCGGCCCCTTTCAGGCGGCAATGGGGTTCCTGTGCAGCTTCAATCTCGCCCGACAGCAGAATGACGGGCGGTGCTGTGGTCTCGACCACGAAGGATTCCGCCGGACCGATGCTGCGCGAGTCGATCGTCTCGTCCGCGAATTGCCAGCGCTGCGCATGCAGATGCAAATTGTGCCAGCCCGTATCCAGATCGAGGTTGAACACGTACCAGCGAATCTTTTGGCCGCTGTGCGCCACAATCGTGGGGGTGTTGCCAACAAAGGAGCGCCCGTTAAAGCAGAAGCTGCGCAGGCCCTTGCTGTCTTCACTGATCAGCTGGTGAAAGAATAAGGGAACATGCAGCGTCTCTTCCGGATCCGGCTTGGGATGGGCATAGTCGAGTTGCGACCACTCTTCCAGGAAGGCGAGTTGCGCCCGCAGTTCATTGTCAACCGTTTCCGCGTGGCTGTGGCCGCCGTGGTCGCCATGTTCACCGCGGCCTGAGTGGGGCTCATGAGCTGCCACGGGAGCCGCACCTGCCAGGTCGTCATTGTGGTCGTGTGCCTGCTCGCCAGATTTGTTCTTGAGAAATCCAGCCACCATAGGTGGCAGTTCCATCTCGCGTGGGCGATCGCAGTCCTTGGGGAGCACCACGATTCCACCGAACAGGCCGCGGTTGACACTCTCTCCGATATGGCGCCAATGGTCGTAAAACGGGTAAGCGTTGCCCTCCGTCTCTTCAGTAACACGGAAATGATAGAGCCAGAACTGGCCCGGGCAAATCTCGTCGGACCTTCGCCCGTCGGTGCTTTGCGTCCCCAGTGGCCATGAGCCGTCCGAATCGATGCCATGCCGGAGGCCATTCACATGAAGACTGTGCGGCCTCGAGTCGCCGTTCAGGACGCGGATATGCAGGTCATCACCGGGATGCGCGTAAATCACCGTGCCTGGGACCCGGTGCGGGAAGATCGGCTCGTTCACATCGGCCAGCACCAGTTTGTCGGGTTTGGGAATAAGGTAGCCTGGGTCTAGGTATTCGCGATAGATCAGGGCGTTGAGCGCCCGTGCCTCCACCTCGGATAACGGAATCGTGCCGTCTTCATGTCCCGGGTTGCGCATGCAGTCGCGTCGAAAGTTAGCCGCCGCATGGCCGCTGGGCTCGGCCGGACTGTAATCGAGGACTTCTTCGATTTTGAGGTAGATGTTGCGAACGGCCATTTATCTGCGCTCCTTCCTGATCTGATAGGGTGAACACGCTGCGTGTCTGTACTTGTAACTACGACAATGCCAGCCTCGAGTTCTAAAGAATCTGAAAACGCTTTGTCGTACCAGCCACCGCGTGGGGGAGATCCTTCTGCGGCCGCATTTGCAGCGCGTTCGTGAAATCTTCCCACCCATGTTCAAGAAAGGAGCCCAGGAAATATCTCATCGACCCGGATGGAAGACCGGAGGGATCAGTCCGCGAATCGTTCTCCCCGTGTTCGACATATTCTTTTCAGAATCGTGACGTTCTTTGACAATCGAGGCTTCGGTCTGCAAAGCTCGTCGTTCCAAAGATGTCGAGCACACGAATGCTGATTATCGAAGTGGGCTTCGTGCCGGTTAAATGAAAACCCGCCTGATCCCCGTGAAGTCGAATGTCCTTTTCATCTGTATTCATAACAGCGCCCGCAGCCAGATGGCGGAGGCATGGGTCAATCACCTCGGCGGCGATTTTTTTGCGGCCGAGAGCGCCGGCCTTGAGCCGGGCACATTGAATCCGCTCGTCGTCGTCGCGATGCAGGAAGCCGGCATCAATATTTCAAAAAAGAAAACGCAGGCGGTCTCCGATGTTTTGAAATCGGGGAAAGTTTTCTCTCATATCATCACCGTGTGTGATGAAACGAGCGCTGAGAAATGCCCGATTTTCCCCGGCGTCGCGCAGCGATTGCACTGGGGCTTTCCTGATCCGTCAGCTCTGACCGGGACCCACGACGAGAAAATGGCCGGCGTGCGGAAGATCCGAGACGCCATCCGCGCGAAGATCGAAGCGTGGTGCGAAGAAAACTGTAGCCGGGATCGCTGATCCCGGCGCTATCGCGCGTCGAAGAGCGATTGCTTGCGCGATTCTTCGAGCAATCGCGCAGTATTCCGATAATCGGACGTGAGATAACTCGGTGTGAAAAATTGGGAAGAATCGTTCGAGCAATTTTCCAGGCGCATCGGAATATGACTCCAGAATCGCGCGTTAAGAATCGGTGACTTCGCGACCATCTCTTCCGCCGTCCGCCTTGTCTCGATCTGTTTCTCCAGATGCCTGGCGAACAGATCGATGACCTGCGGCGCCTGTCGCAGCTCGAACGTCCCCGTCACCACGATCGGCGGCAGCTCCGCCTCCTGCGCGCGCAGCTCGATACCACTGAGCACGAGAAAAGCGCCGATCAAAAGACCCTTCACTTCCGAAGCATCCATCGGCTCGTCGAAAAATGAAACTATTTATCGGCTACGCGCCAGCATTGCGTTCCGGTTCTGAAGCAACGTGGGGTTGATGCCGGATGTCTTCGGCCGCAGCCGCGTAAACGGCGTCTTCCGCGATGTTCGTGGCGTGATCGCCGACGCGCTCCAGACAGCGCGCGATGAACATCAGATTGAGATAACCGCGCAGCTGTTCCGGATCGCGCGCCATCTTTTCCGTCAACTCGCGCCCGACGTTCGAGTTCATTTCATCGAGCACTTTGTCCCGCCCCTTGAGCCCGCGCGCGAGTTCGACATCCTCGCGCACGTAAGCATCCACGCTCTCGCGGAACATCGACATCGCGAGCTGCTGCATCGGCTCGAGCAACTGCGCCTCAGCCAACGCCGGATGCCGGTTCAGTTTCCGGCCGCGCCGCCCGATGCTTACCGCCTGGTCGGCGATCCGTTCCAGATTCGAGTTCAATTTTATCGTCGAAACTACCCGCCGCAAATCGGACGCCACCGGCTGATACCGCAGAAGCAATTCGACGCCGTCCCGATCGATCTGCTTTTCCAGTTGATCGACCTCTTCGTCGTCCGCGATGGCGAGCGCACACAGCTCATCGTCACGCCGCAACACCCCCTGCATTGCGTTCGTCAGATTCTGTTCGGAGAGGCCGCTCATCATGAGCACGCTGTTGCGCAGCGCGCGTAACGCTTCGTCGAACGTTCCCAGAATATGTTTGGCGGGTTCCATTTTTGTCGGATCAACCGAATCGGCCGGTGATGTAATCCTCCGTTTGTCGTTGCGATGGGTTCGAGAAAATCTTCGCGGTCGTCGCGTATTCGATCAGCCGCCCGAGATAAAAAAAGGCGGTCTGATCGGAGCAGCGCCCGGCCTGTTGCATGTTGTGAGTTACGATCACAATTGTGTAATCGCGCTTGAGCTGTTGAATCAACTCCTCGATGCGCGCGGTGGCGATCGGATCGAGCGCCGAACAGGGCTCGTCCATCAAAATGACATGCGGCTGCACGGCGAGAGCGCGCGCAATGCAAAGGCGCTGTTGCTGCCCGCCCGAGAGACTGAGCGCGCTCTTCTCCAGCCGGTCCTTCGTTTCATCCCAGAGCGCCGCGGCCCGCAAGCTTTTCTCGACCGCTTCATTGATCGCACCGCGCTTCGTCACGCCGGCCACGCGCAATCCATAGGCGATGTTGTCGTAAATCGATTTCGGAAACGGATTCGATTTCTGGAAAACCATCCCGACCCGCCGGCGCAAGTCGACCACGTCCACCTCGGGCGTGTTGATGTCCATCCCTCCCAGCCGGATCGCGCCGCGCGTAATCCGCGCGCCGTCGATCAGATCGTTCATCCGGTTGATGCAACGAAGCAGCGTTGTCTTCCCGCACCCGGACGGTCCGATCAACGCGGTAACACTGCGCGGTGCAATATCGAGGTCGATGCCGTGGAGAACGCGATGATCCCCATAGGCGAAATCAAGATTCTCGATCGCGATCGACTCCGGATCTTTCTCCGGTGCGGGCGACGACGAAGCGGGCGCGTCAGGTTGATGAGACGGGGCTTCCGGCATCGTGGTTACCATTGCAGTCGGGCCCTCAGTCTGGTGCGCAGCAAGATCGAGCCAAGCGCGATCAGCATAACGAGCAGAAGAAAAACGAAGGCCGCGCCGTATTGCACGCGGGCCGTGTAGTCGTTCTGGGGAATCTTTGAGCTGACGACGTAGATGTGGTACGGCAGCGCCATCACGCCCTGGAAAAAGAAATCGCTGAACCGGCTTACCTGCCACGGCATCGTATCGCGCGTCGCGTAGGCGGCGGTGAACATGATCGGCGCGGTCTCCCCCGCGACGCGCGCGATGCCGAGAATCGAAGATGTCAGAATGCCCGGCATCGCATAAGGCAGCACATTTTTGCGGATTGTTTGCCAGCGCGTCGCGCCGAGGGCGAGCGAACCTTCGCGCAAACCCTGGGGCACGGCGCGCAACGATTCTTCGCTCGCAGTGATGATGGCCGGCAGCACCATGAGCCCGAGCGTGAACCAGCCCGCGAGCAATGAAACGTTCCAGCCAAAGAAAATCACGAAAAGACCGAAACCAAAAAGACCGAAAACAATCGACGGGACGCCGGCGAGATTCAAAATCGCGGTTCGAACAAGGCGAACGGCTGGGCCGTTGCGGCTGTACTCGCTGAGATAAATTGCGCTGCTGACTCCGATGAAGAGCGCGAGCGCCATCGAGCCGATCACGAGCAGGGCCGTGCCGACAATGCACGGCCAGATTCCTCCGGCGGAATATGCGACGCTGGTGACTTCCGCGTCGTTGATTTCATGTGAGGTTTTCCATTCCCGAAATTCTCGATCGCCCAGGGTCATCTTTTTGCCCTCGTAATCGAAAACGTAGAGCGTCTCCGGCGCCTGCGAGAGAAACTCCAGATTCACAAACGGCGGACTTTTCGTGAACAGGACGCTGCTGCCCTTGATGCCGATGTCGAGAAAGATGTAAGTCGCGCAGGCCAGGACGAGGTAGGTGGCTAATCGAAAACTCCAGAAAATCGTTTTCTCGAGCAGCCATCCGCGTCGCCTTGAGGATGGAGAATGGAGGATAGAGGATGGCGAAGCACCGCCGCCTTTTTCCATTCTCAATCCTCCATCCTCGCTTTCATTAACCAATGCTCATCCGATAGCGCGCGCTGATTTTTTGCGCGGCGAGATTGATCAAGAGCGTGAGGAAGAACAGCACGAGACCGACCATGAAGAGGGCGCGGTAATGAATACTGCCCTGGACCACTTCGCCCATCTCCTGCGCGATGATGCCCGTCATTGTATGGACCGGCTGGAAAAACGCGCCGAGGCCTTCCGTGAAATCGGGGATCGCGATCCGGTTGCCCGCGCACAGCAGCACCACCATCGTCTCGCCGATGACCCGCCCGAGCCCGAGCAGGATCGCTGAGACAATTCCGGAAAGCGATGACGGCACGATCACCCGGGCGATGGTTTGGAGCCGGTTCGCGCCGAGGGCGTAGGAGGCTTCCTTGAAGGCGCGCGGCACATTCCGCAGCGCGTCTTCCGAGAGCGTGAAAATGGTCGGCACCGCCATGAGGGCCAGAAGCGCACCCGCCGTGAAAACGTTCAGTCGCTCGCTCAACGGGAAAAACGGCACCCAGCTCAAGATCGGCAATTCCGAAAGGGCGCGAATTGCCTGGCCCAAAACGGCGATGCCAAAAAAACCGAGCACGACCGACGGAATCGCCGCGATGAATTCGATATAGGGCTTGATCAGATTCTGTTCTGGCCGCGTCGCGATTTCGCTGATGTAAACCGCCGAGGCCACCCCGAACGGCACCGCGAGCGTGAGCGCTACCACCGAAACCATGACCGAGCCGGCCAGCAACGGAATGACGCCGTACCAATCCTGCCAGAAACTCGCGGTGATCCATTCTTTCCCCAAAAGGAACGACGTGATCGACTCATACCAACGCACCGGCCGGCCCGGGTCCCACTCGCGCAAGCGTTGCGCTTCTGCCGGGAACTCGGCAAGCGATGTGCGCATCCGCGCTTTCACTTTGTCGAAAGCTCGTTGCGCCTCAGGCGTGCTGAGCTGTGGCGGATTTGCCAGCAGCGCGTTTATCTCGACGGTGGTTGCGGCAGAGATTTGTTCGTAGGCCGGATAATTCGAACGAAGCGCGGCGACGTCAGCCGGCTCACCCGTCGCCGCTCTCTCTTTCAGCGCGATCGCCTGATCGCCCAGATCGGAAACAAGACCGGCGAGATTATTTCCGGCGTCGCTGAACGACGTCGCAAATTGATCGAAACCGGCGAGCGCCGAATTCATTTCCTCCAATGATCTGCCCTGCTCCGCGAGTTTTCGCGCCTCGCGCACCCGCACCTCGCTCAAGGCTCGCGATAAGGCCGCGTGCGCCTCGGCCTGCGTGCGCATGATATCGACGTATTCCAGACCCGCCGCGCGATAACTTCTCAGATTTTGCAGGTTGCCACCAAAGAATCCGAAACCCTCCCGAATCAGAAAGAGCGTGATCAGCACCAGCACCACCACTGCGACGAACGCATTTCCCCCAAAAAAAAGCCGGATCACATTCTCCAGGGCTCGCCCCTTCCGATGCGCCGATTTCGCGCGCGGCGCCTGAAGGCCAGCAGTCTCGGTAAGCACACTCATGGCGTCTGGAGAATCCGAAGCGCGAAGCTCCGCTTCAATTCCTTTAGTGTTACGATTGTGTGACGAGCCTGCCGGTCTATTGGATCGGCACGAAACCCACCTGCGTGACGATTTTTTGCCCGACCGGGCCGATCGTGAAATCGAGGAATTTCTTTGCCAGCCCAGTTGGCTCGCCGTTCGTGTAATAAAAGGTCGGACGCGCGTACGGGTACGTCTTCGCGTGGACGCTTTGCACGGTGGGAAGCTGGCCGTCGATCGGCACCACTTTCGTCCCGCCCGCTTTGATGTAGGCCAGGCCGACGTAACCGATGCCGTTTGCGTTCTTCCCGACTTCGGAGGCGATCTGCTCGTTGCCCGCCATCTTTTGCGAGCTGCCCGCGTAATCGCGCTTCTTCATCGCGAGCTCTTTGAAATCGGAATAGGTGCCGGATGAAGTATTGCGGGTGTAGATCGAAATCCTGCCGCTCGATCCGCCGACCGCGCTCCAATCGGTGATGTCGCCGGTAAAGATTTGTTCGACCTGTTTTTTCGTCAGGCCCTTGATCGGGTTCGCCGCGTTGACGATCACCGCGATGCCGTCGTAGGCGACGATCGTCGGTTTCATATTCACGCCCTTGGCCGAGGCGGCGGAAATTTCCGCAGGTTTCGCGCGCCGGCTCGCCATGCCGATTTGCGCGGTGCCGTCGATGATCGCGGCGATGCCAGTGGTCGAGCCTTCGGCGGCGATGTCGAAGGTGGCGCCGGGATTCTGCGCTTTAAACTGTTCCGCGAGCTGCGGCACGAGTTTCGCGCCGAGAGTATCGGAGCCTTTGATGACGAGACGTTCGGCGCGCGCTTCCGTGGAGACGAACGCGAGGGCGATGGCTAATGCGAGATGAGTTAGTTTCATACTTGTTTGTGTGCGGTTTGGTTTTGGTTAGAATTTCACATTCAGGTCGGCCTGAAAGATCTGATATTTTCTGAGCGGGTTAATCGAAAACGCGTCGCCCACGCCGCCGGTGCCGAGGTCGTGATCGATTTGCGTGCCGTAGCCGTAGGTAAGGTTGAACGTCACCGCGTCGCTGATCGCGTAGCCGCCGCGGACGGCAAACCCTTCCATGTTCACACGGCTGTCATACAGATCGGAGTCCACCAGGTTTGGATCGACCGCGAATTGCTCGACGTGTTGATAGAAAGCTTCCAGCGACCAGTCGTGCTTCTGCTTAATTTTGCCGATTCCGAGACCGACCTGATACGCGTAACGCTGGTCGCCTTTGTTCGGATGCCCGGCGGCGATGGCGCGCTCGTCGCCCTCCAGATTCACGGCGAAATCAGCGAAGAAGCGCATCGGGATTTCGCCGAATTTCCAGCCGAACTCCGCCGGCATATCGAAGATGAGCAGGCTGTTTATGCCGGTTTGATTCGGCGAGGCCGTCGCGGCACCGACCCTGAAATTCGGATCGCCCACAAAATGGACGTTAAAGGAGTCGCCGTTGCCAGTATAGTTGTACACCGTCGGTGCGAATTGGAAGTAGATGTCTTTGGTGAAATTGATCTTCGCTCCGACTTGCCACGCCAGGAGAAGGGCGTCGGTGTTCGGGACCCGGTTGCCGCCCACGACCGATCGCGGCCCGACAGGATCTTCCGGGTTCGAATCGTCGTAGATGAATTGCGCGAAGTTCGCGAAGAGATCGATGGCCATCGTTTGTCCGCCGCCTAACGAAAGGCTGAAGGTGTGTTTCCATTGTTCGGCGAGACCTTCCGGATTGATATCCGCGTCCCAAAGCATCGAAGTGGTCACGAGCGGGTTCGGCATCCGGCCGGCCGTCAGCGTGATGTCGTGGAACCCCTTGTAGCCCAGATAGGCCTGGCCCACGTTGATGCCGTCGCTTCCCTTCGAAAACGGGCCGCCGCTGGCTTCGTCACCGATGGTCACATTCGTAGAGCGCGGGTTCGAACTTGTCTCGAGGCGAAGGCCGAAGAACCAATCGTCTGCGAGCGTGCCGCGAAGGCCGAGGCGCAGCCGGTAGCGGGCGCGATTCCGCTGCGTGTTTTCGCCCGGGCGAGTGATCGTGTCGGGCAAACCGGCCTCCGCAGTGCGGACTTCGTAGCGCATCCGCATATCACCGTAGAGTTCGATCTCGGTGATCGGGCTGGAGAGCTTGAGTTTTCCCGCAGATGTTGAGGCCATGTCTTTCACCAGCTCACCGCGAACTTCTTCCGCTTCCTGATCCGTGATCAGACGCTTCTTCACGAGCAGATCGAGCAGCGCGCCGGCGTCTTGCGCATAGGCAATCGCTGGCGTGAGCAGTGACGCGATCGCGATCGAGGTGACGAGATGAATTCTAAACATGAGCTTCTCCGGGTTGGCGTCCCGCAACTGCGGGACATGGAGAAACTGGAACGCGTTTGTTACGCGCGCGTGGCGCTCAGGTGACGTTTGTGTGAATTAATCGGCGCGGACGGCGGCGTCCTGGGCCACTGGCAGAAAGACGCTGATCGTGGTGCCTTTCCCCAGAGTGCTTTCCGCTTCCACTCTGCCTCCGTGAAGCTGCGCGATGTGTTTCACGATCGAGAGCCCGAGACCAGTGCCACCCAGCTCGCGGCTGCGCGCTTTGTCCGCGCAATAAAACCTCTCGAAAATCCTCGGGAGATCAGCCGGCGGAATTCCAACGCCTTGATCACTCACACTGAGTTTTACGAACGTGTTTTCGCGGCGCGCGCTCACCCGCACGTGTCCGCCGGCGTGGGAATATTTCAGGGCGTTGTCAAAAAGGTTGTAAACGATTTCCTGAAGCCGCAATTCATCCGCACGAACGCGCGGCAATTCCGGCGCAATGTCGAGCGACACAACGAGCTGCTTTGAGGCGAATCGCTTTTCCCAATCGCGCGTAATCGAATCAAGGAGCGCGCCAAGCTCCACGTCCGCGAACTCCAGTTCCGGGTCGGACACTTCCAATTGCGCGAGGCTGAGCAAATCCTCGACGAGCGAATTCATTCGGCGTGAGTGGCGGTCCATGGCGTCAACAATCCGGCGCAGCTCGGCCCGGCTGATCTCCGGATCGTCGCGCAATGTTTCCACGTAACCGTGGAAGATGGAGAGCGGCGTCCGCAGTTCGTGCGAGACATTGGCGACGAAATCACGCCGGATTTCGTCGGTACGCGTGAGCATCGTCACGTCACGGAAGAGGACAACCGCGCCCTTGATCACGCGTGCGGCGTCGCGCATGGCCACGGCATTTACCGCGAGGCGCCGCGAAGCCACTGCGCCAACGTCACCAGTTGAAATCGTCGTATTCGCCGCGTCGCCGCTCTGGAGCGTGCGTTGCACCAATTGTTCGACCGCGGCATTCCGCAACGTCTCGATAAGCGTGGTCGGCGCTTCGGTTTCAGACAAAGAGAAGAGCCGGCGAAATGCCGGATTCGTCAGACGGATTCGGCCGGTTTCATCGACCACGACGAGCCCGTCTTCCATAGCGTTGATGATGGTGGAGACGTTGAACTCGCTCTGCCCGATTTGTTCCGTCAGCGCGCGCTGCCGTAGAAAAATTTCCTCGAGCGCGAGCGCAACTCGTTTCGCCTCAGTGTTTCCTTCAATCAAATAAGTGCGGGGCTGGCGGACCTCGCGGACATCGTCCACCAATTTCTGAATCACCGGCCAAGGCGTGATCCACCGTCTTCGAACAGCCATCGCCAGCCAAAGCAAACTCGCCACCGCGAGAATAAGGATGAACCAGATCATTAACCCTGGTCGGCGCGGAATCGGTAACCGAAGCCACGCACCGTCTCGATGGCGCCCCCCGATTTGCCAAGTTTCTCGCGCAGGCGTCGCACGTGCGTATCCACCGTGCGGGTGTCGATGATGCTCTCATAACCCCACACGTCGCTGAGGAGCCGATCGCGCCCCTGCACCCGGCCGCGCCGCTGCGCGAGCGTGCTCAAGAGTTTGAACTCCGTCGCGGTGAGATCGAGCGCCTTACCGGATACGGTCACGCGATGCTGCGCCGGCTCGATCGTGATCGCGCCCGCCGTGATATTCGCGGAAGTTCCGTCAGACGGACTCGCGAACCGTTTCAGGATGGCGCGAATCCGCAGCATCACTTCGCGCGGGCTGAATGGCTTCGTCACGTAATCGTCCGCGCCGAACTCGAGCCCGACAATGCGGTCCACTTCCTCGGCCTTCGCCGTCAACATCAGGATCGGGATGTTCCGCGTCGCGGGATCGGTTTTGAGGCTGCGGCAAACTTCCAGGCCCGGCATCTTCGGCAACATCAGGTCGAGAATAATCGCCGCCGGCGTTCGATCTCGCGCGTGGCGCAATCCCGCGGCGCCATCGCGTTCCGCGGTGATGGCGAATTCGCTGTGCTTTTTGAAATACCCGGTGAGCATCTCAACCACATCGGGATCATCTTCGATGAGCAGGACACGGGCGTTCATCGTCGGTCGTTCTCTGCCACGCCCCGTGACCGGCTGCCAGCTATATTGTGCAACGCCCTCACGGGACTTGTTCCGCGCTTGGATATTCCGAAACGCTTTCCTAATCTTCGAAAACGCCGTGCAAGCGAAAGAAAATTACGAGATCAAAGTTCTGATCGCAGTCGTGCTCATCGTTTTCGGAAGCGCTGTCCCGCTTCACGCCGATCAACTGGACGAGGTCATCCAGGCGCAAATGAAAAAGCGCGGCATAACGGGCTTAAGTCTCGCCATCATAGACGGCGGCGCGATTGTTCGAGAGCAAGGCTACGGATTCACCGACAAAAGCGGCAGGACACCGGTGACTGCCTCCACTCTTTTCCAGGCAGGTTCAGTTAGTAAGCCAGTCGCCGCGCTGGGGACCTTGCATTTGGTGGACAAGGGATTGTTGTCGCTGGACGAAGATGTAAACACGAAGTTGCGCACTTGGACTGTGCCTCAGAACAAGTTTACCGATGCGCACAAAGTCACGTTGCGGCTGATTCTAAGTCACACGGCAGGATTAACGGTGCATGGATTTCCCGGGTACCACGCGGATGCACCGATTCCCACGCTCGTGCAAATTTTGAACGGCGAGAAACCTGCCAACACGAACGCGATTCGGGTAGATCGTACTCCGGGAAAGGAATGGAAATACTCCGGCGGCGGCTACGTCGTCATGCAGCAGATGGTCCTCGATGTCACTAGCAAGCCTTTCCCACAATTCATGGATGAGGCTGTGTTGAAACCGCTCGGAATGGCTTCCAGCACTTACTCCCAGCCCCTCCCGGATAACATGGCCGCCCGGGCAGCGAAAGGGTACGGCGGCATCTTCGGCCAGCCGATCAACGGCGAATGGCACGTCTATCCGGAAATGGCGGCAGCAGGCCTTTGGACTACTGCCGGAGATCTTGCTCGCTTCGCCATTGGAATCCAGAACGCTGTCTCCGGCCGATCGAATGCGGTGATCTCTCAGCCGTTGACGCGCGAGATGTTGACGATTCAGCAGAAGAACGACGGCCTCGGGCTCTTTCTTAAAAGCAGCGGGAAGACGCTCCGGTTCGAACATAATGGCGTCGACGCCGGTTTCGACGCTGCGATGAAAGCTTATGCGTACCTGGGCAAAGGCGCCGCGGTCATGATCAACCAGAATGACGACGGGAAGGCCATGTCCCAAATATTCGTTGCCATCGGGGAGCAGTATCACTGGCCCGATTACAAGATTCCTCCGAAGAAATAGAGCCCGGCCGCGCCGCTACCCGTTTGCGCGCAACGCGGAAACATTGGACGCGTCGCAGAGAGTTAAGGCGCTTGGATATTCGAGAGACCTTCCTTAAACTTCGCCAACTTCGTGCAACCAAAAGAAGAATACGTTCTCAAGCTTCTCGAAGATGCGGGCCTGGTGACTCGCGCGCAGATCGAAAGCGCGAGGTCGCGCTTGAATGGCGCCAGCAGCACCGTCGATCTGCTCGTGAAAGAGGGCGTTGTCTCCGAAACGGATGTCTCGCGCAGCCTGGCCGCGCAAGCCCACATGGATTGGGTGGACCTCTCGGCGAAGGTGATCCCGCCGGAGATCATCAATCAGATCCGCGCCGAAGATGCGCGCCGGTTTAAGGTCATTCCAGTCGGCTTCGGCGAGAGCGGATTGATCGTGGCCGTGAGCGATCCGCTCGATATCGACACGATCGATAGCCTGAGCTTTCTCCTGCAGCGCGAGATCGAGCTCGTCTGCGCCAGCCCGGAAAAAATCCGGCAGGCCTTGATCAAGTATTACGGCACGGCCGATGAAGCTTCGAACGTGCTCGTGGAGCAAATCGGACACGAGGTCGATCTCGGCGTCGAGATCATCGAAGGCGGCGACATCAGCGCGACGGACGAAGCGGACGCGCCGATCATTCGAATGGTTTCGATGCTGTTAATCGAAGCGCACCGCCTCGGCGCGAGCGACGTCCATCTCGAGCCGCTCGACAAAAAATTCCGGGTCCGCTTTCGGATCGATGGCGTTCTCCAGGAAATGCAGGCGCCGCCGAAGCGGTTGCAATCCGCCATCGTCAGCCGGCTCAAAATCATGACCGGCTCGATGAGCATCGCAGAAAAGCGTTTGCCGCAGGATGGACGCATCCAGGTGAAAATCGCGCGCAAGCCAATCGACCTGCGCGTTTCCACGATCCCGACGAACCACGGCGAGAGCGTCGTCATGCGCGTGCTCGATAAATCGAGCCTGATGCTCGGGCTGCCCGAGCTCGGCTTTTTTAGCGACGACCAGGAGACGTTCGAGCGCCTGTTGCGCCTGCCGGACGGCATTCTCCTCGTGACCGGCCCCACCGGTTCCGGCAAGACGAGCACCCTGTATTCGTGCCTGAATTTCATCAACAAGCCCGACCGCAAAATCATCACGGTCGAGGAGCCGATCGAATATCAGATGACCGGCATCAACCAGGTGCAGGTGAACACCGATGTCGGGATGACTTTCCCCGTCGCGTTGCGTTCCATTTTGCGCCAGGCGCCAAACATCATCATGATCGGCGAGATCCGAGATCTCGAGACGGCCACGATCGCCACGAACGCGAGCCTGACCGGGCACCTCGTGTTCAGCACCCTGCACACGAACGACGCGCCCTCTGCCGTGGCGCGCCTGGTCGATATCGGGGTGCAGCCATTCCTGGTCGCCTCCTCTGTGCGCGCGATCATGGCGCAGCGACTCGTTAGGCGCCTCTGCCTGGAGTGCAAACAGCCGGGAGAACTGAGCGAGACCGAGCTGCGCGCGTTGAATCTCGAGGCATCCCAACTGAACGAAGCGCAGGTCATGACGCCGGTCGGTTGCGAATATTGCCGAAACACCGGTTACAAAGGCCGGATGGGAATCTTCGAGATTTTCATCATCGACGACAACGTCCGCCACATGATCAACAATCGGCGTTCGACTCTGCTTCTCCGCCAACGCTCGCGCGAGCTCGGCATGCGCACGTTGCGCGAAGACGGCATCCGGAAAGTTCTGGCCGGACTTACGTCCGCCGAGGAAGTGATCTCAATTACGCTGGGAGACGTAAGGTGAACGCGTGGACTAATGGAGTATTGGAGTGATGGAGTAATGAATTTCTTTTCCCACCACTCCATTACTCCAGCACTCCATCACTCCATGG
>JBBWZL010000034.1:0-31688 GCA_039649045.1 Verrucomicrobiota bacterium | reverse complement strand
GTAAACGACACCGCGTCCCGTCGCTTCGCGTCGTCCTTCCGTTCCGCCGATCGATACCGGCTTGCCCGTCACGATTTCGCCTACCGAATAACCCTGGTAAACCGAATAGGTATCCATGAACCACGCCATGACCTGCTCATTCGTGCCCATGTCGGGTCCCATGATGTCGGTTTTCGGTCCAACGAATGGAATCATTTCCTGCATGTAACGGCGCGAGACCGCCTCGAGTTCGTTCCGAGAAAGTTTTTGCGGATCGCACGCAACGCCGCCTTTGGCGCCGCCGTAGGGCAAATTCGCGAGCGCACATTTCCAGCTCATCCACATGGCGAGCGCGGCGGTTTCGCCCATGGAAAGATTGGGCGCGAAACGCGTGCCGCCTTTGGTCGGGCCCAGGGTCAGGTGATGCTGGACGCGGTAACCCTGGAAAGTCTGGGTGCTGCCGTCATCCATGTGCACCGGCAGCGTCACCGCCATGGCGCGCTTGGGGAGCATCAGCCGATCGCGATCGTTGACATCGATCTGCAAATAATCGGCGATGACCTGGAACTGGTCGCAGGCCATCTGGAAGACTTCGTCGTTGTAGATGCTCATAAAGAGAAGCCGGAAGGTAAATCCGCCGGGCGTGAAATTCAGGTGGTATTTGCGCTGGAGAAAAGGAGGCGTCAAATCGAATCCACAATGCGACCGAAGCTCTTCGCCTCGACGGAGCGGGGCGGCTACAGTAAAAGGAGGCGCGATGAAGACTGATCGTAAGATGCGGATCGAAACGCTGGCGGTGCATGCCGGCCACGCGGTTGATGCGGCGACTGGCGCGGTCGCAACGCCGATCCATTTATCGACGACGTTCGAGCGGGATGCGGAAGGCGGTTATCCCCACGGATACGTGTATGGCCGCAGCGCGAATCCGACGCGGCATGCGCTCGAAGAAGCGGTCGCGGCCCTGGAAGGCGGCGAGGAGGCGGCTGCATTCGGCTCGGGGCTGGCCGCGTCGAGTGCTGTCCCGCAAGCGCTGGCGCCCGGCGATCACGTCATCGCGCCGAGGGATGTTTATCACGGAATGACGAAACTCTTGCGCGAAGTCTACATGCGCTGGGGCCTCGAAGTGAGCTTCGTGGACATGACGAAGGTCGAAGAAATCAAAAAGGCGGTGCAGCCGCGCACGAAATTGTTTTGGGTCGAGACGCCGTCGAATCCGCTGCTCAAGATCACCGACATCTCGCGCGTGGTGGAGCTCGCTCATGGCGCCGGCGCGATTTGCGTGTGCGATAATACCTGGGCGCCGATTGTCCAGCGCCCGCTCGAGCTAGGCGCCGATCTGGTCGTTCATGCGACCACGAAATACTTCGGCGGTCACAGCGATGTGACTGGTGGAACGGTCATCACGAAATCGAAGACGGATTTTTTCGAACGCGTCCGCGAAATCCAAACGACCTGCGGGGCGGTCCCCTCGCCTTTCGATTGCTGGCTGATCCTGCGCGGGATACGGTCGCTGCCGTGGCGGATCCGCGCCCATTCGGAGAACGCGCTCCAAGTCGCGACCTGGCTGGCCGATCATCCGCGCGTGGAAGCGGTGCATTATCCCGGGCTCGCCTCGCATGCCGGCCACGAAATCGCGGCGCGGCAGATGAGCGCTTTCAGCGGGATGCTTTCGTTCGAGGTAAAAGGCGGCCGCGAAGCCGCCCTCGGCGTGGCGGCGAAGACCGAGATTTTTATTCGCGCGACGAGCCTGGGAGGGGTGGAAAGTTTGATCGAGCATCGCGCCTCAATTAAGGGGGAAGATCCGCGCACGCCGCAGGGTTTGCTGCGATTGTCCATTGGGCTCGAGCATCCGGATGATTTGATCGAGGATTTGGCGGGTGCGCTGGAATAGGTCGCATAAGACCTATAGGACCTATAGGACCTATGAGACGCGCGCCTTAGTGAACCGCCCGCGAACCAACAACACTACATCGCGCAGCTCCGCGACGTGCAGGACGTAAGCGGCCCCGAAAAATGCGCCGCCACCGACTGCGATGGTAAGGATGAGGCCGAAGGCCTTCCGCCATGCGCTCGTTCCCACCTGCGAAAAGAAAATAAAATGCTGCGCGAGCAGGCAAATCCCCGCCAAGAGCGCACCGGCCACGAGCAGTTTGCCCAGCGTCTTGAGCATCGTGCCGGTCTCAAGCCGGCCGGCATAGCGGCGCATCATCGTGTAAAGCATCAGGAAGTTCGTGAACGCAACCAGACTTGTCGAAAGCGCCAGGCCGCGATGCCCGAGCTTGAGATGGAAAGTGAAGTAGTAGTTCAGGCAAAAATTTACGGCGATGGAGCAAAGGCTGACGAACATCGGCAGGTTTCGCTTATCCAACGCGTAGAAAGCGGGAGCGAGGACCTTGTCCGCCGAGTACGCGACCAACCCGACTGCGTAACAGCGTAACGCCAGCGCCGTTTGTTCCGTGGCGAAGGCGTTGAAGCGGCCGTGTTCGTAAATCAGGCTGACGATCGGGTTCGCCAGAATGATCAACCCGATGGCGGAAGGGATCGTCAGCAACATCACCAGCCGGATCGCATGCGAGAGGGCGCCGCGAAATTCCTCTCTGTTGCCGACCGCGGCGCTGCGGGAGATCAGCGGAAGTGTGACCGTGGCGACGGCGACGCCGAAAATCCCGAGCGGCAATTGCATCAGGCGAAACGCGACGTTGAGCCATGTCATGGCGCCGTCGCCGAGAGCGGACGCGAAACCGCTGTTCACCGCGACGTTTACCTGCACCGCGCTGGCCGCGATGGTGGCCGGGCCCATCAGCGCGAGGATGGTGCGCACGCCGGGGTCGCGCCAATTGAAATCCGGCCGGAAACGAAAACCGACGTGGCCTAACGAGGGCAATTGGACGAGAAGCTGAAGCAAACCGCCGATGAGGGTGGCGATCGCCAGGCCCATGAGACCGCGCTCGCCGAAATGCGGGTGCCGCCAGTCAACCTGGGGCTCGAGCCAGTAGCAGAGGGTGACGCCGCCGATGATCGAACCGAGATTGAAAAAGCTCGAGGCCATCGCCGGCATGCCGAAAACGTTTTTCGCGTTCAACATCCCCATGACGAGCGCGGCGAGCGACACGAGCAAAATGAACGGGAACATGATCCGCGTGAGCTGGATCGTGAGTGCTGCTTTCTCGGCTGGAAAACCGGGCGCAAGAATCTGGATGAGAACCGGCGCTCCGATGATGCCGAGCACGGTGAGCGCGCTCATGAAAATGAGAGTGAGGGTCGCGACTTTGCTGGCAAGACGCCACGCGGACTCATCGCCATCGGTGGCGATGCGGCGGGAAAAGGTGGTGACGAAAGCGGTCGAGAGCGCGCCTTCGGCAAAGAGGTCGCGCAACATGTTGGGCGCGCGGAAGGCGGTGAGGAACGCGTCCATGTTGCGCGAAGCCCCAAAGAGCGCCGCGAAGATGACTTCGCGCAGCAGCCCCAGAATGCGGCTGCATAGGATGGCGATGCCGACAATGCCGGTCGCGCGCGTGCTGACGCGTTTGTTTGGGGCCGGTGTCGGGATCACGCAGCCAACAGAACAATGTAGAGGCTCTTGTGCCAAGCGCCTATTCGGTTAGTCAGGCGCTCGCCGCGGCGAGCGCCTCTATATCGGCTTCTCGACTTTCGGCACGAGAAAGCGTTGATACACGAACGACGCCACGATCAGAATGATGGCAACGCCAATAAAGGCGCCGATGCGGTAAAGCTTGTCGAGGCTGTTGAGATCGTGGAAGAAAAGTTTAGCGAGCGTGACTACGAGTAGCGCAACTCCGCTATAACGGACCCAGCGCGTTTTCTGCCGCATGCCGATGAGCAAGAGCGCGAAGGCGTAAAGCGCCCACGCGATCGAGTAGGTCATGTCGCGAGCAAAGTTGCCGGAGAAAGAAAAGGTCAACGTCGGCCCGATCGAAAAATAATCGGCGATCTCGATGTTCAGGAGCAGAAAAGTCAGGACCGCGCCTAACGAGTAGAGAAGCGTGGGCGACGAACGTTCGAACGGTGACGTTCGCGGCGCCCGGAAAAGCCAGCCGCCCAGGAAGAGAGAGAGGATCGTGATCCCGTAGGCGTAGAGGTACCAGTTCCAGATGGGAGTGGCAGCGCGCCGGTGATATTCGAGCACAGCCGGATTCAGCGCGAGCCGGACGAAGGCAATGCAAAGCAAACCAACACCGACGTAGCGCAGGCCACGGCTCGGGACTTTCCGGAACAACCAGACGAGCGCCAGACCTTCCAAAGCCCAGCCGAGCGTGATCCATTCGCGATCGAATTGAATGGGGAAGATGAGGCTGATGAAAAAAAGAGCCGCACCACCCTGCCAGGCGAGCCGCGCGTCGCCGGACGCGGGGTCGGCCTGCCTCTTCGTGACCAGGAAAAACGTGCCAATAGCGTACGGCACCGCGAAGGCGGCCGGGAGGAGTCCGTTACGAAGATTGGGAAAGGTCGTCGAGATGAGTTCGTAGATCAGCCAAAAATGCAAAGGGCCGGCGAGTGCGCCGACCGCCCACGGCAACGGCTTGCGTTCTTCGTTCGAGAAAAATGGGTAGCCGAGGAAGATCAGGAAAAAGGCGAGCTGCCAGCCAAGCGCGAGGGTGGCGTAACTGTGCGTGAAATTCAGCGCCTGCCATTCGCGCTCGATCGCCCAGGTAAAACCGAGCGCGACCAGCGCGATCCAGCTCGTGCGCGAGATAACCCCGAGCCCCAGCAGAAGCACCGCGAGGACAAAGGCGGTGATGAAGAAGGGCGTTGGATTCACGATCAGCAGCTTCGCCATCGCGATCAGCAGGAGAAGAAATGGCAGCGAAGCTGCGAGCGCCGGGATGTTACGACGAACATTTTGCGATTCCGGAAAAGATCTTTGACCCGCAAAAAGCGCGGTGGCGAAAAAGAAAATCCCGGAGCCGGCTGCCACAATCAGAAAACTCAGGAGATCGATTTCGGGCGGGGCCACCGAAATCCAGAGCCCCGCGGCAGCGATGGTCGCGAGCAGAGCGATCACAATTGCTGGGAGCGAACGGCGAATAAATGCGACGGCGAGCGCGACGACGTCGAGAAGAAGGACGCAGACCCAAACCGCGGATGACGCCTTGTTGGTTGAGACGCACATCCAGATCAAAAAAAGCGGCAGGAGCGGAACGTAACTTTGCCACGCGGTGTTTACCGTGGGCTGACCCGCCGCGGCTGGTTTCGGCAAAAAGGAGAAGCTTGCATGCAAAATGGCAAAGACGACGTAACCGCCAAGCGCCCACCAAAGCAGCGCGTCGGTCAGATAGTTCTCCGTCCAGGCTGCCAGGAAAAAAAAGAGGGCGGCCCCGCTGATGGGTGCGAGCGGAGTCCATTTCGAAAACAAGATGGGAAGAAGGAGCAATCCCACTTCCGCAGCAAAGGCGAAGGTGAAAAGGAAACCGGGCCGGTGACCCAATTCAGGATAAGTCAGGAAACAGAAGGCCCACACGATTGCGGCGAAACCCATGGTAACGGCCGCTCGCGCGGCCCAGTCCTTCGGCGGGCTGGCACGACGTTGCAGGGCGAAGATCGCGAGGAATTGCGCCTCGAAACCGAGAAAGACAGCGAAGGCAACGTTCGCTTTTGAAAGATCGAAAAATCGCGCAGCCCAACCAAACTCGATCAACACCGTGCCGGCGGCGGCGAGCAGGACCAGATAATCCCAGCGCTTGCGCAGAGCGACGGCCGCGACGCCCACATTCAGCACCGCGATATACCCAAACAGAGCGGTCGGATGATCCACTCCAGTCGAGAGAAGAATGGGCGTCAGAAATCCGCCGAGGAGACCGAGCACGACGATCACCTGCGCGTTCATGCGCACCGCCAGGAAGAACGCGCCCGCCGTCACCACGGCCATCGAAATGAAGGCAGGCGCCAGCTCGATCAGATGGTAAAAGACGTGGGCCGCAAAAATATTTCCGTAGAGCACCAGGACGCCGGTGGCGCAGAGGCTTTGCCCCGAAACGCGATACCGCCGCGTCGCAGTGAGCCAGCCGGTGCCGATGAGGCCGAGACCCAGCACCGTCCCGATGGTAACGCGCATCGCGGGGGTGATGAGGTTGTTCTCGAACGAATACTTAACGAGAAAAACGATCCCGAGAAAAAGAACGAAGCCGCCGATCCAGGCGAAAAGTTTCACTCCTAAAAATGCTTCCCAATCGATCGGCTTCTTCAATGGTGGGGCTGGCGGTATCGGAGGCGGTTTTAATGGCGGCCGTGCGACGACCGGGAAGCTCGGCCTCGTGGGTTCCAAGATCGGCGGCGGCATTGGGGGCGCAGCCTTTGGCACCGAGAAAACCGGCGGCATTGTCGTCTGTGGCGCAGGCGGCCTGGCTTCAGAAGGCAGGCCGCGTGACTCCAGTTCGCCGACGCGGCGCACCAAATGGCGAACAGCCGACTTCAGTTTGTGCAATTCAATCGTCCCGATGACCAGCAGGGCCAGCGGCACAATTATCACCAGAATACCAAGGCAAATGAATGTTCCTTCCACGGGCGTTCCTTCCCAAATGCGGCCCTAAGACGACCGGTTGCGGGCGATCTTGTGAGCAGGCTTGTTCATAATCCGGTCGGGCAATCGAGAAATTCCCACGGCAACCCGAAGCGGTCCGACAGGTGGGCAGCCAGGGCTTTTACGCCAAAAGTCTCTGTCGCGTAATGGCCCCCAAGCAGAAGGTTGAGTCCCAGCTCGTCTGCGGCTACGGCGGCCCAATGCGGCGCCTCGCCCGTGATCAAGGTGTCGATGCCTTCCCGGGCCAGTTCGTAAATATCGGAACCGGCGCCGCCGGTAATCAGGCCGATGGTTCGCGCCGTTTCCGGGCCGCCGGGAAACATTCGCACGCCGCCGCCTAACAAGTGCTCGAGCTTGCTCGCGAGATCCGCGCGCGAAATCTCGGCGATCACTTTCAGGCCGACGCGCTGGCCTTTCACTTCGAAAAACGGCTCGGTATTCTCGAAGCCCAGCGCGGCCGCGAGCTGCGCATTGTTGCCCAGGACCGAGTGGACATCGAGAGGCAGGTGGGCGCTGTAAATCGCGAGGTCGTGTTCGAAGGCGCGCTCCATCAAGCGGCGCCGTCCGCCGGTGATCGGTTGCAAACCCGGCCAGAAGAGACCGTGATGCACGATCAGCAAATTTATCCCGCGCTCGATGGCCACGTCGATCGCGCGGGTGGAGGCATCGACAGCCGCGCCGATTTTCGTGGCGACGCCGGAATTTTCCAGCTGCAAGCCGTTTAGCGCATTCGGCCAATCGCCGATCTCACGAATGCGGAGATGCTCATCCGCGTAAGAAACAATCTGAGCAAGCGAAGCCACGCATGCATTCTGAGCGCCGCGAATTGAGATTGCACGCGCAGAAATATGGAGCGCAAGACCACTTCGTCCCTCGTTCCCAAGCTCCAGCTTGGGAACGTGTTTTGGAATCGAAGCTTTGCTTCGCCACGGCGCCCGGGGCATTTAGGACTTTTCCGTTGTTAACGTCGCGAAGCAGAGCTTCGCAAGACAAGTGCATTCCCAAGCTGGAGCTTCGGAACGAGGGCGTGGACGCGCAGAAAGCGGGGCGTTGAGTTTGCTTGACGAAATCTTTCCCTGTTGTGACCGTTAGGTCGCTCGACCGATCGAATTAACCAGGAGGAAGACTTTGGAATACACCGACGCGCCTACTTTCGAACCGCCCGTCTCGGCGGACACGATGGCCTGTCCGCTTTGCGGACATGTTCTGCCCAAAGATGCGGAAGCTTGCGACCGTTGCGATTGGGTGCGCGCGCCAGACACCGATACGGCCGAGGGCAAGCCCAGCGATCTGGTGGCGGTGCTGTTGAGCGTGATTCCCGGGCTCGGACATGTTTACAAAGGTTACAAACTGCTGGGACTCCTTTTCGTGAGCGGTGCGTTCGGCGCGATCCTTCTCGGCGCGCTCGCGGCCACCGCGACCGCGGGATTCGGACTCGCGTTGATCCCGGTCTATTGGTTCGCGGTCATGTTCCATGTCTATGGAGTAGAGGACCGCGTCGCGCCGGCGACGAAGGACGACGGCGAGGAATACTAGGCTTCGCCGAGGAACCAGGTTAGATCGCCGTTGGCTGGTTCCACCTGGGCCGCGGGAAACTGCTGATCGCCCGCGAGCACTTTCTCGAGAAGCGCGACGTTCTTGTTCGCATTGACAAGAAAACAAATGTGCCGGGCCTGGCTGATAAGCGGAAAGGTAAACGTGATCCGCCAACTGTTGAATTTCGGCACGAAGTTCGCGACGACCTTCCGAGTTTTTTCCGCCAGCGCCGCCGTTCCAGGAAACAAAGAGGCGGTGTGCCCGTCGTCGCCCATTCCGAGCAGGATCAAATCGTGGCGGTAAATCATTTCACCGCGTTGCGCCGCAAGGAGATCGAGGCCGTCCTGATATTCCTGCGCCGCAAGCTGCGGATCGATTTCGCCACGGATGCGCGCGATCGATTTCTCCGGCACGGCGGCGAGGACAAAGAGCGATTCGCGCGCCATCCGGAAATTGCTCTGTTCGTCGTTAGGCGGCACGCAACGCTCGTCGCCAAAAGTGAAAAAGATCCGGTCCCAGGGGAGCTCCCGGCCGATCCTCGCCAGCTCGGTATAAATTGGTCGCGGAGTGTTTCCGCCCGAAAGCGCTATCCGAAATTGGTCTCGCTCGGCCAATGCTGTTCGGGCGTGTTGAAGAATAAATTCCGCGGCGTCATGCACGAAATTTATCGAGCGAATGACGTCGCGCTTCATGCGGGCCAGGCGCGGTCAAATCGCGCAGTGCGATAGCCCGCGTTTCTCGAGATAGCGCTGATGATAATCTTCGGCGGGATAGAAAGCGGGGGCCGGCTGAATGTAAGTGACGATCGGTCGTTTGAATCGGCCGCTCTGTTCCAGGCGCGCCTTGGATTCTTCGGCGGCGGTTTGCTGCTGGGGCGTGTGATAAAAAATCACCGAACGATACTGATCGCCGACGTCAGGACCCTGGCGATTCAGCGTGGTCGGATTGTGATTCGACCAGAAGACGTCCAGGAGCTGATCGTAACTGACCACGGCCGGATCGAACTCTACCTGCACCACTTCCGCGTGCCCGGTCGCATGACCGCACACATCTTCGTAGGTGGGGTTTTCTTTTGTGCCGCCGGCGTAACCAACCGTCACATTCGTCACCCCCGGAATGGAGCGGAACGTTGCTTCCACCCCCCAAAAACATCCGGCGCCGAAAGTCGCTTTCTCTGTCGTCATGATTTCACCATGAAACGAGAAGCGCGAGGGCGCAAATCGTGCGCCACTACATCACCATGCCGCCGTCCACCGCCAGCACCTGACCGGTGATGTACTTCGCTTCGGCGGACGCGAGATAGGCAACCGCCGCGGCGATGTCGTCGGGTTGTCCGAGTTTTCCCAGCGGGATTTTTCCCAGGATCGCCTGGCGCACTTCTTCGGAAAGAACGCCGGTCATGTCGGTTTCGATCAATCCCGGCGCGATGGCGTTCACGGTGATGCCGCGGCTGGCCAGTTCACGCGCGAGCGATTTCGTCAGGCCGATCAATCCTGCTTTACTCGCGGCATAATTTGCCTGACCCGCGTTGCCAATTAATCCGATGACCGAGCTGATATTGATGATCCGGCCGCTCCGCTGCTTGATCATCGGCCGCATCAGGGCCTGCACGAAATTGAACGCGCCCTTCAGGTTTGTATTCAGGACGGTATCCCAGTCTTCCACCGGCATCCGCATGCTGAGGCCATCGCGTGTGACCCCGGCATTATTTACCAGGATGTCCACGCGACCGAAATCTTCCATGATCTGCGCGCCGGCTTTCTGCACGGCAGCGTGGTCGGCGACATCGACCGGATAGGCTTTTGCCGCATCCGGTCGCGATGCGTTGATTTCATCGGCAGTTTTCTGCGCGTTTGTTTCCGTGCGGCTGACCGAAGCGATCCGCGCCCCTTCGCTTGCTAGCCGGACGGCGATGGCGTGCCCGATCCCCCGCCCCGCGCCCGTGACCACCGCGACTTGATTCTCGAAATTCATCCGTAATCCGACATCCTGCGTCGCCGCGCAAAACTGTCAACGAAGGATCAGGTGCGCTCCGAAACGTCTTGGCCATATGAGGACGCTGCCCCGCCCTTGAATTCTTTATCAAGAGTTCTCCCAAGCCCCGGGCATGTAATTCCATGGTTCAGGAGAATTTTATCCGCGCCGATTCTCTGCGCCTCTCTTGCACGTTCGATCACGATGTCTGCGGGCACGACCCAGGTATCGACCAAACTCCACAGCTCGGACAGTGTGGCTGCCCGAGAGGTGTTATCGATCGCGAAAACCATCACCGCCGTATTCAAATAATCGAGCCGTGGAATGTAGATTTGGAACATATTCTCGACTGCAGCCTCGCCAAAGAATTCCGCTTTAGCTTCGTGCGCGATCAGATTGCGCCTGCGCCAAAGAGTATCGACTTCGGTTCGGATTGCCTGCTGTTGCGCCTGCGGGAAGAGCGATGAAATCCGACTGGCCACTGTTGGTGCCTTCGGCTGTATCCCCGCAACAACGAGTGCTTCGATTGCCATCCATTTACACAGATACTCCAGTCCGTAGCTCGCTGTTTCCGCAGCCCGACGGAAGAGGCGCGCCGAAAACAAGATTTGTCGAAATAGCTTCGAATATTCGCTCCATTCCGCCTCGAGCACAGTCTTAAAAAACGGCTGCAGTCGGATGAATAGCTGTTCACGCCTTCGTTCCCACGGTCGCAATTCATCCTCGTTCTTTGGGACCAAGCTAATCCAGCCTTTATCCTCGAACTGGCGAAGCGCCGCATCTGGTTCACCCGAGCGATGAACGATGAGCGCTTTTGCGACAGGCGGCGGCTCCTCCAACACAAGACTAACACCATCGATGTAATGTCCGACGCGGTGACGCGCCGACTCGGCCGCTTCACTTTCACTTGCTGCGACCACGCGAGCGACAACGAGGCAAATGTCGCGTTCAAAGGAGGGAGCGACGAACTCGAATAGCTCCCGATGTTGCTCCGCAATTTTGAGCAGCGTCTCGCGAGAACTGTCCGGCAGTTGAAACACACAGAAACCGGCGGAGCGAATCCATCGGCTTGGAGGCAATTTGCGAACGAAGAATCCGACATGCCAAACAGAAGATTCCTTGCCCATAGAATTACGGATAATATGGCATAAGCGAAACAGGTCCGAATGTCGTAAGGAGATTCAGCTTTCGCAGAACAACAGACATTTCGCCAGCGGACGACAATGGGATATTGTCTCGTATGACTTTGAGAATCGCCCTGTTCACGCTAGCTTCCGAGGTATTTCGCGAACAAGCTGACAAGGACTACATCGTTGCCCGTTCATGCTATCGAATGAATCTGCGGGAGCAGTTCTTGTGGTCTTCACTGCAAGCGTGCGAGAAATATCTGAAGGGTATTCTTCTGTTTAATGAGCGCAGTGCCCGCTATGACCCTGCCTCGTACAACCCGCTCAAGACGCGCAACAAAGAATTTGGCCATGACTTGGCCTGGCTGCTTACGGTTGTGCGAACTATTGCCGATTTACCTTTGGGTAAACCCGATTGGCTGCCTCAGTTCCTCAAATACTTAACGGCCTTCGGAAACAATCGGTATCTGAGCAAAGCCACCTATGCGACTGGAGACGAATTGCGAAGACTCGACGAGGCGGTTTGGGTTCTCCGCCGCGCTTGCCAGAATTTCGACTGGACACCAAACGTGAATGGCTCGCCCAAGAATCTGCGGCCGGTATTGCTCGCGCAATCAAGTCGGCAGGAAAATCGCAAGACCCCCGCGTTGTACCGGCCGTTTGGTGCAATTGGCGGGCATCTCGAGAAAACATTGAAAGCTTCGAAAAGCGATTCTGCGCGCCAAGCTTTGGTATGGAAAAACATGTTCTTCGGCAATCGGCAGCGGCATCGCGTGAGTTACACTCAGTTCTCCTCGTCAGAGAACCCGCCACAAACACGCGAGTGGTTTTCGGACCCCGCGATCACGGGTAAAATCGATTATTATGTTAAGCTCAAGTAGCGCTCCATCGCACCGCGCATGACCGAACTCGTTTTCGAAATTGCTGATCTGATCGTGCATGTCTACTGCGAGAGCGTAGACGCAGTTCTGGCATTAGATGAGGCACAACATCGCGGCATCCATCTCGGCGGGCCGTATTCGGCCATCTACCACAAAGCGCACACTAGCCCGGGGGAGGATCACATCCAGGTGTACATGAAGAACAATAAGCTGTTCGCTCTGAATATCAGTGGGACAGCGCGCGATCGCAGTCATGGCGTTCGCATTCCAAACCGTGCCGCGAAGGGCATACAAAGACACTTTCCGAACGTGCAGCTGCCGAAGGATAACATCATCGAATGTATAACTCTCCTAGACGAACTTCGTTGGGTTAACGAGGACGCAGGATCGTGACGCTTATCTGAAATCAAAACGTGAAGACGCTCAGGCACGCGACTTCAATCGCGAGCGATTCCTGGATGTTTCGGCCAAGATGCGCACGCAGCGTCAATTCGCGAAGTCTCCGTTCGAAGATCCGCTCCAAACTTGAAACGCGGCGGACATTTGCTATTGGGATCGCTACCAGCGGAAAAGCGCTGCTAGGGGAAGGGAAATTAAGGGAACACGAGTATGCAAGCACCGTTGGCGGAGAATGAAGCAGCCCGAATCGTGGCGCTGCGCAAATATGCGATCCTCGATTCGCCTCAAGAGGCCGCGTTCGACCGCATCACGCGCCTGGCCGCCCGGCTTCTCGGCACGCCCATCACTACATTGACGCTCGTGGATGAGGACCGGCAATGGTTCAAATCCACGTATGGCTTGAACCAGCGCGAAACCTCGCGTGAGGTGTCGTTTTGCGCCCATGCGATCTTGTCGAATGAGGTGATGGTCGTGCCGGATGCGACCGCGGACGAGCGTTTCGCGGAGAATCTTCTTGTCACGGGTGAACCCAACATCCGGTCTTATGCGGGCGCGCCTTTGCGGACGCCGGATGGCCTGAACCTCGGGACGCTTTGCGCGATCGATACGGTGCCGCGGCAATTCAGCCGGGATGAACAGCAGGTCCTGGCCGATCTCGCGGCGCTCGCCATGGACGAACTTCAATTGCGCATCGCGCTGCGCGAAAAAAGCCAGCACATGGCCGCGATCGAGCATTTGCGCGCGGGCGTTCTGGTCACAGACCCGTCGGCGCCAGATAATCCGATTATTTTTTGCAATCCGGGATTCAGCAGGATGACAGGCTATTCGCCGGAAGAAGTGCTGGGCCGGAATTGTCGTTTCTTACAGGGACCGGAAGCGGATCCCGTCGTCGTGGCTGAGATACGAACAGCCATCGAGGAGCGCCGGCTCTTCAACGGCTTGATCCGGAACCGGCGCAGGAATGGCGAAGTATTCTGGAACGACCTCACGATCACGCCGGTGTTCGATGCTGGCGGCGAGCTGATCAGTTTTGTCGGTTTGCAGCGAGACGTCACGGACATGAAAAACGCCCAGGACGAGTTGGCCACGAGCTATGCCGAGCTGCGCAAACTGGAAACACTGCGCGACAATCTCACACAAATGATCGTGCATGATTTGCGTTCGCCGCTGACTGGCGTGATCGGCTATCTTGACCTTTTCAAGAGACGATCTGCGCCCAAGCTGGACGCGAGCGAGTTGAACTACATCAATACTGCGTTCAGCGCGGCGGAGAAGCTCAACGAAATGATCACGTCATTACTGGATACGAATCGTCTCGAGTCCGGCGAGATGCCGCTCGAGCTTCGTGAGAGCGATGTCTCGGAGATTGTCCGAACTGCAATGCAATCGTTGGCCGGTGCGCTGGGAGAACGCAAAGTCACACCGGATTTTGCGGGCACGAGCCAAACCGCATTCTGTGACGCGGATTTGGTGCGGCGTGTTGTGTCCAATCTCCTGACGAACGCGCTGAAATTCACGCCGGCCCAAGGCAGCATCACCCTCCGTGTCACGCCGAACCGTGATCTTATCGAAGTGTCGGTTTCGGATACGGGATCGGGCATTTCCGCGGACTATCACGCCAGGATTTTCGAGAAGTTTGGACAAGTTGAGAGCGGCACTCGCAATTCCACGGGTCTCGGCCTTGCCTTCTGCAAACTGGCCGTGGAAGCGCAGGGCGGAACGATAGGCGTCAAGAGCGCGCCGGGCGAGGGCAGCACGTTCTGGTTCACATTGCCACGCGGGCGCAGCATCGTGAGCGCTCAAATTAAAAGGTGAAGACAGTGAGAAACGCGACCTCGATGGCGAGCGCTTCCTGGATGTTGCGACCAAGGTGATCGCGCATTTCTTCCAGGCGCCGAATCCGCCGGAGGATTTCGGCGGTCGATAATTTTTGTCCGAGGATTTGCGTCTGCCGGCTGGCGGTGGGCAGTTCGCGCCGAGCGATGTCGGTGCTCGCCCGAAGCACATCCGACCACCAGAGAAATAGGGTTTCGACCAGACGCGAACGCTGCCGCACGTACTGACTTTCCGTGAGCGCCTTAAAATAATCTTCGCGCTCATCCAGCCACGCTCCATCGGTGGTGTTTTTGTAGCGCGCTTCTTCGCGTTTCAAAGCAGCGGCGTTTTCTTCCTGGATCATTTCTCGCATTTGGCCGAGCAAACGGTGGAACCCGCGGGCGAGGAGATAGGCCGGTTGCACTCCCTTTCCGGCCGGAGCGGCCGCTGCGCCAAGCAACTCCAGCAATTCCTCCTCCTGCACGGAGGGTCGCGTTTTTTCGTCCGTCGCCAACGGCACCGCGATGCAACGCGAGAGAATCGTGTCCGGCAAAACCTCCGGCAACGAACTCAGAAGGAGAAGAAGCGAGTCGTTAGGCGGCTCTTCCAGAGTCTTCAAAAACGCGTTCGCGGCTTGCGGCTGGAGACGGTCGGCGTCCGCAATGATGGCGACTTTGCGATGCCCGTCCGAACTCCGCATTTGCAAGGCGTGCTCGAGCGCTCGGACCTGATCGATGACAATGCGGCGCGACTTCGATTCCGGCTCGGCCAGGTAAACTCCGGGCGGTTGCGAAACAAAAACGTCTGGCGAACTCCCGCCTGAGACCAAATTGGAAAGATCGGAGGCGAGCCCACGCTTGCCGCTGCCGGGTGGTCCGGAAATCAAGTAGGCATGGGCCAGGCGTCCACGCTCATATGCGCGACTCAAATATTCCAACGCGCCAAGGCGGGTGAAGGCCATTCTACATTTCCGATTTGCGATTTGCGATTTGCGATTTTTCTGTGACCGCAAACATCGGAAACCGACGGGATACTGCATCCCAGATTTGACCTTCGATCTCGGCCGGTGACCGCGAGCCGTCGATCAAAAGGAAACGGTCCGGCTCGCGCGCAGCGAGATCACGGTAGGCTTCGCAGACTCGTTCATAGAATTCGACCGGCTCCTCTTCCATGCGATCGATCACCGCCACCGGACGAACACGGCGGAGCATACGCTCGCGCGCCGTTGCCACATCGACGTCCAGGATAATGGTCAAGTCCGGGCGGTCCGCGCCGACCGCGAAATCATTCAACGTCGCGACGATGTCCGGATCGAGTTTTCGCGCGACGCCTTGATACACCGTGGTGGAATCGAAGAACCGATCGGAGATCACGATCGCTCCTTGTTCTAGGGCGGGCCGGATTGTTTCGCGGACAAGCTGGCTGCGGCTGGCTTCGAATAGCAGGACTTCGGTCTCGGGCGTCATCGCAAAACTTTCCGGCGCGAACTGGAGAAGATCGCGGATCTTTTCGCCGATGGCAGTGCCGCCGGGCTCGCGGGTGACGAGGACGCGCAAGCCTGCGTCTTCAAGCCGCGATGCGAGCCGCTTCACTTGCGTGGATTTCCCGCAGCCCTCAGATCCTTCGAATGTGATAAATGCGCCGCGCGACATCAGAACGAGTGTGAAACAGCGGAAGGCAGTTGTCGAATTGTTGGTCAGGCGCTTGGCACAAGCGCCTCTACAGTTATTCTAGAGCGCGTGAAAAAATTCTGGCTCGTGAAACAGGAACCCTCCGCCTACTCATGGGCGGATTTCGTCAGGGACGGCAAAACGGCTTGGACCGGAGTGCGCAATTACACCGCGCGGAATAATCTGCGGGCAATGGGGAAGGGCGACGCCGTTCTCTACTATCACAGCGTAACCGACAAAGCGGTTTTCGGAATCGCTCAGGTAGTCCGCGAAGCGTACGCGGATCCGACCGCGACGGAGGGTGATTGGAGCGCGGTCGATCTTGCGCCGGAGAAAGCTTTGCCGCGACCGGTTACTCTCGATGAGATCAAGCGCAATCCGAAACTAAAGGAAATGGCGCTCCTGCGTTTATCACGGCTGTCGGTCCAGCCCGTCGCGAGCGCGGAGTTTCAGGAGATTCTTCGCCTGGCGAGGTAGAGGCGCGATTAGGCTTGTTTGCGCCGCGGTTGGGATGGAAAATCCGGCGTGACCGGCGCCACTGCGACTTCGTTCTCTTCGATCTTCGCTCTCTCGGCAGAAGCGGAGCGTGAAGCGCTCGTCGTTTCAATCCATGACGTCGCCCCGACGACGCGAGCGGCCACGGAAAAGATTCTGGCGGAGCTTTCCCGTCATCACGTCCCTGTCTGCTCATTGCTCGTGGTGCCGAATTACCACCACCGTGGATCTGCCACGGACGATCGTGAATTTGTGCGCTGGCTCCAGGAGTTGGAAGCACAGGGACACGAGATTGTCATTCACGGCTATTTTCACGAAAGGGCGCCGCGAGATCGGGAAAATGTGTGCGAAAAATTCCTGACCCGCCTTTACACCAATAATGAAGCGGAATTTTACGACCTCGATTACGACGAAGCGTTTGGTCGAATCACCCGGGCGCGCGAAGAATTCGCCGGAGCGGGATTGACGCCGCGCGGGTTCATTGCCCCCGGATGGCTGCTCGGCTCGGCCGCGGAGCGCGCAGCGGCGGACGCCGAGATGGAATACACGACGCGCTTGACCGGAGTGCGCGATTTGCGTTCGCAAACTGATTTTCCCGCACGCACGCTTGCCTACAGTGTCCGGAGCAACTGGCGACGCGTGGCCAGTGTGGCTTGGAACCAGATGCTCGTCCTGCACCTCGCGGGAGCGCCGCTGGCGCGGGTAAGCATTCATCCGCCGGACCTCGATCACCCTGAAATCTGGCGGCAGCTTCTCCGGTTGACCGATCGACTGGCCGCAAACCGGAGCGTGACCACGTATCGAGATTGGGTCGCGGACAAGCGCACCCGCAGCCGCCCCTGAGCAGTTCGCGCATGAGCACTTGCGATCTCCATATCCATTCGCGCTTCAGCGCCCGATCGGAGGAATGGCTCTTTCGGCGCTTCGATTTTCCCGACAGTTACACCGATCCACGCGAGCTCTATCAGCTCCTGCGCAAACGCGGGATGGATTACGTCACGATCACGGATCACGATACGATTGAAGGGAATCTCGAGATCGCTGAGCTGGATCATACTTTTATCAGCGAGGAGGTTACGACCCATTTCCCCCAGGATCCGTGCAAACTTCATCTGCTCGTTTGGGGAATTTCGGAAGCGCAGCACGCCGAAATTACGGCTCTTCGGGAGAACATTTACGAGCTGCAAAGTTTCCTCCAGAAAGGAGGCATCAGCCATTCAGTGGCGCACCCGCTCTACAGCATCAACGGCAAGCTCGAAGCCTCCCATCTCGAACGGCTCATTCTCCTCTTTAAGCATTTCGAAGGCATCAACGGTTTGCGGGACGCGCTCCTGAGTGTCCTCGCGCGCGAACTTCTCACCGGCCTGACCCCCAAAAAAATCGAAGAGCTGGCGACCCGACACAATCTTCAGCCCACGCACGCCGAGCCATGGAAAAAGATTTTCATCGGCGGCTCGGACGACCACGGCGGAAAATTCGTGGCGAGCGCCCATACTGAGACTCCGCGTGCGCGGACCGCGGTTGAGTTTCTCCAGCACGTCCGAGAGGGTGATTGCAAACCGCGAGGCGAAGGCGGCACACCGCTGGCCTTGTCCCACGGTTTTTACAATACCGTTTCCTGTTTCATCCAGGACCGCTTCACGGAACGTCTCGGCCCCAGCGCTCCATTGTTGGAAACGATGTTCTCGCGCTTCATGGAAGGGCGCGACCCGACCGAATTCACGTTGCGCGAGAAAGCCCACTTCATCGCGCAGGGAGTGATGTCGGGAAAAATCTTCGAGCTGGCGAAGCCGGGCAACGTTTCGCTTTGGAAAGGGCTCTCGAAACATTTCGCGCGTCCGAAAGTAAGAGCGCAACTGGCCCGGGAAATGGCGGGCGTGAAGGAACCAGAGCGGCGCACTTTCCTCATGGCGAATCTCGTCTGCGAACAGCTCGCGTTTCGTTTCTTCGAGAAATTCGTCAAGCAAATCCGAACCGGCAACGTGATCGAAAGCATGCAGGCCCTGAGCGGGCTCGCACCGATTGTGGTCCTGCTTTCGCCTTACATCTACGCTTTCCATAGCCAGGCGCCGTCCCGGAAATGGCTGCGTGAGATTTTTCTCCAGATGACGGGGGCGATCCCGACCGTACTGCAAAACCGAAAACGCGCCTGGTTCACCGACACGCTCGAAGACGTCAACGGCGTCGCCAACACCATCCGCAAGATGACGGCAGCGGGAGTGGCCGCCGGCGAAAAATTGATCGTCGTCACTTCCCGCCGGGATTTGACCGTGGACGACATTCCGATCAAAAACTTCCGGCCGATTGGCGAGTTCGAGCTGCCGGAGTATGAGCTGCAACGGCTGAGCTTCCCGCCGATCATGCAGATCCTCGATTACGTGCAGCGGGAGCAATTCACCGAAATCATCATCAGCACGCCGGGACCGATGGGACTGACCGCCTTGCTCGCGGCCAAAATGTTGAACCTGCAAACCAGCGGGATTTATCACACCGATATCCCCGAGTACGTCCGCATTTTGACCGACGACCGTTTTCTCGAAAGCCTGGCCTGGAGCTACATGCATTGGCTCTACGGCCAGGTCGACACCGTCTTTGTAAACTCGGAGCAATATCGGAAATGCTGGATCGACCGCGGATTCGCGCCGGAGAAACTCAAGATTCTGCCACGCGGTCTCGACACCGATCTATTCAACCCGGCCCGGCGCGACCTCTCCTTCTGGCCCGGCTCCGGAGTGAACGGCAAGGAAGTTCGCCTTCTCTACGTCGGCCGCATCTCGCGCGAAAAAGACCTCGATGTCCTGGCGGCTGCGTACGACAAAGTCCGCGAGGCCGGCCACCCGGTGAAGCTTTACGTCGTGGGGCACGGACCGTATTCGGAGGCGCTGGCGGCGGCGTTGCCCGACGCAGTGTTCCTCGGGTATCTCTCGGGCGAACCGCTCGCGAAAGCTTACGCATCCGCGGACGTTTTCGTGTTCCCGAGCACGACCGACACCTTTGGCAACGTCATCATCGAGGCGCAGGCCTCCGGGCTTCCGGTGATCGTGTCCGATCTCGGCGGGCCGAAGGAGCTGGTGCAGGATGGCATCAACGGGATCGTGACGAGGGCGCGAGACACCGACGATGTGGCGCGCGCGATCACTTTGCTGGTCGGTGACGTGCCGCTGCGAAAACGGATGGCGGAAAAAGCGCGCCAGAGTGTGTTGGATCGCAGTTGGCCGGGGGCGTTCCGAAAATTCTGGCAGGCGACGCTGAGTTAAACTAGAACCTCTCGATCAGTGAGCCCCGGTAAAATATCAAAACCGCTTGGATCGATAGGTATGACCCCACGCTCCTCTAATTCTTTCGCCGTAGTTCGCAACAACTGTTCAGCCTCGCAAAATCTCTCCTCCAAAGCTGATGGATCCGGGACATAGCAGAGGCGCTCCACCACCTTAACAACTTCTGGTGGCAACTCTTCTTTTAGGTAGCGCAAGCCGAAATCCCACCTACTAGGGCGGTAGCGTAAGTTCAGGATCATCATTAACGGCCTAATCGTCATATGATAGTGCATCACGAAAGCGTCTACAGGGCGACCCCGAGCCACTTCCTTCCTGAACCATCCGTAATGGATGTGCCATCTCATCAAATTTTGGTGTAAGCTTATGCAGGCGCGTTGCCGGTTTCCCTCTTCGTCCCACGCCGTGGGAGTCAAGCGTCCCGTGCGGTCAAATATAATAAGTATTCGTCCATGTCGCTCCGGTTGATTATAAAGTTGCTTCGCGGACTCGGGAATGATGCCGATATCTACTTGTAACCAACTGTCTGCTCCTTTGGGCCGAAATATTCTCTTGCCACCTCCTGACGGGAATTGCTTCGGATCGTTCCACCTCAGAGCAACGCCTCCAAGTTCATCAAATGCCTGATTGATGACTCTCCATATCTGATCGCGAGCTCCGAGTTTGTATAGAAGGGCAAGGTCGAGATCGGAATATTCGTCCGCCCACCCAAATGCGGCAGAACCTCCTTCCCAAAGGGCAAGAATCGATTCGCACTTTGCCAGCCGCGCCCCTAGCTGTTGGCGAATGGCGCTACGGGTCATGCAATCCGAGTTCGCCCATAAGCCCTAAGGGAACGATTGGTCTTCATGAATCGGAAGCCGTGCTGCAGGGCAATAATCGCAAAACTCCAAGCTCACGATAAAAGCAGACGAAGCATCCGCCGTTCAGGCGCCCTCTACGTTTAAAGCAACGTAGAGGCGACTCAGAAATTCTATTGTCGAGTGGTTACCGCCCCGATGTGATGTCTCGGAGATTAATTGCACCAATCTGTGTAACTGCGGCAGTCGTCATACCAGAACCAACTATCTGCGCCTAAGTCCCAGCCATAGTAGTCCCAAATATCCAGCGATTGGGGATAGTTCCAGGGGCTGTACCCATAAGGGTACGTTCCGTTGTTCCACAAATACCCCTCGCCGTTTACGTTATAATAGTCGTCCGTGTACACCCATCCACTCACACCAGTCCAAGGCGCATAGCCGAGTTCGATGTAGGGGTCGAGATTTCCATTGGCGTCGCGGCCGGTCCCAACGACTATTACGGTATCCCGGCTTGTGGGAATCTCGCCATCAAAATGAGGTCCTACAGGCTCTTGACCATACATAAGCCCGACGGGCAGCAGGCCCGAGGCCAGTCCGGCAATCAAATATTTCTTCTGCATAGGTGGGTTTCTAGGGTTTGTTGTTTTGCTGAGGGCTCCATTGGGAAGGAATAGCTTCGCTTGAAGCGAAACGATTTCAAAAAAATGAGGCCAGAGTGTCAAGCGTTTTTTGGGCAACGAGGAAAATTTCAATTGGGCAGTTTGCTCGGTTCTTGACCGCTGACCGCCAATGTGGGGATCAAACGCCCCGTATGTTTTTTTTTCGTTCGCCTCAGGAAGAATCAGAGCGCGAAATATTTGAAATGACGCGCTGGTGCGATGAGTAAGAGCGATGAAACGCTATCTGGATCGGAGGGAATTCGTCAGATGCGTTTTTTGGACGTCTGTCAACGAACTCTTTTGAATCCAAGCTTTCGCTTCGCCGGGATTTCGCTTAGCCCAACTCACCACGATTCGTTGCACGGACATTTCTCGCGTAGCTGGGTCGGAGACGCTTGATGCCCACGTGAGCGCCGCCGTCGGATCTTGGGCTGCGACTCGTATGCTGTAGCTTGAAATTGCTTCATCGCGCACCGTCCCGGTCAAACCCGAAAGCCATTGCGCTGCCGCCTGCGGATCTTTCCTCGCCCAGGCGCCAACGGCCGCGTTAATGACAAAGCCCCGCTCGGCCTCGGATAAACTTGCAGCCCACTCGCTGGCGGCTTGTGGATCGGTCGAGGCCACTTGCATCGCGATACTGTGATTGCCGTAGCGGCGAGCATCCACATTCGACAATTGACTCACCCAATCTTTGGCCCGCTGCGGATCGTCCTTCCAGATGCGATCCGCAATGAGGGATGCAAGTTGTTGATGGCCGGGCTGGTCCACATGGGAAGACACATATGCTTCAGCAGCACGCGGATCGTTCTCGTAGTAGGCACGAACCGCCGCAGAAACCACAAACTTCGTATTTTTGGCATCAATGTGCCCATCGATCCAGGCCAGGGCGGCGGCAGGATCGAAAGCCGCCCAGTTCTCCGCTACGCTTCGCCAAGCCCCGATAAAGTTGGGACCATCGGACCCGATAGAATCAAGAAACTTCGCTGCCGCCGTCGGATCGACCTGCCCCCACTTAGTCACCGCTTTTCCGAGGAAATCAGATTTTTGCCCTAACGAAAGCGCGCCGGGCGGCATCTCATTGATCGAGAGCGCAAGCGCGGCAGCAGTGGTCGCGTCAGCACCTTCGATGACCGAATTTATCGCTGCGGTCATAGTTTCGAGAGTTTTGAACGACAGCGCGGCGGTCATGGCAGCCTTGGCATCCAATTGGGCCCACGTTTTGAAAAAGATGGCGATCTTTGCAGTCGTCTCCTTCCCCGGTGGCAAATTCTTGAGTTGCTGCGCCAATTGCATTCGCTGTTCCGGCGAAAGAGTCGACAGCAATCCGTAAAGTTCCTGAAAGGGAACCGTTGTGATGTCGCCGAGCACGATGTTGTTTCCCGCATCTGCCGGTCTTCCATCAGAAGTACCCGTGTTTGTCGCACGATAGTCGATTGGAATCGGTAGGTTCGAGGCCGTAACTACGGGTTGTCGACTACGCAAGGCCGGTGTCAGCGTCAGTGCCATGACACCTCCGACGAGAATTCCCCCGACAAAAATACTTAACGAGCGCAGCACCGATACCAAAATATTGGGATTTGCTTTGGGCGCAATCCAATTGCGCAGGGCCTCGCCGTTTTTCAAGGATTATCGTCTTCGAAGTGCGCCTCGCGCTATCCGGAACTTCTGGCATACGACCGACCAATAATTCCCATACGATCCAAGATTGTTACCTACGTGGTCTGAACGAAGGTGGGGTAGCATGAGGCGAGCGATTCTTTTTTTGTGTCTAATCGGGATCGCGCTCGGCCCGGCAGCGCGGGCAGACGAAAGAATCCGGCAGGTCCAGGAGGAGTTGCGCAAACGCAATCTGTATTTTGGCAATGTGGATGGCCAAGTCAGCGCGGAATTGGCCGGTGCCCTAAAGCGTTATCAAGCGCGGAAAGGCTTCGAAATCACGGGGATGGTGGACGAAACTACCTCCAGTTCCCTGCACATTCCGGCTCCTACCGCCGTTGCCGCCAAATCGCCGCAGACCTGGCCCGATATGCCGGTGCTGCGCAGCGATGCCGCGCGCGCCTTGTCCGAAGCGCAACGTACCGCTCTGGAAAAAGAAGCGGAATTAAACCCCGATCCATCCCCTTCTCCAGCGCCGCCGGCTGAATCGCCGCCTCCTTCCCAGGATTTAGCGCCTGACCGAGTGAAGAAGTTTGTCGAAGATTACCTGCGCGATGCCGAGACGCAGGATGTTCCGGCCCAAGTCAAATATTATGCTTTCCCGGTACAGTACTTCGATCACGGGGCAGTCGAACAAGCATTCGTCTCCAAAGACACCCGCAATTACGTGAAGCGCTGGCCGGACCGAAAGTACGTCCTGGCCGGGCCCGTGAATTTTTTCGCCTCTGGGAAAGAGAGTGAGACCACGGTCGAATTCCCGATCACCTTTACCGTCCGCAACAAGAAGCATGCGGTCTCCGGGCGTACGCAGAATTTCTGGACCGTCCGGCCCGAAGGCGAAGATTTGAAAATAGTTGCCATTCGCGAGCAGCGCTTGCGCGAATAAATAGATGGAGGCGCGCGTCTGACCGGCCCGGACTAACGAGTCCGGTTCGGAAAGGTGTCGCCGAATTGAAGAAGTTAAGATGAAGGTCCAAACCAAGATAACCCTGCTTTTGCTGTTGGTGGTGGCGACCTTCCTCGCGGGCCTTGGGGCGTTTCGGCTGTATGATCGGCAGAAATTCCGTCGCATCGGCAACGAGCGTCTCGCGGAGCGGAAACACTCATTCGACGCTTTCCTGGAAAAGAACGGACAGCCGCTTGCGACTATTGCGGAATACGACGCTTACTGGGACCCGATGGTGCAAGCGATCGCCAAGAAAGACGAGGCCTGGTTTGGCGAAAACCTAAATATTCCCTCTCTCGACGCGTATTATGCGCAGGCGGCGTGGGCCTTCAGGCTCGATGGAACTGCTGTTTGGGAAGTAAATAACTACTTGAATGTGCCGAAGCTTGAGTTCCCGATTCCGCCGCAAGCTTTCGCCAAGATTTTCGCGTCGAGTCCCTTTGCGCATTTCTTTGTAAAGATCAAAGAAGACATCATGGAGATTCGGGGGGCGACGGTGCACGGCTCCGACGATCTCGGGCGACACACTCCGGACCGCGGATACCTGTTCTTCGGTCGTCTCTGGAACACGCCGGCGTTACAGGACATGTCGTTGTTTTCAAACAACGAGCTCAGCATTGTGCCCGTGGGGGAATCGACCAAGGCGATTCACAACGACGAGCGCAATGGCTCCATCGGGTTTTCGCAGACGCTCTTTGGCTGGGATGGGCGACCTATTGCGGACTTGGTTGTTCGAAATGAATCGCCCGTAGTGCAGGACCTGAATCGATCCAGTGAAATACTCTGGCTCGCCTTCTGTGTTTTTGCGCTCGTCGTGCTCCTTCTCATTTCCAGTTCGCTGGTGCGTTGGGTCAGCCAGCCGCTGCGGTTGATCATGGCCAGTCTGAAACGAAGCGATCCTAAGCCGATCGACAAACTGTGCTGGGACCACTCCGAGTTCGGGGAACTGGCGCGCACCACCAAGAAGTTTTTTGAGCAGCGCAATAATCTCATCCGCGAAATGGAGGAGCGCCGCGTGACCGAGGAAGCGTTGCGCAAAAGCGAGGAGGAGCTTCGCCATTCCCAAAAGATGGAAGCGGTCGGGCGCCTGGCGGGTGGCGTCGCCCACGATTTCAATAATCTGCTCACGGCCATCATCGGTTACGCGGAGCTGATCTCGACCCGCACCTCCAGCAACGCCCTCGCCAAGCAGAACGCCGATCTCATTCGCAAAGCGGGCGAACAAGCTGCCGCCCTCACCCGCCAGCTCCTCGCTTTTAGCCGGAAACAAATCCTTCAGCCGAAAGTCATCGATCTGAACGCGCTCGTGGTGGAGATGGAAAAACTTTTGCGGCGGGTCATCGGCGAACGCTTCGATTTGCAATCTCATCCCGAGGCCGAAATGGGACGCGTGAAAGCCGATCCGAGCCAGATCGAACAAGTGGTTTTGAATCTCGGAGTCAACGCCCGCGACGCGATGCCGACGGGCGGCAAGTTGATCATTCGAACCTCCAACGCGCGGCTCGATAGCACGAGTGCTCACCAAATCAACGCTTCACTCAAGCCCGGGGATTACGTTGTTCTGTCCGTCATCGATACCGGCGCGGGCATGGACGAAGAAACCAAGTCGCATATTTTCGAGCCGTTCTTCACGACGAAGGGCCCGGGCAAAGGCACCGGTCTCGGACTCGCCACGGTGTATGGCATCGTGAGGCAAACTGGCGGCGGGATTTTGGTGGAGAGCGAGCCCGGCAAAGGAAGCACCTTTCGAATTTATCTTCCGCAGGTCACGGCGCCGGTCGATTTCACGAAAGCGGCGCTGACACCGGTCGATAAATCGAAAAATTTTGAAACGGTCCTGGTGGTCGAGGATGAGGAGATTGTGCGGGAGCTGGTTTGTGAGGTGCTCCAGGAACAAGGCTACAACATCCTTTGCGCGCGCGACGGGGTGGACGCGCTCGAGATGGCCGGCAACTTCGACGGGACAATTCATCTCCTCGTAACTGATGTGATCATGCCGAATATGAATGGCCAGGAACTGGCGGCGAAACTCTCCACGCTTCGTCCGGACATGAAAGTTCTCTACGTCTCGGGCTATTCGGATAACGACATCGGCGATCACGGCGTTCTCGACCCGCGTTTCGAGTTGCTCCAAAAGCCGTTCACCCCGCAAACGCTCGCGCGCAAAATTCGAGACGTGATCCACGAGCGCAACTATGCCTACAGCGCGGAATGACTCGGCTAAGCGTACGACCCTCCATCTCAGGTTCGCTCGCCAACGAGGAACATTGCGCCCGGTCGTCGGGGCTGTCCTGTTAGCAACGGCACTTGCCTTCTCCGGTTGCAAGCGCCCTTCGACCCAGGCGCGGAAGGAGCCTTCGCCGAAAAACGAGAAGTCGGCGGATCCACACCCGGCCCCTTCAGCGAAGCCGAAGAAAGAGACAACATCGTACGACCGCGAAGGGTACGCGGTTTGGTACGATGTTCCGGCTGACTCGCTGGCCAAGCGGCGCGCCGGCAACGATGAATTGACGGCAGCGCACAATCGTCTGCCGCTCGGAACGATGGTTCGGGTAACGCATCTCGCGAATGGCAAGAGCGTGGTCGTGCGAATCACCGACGGCGGCATCACTGGCCGGCACGCGACGATCGATCTGTGCAAAGAGGCGGCGGCAGAACTCGGAATGTTGAGTGAAGGCTCGGCGCGCGTCCGGATCGAAGTGTTGCCGGACGACAACGGACCCGCGGCAGCGCCGGACACGAAGCGGACTGCTCCGCCTTAAGACGCAATCAAACCGTGGGCGCCGGTGGCGGTAATCCTTGATCCGCGGGAGGAGCCGCTGGTGCTACGGCCGCTGGAATGGCGAGTGTCGCCCAGACATCATATTGGTCTCCAAATTGGCGAATGAACAGAAGTTTGAAGGCAAATAACCAGACGATTCCCGGCAACAACAGGACGGTGCTGACATAAGGAAGACCGCCGAAACAGCAGGTCACGCAGGAAACGATCGTGCCGACGATGGCCAGCGCGATCACGAGCACCAAACCAAAAAGCGCCAGCAAAATAAACGGGCCCGGCCGCCCCATGACCAGTTTTGCCACATCCACGAAGGCTTCTTTCGCGGAACAGCGGCGCCGATACATCACCGGAACCATGAACTGGGAAATGAGCGCGAAGATGATCGAGAACACCATCCAGATCAGCCCGATAACGACTAAAATGAGTACGGCGGAAACGCCGAGTCCGGTTGAGCCGCGGTCCGCCGCAAATAAACCCATCGGCACCGCAATCACGAGCACGAGCAACCCCAGCAGCACAAGGGCGATGAATCCCACCACCACGGAGAAGAGGAAGTAGCTGTTCCCTTCACGGCGGTATTCCCGCCAGGGCTCGGCGATGGCCCCGCGATTTTTCACGACACAATCTGTGAACATGAACCGGCCGCGTGCGCTCAGCCACATGAAGACAAGAATCACGACAACGAGAAGCAACCCGCCGCCGATCAGGGCTGCGATCAACCACGGGGGCATCGTCCAATCCGTAGAGTCGATTCCGTGAGTCGTTCTCCAATGTCTCCAGTGGCTGCCGCCAAACCGGCCGGGATTTCTGAAACTGGAATGGAATCCCCCGCCCCAGGCGCCGCTGAGGAACGCGGCGAAAGCGATGGTGAGCCATTTCACCGCGTCGAAGGGCCGAAACAGAATTGTTTTCATCACTTCGTACGCAGCTCCAAAAGGCTCGAAGATTTCGATCTTGGTTTCGTGGCCGTTCATGCGCCTATTCCACTCCTTCGCGCCAGACAGTTCAAGCTCACTCTTGTTCTCCCCGAAAAACGAAGAGTCATTTCAGCTTGCCGTGCGGCTCGCGGGCGGGTCGCGTCCGATTCACAGTTGATGATGCAACCTCGCACCCCTGAAATCATTGCCGTGCTCGGCGCGTCGCCGAAGCCGGAACGATACGCCTACAAGGCAATGGAGATGCTGGAGGAATACGGGCACCGCGCCGTGCCAATCAATCCGGCTTTTGCCGAGATCCGCGGCGAAAAATGTTATCCGAATATTTCCGAGGCGCCCGGCCCCATCGATACCGTCACCCTCTATCTGGGCGAGGCGCGCTCGACTCCCCTGATCGGCGAGATCATCGGCGCAAAACCGCGCCGCCTCATCATGAATCCCGGCGCGGAGAATGGAGCGCTCGCAACCGAAGCGGAAAAAGCGGGAATCGAAGTAGTGGAAGGCTGCACGCTGGTGATGTTGCAGACCGGTCGGTTCTGACAGTCCTTGCCTTGCCGGCGAAAAAATTGCGTCACAGAGGATTACGGCGTTTGCCAGCCTCGGCGGATCAAGCTCACGGCGATCGCGGCCAGCAAGAGTGAGATCAATTTCGAAACGCCTCTCATGCCTTGTTGCCCCATCCATCGAGTGAAATGGCTCGCGTAGCGGAATCCGAATCCCACCAGGAGCAGATTCACGAGCAAAGCCAGGACGGTGAACATGATCCCGACCGTATCCACCAGAAGGAGCAGCGCCGTTAGCAAAGCCGGGCCGGCGATCAACGGCATTCCGAGAGGCACGACCCCAAACGATTCGCCGGCATAACGGTTCCGTTCGCCCAGATCGAGAAGCTCGCGCACCGCGATGCCGAGCAGGATCAAGCCGCCAGCCACCTGAAAATCCGCGACCGTGATTCCCAGCATGCGGAAGATAATTTTGCCGAGAAAAATGAATCCGATCGCGACCGCGAGGCTCGTAACCAACCCAAGTGTGCCCTCGTGTTGCCGGCGCTTCGCATCCGCGTAGCCGCCCAGGCCGAGAAAAATCGCGACGAGCCCGATCGGATCGATCGCGACAAAAAGAGGGATGAACGCGAGGAGGAATTTCTCGAGGTAGGGCTGCATCATATCGCCATCGCATCGCGCGCTCTTTTCCGCAAAGCAACGCAGGATTCCACTTTACCGGGTTCGGCTTCTCTAAGATGTTTCGATTCCGGTTTTCAAGTCTATGAAAAAACAATTTCTTGCTTCAATTCTTCTGGGCGGCCTCGCCGTCATCACGCGCGCCGATGAACTCAAAACCGTCGACGCTTTCCGCGAAGCGGCGACGAAAGCGAACTCGGTCCTCACTTTGCCTGACTGGGACCAAACCCCGGAAGCGGTTGAGGCTTCGATGAAAAAAGCCATCGAGACAGCGAATGCCGCGCTCGACCAAATCGGGGCGCAAGATCCCGCCAAGGTCACTTTCCGGAGCACGATCGTGGCGCTCGACGATCTCGGTTATCAGGCGCGGCTGACGGCGAACAAGGTCACGATTATCAAGGAGACGAACACGTCCCCAGCCATGCGCACCGCCGCGGAAAACGCGGTGAAGCTATTCCAGGATTGGGCCGTGGGTGTCGATTATCGCGAGGATGTTTACAAGGCGATCAAGGCGTTTGAGAAAACGCAGCCGAAACTGAGCGGCGAAGAGGCCAAGCTGATGAAGGAAACGCTGCGCGATTATCGCCGGGCCGGGTTGGATTTGCCGCCGGAGAAGCGCCGCGAAGTCGAGCAGTTGCGCAAGGAGCTTTCGAAACTCGGGACGACTTTCGATTCGAATATCGTCGAAGTGCAGAAGCCGGTCGTTTTCACCAAAGCCGAGCTCGATGGCGTACCGGAGAGTTTTCTCGGGTCGCCCGGAGTCAAGACCGGCGAGGACGCCTTCACGGTGAAGGCGAACGTGACCTGGCAAAACACCGCCGTGATGGAGAACGCGAAAAACGCGGAGGTGCGCAAGCGGCTCTACATCATCCACGACACGATGGCGAAGGAGAAAAACGTTCCGGTCCTGAACCAAATGCTGACGTTGCGGAACAAGATCGCGCTGCGCCTCGGCTACAAATCGTGGGCCGATTACCAGACCGAGGTCAAGATGGCGAAATCGGCGGCCGGCGCCGAAAAATACATCAACGACCTCATCGCCGGCAGCCAACCGAAGTTCGACGCGGAGATCGAAGAGTTGCGCAAACTGAAGGCAGCGGAGACCAAAGACCCGAAGGCAAAAATCGAGCGCTGGGATTCCGGCTATTACACAAACCAGCTCAAGAAGCAGAAATACGCCGTCGATACCGAAGCGCTCCGTTCCTATTTCCCTTTCCAGAAGACGCTCGAGGGGATGTTCAACATCTACCAGAGCATCTTCGGCCTGAAGTTTGAAAAGATCGCCGTCCCGCAAAAATGGATCGACGATCTTCAACTCTACGCGGTGACCGATGCCGCCACGGGCGAACCGCTCGGGATGTTTTATCTCGATATGTTTCCGCGCGAAGGAAAGTTCAATCACTTCGCGGAATTTGAAATCGTCGGCGGCAAGCTGCTCGGCGATGGCAAATATCAGCGGCCGACGGTGGCGCTGCTTTGCAATTTTCCGCCGGCCAACCAGGGCGGGCAATCGCTTCTCACCCACAGCGACGTCGAAACTCTCTTCCACGAATTCGGCCACGCCCTCCATACGATCGTGACCCGCGCAAAATTCTCGCGCTTCGCGGGAACCAATGTGCCGGGCGATTTTGTCGAGGCCCCTTCCCAGATGCTGCAGAACTGGGTCTGGGACAAAAAGGTGCTCGATACTTTTGCAGCCGATTATCGCGATCCCGCGAAAAAGATTCCGGCGGAAACCATCGAGAAGTTGAAAGAGGCGAAGCTCGCCACGGTAGGCACGTATTACCGGCGTCAGTTTGCCTTCGCGTCGCTCGATCTCGCTTTGCACGCTCCGCATCCCGAAGACCAGCCGTATGATTGCGTCGCGATTTCCAATCCAATTCTTTCCAAGATTTTCCTGCCGGTCGCGCCGGAAACGACCATGGTCTCTTACTTCGGCCATCTGAATGGTTACGATGCCGGCTACTACGGTTACGCGTGGGCCGATGCGATCGCGGCCGACATGGCGACCGTGTTCGAGTCCGCGAAAGATGGATACCTCGACAAGCAGGCAGGCATGCGGTTGCGCCGCGATATTTACGAGCCCGGCGACTCGCGCGACATCACGGAGTCGATCGAGAAATTTCTCGGCCGCAAACAATCGGTGCAGCCATTCCTGAAGAAGATTGGGATTGGCGGCGCGAAAAAAGAGGGTTCGGTCCCTTCGCAGGAAAGTAAATAAATGTAAGGCCCATGATGAAACAGCTCGCTACTTTCGCGATCTACTTTCTCTCCGCCGGCATTTTTCTCTCCGCTGCCGAAGCTCCATCTGGTCCTTCGAAAGATGCGCTCGACGCCATCACCGCCGCCGATCTGCTGAAACATATCAAGGTTCTCGCTTCCGATGAATTCGAAGGGCGCGCGCCCGGTTCGAAGGGCGAAGAGCTTTCGGTCAAATACATCACCGAACAATTCAAGGCGCTCGGACTGAAGCCGGGAAATCCCAACGGCAGTTACACGCAGGAAGTGCCTCTCGCCGGAATCACGACCGCGCCCGTCGCTTCCTTTTCCGTCGGCGACAGAAAAATGGAGCTGAAGTTTCCCGACGATTACGTCGCTTCGTCCGCGCGTCTCCAGGATCACGTGATAGCACCGAACACCGACGTCGTTTTTGTCGGTTACGGCGTCGTTGCGCCGGAATATGGCTGGGACGATTACAAGGATGTCGATGTCCGCGGCAAAACGATCCTGATGTTGATCAACGATCCGGCCGTGCCCGATCCGAAAGATCCGTCCAAGCTCGACGAAAAAATGTTCAAGGGGAAAGCGATGACTTATTACGGACGCTGGACTTACAAATACGAAATCGCCGCGCAAAAAGGCGCGGCCGCAGCTGTGATCATTCACGAGACCGAGCCGGCGGCTTACCCCTACTCGGTGGTGAAGACGAGCTGGGCGAAAGAAAATTTCGAGCTCGATCAACCGGACAAGAACATGGGCGCGGTGCAGGTGCGTTCGTGGATCACGCTCGATGTCGCGAAAAAGCTGCTGGCTGATTCGGGAC
>JBBWZL010000024.1:0-266718 GCA_039649045.1 Verrucomicrobiota bacterium | reverse complement strand
CGAACGCGTGTAATTCTGACTGGGGAGCGCCCGCGCCTCGCGTGCTGGCGACGGCGCCTTCGCCTTCGCGAACTCCATCCCCGCTTGGGGGCGGGGGCGCCCCAAAGGGCCCGCGCGGGCGCGTGCGCTCCCCAGATTTAAAGCCGAGGTCCATCTGGTTTTCCTCGCTCAACGCCCACGCCTCCACGCCGCGATCGCGCAGATCGCGCGCGAATTCAGCCGCGAATCCATGGAGCGTCAACACGCGTTGCGGCTGCACCAGTTCGACATACCGCACGAGGTCGTTGTAGTCCGCGTGATCGGAAAGGGGAAACGCGGCGTCGACCTGATAACGATAGACCGCGTTCGGGTCGACGGCCCAGCCGCTGATCATCGCCACCCGCTTGTCGGGAATTTTTTCCAGCATCCGCGAACGGTTCGCGCTCGGCGGGCAAATGAGAACTTTGCCCGCCACTTCGGATGCATTGTAGCGCTCGTAGTCGCAAAACGATTGCCCAAATTGCTCGTAGATGCGCGTCATCCGGTGGACGGAGCCATGCAGCATCGGTTTCAACCCGGCCCCGGTCAGCGCGCAGAGAATCTCCTGCGCCTTGCCTAACGAGTACCCGAGCAATACCGGCACGGCGTCGCTCTCGAGCGCGTCCCGGCAGAAGGCCACGATTTGCGCGATGATCTCGTCGGTGGGCGGAAAACGGTAACGCGGCAAACCGAAAGTGGTTTCCATGATCAAGGTCTCGGCGTGCCGCCACTCCGCCGGTTCGGCCGAGCGGCCCGGGCGCAACTTGAAATCGCCTGTGTAAAGGAGCGAGCCTTCCGCGGTCTCGAGGAAAAATTGGGCGGAGCCGAAAATATGACCAGCCGGGATGAGTGTGACCTCGAGGCCGCGAATGGTGGCGCGCTGGCCAAACTCCACCACGTGTTCGTGGCGCTCGCCCGGCAAACGGGCCTGCATCAATCGCGCCGTCCGCTCCGAGACGATAATTTCATCGTGCGCCGCGATATGATCGCTGTGCGCATGCGAGACGAAGGCGAATGGCTTTGCGTCCCAGGGGTCGAGCCAGATCTCTTCGTTGGGCAAATAAACGCCGCGGTCGTAGCGAACATCGATCACACAAAATTTTACGCGTGGCGCACCAGACTATCCACCTGATTGACACCGGGCAGCTGTTCCCGTTTGATTAGCCCCGATGAAATCGGCCGCAATCTTGCTTGTCGCACTCTTCGCGACCGCCGGTGCCCCCGCGGCAAGCGCGCCGAAGATCCTGCCTAAAGTCGAGCCGTTGCCCGTGGCCTTGAGCGATGATTTTCAATTTCGAAAGACCAAACTTTTCCTCCTCAGCGAGACCCCTCCAAAGACGCGGAAATCAGTCTTATCCTCTGCGACGAACAACCCCGGAATCGCGGAGGCGTCACTCGGATTCGAACGCACCTACCGCATGTATGGCGCGATCACCGGGGCGGATCAGCGCCAACGTTACGGCAATTATTTTGATTTCTTCTGGCGGGTAAAACGTCCGGCGAATGTGACGGTGCGGCTGGAGTACCGGCAGGAAAAGCTGCGCTCGTTTCTCCAGGCGCGCGAGATCTCCTACCCAAACGCGAAGGGCAATCACAAAACCGAATTTGCCGTCATCGGTGATGATTACTTCAACGATGGCCGCGTCATTTCCTGGCGATGCCTCCTGATCGAGAACGGTCATATCGTGGCCGAGAATCGCTCCTACTTGTGGGAGTGAGGTCAAAGCGGCTGACCCCTTAGGTTGACAGTCCCCCCTGCGAGCCCCTATTTTCCCCCGGTAGTGCAGTCGTCAATTCAAGTCGGAGTAAACGGGGAAGCTGTTTGGGTGAAGGTGGAGGGCAAAGGCAGCTTCCTCAACAGCGGGAATCTCAAAGAGTTCACTCGCGAAATGGTCAATCGCGGCTACCGCGAGTTCGTGATCGACTTGGAAAATTGCGCCATGATGGATTCCACCTTCATGGGAACGATGGCAGGCGTGGCCCTGCGATTAAAGGAACTCGGGCACGGACATCTGCACGTGGTTCATTGCGGAGAACGCAGCCGGAATCTTTTGAGTGGTCTCGGGCTCGATCAGATTTTCGATATTCATGCGAATGGATCGCCGGCCCCGCAATGCGAATTGCTCCAGCGTGAATCGGCCAACGGCGCGGCCGAGGAAAAAAAGAAGACGGCGGAGCAGATGCTGCATGCGCACGAGGCGTTGTGCCAGGCTGCGCCGCAGAATTTTTCCCGGTTTAAAGACGTTCTCGATTACCTAAAGCAGGACCTCCATCACGAGACGCCGTCGAACTGATCCAGCCCGCGGCGCATGTGGCCAACCATTCTTCTCGGGCTGTTGATTGCATCTCTGGCCGGATGGATTTTCACCTGGCTGCAACAGCGGGTCCGGATTCGCCAGCTCGAACGTTCCAAGGAAGAAATCCAGATCGAGGAGACCCTCGTCTTCGATTTTCTCCACGGACTCGGGGAGGCATTTACCGAGACGATTCGCGCGGCTGATCTGCACCGGTTGATCGTGGAAGGCGCGGCCCGGATTCTCGATGCGCAGGGTGGCGCGCTCTACATGATGGAGCGCGCGGGCGGGAAACTGGCGCCGGCGTTTATTTCGAAAGGCTGCCCGCCGTTTGTGGATGTTCCGCCCCATATTCTGCAGCAGGCCGCCTCTAATCCGGCGGCGCTCGAAAGCTATTTGCGTTTGCATCCGATCGCGCCCGGCGAAGGCGTGATCGGCCGCGTCTGGCAAACCCGCGAGCCGGTTTGCCTCGCCGATCTGGCGGATGCTCCCGAATTGGCGCGCCTGCGCGGCACACCGTTAGGCGTGCCCACGGTCATGGTAACGCCATTGCTTTACGGAAAACAAAACATGGGCGTGCTCGCGCTGGGGAACGGCGCGACGAGTCCGCCTTTTACGCCGAGCGATTTCGTGGTGTTCAAATCGATCGCCGAGCAATCGGCCTTCGCGCTCTATAACGCGATTATTTACTCGGAGGCGAACGAGAAAAAACGCCTCGATCATGACCTCGAGATTGCACGCGATATCCAGCGCATCCTGCTGCCGAGCGAAGCGCCCATCATCGACGGCTTCGAGCTCAGCGGGATCAACATTCCGGCGCGCCACGTCAGCGGCGATTATTTCGATTATCTAAAGGTGGATGAGCAACGGCTTGGGGTTGCGATCGCCGATGTCTCGGGCAAAGGCGTGCCCGCTTCCATCATCATGGCAATTTGCCGCAGCGTTTTGCGCAGCCAGGCGGCCGGAAATCCGTCGCCCTCCGACGTATTGAAAAAAGTAAATCGCCAGCTTTATCCCGATATCAAGGAGGACATGTTTATTAGCATGGCCTACGTGATTCTCGACCACGCGCACAGCACTGTTACGCTCTCTCGCGCCGGCCACGACGCGCCGATTCTATTCGAGCATGAGACCAAAAGCGTCACGCCGGTGAAGCCTCCCGGAATGGTCCTCGGAATTGACAGTGGAAGCGTGTTCGATAGGATAGCCAGCGACTTCGCTCTCCCGCTCAAGCGGGACGATTGCCTGCTTCTCTACACGGATGGAGTCACCGAGGCGCTCGACGCGGCCGGAGACGAATTTGGCGTCGAACGCATGATGGAATGTGTTCGCGTCAGCGCGCCGGAGGGTGCGCCTGCGATCATCACCCGGCTGATCGACGAGTTAAGAAGCTTCGTGGGAGCGCAACCGCAAAACGACGACATCACCCTGATCGCTATTCGCAAAACATGAGAAAAATTCCTGTCACAGATTCCACGGAGGACGATCCGCCACAGCCGGCGAGCGAGCCTGCGACGGCAACGACCGGCGCTGATCAAGCGGAGGACGATTCGATGGAAGAATTACAGGCGGACTTGAACCGCTTCCGTGATCTCGCGCTTCGAAGCCAGGCTGATTTCGAGAATTACAAGAAGCGGTGCACCCGCGAGAAAGAGGAGGCGATCAAATACGCCAACAGCGCGCTCCTCGAGAAACTGATCGCGATTATCGATAACTTCGAGCTGGGTCTGGAAGCGGCGCGGGCCGAAGGCGAGAACTCGCCGGTGTTTTCCGGCATGAGCATGGTCTTGAAACAGTTGATGGATTTTCTCACCGAGAACGGCTTGCAGGCGATCGACGCCGCGGGGCAAAAGTTCGATCCGAATTTGCACGAAGCGATCGCCCACGAACCGAGCGACGAATTTCCAGAAGGCGTAGTGGTGCGGCAGACCCGCCGCGGTTATCGGATGAGGGACCGGCTCCTACGGCCATCCAGCGTCGTCGTTTCGAGCGGTCCGGCATAGGTCCCATACGACCTGTTCGACCTATTATCCGATGCCGACAGAAAAGCGCGATTACTACGAAATCCTGACCGTCGAGCGCACCGCGACCGAAGAGGAAGTGAAGCGGGCTTATCGCAAGCTCGCGGTGAAATATCATCCCGACAAAAATCCGAACGATCCCCACGCTGAAGAAAAATTCAAGGAACTCGGCGAGGCCTATGACGTGTTGATGGATGCCGACAAGCGCGCGGCCTACGATCGCTTTGGCCACGCCGCTTTTGCCCAAGGCACTGCCGGACGCGGCGCCGGGTTTCACGATCCGTTCGATATCTTCCGCGAAGTTTTCGGCGGGGGCGGAGGCGCGGGCGGAATCTTCGAATCGTTCTTCGGCGGTGGCGCGAGTGCGGACCGCGAAGGCCGGCAGCGCGGGTCGGATCTGCGTTACGACATGCAGATCACCCTCGAGGAAGCGGCCGCTGGCGTGGATAAGGAGATCGAGGTCCGCAAGCTCGATGCCTGCGCGAAATGCGGCGGCAAGGGCGCGGAGCCCGGCTCGCGCACGATCAATTGCCCGACATGCGGTGGCCGCGGCCAGGTGATCAGCTCGCGCGGATTTTTCCAGGTCTCGCAGACCTGTCCCCGCTGCCGCGGCGTCGGCCAGATCATCGAAAAGCCATGCAAAGCCTGCGCGGGCGAAGGCCGGATCGAGAACACGAGCCGGATCAAATTGAAGATCCCTGCCGGGATCGCGGATGGATCACGGCTGCGCACGACAGGAAATGGCGAGGCGGGAATCCGTGGCGGACAGCCGGGGGACCTTTATGTCGTCATCCATATCAAGGAGCACCCGATCTTTCAGCGCGAAGACGACAATCTCTACTGTGAAGTGCCGATCTCGTTCACAGTGGCGGCGCTGGGCGGCGAAATCGCGGTGCCGACGCTGGAAGGCAAAGCGAATCTGAAAGTGCCCGCGGGAACTCAGAGCGGTCAGGTTTTCAAGCTGCGCGGCAAAGGTGTCGTGAACGTGAATGCGCGAGATCGCGGCGATCTTATGGCCCGCCTCCTCGTGGAAGTGCCAACGCGGTTGAACAGCGATCAACGACAGAAGCTGGAGGAATTTTCCGCGCTCTGCGGCGAGGAGAACACGCCGTTGCACAAAAGCTTTTTCGATCGCGCGAAAGAGTTCTTTCGTTAAGTCGTCAACGGACGAAGAAGATGCATCGGTTTTATCTCCCGCCGGAGAAGTGGAATCCTGACGGGCTCGTCCTCACTGGTTCAGAAGCGCATCATTGTCGCAACGTGCTGCGCTTGGAGCGTGGTGATAAAGTCGTTCTCTTCGATGGTCGAGGCCGGGAACTGACCGCAGAGATCATTTCGAATGACGCAGCAGAAATCTCCCTGCGAAAACTCCATCAAGCGCAAACTCCGCCGCTGCGTTGCCGCATCACGCTCGGTCAAGCCATCCCGAAAGGGAAGAACATGGACTTGATCGTGCAGAAGGCTGTGGAGATCGGCGCAGCCGAAATCGCGCCGATTCTGTCGGACCGCACCGTCGTGCGGCTCGATGAAGAAAGCGCACTCTCGAAGCAGGCGAAATGGCAGACCGTTGCGATTGAAGCGGCGAAGCAATGCGGTCAAAACTGGTTACCGCAGGTGCAGCCGCCGCGGTCGCTTGCCCAATTTTTTCAGGAACACGGCCATTTCGATCTGCAATTGATCGGGTCGCTGCAATCCGACGCCGTCCATCTCAAGAAAATCCTCGCGGAATATTCCGCAGAACATGGTGACCGGCCGGCCAGCGTTCTGATGTTGGTTGGGCCTGAGGGAGATTTCACACCCGCGGAACTTTCCCTGGCGCGGAGTCAAAGTTGCCAGCCAATTACGTTAGGACCGATCGTGTTGCGCGTTGAGACTGCGGCGATCTATTGCCTGAGCGTTTTGTCGTACGAGCTGCTCGTCTAGCTGTCATCCCGAGCCCGCGCAGACGGCGAGGGACCTCACAGGCGGTCACTCGGTCGTTTCCGCGAAGCGCGGTACTTCGTCTGTGAGCGCGGTGTATGGGCGCAAGCAAACCAGCATTGCAGTTGTGAGGTCCCTCGCCGTCTGCGCGGCTCGGGATGACAAAGGAGAAGGCGCTCTCACTTCCCGCCGTAACTCACCCGCCAGATCGTCTTGTTTCCATCTTCGCTGAAGAGCAGACTGCCATCTTTCGCCACCGTGATTCCGACCGGCCGGCCCCAAACATTTCCTTCCGGCGTCACAAAGCCGGTCACGAAATCTTCGTAATCGCCGCGCGCTTTTCCGGTCGCTTTCTCGAAAGGCACGCGCACGATTTTGTAACCGGTCCGGCGCGCGCGATTCCACGAGCCGTGAAACGCCGCGAAAAGGTCGCCCTTGTATTCGGGGGGGAATTGCGCGCCGTCATAAAAGCAAAGATTCAACGTCGCCGAATGGCTCTGCACGAGCACATCGGGCACGAGGACTTTATCGGCCAGGTCCGCGTGTGCTCCTTTGTGCCGCGGGTCCTGGTGATTTCCGATATAGAACCACGGCCAGCCGTAGAAGCCGCCCGGTTGCACGCGGCTGATGTAATCCGGCACAAGATCTTCGCCCAGTTCGTCGCGCTCGTTGGTGCTCATCCAAAGTTCGTTCGTCCCCGGACGGAACGCGATTCCGACCGCGTTGCGGATTCCCCAGGCGAAAACATTTCGGCCGGTACCGTCGGGATTGAACTCGAAGATGCGGGCGCGCTCTTTTTCCATCGCGTTGTCGGAAACATTCGAGAAGGAACCGATCGAGACGTACATTTTTTTGCCGTCGGGTGAGAACACGATGTCGCGCGTCCAATGCCCGCCGCCCGGCAGCAGCCCGCCGCCGGAAAGTTCGGCGCTGAGTTTCTCGACCGGCCCGCGCGCCTTCAGATCTCCGTTACGGTAGGGGAACCGGACCACGCCATTCGTGTTGGCGACGTAAAGGAATTGCGGGTCAGGCCCGGGCGGGTAGAAGGCGATGCCGAACGGATCCTTCATGCCTTCGCTGGCGAACGTTTCCGTGACCTCCGGCTTTCCGTCGCCATTGCCATCGCGCAAAACCTTGATCGCATCCGACCGGCTCTCCGTGACGAAGATGTCCCCATTAGGCGCGGTCAGGAGGAAGCGGGGATAGGAAAAGCCGCCGGCATATTCCTCGATCTTGAAACCCTCCGGCACGCGAGGTTGCGCGCCGTCCGGCCTGCGCACGACGCGCGGACTGTTGTTGGCCGACTCCGTTGCATACGGAGCCGGCAGGTCTTCCACCGTAATCTTGTGCCGGACGCCCGGCGCATCCTGCGTCCAATCCGCCGTGACCGCAGCATTCCCAGTCAGTGATTTTTTCTCCGCACCCTCACCGCTTTGGACAAACGCGAGCGCAGCGAGGCAGAGAGCGATCAGGTATTTCATGACTCAATAAATGTACGGCTCGGAGAGCGCGAAGGCGTTGCGCAACAATTCGAGGCGCGGCTCGGCTTCTTTCGCGAGAATCACTTCCACGACGTCGAAGCGAAACAAGATATCCGGGTCATCCAGTAATCGCAGCCACGCCAAACCACCGCGCGAAATTCGCTTTTGCTTATCGCGATTAACCGCATCGAAAGGCCGGCCGAAATCCTCCCGGGTCCGGGTTTTTACTTCCACGAAAACGAGCGTGTCTCGCTCGCGGCAGACAATGTCGATCTCGCCGCCGCTGCGGCCGCGAAAATTACGATACAGGATTTTGTAACCGTTCCTCCGCAGAAACCGGCACGCCAGTTTCTCCCCCCGAGTCCCAAGCCGGAGATGTACGGGACGCGAAGGCGAAAACCGGCTGCGCCACCGTTTCGAAAGATCGGCGATGAATCGGACAAGGCCCGTGTTCATGCAATTTAATCAGGTGAAGTTCTGTGCCGTAGCCTTTGTGCTGGCTGAAACAATACTCGGGAAAACGGGCGCAGAAGTCGCGCATAATCGCGTCGCGAGTCACTTTTGCGATTACGCTCGCGGCCGCGATGCTGAGACTGTAGCAATCGCCATCGATGATCGCCGTTTGCGGCAATGGAAAAGGGAAGACCGGCAGGCCATCGATGAGAACGTGCTCGGGCTGGAAGCTGAGCGTGGCGAGGGCAGCGCGCATCGCCTTGTGGGTGGCGCGCAGGATATTGATCGCGTCGATCTCGACCGAATCGACGATCCCGACGGCCCAGACGATCGCGCTGTTCGCGATCAGGTCGTGATAAATTTCTTCGCGTTTTTCCGGCAGCAGTTGCTTGGAGTCGTTCAGCCGCCGATGCCGGAATTTTTCCGGAAGAATAACCGCGGCGGCTACGACTGGACCGGCGAGCGCGCCGCGTCCTGCCTCATCAACGCCGGCGATAGACGAGATGCCGAGGCCGCGCAGCCTGCGTTCATGCCGGAAACCACAACGACGATACATCGGGGGAAAAATACTGGAACGCTGAAAAACTGAAATGCTGAAATTATTTCAGCTTTCTCGCGTTTCAGCGTTTTATTCCCGAACCGCGGTCGCTTCCTTGCCCTTGCGCGTGCGCAGGTAATTCAGCTTGGCGCGTCGGGCGCGGCCGACCTTTTCCACTTCCACCTTGGCGATGCGCGGAGAATGAATCGGGAACACGCGCTCGACCCCTTCGCCGTAGGAAATCCGGCGGACCGTAAAGGTCTCGTTGAGGCCGCGGCCTTTGCGGCCGATCACGATCCCGGCAAAAATCTGGATGCGTTCCTTGTCGCCCTCGACCACTCGCGTATGCACGCGCACACCATCACCGACTTTGAAGTCGGTCACGTCACTCTTGAATTGTTCCTTTTCGATTGCGTCGATAATGCTGCTCATACGGCTCCTTTTGCTTCCGCTCGGCGGGCGTTCATCTTCAATCCACCGGGCCCGAAAAGCAAAAGGAAAGATGGGCGACGGTTGTGCTTTAGCGGTCGCCCACTATAATCCGAACGCACTGCGCCCGTAGCTCAACTGGATAGAGTGACAGCCTCCGAAGCTGTAGGTTGCGCGTTCGAGCCGCGCCGGGCGCATTTCCTCTCAGGCCAGCGCCTCAAGGCGGCCGAGCAAATCCTTCTTGCTCGTCATCCCGATGATCTGGTCGCGCAGTTGCCCGTTCTTGAAGAAGAGCAGCGCCGGAATCGCCCGGACGTTGTACTTCATCGAGAGGCTCTGGTTCTCGTCCACGTTCACCTTCGCTACTTTCACCGAGCCGGCTTTTTCCTTCGCGATCTCGTCCAGGAGCGGCGCGATCATTTTGCACGGGCCGCACCATTCGGCCCAGAAATCGACCAGCACCGGCTGGGTGCTTTGCGTTACTTCCTTTTCAAAATTCGAGTCGTTCAACGTAACGGTAGCGGAATTTTCCATGAACTAAGATACGACGTAATTCCAGATTTGAATCAGAAAAATTACGGCGGAAATGCCGAGAAGCGTCCAGCAAAAGTTCCTTGGGATCGATTCGAAGGGATCGAGCGGTCGCGATGTCACGATGACCGGCGCGGGCTGCGTCGTAGTGGCAGGGCGGACCAGCAACGGCTGCGTTTTCGTCATGTTAACGGAAGGCCCGGTCGCAGCCGGCCGCGGCAGGATGCGGATGCGCGCGGTTTCCTTTTTCGGACCGGGGTGAAGCGAAGAAGGCGATTGAATGGCGGGCCCATTTCCGTTCCCGCGTTCCGCTGGTGGATTGGCAGGCGTTGCCGTTGACGAATCGGGAGTTGCCGCCGGACCCGCGGGTTTCGGCAGCGGTTGCAAAAGGGGAGAGGAAGTGGAAATCGCCGGCGGCGAGACAGGCGGGCGCCGCAGCGAGATAACCGGCGGTTCTGCTGTCGAACCGACAGTTGAGGGCGAGGGGGCGAACGTGGGCGGGCTGCGACGCACCGGGACCGGCGGCGTTCGCGAGGGAAGAACAATCCGCGTCGTCTCCCGCATCGGAGCAGTTTGCGGCGCGGAAGTCTGGTCGGCCTTCGGAGGCAGCGCGATACGGACAGTTTCCTTCTTGGGTTCAGCCATAAGCAGTGCCTATTGCATCGTTAAGGTCGCACAAAACTCCGCTCGCTGTCACTCGCTAAATTGGGAGCACAGGCATCTTGCCTGTTACGCCAGCAGATCGTACCCGCGGCTGCCGGTGATGTGCCGTCGTGTGAATTCGCCCACGGTTGCCGGTTCGGAAAGAATCACCCGCGCATCGACATCCGGCGCGTCGGATTCGGTCCGGGCGACGAGCGGTTGGTCCGCGAGCAAACGCATTTCACGTCCGACTTTTTCCTGTGCCATCTCGCGCGCGATGCGTTGCTGCACCGTCATGGCGCGTCGATAGCGTTCGTTCTTTACCTTGGCCGGAATTTGCTCCGCCATTTTCGCGGCGCGCGAACCATCTTCCTGCGAATACTTGAAGACGCCGAGTCGCTCGAAGCGGGTTCGTTCGATAAACTCCAGGAGCGATTCGAAAGCCTGCTCCGTTTCTCCCGGAAAACCGACGATGAAGGTGGTGCGCAACGCAATGCCCGGAATTCCCGCTCGCAGATTTCCGATCAGCTCTTCGATATCCGCGCGGCTCGTCTCGCGCCGCATCCGGCCGAGCATTTCCTCGTCAATGTGCTGAAGAGGCATGTCGATGTAACGGGCGACCTTGTCGCACGCCGCGATCGTTTCGATCAGCTCGGCGCTCCAATGCGCCGGGTGCGTGTAAAGCAGGCGCACCCAAAAATCGCCCTCGATCGTTTGGATATCGCGTAGCAGCGCGGTGAGCGTCGGACCGCGCGAGGAATCGACCGGCTGACGCGGCCCCGCTTTTGCGGCCCACAAATCCATTCCGTAATAGGTTGTGTCCTGGCTGATCAGGTTGATTTCCTTCACGCCTTCGGCCACGAGCGCGCGAATTTCCGACAGGACCGATCCCGGGGTCCGGCTCCGGTGCCTCCCGCGCATCTGCGGAATGACGCAAAAACTGCACGGATGATTGCAGCCTTCGGCGATCTTCAGATAGGCGGTGTGCGCCGGAGTTAAACGAAACCGAGGCGTATCGTAATTCGGAATGTAAGTCGGCCGTTCGGTGACAAAGCTGTAGCCGCGATCGCTCTCGCTGCTCAGGACGCGTCGCGCGATTGCGCCCAGTTCGCTGACCTGGTCCAACCCGACGAACGCGTCCACTTCCGGAAGCGACTCGCGCAGTTCGCTCGAAAATCGCTGCGACATGCAACCGCTCACGATCAGTTTTTGCCCCGGCTTTTTCCCCAGGCCGCGCTGCTGGTGCGCGTCCAAAATCGCTTCGATCGACTCCTCCTTCGCCGAATCGATAAACGCGCAGGTGTTCACGACAAGCACGTCGGCTTCCTCAGCGCTGGAAGTGATTTCCATCCCGTGTTGCAAGACGCTTCCGAGCATGATCTCGGCATCGACGAGATTCTTCGCGCAGCCCAGGCTGATCATGCCGACCTTTGGCGCGGCCTTCTCTTGGGTTTTCACGGGTTACCTGGGGCGAGTTGTGGCGCTCGGGCTCGGGATCGGACTCGGGCTGCGCCGTGGCGATTTTCGCGGGGAAGGACGCGGCGTAGGTGTGGGAATTTCGGCGGCATCCGCGGGATGGACCGGTTCGGCCCGCCGCACTTCGGGTTCGGCAGGAGGAGTGGTGGTGGTCGGCACGAAAGGAGTCACAGTCGGCAAAACAGTTGGCGTCGGGGAGACGACCGCTGCTGGCGTCGCGACCGCCGGTGGTGGAGTGGTACCTTCTGTGGGCAAAGCGCGCGGCGCGACGATCTTGTCCGACGCTGTTGCGGTCGCGAGAGGTGACGCGCCGGGGGTTGGTGTCGGTCTGGGTTTGAGCCGCTGAATGTCGAGAATCCATTTCATCGCCGTGTACCCCACGACGAGAATCACCACGCCGATCACGAACGGCAAAAGCGACCCGCGTCTGCCGCTGCTGCTTTGCCGCCGCACCACCACTGGCCGCGTCGGCGCGGGCGCGGGATTGTCCTGCAAATAAGCGTAACCGTCGGTCGTGACCTGATCCGACGTTTCGAACGCTTCCGTGTACGGACTCACATCCACCTCCAGAAATTTTCCGTAGATGAGGAGGAACCCTTTGGCGTAAGCGAGACTGGCGAACTGCGAGAAATCCTCGTTCTCGATTTCTTCGAGCCGGCCCGGCCGGATTTTCGTCAGGCGTCCGGCTTCTTCGAGAGTCAGATTTCGCGCGAGACGCGCGTCTTTAAGTTTTTTGCCAAGGCCTTCCATGAAATTCGTTCGTTGCGTCGCCCGGTTACACCGTGGCGTCGAGGTCGACGAGAATCTCGCGCGGCTTCGCGCCTTCGCCGGGCCCCAATATGCCGCGCTGCTCCAGAATATCAACGATCCGCGCCGCGCGGGTGTAGCCGAGGCGCAATCGGCGTTGGAGAAGCGAAGTGGATGCGCGTTTTTCCTGCCGGATAATCTCGAGGCATTTCTCGACGAGCTCCTCGTCCTCTTCGGTCACGTCTTCCGCTGAGACGGTGGAAAGCTCAAGTTTATCCTGAACGGAGAGATCGAACGATGGCGGGCTTTGCGCAGAAACGAATTCCACGAGCCGATGAATCTCTTCGTCGGTAACGAGGACGCCTTGCGCGCGGATGAGGCGCGATGTGCTCGGCGGCAAATAAAGCATGTCGCCCTGGCCTAACAAACGGTCGGCCCCATTCTCATCGAGAATAACGCGGCTATCGATTTTCGATGCGACCTGGAATGCGATCCGGCTCGGGATGTTCGCCTTGATGACGCCAGTGATGACATCGGCGCGCGGCGTCTGGGTGGCCACGATAAGATGGATCCCGGCCGCGCGCGCCATCTGCGTGATGCGCGCGATCGCGCTTTCCACATCAGCCGGCGCGGTCTGCATCAGGTCCGCCAGCTCGTCGATGATGATGACGATGTACGGCATCCGATCCGGAATGATCAGATCGTCATCGCGCGGGACTTTGATTTCTGTAGCCGGGGTCGTGGATCGGGGCACGGGATCATCGATCCCGGCTACAGCATCCAATTCCTTCTGCGTCTTCTTGGCCGGCCGGCCGTTAAAGCTGGTGATGTTGCGCACGCCGGCCTGCGCGAAAATTTTGTAGCGCTTCTCCATCTCATCGATCACCCAGCGCAACGCGAGCAACACCTTTTTCGGATCGGTCACGACCGGGATGACCAGGTGCGGCAAGGCATTGTAAACCTGCATCTCGACCACCTTCGGATCGATCATGATGAAGCGCAGTTCTTCCGGCGTGAACCGGAAGATCATGCTCGCGACGAGCGCGTTGATGCAGACGCTCTTGCCGCTGCCGGTTGTTCCCGCGACCAGCAGGTGCGGCATTTGCGCCAGATCGGCGATGATCGTTTTGCCGTAAACATCCTTGCCGAGCGCGAGCGGGAGTTTGGACTTCGTCTTCGCCTCTTCCCAGTCCTGCGATTGGAGCAGCTCGCGTAACGTCACCTTCACTTTTCGCGTGTTCGCCAGCTCGATGCCCACCGTGTCCTTGCCCGGGATCGGGGCGAGAATATTGATTCGCTCCGCGCTCGTGGCGCGCGCCAGGTCGCGTTCGAGCGCAACAATCTTGTCCACCCGCACGCCCTTGGCCGGGTAAACTTCATAGCGGGTGATAGTCGGACCTTTGGTAATGTCGCCCGCTGCAACCGCGATGCCGAACTGGGCCAGGGTCTCGATCAGCGTCCGCTGGATTTGCTCGAGCTCCGCGGGGTCGGCGGCCGTGCGTCCTTCGGTGTCGTGGGCATCAAGCAAATCGAAACCCGGCAGCACGTAGTTCTCGGGGTCCCAGGTTTGGCTCGTTAGGCCGGCGAGCTGCTTTCCTTTCTTCTCCGGGCCGCGCAATTCCGCCAGCGCAGGCTTCCGGCGCGGCGCTTCGTCGGGCAGTGCGGTGGTGTCCACCACTTTGGGTTTCGGCCGATTAGCCAATTCCTCCGGCGAAACAAACACGCCGGCGGGCTCAGGCATCGACGCGCCTTTTTTCTTCAACTGCTTCTCGATCACGCGCTGCTGTTTCGCGAGCTCCTGTTGGCTGATCTCCAGTCGCCCTTTCAAATCCGATCTCCGCAGCCGCCGTTTGAATTGCCATTCGCGCAACCCCACCATGCCACTGCGGATGCTGGCGACGGTTTGCCTCACGATGTGGATCGGGCGCAGGCCCGTCATCAAAATGAGACTGCTGACGTAAATCCCGGTGAGCAGAATGATCGAACCGACGCTGCCCATCCAGGTGAGCAGCATTTTTTTTCCGATGACGAAGCCGACCCATCCGCCCGGTCCCTGGATATTGAAGGCGAGACGCCAGCCTTGGAGATGCTGCGTTTGCAACTGCAGCAAACACGCCCCCGAGACGATGAAGAGCACGATCCAGGGGAGGCGCGGTGTCACCCGTAAATGGGAGTGAAACAACTTAGCGCCGCCGAAACCGAGGAGGACCACCGCCAGCAAATAAGAGGCGGCTCCGATCATCAGGTAGGAAAAGCCGGCGACGATCGCGCCGAAGGGGCCGATGAAATTTTGCGCGGGCCGGTTCGGCGGAGAGACGTGGCTGAAGGGAATCCACGACGGCAAATCCTTTGGTGCGTAGGAAATTAGCGCCAGGAAAAGCAGGGTGCCGACGCCGAGAAGAAGGAGAGCGAAGACTTCGTTCCAGGCGTTGTTTTTGGTAGTGCGAGCCACTGCGGCTCACAGTAGTGCGACGGAGAGCCCTTTCAATTTCATTCCGAGCGTTGGACGTTCCCGTTTCTTCCCCGCTTTCCTTCTTGCACCGTCCAAGCCTCGCCGCTTACTGTGCCAAACCTTATGCGATCATTTCTTCGCAGAGCCGGTCTTATTCTCGCAACCGGGTCGTTAGTCTTCTTCCTCTCCTGCGAACGCCATCAAGTCGGCGAATTGCCTTTGGAGGAGCACAATTCGAAAGCTCCGGCTGCGGAGCATGCAGCGACGACTGATGCTCACGCTTCGCCCTCGCCGGCCGCGCGCTCGACTCCCGCGAATTTTTTTCCGGACAAACCGAAACCGTAACCAGATAGGACTGACGTATGGCCACGCAATACGCAACGCGACCGCCTAACATCACGGGAATGCCGCCGGGCGTTCCTTACATCATCGGCAACGAAGGCGCGGAGCGGTTCAGCTTCTATGGGATGCGGGCGATCCTCGTCGGGTTCATGACCCAATTCCTGGTCAACCATTCCGGCGTGCTCGAGGGAATGCCGCAGAACGAAGCGCAGGGGTGGTTCCACCAATTCGTCTCGTCGGTTTACTGGATGCCGTTCTTCGGCGCGATCCTGGCCGATGGCTGGTTCGGAAAATACCGGACCATCTTTTATCTCTCCATGGTTTACTGCCTCGGCCATTTCACCCTCGCCATGATGGACACCTCTTTCGGGATCGCGTTCGGGCAAAAATGGGTCTTGGCCATGGGCCTGATCCTGATCGCGATCGGTGCCGGTGGCATCAAGCCCTGTGTCTCGGCCAACGTCGGGGATCAGTTTGGCGACTCGAACAAGCACTTGCTCTCGAGAGTCTTTGGGTGGTTTTATTTTTCCATCAATCTCGGCTCGTCCTTCTCCATCTGGATTTGCCCGATCCTGCTGCGCGACCCCAACTGGGGCCCTAAGTACGCCTTTGGTTTGCCGGGCGTGCTCATGTTCATCGCCACAGTGATCTTTTGGAGCGGCCGAAAGAAAATGGTCCACATTCCCCCGGGCGGGCTTGGCTTTCTCAAAGATCTCACGAGCAAGGAAGGCCTCAGCATTCTTGGCCGCGTCTGGCAAGTCTACGTCTTCACGATGATCTTTTGGGCGCTCTGGGACCAGAGCAGCGGTGGCGAATGGACCATCCAGTGCCAGCGGCTCGATCTGAAGTTCCTCGGGCTTACGTTTCTGCCGGAGCAGGTCCAGGTCGTTAATGGGATCCTGATCCTGGCTTTCATTCCGCTGTTCAATTACTGGCTCTACCCGGCGATCAGTAAAGTTTTCCCGCTTACTCCGCTGCGGAAGATCGGCATCGGCCTTTTCCTTACGGCGGTTTCGTTCGTCATCATCTGGGCTATCCAGCTCGATATTGATCACGGCGGTCGTCCGAACGTCGGCTGGCAATTGATCGCGTATGTGATCCTGTCCGCCGGCGAAGTGATGGTCTCAATCACGGGCCTGGAGTTCTCCTACACCCAGGCGCCGAATCGCATGAAGAGCTTGCTCATGGCGATGTGGCTTCTCTCAGTCGCACTAGGGAATCAAATTCCGTCCATCATCAGTTTCCTCATACCGAAACTGAAGTCGATGGGCATGAACCTCGAAGGCGCGAATTACTTCCGCTTCTTCACCCTGCTCATGCTGGCTACGTCGGTCATTTACATTTTCGTTTCGCGCCATTACCGAGAAAAAACTTATCTCCAATCGCAGCTTACGGAGGACGAGCGTGTCACCGAGCCGTTGCTGGCCGGTGGAACGCCGACTTAGTGCCCACTCGAACTCTGGTGAACACTCAGAAATCTGTTACGCCGGCGCCATTGTCTTCCGAATAGGCGATCCCGGTCATGAGCAGCCGATCCAGAACTTGCGATCCACCCTTTTCTTCGTGGACAAAGACAAGCCGTCCGGTCGGATGCATTGAAATGAAATCCGGGTGAGGAACAGGAAAACTTCGCCCATCAGCCATATGAATAATAAAAGGAACAAACGGTTGTTTGTGTTGCGCACCGCGGAGGTATTCGAGCGTCATGGTTGCAAAAATAATAATCCCCCGAGATTTGGAATCAAGCTGGTTAGTTTGACCGCCTGCCTTGCTCTTTCGGTGGTCGCAGCCAACGCGACACCGGAGGATGATCAGTTCCAGAAACTCGCGAAGGATTACATCGAGGGGACGCTCCAATCGCACCCGGAATACGCGACGGAACTGGGCGATCATCGGTTCGACGACAAGCTCACGGATTATTCCGATGAAGCGGTCGCGAAGGAACTTGCGCGCGCGAAGGAAGTCCGGCAGCAACTCGAGCAATTCAGCGACCTCACGAAGCTAACCGGTCCGAACCGCGTCGATGTGCGCCTGCTCAAGGACAATCTCGATAACGAAATCTTCGGGATCGAGGAGTTGAAGGAGCGCGAATGGAATCCGCTTCTTTACAACCAGAGCCTCGCCAACAGCCTCTATCTGCTTGTGGCCCGCGATTTCGCGCCGGCCGAGAAGCGAGCCGCGAGCGTGCGCGCCCGCATGGAAAAAATCCCGGCCGTGATCGCGCAGGCGAAGGCGAACCTGAAGAATCCGCCCCGCGTTTACACCGAGACGGCAATCGAGCAGACCCAAGGCGCGATCGCATTGATCAAGGACGGATTGAAGGAGACGCTCGACAAGGCGCCGAAGGCAAAGGCCGATATTGTCGCGGTTCAGGAGAAGGCAATGGCGGCCTTGAACGATTACAAGATCTGGCTGCAAAACGATCTCCTCCCGCGTTCAACCGGCGATTTCCGCATCGGTACCGACAAGTTCCGCAAAAAGCTCCGCTTCGCCCTCGCGTCCGAGATGTCGATGGAAGACCTGATGAAAGCGGCCCGCGCCGATCTCGAGCAAACCCAAAAGGCGATCTACGAAACCGCCTTGCCGCTTTACAAAAAACAATTTCCGAACGCGGACGAAGCGACGTTAGCCGACCGCAAGAAGGTCACGGCTGCCGTGCTGGATAAACTGGCCGAGCAGCGGCCGAACGATGACACGATCGTTGCCTACTCCAAGACCGTTTTGAAGGAAGCGACCGATTTCGTGAAATCGAAGAAGCTGGTGACAGTGCCGACCACGCCGGTGGACATCATCGTCATGCCGGAGTTCAAGCGCGGCCAGGCAGTCGCCTATTGCGATTCACCGGGGCCGCTGGAGAAAAACGGCAAGACTTTCTTCGCCGTCGCCCCCACGCCTAACGACTGGAACCAGCAGCGCAAGGATTCGTTGTTTCGCGAGTATAACAACTTCATGATTCGCGACCTGACCGTGCACGAGGCCATGCCGGGTCACTATTTGCAGCTCGCGCATTCAAATGAGTTCAAGGCGCCGACCATGGTCCGGGCGATTTTCCAGAGCGGAACCTTCATCGAAGGCTGGGCCGTTTATACCGAGCAGGTCATGGCCGAAGCCGGTTACGGTGGGCCGGAAGTGAAAATGCAGCAGCTCAAAATGCGGCTCCGAGTTACTTGCAACGCGATCATCGACCAGTCGATCCACGCCGGGAACATGAGCGAGCAGGAAGCGCTCGACGTCATGATGAAGGAAGGCTTTCAGCAGGAAGGCGAGGCCGTTGCGAAATGGAAACGCGCCCGGCTCAGCTCGGCGCAACTCTCAACTTATTTCGTCGGCGTGACCGAGCACCTCGCGTTGCGCGAACAGGCGAAGGCCCGCGACGGCGCGAAGTTCGACCTCAAGAAATACAACGACAGCGTGATTTCCTTCGGCAGCCCTCCCGTGAAATACGTTCGCGAGCTGCTGGGGTTGTAACGTTTCAATGCGCTGTAGCCGCCTCGCTCTGTCGAGGCGTTAGTCCGGGCGCCGCGACAGAGTGCCGCGGCTACAGTTGAAAGATCTGCCGGCTATTTACAACCAACACGAAGGGTCGCAATGTCCGCCATGCTCAACGTCGCTACCTGGATTCGGCCCAAAGACGCGCAGGCGTTTGGCCGCCGGTTTGCAAAATATCCACAGGTGCGGCTCTGGAATGCGATGAACGAGGAGGTGCCGCTCGAAAAAATGGATGGCCTGCTGCTAAGCGGCGGGCCGGATATCGCGCCGGAATTTCTGAAACAGCCGGTGCCCGATCCCTCGATCCTCGACAAGGATGTGGATCCGATCCGCGATCGCTGGGAATTCGCGGCGACCCGCGATGCGCTGGACCGCCGGCTGCCGATCTTTGCCATTTGCAAAGGGATGCAGCTCTTCAATGTGGCGCTGGGCGGGACGCTTCACCTCGACATACCCGGACATGACGCGCCCGAAATGCGCGATCGCAATGTTCAATCGTTGCGCACCGACGCGTCGGCGACGCATCGGCTCGAAAAGGTAAACAGCTCCCATCACCAGGCGATCGATCGCCTTGGCGGCGGCCTCGAAGTCGAGGCCTGGTGCAAAACCGACGATATCATCGAGCAAATGCGCCTGCGCGATTACCCCTTCGCCCTCGCCGTGCAATATCATCCCGAACGCGACGAGAATTACGCGCCGCTCTTTGCCGATTTCGTTTCCCGACTCGGCAATCATTCGCTAAACCATTAAGTCGCTAATTCGCTAATTTCTTCCCGTGTCCGCTCCGCAAAACATTATCGCTATCGTTTACGATTACGATCAAACCCTGAGTCCGAGCTACATGCAGGACGAGACGGTGTTCCCTGCGTTTGGGATCAACCCGGAAAGTTTCTGGCGCCGCTGCTCGGAGCTCGTGCGCGACAACGGCTACGATAACGAGCTCGCCTATATGAAGGTGCTCCTCGACACCCTCGGAATGGATCGGCCAACCAATGCCGAGTTGAAGGCGTTAGGCGAGAAGCTGAATTTCTACAAAGGCATTCCGGAAATGTTTGAGGATTTCCGTGATGGGTTGCTGACACCGGACCAGGTGGCGCACGGGATCACCGTCGAGCATTACATCATTTCGTCCGGCCTGAAGGTATTGATCGATGGCAGCCGGTTGCAGCCGTTCGTGCGCGCGATTTTTGGCTGCGAATTCGACGTGGACGAACAGGACCGGATCACCTTTCCGAAGCGCGTCATCAGTCACACCCAGAAGACGCAATACCTCTTTCGCATCAACAAAGGCCTGCTCGATATGGCGCAGGACGTAAACGATCACATGGACGCCGACATTCGCCCCGTCCCGTTCCCAAACATGATCTACATCGGCGACGGCCCGACGGATGTGCCTTGTTTTACCGTGATGAAAAAAAACGGAGGTGAGGCGATCGCGGTCTATAACCCCGATGACCCGAACCGGGTTGGTTTCAGAAAATGCTATCAGCTTTCAAGTCACGCCGATCGGGTGAAACACATTGCGCCGGCTGATTACCGTCCGAACACGCATCTGCGGATGTTGCTCGAACAGATGGTGGCGGAAACCGCCGATCGCATGGTTGAGCAGCGCCGCTCGGCCGTCGAGACCGGCACCGTCCGCGCGCCGAAGCACTAACTCATTTATTCGCCGCGATAGACGCAGCGCGCCGTCGGCGTCTCGTGCACCACGATCTCGCAGAGACCGGGACAGAGCGGCTGGAGTTTCTGCCAAAACCACGCTGCCATGTTTTCGATTGTCGGATTCTCGAGCCCGGGGATTTCGTTGAGATAGGCGTGATCGAGTTGTTGAATAAGCGGTTTCATGGCCGCGCCGATCTCGGCATGATCGTATAACCAGCCCGCCGCCCGATCGACTTCGCCTTCCACCGAGATCTCCACCTTGAAACTGTGCCCGTGCATTCGCCGGCATTTGTGGCCCTCCGGCGCATTCGGCAGTGTCTGCGCTGCTTCGAACCCAAAATCCTTCGTCAGTCGAGCGCGCATGTGTCCAAGATGGCATTCGTCGTCTCGCGTGTCATCCCGAGGCTGGCGAAGCGCGCCGAGGGACCTCACAATTGCAATTGCCGGCCAGCTTGCGCCAATGCCACGTCACTCACGCGAACGACGTTGCCAGGGCGCAAGCTAATCCGCCCTTCGACTGTGAGGTCCCTCGGCGTCTGCGCGCCTCGGGATGACAGCACTATCACACCCCGCGCGTTGTCGGCGTCCAAATGAATTTGTGCATTTGCAACTGGAAGCGAACCGGCAACCGATCTGCCAGGATCCAATCCACGATCTCGCGCGGATCGATCCGGCCAAAGATCGGTGAGAACAGGACCGCGCGACAACGGCCCGCGAGTACGTGGCGCTCGACTTGTTCGCGCGACCATTCGTAATCTTCCCGCGAACCGATCACGAACTTCACTTCATCGCGGTCGCTGAGATGCTCGATGTTTGAGAAAAGATTGCGCGCGCTTTCCCCGCTGCCCGGCGTTTTCAAATCCATGATCCGATGAACGCGCGGATCGACCGGCGAGATATCATGCGCGCCGCTCGTTTCGAGCAAAACCGTATGACCTGTATCCGCCAGCATCGTCATGAGCGGGAGAACATTTTTCTGCAACAACGGCTCGCCTCCGGTGATCTCGACGAGCGGACATTTGAATGCGCTAACCGTTTTCGAGATCTCATCGAGTGCCATCTTCTTCCCCTCGTAAAACGCATATTCCGTATCGCAATAGGTGCAGCGTAGATCGCAAAACGTCAGGCGGACAAAAACGCATGGCTCTCCCGCCCAGGTGCTCTCTCCCTGGATCGAGTGATAGATCTCGTTAATCGTCAGCGTCTTCTCTCCGGACTCTTTCATTGAATAGCTTGCCCGCCGTAGCCTTGCGGAGGCGGATTGGATATAAGACGTTCCCCTCCGCTTCCCATAATGCAAAATCGAATCGACCAATGTTTCAAGACTCTGCGTTCCCGGAGCGAAAAGGCGTTCATCGCCTATATCTGTGCCGGCGATCCCAGCCTCGCCCGGACCGTCGATCTCGCTCTCGCCCTTCAAAATGCCGGAACCGACATCCTCGAGCTCGGCGTTCCCTTCTCCGATCCCTTGGCCGACGGCCTTGTGAATCAGCTCGCCGCTCAACGGGCGCTCGAAGGGGGCGCCACGGTTCGGGGAGTCCTCGAGTGCGTTCGGCAAATCCGCCGCCGTTCGCAGATCCCGATCGTTCTCTACACCTACATGAATCCGATCTTTCAATTCGGCCTCGACCGCTTTCACCGGGAGGCGACCGACGCCGGCGTTGATGGTCTGTTGATCCTCGATCTCCCGCCCGAGGAAGATCCCCAAGTCGGCGGGCTTTTGCACATTCGACTGATCGCGCCCACCACGCCGCCAGACCGCATTCAACAAATCTGCGCGCGCGCCGCCGGCTTCATCTACTACGTCTCGCGTGAAGGCGTCACCGGCGTGCAAAGCAGCGTGGCGTCCTCGCTCGCCGAGCGGGTCGCGCAAATTCGCCAGTGCACGCACTTGCCCATCGCCGTCGGTTTCGGCATCTCGACTGCGGAGCAGGCGCGCGAAGTCGCGCAAATCGCGGACGCGATCGTCGTCGGAAGCGCCATCGTGGAGAAAATCAGTGAGAATAGCAGCGCTTCCGACATGCCCGAGCGAATCGGCGAGTTCGTCAAGCCGCTCGCGGCGGCGGTAAAATTGTAGGACAGGGCGTTGCCTTGCCGAGAACCCCGGTTACATCCCGCATTTCGCTCTTGCCTCTTCGTAACTCGACCGAATGGTGAGAAGGCTGGCGAGATATTTGTCCACGGGAGGTGTCTTGAAAACGCGCGACAAGTTCGCCGGCGAATCAAGCCGTGAGAAAATCGCGTGCACGATTTTGCTCCGCGGCACGCTCCGTTCGCCGTAGCCGGACGGGATGTTGCTCGACCAAAACTTGACGTAATCGATCCCGAACTTGCTTTCCATGCCGAGATAAATGACCGAGTGCCCGTGTTCGGCGCGGCCCACTTCAGGCGACCAGAAAATCTTCATGAAATCGCCCGGTTGCGCCGCGACGAAATTGTCGAAGTTCTCTCCCAAATCCATTTCGTGAAAGAGCCGCGCGGTGCCGGGGCCGTTGGCGTTCCATCGGCCCCAGATGCCTTCGCCGTCGCGTTGATTGCGAATCAGGAGGCTCTCCAAAGTCGCGTGATCGAGATCAAGCCCTTTGCGCGCGCGCAGGGCCTCGATGGTTTTGATGAAAACGAGGTAGGTCGCCCCGGAGCAGTAACTCGGCGAGGCTGCATCAGGCACGACCGAGAATATTCCGGATTCGAAATGTGCCGCGGACTGGAGCCGGATGGTCGCGACGCGCGAAGCGGAATAGCGTCCGCCTTGCGGCATGTCTCGAATTTGGTCGAGAATCAGGCCGTTGAAGCGGCCGGGCGCCAGTTGCGCGAAAGCAAGCGGGCCCGTGACGCACAAAAGCGCGAGCCAGAGGACGATCCTTGCGAGATTTCGATTCAAGACTTCACAGATAGAACTCGAAGGTCTCGGCGGCAAACAGGGAGCGGCGATTTTCGATCGCTGTCGGCGATTACAAACCGCCGCTCCTTGGCTTTGCTCGCAGTTTGTGGTAACCAACTGCCAATGCTGCGTTTCACGAAAATGAACGGCGCGGGGAACGATTTCGTCATGATCGACAATCGTGCGGGCGATTTGCAACTGGCGCCGGAACAGATCGCGAAGATTTGTGATCGGCATCGCGGGATCGGGGCCGACGGGGTGCTGGTGCTTGAGCGTCCCACGAACGGCGCGAACTTTCGCATGCGCTATTACAACGCGGACGGCGGCGAAGCAGAGATGTGCGGCAATGGCGCGCGTTGTTTTGCCCGTTACGCGAGCCACGTCGCCGGACCGGTCGAGAAGCTGTCGTTTGAAACCCCCGCGGGTGTGATCGGCGCCGACCTGCGGGGCGAACTCGTCTGTTTGCAAATGAGCGAGCCGAAAGATCTGCGGCTGGGAATTCAGATTTCGTTAGCCGATCGAACCGTTGACGCGCATTTCGTCAACAGCGGCGTGCCGCATGTCGTCGTTCCGGTGGACGAACTGGAGGGTGTGGACGTCCACGGGATTGGATCGGCGGTGCGGCATCACGAACTTTTTGCCCCAAAGGGCGCGAACGTAAATTTCCTGAAACCGCGAGGCGACCGGCAGATTGCGATCCGCACGTATGAGCGTGGAGTCGAAAATGAGACGCTCGCGTGCGGAACGGGCGTGGTGGCGAGCGCGCTCATTTTTGCGGCGACCGAGCAGGTCGACGGCCCGATCGGAGTGCTGGTCCGCGGCGGGAACGAATTGCAGGTGGGTTTCGAGAAAGCCGGTGAGGGATTCAGAAACGTAACGCTCACCGGCCCGGCGGATTTCGTTTTTGAGGGAACGATTGATTTAACCTAGCGCGAGCTGGACGTGGCATCGGCTTCCAGCCGATGTTCGACATGGGCTGGAAGCCCATGCCACACTAATCGCGCGCTCCATTTTCAAAATGTTTCGAGGAACATACACTGCGATCGTCACCCCTTTTCGAGATGGGGAGATCGATCTGACCGCGCTCGAAGATTTGATCGAAGGACAAATCGCCGACGGAGTCTCCGGCATCGTCGCGGTCGGCACCACGGGCGAATCGCCGACTTTGTCCGAGGACGAACGCGAACAGGTGATCCGGGTTGCGGCGGAAATCGCGAAGGATCGTTGCCAGGTCCTGGCCGGAACGGGATCGAACTCTACCCGCCACGCGATCGCGGCGACCCAAGCGGCGGAAAAGATCGGCGTGGATGGCGCTCTCGTCGTTGCGCCCTACTACAATAAGCCGAGCCAGGAAGGCCTGTTCCGGCATTTTCAGGCAATCGCGCAGGCGACCGCCCTGCCGCTGATGCTTTACAACATTCCCGGCCGTTGCGCGGTGGACATTGGCCCGGAAACAGTGGAGCGGCTCGCGATGGATTGCGCGAATATTGTCTCGATCAAGGAAGCGAGTGGCAGTGTGGAGCGGGTCAGTCATTTGCGCGCGCGTTTGCCGGAGGCATTCACCATCCTGAGCGGAGACGATTCGCTGACCCTGCCTTTTCTTTCCGTGGGCGCGGTCGGCGTCGTCAGCGTCGCGTCGAATTTGTTCCCGGCGGAAGTGGTCGCGCTCGTTCAAAGTTTCCGGGCCGGCGACACGAAAAATGCGCGCGACATGCATTTGAAAATGCTCCCAATTTTCCGGGACCTCTTCATCGAACCGAATCCGGTGCCGGTGAAAACAGCATTGGCCTGGCGCGGAGTGATGTCCGCGGAATGCCGTTTGCCGCTCTGCGAAATGAGCGACGCGAACCAGACGCGGCTGCGCAAAACGTTGGAGGAATTCGCTGCCAATGGTTAGTGCGGTCCGCATTCTTCTCGTCGGCGCGAAAGGACGGATGGGACGGACTGTCGCCGCGGCGGGTGAAAAACAGAAGGACGTCGATATCGTCGCCGAGCTTGATCAAGGCGATGACTTGGCAGCAAGGGTCGGCGACTGCGACGTGGTCGTCGATTTCAGTCACGCCAGCGCGACTGCGGAAATCTGTCGCGTTTGTCTCGAAGCCGGCAAACCACTCGTGACCGGCACGACCGGGCATTCGCAGGAGGAGCGGGCGCATATCGAGAAGGCTGCAAGGTCGCTCGCGATTGTGTTATCCCCGAATTTCAGTGTGGGCGTAAACGCTCTCTTTTGGTTGACCCGGAAAACCTCGGAGCTGCTGGGCGACGATTTCGATCCCGAGATCGTCGAGATTCATCACCGGTTGAAAAAAGACGCGCCGAGCGGGACAGCGAAGAGGCTGGCTGAGATTTTGTGCGACATGCGAAACCTCGATGCCGGCAAGAATCTCGCGCACGGCCGCGTGGGAATGATCGGCGAGCGGCCGGATGCCGAGATCGGAGTTCACTCGATCCGCGGCGGTGATGTTGTCGGAGATCACACTGTGATCTTCGCCGGGCAGGGGGAGCGGCTCGAGCTGGCGCACAAAGCTTCGAGCCGCGAAACTTTCGCCGCCGGCGCATTGCGCGCGGCGCGATGGATCATCGGCAAGCCTCCCGGCCTTTACAGCATGGAGAATGTGCTCGGCCTGTAGCGACATCGATGAGAGCTGGCGTTGCGCTCGGAACCAATCTCGGGGATCGCTTCTCGAACTTTCGCAAGGCGCGGAAGGAAATCGAGTCGCTGGATAAGGTATCGGGACCGTTTCTGGCTTCCGCGATTTACGAAACGGAGCCAGTCGGATGCGAACCGGGCGCGCCGAAATTTCTGAACGCGGTCATTGAATTCGAATATGCGGGTTCGGCCCAGGAGTTGTTAGGCCAGCTCGCGGGGATCGAGCGTTCCATGGGCCGGCCCGCCGAGCATAAGAAAAACAGTTCGCGCCCGATCGATCTCGACTTGCTCTATTTCGGGCCGGCGGAAATTGAAATTCCCGGCCTCCGTTTGCCTCACCCGCGCATAACCGAACGGCAATTCGTCCTCAAACCATTGGCGGATATCCGGCCAGATTTGATTCTGCCGAACCAAACCGAGCCAATCCAGGCATTGTTGGCGCGGTTGCCCGATTCACCCGCGGTGGTGCGTATGCAAACCGACTGGTAAAACCAACAATTGTTTCGTGCCCCCTGGTGCTCATGGCCGGCCGCAACATCATCTTGGTCGAAGCGCTCTCCTAAACTGTCATGTTGAGCAGAGCGAAATATCTCTGACTATTTCTGGTCTCCCCAGCGGGCAAAAAAAGCCAGAGCTCCTTCGCCGTCTTCGCGGCTCAGGATGACAGGGCAAATAGAGTCAGCCCTCATGAGCCGGCGATGGCAAGGCAACGGCTTTCCCTACAAAATTCGTGCGTAGCGGCGCGAAGTGGTAAGATCGACACCGATGCAGCAGTTCCGTGAGAAGAAAGCGCGTGGCGAACGGATCACCGCGCTGACCGCCTACGATTATCCGACCGCGCGTTTGCTCGACGAAAGCGGGATCGACCTCATCCTGGTCGGCGACTCGTTAGGCATGGTGGTGCTCGGTTATGAAGACACTACCGAAGTCACGCTGGCGGAAATGGTTCATCACACCCGAGCGGCGGCCCGCGGCGTGAAGCGCGCTGTTTTGACTGCTGATCTGCCGATCAACACTTACGCCACGCCCGCGCAGGCTGTGACCACGGCGCGCGCTCTCATGGAGGCCGGCACGCAATCGGTGAAACTGGAAGGCGGGTCGAGTCATGTGCGGCAGATTGAGGCGATCGTGGCGGAAGGGATTCCGGTCATGGGGCACATTGGGATGCTTCCGCAAAGTGTGCGCGAGGAGGGCGGCTACAAAGTGAAGGGCCGGACGCAAGTGGAGGCGGAAGCGCTGCTCCACGACGCCCACGCGGTGGAAAAAGCGGGCGTTTTCGCCGTCGTGCTCGAAATCGTGAACCCGGAGGCCGCTCGGCAAATCACGAGCGCGCTGGAGATTCCCACCATCGGGATCGGCTCGGGCAAACATTGCGACGGACAAATCCTGGTCACGCACGACCTGATTGGTTTGTTTCCTTGGTTCACCCCGAAGTTTGTTTCCCCGGAAGCGCACGTTGCCGATGAGATCCGGAAAGCGGTGCAGATCTTTATTGGACGGACGAAATCGAATGGCGCCTGAGGCGTCGTGCGATCTTACGGCCCTCAGGCCGGTCGCGTTTGACATTGAACGCTCAGTGCCGGTTTGTTTCTAACAGCTAAGTGAGAACATCGGAATACACCGAATTCGAGGAAGCGCTCCTGCAAGGCAAAGGGCAGCGCAACTGGCTCTTGGTCGGCCTCATGATTTCGCTCGCCCTGCACGGAGCGCTCTGCGGTTATTTTTACAGGACCAATTATATCTCGGCTGACATCCTGGCGGAACAGCGCGTCCCGGTCCCCACCTTCAAGATGAAGGCCGCGGATCTCCAGCCGCTCGATAAACCGAGCGCGGACCAGACGAATCCGGCAGCGAGACCCGACCCGGACAAAACCGACGTGCAGTTGCCGGATGAAAAGAAATCGTTCGACCAGCTTTTGGACGACGTTCATGCGACCACGGCGTTGCCGGACGACACGCGCGACGTGCTTCCGGATAGGCCGCAGGTCGATCAATCGAATGCGAATTCGGTGATCAACGAAATCGAGCAAAGCACGGCGCAAAACCTAACCAAGAATCCGAATGCCACGCGCGAGCAAAATCTTCTGACTGATTCCGCGACGTCCGGACGGCCACAGCCGGCTTTGACGGGAACTGAGCTCGCGACCAGCACCACCATCAAACGTCCGAACACCTTCACGAAATTGCCCGGAGATAGCGCCGGGCCGAATCGCGGCCGCACGCCTGGCTTCAGCGATCTCGATTCACTGCTGGCGCAGAAAGGTCCGCTGGGATCGGGGACACAAATGCGGTTGCCCGACGACCAAACTTTCAGTTACGACAGCGCCGAATTATTGCCGAGCGCGATCAGCCAGCTGCAAAAACTCGGGACGCTGATCAAGCGCAATCCGAAAGCGACGTTTTCCGTCGAGGGCTACACCGATTCATTCGGGCCGCCCGATTACAATCTCGAGCTGAGCCAGCGCCGGGCGGACACCGTGAAACAATATCTCGTCGGCGTGATGGGGATTAACCCGGGGCAGATCAATACTCGTGGTTTCGGCTCGACGAAATTCCTCGTGCCGCCGCGCCCAATCGCCGGCCCTCAGGACGAGCCGGTCGAGATCCAGCGCCAGCAGCCGAATCGCCGCGTTGTCATTGTGGTGCATACGGACGCGCGTTGAGCGCGTTGGCCTCTACCAGTTCTTCACCCAACGCTTTCGGTATTGGTCATCTGTTTCATTGATCTCTTTGTTGCCGGAGGTCGACCAAAGATCAAAGGTCGGATTGTACCCGGTCGTTCCCGCCGGGGTCGTTGCCTTCGCTGTCGAGTAGCCGTAGGGGTTTCCAAACGGATCGCGGATCGCTGTTACCGGGTTTGTTGAACTCGCTTCTGCTGACATCGAGTCCCGGTTCATCATCTGCGGCTTGAATGGCATATAGCTTTTTGGCAACGGGTCGGACGGCGTTGTCTTATCGGCGGCGGTTATTTGTCCATCGCTATTTCGGTCACCGGAAATTTCATGATACAACAAAAGTGAAGCTGCTTTGTATTGCGAAGAATCGATGTTGTCCGGATTCAACGCGGCCGACGCGGTGTCTGTGGGATAAATCCCGTTATCCGCCTTGTAATTCTCCAATGCCGCCGACATCGCGGCGATCTCGGCTTCGGCGCGCGAGCGGGCGCCTTTCTTTTGCACATAACTCGACGTCGCCAGGATCAATCCGGCCAGGATCAGGATGATCGCCATGACGATCAGCAGCTCGACCACGGTGAAAGCGTGGAGCTTGGCCGGTCTGGGGAGCGCACGCGTCTCGCGTGCTGGTTTCGGCGTCTCGCCGAAACGATCTTCAAGAACGATGTCGTGGCGGACGAATATTGCGTAAAGAAAAGTTCGCGATGGCGAGGACGCCATCGCCCACACGCGAGACGCGTGCGCTCCCCGGATTACAGCTTCGCCGGCTCGGCGAGTAGTTCGACAATGCGCTTCAGCAAGCGCCCCGCGCCGCCGCCATCGAGACTGCGATGATCGAAGCTCAGCGTCACCTGCGCTTGCGTGCGCGGAACGAACACGCCTTTGCCCTCCTCCCAAGCCGGCACTTTTTTGCCGACGCCCAGCCCCAGCAACAGCGTCTGATCCGGCAACGGAATTGGCGTTCCCCATTCCAACCCAAAGCTTCCGAAGTTCGAAATAGAAGCAATCCCACCCGAAGTCATCTCGCCAGTGAGCCGGCGGCGTCGCGCGAGATCGACCAGCTCCGTATAGCGGCTCGTTAGGTCAGCGAGTGACGTTTTGTCGGCATTCCGAAGCACGGGAACCATGATGCCGTCCTGCGCTTCCACCGCGACGCCGATGTCGATCGATTCGGAGCGAATCGCCCGTCCGCCAATCAGACGTGCGGCGGCGTTTGGTTGCTCCGCGAGTGCGAGGGCGAGGGCGCGCAACGCGTAGAGCGCGGGCCCCGGCTTCGGATCACGCTTCGCGCGGTCCTCCAACACGGGATCGAGCCAAACGGAAACGCCAACCGTGGCGAGTGGACGAGTCCAACTGCGCCGCATCGCATCCGCCACGCCGGTGCGGATCGCGCTTGGCTTTTCCGCGGATTGTCCTTCGATTCCGCCGAGGAATTTCTCGAGATCCTTAACTGTTACGCGACCTGCGTTACCGCTGCCGGCGATCCCCGCCAGATCGGCCTGGGTCAATTGCAGCTCGGCCATCCGCGCGCGGACTCGCGGCGAAAAATAGCCCGCGCCCTTTGTTCCTGCGGGAACCGGCAATACGCCAGCTTGATCGACTTGGAAATGCGAACCGGTTGGCACCGATGGCAGCCCGGCTTCGTCGATTTGGAAATGCGAGCCGCTTCCGCTTTGCGTCTTCACGGCTTCTGCCGACTCCTCTTCGCGGCCGGGCACTTCTTTCGCCACGTCGCCTTTTGGCGGCTGCGGGGCGCGCTTCTGAAAACGCGCGGCATCCGCTTCGCTCGCCTCGACATAACCTAACACCGTACCGACCGCATACGTCCCCTTTACCTCGGCATCGATCTTCGCGATCTCACCCGCGCACGGGGTCGTCACACCCATGACGGCCTTGTCGGTCTCGACCTCGATGATCTCCTGATCGGCGGAAACTTTGTCGCCCGGCTGGACCTTGATCGCGACGATGGTGGCCTCGGCCATCGATTCGCCGAGCTGCGGCATGGTGATTGGGATTTGTGGCATAATTATTCGCTGAGAACCTGGCGCACTTTCGCCGCGATCGTCTTCGCATTGGGCCGATGCTCGCTCCAAAGATTCGGGTGATAAGGGATCGGGGTGTCTTTCGCGTTGAGGCGCGCCGGCGCGGCATCGAGCAGATGAAAGCCTTCCGTCGTGACACGCGCGATCACTTCCGCCGTCACGCCACCCCACGGAAATGCTTCGCCGACGCAAAGCAATCGCCCGGTGCGTGCGACCGATGCGAGCACGGTATCGGTGTCGAGCGGCTTCACGCTGCGCAGATCGACCACTTCGATTTCGATTCCGTCCGCACCGAATTGCTGCGCGACCGCGAGCGCTTCATGCACCATCGCGCTGTTGGTCACGATGCTGAGGTCGCGGCCCGGCCTGACGATTCGTGCTTTGCCGATCGGCAATTTCTCCGTCGGGAGCGCGTCGGCCTTGAGATGGTAATAGAGATATTTGTGCTCGCAGTAAATGACCGGGTCGTCGATCGCGACCGCATCGATCAACATCGTGTAGGCATCTTCCACCGTCGCCGGCGTGAGCACGACCAGGCCTGGATAGTGCGAATAAATCCCTTCCATGCTCTGGCTGTGGAACGGGCCACTGCCTTTTGTTCCGCCTGAGGGCAGACGCACCGTGATCGGGCAGGGGGTTTGGGTACGCCAATACTGGGTGCCGGCGTTGTTGAGAATCTGGTTGAGCGCGATGCTGGAGAAATCGGCGAACTGCATCTCGACGATCGGCCGCATGCCTTCCATGGCCGCGCCGATTGCCGTGCCGACCATCGCGTCTTCGCTGATCGGCGTGTTCAAAACTCGCCCGGGAAATTGTTCCGCCAAACCCTTCGTGGCTTTGAACGCGCCGCCGAATTTGCCCGCGATATCCTGTCCGTAGATGAAAACCCGCTCATCTTCGCGCAAGAGTTTCGTCTGCGCTTCACGGATCGCTTCGAGATAAGTGATGCTCATGGGGATAAACCCAAAATCCGAAGCCCGAAATCCGAAACAATTTCGAATGACGAATGACAAAGCGTCGGCGCAGTCGAATTTGGAAATTCGGTATTTGAATTTGTTTCGAGCTTCGACATTCGGATTTTGAGTTTTCCTACGTCAGTCGGGCTTGTCGACCAGTGCTCGCGTGGACACCGCGCACCAATCTTCCTCACTGCCGACGGGCGCGTCTTCCTGCTGCGCCGTCGAGACGGCCTCGTCGACTTCAGCTGCGAGCTCGGCCCGCATTTGCTGCACGCCTTCGCGATCCATGAGTGCCTGTTCGAGGATGAACTGCTCGGTGCGTTGCAGCGCATCCTGGGCGAACGGCTCGCGCTTGATGTCGTCGCTCACGTAGCTCGCATCGTCGTGCTCACCGTGACCGGCGAGACGCAGCGTCGACGCGACAACGAGCTGCGGCGGACGGCCAGCCCGCGCCCGCTTAACGGCGGCGCTGATTACTTCGAGGCACTGCCTCAGATCGGTGCCGTCGACCGAGCTGCCTTCGTAGCCGTAACCTTTCGCGCGATCCACCAGATCCGCACAGGCGAACTGGCGGTCGTTAGGCGTGGAGTAGGCGTAATGATTGTTTGTCGCGACGACGACCAGCGGCACATGCTCGACCGCGGCGATATTCATCCCTTCATGCGTGGCGCCGGTTTGCATGCCGCCTTCGCCGATTGTCGTTAGGCCAATGAACCCTTTCTCGCCCTTCATCCGTTTCGCCATCAGTTTGCCGACAACGACCGAAACCATCGCGCCGAGATGGCTGATCATCGCGAGCTGGCCCGCCTTCGGGCAACCGCGATGAATATTCCCGTCGCGCCCGCGCATCGGCCCCGATCGCGAGCCGAGATAAGTGCGAGCCACATCGACGAGTGGTTCGCCGAAGGCGGAACGCCCGGCTTGATCGCGAATGAGCGGCGCGAAGACGTCGCCCTTTTGCAAAAATAGGCCGCAAGCCACGCTCACCGCTTCCTGGCCTTTGCCGAGGTAAACACCGCCCGTGATCAGACCGCCGCGATACAGGCTCGCGAGCTTATCTTCGAAAATGCGCGTCTGGAGCATGATGCGGAATGCTTCGAGGTATTTCTCGTGCGGCGCCTTTTTCGAAGAGGAAGCGCCGCGTTCCGCGGTTTGAAGCATCTACGATTTAGCCATTGAGCCGAAACCGGCGCAAAGTGTTTTTTGGGAAAGCGCCCTGGCCGAAGCGCGCTATCGCCTCGCCGCAACGTCGCCGGAATGCTCTTCGGCTTCGCCGGCCATGGCAAACTGTCCCTGACGCGCCGTGTGTTCGCGGGCGGCGCTTCCATTCCCATTCCCATTCGACGCAGCCCGCCGTAACTCGCCGTCGCTTCCTCGGTCTGCCGACAATTTCATCCCGACCAGTTTGCTCACGCCGCGCTCTTCCATCGTCACGCCGTAAAGGATGTCGGCCTTCGCGATCGTCCGTTTGTTGTGCGTGATGATGATGAACTGGCTCTGCGAAACGAATCTGTCGAGGACCTTGATGAAGCGGTTGATGTTGCTCTCATCCAAGGGCGCATCCATTTCATCGAGGATGCAGAACGGGCTCGGCCGCACCATGTAGATCGCGAAGAGCAAGGCGACGGCCGTCATCGTGCGTTCGCCGCCGGAGAGCAGCGATACGCTTTGCAATTGCTTGCCGGGTGGCCGCGCCGTGATCTCGATGCCGCAGTTGAGCGGATCGTTTTCATCCTGGAGCGAAAGGTCGGCGCGTCCCCCGCCAAACATCTCCGCGAACATTTCGCCGAAGTTGATCCGCACCTGAGCGAAAGTTTCCGCGAAAAGTTTTTGGGTCGTGCTGTTGATGCGGGTGATGACGTCCAACACCTCGCGACGGGCCGCGGTCAAATCGTTGTTCTGGGTTTCGAGAAAACGATACCGCTCCTCGAGCTCGTCGTACTCATGGACGGCATCGAGATTTACCGGCCCCATGTTATCGAGGTGGCGGGTGAGTTCGGCGATGAGTTGCTCGAGATTCGATTCGCCTTGGACCGATTCTGTGAGTGGAGGAGCGAGCTCCTGCGAGCCCTCCCGTTCAGACGGCGTCGCAGGAGCTCCGCCCTCCATTGCCCCGCGTCGCTTGGTTACCACGCTCAGAGTTTTTTGGAACGCAAACGCGTCAACGGTGAAGGCGCGCAGATCCACCTGGTAACGACGAGTCACGTGCTCGACCAAATTCTCAATCCGCAACTGGAGCTGGGTTTGGCGAACTTCCTGTTTACCCCGAAGATCGCGCAGATCGTTCAGGGAATTGCGCAAACCGCGCAGCTGAGATTCCTGTTCGTTCACAGTGACCGAGCGCGTGCCTCGCTCTTCGGTCAGCGTTGCGACTCGCTTTTCAGCTGACTCCAAGTCGGACTTGTGCTCCGAAATCTTCGCCTCCGCTTCCTGCGATTCCTGCGCCTGCTGAGCGAGCCGCTTCTGATAAGTGGCGATATCGTTTCGCCGGGCCGCGACCAGATCGGCCAGTTCCGCTTCGCGCGCCGCCATCGGCTCACGATGATGCACCAGACTTTCGTGGCGCTGCCGCTCCGTCGCTACTGCGAGCCGCAGCTCGCTCAATTTCTCGGTCGCTTCCTCTTCTTGAGACCGGGAATTTTCCCGCGCCTGTTCCGAGAAAATTTTGCGGCCTTGCTCATCTTCGAAATTTTTCCGGCTCGAGTCCAATTCGTTGCTCAACTGATCAATCCGCTCATCCGCGCTCTGGACCTGTTGCTCGAGAGTGGTTTTCTCACTCTGAAGGTTGGAAAGCTTTTGCTCGGCGTCCGCGGCCGCACGTTCCGCCGCCAGAATTTCAATTCCGCTTTGGGATTGATTCTGGTGCGCGTTTTCGTGCGCGACGCGCGACTCTTCCACCGCGGCGATCGCCGATTCCAACTCCTCGTTCGCTTTATCGCGCGAACTTACAAATGTGTCGCGCTCCGCCTCGAGCGTTCCGCACTCATTCGCCAGGTTCGTGAGGACTGCTTTCCGTCCAAGAAGCGAATCGCTCGCGGCCTTGGCGCTTCCTCCAAAGATGATTCCGGAGCTCGAAATGAATTCGCCGTTGAGCGTCGCGAATTGCAGACGCGGCTCGCGTTTCTTGAGCGAAAGGGCGATCGTCAGATCGGAGACAATCGCGATATCCCGCAGAAGATGCCTGACAAGCGCCTTCATGTTTTCCGGCACCTCCACCTTTTCGGCCGCCCATCCCAGCGTCCCTGCCGGCAGAGTTGGTGAAGGCGTGTCTGCGAGGTTTGCGGTTAGCTCCGGAATAGCGAGGGCCGCCTGTCCCAATTCCCTTTCGGTCAGGCTGCGGAAAATTTCGGCGGCGAGATCGGTATTGTGAAGGACCACCGCGTGCATGCTTCGCCCAAACGCCGCTTCCAACGCCGGGATGAACTCCGCATCGACATTCAAACTGGCGACAAGAGCGCCCGCGATCGCCGGTCGGATTCGTTCAGGATCATCCAATCCTTTCAGGACGGCCTGCGATCCCTTTTCCAATCCCTCGCCTTCTTCCGTCATTTGACGCAGGACTTCGAGGCGCGCTTGTTTTTCGGCAATCAACCGATCGAAACGCGCGATTTCTTTTTCGGCTTTCGCGACGGCTGCCTGGCTCTGTTGCGCGTGCTCTTCCGATTGGCGCAAACTTTCCTTCAATTGCTCGGCAGTTTGCCGCTGCGTTTCCACGGCCGCCCGCGCGGCGGCAAGATTCGCGCGCGCCTTTTCCACCCCAAGCGTCTCCTCGCTGATCAGGCGCGCCAACTCCGAGATCCGCTCCGAAGTCACGTCGCGCCGCGCGGTCATGCCGCTCAATTCATTCTCAAATGTCGCAATGCGATTCTCGAGTTTTGAAAGCGAGATCTGCAAGGCCTGGAGCTCGTCTTCCCTTTGCCCGCGTTCGGTGCGGGCTAGCCGCACCGTCTCCGTGAGCTGTTCGACTTCGCTTTCTTTTGTCTCGAGAAGTTGATTCGTCCGGGCAATGAGCGCGTCGGCCTCCTGAAGTTCCGACGCCTGCTCGCTCCGTTTTGCCTCGGCGCCGGCGATGTCGTTCTCATAACGCTCGATCAATTCTCCGAGCTCCTGGGCGCGCTGCCGATTGAACTCGATCCGGTTGCGCAAGCCCGCCATTTCACTTTGCAGACGCTGCACCTCCGCGCGCGCGTCGCCCATCTCGGTATCGATATCATCCAGGCTCCGGCGTTTCGTCGCCAGTTCGTCCTCGCTCGTTTCGATCCTGGCGTGCGCGCTGCGTTCCGCCTCCTGCAGTTCCACCACGTGGGTCTGGCCGCGTTCGGTTTCGGCCTCGAGTTCGTCGAGCTGCCGGCGCGAATGATGAGTGTCCAGCACTTGCAGGTCCGCCAGCAACGTCTGGTAGCGGCGTGCCTTTCCCGCCTGGCGCTGCAGCGAGCCGATCTGCCGCTTTACTTCCTTAATGATGTCGCCAATCCGCAGCAGGTTCGCGTCGGTTGCTTCCAATTTGCGCAGCGCTTCCTTCTTTTGCGTTTTGTATTTGGTAATGCCGGCCGCTTCCTCGAAAACAGTCCGGCGATCCTCCGGACGCGAGCTCAGGATCAAATCGATCTTGCCTTGCTCCATGATGGAGTAAGCACTGCGGCCCACGCCGGTATCCGCGAAAAGACTTTGGATGTCGCGCAAACGGCACGGCGTCTTGTTCAGCAAATACTCGGAGTTCCCATCGCGATAAACGCGCCGCGTTACGCGCACGTCGTGCCAGTCCACTCCGAGTTCGCTTCCGCAATTCGTGAAGGTCAGCGAGACTTCGCCGAACCCCACCGGCTTGCGCGTTTCGGTTCCATTGAAAATAACGTCCGCCATTTCGCCGCCGCGCAGTGCCTTGGCCGATTGCTCGCCGAGCACCCAGCGAACGGCATCGAGCACGTTCGATTTTCCGCAGCCGTTCGGTCCGACGATGGCGGTAACGCCTTCGTGGAATTCGAAAACGGTCTTGTCCGCGAACGATTTGAAGCCGAGCAGTTCGAGCGAATGGAGATGCATGGAGAAAGCGGGCGTTGCCCTGCCTAATAAGGGTGGCACCCGTGCCTAGAGCAAGCAAATAATACTAGATAGCGACCGGGAAACGCCCCCGACCACAAGATATGGCGCAGGTCACCCGCCGCCAGGCGTTCGAGCCCGGATCGCCCATTGCACCAAATAGAGAATCGTGCCCACCGCGAAGACAGCGCCATTCACCAGGAATTCCCGGGCGGTGGCGTGCCAGAGGATCCAGATGATGGCGAAGATCGCGAGGAACGGAACGATCGACGCGCCCGGAAAGGTAAATGGCTCACTCTCCGTGCGAACATTCCGCCGCATCAGTTCCCACGCGGCGGCGCAGCAAATGATGTAGAGCAGCAACGCAGCCACGTTCGCCATGATCGCGAGCGACGCGAAGGTCGAAGTCAGCGACAACAAGAACGCAACCGCGGTGTAGACAAAGATCGCAACGTCCGGCGAGCGCCAACGCGGATGCACATGAGCAATCCATCGCGGCAGGATTCCGTCGCGGCCGAAGGCGAAGAGAATTCGCGGCGAGCTGAGAATGTCGCTCGCGACAAAACCGAAGCCGGAAATCGTCGCGCCCGCCAGCAACAACAAGCGTCCGAAATTTCCCAGGAACGTGGAGGCGGCGGCGGCGAGCGGAGCGGCCGTGTTGTCAGCGAGCCGCGGCCCCAACGTGCCCTGCGCGACCAATTGAATTAAAATATAGAGCGCGGTCGTGATCGTCAGTGCCGCGTAGATCGCGCGCGGCACGGTTCGCGCCGGATTCTTCACTTCTCCGCTCGGTATGAGCGCGACCTCGATTCCGAAGAAGGCGAACAAGAGAAGCAGCACGGAATCGCCGAGAGCTTTGGCGCCGGGAAATCCGGGCCACGCCAACGCGGCCGGTTTGATAAAGAAAACGCCGACCGCCACGAACACCAAAAGCGGAATCAGCTTCGCGATCGTCACCACGCCGACGGCCCCAGCGCCGGCGCGGACGCCGCGGATATTGATCGCGGCCAGCACGGCGTAGACGGCAAACATCAACGCCGCCCGCGCCACCGCGCCGTCCAGCCACGGCGCGAGAGCGACCACCGTCCCCACAAAAAAATTCACGACGGCCGCCACGCTCAAGAGCGCCGTCGTGCAGAAAAACAATCCGGTGATGAAGCCAACGTAGCGCCCGAATGCGACCTCGGCGTAAGCGTAAAGTCCTCCGGTGAGCGAGACGCGGCTGCCCGCGAGAGCGAAGCAGGTCACGAACAAAGTCATCGCGATCCCGCACGCGATAAATGCGATGGGCGCCGCTGCGCCCAAGCCCTGGGCGATGAGCGCCGTCAGCGCGAAGATGCTCGCGCCGATCGTGGTGTTGATGATGTTCGCAGCCAGACCGGGGACGCCAATCGCGCGGACCAACTGGGCATCGGCGTTGCGCGGCGGCTCCCAGGACATGGCGGAACAGTGGTCGTTACTTCTGAGCGAAACAAGTATTTCGGAGTGTCCTTCCTAGACTTCGCTCAGATTGACTGTTTAGGTTCTGGCTCTATGCGCGACAGCCATCTTGAAGAGTATTATTCGTTCCTCCGGTTTCCGAGCGTTTCGACCGACGCGGCGTATGCCGGAAAAGTCACCGACTGCGCGCAGTGGCTGGTAAAAAAATTGCAAGCCATCGGACTCGACACGCAGCTCGTGCCGACCGCAGGCCATCCGGTTGTCTGGGCGAAAAATAAACATCAACCGGGCCGCCGCACCGTGATGATTTATGGGCACTACGACGTCCAGCCGCCCGATCCGCTCGACCTGTGGGATTCGCCGCCATTTGAGCCGGTCTTGAAGAACGGTTACGTTTTTGCGCGCGGCGCGACCGACAACAAAGGACAGATTCTCTCCCACATTCTCGGGGTTCAGGAAGCGATCGAGCAGAACGGCGATCTTCCCGTAAATCTCCATTTCGTCATTGAAGGAGAGGAAGAAATCGGCAGCGGCAATCTCCCGAAATTTCTTTCGGACAACAAGGAGGCGTTGCGTTCCGACGTGGCGGTCGTCTCTGACACCGGCATGGTCGCGCGGGGAGTGCCCACATTGAGTTACGGTTTGCGCGGAGTGACCGCGCTCGAAGTCAAAATCACGAGCGCAAAGATGGATCTGCACTCCGGCGTTTTCGGCGGCGCGGTGGCAAACCCGGTGACGGCGCTGGCGCGTTTGCTCGCGACGCTGCACGACGAAAACGCGCAGGTCGCGATCGAGGGATTCTACGACAAGGTAAAACCGCTGGAAGATTGGGAGCGCAAAGCCTGGCGCGAATTGCCGCTCGATGGCGATAAAGCGATTTTGGACGAAACAGGAGCGCCGGCACTTTTCGGCGAGAAGGGTTACAGCACGCTTGAGCGGATCTGGGGCCGGCCCACCGCTGAGATCAACGGAATTGGCGGCGGTTACCAGGGCATGGGAACGAAAACGGTCATCGCGAGTCACGCCATGGCGAAGCTGACCTTCCGGCTCGTGCCGAACCAGGAAGGCGATGAGATTCTGGCGCTGGCAGAGCGGCATCTCGAAAAACATCTGCCGCCCGGCGTGACGATGGAGATCACGCGCGGCCACAGCGGCCCGTGGTATCTGACCGATCCGCATTCTCCCGTGGGAGAAGCGGCGCAACGCGCCCTGCGCCAGGCGTTCGGGAAAGATCCAGCACTCATTCGCGAAGGCGGCAGCATTCCGATCGTTTCGCAGTTCCGCACCATTTTGGGAGTGGAGACGCTTCTGATGGGCCTCGCGTTAGCTGATTGCCGTGCGCACTCGCCGAACGAAAATTTCCCGCTCGAAAATATGGACGCCGGCATTCGCCTGAACAAAGCCGTCCTGGCCGAGCTGGCGAAGAAGTAAGCGCAGTCGCGCGCCGCCTAACGAATCAAGGTGCATGCGACGAGTCAGAAGAATTGCCGGCCTTCTCTTGATCGCAATTCTGGTGGGCGTCGCCGACCGAACTCCCGCTGAAGAGTCGTTCGGCAATAAGCTCAAAAAGATCTTTGCGCCGACACCGACCCCGACTCCGCGAAAACACACAAAGAAGAAAGCGACAGCGGAGAAGTCGCCCACACCGAAGCCGACGGCCTCTCCTCAGAAATCACCGTCTCCTACAAAGAAGCCGACGGCGAGTCCCACTCCCGCGGAGAAGGCTGAATCCAGTGCTTCGTCTTCGCCTAAAAAGAAGAAAGCCTCTCCAGCTCCGGATTCGTCTCCGAGCACGTCGCCGAAGAAAAGGAAGCGCAAATCTTCTCCGACTCCGACCCCATCTCCGACAGAGTCGCCCGCTGCTTCTCCGACTCCAAGCGCGACTCCCGAAGAGAGCGGAACTCCCAAGCCATCGCCTTCCGCGTCTCCTTCACCAAAGAAGAAAGGCGCGCCGGCGACAATTCCGGCGAGCGAGATCTCCGGATACGAAAATTATCCGGAGCACATCCGGAACGTAACCGACATGGCGCTCCAGTTGACGACGCGCAATCTCAATTACAAATACGGTTCGGCCGATCCCAACAGCGGCGGCATGGATTGCTCCGGCTTCGTTTTCTATGTGCTGACGCAGAACGGCGTTCGCGACGTGCCGCGCGACTCGAGCCAGCAATATATCTGGTTGCGCAAGGCGGGAACGTTCAAAGCGGTCAATAGCCGCAAAGAGGACACCTTCGAGCTCGACGAGCTCGTTCCGGGCGACCTCCTTTTCTGGACCGGGACCTACAGTATCGAGCGCGACCCGCCCATCACCCACGCGATGATTTATCTCGGGCGCAAGAAAGGCACGAACCAACGCATCATGGTGGGCGCGAGCGATGGACGGACCTACGAAGGCGAATCGCGTTACGGCGTGAGCGTCTTCGATTTCAAAATTCCGAAGCCGGCGAAAACCGAAGAAGGCAGATCGAGTCCGAACTTTATCGGTTACGGGCACATCCCAGGCCTGTAGCCCTCGCCTTTAACAAGGAGCGGCGGTCTCCAGTCCGCCGTTTTGCGGGCGGTTTGGAAAGCGCCCCTCCTTGATGGTCTATCACTGATCGTTAGGCGTGGGCGAAACGGTCGGCGTCGGCTGCGGCCTAATCGTATGATTCAAATCGCGATGATGTTTGTACCAGGCGCCCGCGACGAGCAGCAGCACGATGAAGATAACCAGACGCTGTTCAGCCGGCGTGAGAACGAAGATGGCGAACAGCCGTTTCACTTGCCGGCGTAGGAAATCGGATCTTTCAACCCAGCGCTGCGAAATCCCTCGAGCCTGATCCGGCAGGAATCGCACTCGCCACAAGCGAGTCCATCCGTCGCCGGATCGTAGCAACTGTGGGTCAAAGAAAAATCAACGCCAAGTTCCGTCCCCTTCCGGATGATGTCTGCTTTCGACATTGAGATGAGCGGCGCATGAATCCGGAACCGGGCGTCTTCCACGCCGGCCTTCGTCGCCACCGCCGCCAGCTCTTCAAACGCCGCGATGAACGCCGGCCGGCAATCCGGGTAACCACTATAATCGACGGCGTTGACGCCGATGAAGATATCGGCCGCGCCGAGCACTTCGCACCAGGCGAGGGCGTAGGAAAGGAAGATGGTGTTTCGTGCCGGAACGTACGTGACCGGAATACCAGTTGTGTCTGCCTTGTTTTTCGGAACGGCGATTTTATCAGTCAGCGCCGATCCGCCGAAAACGCCCAGATCGATCTCAGCGATTCGGTGTTCGCGGACACCGAGCGATGCGGCCACCCGCTTCGCCGCGGCCACTTCAATGTCGTGGCGCTGGCCGTAATGGAATGAGAGCGCATGCGCAGTGAAACCTTCACGGATGCAGACGGCAAGCGTCGTGGCGGAATCGAGGCCGCCGCTCAGCAGCACCACGGCGGGTTTCATTACCTACCTATTGGGAAACTCGGCGCGCACCGTGAGGGCGATTCCACCGCGAGCGGAAAATTCCGCTGTCACGATTGCCTCCCGGGGCGAACAGGCGCGCACAAAATCATCCAGGATCCGGTTGGTGACGGCCTCGTTAAACGCGCGCTCATTGCGATAGGAAGCGAGATAGAACTTCAGCGATTTGGTCTCGATGCAGAGTTTCGCGGGAATGTAATCGATCGTGATTTGCGCGAAATCCACCTGACCAGTGACCGGGCAGAGCGAGGTGAAATCAGCGGTCTCGAATCGGATGCGGTAATTCCTTTTCGCGGGATTTGGAAAGGTCTCGAGCCGCGCCTCACTCGGCGAAGCAGGCAGTCCTGCGTCGCTTTTCCCCAACAGAGTCAGACCTGTCTTCCGTTTTGGCACGCCGTGAAGGTATTCATCAACCCGAGCTCAGTCGAGGATCACGTAAGGGTTAATCGGGATGCCGTAACATTGGATCGGCGAGAGCGCGCTCGCGATCGCCAGGCTTGTTGTAGTTCCAGTAAGCGACTTTCAAACTGCGTTTCATTTTCAGACGGCTGCCGTCCGCCGCATTCCATTCGCGAAGAAGAAATGGGAAGTCGCGATCGAGAATAAAGTGATCAGTCCCGCCGGCGTGTTCGACTGCGACGTCGATCGTTCTCTCGGTTGACTTGAAGGAAATCTTCGCCGGCTTGAAAGCGATCGTGTCTTTTTTTGAGTTGATCGTTGACCCGGCCAACTGCACTTCGAATTCGCCACTCGGCTTCGCGAAATCGATTGTCCGGACCAGCCAGGGCAACTCGTCATAAAAAAAGCTGTTCGCCGGCTGGGTGATGTTCTCTTTTCCCTCCGCCATCCCGTCCCAGTACGTGTGATAGGCGTAGTTGAGCTGATCGCCATTGCGGCGCGCTTCTTTGTAGGTGTTCCCGCAACTGTCATTGCTCGTGAGGGAGAACTTCAGGAACTGCGCGTTGTCGACCCGCCAGAAGTTCGAGTGCATTTGCTGGTAAACATAGAGGCCGGTAGGCACATGGAGGATTTGATTGAACTTCAGAACCGCGATCGTGTCCGGGCGCGGCGAACCTTCCGGCTTGACGAATTGTTTCGGATCGAACGGTTCGCGCACGAGAATGTGGAGGACTTCGCACTGGCGCGGGACGCCGTAACGCGCGATCTGCGCGTCGTAGATGTTGAACTCAGCTTTGCCGTCGCCCCAGTAACTGTTGTTCTGCAACAACGCCGGCGTGAACTGCGCCGATGCGCTGCTCAGCGAGATAGCGCCGAGCAGTGCGAACAAACATGATTTCCTCATGCCTGATGTTCCGATGGAGAGGCGCTTGTGCCAAGCGCCTGTAATTGGATACTACGCCTATGGAGAGCGAATCGATTTCGGGTATCAGCAATCCTGCGGTGATCGACCTGTTCGCCCACGACCCGAAAACCGACGAGGTCCTCCTCGTGATGCGCGAGCCGCGTGAATGGGATGGCTCGGACGATCGGCTGCATGAGCTCCAGGAAAAATTTAACGCCTACGTTTCGTTTCTCCTCGATGGGGAGATGACCGCCGCGCATCCCGAGCTCGCAGGCAAGCGAGCGCGCATCGAAGTTCGCTGCGATCACATGCCGGACGAGCGCGCTCTGGGATTACTAAACCTGATCCACGACCAGATCGCGCTGCAGGAAATCAAAATGGAAGTGATCGTGAACGAGCAGCGGTGCGGCGGCAGTTGCGCGTGTCAGGGCTGACGCAATAATCTGTCATCCCGAGTCGCGCAGACGACGAGGGACCTCGCAACTGCAATGTCGATCAGCTTGCGCCAAACCAACGTCGTTTCCATGACGACGTTAATGGGGCGCAAGCTAATCCGCACTCCGAGTGTGAGGTCCCTCGCCGTCTGCGCGGCTCGGGATGACACGCTTTCAATACTTCAGAAACGAGACGACCGGAGTCGGCTCCAGTTTTTTGCGCCCATGCAAGAACTCCAACTCGATCAGGAATTGCGCTTCCAACAAAATTCCGCCGACTTTTTTGATGAGCGTAGCCGCGGAAGCGGACGTTCCACCCGTCGCGAGAAGGTCGTCGATCAGAACAATTCTCTGCCCCGGTTCGATCGCATCGATGTGCAGCTCCATTTCGGCCTCGCCATATTCGAGGGAATACTTTGCGCTTTCCGTCTTGTAGGGAAGCCGGCCTTTTTTCCGGAGCGGGACGAAACCGACCCCGAGTTCGTAAGCGACCGCGGAGCCGAAGAGAAATCCGCGAGCATCGATCCCGACAACCTTGTCGATTTCCTTGCCGCGGCATTTTTCGAGAAAAAGATCGATCGATGCTCGAAAAAAGTTTCCGCTGCTCAGGATCGGGGTGATGTCCTTGAAGACGATCCCCGGCTTGGGGAAATCGGGGACGTCGCGCACGGCGGCTCGCAGCTTTTCAATAGTGTCGGAAATCATCGCCGGGACGCTATCGGCTTGGTCGCAAAGGTCAACGGAACGCGAGCGCCAGACTTATGTGCCCTCGACCAGAACCATATTCGTGCGCGCGGTGCGATGCCGCATCTTGCGCGGCTCGCTGTATTCTTCGCACTGCAGCCATTCCTTGGCGCGCGCCATTGATTCGAACTCGAGGACAACGATGCGCTTCGGCTGCCAATCGCCCTCCAGAACTTCGGTGGCACCGCCGCGCACGATGTATTTGCCGCCGTGTTTAAGCACGGTCGCACCGGCGAGCTTTTTGTATTCCTCGTACCCTATCGGATCGAGGACTTCGATTTCAACGATCACGTAAGCCGCCATGGGAGCTAACCCGACTTTTCGTTGCCGTTCTCGAATTTTGCCGTTGCCGTCGGCAATTTCCGGCGCCGCCGCAGCCGCATCCAATTGTTCCAGGTCTTACGCACGCTGTCTCGCGGCGTGAGGTAATTTTGGTTGAGGTCGTTGTTTTTCACGAGCTGGGTCACGATGCCGTGGACGGAGAGATCCTCGGTGTTCACGATCGTGTAGGCGGTGCCGACGGCCTCCGAGTGGTGCGCGTCGCTCGACGCGGTCATAGGCAGGCCGCGGACCTGGGCGTAACGAAAGGCGTAACGATTGTAGCGGCGCAAAGTGGTGGCGGCGTTGAAAACTTCCAGGGCATCGATCGGCAATGTCTCCAGGACGGGAAACCGGATGCCGGCGCGAAACAGATCGTAAGGGTGCGGCGGAATGGCGAGCCCGCCGCGTTCGTGGATGATCTCACAGACTTCACGCGCCGGTTTGCCTTTCAAGTAAGGCAGGGTAACACCGATGCAGAGCAGGTGACCTTCCGCCGTCGTGACTTCCACGCCGGGGATGACCAGGAAATTATCGACCGGCAATCCATCCTCGCGCATAAGGCCCTTCTCGAGAAGATAGGTGATCGCGTCGCAGGTATTGTGATCGGTGATGACGAAACCGTGGAGCCCTTTCTCGCGCGCCGCGGCGATATTATCCTCGGGGCTCGAAACGCCATCCCCGGAGAAGAAGGTATGGGTGTGGAGGTCGATATTGAACGCCATCGCGGGCAGGCTAGTTTGCGGGGCGCGAAATGGAAAGCGTCGGTTTCAAGGAATGGGCCCTGGTCTGCGAGGCGTTAGGCCGGGGCGAGCAAAGCATCCTCGTGCGCAAGGGCGGCATCGCGGAGGGACGCGAGGGGTTCGGTTTCCACCATTCGGAATTTTTTCTTTTCCCGACTTTCTTTCATGAGCAAGTGGTGAAGTTGCGGGAGCCAGGCGCAGTGATTCCGGAAGAGAAGGAAGGGGAGATTGAGATCCGATATTTTGCGAAGCTGGAGGCGCAGAAGAAGATTATGGATTGGAAGGAAGTGGCCGCGCTAGCGCCGCTCCACATTTTGGCCGAACCCGTAGTCCGGGAACGTTTCGAATACAAAGGCGCGGGTGTTCGTGTTGCGCTGGTTCGGGTTTTTCGGCTCGAGCCAGTCTGGATTTTCGCAGACAAACCGGCCTACGGCGGTTGCCGATCATGGGTAAACCTGCCGGAGTTTCCGGAAACGACAGGATTCGAACCGGTGCTCAGCGATGAGGACATGGAGAACGCGCGCGGCAATTTTCTGCCGCCCTCAAACCGAGGCTAGCACAGCTCGGTTTTGTTCTTGTCTTTGAGGCCGTGGACGGGTAGGACCAGAACTTCCCTCGGAAACTCAACCCCCAAACTCCCATGAAACTAATCATTGGTTCGGCGATTGCGGCTTAGCGCTCCAGCGCTAACCGATCACCTATCTAACACCATTGAGGAAAACAAAAATGAACAATCAATTAAACAATCCCGACCCGGTCCCGACGTCCGCTTATCCGTCGTTGCAGCCCTTTGCCGGCTCGCCGCCGGTTTTGCCGCAGGCTTGGGAATGTACCGCGCTGCTAATGCCGTTTAGCCCTTTGCAGTCGAACAGCTCCCAGAGTGACGAAGCGAGTCCCTTTTTCGAGCTTTGCGCCGCTTATATCAATTATCAGGAAGGTAATTTTCTTTCGGCGCAGCTTGCGGGAAGCTCCGGCAGAATGTGGTGGTACATCATTGATATTGATAATCAAACGAACCTTTCGACCGACGGCGGCAGCACATGGCAATCGGTTGATTTAGGCTGGACTCTGCCGACGACGAGCTGGTTTGGCAACGAAGCCGATAATGCTTCGTGCGCCGGAACGTCGCCTCTTAACTGGATGCCCGTGTCGCCGGTGAGCTGGTGGAAAATGCCCGTTCCCAATACCAATCCCCCCGCCGCGACGTGGATGTGGTTCGACGCCGAAACCAACTTGCCTGCGCGCTTGATGTTCGGGCAAGGCCCGCCGTCGCCTTCGATGGGCGACCCGAATCAGCTCGCCCTGTTTCAGATGTTTTCGTTTACCTATTTTCCGAGTTTTAGCCCCCTGTCCGGAGGGACGACACCCCCGACAACCTGGACAAATCCGCAGAACGGCATCGACGGGTTTTCGTTCGGCAACCCACAAAATTTCGGAATGTTCACCTTTCCGCCAAGCTTCGGGATGACCGCGTTTATGACGCCGGTCAACGAGGCTTTCAACCCGCTGCCAACGCGCGTCTTATATAACTGGATGCCTGACGACATGTATCAGGCTTACACCGACCGCGCGCAGAACACGCTGATGGAATATAAATACAATCAGAATAACCCGGGCAATCCGGGCGACGTGCAAATCGCTCTGCTGACCGGACCGGCTCCGTCGGGCGTGACACCGCCGGAATACAGCGACGAGGGATTTCTACTCAACTATATTCAAGGCGCGCCCGTCGGCGGACAGTGGGGCGCGGCTTTTCCTTTCCCGCAGGAAGGTCCCACGTGGATATCGACTCCGGGCGAAGACGGAACGATCCAGGCGACGGTCGTTAACAACAGCGCGTTGTGTCCTGATAACACCGTGACGATTATCACCGTCCTTTTCCCGCCTTCTGGCAACAATTATCCCGATTCGACCTATCTATGGACGTGGTACAGCCCGCAAGTGCCCGACGGCAGCTTCAGCTGGCCGGTCACTTTTATGCAGTCGCAATCGGGCGTCGGCGTCGGCACAAGTCTCGCGCTGGCGGATTATTTTTATTTTGAGCCTTACGAGAAGGAAATCGACCCCGCAAATTTCGCCTTTTCGGCTACCTTTCCGCCGGGCTTCGCGCCGTAGAAAAAAGCGAAACCGAGTCGAAAACGGCAGGCGACAGTTGCCCAGCCTAGCCTCGGTTTGTTCTTGTCATCGACGCTCTGGACGGGTAGAACCCCGGAGTTACCTAGAAACATCAAACCCCAACAACCCCAAACATCATGAAACTAATCATCCGTTCGGTGATTGCGTCCCTCTTTCTGGTCGCATTCGCCTTTCCTGCCCTCGCCCAGAGTAGAATCGCGCTTAAGATCAATCCGCTCGCCGGCAATTGCTTTCTGGTGGCGCTTAAGAACCTGCAAGCCGCTCCGCTCAACGCGACTTCCGCCGAGCTGGTTGTCTTCGACCAGAACACCTGCAAAAAGGTTTGCGATGCCAAAATCCGAGTCGGCAAAACACTCAAGCAGTGCGAACTGTCCCGATTCAAGATCTGCTGCAACAGCCCGCTGCCGCCGAAGTATATCGCCTACGTGAAAGTCTATTACCCCGGCGGATACAGCGAAGACTGGCTCTGGAATTAACGCTGCCCGCTAGCCTATCGCTTCTACGAGGAAAGGGCTCTCGGCCGGAGCGGTCTCGTCGTCGCGATTGAATTGCATGTCGTAAAGCCGGCGATAGTAGCCGGATTTATCGAGCAATTCGGAGTGCGTTCCGATTTCCTTGATCCGGCCCTGGTCCATCACCACGATCTGGTCGGCGGACAAAATTGTCGAAAGCCGGTGCGCGATCGCGATGACGGTGCGTCCAGCCGCCAGCGTTTCGAGCGCTTGCTGGATTTGCTTTTCCGATTCCGAATCGAGCGAAGAGGTCGCCTCATCGAGAAGAAGAATGGGCGCGTTTTTTAAGAGAGCGCGCGCGATGGCGAGCCGTTGCTGTTGTCCGCCGGAGATCAAGCAACCCTTGTCACCGATGGTGGTCTGGTAACCCTGGGGTTGCGCCGTGATGAAATCATGGGCGAAGGCAGTCTGGGCGGCGGCGTAAACTTCTTCCTCGGTCGCGTCGAGCCGGCCGAACTGGATGTTGTTGAAAATAGTGTCGTGAAACAAAAATGTTTCCTGGGTGACAAGGCCGATTTGTTCGCGCAAGGATTTTTGAGTCACGGTGCGCAAATCCTGGCCGTCCACGCGCACGCTCCCCGCGTTCGGATCGTAGAGTCGCAGGAGGAGAGAGAGGATGGTGCTTTTGCCCGCGCCGCTCGCGCCGACGAGCGCATAAGTTTTTCCCGGTTCGATCCGGAGCCTCAAGTCGCTCACCGCATCACTCACCCCGCTGGCGTAGCGGAACGTCACATGATCAAATTCAATCAGTCCCTCGGTTAGTTGCAGCTCCTTTGCATCCGGGGCGTCCTCGACGCTCGGCTTTGAATCCATGATGGCGAAAACTTCCGTGGTAGCCTGGATCGACCACTGCATCATGACATGCATTTTGCTCAAGGTCTTGATCGGATCGTAGAGCAGAAAAATCCCGGCATTGAGGGCAATGAAACGGGCCGCACTAAGATTGGACGCGTAAATATAAATCAGGGCCAGCCCGACCCCGGCCGCGGCGATGAGCTCGACCATCGGCCCAATCGCCTCCATCGACATGATCATGCGCATCATGTTTTCGAATTGCAGCTTGTTGCTGTGGCGAAACAGGCTTTCCCGGTGTTGCTCGCGCGCGAACGCCTTGATGACCCGAATGCCGGCGAAAGTTTCCTGCATCGTCACCACCATTTGCCCCAGATCTTCCTGTTGGTGCTGGACGGCTTTCCGCGCCCGCCTGCCATAATAAATGATCGGCACGAGACAGGCGGGAAACAGCACCATGGTCACGAGAGTGAACTTCCAGTCCATGTAGAGCAAAACGCAGATGCCGCTGACGATGCCGATAGGTTGCTTGAACAAATCGCTACTCACCGTGGAAAGCGCCGTTTGCATGCCGCGGGTGTCGTTGGTGATGCGCGACATCAGAAATCCCGATTGCATCTTGTTAAAGAAATCCATCGAGTGCCGCACCATTTTGGTGAAAAGTTGATCGCGAATATCGGTCAGCACCCGGTTGCTGACCCAGTTCATGAAATAGGCGTTGCCGTAGGCACACAGGCTGCGCGCCGCCATCACCGCCGGGATCAGCAGGCAAACCATGACAATGGAATTGATCTTGGGACCGGTATTGAGGACGGAGCTGTTTTGCACGAATTCCTGCGGCGAAGGCGCCGCGCCCCCGTGAAATACCTCGCCAGTGACTTTCGCGATGACGAGCGGCATCAGCCCGTTATTAACGATCCCAAAACCGATCCCGAAGCCGAGGCCCATGACGAACCGCCACCGGTACGGCCGGACGTAACTATAGAGACGTTTGTACGGTCCCCAGCCCTGACGAAGGGTTTGCCAAAAGGAGGGTTTGGCTTCTGCGGCTTGCGGTTCACTCATAGGGCAGGCGCCGCCGGAGCCGACAGCAGCGATTCCATAGCATCGATCACCGATTTCGTCGAGATCTGGTTCATCGGGGCCGGTCGTTGCTTGGGCCGAAATTCGGTGACGGGCCCGTCGAAATCGCCCAGCAAAACGATCGCGGATTCCGACCTGGGGTGCCAGTGGAAGGGATTTGTCGGGCCGAAGAGAACGACCTGCGGAGTGCCCCAAGCCGCGCCGAAGTGCATCGGCGCGGAATCAACGGTGACGAGCATGCGCGCCTCGCGCACGAGCGCCGCGAGCGTGAGCAAATCGGTCTTTCCGGAAAGATCGATCACTTCCTTTGATCTCGCTGCCGCTTTGATGGCGCTGATTTGCGCCTGCTCGGCGGGCGAGCGGCCACCGGTCAAGATGCAGGTCATTCCTCGCTCCAAACAATGATCGATCACCTCCGCCCAGCGGCTTACCTCCCAAAACTTTTCCGCCCGGGCCGATCCAGGGTGAAGGAGCGCGAATTCATCGGCGACGTGCGCGGCCGCCAGCAGTTGAGCCGCCTTCTCCACCTTGGACTCCGGCAGATCCAGTCGAATGGCGCGGGAAGCGCCGTTGATCCCGAGCGGTTGGAGGAGTGCGAGGTGGTAATCCACGGTATGGAGCAAATTTACGGACGATTCCACAAGTTCGTTGTAGCTGCGCGCGCGAAATTTCGTCCGCAAGTTGGGGTGGTCCGAAGTGACCCGCTTGCGCGCGTGGGACAAAAAGGTCAGAAACGACGATCGATCGTTCCGGGTAAAATCCAGGCAGTAATCGAATCTGGTTGAGACCAGCGCGAGCCAATCGAGGGCATCATCCGGTTTTCCTCGCACGATCATGACCTTGTCGATTCCGCTGATTGCGGGAAGCAACTCCGACACCGCGGGCGAGACCACCAGCGAGAGGTGGGCGCCGGGAAAATTTTCGCGAAGGGCGGCGATCGCCGGCGTGGTCAGAATCAAATCGCCGATTCGCTTGAGCTGGAGGAGTAGAATATTCATCGAACTCATGCTCGTGATCCTAATCTTGCTGCCAGGCGTTGGAACAAGATCAGGAGCATGATCAAGAACAGGAGCGGGAGGAACTAGCGTCGCATTCGCATCGCGAGTTCGTACGCGCCCAGTAATCTGGTTCGAAAATGGTCCCAGGTGAAATTCTCCACCACCCGTTTTCGCGCTGCCTCGCTCATCCGCTCGACCTTTTCCGGATGCCGGTACAGCTCCAGAATTGCCGCAGCCAATTCGCCCACGTTCCCCGGCTGGATGATGATTCCCTCGACCCCGTCGTTCACCACGTCGCCCGCTTCCCGGGTGGTGATTTGAGGGAGCCCGCAGGCGGCGGCTTCGTAAACCACCTTGGCGCTTCCTTCGCACTGCGATGGAAAAATATGCACCGTCCCCTGGCTCAAATAGGTTTCCACGTCGCGCACGAAACCCACGACCTTGATATTGTCCCGCCAATATTTTTTCAGATGCGGTTTGGCTTCCTCATGGACTGAACCGACGAGCCAGAGCTCCGCATCCTTGAGCTCGAGCCGATGCCACGCCTCGAGGAGGTGATGAATTCCTTTACGCTCGATCAACGCCCCGGAAAAAACCGCGCGAAAGACCGGCGGCCGAACGCCCGGCTTGAACCGCTCCACATCCACGCCGCGCGGGAGATAGAATAATTTTTCTTCGGGAAATCCCTGGACGCGAAAGGTGTCGGCCGCTTTCTGGGAGAGAACGACGAGAAGCGTTGCGAGATCGTATTCCTCCAGGAAGCGTTCGCGAGTCTGAAGCAAATTCTCCTTCCAGCTGCGGTAGCGGGAGAGTTGGGCGGCAGGCGTCGCGGCCGGTGCGCGCTCGGCCGGGACCTTCCCCCGGTCGCGATGCCAGGTGGGGATTTCCACGAGTGAGGGAATCCCGAGCTTGCTGGCGACTCGCAACGATTGGAGGCAATCGCCCGACCAGCTATGGAAGAGGTCGTAACGTCCCGTCGCGAGTTCTCGCGCCGCGATCCAATCGAGATACTTCTTTTTCGCGCCGTAATAATAAGGGCGCTCGAGAAATGAAATCAGGCGCACCGGATGCCAGCGCAGCGAATAAATGAGCCGGGCCGGTATTTCGGTTTGGCGGTTATCGTAGGCGATGGCGCGGCCCAGGAAGCCTCCGCGATGCGAAGCGCGCAATGTCTCGAAAGCGTCCGTGTCGAGCCCCGAGCCGCCGATCCGGGCGAAGATCGAGTAAAGCAGATGCTTCGGAAGGAGACCGCTTGCGCGAGGCGCCAGGCGCGAAAGAGGAGGGGCGTTTAGAGTTTCACCCACCATCGGCTAACAAGTATTGTGGCCATTGCAGCCAAGTAAAGTTCCCATTCCGTCATCCCGCAAATGCGATCCGATCATCTTACCATAGGATTTGTCCGGCGCGGATTTTCTTCCGGTGGCGGTGCGGAATCATATTTGAAACGGCTGGCTGGCGGGGTGGCGAATGCGGGCCATCAGGTTCGCCTCTATACCTCGGCGGAATGGCCCGCGGACGAGTGGAACTTCGGATCGATCGTGCGGCTCGGCGCCACCTCAGCCATCGCGTTTGCCGATGAGCTTGAGGAGATTTCACGGCGCCGCGAATGCGATGTCCTCATGAGCCTCGAGCGCATCTGGGGCTGCGATGTTTATCGCGCCGGAGACGGCGTGCACCGCGCCTGGTTGGAACGGCGCCACGAAATCGCCGGCCGGTTACAAAGACTGAGCCGCCTTTTCAACCGCAAGCATTCCGCTACGCTTTCCCTCGAAGAATCGCTCTTTGGGAAGGCCGGCGCGAAGCGCGTGATCGCGAACTCGCGAATGGTGAAGGAGGAAATCATCCGCTTTTACGGATTTCCTGCCGACAAGATCGATGTCGTTTACAATGGAGTTCCTTTGCAATCGCTTCACCGTGATGAGTCGGACCGAGCAAAAACTCGCGACGCGTTTGGCTTGGGAGAAAAAGATATCGCTGTTCTGTTTGCGGGATCGGGCTGGGAACGCAAGGGCTTGCGCTTTGCGATTGAGGCGATCGAACGGCAGGACCCGCACGTGCGGATGCTCGTGGCCGGGCGCGGCGACGGCCGCAAATTTCTCTCATCGCGCGTTCAGTTCCTCGGCGTGGTTCGCGAGATGCCATCGCTGTATGCCGCCGCCGATATTTTTCTCCTGCCGACTATTTACGATCCATTTTCGAACGCCTGCCTTGAAGCGCTCGCGGCCGGACGCCCCGTAATTACGACGCGGGCCAACGGTTTTTCCGAGATCATCGAAGGCGGCCGGCATGGCACGATCATCGACGATCCGCGAAACATCGACACGATTGACGAAGCCCTTCGCGTTTGGTCGGATCCCGCCCGCCGCGCGCAAGCTCATCTCGAGAATCTTGCGCTGGCCGCTCGATTCGATATTTCCACGAACGTCGGTCAGACGTTGCAGATATTAACTCAGATCGCGGCCAGCGCGGCGTCGACGTGAGGGAAGATAATGAAGACCTGGTCGAGCCGCGCGATTTCGAAAATCGGCCGGACATTTTCCTGCAACCCGGCGAGGATGAACTTCCCTCCGTAGGCTTCGACGTTTTGCATTCCTTCGATCAGAACGGCGAGGCCCGAGCTGTCGATGTAAGTGACGTTGGAAAGATCAACCACGAGGCGCGGCGGCTTTTGCTCAATCATGGCGCCCAAGGCCGCGGAGATGCGCGGGGAAACATGCAGGTCGATTTCGCCTTCGAGCGGCAGAACATTGGGAGCGTCGGGCAGAGTCATACGGTTAAGGGTTCGGAAGATGTCCGTCTCGTGGCCGTCATTTAATCGATCACCAGCCGAGAGTTTGTCTCACTTCGTCCACATTCGAAAGATCATCAAAAAGAAAGTCGGGCCGATGTTCCGCCAACTGCTCGCGGGACCACGAGCCGGTCGCGACCGCGATCGTGCGCGCGCCAAACGCTTTGCCGCAGGCAACGTCGTGGCCGGTATCGCCGATGACGTCCACTTGCGATGCCGGAAAATTCATCCCGGTTCTTTCGAGCGCGCGCGAAAGCGCGAAAGTCCCGAGCTCGTTACGATCGTGGTGATCGTCAGCGAATGCACCGAAGGCGAAAAAATGCCACAACTGGTACTGCTCCAGTTTTAGCTTCGCGCCCCGTTCGAGATTGCCCGTGAGAAGTCCGAGGGTCATGTCAGGCGCCTTCGCGGCGTGCTGGAGCAAAGCCAGAACGCCGGGCAGCACGCGGCCTTTTCCGCGCGGCAGCTCGTCGGCGAGTAACTCGACATAAAGATCGAGAAGCGAACGGACGCTCTCGCTCGTCACCGGCGCGTCATACTTCGCCAAAATTTGGTGAGCGATGCCGATATCGGTTCGTCCGGCGATCTCCACTCCATTCAACTCGCCGCCCTCGAATCGCTCCGCCGTCGCCCGCGCGATGGCCCGCTGCCCGGCCGCGCCGGTCGTGATCAGCGTCCCGTCGATATCCCAAAGAAGCAGGCGTTTTGGTTTCATTTTCGTTTCGCTGGCCGTTCGAGAACGCGGAACGTAAGCGAATCCCGCGCTGTCTGCCACGAAACAGACCTTGGGAAGTGTGTAGGCATTCGCCCTGCTATGCAGGCGACTTATGGAATCTTTGTGCCCGCCTCCCCTCCCTGTTTCCGCCCTGCCGCCTCCTCTTCCGCCGTTGAAAGCGGCGCCCCCGGGAAATGGCGCGGTGCTCGTTTGCGGAATTGATTCCACGAAACTGACTTTCGGCGAGTGGTGGCGGACATCACCGGGACTGGTAGCAGTAATTGGCTGGTGCTCGAAACTACTGCGGGCCCGCATCCTCGATTCCGAACGCAGCTTGATGGTGCTCGATGCGGCTGCGCTGGAAATCTCCATGGATGAATTGAGTGACGAGGTTCGACGAAAAGTCCTCTCGCAAGTGGAGCCGCTTCGCCAGCTGGGCTTCGGCGATCCGCGGGTGATGCGGGTGACCGATGTTTTCACCAACCGCGACATCGTACTGGCGGTGCAATTGCATGTGGCGGGCCAGACTTTGGCGCGAACGATCTATGCCTATCCGCTTTCCGAAGCGACTTCGAAGAAGAAGACTTTCGTTGTCGGTTTCCTCAGCGCCCTGAGCGATGGACGTTTGCTCTGCACGGACACGAAGCGCTCGAAGTTCATTTGCAGTCCCAAGATTCTCGCCCGCTGGAAGCGCGGCAGTGTCGCCGCGCGCTACCAGGCGCACGAGGAAAACATCCGTCGGATCGGTGACGCCGCCGTCTTGGCGCTTAGCGATCAAGACATCTGGCGCACCTGTGATTATTACGAGAACACCTGGACGGCATTCCAACAAAGCCGCGGGCTCTTTGTGCCAATAAGCGACGCAGAGGGCGCCAACGTCGCGGCCATCACTTCGCCGGAAGAAGCGCGACTGGCAGGCGCGCTCGCGGAATTGGTCCGCCTCCAAACCGCGAAGCCGCGCTCGATGGCGGGCCCGATTGTGCTGGCGATTTCGCTCGCGGTCTTCGTGTGGACCGGTGCGCTGGCCTGGTCGTGGCAAATATGTGCCACCATCGGCATTGCCCTTTTGGTCCACGAAGTCGGGCATTACGTCGCGATGCGTTATTTCAAATACCGCGACCTGCGCATGTTTTTCATCCCGTTACTGGGCGCGGCGGTCACCGGCACGCACCACAACGTGGCAGGCTGGAAGAAGGCGATCGTTTCGCTCATGGGGCCGCTGCCGGGAATCTTCATCGGCGCCGCCATGGCCATCTGTGCCGTGGTTCTGAAGATGCCGGCGCTCGGGAATACCGCACTCCTGGTGATCCTTCTTAATCTCTTCAATCTCCTGCCGATTCTGCCCCTCGATGGCGGATGGTTTTGGAACGCCGTTTTGTTTTGCCGGCATCGCTGGCTGGAAGCGGGCTTCAAGAGCCTGGCGGCTGTCGCGTTGATGATCAGCGGCGTCCTCGGCGGCGGGATTTGGTTTATCGTGGGACTCGGAATGCTGAGAAGTGTGCCGAAAACTCTACGGCTCGGCGAGGCCGCCCAGCGCTTGCGGGCCAGAGGCTGGCAGCCCGCCAGCGACGACATCCTTTCCCGCGAAACAGCCGAAATCATTCTCAACGAACTCAAGCAACCGGGAAAAAATCCGCCGGCTGCCAAAACCGCTGCGGCAGACGCGCTTAACGTTTTTGAGCATCTCAACGCGCGGCCTCCGAATTTGCTGGGGTCGTTTGGCCTCGTAGCTACTTATGCCACGACACTCCTGGTGGCGTTCATCGGCCTCGGAGCGGCGATCTCCGCCGAAAGTGGAACCCGCAAAAAAATCTCGAACGCCCGCCACGCTTTTCCTCACGAACAGCCTCCGGAATTGAAGGCGGAATTTCACGGTGAAATCGCGCAGCTTCCCGCTGCCGGGCCCGTGGTCGATATCGGCCGGCCCAGCCGCCGCATTATCGCAACGTTTCCCGACGCAAACGCCGCCGCGGCTGCTTTCGAGGGAATTCGCACGGAGAGCGGCTCGATCGATCAGGCTCTCCACTTCGGCCAGACAGTCCTCGCGGTCGCGCCGCTCAAGAACAACACCGTCGCGAGAGAACTGGGCGAGCGTCTGAGCGAAAACGGTGGAACCGTGCTCGACACCGGTGCGCCGCTCACCTTGGCGCTGTTCAATCTGCAATTCTCCGCGCCCGATGCCGAGGCGGCTGCGCGCTTGTCGCGTGAGCTTCAAATTTATTTTTCTCTCCCGGTCGGTCTGCGCCCGACCGCTCCCTGGGCGCCCGATCTCGCGGTCACACCAGAGAAGCGGGCGGAATACATGAAAGCGGCCGCAACCTACGCGCGGGTTGTGGAGGCCCAGGACCTGAGCCGGGAGAATCCTGAACTCGAACCGCTGTTGCGCCCGAGCGTCTTCAGGCTCTTCCAGTCGCGCAAAACTTCGCTGGAAAATTCGCAGGAGATCAGCGCGAAACGAGACCAGCTCCGGCGTGAAGCTGTGAAAAAACTCAGAGCGTCTGGCGACCCTACGCTCGATCAGCGGGTCCTCGCCCTTGCCCTTCGTCAACCCAAACGGTCCGCAAGTCCTTCTCATTTGGAAGCCATCGAGAAATGGCATGCGCAGATGCGCCAGCTTTTGACCGGCCAGGCGGAGGACGTTCGGGAGACATCCGCTGACCAATACGTCAGCGCCAGCGTCTCGGTGGCCGCCGAACGAATCACTCTTCGTTTCATGAGCTTTCCCTATCCGGAGCAGACGGTGCCGGCCCTGGCGCGTTACTTGGGCGAGATGGAATGCGCTGACGTGCGCTACGGCTTTTACAATGCCGAAGTGCTCGATGCGCGACGGTTCGCCGCGTTAGGACGCTAGTAAGCGGCTTTCCTTTTGCTTGTCGAAGCGGCATCGCCCGGCAAAGTTCCCGGATGCCCGGACCTACTTCCGTTAAAGCCGCCTTGGAGAGCGCCGCGCCAATTGCGGGTATTCAGGTCCAGGGCTGGGTCCGCACCCGGCGCGACTCGAAGGATTTCTCCTTCGTCGAGCTAAACGACGGTTCCTGCCTGCGCAACCTCCAGATCATCGCGAAGAACACGCTGGCAAATTATGACGCGGTGCAGCGTTTGAACACGGGTGCTTCCATGACGGTGCGCGGCGAATTGGTCGCGTCGCAGGGCAAAGGGCAGAGCTGGGAAGTCGTCGCCGAGGAAATCGAAATCGTCGGCGCGTCGGACGACACTTATCCGCTCCAGAAGAAAGGTCACACGCCGGAATTCCTGCGCGAGATCGCGCATCTGCGGCCGCGTTCGAATTTGTTTGGCGCCGTCTTTCGCGTCCGCAGCCGGCTCGCGTTCGCCATTCACCAGTTTTTTCAGGAACGCGGATTCGTTTACGTCCACACGCCGATCATTACCGGAAGCGATTGCGAAGGAGCTGGGGAGTTGTTCCGCGTTACCTCGATCGATCCGAAGAATCCGCCGAAGCGCCCGGACGGCGCGATCGATTACGCGCAGGATTTTTTTGCGCGCTCGACCTACCTGACGGTCAGCGGCCAATTGGAAGCGGAAGCATTCGCCTGCGCATTGACGAACGTTTACACCTTCGGTCCCACGTTCCGGGCGGAGAACTCGAACACCTCGCGGCACGCCAACGAGTTTTGGATGATCGAGCCGGAAATGGCGTTCACCGACTTGCAAGGCAACATGGACCTCGCCGAGGAGATCGTGAAATATCTCATTCGCGACATCAAAACGAATTGCGCGGAGGACCTCGGGGTGTTCGCCAAGTTCGTCGACAAGGAATTGCTCGCGCGTCTCGATTTCGTGATGGAGCGGCCCTTCCAGCGGATCACCTACGCCGAAGCGGTCGAACTGCTGACGAAGAGCGGAGAGAAATTCGAATTCCCGGTTGCTTACGGAGCCAACCTGCAATCAGAGCATGAGCGTTGGCTCACCGAAAAACATTTCAAATGTCCGGTGACGGTTTTCAATTATCCGAAGGAGATCAAACCGTTCTACATGCGGTTGAACGACGACGGTAAAACCGTGACGGCGATGGACGTTCTCGTTCCGGGCATTGGTGAGATCGTCGGTGGAAGTCAGCGTGAAGAGCGCCTCGATGTGCTCGAAGAAAACATGCGGCGGCACAAGATGGATCCCGCGGATTACAAATGGTACCTCGATTTGCGGCGCTACGGTACCGTGCCGCATTCCGGTTTCGGGCTCGGGTTCGAGAGGATGCTCATGTTCGTCACCGGCGTGTCGAACATCCGTGATGTGATTCCGTTCGCCCGCACGCCGGGCAGCGCGGAATTCTAGGCCTCTTATGTATCCGCTTCGTTGTGCGAAGCGTTGGTCGTTTAGTGCCGTGCCCCATTTAGCACGACACCGCCCACAGGGCGGCGGCTACAGAAGCGCGCAGCTCAACGCGGAAAATCCTTTGTGTCCTTAGTGGACTTTGTGCGAGAAATATCGGCATGAACCGCATGTCCCGTATTGCCGCATCGTTAGTCGCCATCGTTGTCCTCGCATCCGCGCCGCGTTGCTATTCGGACGATAAAGAGCTCGCCGACATCAAAGCGGAGATTACGAAACGGCACGATGAAGCGCTCAAGCGCCTGCAGGATTGGATCAAGCTGCCGTCGATCGCGGCGGAAAACCTGAACTCTGCCGAAGGCGCGGAATATATGGCGAAGCTGGCGAAGGACGCGGGATTCCAGCAGGCGACCGTGATTCAAACCGAGGGAAAGCCCGGCGTCTTCGCGACGCTCGACGCGGGCGCGAAGAAAACGGTTGGCCTTTATTTCATGTATGACGTGAAGCAGTTCGACCCGAAGGAGTGGACGTCACCACCGCTCGACGCGGCGCTGGTCGACAAGCCGGCACTGGGGAAAGTGATCATGGGCCGCGGCGCGGTGAACCAGAAGGGACCGGAAGCCGCATTCCTGGCCGCGCTGCATGCGATCAAGGGCGCGAACAAGAAGCTGCCGGTGAATCTGGTCATGGTCGCGGAAGGCGAGGAGGAAATTGGTTCGCCGCACATCGGGCAAATCGCGCTCAAGCCCGAAGTGCAGGCGGCGCTCAAGAAAACCATCGGCGTCTTTATGCCTTCAGCCTCGCAAGGGTTGGACGGTGTAGTGACGGTAAGCCTCGGCGCGAAGGGCGTGATCGAACTCGAGCTGACGTCGAGCGGAGAGAAGTGGGGACGCGGTCCGGCCAAGGACATTCACTCGTCGCTCAAGGCAATGGTGGACAGCCCGGCCTGGCGGCTGGTGAAAGCACTCGATACCCTGGTTTCCGCGGACGGTAACGACATCACGATCGAGAATTATCCCAAGCCGCGCCCGCTGACGACCGAGGAAAAGAAAATGATCAGCGAAGCTTCCAAGCGCCAAAGCGAAGAGCAGCGCAAGAAATCACTCGGCGTGCAGCATTGGATCAACGATTTGCCATGGGACAAGGCGCTGGAGCGGCTCGAATCCCAGCCAACGGTGAACATCGAGGGGCTGGTGGGCGGTTACACCGGCCCGGGCGGGAAGACCGTCCTGCCACACCAAGCCGTGGCGAAAATGGATTTGCGCTTGGTCCCGGGGATGAAGGCGACGGAAGCGCTCGCCGCGCTGAAAGCGCATCTGGCCAAGCGCGGTTTCGGCGATATCGACGTAAACATGACCGGCGGTTACGATCCGACCACAACCCCGGCGGACGCGCCGCTCATTCAAGCGCAGGTGGCGGTCTTGAAACGTGCGGGGATCGATCCGGGATTGTGGCCGTGGAATGCCGGTTCCTATCCGGGCTACGTTTTCACCAGCGAGCCGTTGAAGCTGGCTTCAGGACATTTCGGTCTGGGACACGGCAGCGGCGCGCATGCGCCGGACGAATATTACGTGATCGAGTCGGTGAACCCGAAGATCCAGGGTTACGACGGCGCCGTGATGTCGTTCGTGGAATATCTCTACGAGCTCGGGAAGTAGCGGCTCCTGTTGCAATCGTAAGGCGCGTCATCCTAAGCCTGTCATGTTGATCCCGCAGTCGCGGGAGAAATATCTCTGACCATTTCCGCGCGGTGAGGGCCGCAAATATTCAGAGATCCTTCGCTGCCGCTCAGGATGACAACTTTGATGGAGGGGCGGAAACAGGCGTCTGACACAGACGCCCTCCAACCCCCAAGACCGACGCGCTACTTCTTCTTGCCTTCGCCCGGGCGGTAATCTTCCTCGGCAGCTTCGAACGCTTTCTCGAGGCCGACCATGTCTTCGCCGGGACGCAGATTGTCGAACGCTTCGGACTCGCGCTTGAGCTCTTCCTCGGAATAATTCGCGGCCTTGATCGAGAGCCCGATGCGGCGCTCGACTTTGTCCACCTTGATGACGCGCGCTTCGACTTCCTGGCCGACTTTGAGCACGTCCTTGACCTTCGCGACGTGATCTTCGCTGAGCTGCGAAATGTGGACCAGCCCATCGATGTCGTCCTGCAATTGCACGAACGCGCCGAAGCTGGCGAGCTTCGTCACCTTGCCGGTAACCAGATCGCCGATCTTATATTTCGAATCGATTTCCTTCCACGGATCGTCGCTCAGCTGTTTAATGCCGAGGCTGATTCGCTGGTTCACCTTGTCGATGTCGATGACGACCGCTTCCACTTCGTCGTTCTTCTTAAAGACTTCGCTCGGATGGTTGATCTTGCGGGTCCAGCTCAGATCAGAGACGTGGATCATTCCATCGATGCCGTCCTCGAGCTCCACGAACGCGCCATACGCGGTCATATTGCGGATCGCGCCCTTCACGTGACTGCCGATGGTAAATTTCTTCTCGATCTCATCCCATGGATTCGCTTCGAGCTGGCGCAGGCCTAACGAGATCTTTTGCTCTTCCTTGTTCACGCCGAGGACGACGGCTTCGACTTCCTGACCCTGGGTCAGAACATCGGACGGACGCATGATGCGCTTCGTCCAGGACAATTCGGAAACGTGAATGAGCCCCTCGACACCTTCCTCAAGCTCCACGAACGCACCGTACGGCACGAGATTCGTGATCTTGCCTTTGACGTGCTGCCCGGCCGGGAAACGCTCTTCGATCTGGTCCCACGGATTTTTCTGGGTCTGCTTCAGGCCTAACGAGACGCGCTCTTTCTCCTTGTTAATATCGAGCACGATCACTTCGAGCGGCTGGCCGACTTTGAGCAGCTCGCTCGGATGTCCGAGACGGCCCCAGGTCATGTCGGTGATATGAAGCAAGCCATCCATGCCATCGAGATCGATGAACGCGCCGAAATCAGTCAGGTTCTTGACGCTGCCCTGGACCATGTCGCCGACCTTCACGCCTTCGAGGAATTTCTGGCGCTTCTCGCTCCGCTCCTGCTCGATCAGTTCGCGCCGGCTCAGGACGACGTTCTTCCGGTCGTCGTTGATCTTGACGATCTTGAAATCGTAGGTGTTGCCGACGAACTGCTGTAAATCCTTGGGCGGGATAATGTCGATCTGCGACGCCGGCAAAAATGCTTCCACGCCGATGTTCACCATCAGCCCGCCTTTGACGACGGATTTCACCTTGCCCTTGATCAATCCATCGCCGGCGAAGACCTGCGCGATCTTGTTCCAATTCTGTCGGTAAGCGGCTTTCTCCTTGGAGAGAACCACCATGCCTTCGTCGTTTTCGAGGCGCTCGAGGAGCACTTCCACTTCGTCGCCGACTTCCATCGACTCGATGTCTTCGAACTCGTGGGAGGGAATGACGCCCTCCGATTTGTAGCCGATATCGACCAGGACTTCTCGCGGGCGAATCTCGAGAACGCGTCCTTTGACGATGCTACCTTCTTTGAACTCGCGATATGACTGCGCGAGTAAATCCTGCATTTGCAACATGGCGGTAAGTTTTCTCCTTGCGGCGCGGAGCCGCTTTTCTGTCTTTAGCGCAGGCGTTTATCGCCGGCGCTTCCCCGCAGAAATGGGGACGGCATATTAGCGCGGGATTACCGTAGGTCAACCGGGAGGGTGAATGCCCGGTTCCTCCTGCTCCGGCTCTTGATCATGATCCTGATCTTTCCCGTTGAGGAACGCTTGACCGAGAGATCATGAGCAAGATCAGAATCATGAGCAGGAAAGCCTTGATCTTGAGCGCGGTAGATTTCTCCGCATATTGGTGTCGTCCGCGAAATGGACGTCCCTTCGTTTCGCCGGGACTTCCATGAAAAGAATCCTCGTCTCAATTGCTGTCGCGCTCACGATCGTCGCCGCGACTCCGGTTTTCGCCGTCTCACCCGCAGAGCAACAAATCGCGGAAGCGATCAAAGCGCCCAAACTGAGCGTGGTTCATCTTTGGGCGCCGTGGTGTTCGAATTGCCAATCGGAATTGAAGAGTGGCGGCTGGCTGAAAACCGTAAAGGAAAATCCGGAGGTTAAGTTCTATTTCGTTTCCGTCTGGAATAGTGGCGAGGACGGCCGCGCGATGCTCACGAAATACGAGCTGGCCAATCAGCCTAACGTCACCATTCTCGCCGATCCCGGACCACGAACCGGCGACGCTAAGATCAAGCGCTTCCTCGACCTGCCCTTAAGCTGGATCCCGACGACGTGGGTCTATAAAGGAGGCGATCTCCGCTACGCGCTGAACTACGGCGAAGTCCGTTTCGATGTGCTTCAACAATTTTTCGCCGACAGCAATTCGAAATGGTAGACGAAGTGCACTAACGTGGTCTCCAGTCTCTTTTCCGCATGACCCTGCTTTCCCACGCGCCCACGACCGCGCATCACAAACCACCCGCCATTCTCTCCTTGATCGGCGATACACCGCTGGTCGAGATCACGCGGATCGATACCGGCCTCTGCCAGCTTTTCGTCAAGCTTGAGAACCAGAATCCGACAGGCTCCATAAAAGACCGCGTCGCGCTGGCGATGATCGAGGCGGCGGAACGCGACGGAAAACTGGAGCCGGGTGGCACCATCATCGAAGCGACCGCGGGCAACACGGGACTCGGGCTCGCCCTGATCGCCGGAGCGAAAGGTTACCGCATCATCCTTGTCATCCCCGACAAGATGTCGGCCGAAAAAGTCGCGCATGTCCGCGCACTCGGCGCGGAAGTGCGGCTGACGCGTTCCGACGTCACCCGCGGCCATCCCGAATATTATCAGGATGTGGCGGCGCGGCTTGCCACCGAAATTCCCGGAGCGTTTTACGTCAATCAATTCGGCAATCCAGCGAACCCGCTCGCGCACGAGCGCGGGACCGGCCCGGAAATCTGGGAGCAAATGGGCCATCATCTCGACGCGGTCGTCTGCGGTGTCGGTTCCGCGGGAACGTTGACCGGCTTATCTCGTTTCTTCAGTCGCGTTCAGCCGAACTTGGAGATGGTGCTGGCTGATCCCGCCGGTTCGATCCTGGTCGATTACGTAAAGACGGGAAACATCGGCACCGCCGGGAGCTGGGCTGTGGAAGGCATCGGCGAGGATTTTGTTCCCGATATTGCCGATCTCTCTCGCGTGACAGAAGCATATACGATCGAAGACACCGAGAGTTTCGCCACCGCGCGTGAGTTGTTGCGCCAGGAAGGAATTCTCGGGGGCTCATCGACCGGCACGCTCCTGGCCGCGGCTCTTCGTTATTGCCGCGCGCAGACCCACAAGAAACGGGTCGTCACTTTTGTGGCCGATGACGGCAACAAATATCTCTCGAAGATGTATAACGATTTCTGGATGGCCGAGCAGGGCTTCGCGCGCCGGCCCGCTCACGGCGATCTGAGTGATCTCATTACTCACCGTTACGAAGCCGGCGAAGTGGTGACCGTCGGGCCGGACGATACCCTGCTTACGGCGGTGAAGCGGATGCGGACCGCCGATGTCTCACAAGTCCCGGTCGTGGATGCCACGGGCCGCCCGGTCGGCATTCTCGACGAGTCCGACGTGCTCGTGAAAGTGCACCACGATCCCGAGCGTTTTAATCACGCGGTCCACACGGCGATGACCGATCGGCTGGAAACGTTGTCGCCCTCCGCAAAGATCAACGATCTGCTGGAGGTGTTCGATCGCGGCCGCGTCGCCATTGTCATGGACGGAAATAAATTCCTCGGACTGATCACCCGCAGCGATCTGCTCTCGTATCTTCGGCGCCAAATGCCATGAATTTTGAACCGCGGATTACGCGGATGACACGGATGGGAAAGACAGATCAGAATGTCTTCAGTGTTATTCCCATCCGCGATATCCGCGTAATCCGCGGTTAACAGAATCTTTCCCATGAAAAAACAACACGACATCGCGACCCGCGTCATCCACGCCGGGCAATCACCTGATCCCACGACCGGCGCGATCATGATGCCGATCTATCAGACGTCGACCTACGTTCAGGAAAGTCCCGGCAAGCACAAGGGCTACGATTATTCGCGCTCGATCAATCCGACCCGCAGCGCTTACGAGCGCTGCATCGCGAATCTCGAGAGCGGCACGCGCGGGTGGGCCTTTGCTTCCGGACTCGCCGCCATGGCCACAGCGCTCGATGGGCTCGACAGCGGTGCCCACGTCCTGGTGAGCGATGATCTCTACGGCGGCACCTTTCGGCTTTTCGAAAAGGTGCGCCGCCGCTCCGCAAATCTCGATTTCACTTTCATCGATATGTCCGATGCGAGTGCCGTCGAAAAAGAGATGCGCCCAAACACCCGTATGGTCTGGGTCGAGACGCCCAGCAATCCGCTGCTGAAGTTGATCGATCTCGAAGCGGTCGCGAAAATCGCGCGCGCGCATAACGCGATCTCGGTTTCCGATAATACTTTTGCCAGCCCGTGGATGCAGCGGCCGATCGAGTTCGGATTCGACATGGTCATTCATTCCGCCACGAAATACCTGAACGGCCACTCCGACATGGTGGGCGGCGTTATTGTCGTCGGCGATAACAAGGCGCTCGGCGATCAAATCGCGTTTCTCCAGAACGCCGTCGGCGCGATTGCCGGACCTTTCGACAGTTTCTTGGCGCTCCGTGGATTGAAGACCCTCGCGCTGCGGATGGAGCGGCATTGCGAAAACGCGATGGAGATCGCGCGCTTCCTCGAGAAGGAACCGAAAGTGGAAAAGATCTATTATCCCGGACTGGAACGGCACCCGCAGCACGCTCTCGCGAAAAAACAAATGCGCGCCTTCGGCGGAATGGTCACGATCGTTTTGAAGACGGATCTCGCAGGCACGAGGCGCTTCCTCGAAAACACGCATCTCTTTTCACTCGCGGAAAGCCTGGGTGGCGTCGAGAGCCTGATTAATCATCCCGCGATCATGACCCACGGCTCGATCCCGCCGGAAATGCGCGCCTCGCTCGGGATCACGGATTCGCTGGTCAGACTGTCGGTTGGCGTGGAGAAGATCGACGATCTGATCGACGATCTAAAGACCGCGTTCGCCGCGATCTAGAGATCGTGAAACGTGGAGACCGACAGAGGCAGGCGTGTCCAAAAACGTTGTTATCCTGAGCGTAGCGAAGGATCTCTGAATATTTCTGGCTATCTGCCGCGCAGAAATGGTCAGAGATGTTTCTCCCGCGGCTGCGGGATCAACATGACAGGTGGAACGCAAATGACCCTCCACGTTGTTAATCTGCGACGCGCCGTCTAAGATTGCGTTCGATGGGCAGCAGCTTCGGACACCTTTTTCGCATCACCACCTGGGGCGAATCGCATGGCGGCGGCGTTGGCGTTGTCATCGACGGATGTCCGCCGCGCATCGAACTGAGCGACGTCGACATCCAGCGCGATCTCGATCGGCGTCGTCCCGGCCAAAGCGCAATCGTCACTCCGCGCGATGAAGCCGATCGCTGCCAGATTTTGTCCGGCATCTTCGAGGGCCGCACCCTCGGCACCCCGATCTCAATCATGGTGATGAACAAGGACGCCCGGCCCGAAGCCTACGCGGGGATGAAAGCGACCTACCGCCCCTCGCACGCGGATTTCACCTACGAAGCCAAGTACGGTATTCGAAACTGGCAGGGCGGAGGACGCGCTTCGGCCCGCGAGACGATCGGGCGCGTGGCGGCCGGCGCCGTGGCCAAAAAAGTTCTAAACAAAATTTCGCGAGGACGTGTCGAGATCGTCGCCTACGTCACGCAAATCCATGAAGTGTTCGCCCGCATCGATCGCAGCTCAGTCCGGATCGATGACGTCGAACGCAACGCCGTTCGTTGTCCCGACCCTGCGGCCGCGGAGCTGATGACAGCCTTGATTCAATCCGCGCGCAACGAGGGGGACTCGCTCGGCGGTGTGATTGAGTGTGTCGTTCGCGGCCTCGATGCCGGCCTGGGCGAACCGGTCTTCGATAAACTGGAAGCCGATCTGGCCAAGGCGATGTTGAGTTTGCCGGCCTCGAAAGGTTTTGAGATCGGTTCCGGTTTCGCGGCGACGCGAATGAAAGGCTCGGAACATAACGATCCTTTCGAAGTGCGGAACGAACAGATCCGCACCACGACCAACAATTCCGGCGGTGTCCAGGGTGGGATCAGTAATGGCGAGGAGATCTTCTTCCGCGTCGCTTTCAAGCCCACCTCCACCATCGCCCGCGACCAGAAAACCGTCACTGCCTCCGGCGAGGAAACAACCCTCGCAGCGCGCGGCCGCCACGATCCCTGCGTCCTGCCGCGCGCAGTGCCGATCGTCGAAGCGATGGCCGCGCTTGTTCTCTGCGATCACGCCCTGCGGCAGAAGGCGATTTCGGATTTCGGCAACTAGCTCGAGACCACCGATGAACTCCACCGCTGGCTCTCCAGTCTGGCAGACGATCTTTCTCTCCTTCGCGATCGTGCTGCTTTTACTTGAGTTCGTGCGCGGATGGCGGCTGGGCATCATGCGCCAATTGATGCGCGGCGCTGCGATCATCGCCGCCTATGCCGCCGGTTATTTCGGCGGCGGTCTGATGGTTCCGCTGCTTCGCCCCATTCTGAAGTGGCCCGATTTCGTCGTCTCGATGATCGGTAGCGCGTTGCTGGCCTTGGTCGTTTACGGAGTCATCGCTAGTCTCGGCTCGATTCTCTTCAAGCGCACGGCGCAGCAAAGTTCTGCTCCGGTGCGATTGCTTTACGGTCTGAGCGGTGCGCTGACGGGACTCTGCTTCGGCGCGTTTTTCATCTGGCTCATTGTTGTCGGAATTCGATCCGTCGGTTCCGTTGCCGAGGCCCAGGCACATGTGCGCCGCCCCACCAAGACCACACCGAAGCCGAATCCTCGGGTAGTCGATTCGGCGCGAACTGAGGAAGCGCCCTCGCTGCGAAATTTTGACGCCGATTCTGTGTCGGCGTTCATCGCGCGGCTGAAGAACTCGGTCGAGTTGGGCGCGGTCGGCGATGTCATAAAGAAAACCGACGTAACGCCGGCTTCGGTCTATCAAACCTTGAACGACGTCGGAACAGTTAGCGCGGATCCGGAGAGGGCGCGGCGTTTCCTGAGCTTCCCGGGGGCGGTCGAGTTAAGCGAGCATCCGAAGATCGTGGCGTTGCGGAACGATCGCGAGATCGCCGACCTGATTGCGCAAGGCAAGCTTCTCGAGTTATTGCGCCATCCGCGAATCCTCGAAGCCGCGAACGATCCGACGCTGGTGGAGCGTGTGAAGCAGTTCGATCTGAAGAAGGCGCTCGAATTCGCGGCGAAGAAATGATTTCGGATTGCGGATACCGGATACCGGAAAGATGGAGAAAGAAGAATTCCTGAAGCGAACGATGAACTTCGGCTTACGCGTGATCCGACTGGTTAATTCGTTGCCGAAGCAGCAGGTCGCGCAGGTGTTGGGTCACCAACTGCTGCGCGCGGGAACATCTGTTGGTGCAAATTATCGCGCCGCTGTCCGTGGGAAATCGCGGGCTGACTTCATCGCAAAAATGGGAATCGTCGATGAGGAATGTGACGAGGCTCTCTACTGGATGGAGATGCTGATAGAATCTGGATTAGTGAAGCCGACGCTCTTGAAGGAGCTGCGAGACGAGGGGGACCAAATTCTCTCAATCGTTGTTGCCTCGATAAAAACAGCGCGGCGAAACAAATAACTTTCCGGTATCCGGTTTCCGAAATCCGAAATTAGCAATGTCTTATCTCACGACAATCGGACTCGAAGTCCATGCGCAGCTCCGGACACGCTCAAAGATGTTCTGCGCTTGTCCCGCCGAATTTGGAGCGCCGCCGAACTCGCATACGTGTCCGACTTGTCTCGGTCTGCCCGGTGCGCTGCCGGTGATGAATGGCGAAGCGGTTCGGTTGACTCTGCTGACTGGACTGATGCTCGGTTGCGACATCACGCCGGTCTCCAAGTTCGATCGCAAAAGCTATTTCTATCCGGACATGCCGAAGAATTATCAGATTTCCCAATACGACCTCCCGTTGTGCGCAAAGGGCAGCGTGCCGTTGCACGATCTCGCGTATCCGAAGGACGCGCAGAAAAATATCGTGACGCCGGACAAGGAAGTGGCGCTCGTTCGGATTCATCTCGAAGAAGATGTGGCGAAAAGTTTCCATTTCGAAAACAGCACGGGGATCGACTTCAACCGCGCCGGCACGCCATTGATGGAGATCGTGAGCCAGCCCGAAATCAGTTCGCCGGAGGAAGCGTTCGCCTTTCTCACCGCGCTCAAGCAAATCCTGATCTACGGCGCGGTGAGCGATGCGGATATGGAGAAAGGCCAGTTGCGCTGCGACTGCAATATCTCGGTGCGACCGGAAACACAGCCTGAGCTTGGCGCTAAAATCGAGATCAAGAACATGAACTCGATCAGCGCGGTCCGGCGCGCTCTCTCTTACGAAGTGCGACGGCAAAGCGAGGCGCTGGAGCGCGGCGAAGAACTGGAGCAGGAGACGCGTGGCTGGCATGATGACGCGGGCAAGACGTTTCTGATGCGCACGAAAGAGTCAGCGCATGATTACCGGTATTTCGCCGACCCCGATCTCGTGCCAGTAAAAACAGAAACGCTGCTCGAGAAGGTGCGCGCGCGATTGCCAGAGCTGCCCCGCGCGAAGCGGGCACGTTTTGTCGAGCAATACGGAGTGAGCGAGTACAACGCGGCGGTGCTGGCGGACGATCTGGCGCTCGCCGCTTATTTTGAGGCGGCCGCGAAAGGCGCGCACAAACCGAAGAGCGTCGCGAACTGGATCTTGAACGATCTGCAAAGCGCGCTGGCGAGCGCGGGCCGCGCGATCACAGGCTGCCCGATTCCTCCGGGCGCGCTCGATGACTTGATAAATTTGATCGAGACCGGAAAGATCAGCGGAAAGCAGGCGAAGGAAGTTTTCTCGGAGATGTTCGCGAGCGGGAAAGGCGCGGCGGCGATTGTAAGCGAAAAAGGGATCGAGCAATTGAGCGATGCGGCCGAGATCGAAATATTCTGCGATCAGGTGATCGCGGCCAATCCGAGACCGGTCGCTGATTTCCGCGCGGGGAATGCCGCGTCGCTAAATTTTCTCAAGGGACAGGTGATAAAACTTTCGAAAGGAACGGCGAATCCGGCGATCGTTGGCGAGATTTTGGAACGGATGTTGAAAGCATGAATGAAGGCGTGCGCCGTTCTTTGCCTGTCATCCTGAGCCGCGCAGACGGCGAAGGACCTCGCAGCCGGTCATCGGCTAGCTTGCGCAAGGATTGGGTCTTCGACGCGAGCGGTAGGGTAAAGGCGCAAGCTAACCGGTACTGCGATTGTGAGGTCCCTCGCCGTCTGCGCGGCTCGGGATGACGACCACTTCAATGCGCATTCTCATCGCACCGGACAAATTCAAGGGCTCGTTAGGCGCACGCGAAGTCGCGGACGGCATTGCGGCAGGACTGCGCGACATTCTGCCGGCCGCGACGATCGAGATCCTTCCGGTCGCTGATGGCGGGGAGGGGACAGCCGACGTGATTTCCCAGGCGCGCGCGGGCGAATGGGTCGATTGCGACGCGCACGATGCGCTCGGGCGCGCGATCACGGCGCGCTATTTTTGGCTCCGCGAAAAGCCGATCGCGGTCATGGAGATGAACGAAGCGGCCGGCATGTGGCGGATCGCACCAGACGAACGCGATCCGATGCACGGCAATACTTTCGGCGTCGGCGAGATGATGAAGAACGCTGCCAGTCGTGGCGTCAAAGAAATCCTGATCGGGCTTGGAGGAAGCGCGACAAATGATGGCGGATTTGGGATGGCCCGAGCGCTCGGGTTTCGCTTTTATGCGAACGGTTTGGAGTTAGAACGCCTGGAGCAACTCGCGAATCTGACCGCAATCAAGCGGCCCACAGGGCCGCTGCTACAGGTAAAAATCATCGCCGCGGTCGATGTGCGGAATCCACTGCTCGGAGAACGCGGCGCAACCCGCACGTTTGGTCCCCAGAAAGGCGGAACGCCCGAGCAGCTTGAAATTCTCGAGCGCGGTCTGGCTCGGCTGGCCGATGTGGTCGGGCGCGATCTTCATTGTGATTTTCGCGGAGCTCCTGGAGCTGGGGCGGCGGGCGGACTCGGCTTTGGCCTGATGAGTTTCTGCGGCGCCGAAGTTCGACCGGGCTTTGATATCGTTGCTGAATTCATCGATGTCGAAGCGGCGATTCAACGAGCGGATGTTGTCGTTACCGGCGAAGGAAGTCTCGATCGGCAAACGCTGGAAGGAAAGGCGCCGGCTGGGGTAGCGCGGCTCGCGCGCAAAAATGGAAAGCGCGTTTATGCGATCGCCGGCGCAGCGACGGAGGATCGGGCGGTCCTGGAAGTTTTCGATGGCGTATTTTCTCTGGCAACGCCGCCCATCACCCGGGAGGAAGCGATGTCGCGAACGACGCAACTGCTGCGCGATCGCGCCAGAGAGCTCGCTGCGATCTTATAAAGCGCGCGCACTTTTTGCGCAGGACATGATACCATTCTCCCCGCATGGAGGAGGATTTACCACAGGCCCTGACGCCGTTTGTTTTTTCCGATCCGGCGGGGAAGCGCTGGCCACGGCTTCGTCTCGCCCTTCTTATTTTCGGCATCTTGACGTTCTTCGGCACGGTCCTTTTCGTGCAAAACCTGTTCGTTGCGCCCCAACTGAATCTTCCTTTTGCGCTGCGCCAGTTGAAGGGCCAGCTCAAGTCTTTGCAAAGGGAAAACCCCGCGGGCCAGCCGCCGGTGAACCAGGCGTTGTGGGAAAAATTTGCGGCGGCGCGAATGGCTTCGAAAAAACCGCCCGGCCCTGCGCCTTCCCCGCCGGCGCATCCGCGCAGAAAATCGGCGAAGAACGAAGTGCGCCTCGCCTTCTACACCAACGGCGATCCCTACAGTTACACCTCGCTGGAACAACACGCCGCCCAGATCACGCACGTCTGCCCCGAGTGGATGGCCATGATCAACGGATCGGGCGATCTGCAAGTCGACCCGGATATTCGCATTCCGAAATTGGCCGCCGCCAAGGGAATCGCGCTGATGCCGCTCCTGACGAATCTCGTGGGCGACAGTTGGCAACCCGAAGCGGTGGAAAATCTCGCGCATAGTCCTCCCGAAACGCAGGACCGTTTCATCCAGAAAGTCCTCGCCGTTTTGAATGAAGCGAAGGCCGTGGGAGTGGTGATCGATTGGGAGCAGATCGATCCCGCTTACAAAAAAGATATCACCCTGTTTCTCGACCGCTTCACCGATGCGCTCCACTACGATGACAAACAGCTTTGGCTTTGCGTCCAGCCGGGGCAGGACCTCGATTACATCGATTTCGAGGAATTGTCGGACAACGTCGATCGCTTTGTCGCGCTCCTTTTTGACGAAACCTCCGACATCGATCCGCCGGGGCCGATTGCCTCGCGCCGCTGGTTCGAAGGATGGCTCAGTGTGCTGATGGACGGCGCGGAGACGAAGCAATGGATCATCGCGCTCGGCAACTACGGGTATGATTGGACCGGCGGCGCGAAGAAGGCCGAGTTGATCAGTTTTCCGGAGGCGATGAGTCGCGCGAGTTACGCCGGGGTCGCTTCCGCCACGGTCGCGGCGCCTCACTACAATCCTTTTTTCTACTACGAGGATGGGGGGAAGGATCATTCCGTCTGGTTTCTCGATGTCGCCACCTTCCTGAATGAGTTGCGCGAAGTGCGAAAGGTGATGGCCGGCGGATTTGCCATCTATCGTTTGGGCACGGAAGACGTGGCGATCTGGGACGCGCTCAATGTTCCGCCTGATTTCAAGATCGATTCGGCGGCGCGTGAGCCGCTCGAATTGCTCAAGGGCACCGACACAATTGCGGACGTGGGCGAGGGCGAGATCGTCTCGGTCGATGAAACGCAATCGGATGGTGGGCGATCGCTCGCGGTCGACGCGGAAGGGTATCTGACCGCCACCTATTCGAAATTCCCGCAGTTCCCGACCCTCTACCATCAGGGCGCGGGCGCGCTCCACCAGGTTGCCCTTACTTTTGACGACGGCCCTGATCCGGAATGGACGCCGCAGATTCTCGACATCCTGAAAGCGGCGAACGTGAAGGCCGCTTTCTTTCTGGTTGGCGCAAACGCGGAGCAATATCCGGGACTCGTTAGGCGGATCGTCGCGGAAGGCCACGAGATCGGCAACCACACCTATTACCATCCGAACCTTGCACTCTGCTGGCCGGAGCATGTGCGCCTCGAGCTCAACGCGACGCAGCTTCTGCTCGAGACCATCACGGGACGTTCCACCACGCTTTTTCGCCCGCCTTACGCCGCGGACACGAGCCCGTCGAAGATCAGCGAGCTGACGCCGTTGAACCTGGCGCAGGAGCTCGGTTACCTCGTCGTGCTCGAGAACATCGATCCGCAGGACTGGGCGCAACCGGGAGTAAACATCATCGTGCAGCGCGTGAAACAGCAGCGCCGCGACGGCAATATTATTTTGCTGCACGACGCCGGCGGCGATCGCGAGCAAACGGTGGAAGCGCTCCCGCGGATTCTCGATTATCTTCACACCCGCGGCGATTCGGTGGTCCCGCTTGCCACTTTGCTCGGCACCACGCGCGATGCGTTGATGCCACCGACCGATACGACGAAGCGAACGCTCAGTCATTTCGTGGCCGGGGCGGGCTTCCGGATCTTTCATGCGGCGGAACAATTTCTCTGGTCGTTTATGATCGTCGCGACGGCGCTCGTCGTTTTACGAACGCTCACCGTCATTTGGTTGGCTGCGCGTTTTCGCCGGACCTGGTCGGGGAATTTCTCCGAACCGATCAGCGTGATCATGGCCGCGTATAATGAAGAGAAGGTGATTCTGGGGACATTACGCGCCCTGCTCGCGACGGATTATTCCGGCGAGCTCGAGGTCATCGTCGTGGATGACGGCTCGCAGGATGAGACCGCAACGGCGGTCGAAGTCATGGCCGGAAAAGATCCGCGTGTGCGCTTGTTACGTCAGGACAATCGCGGGAAAGCGCGTGCACTTCAGCGCGGCCTCGCCGCCATGCGGAGCAGCGTCGCGATTTTTCTCGATGCCGATACCCACTGCCAGCGCGACACCCTCCGACGCCTGGTCCAACCTTTCGCGAATGACGAAGTGGGCGCCGTTTCCGGACACGCGAAAGTAGGGAACCTGCGGACGTTCATCGCAAAGTGCCAGGCGCTCGAATACACCTGTGGATTCAATCTCGACCGGCGCGCTTACACGCGCTGGAACTGCATCACGGTTGTTCCCGGCGCGATCAGCGCGATCCGGAAATCGGCGATCGATGAAGCGGGCGGTCTCAGTTTGGAAACACTGGCGGAAGATACTGATCTGACCTTGACGCTGCACAAGCATCGCCAGCGAATTGTTTACGTGCCCGAAGCGATCGCCTGGACGGAAGCGCCGGAGACCGTGAGAACGCTCGCGCGCCAGCGTTTTCGCTGGGCTTACGGGACGTTGCAATGTCTCTGGAAACATCGCGACATGGTTTTCAACTGGAATTATCGGGCGCTCGGGTGGTTCAGTCTGCCGAGCGTTTGGTTTTTCCAAATCATCCTGGTCGCCATCACGCCGATGGTGGATTTGTTTTTGCTGGCTTCGCTTCCGTTCGGCGCCTGGAGCGCGGTCCTGCCTTTCGTCATCGCGTTCCTGACCATGGACGTGGTCCTCGCGACGCTGGCCTGTGTCCTGGAGCGCGAATCGATTCTGCGCGCCTGGCGCATTCTGCCGATGCGGCTGATTTACCGGCCGATGTTGAGCTACGTCATCTGGAAAGCGATCCTGCGCGCGGTGAAAGGCGCCTTGGTCGGCTGGGGGAAATTGGAACGGACAGCGTCAGTCCCGATGCGGGCCTGACGGAATGTCGAAGCGCGAATGACGAAGAAATGACGAAGCCCGAATTTGCCGGCACGCAATGCGATCACTCTTTCGTCATTTGAGCATTCGGAATTCATTCGTTATTCGTCATTCGTCATTCGCCATTTTGGCCCTGACATGCATTGCGGTCGCCGCGTGCCGAAAACCCAAGTCGCAAAACGCGCGCCTTGATCCGAACGCCCGAGTCGAAGTCCTCCTGCCGGCCAATGGCGCCTACGCCGGCGCGTTCATGGATTTCGGTGACGCCGAGGATGAAGTGACGCTGGAGATGATCGAGGAATTCGAAACCATGGTCGGCAAACACCAGGCGATCATTGCTTCGTCGAGCTATTGGGGTGAACAAAGTTTTCCGACACGGAACCTGAATGTGATCTGGCGGCACGGGGCCATGCCGCTCGTTTTCTGGTCGCCGTGGGACCGGCCTTACATGCAAAACCGCGGGCCGGATAAGTTCAACCTCAACGAAATTCTCGCCGGAAAGTGGGATGCGTATATCGATAAATGGGGCGACTCCGCGCGCGAGTTCGGCATGCCGATGATCGTGGCGTTTGGAGTGGAAATGAATGGCGACTGGTTTCCGTGGTCGGGCTGGTACTACGGCGCCGACGAATGGGTGGGCGACACGCCGGATGAATGGGAAGGCCCCGAGCGTTTCAAAAAAGCGTATCGCTATGTGGTCGATCGGGTGCGCGCCCGTGGTGCGTCGAACCTGAAGTGGATGTTTCATACGAACAATTATTCCTACCCGATCGACACCTGGAATTTTGCTCCGGCCTATTATCCCGGGTCCGATTACGTCGATTGGCTCGGGATGAGCGTTTACGGGCAGCAGTTCAAGGATGAACCGAATCCCGATATCCCTTCGCTCGTCGACTGGCCCTACAAGGAATTATGCGGACTGGATCCGCAAAAGCCGATCATGATAGCGGAGTGGGCCACGGGTGATTTCCCCTTCTCGGCCGATGCGAAGGGGATGTTAAAGCCGGCGTGGATCAAACAGGCGCTGGAATTGTTCCGCACGCGCTATCCGCGGATCAAGGCGGCAGTTTACTGGCATGAGCGTTGGCAAAACCCCGACCAGACCTACAGCAACCTGCGAGTGAATTCGTCAGTCGAATCGTGGAAGGCCTATCGCGAAGGAGTGGCGCATCCGGACTGGCACGGGGAGCTGATCCTGCGGCCGCTGGAGAAGAAAGAGTGAATACGCCGAGCATGGCGGCTAGTCTGGGGAGCGCACGCGCCTCGCGTGCTGGTTTCGGCGCCTCGCCGAAACAATCTTTTCCGGAAAAGTTCGCGATGGCGGGGGCGCCATCGCCAGCACGCGAGGCGCGTGCGCTCCCCAGAAATCACTCCGCGCGCAATGCCACCATCGGATCGACGCGACTCGCGCGCCGGGCCGGAATCCAGCAGGCGAGCAGAGCCACGGTCGCGAGCAGGAAAGTCACGCCGATGAATGTCGTGGGGTCCATCGCGTCAACGCCGTAGAGCACGCTCTTCAGTAATCGCGTCGCCCCAAACGCGATGACTAGTCCGATGACCGATCCGATCAGCGCCAGCGTCATCCCTTGCCGCAAAATCAACCGGCTCACGTTGCCCGCCTGTGCGCCCAACGCCATGCGCAATCCAATCTCGCGCGTGCGTCCGGCCACGACATAGGACATGACGCCGTAAATGCCGACCGCGGCCAGGACCAGCGCAAGGACCCCGAAACTTCCGAGCGCTCCCGCTGCAATTTTCGCCGGGAAGAGCGGAATCTTCATATGGTCCTTGAGCGTCTTCATGCCGTAGAGAGGCAGCGTCGGATCGAGGTTCCGCATCTCGCGCTGCATCGCCCCCAAAACTGTTTTCGGATCGCCTTTCGTCCGAGCAACCATTGAGCAGGCCCTGCTGTAGTCGCGCAGTTGCGGCCGGAACAGCGCGGCCTTCGGTTCTTCGCCCAGGCTGTTGTATTTGCCATCGCCACAGACGCCGATGATTTCCCAGAACGGTTTGTCCGCGCCGCTGAAGTTGAACCGTTTGCCGAGCGGATCCTGGCCCCGAAAGAACTTCTTCGCGAAGGTTTCGTTCACGATCGCGACGCGATGTTCCACCTTTTCTTCCTGGTCGGTGAAATCACGGCCGCGAAGCGAGATCCCCATGGTGCGGAAATAATCGGGGCTCACCGAGCTCGGGATGGCGAGCGGAAGCTGGCTGGCGGGCGTGGGTGGTTGTCCCTCGATGTAAATCGTCGCGCTGTTGTAATTGAGACCCAGAGGGATGTTATCCACAAGGGCCGCTGCCTCGATTCCGGGGAGAGCCCGGATCCGCTCGAGCGCCTGTTTCTGGAGGGCGCGTCCTTTCGTATCGTCGTAACCCTGCAACCCCACATCAAACGAAAAGGCGACGGCATTCTCCGGATTGAATCCGGGCCGCATCCGTTGTGCTTCCTGCAAACTTCGCACGATTAGACCAGCGCTGATGAGGAGCACGAGCGAGAGCGTGATCTGGGCGACGACCAGCGTGTTGCGCAACCGGGACCGGCGGAAACCGGCCATCGACGTTTCGTCTTTCAACGCCGGGACCAGCTGCGGCTTCGATGATTGGAGCGCTGGAATAAGACTGAACAACATTCCAGTCAGGATCGAAAGACCGAGAGTGAAGGAAAGCACCCGCCAATCGATCCGCAGATCGAACACGAGCGCGATGTCGATTGGAAAATCGACCCGCTGCACGATGCGATTGATCGCGGCCGCAATGAGCACCCCGAAAATTCCGCCGGCCAGCGAAAGCATGACGCTCTCCGTCATCAATTGCCGGATAAGCCGGCGCCGGCTCGCGCCGACCGCAAGACGGATGGCGATTTCCTTGCGCCGTTCCGTGGCGCGCGCGAGGAGCAGGTTCGCCAGGTTCACACACGCCAGGAGGAGGACGAGGAAACCGACCGCTCCAAGAACCGCCGTAAACGCGAAAACCCCGTTCCGAATATCGGGAATGAACAGGCCGGGCGGAATCAGCTCGATACCGCGGCCCGCATTCTCTTTCGGATATTCCTTCCCCATCTCGAAAGTGAGGGCGCGCAGGGACGCTTCGGCCTGCGCCTTACTAATGCCCGGCTTGAGCCGCCCGATCACGAAACTATTGTCGCTGTCGCGATTTTCCAGCCAGGTGCTGCCCGGTTCGATCACCGGACTCATCATCATCGGCGTCCAGAATTCGGGATTATAGGCGACATCGGTCCCGATGAAGCCTTTCCGCGCGACGCCGACCACCGTGAACGGCACGTTGTTCACCAGAACGGTGCGGCCGACGATCGAGGGATCGGAAGCGAAACGTTTCTCCCAGCAACCATAACTGAGCACGACGACCGGGTGCGATTTCGGAGTTTGATCCTCTTCGGGGAGAAAACCGCGACCGAGGAGGAGAGGCACGCCAAGGACATCGAAGTAATTTGCGGAGGCGATCGTGCCCCAGACGCGTTCGTTGTTGCCGTTGTGGCTCAGGCTGGCGACGGCGATGCGATAGGCGATCAGGCCGGAGAAGACCTGATTGCGATCGCGATAGTCTTTGTAGTTCAGGTAAGACTGGATCGTGTAATCGGCGCCGTTGTGCAGCGTGCCATAAAGTTCCTGGAGCTCGGACGCGTTGCGGACCGGGAGGGGGCGGAAAGCAACGGTGTCGACGAGACTGAAGATGGCGGTGTTGGCGCCGATGCCGAGCGCCATGGAAATGATCGCGAGAAAAGTGAAGCCGGGGCGTTTTAGAAGCTGGCGAAAGCCGTAGCGAAGATCCTGGAAAAGCGTCTGCATGGTCGCGATGTCCCCAGTGAGATGCGGGTCACGCGCGATTTGGATTCAGAAAAAACGATGCCCCTTAAAAACTGTCATCCTGATACCGCAAGGCGGGAGAAGGATCTCTGAATATTTCCGGTCCTCAGCGCGCGGAAATCGTCAGAGATGTTTCGCTCCGCTCAACATGACAGGCATAAAAGAGGGCGCCGGCAGGCAGCGGCGACGCTACACCGCCGTTCGCGACTACTTCTTGTTCGGCAACGGCTGTTGCCAATCGAGCACCAGCTTCCACGCGCCGGCGCCATCGATCTGCCAGATCTGGACAAAGTGCCCGGCTCTGGCTGGTTGCGACCGGGTGTCGGAAGAACTGCCGTAGCTGTAGGCGAGATCGGCGCTGCTACTCATATCGCTCTTCATGACTTCCATAGCCACGCCGGCCGCTTCCGAACCGAGCAGCTCTACGCCCTCCTTTTTCCTGATGGTCGGAAATGAGCCGTCGCGATAAACCCGGACTCCATCGCTGCTGAACTGCCGGAACGCTTTGGTAAAATCGAGTTTTGCCGTGGCGATGAACGCGCTCTGAGTTTGCTGTAGCGATTCCAACGTTCCCTGACCGCGATTCTTCGGTGTCACCAGTTGCAAGCGAGGTTTGACATCCGACCTGATGTTCTCGATCCCACAGTCGAGCGCGACCTTCCAGGCGCCGTCCTTTTGTTTCTTCCAGACGGAAATGAAATGGCCGTAACCAGAAAACTTCTCATCGGTTCTTTTCGCTCGCCATTTCGCCGGCCCGGTGTCGTAACCGAAGTCACCGCTCCGCGCGATGGCCGCGAAAGTCGGTTCCCAAACGAGGTCGAAAGCCGTCTCCGGCCGCTTGCCCCACGTTTCTTTTCCATTCACCGGACCTGGCCGAAAAACGACGCCGTCATCCGCCAGCCATTCGAGAAAAGCCGCGCGCGTCCCTTTGTCCTGGCCGGTTTCGTAGAATTTTTTCTCCGCATTCGTGATCGCGCGAACTGCCTCATCCAGGGTTTCAGCGTGCGAAGAAACGAAGACGAGAGCGAGGCCGGCGACGATGAGCCACGTAGTTCGTTGCATGCGACGAATTGTTTGTCGGGCTCCCGCGGTTGCCAAGGAGCAAATGTGTTCAGTCCGACGGCGCGCCAGTTCAGGCGGTAAACGCGCTACTTTTCCTGGGGCAGCGCCTGTTGCCAATCGACCACGAGCTTCCAAGGTCCAGCATCATCCCGCTGCCAGATTTGAAAGTAGTGGCCTTTGTCGCTGCCTTCGCCGGCGCTCGAATACTTTCCGTAGGTATAAGCCAGGTCGGCGGACTTGCTCATGTCGCCTCCTAATGTCTCTGACACTAACCTCCGGCCTTGGGTTGTGAGAAGTCCCCCGGCAGAAGCTAATCCGACCGCGGGAAAGTGCGCGTCGCGGTAGACGCGGATGTCATCCGCCGCCACCGCCAGGGCCGCTCTGCCGGAGTCTGTCTTCGCCGCTTCGGCGAATTTCTCCTGCGCGTCGCGCAAGGCTTTGCGCGCGCCGACCGGGTCGGCTTCCGTCTTCGGCGCTTTATCGGAAAAAACCATCTGGAGAGATTCAGGCTTGCCTGCCGGCTCCGGAGTTTCCGTTCCGACGTCGAGCGCTACTTTCCAGGCCCTGTCGGATTGTTTTTTCCAAATGGAAATGAAGGTGCCGTACCCGAGCACCTTGATTTCAGTCTTGCTCGCCTTCCATTTCGCGGGGCCGGTCGTGTAACCAAAATCGGCACTGCGCGCCATCGCGGCGAACGTAGGCTCCCAGATGAGATCGAGCCGCTCTCCACGCGCTTCGTCCAGACTTCCTTGCCATTCAACGGGCCCGGCCGAAACACGATGCTGTCATCCGCGAGGAAGGCGAGGAACGCGGCGCGTGTGCCATTCTCCTGCCCCGTCTGGTAAAATTTTCTTTCCGCATCCACCATGGCGCGGATGGCGTCGCCCGGCTTCTGTTCCTCCGCCCGCGCGCCAACAGCGAACAGGAAACAGCAGGTGAAAAAGAAATACCGCGCGCGAGAAGGAATCTGCATGGTGTGCATCCTGCGGTTTTCAGTCTGTTCGCCCAAGACAAAATCCCGGCGCTTTTGTTTTCAAACGATTCTCATTAGAACGCCTTTGTGAGCGAGGAACAACTGGAAGGAGCCTGGCTGGAAGCGCCGGGACGCGAGCGGATCTCTATCCAGGGAAATTGTTCGATCGGCCGCTCGCAGAAAAGCTCCGTGGTCCTGGATTCGCCGAAAATCTCGCGCCGCCACGCTATCATCAACGTCCAGAACATTGGCGAGTTTTGGCTGATCGATCTCGGCAGCATTAACGGAACGTTCCTAAACAAGCGCCGCGTTCATCAGCCGGTGCAACTTCGCGACCAGGACACGATCACGATCGGCGATCAGGTCTTCACCTTTCGCCAGCCGGTGGCGATGTCGGCCGAATATCAAGCCACCCTGGCGCAGCGGACGATTCGCGAAATCGCGGACGAACCGTGCTGGCTCCTTCTGGCCGACATCGAGAATTTTACTCCGCTAAGTCGCAGCATGGTGAGCGACAAACTCGCGACTCTGATCGGCGGCTGGGTGTCCAGTTGTCGGGACATCATCGAAGCGCAGCAGGGTTCGATCGACAAATATCTTGGCGATGGTTTCCTGGCTTATTGGCAGGATGACGAAAAGGCGGCGGAGAATGTTGCCGCCGCCATCCACAAGCTAAAGGAACTTCAGGCCCAAAACGAACCGCGCTTTCGGGTGGCGCTGCATTTCGGGCGAGTAGCCATGGGCGGCGCCTCCTCGACCGAAGAGAGCCTGATGGGGACAGAGGTTAACTTCGTTTTCCGGATGGAAAAGCTCGCCGGCTCGTTAGGTGTTTCTGTGCTGACCAGCGCGGCTGCAAGGTCGAAACTCGATCCCTTAATCAAGTGCGAGCCAGCCGGTTCTCATGAGTTAAAGGGCTTCGAACGTCCCTACGAGTTCTTTAGCTGTTGAATTGGAGCCGGCCTGCCCTCAGGCCGGACGTTATGACAACAAGCGCCAACGGCCTGAGGGCAGGCCGTCTCCAAGTCGAACAAAAAGATCGCTCATAGACGAAATCTATCATAGGCGGCGTCTGAATATTGTTGCGAGCAACCATATTGCGCCGGCTTCGAACCAAACTCCTGACTATGCGAAAACTCCTGTTGCTGACGCTGATTTTCACCACCGGCTTCTCCTGGCTCACTTCATCAGAAGGTCAGAAACCGGGACCGCCCGAATCAAAGGCGATCCCGATGCAGACGGAGGGTGGAATGCCCACTGTGGAAGTGATGGTCAACGGCCAGGGCCCGTTCGTATTCGGGATCGACACCGGCGCGCAAGGAGGTTCGCGCATCGACACCTCTCTGGTCGCGAAGCTCGCCCTGAAGGCGTCGGGCGAAGTGCAAGCCACCGACGGGTCCGGCCGGAATCCGCAAACGGCGGAGCTGTTCAAACTCGAGTCGGTAACGATCGGAAATCTTCGCTTTTCCGACGTCACTGCCGGCTCGCGAAATTTCAAGAATTCGCCGCGCCCCTTAAAGATCGACGGCATTCTCGGCCTCAGCGTGTTCTCAGAGTATCTCGTCACTCTCGATTTTCCCGCGAAACTGCTGCGCGTGGAAAAGGGTGAACTGTCCAATGCTGATGGCGCCGAAATTCTCGACTACAAAAGCCAGGGTGGCATCCCGCTCCTGGAGCTGACTGTCGGCAACACGAAGATCAACGCCCATCTCGATTCCGGAAACAGCATCGGCGAATTTGTTCTTCCGACTGCCTTCGTTGAGAAACTGACTCAAGCCTCCGAGCCGAAGGTGGTCGGTCGCGCGAGAAGCGCCAGTGGGGAGATGGAAATCAAGCAAGTCCGCATCAAGGAAGTCGTGCGGTTGGGCCGGCACGAATTTCCCGACGCGACCGTGACCTATCCCGCTCTGTCCGACATCGGCAACGTCGGGGTAAAGACGCTCAACCAATTTGTCGTGACCTTTGATCAGCAACACGAGCGGGTTCGCCTGACGCGTTAGCAGCTTCCGATTCAGGCGCTGTAGCCGCTTCGCTGTGCGAAGCGTGATTGCGATTGGTCCACAGATTGCGCAGATTTACACAGATTTTTTTCTGACTTCGACATTGGACGTTGGACGTTGAACGTTTCCCCTTCCTTGTTCTCCGCATGGTCGCGGCTCATGGCCTGTTGCGTCGTCCCGCTACGGCCGCTGCGCCTTTTCCAGTCGGGCGAGCGTGTCTTGATGGAAGAATTGCTTTAGCTCCGCGTAGAGCTCCGGATGTTTTTCTTTCAAAGCCCTGGGGCTTTCGAAGAATGCTTCCGTGATCACCGCAAAGAATTCCGCCGGATCAGTCGCGCCATACTGATTGATCAGCGTTTCCTGTCCGCGTTCCGCCGCCTCGCCCAAGGCCCGGTATTCCTTCATGAGGACGCGCGCCCAGGAGCGGTAGTGAGAGCGCTTCTCCAGAAGAGGCGCTCCATCAAAGCTTCCGTCTTGCTGGTCAAGCTGATGCGCGAACTCATGCAGAGTGACATTGCGCCCATCCTGGAAATCGCCTGAGTCCCGGCGCACATCATCCCAGGAAAGAATGATCGCTCCGCGCAGCCACGCTTCGCCGAGCCGGCTTTCGTCGCCTTCGTGGACAACGCCCGCGGCATCGACAAACTTCGACGGCGCCACGAACGAGCTCGGGTAAACGAGAACGGAATGGAGTCCTGCGTAATAGTCGTGCTCGCGATTAAGCAGAAGAATGCAGGCTTGCGCGGCGATCGTCACCCGGATCTCGTCGGTCATCTCCAGACCCGCACAGCATTCAAACTTTTTCTCCGCCAGGAAGACGCGAATGAGCTTCCGCAGTTCTGTTTGTTCGGCGTCTGAGAGCAGACGGTAGTAAGGCACTCGCTTTCGCAGGATGCCAAGCCAGGCCGCGGGAAACGGCAGCTTGTCCGATCGCCGCCTTCGCCATCTTCTTAGCGTCTCAAACACCGCCGCTACTGAAGGAGTCCGCAGCGCCAAGTCAATGAAGCATCGATCCGGACGGAAACCCGATTCTGATCAATCAACAGATCGCCTGCCCGCCGTAGGCTTTGCGAAGGAGGGTCGACAGCCCGCCGAACTCGAAGAACAAAACCGCGGGAAAAACATAAACGCCGTCGGCCCACTCGGCATCACCGATCAGGTTCGCAAATGGCTGGCACACAATCACACAATGGCGCTACGTTACACATGTGATCGAAAAGCGGTTCCAAATCCCTTTTGTCGCGGAACTCGCGCTCAGAGAGAAACAGATTCAGCAGAATTACAGACCGGTCATCGCCGTCCATAAATGGTTTGCCCGACGCCCCGGCACTCTGTTCCGCTCCCTTTTGCTGTCGGAGTTCTGCGATGAGGAACTCTCGAAGGCTTTCTTTTCCAGCCAGAATTTATCCAAATTGAGGATCGCAGATCCCTTCATGGGAGGAGGGATTCCTCTGCTTGAGGCGAACCGCGTAGGATCCGCCGTCCTCGGCTTCGACATCAATCCGATGGCTTGGTGGATCGTTCGAGAAGAAATCGAAACGCTGGATGTTGCCGCATATCGTAAAAGTGCAGATGACCTGCGGCGTTCTTTGGACGATGCGATTGGCCGTTTTTATCGAACGGCTTCCCTCGCTGAGCCTTCTCAGCAATGCCCCGTCAAGAGTTACTTCTGGGTGAAAACCCAAGCGTGCGAACTCTGCGAGAAGCAATTCGATTTATTCCCCGGCTATCGGCTTGCGCGAGACGTTCGTCACCCAAAACATGTTCTGGTATGCGCACACTGTGGAGTTTTGAATGAAGTGGATGACACGAACAAGCCTGGGGAATGCAAAATCTGCTGTTCGCGATTGCAGCTGAACGGGAATGTCACTCGGGGAAAGGCTTTGTGTCCGAATTGTGGCCATGCACATCGTGTTCCAGACCTCAGGAGCGCCCCTTACAAACACCGCTTGTTCGCTCTGGAATATGTTAACGCGAACGGTGCGCCGCGCCGTAATGGACGGCTGTTCAAGAAAGCCGACGAGGAAGATTTGGCGAATGTGGCAGCTGCAGAAAAACTCTGGGCGGAGACTGAGCCTCGATTTGTGCCATCAAACGCCATTCCTTCTGGCGACGAGACGGATCGACTCCACCGTTGGGGTTACAAAAAATACAGCGATCTTTTCCACGCCCGTCAGTTGCTTGGTCTTGAACTTAGTGCGCGCCTAATCACGGCAATCCCAGATGAGCGAATCCGTCGAGCTCTGGCAACGAACTTCTCTGATCTCCTACGATACCAGAATCAACTCTGCCGTTACGACTCGATGGCTCTCAAGGTCCTTGATATTTTCTCAATTCACGGATTCCCCGTCGGATTGATTCATGCAGAGGCCAACTTTCTTGGAATCGTAAATCCAGCGACTGGTAATGCGGTCGGCAGCGGAGGCTGGCTCAACATCATCGACAAGTTCGAAAAGGCTAAGAGCTACTGCGATGCTCCTTTTGAGATTAGATCAAAGACCAGCACAAGAGTGCCTCTGCCAGGAGAATGGATTGGGGAATTCCGAAACGGAATTCATCCGCCAGAATCTCGCGAGGTTGGAATCCATTGTGAGGATTCAGCGCGAGTGAACATACCGGAACACAGCCTCGACGCCGTTCTGACAGACCCGCCGTACTTCGGCAATGTGCAGTACGCGGAGCTAATGGACTTTTGCTACGTCTGGTTGCGGCGACTCGTGGGTTCTAAAGAACACGCGTTTTCACAGGAAACTACCCGAAATGCCGACGAGCTAACGGGGAATGTCACCCTTCAGCGCGGCATCGAGAAATTTACGGACGGAGTTTCTCAAGTGTTTTGCCGCATGGCTAAGGCGTTGAAGCCGGGCAGCCCACTGGTATTCACATTCCATCACAACGCCTTGGTCGCGTACGAAAGTATAGCTGTAGCAATTCTCGACACAGGTCTGACGTGTTCAGCAACAATTCCGTCGCCAGCGGAAATGGGAGGGTCCATCCATATAAGCGGCACCGGATCATCGATTATTGATTCCATTTTTGTTTGTCGCAGTACCGGTAAGACAAAGCGTTCGAGCTTGGCAGCGGATCCATTGAGCCTCTCACGGGTAGTTGAGCAAGATCTGCGACAACTAGAGGCGGGCGGCGTGACGCCGACCTGTGGAGATTGTCACTGTATTGCGGCTGGGCACCTGGCGCGCCTAGCGGTGTGGCATCTCAGACATGCATGGGACCCTGCGCTTGCTGTCAAATCTCGACTTGGTGTCGTACGTGAATGGATGAAAGCGTTTGGTGGGATAGAGGTAGTGCTCGAGAATTTCCAAAGCCGAAAGAAACCAGGCGCCAATCTTGTCACAGCCCGAGTTAACGAGGAACCACAAGCTTCTTTCGACGATGCCGAGTTCATTTCCTTTTGAGGCGAGCTTGGAAGAACTGGCTGCACGAGCAGATGTGTTCGTGGACGGCGTGTTCGCGTCGCTAGAGTCATCGTTTCTCGTCATGCCACGCGGGAAAGGATTTGTCCCGTTCGCAGAATTCGAGAATGGCTACGAAGCGCTCAAACAGTCCACTGCCGGATTCTCGAAGTTAGACGCACCAACTGTACTTGCGACCGCGCTCCGGACACCGCTTGTTCTGATCGTTCTGCGCGCGATGCTCGGCTTTACGCCATCTGAATGGGCGTATGTCGCCGGACAGAACTCTGGCTTAGACATCACGCAGGGATTCGCACGAACCTTAGATCGAAGAATCCGTCTAAGCCCAACCACACCTCTCAGGGTTTCCGCTACGATGGAACCGAGGGTGCGAGCGCTCATTGAGGTTGCGTGTAAAATGTTGCGAGACGGAGCCCCGACCACTTCCCCGGAACTATTGCATCGTCTCGATAAGGCGGACTCACAGGGCGGATTGGCGGCTGCTCGGGCGCTTGCGGGAATCGGCGTTCCTTACGCCATGCTGCTCTACGAACGATTCCTTGGCAGGCCTTTTGCTGGCCATAGGGATTCGATAAGCGAACTTATTGGAGATGTGCTTGAACTCGCAATCGAAACCGAGCTGACCAACGCTGGAATTAGTTTTCGAAAAACTAGGCGTGCCGAGCGCGTACCTGGATTCGATCAAGCCCCGGATTTCATTATTCCAAGCGAGTTCAATCCCCAAGTAGTTATCGAGGCTAAGATCACTGAAGATGACGGAACTGCTCGAGATAAAGTTACGCGAATTCAGCACTTGGCTTCCCTGAGTGCGACCGGCGGCCCCGCGCTGCCGCCGGGGTTCGAAGTTGTCGCGTGTATTGGTGGTCGAGGATTTAGACAGCGCCGTGAAGACATGAAGAAGATGCTGCTGGCTACGAAGGGAAAGGTCTTCACGGTAAAGACGCTCACGAAATTAATAGACCATACGCGATTGAAGGACTTTCGAGCTGCTGCAAGGAGCGATCGCTGATCGCCGCGGGAGAAACCCGAATTGGCGATCTGCCCCTGTCAAAAAGCTTCCTGATTCGATCCGGCTCGCGTTATTGAAGGAACCGGATCGTCATGGGGTAGCGATAGAACTTTCCGTCACTCGCCTGGATGGAGGCGATGATGGCGAAGACAACGTTCAGGATCCAAAGCACGGCCAGGAAAACGAAGCCGATCAGGACGAGGCAAAAGAGGGCGGCGACAATGTTGTAGATGAGCATTGAGATTTGGAAGTTGAGCGCTTCTTTGCCGTGGGCATCGATCTCGGGCGAGTCGCCGCGTTTGACCAGCCAGACGATGAGCGGCCCGAGCAGATGGCCGGGAAAATGAAAGAAGACGCCGAGCAAGGAGCTGGCGTGACAAAACGCTTTCCAGGTGCGCACGTTGGTGAGGGCGGAGGCGGTGAGAGGCGGTGGTGATGGGTATGAAGTTTCCATGGCGTCTAATGAATGGATGCGGCCGGCCCGCGGTTTGGATTCAGGAAAATGCGGATTGCGGAAGCTTCCTCACACAACGGGCGCCCGTACGCAGTGCGCGAGTGCGAGGCCGGGCTTTCCAAGGAGCACAACGGAAAATCAGAAGAGCATTGCTGGCCTGTTCCCTTTGTGAACCTTCGCGGCCTTTGTGTGAAATTGCCGGCGCGCCATCGAAATCTAGCTAGGCGCTTCGGAGAGTGAGATGAATGATTTCGGCCGGCGCTCGCGTTCGCAGGGGGAACCAGTTGCCGACGCCGTTGGAGACGATGAGGTGGCTGTCGCCTCGCGTGTAGTGGCCGGACCAGTAGCGGAACATCATCGGGCCGAAACCCATCTCGGCGTTCAGCATTAACTGGCCGCCGTGGGTGTGGCCGGAAAGGGTGAGGGGAAGTTGCGCGGCGGCAGCGGGGTCGAAGGCGTGGGGATGATGCGCGAGGAGAACGGGGAAAGATTCCGGGTCGCGCAGCGGGAGCAGCTCGTCGAAGGACGCGGCGATGGTGGCGTCGTCGTAACCCGAGCGGCGGCGGAAGGTGGGGCCGCCCCAGCGCAGACCGAGAAGCTGCAAGGGATGGCCGCGCACGGTAAGTTGCGCGGTTTCATTTACCAGTAGTGGAATGCCGGAAGCTTTCACGCGCGACTCAAACGCTTCGCGACCTTGGAACAAATCGTGATTGCCTTCGATCATGTAAACGCCGGAGCGCGCATCGAGACGGCGGACGGCTTCGATCCCTTCAGGAATTTCATGGAGCGCGCCGTTAATCAGGTCGCCGGTGATCAGAACCAGGTCGGAACGAAGATCGTTTACTGCGCCGGTCATCTCACGGAGGACCGCGCTGCGGGTGAATCGGCCGGCGTGCATGTCGCTCACGTGCGCGATTGTTAGGTCGTCGAGGGCGGCCGGCAGACCGCGAATGGCGATCGTCATCCGGCGGATTCGGAATTGTTCGAGCTGACGGAGGGCGATCGCGGTCAGGCCGACGGTGAACAGTTGGGGAGTAAAAGCGGCGGTGGCGGCAAGGAATGCTCGTCGGCTCATTCCGGCATTAACGGTTTGCACATCTGCGATTTCCCGCGCTCGGATTTTGCGGATGACCCAGCAAACGAGCGCCACGATCGCGCCGAACGCCAAAAGCGGAATCAAGAGCGGCAGAATCAGAAGGTGCCAAAGATAAACTGCCGTCGTCACGAACCTCGGCAGATGGTCCCAGAGCTCCGATTGCCGGGAAGCGATCACCGCCAGCAGTGCTACGAGTTGAAAGCCGAAGAAGAGACCGTGGAGAATTCGAACCCGGCCCTTCCATCCAGCTTTGCGCAATAGCCGATCCGCCGCGAACCACCAGAGGAGATCCAGCGTGATGAGCGCGGGGATGATGGCCGTGATGATCGACATGCCAGAGAGACGCTAGTCCCTGCGCTCTCCCAGGCAAAGAGCGATCGCTTATTTCGTTCTCTCCGGCAATCTGAGAAAACGCGCGGCGTTGTTGTAGAAGATATCCGCTTTCTGTTCCTGAGTCAGAAAATCCGCGGAGTCGATCGCTTCCACAGCCATGCCGATCGCTTCGGGCCAGACCATCTGGTCGGAGCCGAACATGATCCGTTTACCGTAACCCGCGTCGACAAGCCGGCGCAGGTAGGCATGGAACTCCTTCCGCGGCTGCGTCCAGTTGATGACCCCGACATCGACGTAGACCTGCGGATGCGCATAGAGGAGTCCGATCATCTCATTCAGCAACGGCCAGCCCGCGTGCATGACGTAAAGGCGAAGCTTCGGGTGACGAATGAGAACCTCTTCGAGGAGAAGCGCGTTGCTCAATGCCATCCGATATTTGGGAAAGCCGACATAGGCAGCGCCGGGCGGGCCGGGGCCAACATGAATGGCGACCGGCAGGTCCAGTTCTTCGGCGAGCGCGTAAAAGGGCTCGAGCACTGGGTCGTTAGGCGCGATTCCTTCATACTGCGGACCGATCTCTCCGATTCCATGCACTCGACCGGCCTTTGCCTCCTTGCGGATGAACTCCAGATCAGTTTTCGATGGATCGTCGAAGCTGTAGCTCACGATAAACCGCTCCGGCGATTTCGCTTCCCATCGGAGGTTCGCGTCATATCCACCGCCGTCACCACTGATGACGGCTTTGACAACGTTGTAACGATCCATCTGCGCGATGGTCGCCGCCATGTGCGCCTGCTCGGTCGTGGCAACCATCGGCTCGTTATTCACCGGGTTAGGCACCTTCAAAGTCCACCGCTCATCGGTCGCGTAGGTATGGACATGGACATCGATGATTGGTTGGTGGGCGGGCTTGGATTTCTGTCCATCCAGAGGGTGGGTGAGCGCTAGCAGACAAATCAGAACAAAGAGGTGTCGCATCGGAGTTGTTTGGAGATTTTTGTTCGATCGGTCAATGACGAGAACAGGGATGCCATTTGCGCGGACACTGTGCAGAAGCTTCTCGGCAAGCTGCCGAGAAGAGCAGGCTGGGTCGCCGCGGCGACCGCTCCCCAGGCAAAAAATCTTCCACCGGTGTTAGACAAAATACGCAGTTGGCGGCGTTGGGTTATTAAAAGACCGTTCAGAGGTCATGGAAAATGTCGTCACTCATGAAGAAGATTGGAAAGTCTGTTTTGCGGAACTGGGACCTGGGCTCGTGCTCTTTGCCCGCCAGTTTGTCCGCTCGATCGCAGACGCCGAGGACATTGTCCAGGAAGCTTACGTCCGGTTCTGGCGCAAACAGCATTCGATCCAGAATCGCGGGCTCCTCTACGCCACGGTCCGCTCGGTCGCACTCGATCTCCTCCGGCGCGATGGCCGCCGCGCCCGCCGCGAGGCCGCTGCTTCGGCCGACATGGAGCAGATCACTGAGCCGCAATTTGATTTCGACGATGGCGCGCAACGCGAGCTGGCTGCCGCTCTCGATCTTCTGCCAGTGGAACAACGCGAGGTGCTGGTCATGAAAATCTGGAACGAGCTGACTTTCGCGGAGATCGGCGCCGCGCTGGAGATTTCACAGAATACGGCGGCATCGCGTTATCGTTACGCGCTGGCGTCGTTGAAAAAGAACTTTGTTGTCCATGAATGATTTCTCCGAACTGGAAGGTGAACTGAAGAAGCTGCGTCCGCGGGCTGCATCGCCCGACCTGGCGGCGCGGATCGAAGTAGGCCTGGCCGAAGTGGCCGGGCGTGGGACTGCGACCGCCGGGGTCTTGCCGAAGCGCCGAAGCTTCCGTCCGAACTGGTGGGCGCTCGGGCTTGGGCTCGCGGCAGCGGCGACGTTTCTAATGCTCGCGCGGGTGAATGTGGACAAGCCTTCGAGCAAGGCGGCTGGCCTGGCCTTGATCACGCCGGCGCCTATTACACCGGCTGCCAGAGTGGATGACAACTTTGTTCCGTCGGCTTTGACCCAGGTGGTTTACGACACGCGCGATGAAGGCCTGCATTTCACCGAGGGCGCGGACGAACCAGTGCGCCGCCTTCGTTCCAAGAAGCGTGAGACGATGCAATGGAACAACCCGCAGACCGGCGCATCGCTCCGCGTTTCGTATCCGACCGAGGAAGTGACGCTCGTTCCAGTTTCCGGCCAATGAGGGAGTAAGAGCAAGAGCAACAGAAAGAATTAGAGAAGAGAATTTACCTTAACCAAAACCAAACAATGAAAACAAATACGTTAGCTATCATCGCAGCTCTCGGGCTGCTTCCCATCACGGGCTTCGCCCAAACGCCTCCCGCTCCGCCCTCAACGCCGAGCACACCTACCCAACCGCTGCCACCGATTCCGCCCAAGGATAAGGACAAGGATCGCGACCGTGACAAAGGACCGAAAGTGCCGGTGACTTTTCTCGGAGTGGAAACCTCGAGCATCCCACGCGTGGTGAGCGAGCAACTGGGGTTGCAGAAAGGCTTCGGCCTCGTGGTGGATTACGTGGTGCCGGATGGACCGGCCGCTGCCGCCGGCGTGCAGCAGAACGACATCATCAAGATGTTTAACGACCAGATCCTGATGGAACCCGATCAACTCGCGAAGCTGGTCCGCAGTTATCCGGAAGGCACGAGCGTTACCCTGACTCTTCTGCGCAAGAACGCGGAGACCAAGGTGACGGTGAAGCTAGGCAAGAAGGAAGTGCCTTCGCGTAACAACATGTTCGACAAGCATCGCCCGGGTCAGAACGACTTCGGAATGCTGAACAATCCGGACGGTTTTAAATTCGAGTTCGGCGACATGAGCGATCTCGGTCCTTCCATTCGCGAGACGGTGAAAAATGCGCAGCGGGAAGCGCAACGCGCCTCGGCCGAGGCGCGGGCTGAGGCCAGGCGGGCCAGCGATGAGGTGCGACGCGAAATGGCGCGCGCTCGCGATGAAGCGCGCCGGTCCGCGAGGGAGATGCGCGTGTTCAGCCGCGATAAGGGCACGATGAAGTCGACCACGATCGATCTCGGCAAAGCGACGATTGTGTTCAGCGATTCCCAGGGTGAAATAAAGATCGAAAACGTGAACGGCAAGAAGATGGTCACGGCCAAGGATCCACAAGGGAAGCTTCTCTTCAGTGGCCCGGTCGGAACAAAGGAAGAGCTCGATAAGATGCCGCCGGAAGTGCGTCAGCGTTACGAGAAGCTCGAACAGAAAGATCTGCCTGCCATCGCGCCGAATCAGTTTGTGGAAAACGATGAGAACGGCGACGACAGCGAAGATGCCGATGATGCCGACGACAACGATAACGACACGGACAGCGAGGATAGCAGCAGCAACGTTTCTGGCGCCACGGTGCAGCAAGTGTCGTTTCAAGCGCCCCCACGTTTCGTTCGTAATTTGAACATTATTTCCATTTAAGCGCCGCGCTTACTGCCATACCACAGGGGGAAAATGAAGGGCTTAATTATAGTTGCAGTGGCGAATTTGCTCGCGGCGCTGATGGTGTCTGCTCAGTCGTCGGCGCCGGAAAGCTCAGTCAAGCCTGAGGCTAGCGGAGCCAGGGAGCTTCAGAGCTACTTTGATTCGCTGGCAGCCGAAAACAAATTCTCTGGAGTGCTTCTCGTCGCGAAGGATGGAGTAACTGTCGCAAGTAAAGCAGCCGGGATTGCCAACAAAGCGACGAGTGCGCCGATCGACTTGAACACCAAGTTCAACCTTGGGTCGATGAACAAGATGTTTACTTCGGTCGCGATCGCGCAGCTGGCCCAGGCGGGGAAGCTTTCATTTACCGATACCGTCGGCAAGCATTTGCCGGATTATCCGAACAAGGAAGTCGCGGACAAGGTGACGATCCATCAGTTGCTCACGCACACCTCAGGATTGGGGATGTATTGGAACGAAAAATTTATGGCGCAACGCGAGAAGCTCGTGACCGTCGCCGCGCACGTCCCGCTCTTTGCCAGCGATCCCCTTTTGTTTCCTCCCGGAGAAAAGTTTCAATACAGTAACTCGGGCTACATGGTCCTGGGCGCCATTATCGAGAAGGTCTCGGGACAGGACTATTACAGCTATGTCCAGGAGCACGTCTATAAGCCTGCAGGCATGAGCGACACCGGCTTCTACGAACCGGGCAAGGAGACTGCCAATCTCGCGGTTGGCTATTCTAGGATGTCGCCGGATGGGAAACCGCTCGAAGAAGCAAAGGACAATACGAACACGCGTGAAGTGAAAGGCGGCCCGGCGGGAGGCGGCTATTCCACTGCGCCGGACCTGGTCAAGTTTCATCAGGCCCTGTTGAGCTACAAGCTACTCGATAAGGCGCACACCGAGCTTATTATCACCGGAAAAGTGGACATGCCGCGCGGAATGGGCCGATATGGGTACGGCTTTGGCGACGGTAATTCTGGCGGAAAACATAGTATCGGCCATAACGGCGGGGCGCCCGGTATCGCCGCGAATCTCGAGATGTTTCCGGAATCGGGCTACACCGCAGTAGCTCTTATGAACTCCGATCCGCCCACGATGATGCCAATCGCGAAAGCGATCAGAGAGCGCATTCCGGCGAAGTAGGTATCGAGGAAATGGTCCGCCGGGGACTTAACCCAGCTTCGGCAACGCTGCCCGGCGGACTTTTCCTTGCTCAGATATTATTCGGCGCGTTCTCTGCGCTTTGCGCGGATGGCGCCGAATCCTCCATCAATTCCGAGCTCGCGGGCCATCATTTTGCCGAAGCGCGCGAGTTATGCGACCGGGACAACGGCAAGTTGTGGGGGCATTCGCTCTTTGGTCCCATCCTTCTCGTCGATCCCGCCAGCCGCCAGGTAACGGCGAGCGCACCAGATCGCGAAGCGCAACTGACCAGAAGTGGGGAGGTCTTCATCGGCAAATTACCGGCGAACGTGATGATCGCCAACACAGCCATTGATTGGGCCGGGGTGAAATGGACAATGATGTTGTGGCCGTTGCCGCAGGATCCTTTGCGTCGCCGGATCTTAGTGGCGCACGAACTCTGGCACCGCATTCAGGATGAGCTTGGTTTTCCCGGCTCGGGCGCCGCCAATCGCCATCTGGATTCAGCCAACGGCCGCATCTGGCTACAACTGGAATGGCGCGCCTTGGCAGCCGCGTTGACCAGATCCGGCAAGGAGCGCCACGAAGCGATCAGCGACGCGCTGCTCTTTCGCGCTTACCGGCGTTCGCTCTTCGAGAAAGCCGGCGAAGAAGAACGCGCCATGGAGATGCACGAGGGCCTGGCCGAGTATACCGGCGTTGCGCTGAGCGGCGCGGGTGACCTGGCGGTCTTTGTCGCTGATCATAATCTGAAGGAGTCAACCGCGAAGCCGACGTTCATCCGATCGTTCGCCTATGGTTCGGGCCCTGCCTACGGCATTCTCCTGGACCAAACTGCGCCGGATTGGCGAAAGAATTTGAAGCGCACCGACGATCTGGGAACGTTGCTCCAAACGGCGCTGGGGATTTCGTTGCCGGATGATCTAAAGCAGGCGGCGCAGTTGCGTTCCCAGAGTTACGGGGCAGCGGCACTTGTGGCTTCCGAAACCGAACGCGCCAGCAAGCGCGACAAGGTGCTCGCGGCCTATCGAGAGAAATTTATTGATGGGCCCGTGCTCGTGATCCCGCTGCAGCAAATGAAAATGCAATTCGATCCCGGCGAACTTATTTCGCTGGAACCGCGCGGAACAGTTTATCCAAACATCAAGATTGTGGATATCTGGGGTATCCTGACGGTTTCGAACGGAGCGCTGCTCGAGTCGGACTTTAGCAAGGTCACCGTCTCGGTTCCTACTCACTCAGAAGCAGCAGGCGCTAAAGGCGAAGGCTGGATTCTGGAGCTCAATGCCGGCTGGGACTTGCAGAAGGGGCCGCGCGCCGGCGATCGAACCGTCAGCATGCGAGCGCCGTAAGCGCAGAAGCTTTTCATTTTTTAGACAAGGGTTAGCGCCGGAGCTGCCTTCAACGGGCGGCCTAACCTCAAGCGCTTTTGCTTCTTCTCGCGAGAGCGAGAAGGTCGGCAGTTCTTCCGACAAAGAGGTAGAGGGAGAGCAGAAGCAGCTCCCACATCGGCAGGCCAAAGCGCGGGCTAAATTCATCCAGCAGGCAGGTAGCCGCGACGAATGTGATTCCGACGGCGGTGAGTGCAATTCCGAAGACGGAGATGGTTCCCGGGTTCTGTTTCTTTCGTCGAGCGGTAAGGACAAAAACAGATAGGGCAACAAACCAGGCCACCAAAGCGCGGTTGTAACTCAGCTTCTGCCACAACCGGAAGTAACGATACTGGAGCTGAAGCTGCCATATCTTCTCCGCATTCGCGTTGCCGCGGAATGTCACCAGTTCCGCGCAGCCCGGCATCTGCTCCTTATTGTCAAAATAGTAAGCGGTGGTTGCGAACAAAGAGGACGAGATCTCGGTCGAAGGCATCGCTAGAACGGCGACGAAATCTGTTCTGGCAGCGTGCAGCAATTCGGCCGGTGGCGGCAGAAGAAAGGCAAAGGCCATCTGGTTAAGTGCGAGGTCGAGTTCTTCCCAATGGAGCGGTCCATTGAATAGTTCGATTGCCCTCTGCATGAATGGTCCCGTAGTGATCAAGTCCGCGCGTTCTGCGAGCATCTGTTCCAGAAGCGTAAGGAGCTTGCGGACCTCTGGGGAATGCGTGTGGGCGGCCACCTTTCGCAACAAAGCAGCGCGTGCTTCTGGCGTAAACTCTTGCAGGAAATGTAATCGCCAGAGAAAGGTAAATCCGATTCTCGAGTGAGGATGAAACCTGCTCTTTCGGGCAAGATTATGGACCGCAAGATTTGTCATAGCAAAACATGCGATTCCGATAGCTGTCGCGATGACGGCCTGACGAAAATCTCTCGCCCTGAGTTGGCGCAGCTCGAGCCTTCGTCTGTCGTCCAAAGTAAAGAAGCCCCGAGCGCGGTTCAGCATCCACGAAAGCAGGAACATGGCGGGAAGAAACGCGATGAGGATTAAATTAAGATGCCTTGAGAGAATGCAGACCCAGAGAACTATCGCAAAGACATACCAATCCCTCCATCCCGCTTCGCTGTCGCTCCGAACTAAACGCAGCCCCTTCGCCACAAGCAGGATGATGAAAATGAGGCTGAGCGTTTCGGATCCAACACAGTGGGCAAATGTGTAGAAAAGGGCGTTGCTCGCCCAAATCAGTGCCAACCCGAGGCGCACCCAAAAGAACCTCGTGACTGCGGCGATAAAATAAAACGCTGCGCCGCAGAGGGCCAGGTGTTGGCCGACGATGATCAGCCAGATTCCGGAATCAGTCAGCCTGGGCTGGGATGATCCAATGGCGCGGTCGGCTGGAATGTGTTGTCGTAAGCGCTCTAACTGTTCTCCGGCAAAGAGCGGGACCTTTACCGCATAACAGTAGGCGGGACCAAATCCCCAAAAGGTCGAGAGCAGGGGATTCTCCGTGGCCTGAATGTAGGCGTCGGAATCACGCCAGAGTGGCGGGATGGTCGCGATCATCCAAACCGACGGCGCGAATAGACAGAGGAGCAGCAGGCAACTTCTGAGAAAATTGGAGATAGTTGCACGGGCAGGCATTTGCTCTCTCATAACAGGAGCTTTGCTCTGCGCACACAATAACTATCCGCGCGGGCAGCTATGCATTTTGCAAGGGTCGCGATGGAGTGGCGTGCTTGCTTGTCTCGCGAACGGCATGCTCGAGAGGTGAAGCAATGGCTCTCGACAACCCGAATTTCCTCAGGATCCAACAATTGGCTGCTCGGAAAGGGATGCCTAAGGAATGGTGTTTACGTTTGACAAAGGAGACTCAGCACCTTGGGAAATTCTCCTTGATCCAACATCCCGCGCGGTCGGTAAAGCTCCACTATCTGAGATGCCCTGTCCTTGCGCTTCAGATGGACGTAATGCATGACATGAGCGGCCGCGATATTTGCGCGCTCGTCGGGCCCTACGAGATCGAGGGAGTGACGAAATGATGCATCAGTCTCGTCATCCGAAATCGTGGTGAACTCCGTTGCTCGATCGATCGCCTCGCTCGGGATTGGTGCAAGTAATTCAAACGCCGCCGTCCCCCACGGGACGCTCTGATAAAACCGGAAGTATTGGCGGAGCCGATACTGGAGCACGTGGATCCAACTAGTGTAATAATGCTTGAAGTCCTGGTGGATCAGGAGACTTCCCGGAATCAGACTTGAAAAAAAAATCCGCGGGATCTGAATCGCAAGGTTCTCATTTTTCATTGCATCCACCAGCAAGAGTTTGATCGGGCCACCGGTCCACTCGTAAAGTCCCAAGTCTGCTTGAATCAATTCGACTCTGCCGCCTCCATGCTCGCGGACGACCCGCCGGGCCTCGGGGAGGAAACTGTCCCCAGGCTCGTATTGGCAATACGGAATGTGCGCCGGCATCCACGTATCCCATTGGAACGTATCAAAACCGAAGACTTTCTCGTTCCGATTATCGGCCTTAGAGCCGTGACTTAGGATGCCTTGAGCGAGTGCGATTGACGTCGAACCCAGCCAGCAGCCTAGATCAACAATTGCACCTTCTCTTCCAAAATAGCGAGCCGCGCTCTCGCTGTAGAACGCCGTTTCGGCGGACGAAACCATCCCGGGAATGTCTGCCTTTGGAACACCATTCCCCGAGACGGACACTGGCTTATGGCCCGTCGGCCCCACAATTCGTTTCAGAGCTGATGTAAACGAAGGGAATTTCCGCATTGATGTCTTCTTCCAACGCACGCGTAGACGCCAGAGTGTAGCACGACTCGTAAGCTGTGCTTTAACGTGAAGCTTATGCAGCGCTAAAGTTTGCCGCGCAGACTTTTACTTGTTCTTCCGCGAGGCGTGCTCGTAAGTGGAAGCAATGGGCTGGGGTGACGAAAAAATTCCACACGATGATACGCCGATCATTGGCGCGGACACCGATATCGCGCCGCTCGGAGGACCGAAGCCTGCGCACGAACGGACCGCGGATGAAGAGCCGAATGTGATTGATTGGGAACGGCTCGCGGCGAGCGAAGGATTCCGGAACCTGCTCAAGGCGAAGCGGCGTTTCATCGTGCCGGCGACGATCTTCTTCATCGTCTATTATTTTGCGTTGCCGGTGCTGATCGGTTACGCGCGGCCGTTGATGGAAAGGCAGGTCTTCGGTCCGGTGAATCTCGCGTATCTCTTCGCGCTTTCGCAGTTCTTCGTGGCGTGGATCATCGCCGCTCTGTATGTCCGCGCCGCGGCCAGGTTCGACAGGATGGCTGAGGAGGTTATCAAGCCAGACGCGGGATCCGAGTAACGATCAGGAGCAAGAGGCAATCATGACAACGGCGCTCGCGATGTTCCTTGGGTTCGTGTTGATCACGCTCGGGATCACCTACTGGGCGGCGCGGCGCTCGCGCGGCGACGTCGCGTACTTCGCCGCAGGCCGCCGCATCACGGCATGGCAGAATGGCCTCGCCGTGGCAGGCGATTACATGAGCGCTGCCAGCTTCCTCGGCATCGCGGGCATGATCGCGTTCAATGGCTATGACGGCTTCATGTATTCGGTCGGCTGGCTGGTCGCTTACCTCACTGTGCTGCTGATCGTGGCCGAGCCGCTCCGCAACGCGGGCAAATACACGATGGCCGATCTGCTCGCCTACCGTCTCAACGCCCGGCCGGTCCGCGCGATGGCCGCGCTGAGCACGCTGACCGTCTCGACCTTCTACATGATCGCGCAAATGGTCGGCGCCGGCGCGCTCGTCAAGCTGCTCCTGCCGGGTGTGAACTACGAGACCGCCGTGATTGGCGTCGGGATTCTGATGATCGTTTACGTGGTCTTCGGTGGAATGCTGGCGACGACTTGGGTCCAGATCATTAAGGCGGTCTTGCTCATGAGCGGCAGCATTTTCCTCTCGATCCTGGTGATGAAACATTTTGGATTCAGCTTCAGCGCATTTTTCGACGCGATCAGCCACGTGAGCTGGACCGGCGGTGACGGCGCAACGGTTACGCGGAACTTTTTCCAGCCGGGCCTGCTCTTCAAGCCGCCCTGGGGCGCGATTGATCTGATCTCGCTCGGTCTCGCCCTTATCTTCGGGACCGCCGGTCTCCCACATATTCTAGTGCGTTTCTACACGGTGCCCGATGCCCGCACGGCGCGGCACTCCGTGGTCTGGGCGATGGTGCTGATCGGCGTCTTCTACATCATGACCACGTTTCTCGGCTTTGGTGCCGCCACGATCCTGACGCCGGGTAAGATCAGCATCGAAAACATGAGCGCGCCGCTCCTGGCGGAGGCCTTGGGCGGGAGCGTGTTCTTCGCTTTTATCAGCGCGGTCGCGTTCGCCACGATCCTGGCGGTGGTCGCCGGCCTAACGATCAGTGCGAGCACCAGCTTCGCCCACGATTTCTACACGAACGTGATCCACCACGGCCGCGAACGGCGCCCCGGTGAAGAGGTCCGCGTCGCGAGGGCCACCGCGTTTGTGGTCGGCGCCGTTGCGATCCTGCTGGCCATCAAGCTCCAGACCGTAAACGTCGCTTTCCTCGTCGGTCTCGCTTTCGCGGTCGCGGCGAGCGCCAATCTGCCGGTGATCGTGTTGAGCATTTTCTGGCGCCGCTTCAATACCGCCGGCGCCGTGGCCGGCCTGTTCGTGGGGCTCGCCAGCTCGATCGTGCTGATCATGATCAGCCCAAGCGTAATGGGAATGGACGCCAAAGCGCTCATCCATGGACAACCGATTTTTCCGTTGAAGAACCCGGGTATTCTCAGCATTCCGCTCGGCTTCCTGGGCGCGGTGGTCGGAACGTTCCTGCGCCGCGAACCGCGCGCCGAAGCTCGGTTTGCGGAACTGAGTGTTCGCGCGAATACTGGTTTGGGCGCGGAAAAAGCCGCTGCCGAGTAATTCAAACAATCGGCGTTCGTGGCGGCGAGCGCTTCTACATTTACGGAACATGAAAAGACCGATTCATCTCATCTGCGCGCTCGCGATTTGCGGGCTCACATCGTTTGCCGCCGACACACCAACGCCCGCGCCTGCCAGCCCCACCGCGACCGAATCCCAGCGCGCCAATGAATTCCTCGATAAATGCTTCGACGAATTCGTCGCGACCCATCCGCAGATCGAGTCGTCGCTCGGCATCAAGACGCACAACGATCAGTGGAACGACATCTCGGACGAGGCGGCGAAGCGCGATCTCGAGACCGCGCAAAAAAATCTCGCCGAGCTGAAGCGGCAATTCCCGAAGGAGAAGCTCGATAAGCAGGCGCAGCTCAGTAGCGATCTCTACGAGTTTCAGGTCCAGCGGGACACCGAGGGCTTCAAGTTCCGCCTCGATAATTATCCCGTGAATCAAATGGGCGGAGCTCACTCCGAGATCCCGACCTTCCTGATCAACATCCACAAAATCGACAACGAAAAAGATGCGCAGGCATACATCGCCCGGCTCAACGGCATCCCAAAATTGTTCGACCAGTTGATCGTGAACCTGAAGGCGCGCGAAGAGCATGGCGTCATCCCGCCGAAATTCGTTTTCCCGCTCGTGCTCGAGGCCTGCATCAAAGTGACCAAAGGCCAGCCATTCGAGGAATCGGGGCCGGTAAGTCCGCTGCTGGAAGACTTCACGAAGAAAGTTGGCGCGGTAAAGAACCTGGATACCGCTGCTCGCGACAAGTTGATCGCGGACGCGCGGAAGGCGCTGGTCGATTCCGTGAAGCCGGCCTACGCGAAATTGATCGTGGCCTTGCAGGCCCAGGAGAAAAAAGCGACCGACGACGCGGGCGTCTGGAAATTTCCCGATGGCGCGGAGTTTTACGAGTTCGCTTTGCGCCGGACGACGACGACGAATCTAACCGCGGAGCAAATTCACCAGACCGGCCTGAAAGAGGTCGAGCGGATCCACGGCGAGATGCGCAAGATCATGGAGAAGGTGAAATTCAAAGGCGACCTCCAGGCATTCTTCAAGTTCATGCGGGAAGATCCGCAGTTTTATTTACCGCAGACCGAGGAAGGCCAGCAGAAGTATCTCGCGATGGCGACCAGGATCGTCGACGACATGAAAAAGCGGCTCGACGAGTTGTTCCTCACCAAACCGAAAGCGGATATCGTGGTGAAGGCCGTGGAAAAATTCCGCGAAAGTTCGGCCGGCAAGGCCTTTTACAATCAACCGGCGCCGGACGGATCGCGGCCCGGAATGTTTTACGTGAACCTGTCGGACATGAAGAACACGCCGACCTATGAGCTGGAATCGCTCGCCCATCACGAGGGCATTCCCGGCCATCACATGCAGATCGCGATCGCGCAGGAGCTGAAAGGAATTCCGAAATTCCGGAAGTTCGGCGGGCGTTTCACCGCTTACAGCGAAGGGTGGGGGCTCTACAGCGAGCTCACACCGAAAGAGATCGGGATGTATCAGGATCCGTACTCTGATTTCGGCAGGCTTTCGCTTGAGCTTTGGCGCGCTGGGCGGCTCGTGGTCGACACGGGCCTTCACCAGAAAAAGTGGACGCGCCAGCAGGCGATTGATTATCTCAAACAGAATACGCCTAACGCCGAGGCCGATTGCGTCGATTCGATTAATCGCTACATCGTGATGCCGAGCCAGGCCACCGCGTACAAAATCGGTATGCTCCGGATTCTGGATCTGCGGGAGAAAGCGAAGAAGCAGCTCGGCGCGAAATTCGATCTGCGAGAGTTTCACGACGTGGTGCTGACGAACGGGCCAGTGCCGCTCGACATGCTGGAGCAACTGGTCGACGCCTGGGTGAAATCGAAGAGTTCCGGCTAGTTCGCCGGGGGACGCTACATTCCTTTTCGAAACCAGCGGAGCGCTTCCTGCAATTGGGTGGGCCTCACTTCGTGCCCGCCCGGGTGGGTCGTGTGCCGGATGTTTTCGAATCCGGTTCGTCGCATCGAATTTTCCACGGCGTTTTGCTGCTCGAGCTTGGCGATCATGTCGTGCACTCCGCTGCTCAAGAAAATAGGAGTGCGGAGAAAGTCATGGCCCGGTTTGAATCGGCGGTAGGCTTCCGTGATTCGCTCCTCATTCATCCCGTTGAGAAAAATTCCCGCGACGCGATAACCACCCGCCGCGAGGAGCGGCGCAAGGTAGCTTGCCCGTTTCGAGCCGCCGGATTGACCAGCGCACACGATCGGCCATTTGCTGGAACCGGGGAAGCTCCGGTTCAACGCATCGAGCGCCGCCAGGGTATGACCGGCCCGCCAGCCGGAGCTGTCCAGGACGGGAGGCGGCTTCGGCCCGTCGCCAGCGAGCAGGACCCAGCCTTCCGCAAGCGCAGTCACACGGTAGTGGACCATCAGGTCGTACCAACTCGGAAATAGGTGATCGCTCGACGAGAACACGATCAGCACGGGCCACGTTTTCTTCGGATCAAACCCGCGGGGGATAGCCAGCGTAGCCATTGTATAAGGCGGCACGGCGTTGCCCCCTTCCGCGACATACGATTTCTCCAGCTCACTCAAAGGCACGCTCACGCGGACCATGCGGCCAGGGGTAAGAGGCGCACCAGCAAAGCGCAAACCGGCGGGGAACGCGCTCGCGGAAAATGCGAGCCACGCGATGGCGCAGAAGATTTTCGCCGCCCGTGAGCGCAGATTTTTAAATGCGCGCGTCACATAGGATGCTACCACAACCCGATCTGGAAACAGCGAGTTTTTGCTGGGCTTGAATGAAGGTGGATGTTAAACTCTGAAGTCATGAAGCACAGGACGCTTGGTATCGTCTTTTTGCTCGTCGCTCTTGCGACGCCAGCCAGTTACGGCGGCGAGCCCGATCGGGGGGTAGCCGGAGTGGACGTGATCGTGAAACAAAGGCCCAAAGACAGTTCGGTCACGGATGCCCGCGGCAATTTTGCCATCGAAGCTCTGGCCGCCGGCTCCTACACGTTGACTTTCCGCTCGCGGAAAGGGGAACACATCCCGAGCACATCGAATAAGGTTATCGTTGCCACGTTGTATTCGATCAAGATTGATGGGACAAAACGTCCGCTGAATAAAAACGGCCTAACGAGCGATGACCTTTTGGCCGGAGTCGAAGTCGAGGTCAACCTTGGACCGGGCGCGAGGATCCACGGCCAAGTCGCTGCCGGGGCCCAGAAGAACATGATTTGGATACCGAAGGAACCCGGCAGCAATCTCCCGGGACGCTGGGTGGCGGAAGATTCGGCCGAAGCCAAGGCCGCTCGCCATTTCAATGCATATCCAGTGAGCGTGGATGGAGTTCGGCACCAGGTGCACCGATAGCGCGGGGGCGCGAACCAGGAAGGTTCCCGCAGAGCGTTTTTGCTTGGCTTGGGGAAGCACGGCCGTTATTCTTCGAAGTCATGAAGAACATGATTCGCGGTATCCTCTTGTTGGCTGTCTTCGCGATGCCGGCCGTTTACGGCGGCGAACCTCCGACTCCGAAGGGTGTTGCCGGAGTTGGTGTCGTGGTAAAACAAAATCCGACGAAGCGTACCGTGACCGATGCCCGCGGCAACTTCTCTCTCGAAGGCCTGCCAGCCGGCTCCTACACTCTGACGGTCCGGCCGCAGAAAGCGGCAGATACAAAGATGGCTTCAACGACTAAAGCGATTGTCGCCACCTCGTATTCGATCAGAGTCGAAGGAACAAAACGTCCGGTCAATCAAACTGGCCTGACGAGCGACAAACTTCTGGCCGGAGTCGATGTCCCGGTGGAGGTGGGAGCGGGCGCGAAGGTTCGCGGGCAAGTCCTGGCAGGAGGGCTTAAGAAAATGGTTTGGATCGCCGCCGAGATCGGCAGCCACATGTCCGGACATTGGGTGGATGCAGATTCAAAGGAAGCGGCCTCTCGCAATACCGTCCGGATAAGCGGCGAGGATTTCCGGAATAATATGCAGAGGGCTGCCGATCCCCACCAGGAGGTTGAGGGCCCGCGTGGATTTAACGACCGGCCAAGCGGTACCGGCCGTTAACTTTTAGCGAAGCACCTTCACGGTGCAGCTCATAGACGGGGCGTAACTCCAAAGTTGGTGAGCGGTCGCGACGTGTGCAAAGAGTTTTTTGCTTGGCTTGGGTAAACTCGGTCGTTATTCTGCGAAGCCATGAAGCACATGATCCGCGGTATTCTGTTGTCCGTCCTCTTCGCGATGCCGGCCGTTTACGGGGCCGAACCTCCAGGCCCGAAGGGTGTGGCCGGAGTTAGTGTCGTGGTGAAACAAAATCCGGCCAAGCGCACCGTGACCGATGCCCGCGGCACCTTCTCTCTCGAAGGGTTGCCGGCCGGCTCCTACACCCTGACGATCCGCCCGCAGAAAGCGGCAGATACAAAAATGGCTTCAACGACTAAAGCCATTGTCGCCACCTCGTATTCGATCAAAGTCGAAGGAACAAAACGCCCGGTGAATCAAACTGGCCTAACGAGCGATAAACTTTTGGCCGGAGTCGACATTCCGGTGGAGGTGGGCGCTGGCGCGAAGGTTCGCGGACAAGTCCTGGCCGGAGGGCTTAAGAAAATGGTTTGGATAGCCGCCGAAGTCGGCAGCCACATGCCGGGACATTGGGTGGATGCCGATTCAAAGGAAGCGGCCGCCCACAATATCGTCCGGGTCAGCAGTGACGATTTCCGGCAAAATATGCAGAGGGCTCCCGATCCTCACCAGGAGGGAGCCGGCGGAAACGTCCGGGATAGCGGGACTGGCCGTTGATCTGATCAAGCGATTTTGCCGCGGCCCTTTTCACCTTGGCTGCGGGGCGGCGAGGGGGTAGCCTGGGGATTATGAGAACCATCCTTCGCAGTATCCTTCTTCTCGCTGCTCTCTTTGCGACTAGTGCGATTCTAGCGGTTCCCACGGTGGACATCACCGTGAAACAAAGGGCCGGAGGCAAAATAGTGAAGCAGGTGAAATCCGATTCTGCCGGCACCTTTTCGCTCGGCCGTCTGCCCGCGGGCCGATACTCCGTCGAGTTTCGTGCGGCGAGTTCGTCGCAATCGAAAGAGATGGAATTCTCCATTGCCATTGATGGCATAAAGACCACCTCGCAAAGCGATGTTTCTGGCGGCAGTCTGGTTGGGGGTGTGAATGTCAATGTGGAAGTGGGGCCGCCAGCAAACGTTGTCGGCCTAATCCTGGTCGGACCAAACGTCGCCGCGAGACGGATGATTTATTTACGGCCCACGGTTGGCAGCAACATGCCCGGAAAATGGGTAGCGAAAGGATCCATCGAGGCAGTCCCCGCCCGTAACCAGGGCTATTTTCGGCTCGAGGATGTCCGGAAGTGGCAGGATCACGGCGACGTCGGGCATTGACCCGTAGTTCGCCAGGGAACCTGCAAAAAAATTGGCGCTGGCGCTTTTCCCCGATATCATTCTGGGATGAAGAACATACTCCGCTTCGCTTCAATCGTTCTCTTTCTCCTGGCTGTTTCCGTAGGTTACAGCGTGGTTCCGGCCGTGAGTGTGACCGTGTCTGATGGTGGCGGAAAAGTCGCCTTCAAAGGCGCTACGGGCGAGTCGGGAACCTTCGCGACTCCAAACCTCAAGGCCGGCAATTACGTCGTGCAGTTCAATTCATCGAGTGCGGCTTTGAAAGGCCAGCAGTACACGCTGGTCATTTCCGCCGGCACAAAAAAGGTAGTCGCTAATGGCATTACCGGAGACAAGTTCCACGGTGGCGGTGTGGCGATGAAACTGGAGGTCGGCTCGGGTTTGCACATAACCGGTCAGGTCGCTGAGACAGCGACCGTGAAAATCGATCCCAAATCCAAAAAGAAAATGATCTACATCGCACCGACGGTCGGCAGCAATATGCCGGGAAGATGGGTTCCAGAGGATTCACCTGAGGCAGTCGCAGCGCGCCAGTCGGGTCTGGTTCGCACCGAGGACGTGAGGAAGATTCAGGACCACGCCGACGGCGCCGCTACGGGGAGGTAACGCTCCAGCCTGCCGTTAGGATCCACCGCGCAGTCGTTCCGCAAGGGAGCCAAACGCCCGGCGCGTCATCTTACCGGCGGAGGGGTTCGAACCCACACACTCTTGCGAGTACTGGATTTTGAGTCCAGCGCGTCTGCCAGTTCCGCCACGCCGGCCGGTGCCGCTACCGTTTCGCATCGGATGCGCGGTGTGCAAGTGAAATTACGACCGCCGCCCTCGTGCCGTTAGGCTTTTGCGATTTGAGTTGAAATCATAGCAAGTTCGCGTGCTAGGCTCGCTTCCAAGATGATGCGATCATTTTGGTTAGCGCTAACTTTCTGTCTTGCCACCACTTCTTTCGCGCAAGAGCGCGCCGTGCAGCTTCTCCTCCCGTCGCGCCGGCTCGAGGCGACAAGCACTTTCGAATTGCGGTTCGCCACCGAGATGGTGCCGGCGGATCAGGTTGGCAAACCAGCCGCGATCTCGCCGCTTCTTTTCACGCCCGCGGTGGAAGGGCAGTTCATCTGGCTCACCACGCGGAGCGGAACCTTCGCGCCGAAGGGAATTCTGCCCCTCGGCGTCAAGTACCAGATCTCGCTCCGCTCGGGTTTGAAGGATGCGGCCGGGCGCGAAATCAAATCGAGCTTGCGCGAGAACGTGGAAACTCCGCCGTTTCGCGTGAAAGGCATCTCGTGGATCGGCGGGGGCGATCCGCAGGACGCGTCAGCCACGCCGCGTCATCTGGTTCTTTTCAATGCGAACGTAAAGGCAGAGGCCTGCGCAAAATTCTTCCGTTATACCAACGCCGCGGGAGTGAAGATCGACGCGCGGGTTGAGCAGGCGAACGATCCGAAAAATCGCGACCGCGCATTTCCGACTTATCAAAGCGACGATCGCAACTTGTCGATCTGGGGGGAGAAGGCGGCCCCGGTCGAGGAAGACGAAGAGAAAGACAAAGATAAGCCAGTTCGCCAGAATGTTCTCTTTGTGGTGGCAGCGAAACCATTGCCGCCCGGCAATGATTGGAAACTGGTTGTTGAAGCGGGTTTGCCGGCCGCGGAATGGAAAGTGGCGTTGCCGGGACGGAAGGAAATCATCGTCGGCACGGTGAAGCCGTTCGTCGTCAGCGAGATCGCGGCGGAGAGCAACCGGGTCGCCGGCCGGCGCGTCATCATCCACTTTTCCAAGGCGCTGGCCCCGGAGGTTACGTCCGAAACAATTTCGCGGTGGATTTCCATCAGTCCGGCGCCGCCGAAGTTCAAAGCCGACGTCGAGGGAGACGCGGTCACCTTCAGGGGTGACTTCGCGCTCGGTGCGCAATATCGCGTGGCGATAAAGAACGGGCTGCCGGCGCTTCAGCCGTTCCGGCTCGAACGCGCCCAGATCAGCAATCTCGTCTTCAAACAAATCGCGCCGCGGCTCGTTTTCGAAGACTTCGCCACGCACCAGCATCTTTCCGGAACCCGCCGCTTCCGTTTGCTCTCGGTAAACGTGCCGCGCATTCGCGTGACCGCGCGGCTCTTTACCGGCGATACCACCACGGTCGCGATCAAGGCCTACGATCAGTACGAAGAACGCCGGGATGAAATGCCGGGCGACGAAATGTACAGCCGCATCGAGGTCGAGAAGCTGCCTGGAAAAGTGATTTGGGAACGGGAATTGAGCGCCGGCAGCAACGTCGATAAACCGGAAACGCTCCCGTTGAATTGGGATGAAATCCTGGGCGAACACAAGACGGGAGCGATTCTGCTGACTGCCGAATCGATCGATCCCGTGACGGAGGAGAAAAAACGCGTCGGTACGCAGGCTGTCGTGCAGTTGACCGACTTGGGCGCGGTTTGGAAACGGGACAAGAGCGGGATCTCGCTCCACGTTTTTTCACTCTCGAGCGGAGAGGCGCTGCCGGGCGTGCAACTTCGCCTTATTGATACCGAGCAAAAGCAGTTGGGCGAGGCAGTGACGGACGCGCATGGCGGAGCGCGTTTGCCTGCGACCAGTGATGCCCGATGGGTCTTTGCTCAGCGCGGCGAGGACGGACATCTCATCGCGATCAACAGCGGCGAGAGCTCGGTGCCGCTCTACCGCCTCGGCGTTTACGATGAGAGCGGTGAAGACGAGACGGAACTGCGCGCGGTTTTCCTTTTCACCGAGCGCGGCGTTTACAAGCCCGGTGACGTCGTTCACCTCAAAGGCATTGCGCGCAACCTCGACGAGAACCAGGCGACGCTGCCCGCCGGGAAAAGGCTGACGGTGAAAGTGACCGACGCGCGCGATCGTGAAATTTTCATGAAACAAATCACGCTTTCGGAGTTCGGTTCGTTTGCCGAGGACATCAAAATACCTGCGGGCAGCCTCGGGAAGTACCGCGTGGCAGTGACGGATGACGAGAAGGAGCACAAGTTCACGGGCTATGGCGATTTCCAGGTGCAGGAATATCGGCCGAATGCGTTTGAGATTTCGATCCCGGCTCCACCGGCCGCAACCGGACCGGCGCAGCTCGATCTGCCAATCGCCGCGAAATATTTCATGGGCAAGCCGCTCGTGAAAGCGAAACTCACCTGGTCGCTCGTCGCGCGAGACGATTCCTTCAAGCCCGACGGCCTCGCCGATTTCGGCTTTTGCAACGCGGTGGAGGATTTCCGGTTGAACCGCGCGTTGGACCGCATCTCGCAATTCAATGCGCAGGGTGAAGTGGAGGTGGACGCGAACGGCGCTGCCCGGGTTGCCACGCAACTCCCGATCAACCCGAAAGCGCCGCAGCCGCGCGCCGCGAAGCTGCTTTGCGAAGTCACCGATCTCAGTCAACAAACCGTTTCCGAATCGAAGTCGTTCGTCCAACACAGCTCCGATTATTATCTCGGTCTGCGCCGGGTCGATTCGGTGATGAAAGAAGGCGATCGGCTCCCGATTGAGCTCATCGCGGTTGGCAATGACGGCAAAACGCTTACCACGCCGGTTAAATCCACGGTCCGCCTTACGCGCGTCACCTGGCAAACAAATCGGCTCGCGGCAGCGGGCGACACGACGGAATTCGACAGCAAGGCTGAGCTCCATGTCGAATGGGAGCGCGAGCTCACGACCACGCCTGGGATTGGTGCGGATCGCAAACCGATTGCGGCGGCGCTTTCCGATGTCGTGGCCGGAAAACCGGGCGAATACCTGCTCGAAGCCACGGGCAAAGACGCGGGCGGCCACGACATTCTGACCTCGCTTAACTTCGACGTCGTCGGCCCGGGGGAAACGGTTTGGAATTACCGGAATCCTTACGCGATCGATCTCGTGACGGACAAGGAGAGTTACGCGCCAGGCCAGACCGCGACGATCATGGTGAAGACGCCGATCGCGGGCGACGCTTTGGTCACCGTGGAGCGGGATCGCGTTTTGCGTTCCTTTGTCACGCGCCTCAGCGGCAACGCGCCCTCCGTGCAAGTGCCGATCACGGAGACAGACGCGCCCAATGTCTTTGTCTCCGTGATGTTGCTTCGCGGCGCGAACGACAGTCCGCGGAAGGTCAAGGCGCCGGAATATCGAATCGGCTATTGCGAAGTAAAAGTCGCACGGCCTAACGACAAGCTGGCCGTGACCGTAAAGGCTTCGAATCCGGTTTCAAAACCGGGAGAAAAAATCGCGCTCGAAGCCGAAGTGCGCGATGCCGGCGGAAAGCCCGCGGCGGATTCCGAAATCGTGCTGTTCGCCGTCGATGAAGGCGTCCTTTCGCTCACCGGTTACAAAACGCCCGATCCGTTGACGTTCTTCAATCAACGGCGCCGGCTCGCTGTCCAGACGAGCCTGAATTTGCCGACCCTTTTGAAAGAGGAGGCCGAGGAATCCGATTTTGCGAACAAGGGATATCTCATCGGTGACGGCAAAGGCGGGCCGCCATTGCTCGAGGGTCTGCGCAAAAATTTCCTGGCGTGCGCGTTCTGGAACGCCACCCTCCGCACGGACGGGCAGGGCCGCGTGCGCGCGGAGTTCGTCGCGCCGGACAGCCTTACTCGCTATCGCGTGATCGCGATCGCGGCGACGAGGCAGAACCAGTTCGGCACCGGCGAATCAGCCGTCGAGATAAACAAGCCAATCATGCTGGAGGCCTCGATCCCGCGTTTCGGAAATCTCGGCGACAAACTGGTGTTGCGCGCTGTTCTGCATAATACCACCGACGTTGCGGGTGAAGCCGACGTGGAGCTTCAGCTCGATGCGACCGCGAAAGCCGGCGAAACGAAACGCCACGTGAAGCTGCCGGCCAAAGGATCGATCTCGCTCGATTTTCCGGCGGAGCTCGTGGCGACGGGGCATGCGCAATGGCACTGGAGTGTTCGCTTTGTCGGGACCGCTCAGAAAACTGAATTGCAGGATGCGCTCCAATCCGAGCTCGAGGTCGGTTATCCGGCGCCGCTTCTCCGCGAAGTGCAAACGAAACGGATCGAGAGCAACGACGCGGAGCTGGCGCGCATTTCCGATCCGCAAATCATGGAGGGCGACGGGAAGGTGGAGGTGAATGTCGCGAACACGCGCGTGATCGAGTTGCGCGAATCGCTCCGGCAGCTTCTTCACTATCCCTATGGCTGCGTCGAGCAAGCGACCTCGAGTCTTCTCCCTTGGCTGATGGTGCGTGATCTGCGCGCGACGTTGCCCGAACTCGCGAAGAGCGATGCCGAGATCGCCGAGGTCGTGAATCGTGGAATCAACCTGATCCTCTCGATGCAGACGAGCTCGGGCGGGCTCAGCTATTGGCCGGGCGGCCGCGAACCGATGTTGTGGGGCAGCGCTTACGGCGGACTCGCGCTCGCCGTCGCGCAAAAGCAAAAGTTTCCGGTGCCGGCGGCGGAGGCGAAGAAGGTCTTCAGTTATCTCAGCGAACAACTTCGCGGCACGGCGACAGACGCGACCGGGTACGGACTCTCGGATCGCTGTCTCGCCGTTTACACCCTCGCGGTCGCGGGCAAACCGGAACCTGCTTACCACGATTTGTTGTTTCAGAAACGCGCGAAATTAAGCGCGGAGGATCGCGCGCTGGTCGCGCTCGCCGTGATCGAAAGCAAAGGCCCGAAAGCGATGATCGACGAATTGTTGAAGGCGCCTGCCGGCAACGATGCCTACGTCGAGCAATTCTTCGGCTCGATCGCACGCGAGAATGCCTTGCACCTCATGGCGTGGACGCTCTACCAGCCCAAATCACCACGCGTGGACGAGCTCGCCGTCGAGCTTTTCCGGCGACGCAGCAACGGGCACTGGAGCACGACGCAGGCAAACGCGTGGTCGTTGCTCGCGCTCTCTTCCTACCTCCGTCAGGTCGAGACTGGCGATAAGAACGCCACCGGCCGGATTCTGTGGGACAAAGCCTCCGCGCCATTCTCGGTGAATAAAGACAAGCCGCTTGTGGCCGCGACGTTTCCGATCGTGAACAAGACGGCCGCCGAACCGATCCGGCTCAGCAAGACCGGCGGCCAGATTTTTTCCGAAGTCACGGCCGAGGCCAGGGTGAAACTGATCGAGCAACCGCGGCAAAATCGCGGCTACACGATCACGAGAAAATACGCGAAGCTCGGCGACGATGGCAAACTGACCGGTGCCGAAAATCTGCGCGTCGGCGACCGTGTGCTGGTCACGCTGAATATCGAGGTGCCCCGCCGAGCGACCTATCTCGCCGTGGAAGATCCGCTCCCCGGCGTTTTCGAAGCGCTCAATCCCGCCTTCAAATCGCAGGAGATTGTCGCGGGCGAAAGGCTCGGGACGGAATGGGTGAGCGATTACCGCGAACTGCGGACCGATCGCGCGCTCTTTTTCGCGGACCTGCTGTATCCCGGCCAATACACGCTGCGTTATTTGGCCCGTGTCATCTCCGCGGGGGACGTGATCGCGCCGTCGGCGAAGATCGAAGAGATGTACCATCCCGAGCGCATGGGCACCACCGAAACCCTCCGCGTTCACACCGAATCGCTGAAGTGAGGCATGAGACGCCGGGTTAGAGCAGGATCCATTTTCGGAACGCTGGCGTCCCTGCTAATCGCCGCGCATTTCGCCCTGAAGCTCGTTCCGATTCCGCCCGCTCTCTTGCGCCCGCCGGTGCAAAGCATTGCCCTTCTCGATCGGAACGGGATTCCGTTGCGCGAAGCGCGCGTCGCCGAGCGCTTCAGCCGCGAGCTCGCTCTCGAGGACGTGCCGCGTCATGTCATCGACGCCGTCCTCGCGGCCGAAGACAAACGATTTTACCGCCACCACGGAATCGATTGGCTCGCCACTACTCGTGCCGTTGTCACCAGCCTCGGCCACGGCCGAATCATTTCCGGCGCGTCCACGATCACGCAACAGCTCGTGAAGATTTCCGAACGCCGCCCGCGCACTTTGCGATCAAAACTCATCGAGAGCATCACCGCCATGCGCCTCGAGCAATCGTGGTCGAAAGACCAGATTCTCGCCGCCTATCTCAACCGGCTCGACTTTGGCAATCTGAATATCGGACTCGCTTCGGCGGCTGATTATTATTTCGGCAAACCAGTGTCGGATTTGAGCGACGCGGAAGCGGCGTTTTTGGCGGGAATTCCGAGAAACCCCAGGAAACTCAATCCGCACATCGCCCCCGAAGCGGCGCGGCTTCGTGAGGAGACTGTCCTGCGTCGAATGCGCGATAATGGCCAGCTCGATTCGGCTCGCTACGAACGAGCGGTAAAGGAAACGCTGGCGCTCCGTCCGCCGCAGCGCCGTTTTCGCGCGCCTCATTTTGTGGAGTTGGTCCTGCAACAGCCGCTCGAAATGCCGCGCGCCGATCTCCAAACGACGCTGGATTTTCGCCTGAATGAACAGGTGGAAAAAATCATGCGCGATCGCCTTGCTCAATTGCGCGAACAGAACGTGCGCAATGCCGCCGCGGTCGTGATCGACAACGCCAGCGGCGATGTGATCGCGCTCGTCGGTTCCGAGAATTATTTCGCGCCGGGCGCAGGGCAGGTGAACGGCGCGTGGGCCCAGCGCTCGGCTGGATCGGCGCTCAAGCCGTTCACGTATCTGCTCGCGCTGGAACGCGGCGCTACCCCCGCCACGATGGTGGCGGACGTGCGGACCAGCTTTCCCTCCGCTGACGGTTTTTATCGCCCGGAAAATTACAATCGCCGCTGCTACGGACCGGTCCGATACCGGACAGCGCTGGCCAGCTCGCTGAATATTCCTGCGGTCAAAGTGCTGCTGGCCGGCGGCGGACCCGCCGCCTTGCACGACCGTCTCCGCCTTTGTGGCCTAACGACTCTAAACCGGCCGGCTGAAATTTACGGGCTGGGCCTGACTCTGGGAAATTGCGAAGGGCGTTTGCTCGAAATGACGAACGCCTATGCGAGCCTCGCCCGCCTGGGAGAGTTTCGGCCCTGGCGCGTTCTCCGTGGCGGTCCAACCTCGGGGCGCCGCTATTCCCAGCCCGAGCTCGTCTGGCAGATCGCCGATATTCTGAGCGACAACTCCGCGCGCACTCTCGCATTCGGCATGAACTCCGCGCTGCGCTTCGATTATCCCGTCGCCTGCAAAACCGGAACGAGCACGGATTTCCGTGACAACTGGACGATTGGGTTTGCGCCCGAGTTTTCCGTCGGCGTCTGGGTCGGAAATTTCGACGGGGCGCCGATGCGCGAGGTATCGGGCGTGACCGGCGCGGGCCCGATTCTCCATTCGATCTTCGATTACCTCCATGCGAATTACGGTACGACCTGGTATCGGACGCCGGCCGGGATCGTAGAGCGACTTGTGCATCCGCTCACCGGCAAGTTGCTTGCCGATTCCGATCCGCGCGGCGTCCGCGAAAAATTCCTGGCCGATCACTTGCCTGCTGCCGAATCGCCGGGCGACTACGACGCCGCTGGAAATGTGCAGTTGGGACCCGAGTACGCTGATTGGTTTCGCAGTGCGGAAAACAGCGTTCGAGATCGCGCGGCCTTGGCAATGACGGACCACGATCTTCAGATCACATCGCCGTTGCCCGGGAGCATTTACGTTGTCGATCCGGATGTCCCTTCGAGCCGGCGCATTCCCCTTCTTGCGAATGGAGGAACCCAAGTGAAGTGGGAAAGCGAATCGCTGGCCTGCCGTTCGGAGGCGGGCCGTGATTTCGCGCTGGCGACGGACGGCGAGCATCGAATCGTCGTCACCGATCCGGTGAGCGGACGCCACGCCGAGACCTGGATTCGGATTCGATCGCTATAGCGACAAAAATCTCGAAGAGCTTGACCAGCAATTCGGAACAGGCACACTCGCCGCCACACATGAAAAATCTGACTCGCGGAATCCTCTTGATCGTAATGGCACTGGCGCTCGGGCTCAGCCCGGCACTCCAGGCCGCAGGAGACACCTATGCGGCGATCGCTTATTCACCCAGCACCGGCCGTTACGGCTACGGCAATGGATATCCCACGAAGTCACAGGCCATCTCACGCGCGCGGCGCGAATGCGGCCGGAGCGATGCCCGCACAAACTGGTGCCGCAACGCGTGGATCGCCCTCGCGATTTCCAACCAAAGTCCAGGCGGCTGGGGATCGTCCTTTGGTGAGACCCCGGGGATTGCCAGGAGCACCGCGATCGCCGAATGCCTCAGGCGCAACCCCGATGCGCATGTTGTCGTTTGTGTCTCTTCTAATCGCTAAGGCGGCCGCGGCCTTTTAGACTAGAAGGCCGCTCGGCTCGACCGGCTGCAAACTGCGGGGCGGCCCGAAGATCTCGCGCAAAACAATCGCGCTCCGCAGGCCTTCGCGCGAAGTCAGATTGAATATCAAGTTTTCTTGCGGCTTCACCGCGGCGCGTGATGGATCTTGCAGCGCGGCCGCGTCGAGATCGCGCACCTCGAAGCCGGCGTCCTGAACCGGAGCCGGCTGGAAAATTCTCCGAGGAAGTTGAGCGGGCTGCGCTCCGCCAGTGATCGACGGGAGCGACGGCGGAAGCGGTGGAGGAACTGTTTTCAACCGAGGTAGCGGAGACCTCAAGGGCGGCCGAGGCGGCAGCACCGTCTGGCGTGGTGCGCTGGTCCGCGGCACGACTGGAGGTGGCGGACGCGAGCTCACCGGCTGGCCGAGCGCTTCCATAAAACGGCGAATGCGCTCTTCCTCAGTTTGCGCCTCGGCGCGCGGAACCGGCTGATCGGGAGCTGCCGGCCTCTCCACATTCGTTTTCTCCGCCCGCGACTTCTGCCAAAGCCATCGCAAAATCGACGCCGCAACGACGATGATCAGGATGACGGGATGGTCGAAGATCGACGTCGCACCGATGATCATAGGGACAGCAGAATGATCGAACATTAAGTCCTCCGCTTTTCCTACTTCCTAATTCTTACTTCCAACTTTCTCAGGTCGTCCCCTCTGTCCGCGGCTTGTCGCCGCCGGCGATCGATTCCCGCATCGAAGTATCGGCCTGCACATTTTTCATGCGGACATAATCCATGATGCCAAGATTGCCGGAGCGAAATGCGTCGGCCATCGCCTGCGGCACGAGCGCTTCGGCCTCGACCACTTTCGCCCGCATTTCCTGGGTGCGCGCCCGCATTTCCTGCTCGACCGCCACTGCGGCGGCGCGTCGCACTTCCGCTTTTGCTTGCGCCACGCGCTTGTCTGCTTCGGCTTGCTCGGTCTGGAGTTTCGCGCCGATGTTTTCGCCGACATCCACGTCGGCGATATCGATCGACAAGATTTCGAAAGCGGTTCCGCTGTCGAGGCCTTTAGCCAGCACGGTTTTCGAAATCCGGTCCGGGTTCTCCAGCACGTCCTTATAGGAAGCAGCGGTGCCGATCGAGCTGACGATGCCTTCGCCGACGCGCGCGATGATCGTTTCTTCCGTGGCGCCGCCGACGAACCGGTCGAGGTGAGAACGCACCGTTACCCGCGCCTTGACCTTCACTCCGATGCCATCCTGCGCGACGCCGTCGATGGTCGTGCGCCCCATCGCGACGTTCGGGCAATCGATCACTTTCGGGTTAATACTCGTGCGCACGGCCTCGAGCACGGTCTTGCCGGTGCCTTTGGTGGCGAGGTCGATCGCGCAAGCGCGGTTGAAATCGAGCGAGATGCCGGCCTTATCCGCGGCGATCAAAGATAGGATGACGTGATTGACGTCCCCGCCTGCCAGGTAATGCGCTTCGAGCGGATCGCTCGGGATATCGATGCCGGCTTTGACGGCGGTGATGCGGTTATCGACGATCATTCCCACGGGCACTTTGCGAAGGCGCATCCCGACCATTTTGCCGAGCGAGACCGGCGCGTTGGCGATGCGCGCGCGAATCCAGAGACCGAAGAAATTGAAAAGGATGATGCAAAGAATGAACGCAAACAGCGCGATGACTGCGACGCCGACAAAGTAGAGCGATTCCATGAAGGCAAGTTAGCGAGGCGGCAGCGGGCGGAAAGTTTAATCGGCTCCAGCAATCTTTCGTTGCAATCGCACGGAGACGTAATACGCATTGCGCGTTGTGAAAAATGCGGACAGAACGCGGGTCGCGGTGATAGGCGCTTCCGGATATACCGGGGAGGAGCTGGTGCGCCTCCTTTTGCGGCATCCGCAGGTGGATCTGGTGGCCGCGACCTCGAGGCAATTCGCCGGGAAATATCTGGCCGAAGTCTTTCCGCGGGTCGGCTACCATTCGACTGCGAAGGCGTTGCAGTTCACTGATGCCTCTCCCGACAAAATCGCGGAAGCGGCCGAGGTCGTTTTCCTCGCGCTTCCACACGGTGTGGCTGCCGATTTCGCCGGACCGCTCTTGAACGCCGGAGCGCGCGTAGTCGATCTCAGTGCGGATTTTCGAATCAGAGAGCGCGCAACCTATCAGGAATTCTACGGCCACGAGCATCGCGCGCCGGATTTGTTGGCAAGCGCTGTGTATGGGTTGCCGGAAATCTATCGCGAAAAAATTCGTGACGCGCGCCTGGTGGCTTGCCCCGGTTGTTATCCGGCGAGCATCCTGCTGCCGGCAATTCCGCTGCTGCGCGAGAAGCTGGTGGAGCCCGGCAGCATCATCGCAAACAGCTTGAGTGGCGTCAGCGGCGCAGGCCGGAAAGCGGAGCTCGATTATTTGTTCGTGGAATGCAACGAAAGCCTCCGGCCCTACGGTGTGCCCAAGCATCGCCACCTCGCCGAGATTGAACAGGAATTGTCGGCCGCCGCCGATCGCGCGATCACGATTCAGTTCACTCCGCACCTCGTTCCGGTGAACCGGGGAATCCTGACAACGATTTACTTCGCCCCGACCGCGATGGGAGAAGATCCGAAACGGATCGACGCCGCCTTCCGCGCGAGCTACGCGGATGAACCGTTCGTTCGTCTGCTCGACGACAAAACACTGCCCGACACCAAGAACGTCGTCGGCTCGAATTTCATCGAGATCGCGTGGCGGCTCGATCCGCGCACGGGCCGGCTGATTGTGATGAGCGCCGAAGATAATCTGATCAAAGGCGCGAGCGGCCAGGCGATCCAATGTTTCAATTTGATGCGCGGGTACGAAGAAACCGTAGGACTGCTGTGAAGGCGCCGCTTCAAACTCCGGGGAGCGCACGCGCCTCGCGTGCTGGCGATGGCGCCCTCGCCATCGCGAACTTTTCCTGGACAGAATTTCGGCGAGGCGCCGAAATCAGCACGCGAGGCGCGTGCGCTCCCCAGCAATGAAGACTCGCTCCGACGTTTTCAAAAACGTTCCCGGCTCGATTTGCGCGCCGCGTGGGTTTAAAGCCGCCGCTGTTTTTTGCGATATCAAGCGGATCGGGACCGGCAAAGGATCGGAGAAAGGCGCCAAGCGTGATCTCGCTCTCATCGTTTCGGATGTGCCGGCGGCCGTTGCCGGAATGTTCACGACGAACCAGGTCTGCGCTGCGCCGGTGAAAATCAGCGCGAAACACGCGGCCGGAGAACAGGCGCGCGCGATCGTGGTGAATTCCGGCAACGCCAATGCCTGCACGGGAGCGCGAGGAATTGCGGACGCGAAGTTAATGACGGAAATCGCGGCGCGGAACCTCGGCATTTCCGCAAAGGAAGTGCTCGTCTGTTCGACCGGCCGGATCGGCGTGCCGATGCCGATGGCGAATGTGAAACGCGGCATCACGCAGGCGGCGCGATTGCTTTCGCGGGGATCGGGGCCCGCGCGAGAAACGGCGGAGGCGATCATGACTTCGGACACGCGCCGAAAAGAAATCGCGGTGGAATTCGAGATGGGCAGCGTACGCGTTCGGCTCGGCGGGATTTGCAAGGGCGCGGGAATGATTCAGCCGGGAATGAGCCGGAGCGGCCAGCGGCCGGCGGCTGGATTGCATGCTACGATGCTTGGCTTTCTCACGACCGATGCCGCGATCGAGCCGTCCGTACTAAAAGGCGCGCTCGAAAGCGCCGTGGCTGAGAGTTTCAATCGCATCACGGTCGATGGGGACATGAGCACGAACGATACGGTTCTGATTCTGGCTAATGGATCGGCGGGAAATCCTGCCGGCAGGGATCGCGCGATTTTTCAGTCGGCTCTCAATCACGTCACGCTCGAGCTCGCGAAAATGATCGTGCGCGATGGGGAAGGCGTCACCCGGTTCGTCACGTTGCACGTGCACGGTGCGCGAACGAGCGCGGACGCGGAGACAGCAGCGCGCGCGGTGGCGAACAGCTCGCTTGTGAAAACGAGCTGGTTCGGGGGCGATCCAAACTGGGGGCGCGTTCTCTGTGCGATTGGCTATTCCGCCGCCGCGGTGGATGAAACCAAGGTGGATGTCGGTTACAGCGCGCCGGGAAAACGCGCAATCACTTTCGCTTTGCGGCGCGGCCAACCGACCACGGCCAAATTACAAACGCTCGCGAAGATCGTCGGCGAACCCGAATTCGATCTGCATGTTTTCTTGAATGCTGGCGCGCATGATTGCGTCCTCTACGCCTCCGATCTCACAGAGGAATATGTTGAGTTTAACAAAGGGAACGTGAGCGATCCCAAGTCGCTTGGCGGCTAAACATGGAACGAAATTCAGCCTCTTCTGCCGCGGCCCTGTGGGCCGCGGCGGGCGAATCTGATGCGCCGCCGAGCTCACGCTTCGCACAGCAAAGCGGCTACAGAAGACGCTAATGCAAGAAATCATCACCAAAGCCGGAACGCTTCTTGAAGCGCTGCCTTACATTCAGCGCTTTCGCAGTCAGACCTTCGTGGTCAAATACGGCGGGAGCTTCATGGATTCGCCGGACCCGGCGGAACGGCATCGCGTCGCGCGAGAAATTGTTTTTTTGGAGGCGGTCGGAATTAATCCGGTCGTGGTCCACGGAGGTGGGAAGGCCGTCACGCGTGCGGTCGAGGCCGCGGGACTCGAGACCACATTCATTCAAGGATTGCGCGTGACGGATGAAGCGACTGTAAAACTTGTCGACGACGTTTTGTCGCGCGAGATCAATCCCGAGATCGTGCGCGCGATCGAGGAACTCGGAGGCAAGGCCCGGGGCTTTGCCGGCTCCGAGATTTTTCGCTGCCGAAAATTTTCGCCTAACGACAAATCGGGCAAACCGCTCGATCTCGGATTCGTGGGCGAAGTTTACGAGGTGAACATCGAACCGTTGCGCGAATGCATCCGGCGCAGCATCACTCCGGTGATCAGCCCGACCGCGCGCGGCGACGACGGCCGCATCTATAATTGCAACGCCGACATCGCCGCGGCGCAAACCGCCATTGCGCTTAAGGCGCGGCGGCTCGTCTTTATGAGCGACGTTCCGGGTTTGTTGCGAGATCCCAGCGATCCGCAATCATTGATGAGTCACCTGAGCGCGGGCGAAGTGCCGCAATTGAAAATGGATGGAGTTGTGGGCGAAGGGATGATCCCGAAAGTGGATAGCGCGGTCGCGGCGGTCCAGAGCGGGGTGGAGAAAGTGCAGTTCGTCGATGGGCGGGTGCCCCATTCAGTGTTGCTCGAAATTTTTACCGATGCCGGCGTCGGGACGGAGGTGGTCTTGTGAAAATGGAAATTTCAGGGGAGATCAAAACGATCAAGGTCGATCGGCTCAGCGACATCAGGAAGCTTTTCCAGAAAAATGTCATCCCGTCCTACGCGCGCTTCGATCTCGCGCTCGATCACGGCGAGGGGAGTTACGTCTGGGATGTGGCGGGCAAGCGCTACCTCGATCTTGGGGGCGGCATCGCCGTCTGTTCGCTGGGTCACGCCAATCCGGAAATCACCGATGCTTTGCTCGAGCAATCGCGAAAGCTCCTGCACGTCTCCAATCTATATTTCACCAAGCCGCAGGCTCAGCTCGCGGAAGCGCTTGTCAGGATGATGGGTCCCGGCCGGTGTTTTTTCTGCAACAGCGGCGCGGAGGCGAATGAAGGTCTCTTCAAACTCGCGCGAAAATTCGGGCACGATCAAGGCCGATATGAAGTCATTAGCGCGGACGGTTCGTTTCATGGGCGAACTCTGGCGGGCATCGCTGCGACAGGTCAGGAGAAGGTCAAAAAAGGTTTCGAGCCGATGATGGCCGGCTTCCGGCAGGTTCCATTCAACGATCTTGACGCAATGCGCGCCGCAGTGACCCCAGAGACCGCAGCGATCCTGATTGAAGCGATCCAGGGCGAAAGCGGAATCACCCCCGCGACGGCGGAGTACCTCCTGGGTTTGCGGCAGCTCTGCGACGAAAAGAACATTCTTTTGCTCCTCGACGAAGTGCAGGCGGGCCATTTCCGCACCGGCCGCTTTCAAAGCTGGCAACGAATTCTCGAAAACGTTCCGGTCGCTCACACATTTTCCCCGGATGCCGTTTCAATGGCGAAGTCGTTAGGCGGCGGATTTCCCATCGGCGCGTTCTGGGTGCGCGAAAAATATGCGGACCTTCTTTCGCCCGGCACGCATGCCACTACCTTTGGCGGAACGCCGCTTGGTTGCGCGGTGGCGTTGAAGATTCTCGAGGTGATCGAACGCGATCAGCTCGCGGCCAATGCTGAACAGCTCGGGCATTTCATGAGAGGCGAGCTGGAGCGATTGATCCGGAAATTTCCCTCGGTCTTGAAAGAAGTGCGCGGCTTTGGGTTGATGATCGGTTTGGAATTTCGAGCCGATGCTCCGGGCTTTCGCGGCTCGGAAAAGACGCCGGCCATTCAGGTGGTCGACCGGTTGCATGAGGCGGGTGTGCTCACTGTTCCAGCAGCGACTAGCGTGGTTCGGCTTCTGCCCGCCCTCAATCTCACCCGGCCAGAAGCGATGGAAGGCTTGCGCGCGATCGAAGTAGTCGTCGCGGAACTGGCCGTCTGACCAGCCATGAAAAACCTTCTTAGCATCGAACAGCTCAGCCGCGCGGAGATGGAGGAAATCTTTCGGGTCGCGGCTATGCAGAAGCAGAATCGCGGGAAGCACACGGTGTTTCCTCTCCAGGGACAAACCTGGGGCCTGATTTTTTCCAAGCCATCCACCCGGACCCGGGTTTCGTTTGAAGTCGGCGTCCGCGAGCTTGGCGGCGAGACGATTTTTCTGAATCCCAACGACATTCAGCTTGGCCGCGGCGAGCTGATCAAGGACACGGCGCGGGTCCTCGGCCGGATGCTTCACGGCGCCATCATTCGCACCTTTGCGCAACGCGACATCGAGGAATTCGCTGAGTTCTCCAAAATACCGACGATCAACGCCCTCACGGATGGCGAGCATCCCTGCCAGATTCTGGCGGACATTTTCACGATCCAGGAAAAGCGTGGGAGCATCGAGGGAAAGACGGTGACGTTCGTGGGCGATGGCAACTCTAACACTGCCCGGTCGTGGATGTTTGCGGCGGGGAAATTGAACTTCGAGCTGCGGTTCGCTTCACCGCCGAAATATCAGCCCGATCCGGAATCGCTGAAACACGCGGGCGGCAATGTCATTTGTACTGCGAACTTGCAGGAGGCGGCGCGGGAAGCCGACGTGCTCTACACCGATATCTGGGTCTCTATGGGTCAGGAAGGTGAAGAAGCGCGGCGCGAAGCGGAGCTCGGTCCCTACTGGATCAACGAAGCGCTAGTGAAACTCGCGAAGCCGGATGCGCTCGTGATGCATTGCCTGCCCGCGCATCGGGGGCAGGAGATCGACGATGCGACGCTTGAAGCGAATGCGCAGACGATCTTCGATCAGTCGGAAAATCGGCTGCACGTCCAGAAGGCGGTGTTGCTGGCGGTCGCGAATTAGACGCGTCTCACAGAGACGCGGCTATAGTAAGTTCAAGATAGAATGCGGTCAGTGGCGGGATGTTGGTGATTGGAACGCCGTCGCTTATTGCTTCTGAGATCATTGCGCTGGTTTCGATGCGCTCTTCCTCCAGCCGATCGGTAAATTTGAGTCGCGAATCTGGGACGTTATTGTCCAGGTCCAGAAACAGCAGCGCGTCGGTCGACAAAAGAATGCGGACCCGATCCAGCGCGATCTTCGGATGCAGATTCGCGACGACCAGAAAGCGCTGTTGGGTGGCGATGTCGTAGCGGAGAAAAGCGTAGAGCCAATGGCCGTTGGCTTGTTCGCCGGGCAGGCGTCCAAAGTTGGAGTTATCGCAATTGGCCGGATTGAGAGGAAAAAATTCCCCGTCGTGGAAGGCGGGTTCTCCCACGAGATTGATCAGCCGGCCGTAAAATCCTCGCAGCGCTTTTTGATCACGCGACAAACCGCCGCCATCATAACAATGCCCGTTCACCCACTTCACGAGCTCGGGCATCGACCAGTAATCGAAGATGCTCGTGCGCGCATCGTCGCCGCCAAAGCCTTCGGCGCCGAAGCCGGATTCGCCGACTTCCTGGCCGTTATAGAGCATGATCGCGCCACGCGACATGCCGTAGAGAATCGAGCAAACAGGCCGGCCAACTTCCATCCCCACGCCTCCCCATTCCGAGGCCGCGGCGAGCCGGACTTCGTCGTGGTTTTCCGCGTAGCGGACCGAGTTGTGGCAGATAAAACCGTCGGCGATTTCGCGATCGATATCGTTGGCCCAACCTGACCCGTCGTAGATGCGTTTCAGGGCGCGATAGACCGGCGCATCGTAGACCGCGTCGAACCCCGCATTCAACAGATCGAACATCACATTCCCTCGGCCGAAGTTGAGATCGGCGATGACCGGATCGCTTCCCGGCACTTTGCTCGGGTCGTCATCGTAGGCCTCGCCCATGAAGAACACATTCGGCTTGCGCGCGTGCGCCTGCGCGATCGCCCACGACCAGAATTCCGGAGGGACCATGTGCGCCATGTCGCAGCGGAAACCATCGACGCCCATTGCTTGCCAGTGCTCGATGACCTGATCCATTTTTTTCCAGGTATCGGGAACCGCTTTGTCCGGCGTCCAGGCGTTTGGATATTCGCGGATGGATTTCGCTGGGTCGGTAAAATCGAACCCGTAATTCAATTTCACGGTCTCGTACCAATCGTTGAGACGCGGCGTCCAGCTCACGACGTTGTTGCCCGTGACGCGGCCGAAAGTTTTTTCGCCCTCGAAAAGTCCGTCGCAGATCGCGCCGGGCACCTGACAGGTGGGGCTGACCGGGAGCCCATCACGGCAAGTCGGCAGCCGCAACGGCGGGCCGTTCGCGTCCGGCGTGAGGTAGAAAAAATTATTGTGCGGATGGAAGAATTTGGTGATGTCATCACCGGCGCCACCGCCGCCGCACGCGCCGAAATTGTAATGCGGTTTGACGCACGAATCACAACTGCGCGCGACGTGGTTCGGGACGAGATCGATGATCGCTTTCAGCTTGTGGGCGTGTAAGCGATTGAGAAGCAGGCCAAATTCCTTCAGACGCTCGGCCGGCTTCTCGGCGTAATCAGGACAGACATCGAAGTAATCCTTGATCGCATAGGGACTCCCGGCGAGACCCTTTAACAAATCAGTATCGTCCGCCGGCTGGCCGCACGCGGAATAATCGGTCGCGGTCGCCTGCTGCAATACGCCGGTGAGCCAGATGTGCGTGAATCCCATCTGCTGGATCGAGCTGAGCGCCGCGTCATTGATATCTGCGAATCGGCCGACGCCGTTCTCGGCCAGAGTGCCGTTCTGTTTGCGCGTCTCATTGGTATTGCCGAAGAGCCTGACGAATAGTTGGTAAATTCGGGTTCGCGATTTCTCCGAGCCGTTGCGCCCGCGCGGCACGGCCACGGGGGCGTTCCCGGAATCGAGGTCGAGCTCGTAATAATGCGGAATGTATTTGTCCCCCAAGCCGCTCGCGATGCTGCGATCGGAGCATCCCCAGAACCAGCCCCAGCCGTCATTGGCGAAGGGATCCTTCGCATAGATTGCGCAATCGATTTTCCCCGCGCCCGCCAGAAGTTTTCTCGGAATGCGAAAAACGAATTCGCCGTTGTTCTCCGTGATCTCAAAGGCGTCGGTTTGTTGCCGCTCGTTCCATCGCCTGCGTTCCCAGCAGCGCCTGAAGCCCGCGATCCGCCCCGGCCTGATTTCCGCCGACAAAAGCAAATCGGCTTTGAACGGCAGGAATACGGTCGAGCCCTCGGCGTGTTGGAAAAAAGGAAGAACCGCTGCGCCGGGCTCCTGGTAGGTCCCCAGCGCAATAAAGATGTTGATCGAACCGCTTAGTCCGGGCGGCCGATAACTAATGGTGAGTTCCGTGCCGGAAACTGCGGCGGTTATGCGGACGTTATCGGAACCGGCAATCGATTCTTTGCGCAAGCCGTGAGTCTGTCATCTCTTCAAAGCGGATGGCTAGCCTTTCTCCATCTGGTCAAAGACTTCGCGCGCCACCTCGCGCCGTTTGGCTTCGACTCGATCGCGTTGCTCGATCGCACGCCGCTCCAGCGTTGCGTAATCGAGAGCGCGAAGTTGCGGGACGCGTTCCGACGCCGCGGCCAGCGCGGTCCAGAGGGCGCACTTGCCGGTGATCCCGAGCATGAGCGCCTCCAGCGCCTGAAGTAATCCCAGTTGATCATCGGCCGAGTCGTTTACTCGGATCTTCGCGCGCGAAAACTTCTCCGCCACCCATGCGCCGGCTTTCTTGACCGCACTTTCGTCCGCGCCGATTTTTTCGATAAGGTTTTCGAGGACGTCCCGATCGCTTGCAATTTCAACGCGCAATTCTCTGAAGAATTGGCCGAGCGGTTTGCTTTCGAACATCTCGATCAAATGATCGACCATCTCGAGCGCAGCGAGCGAGCCAGCATGATGATCATTAAGATAAGTCGTCAGGTCGGTTTTGTTCATTGCCGTGGCTTGTTAGCACCGCGGCAGCATAGACCGGTAGATACCGTGAGGCCATCACCCGGCGGTGACGGTGCAAAGCTCACTGGGAAGAGAGATTCGAAAGGTCGTGCCGCGGCCTGGTTCGCTCTCGATTTCGAGCGTCCCTTGGTGGCGCTTGATGATGCCGAACACCATGGCGAGGCCCAGGCCCGTTCCGTGATCGCCCTTGGTCGTGAAGAACGGCTCGAGGCAGCGCTCTTTCACATCAGGAGCCATCCCTGCGCCGGTATCGATTACTTCCAAGATCGCAGTGTCATCCTTCTGTCGCGTCCGAAGCGTGATGACTCCGGCGCCCGGGATTGCGTCCAGCGCGTTGAAAATCAGATTCGTCAGGACTTCGCGCAATTCCGCGCCGATCCCGGCCGCGGTGACTTCGCCGTCAAAGTCCGTCTGGAAGGAAACCGTTTTGCCATTGTCGGGTTTTGCACAACGAGGCTTGGCCAGCGCGATCGATTGCGTCACGATCTCATTCAGATCAAGCGGCTCCAGCAAATCGGCTGCGTCGCGCGGGCGATAAAAATCGCGCAACCGGCTGACGACGTGCGCGCCATCACGGCCGGCGGTGTTAATGACGCGCAAGTAATCGAGCGCAGTCGCTTCGTCCGCGCGGACGGCCGGGTTCGTCAGGAGCATTTCGCTGTAGCCGATGACGGACATGAGCGCATTGCTGAAATCGTGCACGACGCCGCCAGCCATTTCGCCGAACGCGCTCAGGCGCTCCTGTTGCACGAGCTTTCGTTGCGCAGTCTGCAAATCAGTGAGCGCACTTTCCAGCTCGGCGGTGCGCTCGCGCACGCGCTCTTCCAACAAACGATTTTGCTCCTGAATTTCGAGCCGGAGAAAGTGCGCATGAAGAAGGGTCCGGATCCGCATGCTTACTTCCGAAGGATCGAATGGCTTTACCAGGAGATCGGTCGCGCCGGCGGCGAGGGCGCGGCGTTTGTTTTTGGAGGAAGAATCGCCGGTCAGGACGAGCACAGGAATCTGGTCCTCATTCTCCCGGTCGGCGCGCAGGCGTTCGAGCACCTGAAAGCCATTGATATTGGGCATGGCCAGATCGAGAAGAATGAGGTCGGGCGAGAAGCTGGCCACTTTCTCGAAGGCCAGGGTCGAGTCATTGATGCTCTCAAGGCTCGAATAGCCGATCCGATGAAGAAAGTTCGTCATCAGACAGGTACTACTGACGTCGTCATCCACCATCAGGATGCGCGCTTCTTTCAACGTCGTTTCGTTCATAACGAACTTCTGCCAGCCAGGAGAGGCTTTAGGCTGAAGCGACTGGAGGGATGAGATTGCTAACGGACGCCAGGAGGAGCGCAGGTTCCACGGGCTTGGCCAGGAATTTCATGCCTCCGCTCATCATGGGGCGAGCGCCTGCTTCGGCGTGGCTCACGAGCCCAGTCAAAAACAGGATCGGAATATCGCGCAGGCGCGGATCGCTCGCCGCCTCCTGCGCCAGATCGCCGCCGTCTTTTCCGGGCATATCGATGTCGAGGAGCATCGCGTCGGGGCGGAAATGCAGCGCCGCTGGCAGAGCGCGGGCCGATTGGTTCACGATCATGACTTGGTATTTGCCCGAATTCTCGAGAATCATGCCGGCGAGGCGCGAAAGGTTTACGTCGTCATCCACCACCAAAACACGTCTCTTGCTCATCCTTGTATCAGAGCAGGGCCTATACGGGTTGGTTTGCGGGAACTACGGATTCCCTAGGTCAGACCGATGGTGAGGTGCCCCCCCCGCTGCCGGTGGAATCTCCGCGCGGCAATCCATTTCCGCCACTTTCACTACGCGCCCTTTTCAGTGAGGCGCGGAAGGTATAGGATCGAGGCATGGTGATGCGAGCGAAGCCACACACGGAAGATTTTCTTCGCCTTGTTATCGAGACCGTTCCCACGATGGCCTGGAGCCTTCGGGCCGACGGCATGGTTGATTACGTCAATCAGCGTTGGCGGGACTATACAGGCCTCTCTTTGGAGGAGGAGACTGAAGAACCGACGCGTCCAATTCATCCGGATGACGTTCCCAGGGTCATGGAAAAGTGGTTCGTGGGAAAGGCCACCGGCGACGCCTACGAGGATGAAATGCGCTTGCGGCGGGCTGACGGAGAATATCGCTGGTTCCTGGTTCGCACTGCGCCACTGCGCGACGAGCAGGGAAACATTATTAAGTGGTTCGGAGTATCAATCGATATTGAGGATCGCAAACAGGTGGAAATGCAATCGCGGGTGCTGATCGATGCGATTCCGCAGCAAATCTGGAGCGCCCCACCTGACGGTAAAACAGACTACTGCAATAACCGTTGGCGCTCTTACACGGGACTCGAGCTGGAAAATCTCAGAGGGTATGGCTGGCAGACCATGGTTCATCCCGAGGATCGGGACCGGGTGCTTAAGGCCTGGCGGGAGTCGGTGGCAACTGGAACACCTTATGAACAGGAAGAACGCCACCGTGGAACTGACGGGAAATACCGCTGGTTTCTGGCTCGTGGGGTGCCGATGCGCGACCCGCAAGGACGCATCGTAAGGTGGTACGGAACGAATACCGATATCGAAGATCGCAAGCAGGCCGAAGAGGCGTTGCATCGAAGTGAGAAACTTTTCGCTGCCTTTATGGACCACCTGCCAGGCTTTGCCTGGATGAAGGACATCGAAGGCCGTTACGTATATGTAAATAAAAAGGAAGCGGAATTGGGAGTGTATGGTGATGGCGCGATCGGAAAAATCGATGCGGAACTTTGGCCGGCGGATATTGCCGCCGCCTACCGGGCCAACGATCAGCAGGTGATTGCGACGAGGAAGGCCATGCAAGCGGTAGAACCATCGCTGACGAATGGCGATCGCAGCCAAATGCTGGTCAGCAAATTTCCGATCTTTCATCAGGATGGGCGGGTGGTGATGGTGGCCGGGGCAGGCGTGGATATCACCGACCTGACCCAGGCCAAGGATGCATTGAACGCCCAAGCGCTTCGTTACAAGACGCTGATGGAAACCTCGACGGATTCAATCTACGTCCTGGACGAAAACGGTGATCTGCAAGAAGCGAACGTGGCCTTTCTCCGCCAGCGCGGTTACACCGCGGCGGAAATGAAAGGTTTGAATGTCGCGGATTGGAACGCGCGGTTGAGTCGCGAACAATTGCAGGAAAGGATGCGCAAGCTACGTGATAGCAGCGCCGTGTTTGAAACGCGGCACCGTTGTAAGGACGGGTCCATTTTTGACGTGGAAGTTTGTGCGACGGGCGTCCAGATCGGCGGAGAGCAATTAATCTTTTGTGTGACGCGCGACATTTCCGAGCGCAAGCAAGCGGAGGGCCGGCTGCGGCGGAGCGAGGAAAAATTCAAAGCGCTTTTCGATCTCGCACCGGTCGGCATCTCGGTCCTGGATTGGGAACGTAACATCATAGACGCAAATCCCGCGCTCGAACAAATCACGCGCCTCTCCAGGGAGGAATTATCGCGCGGAGTGTATCTGCGCCGCACCATTCTTAATGGGGACGGCACGCCCCAGCCGCCTCACGAGTTTGCGAGCGCGCTCGCCATCAGCCAGAACCGGCCCATTAGTAACCTTGAAACGGGCATTGTCATGGAAAACGGTGAGACCGTCTGGGTTCAAGTGAGCGTCGCTCCGCTTGCCCTGCCGGATGCAAGCGCCGTCTGCATCGCGCAGGATATCACGGAGCGAAAACGCGCGGCGGAAGAATTGAAAGAGGCGAATCGTCAATTGCGGATTCTTTCGGGGCAGCTCTTCCACATCCAGGAAGAGGAACGGCGTCACCTCGCGCGGGAGCTGCACGATGAGATCGGCCAAGCCCTGACCGCGGCCAAGATCAATTTGAAAATCATCGCGCCGGAAGTGCCCGCGAACGCCAGCGGGCGCCTCACTGATAGCATCGAGCTTCTCGATCGGCTTCTTATCCAGGTGAGGCAGCTTTCGCTCGATCTGCATCCCTCCCTGCTCGATGACCTGGGCCTCGCTCCCGCTCTGCGATCGTTGCTCGATCAACAGGCGCACCGAGCCGGACTGCGGACTCGTTTTTACGCATCCGAATCTTTCGAGACCCTTAACTCCGGGATACAAACTACCGGATTTCGCATTGCCCAGGAGGCAATCACCAACGTCCTACGGCACGCGAAAGCTCAAGTGGTAAGCGTTCACTTGGAAACGGACACGGGCCAGCTTCGAATAAGAATTGTCGATGATGGAAAGGGGTTCGACCTCGCGGAGGTGGAACGCCGCGCGCATGAGGGACTGGGCTTTGGCCTCTTGGGGATGAGGGAGCGCGCGGGTTTGGTGGGAGGGCGGGTGCGAATTATCTCGTCGCCAGGCAAGGGCACGACGGTCGAGGTTTCCCTGCCGTTCGACAGCACGGGCGAAGACCAAACGGGTTAACAATTACGATGTAATTATAGGACTATGGTCCCCAGAGCGAGACGCAGGGGGGCGACGAGCCGAAAGGGAGAACGGCAACGGGACTTTTTTAGTCCGAAATATTGGGCAGCGTTATCCCGCCCTCGAGCCGGACTAGGTGGGTTGCTATGAAAGCCGACGCGACGGCGACTGAGCTGAGAAAAACTGGGATCAGCGTTGTCGGAGACGTTCCGTGGGGAACCCACTTCTGTTACTTCTACCAAACGCAGCAGGATTTGCTCGACACCCTGGTGCCGTATTTCAAAGCGGGGCTCGAAAACAAAGAGTTTTGTCTCTGGATAATCTCAATGTCCGAACTGCTGACTGTGGACGAAGCCACAGCGGCCTTGCGGAAAGCTCTGCCTAACCTTGGAAGCTACGTGGATGATGGAAGCATAGAAATCGTTCCCCACGATCAGTGGTTTCTCAACGGGGGCGTTTTCGATTACCACAGGGTCGCCCGCGAATTCAAAGTGAAACTTGACGAAGTCCTGGCCAAAGGGTTTGCCGGGATGAGAGTGAATGGAAGCCCTGCATGGATGCAAACAAAGCATGCGGAAGAGCTTCGCGAATTCGAAGCAGAAGTCGCCCAGTTATTCCCTAACGAACGCATCATCGCGTCGTGCACCTACCCCCTGGCGCCAATGAGTGGTAATCAGATTTTTGATATTGTCCATTTACACCAGTTTGCCATCGCAAGGCGCCAAGGAGAATGGGAAGTCATTGAGACGCCCGAGTTGAAGGAAGCCAAAGCCGAGATAAAGCGGCTCAATGACGAGCTGGAAAAGAAAGTCGAACAACGAACCCGAGCGCTCAAAGCTGAAATCGCCGAGCGCAAATTGGCAGAGGAGGCGGTGAAACGGGCCGAGAATCGGATTCGGCTCGTCATCGACACAACTCCTGCGCTGATACACACTGGTCGTCCGGACGGATACCTCGATTACTTTAATCAACGTTGGCTGAAGTATGTCGGACTCTCGTTAGAGGAGATAAAGGGTTGGGCTTGGACGAACGTCATTCATCCCGAAGACGTCGAAGGAATGGTGAATGAGTGGCGCGCGGTGATAGCCAGCGGAAAGCCGTTCCAGTACGAAGCGCGCGTGCGGCGGGCGGATGGAGAATATCGCTGGATGCTGCACCACAAAGTCCCCCTCCGTGACGAAGAGGGAGATATCGTCAAATGGTATGGATCGAGTATCGATATCGAGGATCGCAAGCGGGCGGAAATGCAGTGGCGGCTGCTCATCGATGCGATCCCGCAGCAGATCTGGAGCGGGCCGCCCGATGGGTCCCTGGACTACTGCAATGAGCGTTGGCGCTCATACATGGGACTAGGGCTGCAAGAGCTGCGAGGCGATGGCTGGCAGGCTATGCTTCATCCCGACGATCGAGATCGGGTGCTTAAGGCCTGGTGCGAGTCGGTGGCAACTGGAACGCCTTACGAACAAGAAGAACGCCACCGGGGAGCCGACGGGGGGTACCGCTGGTTTCTGTCCCGAGGCCTACCGCTGCGCGATGCGGAAGGGCGCATCGTAAGGTGGTACGGAACGAATACCGATATTGAGCATCGCAAGCGGGCCGACAAAGAAGTAGAAGCCGCGAATCATCAGTTGCGGTCCCTTTCTGGTCGCCTCCTCCACGTTCAGGAGGAAGAACGGCGTCATCTCGCGCGAGAATTGCACGACGAGATCGGCCAGGCCCTCACGGCGGCCAAAATTAATACCGACATGCTGCGCTCCGCTGCTCCCAGTGATCTTTGCGAGCGACTGAACGAGAACGCGACGATTCTCGATCGGGTGCTTCAACAGACGCGACAAATCTCACTCGATCTGCGACCTCCCGTCCTGGATGATCTCGGTCTGGTGGCTGCTCTGCGCTGGTATGTCGATCAGCAGGCGAAACGTGCCGGTCTGCGGGCGAGGTTTTCGGCCGATTCTCGCGCGGATGAGGCTTCCGCGCCTATTCAAACGGCCTGCTTTCGCCTCGCGCAGGAGGCGATCACCAACGCAATCCGGCATGCCGGCGCGACGACTTTGACCGTCGAAGTGCGGCAAAGTGACTCTTCGTTGAGCCTGGTGGTTCAGGATGATGGGGTAGGGTTCGACGTAGCAAAGGCCGAGGCGCGTGCTGCGCAAGGAGCCAGCCTCGGTTTGATCGGCATCAAGGAGCGGGCTGCACTCGCCGGAGGCCGAACACGCATTGTTTCTTCTCCAGGCAAAGGAACAACGGTGGAGATCCATTTGCCACTGCATGGCGTCGAGCCGGTGGCGCCCGTCTCGGGAATTTCCCAGGCGGCGTTTCCGAAATAATTACGATGCGCATTCTACTCGCGGACGATCACTCCCTGGTGCGCGCGGGTATTCGCTCCTTGCTCGAAAAAATTTCCGGCATCGAAGTGGTGGGTGAAGCGAGTAATGGACGCGAGGCCTTGGAGTTGATCAAAACGGAATTGCCGGACCTCGTCCTGATGGACATTGCCATGAAAGATCTGGGCGGCCTCGAGGCGCTGCCGCGGATCACGAAAAATTTTCCGAGCGTGAAGGTGATTATTCTTTCCGCGCATGCGAACGAGGAATATGTCATTCGCGCCCTTCGTTCCGGCGCTGCGGGTTATATGCTCAAGGACGCAGCCACCCTTGAGCTGGAGCTCGCCATTCGCGCGGTAGGGCAAGGGAAAACCTATCTCACCCCTTCCATTTCCCGCACCGTGATCGACAGCTATCTCGAACGTGTCGGTAGCGCTTCGAGCCCGATCGAGCAACTCACCGCGCGCCAGCGCGAGATCCTCCAGATGATTGCGGAAGGAAAAAACACCAAGGAAATCGCCGGCATCCTCGATATCAGTGTAAAGACGGTCGAAGCCCACCGGCTCCAGCTCATGGCCCGCCTCGATATTCACGACGTCCCCGGGCTCGTCCGTTACGCCATCCGCTCAGGGCTGGTTTCCTCAGATACCTAGGACGGCGGGCGTTTCGGCCCGATCGGCTGGAAGTGCGGCCTAACGAAAGCTGGTTTTCCATAAAAACTCGTAAGAAATCCCCCTGCACTCTGTAGGGTTGCTCCTAATAGCGGGCTTTGCCGGGCGAGCGGAGCTTAAGGGACAACATGAAACCCCTCCCGGAGCCCTTTCTTAGTCAGCAACAATACCCCATGAGTAACCCCGTTTTTTTTAACCGCACTCAGCAAACCGAAGCCCTCCTTGCCGCGATCGTCGAGTCCTCCGAAGACGCGATTATTGGCAAGGACCTTACTGGCGTTGTCACAAGCTGGAACGCAGCCGCCGAGAGAATGTACGGCTATTCGGCCCCGGAGATGATCGGTGCGCCGCTGGTGCGGCTAATCCCGCCGGACCGCCTGGAGGAGGAGCGCCAGATCATGGCGCGAATCAAGAAGGGGAAAAAAGTCGGTCGCTTGGAAACAGTCCGAATCGCGAAAGATGGTCATGAGGTCTCTGTCTCTGTCACGGTGTCGCCCATCAGGGACGTGGCGGGCCGAGTAATCGGCGCATCGAAGATCGCGCGCGACATGAGCGAACGTCTCCGTGCGCAACAGACTCTCGAGCGACAGGAGAAACAATACCGAGTCCTTTTTGAAACCTACCCCAACCCGACGTGGGTATATGATGCGGGGTCGCTCGCCTTTCTCGCCGTCAATAACGCGGCCGTGCGTCACTACGGATATTCGCGTGACGAATTCCTACGGATGACGATCAAGGATATTCGTCCGGCTGAAGAAATTCCGGCCTTGCTCGAATCCGGAATTATTACCTCAGACGAACCGCGGGCCTCTGGGATTTGGCGTCACCGAAAACAAAACGGCGAGATCATCCTGGCGGATATTTATTCGTCCGCCATCTGGTTTGAAGGCCGTTTCGCGCAGCTCGCCATCGCCTTGGACGTGACTGCACAACGCAAGGCGGAAGAAACGATCCGGCAAAGCGAGGAACGACTCCGCGCTTTGGTCACCTCGATGGAGGACCTTGCCTTGGAGTTCGACCAGGACGGAACCTACATCGCGATCTGGACAACAAGAGACGAGCTTCTTTCGCATCCGCGTCCCGAGCTGCTCGGTCGGACAATTGCTGATGTTCACGGTGAAGGAGTGGCGGAGCTCTTTGTTAGCTCTTTTCGGAGGGTCGCGGAATCGCGCTCGGTCGAAACGATCGACTATACGATGAAGGTCATGGGCGGTGAACGCCAGTTCGTCGGCCGGGTCAGCCCGATCGTGAATCCAGATGGGACCTGCGAGCGGGTCTGCGTTCTATCTCGCGATGTCACGGAACAGAAAAAATTGGAGACGCAATACCTCCGCGCCCAGCGCATGGAAAGTGTCGGCACTCTCGCCAGCGGCGTTGCCCACGATCTGAACAACGTGCTTGCGCCGATCCTGATGGGAGCGGCCATCTTGCACCGGTCCGACTTGCCGCCCGAGGATGAAAAGATCCTTTCCACTATCGAAACCTGCGCCGAACGCGGAGCGGACATCGTGAAACAGGTGCTCACTTTCGCGCGGGGCGCCGAAGGAGCTCGCCTCCTCCTTAAACCGGCTCAACTCGTCAATGACGTGGCGAACATCGCCATGCAAACCTTTCCCAAACCGATTATAACTCGAACTCATTTTTCAGAACGGCTGTGGCCCGTGGAAGGCGACCCAACTCACCTCCATCAGGTGTTGCTGAACCTTTGCGTGAACGCGCGGGATGCAATGCCGGCCGGCGGCATCCTTACTTTATCGGCCGAGAATTTCCCGGTGGACGAGCACTACGCCAGCATGATTCCCGGAGCAAAGGCAGGACCCCATGTCCTTTTCGAGGTCACCGATACCGGCATGGGAATCCCAAAGGATATCATCGACAAAATTTTCGATCCTTTCTTCACCACCAAGGAACTCGGACGCGGAACAGGGCTAGGACTCTCCACCGCCACCGGAATCGTCAAGAGCCACCGAGGATTCATCAGCGTCTATAGTGAAATCGGACGAGGAACGACCTTTAAGCTTTATCTTCCCGCGAAAATTGGAGCGTTTGAAACAGTGAAGGAAAGCTCAACGAGTCTACCCCGGGCGAACGGAGAGTTACTCCTCCTGGTAGATGATGAGAAGCCGATCCTGCATGTCGCGAAGGCGCTCCTGGAAGATCACGGTTATCGCGTTTTGACCGCAGAGGATGCCCCTCAGGCCCTGGCTGCCTTCGCTCTTCGGAAAGAGGAGATCAAACTGGTCCTGACCGATCTGGCCATGCCACTCATGGATGGCATCGCTCTCATTCGCACATTGCAAAAAATGAAACCGAATGTGCGCGTCATCGCTTCCAGCGGTCTAGGCGGCCAGGAGCTGCATGCGCACGAGCTGGAGAGTTTGAACGTCGGGGCCTGCCTCACCAAGCCCTACAACAAGAACAAGCTGCTAGAGACGCTGCATGAGACCTTGAGCCAGAAGGCGGTGACACCATGACTCCATCGCCTGTGCGCATCCTGATTGCCGACGACCACGACGTCGTGTGCGAAGGCACGCGCGTCCTGATAGAACGCCAGTCAGGCTGGGAAGTTTGCGGGGTCGCCACGACTGGCCGGGAGGCAATTTCGCAGGCCCTGGAGCTCGAGCCCGACATCGTCATTATGGATATGACCATGCCGGAGCTAAACGGCCTCGATGCGGCCGTCCAAATAAAACGGAGGCTGCCCCGCACCGAGATACTCATGTTCACCGCGCACGAATCGGATGATCTGGTGCGGGAGGCATTCATGGCTGGAGCAAAGAGCTGCATCTTCAAATCCGAAGCGCACCATTTTCTTGTTGAAGCCGTTGAATCGCTCTCGCGGCATAAGCCATTTTTCACCAGCAAGGTCTCGGAAATTCTCTTTTCGGATATTCTCAATCGGTCGGATGCAACGCGTAACCCACCGGAGCCCGGCCAACGGCTCACTCCGCGGGAGCGGCAGACCATCCAACTCGTGGCTGAAGGCAAGAGTAATAAAGAGGTCGCCGATGCGTTGCGGATCAGTGTGCGAACGGCGGAGACTCATCGCGCGAGCATCCTGCGGAAGCTCAGCCTGGATTCCATCGCCAGCCTGGTCCGTTATGCGATCCGCAACAAGATCATCGAGCCCTGACTTCGGCCCGGTAGCCCCAGCTTCAACGGATGGCGCCGCGATCGAGGAGACGCAAAGTGCGGCGATGGGGCACGACGCGCAGGAGGACCTGCTGACTTTCGCCGGGCTTCAGGGCGAGCGAGCGCTCCGGCTGCTCGATCGTATGCAGCGCCGGAAGCGCATTGCCTGCGACGCGCAGCTTCCATGGCCCAGCGGCTAACCGTTGGAACGAAACGGCGCCGGTGCGATCAGTCTGCGCGCGCCAGGTCTCGCGACCATTCGTTATCTCGACGACGGCAGCCTCGAGTCCGCCCGTCTCCCGAAGGGTGCCGGTGGTTTGCATCGCGTTACCATCCGCAAACTCATACCGCGTCATGCGCACTGAGAGCGAACAGGCCGGGGTTGCTTTGAGATCTATCAGGGCCGTATCCGCGCGGGGGATGTTGATTTTCATCGGCAGCGGCACGGCCATGGTGAAGTTTGGACTAAGAGAGTCCGGCAGAATCTTGACCTCGGCCGCGCCAGGTTTCAGGGCGGGAAATTCGTAGAAGCCAGTGCTGTCCGTGACGGCGAATTGCTCACCCACTTGAACGACCACGCGAGGCAATCCGGCGACGGGGCCTTTGGTGACATCGTAAACGCGTCCCTGCAATTGGCCGATGCTGCTCTTGCGGCTCACGGGCAGGCTGAGCGGAACGGAATAGGTTACAAGCAACGCCGCTTCATTTGGGGCGCTGCGGTCCTTGCGGCTTAGCGCGCCCGACCAGCGGGCGACCAGCGACAGCGAGCGCTTGTCCTCGAATTCATACCTAAGCGTAGCCACCGCCTGATCCTGCTCGCGGCCCGTGAGACCATCGAATTGGTTGTGCGCGTAACAGACTCTCGCATCGAAACGGTCGCTCACCTGCCAGCCCGCCGAGGCGCCGAAGTTGATCGATTTGTCGGCCGACCCGGTGAATGAGCTCGGCCCGTAGCTTCCGAAAACGGAGTACGTCTGTCGCGGAGTGGGGCGCCAGTTGACGACTGCGTTGTAACGCTGAAAGGGGCCGCTTTCGCCGGTAAGCGAATTGTCGAGCGTGCCGGCATCCAGGGAGCCTTGCACCTGGAGCGCGCCGAAATTGTGAGAACCACCGAGGCGCACGGAGTTCTCCGTGAAATCGTAGGCGGCTGGCGCGAGGATGTCTTCCCGCTTGGTGCGGTTCCAATCGAGTGACAGCTCCGTTTGCTTGGTCAACGCGTAGTTCGCGCCGGCACTCCAGGAATCTTCGCGATTTACCACGGTGCTACGGACGTCGTTGAGTGCGAGGTTGCCCGCGTAGCGATTGAGCGACCCGTGCACCCGGAGCGTCGGCGTGATCGCTTTCGCCACGGACGCGTAGGTCGTCTCAGTGTCATGATAGTAGCCATTGAAATCGGGGCCGGCGCGCACCTGCTCGACTGCGTAGTGGATCTTGCCCGGCAACTCGCCGCGCGCGTCGATGCGGTAGGCGAAATCGGTTTTGCCCTCGTCGCCTCTGCTCGCACCGGCTTCGACGCGGAGATCCAGCAGTTTCGCGATGTGATAACGCGATTCGAGGCTGATGATGTTCTGCGGCAACGCCTCCCCGGGAAACTGCGCCCCGGTTTTGCGCAGGAAATTCGCCTGCAAGCTGAAGCGCTCGGTCCAGTCCTGCCGGAGGAATGCGCCGAACTCTTCCGTATTTTCCTGCCGGAAACGCGTCGTCATGTAGAAAACTCCCGCGCTCGTTGCGCCGTCGTGCCAGCGTAGGCCTGCGCCGCGACCGAGACTGCGCTTCTCCGTCAGCGGTGAGAGCGAATAGATGCGATCCCCCAGATCTACATCCCAGTTTTCACCATGATAGCTGGCGCCGTACTCGTCGCGCTCACCGGAGAGGCTGGCACTCTGAACGTCCGGGCCTCGCAGGAGAAAATCGAGACGATGCTTACCCGCTTCATCGAGCGAACCGCTTCCGGAAAGCTCCGCCTGGAGTTGCGGAGCATGTCCCGTTTGCGCCAACATCATCTCGCGGAGGACCATTCGAAAATGGTGGAACGGATCGCGATCTCCGCTGATCAGAGGAATCATTTCCGCGACCGAGGCCTGACTCAGGACGAGCACTTTTCCAGAAGCCGAAGTGGCGGTGACGTCAAAAGTGGCAGCGTGACTGCTGTGTTTGGCGAACGATTTGTCGGTCTTGATCGTAGCGATGATTTCGCGGGTCGCGCCCGCTTCCAGGGCAAAGGATGAAGCAGCAACGCTGATGGGAAAACCAAGCGAGCTGCGATGCGCGAGTTGCACGGCAACGCGACTGTTGCCCCGGTTCGTCACGTGAAGTTTGATGGAGAATGTGTCGCCCGCGAGGATGACATCCGGACGCGGCTCGATGAGGAAGACGAGGTCATCGACCGGCGTCACGCGCACAGTGAAATCCACGCTCGCGCTCGATGACGGATCGCGGCGGCTCTCCGCGAAGTATCGAAACACAGAGGAGCCCGCGCGCATATCCGCCGGGACGAACACCGCCAGCACGCGAACAATTTGGCCTCCTGGTTCCAGGCGGAACGGCACTTCGGGCGGCGCCACGCGCTGGCAGCCGGGCGGCAGGACCATGCGCTCGCTAAATTCGGCCGCCTCAGTCCCGCGGTTGGCGACGACAACACTCGCGGTGACGATTCGCCCTGGCGCGGTGTCGAGCAGCTTCGCTGACGGCGACCGCACTTCGACCGTGGATTGCTGGGCGAGCGCGGCGCTTGCGCAGAACAGATAGACGATCAGCGCCCGCAAGAGATCACGGCTGAAGCTCGAGGTCATATTGCGCTCCCATGACCTGTGCCTCGCCGCTATCGAGCAGCACCATCGCGGCATATTTTCCCGCGGGCACTCCGCTCAAGTCCACCTTCGCCCGCACTGAGCAGGACGGGTAAATCCGGGTGCGTCCCGCGTCGAAACGGCCGATCGACGCGCCTTTTTCGTCGAAGAGCTCGACGGTTATCGACGGAATGAGCAACTGCTCGCCATCGTTGCCGATATCGAGTTGCAGCACGCGTTTTCCGCCGGCCTGGACAATCGATTTCTCGAGCACCTTCAGGCTTTTGACGCTGTCGCGGCCAACTTCCGTCACGATCTGGACCGCAAAACGGATGGTAGTTTGCAAGCCAACCGCTACCTTGTCCGGCTGATTCTCCGGCGTGATCGGAGGCGCCGAGTTCGGCTCGATCATGATCATGCTCCAGAATGTGCCGTGGAGTTTGGGATCGGCGGGGGCGCTGCCTTTGTAGCGAACCGGTTGGGTTTCGCCTGGGGCCAGCTTCAAAAGGGAAGGCGTGACGGTGAACCAACGCGCATTCGAACGCGGCGCGCTGCCGGGTTCGCCATAGATGTTGCTCCCATCTGCGTGCGAAACGTAGTCGGTCTGCGACACGCGGACATCGACCGCCTGCGAGTCGGTGTTCTTGAGAAAAATGACGCCCTCGAATGCGGCCCCGGGCTTGATCGTGGAGGTGCGAGCGAGATTGCCAATGACGGCAACGCCCGCCTCGGAGGGGGAGCAAAGGGCGATTACGATGAAAAGAGAAAGGAGAAGAGGTTTCATGTTATTGGACGGTGAAAATGATTGAGGAGAGGTAGGTCGCCACAGAGATGTTGCCCGCGAGACCGGTGAGTTTGAATTGGAGGGAAATGCTGCCGCGATTTTCCGAGCCGCTGAAGATCTCCGAATCGCTGCCGGTGATTTCGATATAGCCTTCGGCGCCGGAGATCGTGCCGCTGCCACTGCCTGCGGAGCTGCGCCTGACAAATAGAGTGAAGTTACTGTTCCACTGACTGGAGCTGAGACGGGCTCGCACACTCCAGGGACCCGGCGCGTTGCTGATCGTGAGCGCAGTGACGCCCGAAACACTTTCGATTTGATTCTGCAAATCGCTGCCGGCGCCCGAAACGAGGTTCGCCGCGGTCAGACTTTCGCTCCAACTGCCGATTGAGCTCAAGTCGGCGGCTTGACTGGCATCGAGGAGGAGGAGCAGCGCGAGAACTGGACGGCAGCAAGAGTTTATCATTTGGTCTGCACTTGCGGAAACGAGAGGTGGCAGCGAACGCGCTGCCACCTCCGGTGTCTCTCCGCGGGAAAGGTTTAGACTTCTGCGGTAATCGTCAGCGTAACGGTCTTGGAAGCCGAGGGGACCACGCCCGCCGCAGCCGTAGCCGACAGCGAATAGCTGATGGACTTGCCTGACTCATTCAGCGTCGAGATCCCGGTGACGAGATCTTGCGCGGTGGTGCTGAGCGCGACGGGGCCGGCGCTGGTCGCCCCGGAGGGCGCGGCGAGGTTCACGGACAACGCAACGCCGCTCGGCATGGCGGTGTTGATCGAGCCGGTGATCTTCCGTCCTGCTTCGTTCGTTGTGATAGCATAACTCGTCGTCGAGTCGTTGGCTGAGGTCGGAGCTGAACCGGCGATGGCGGCGTTCACGGTCAGCGATGCAGTCGCTTCGCTAACGGCGAGTTCGTTAATCGCCTGCACTTCGTAGGTAACGGTCTGCTGGGCGCTCGCGCCGGCGAAGGCGGGAACTGCGAAGCTGCCGCCGAGGAGGGCGAGGAGGGCGATATTAAGGATGCTGTTTTTCATTTGGTTTATTTTCTTTCTCTGTTTGTTGTTGGTTTGTTGGCCGCGGCACCACAGGAGAAATGAAGACGGGCTTTGTGCATTGGGTTTAAGCAGGCGCAAAGCCATGGCCTGATCGTGGAAACACGCCTTTCCCATGTCGGTAACTACGGGGGCGCTGAAACTAAAGCCGCGAAGACGCATCCCGTATCCCGCTATAAGGGATTTTCCGCCGCTCTTTAAGGTTGCTCCCTATAGCGGCGTTCGAACGCCGGACGCAAATTGCGAGATGATTGCGGCGAAAGTCAGAACGGCGTGTAGGAATTCGCCCACTTTACCAATTCGCATCTGCTCCAACATAATAGTTGATCCCCGCAGTTCCCCCCGGCTCGTCGATCTCTGCGTCACTCATCGTCTGTAGAGGTCTTGGGGCAGTATGGAATAACATCACGATGGCAGTTCAATTGAAAATCCTCCTAGGCAACGCGATAAAGGCCACCCGATTTGCCTTGGGCATTTCTCAGGAAGAGCTGGCGGCGCGAGCGGGTTTGCATCGAACCTACGTCTCCGATCTCGAACGAGGGGCGCGCAATCCTTCGATTGTCAGCATCGAGAAGCTGGCCCAGGCGTTGCGAATTTCTGTCTCGGCGCTTTTTGAACAAGCGGGCAATGGCCGAAATCCGCTGGTCGAAATCTTACTCGTGGAAGATGATCCTCGCGACGTCGAGCTCACGGTGCGCGCCTTTGAAAAGGCGAGGCTGAAGAATCCGATCCACATTGCGCACGATGGAGCTCACGCTCTCGAGTTGATTTTCGCGACGGGCCGATATTCGCATCGCGCGAAGCATTCGCCTCCACCGGTCGTCTTGCTCGATCTCAATCTCCCGAAAGTAAGCGGGATCGAAGTGCTGCGTCAGATAAAGGCGAACAGGAAAACGCGCGATATTGCGGTGGTCGTTCTCACGGCGTCGACTCGGGATCGGGACATTGCTGAATGTATGCGGTTAGGCGCGGCAAACTACATCGTCAAGCCGGTGGGCTTCATCAATTTCAGTGCAGTCACGCCCGATTTGAGTCTGGGCTGGATGCTCGTTTCGCAAAATGGACACAAGCCCACAACTCGTTAATGCATGAATGCGGATCGTCTCCCCCGACCTGCGCCATATAGCCGCGTTTTCTCTCAGATTGCCGGGATAGCAACAGCCCTGTTAGGCGGCGGCGCTCTTCTGGGCTGGTGGTCGAATAACGAGGGCCTGAAAAGCATTGTCCCCGGCTCCAGCGCGCTGAGACCGAACATCGCGGTGGTAATGTTGCTTTGCGGCGGAGGGCTGGCGTTCCTGTCCCTGACCAGATCGGCGAAACCGGCCCGCCTCTGCGCAGGCCTTGTCGGAATCATTGTGATGGTTTTAGGGGGACTGAGCCTGGGTGAGCATTTTCTTGGGTGGAACCTCGAGATTGATCGGTGGTTCATCGGGCCGCAGATCAACGGGACTTCGCGAATGCCGCCATTAACACCGACGACTGCACTTTGCTTTGTCGTGATGGGGATCTTGTTTTTCGCGCAATCTCCATTGGCGTCACGACGATGGAGTCTTCCGCTTGCGGCAGGGCTGAGCGTGGCGCTGGTGTTTGTCGGGCTGCTGCCACTGGCTGGCCTCCTTCTGGAGACGCTCTTCGGTCGTCAATGGAATTTAATGGGGATGAATGTCTCGGCCCTTACCGTCTCCGCGGGGTTTTTGTTGTTAGGCAGCGGTGTGTTGGCGCTACTGCAAAGCCAGCGCCAGCTTGTCTGGTCTCTGGGTGGCTTTACCACGGCGGGATTTGTCTCCGGCATACTGCTGGTCGTCCTAGCTGCAGCCGTGGCCTTTACTTATACCAAGCGAATGCTGGAAACGACCACCTGGCTAAGTCACCGGCAGGAAGTCATCCAGAAAGTTCAGGAGGTAATGACCGACATAACCGACCTGATCAGCCAGCAACGGGTTTACGTTATCCTGGGCGAGGAAGAATTTCTAAACGGACGGGAACAAACCCGATCTGAAGTCGCCAAGGACCTGATCGACCTTCGTAAGTTAACCGCCGACAATCCAAATCAGCAGCGTCGTCTTACTCAACTGGAGCCCTTGATAGGGCAACGCATTGATTGGGACGAGCAAGTTATCGCCGCTCGGCGCGACCAGGGTTTTCCGAGTGCCGTCCAAATGATCGGCACACGCCAGGGGATCAGCTTATCCGCGGAAATGACCGGCTTACTTCAAGAAATGGAGGATGAAGAGTATCGCTTACTGGCCATGGATCGAAAACAAGCCCGGACGGTCACGATTACCGCGTTTTCGCTTTTGCCCCTGGGTGTCTTTTTGAGCCTGACCATCCTCTCGCTAGGTCTCTCCTTTCTAAATGCCGGCGTAACGGAGCAAAAGCATGCCCAGAAAGCTTTGCGCGGAAATGAGGCGCAGCTTCAGACGATTGTCGAGAATCTCGATGAAGGCGTTATCGTTGCGGACCTTGATGGCCGGTTATTGCAATGGAACCGTGCCGCCCTCCAATTGCACGGCTACTCGAGCTCCGAGCAAGATCGCAGGCATTTCCCGGAACTGGTCGATACCTTTGAGATCTCAACGCTCGACGGGCTCGTCCTCCCGGTGGAAGAGTGGCCGCTGGCTCAAATTCTTCGCGATAAAAAATTGCACAACCTTGAGCTGCGGTTGCACCGGATAGGAAGTGACTGGGAACGCATTTTCGATTACGGCGGAACTCTGGTCCATGACGAGACGGGCCGGCCTGTGCTGGCGATCGTAACCGTGGCTGACATCACGGAGCGCAAGCTGGCCGACGAAAGAGTGCGAGCAAGTGAAGGACGCTACCGCACCTTGTTCGAAAGCAATCCCAATCCGATGTGGGTTTACGATCTCGAAACCCTCTCATTTCTGGCCGTAAATGTCGCCGCAGTCCGGCACTATGGATTCACCGAAAAGGAATTTCTCGCCATGACCCTGAAGGACATCCGGCCAGCGGAAGATATCCCTTCGCTCATGGATAACCTTTCGCAAGCCGGCAGCGAGCTCGATGAGACGACCGAATGGCGGCATCGCAAAAAGGATGGCGGGTCGATCGACGTCGAGATCACTTCACACGAACTGCTCTGGCTCGGGCGACCCGCCAGATTGGTGTTGATCAACGACATCACCGACCACAAACGAGCGGAGGATCAGATTCGGCAGTTGAATCTTGAATTAGAGGAACGCGTCCAACATCGCACGGCGGAATTGGAATCGGCGAACAAGGAATTGGAAGCCTTCTCCTATTCGGTCTCTCACGATTTGCGCTCTCCGCTGCGCACCGTGGACGGTTTTTCCCAAGCGGTCCTGGAGGATTTCGGTCCTCAGCTTCCGGACGAAGGCCGCCGTTATCTGCAAACCATCCGGGATGGCGCCCAGCGCATGGGCGTATTGATTGACGATCTTTTAACTTTCTCTCGCCTAAGCCGCCTGCCCTTGCACAAAGAGAACGTCGATATGGGGAGGATGGTTCGCGATACTTTTGCGGAGTTGGACTCGGAAAAACAGGGACGCAAAATTGAGCTGAAGATTGGCGACCTGCCGAAAGTCCACGGCGACCCGGCCTTGCTCAAGCAAGTCTGGATCAATTTGCTCTCCAACGCGATGAAGTATACGCGCAAGCGCGAAATGGCAGTCATCGAAGTCGGGTCCAGTCGCGAGAACGGCGCGGCTACTTGTTTTGTTTCCGACAACGGCACCGGTTTTGACATGCAATACGCCCACAAGCTCTTCGGAGTATTCCAGCGCTTGCATCGCACCGACGAATTCGAAGGAACAGGCGTCGGGTTGGCCATTGTCCAGCGAGTCATTCATCGCCACGGAGGCCGCGTCTGGGCGGAAGCTACCGAAGGCAAGGGCGCGACATTTTATTTCACCCTGGAAGGAGCCAAACAAAAAGTATGAGCGATAACAATGCGGTCGAGATTCTCTTAGTCGAAGATACGCCGGAGGACCTGGAGCTCGCTCTGCGCGCCCTGCGAAAGGCGAATCTGGCTAATCACATTCAGATCGCGCGGGATGGCGCCGAGGCGATGGAATTCCTCTTTGCGGAAGGGGCCCATAAAGGGCGCAAAATCGAGAACGGTCCCAAGGTGATTTTGCTGGATCTTAAGTTGCCCAAGGTGGACGGCATGGAGGTTTTGCGGCGCGTGAAGAGCGACCCGCGCACGCGGGCGATTCCGGTGGTCGTGCTGACTTCGTCCAAGGAGCAGAAGGACGTAGTCGAAAGCTACCAGCTCGGGGTCAACAGCTACATCGTGAAGCCGGTCAACTTCGAGCGTTTTGTGGCCGCAGTCCAGGACCTGGGAATGTATTGGCTCCTGCTTAATCAACCGCCGAAGCTCGATGGATAATTTGCCCCAGAAAATCCGCGTGTTGATCCTCGAAGATACTCCGAGCGACGCCGAACTCATGCTCCGCGAATTGCACCGCGGAGGTTTCGCGCCTGATTGGCAGCGAGTGGAAACGGAAGCTGACTTTCTGGCGGGCCTTAGCCCGGCGCCCGACCTCATTTTATCCGATTATGCCTTGCCGCAGTTCAGCGGATTGAAAGCGCTTCAGTTGCTAAGAGAGCGAGATTTAGAAATTCCCTTCATTCTTATTTCGGGCACGATCGGGGAAGAAACCGCCGTCACTGCGATGCGAGAAGGGGCCGCGGACTATCTCTTGAAAGATCGGCTGGCTCGGCTGGGGGAAGCGGTCAAACGTGCGCTGGCGGAGAAGCGGCTGCGCGACGAGCGCAAGGAATCCGACGACCTCGCGGTCGAGCTCGCCGACATAATCCATCGCGCGCACGATGCAATTATCATCCGGGATTTTGAGACGGACCGGGTCACAACCTGGAACAGCGGCGCCGAACATCTTTACGGCTGGAGCGCCAACGAAGCTATCGGCCGCCCCCTGGCTGAGCTGATTTTCGCCGAGCCAGATGCGCGCGCGACGTTCTTGAAAAGCCTGATCGCGGCCGGGGAATTTCACGGGGAAATCAAGCATCGAACAGAAGACGGCCGGGAAGTCATCGTCGATACACGCACTACCTTGATCCGCAACGATGACGGCACGCCTCGCTCGGTGCTCGGAATTAACACCGACATCACCGAACGGAAGAAGCTCGAGATGCAGCTGCTGCGCGCGCAGCGGCTGGAAAGCATCGGGACCCTGGCCAGCGGCGTCGCGCACGATTTGAACAATATCCTCTCTCCGATTCTAATGGGCGCGGAAATTCTGCGGGGCACGCCGGCCGGGGGAGACGCGGCTTCGGTGCTGAATCTGATCGAACAAAGCGCGCGCCGCGGGACAGCGATTGTAAAACAGGTCCTCACCTTCGCGCGCGGTATCGAGGGCGAACGGGTTCTCATCCAGCCAAGCTATCTCGTCCAGGAAATGGCCGATATCGCTCAGCGGACATTTCCGAAATCCATCGAGGTCCGAAGCCAATACGCGGACGACATTTGGTCGGTGGAGGGCGATCCCACCCAGTTGCATCAGGTTTTGTTGAACCTCGCCGTCAACGCGCGTGACGCCATGCCCAACGGCGGCTTGCTCACGATCGCGGTTGAAAATTTTCGAGTCGACGAGCACTACGCCTCGCTCACCCCTGGAGCGAGAGCGGGCCCGCACGTGATGTTTTGTGTGAGCGATACCGGCGAAGGAATGCCTCGAGACGTCATCGACAAAATCTTCGACCCATTCTTCACGACCAAGGAATTTGGCGAAGGCACCGGTCTTGGACTATCGACGACCCTTGGAATCGTCAAAAGTCACGGCGGCTTCATCTCGGTTTACAGCGAGGTTCGTCGCGGCACCACTTTCAAGATTTTCTTGCCCGCCCAACAAACCGAACAAACTTTAGTGCAGCCTGATATGGCGTTCGAATCTTTCAAAGGCAATGGTGAGTCAATCCTGGTGGTTGATGACGAACCGGCTGTTCTCACCCTTACCCGGGTTCTCCTCGAGAAACATAACTATCGTGTCATGACCGCCAACGACGCCCCCGAGGCCCTCGCGCTTTTTGCCCAGCAGATGGCGCAGATCGACGCTCTGCTGACGGATATCACGATGCCTTACATGGATGGCATCGCGCTTATTCGCGCGGCCCAACAAATGAAGCCGGACCTGAAATTTGTAGCTTCCACCGGCCAGGGCGAAGAAACCCGTGTCGAAGAACTTCGGAGTTTGGGCGTGACGAATTTTCTAAGCAAACCGTATGACACCAAGAAACTCCTCAAGACTGTTCGCGCCGCCTTCACAGAACCATCGGCCGAACCTCATCCTTCAACCTAATTCTTATGTCGCTCCGAATTCTCATCGCTGACGATCACGACGTGATGCGGGAAGGAACCCGAGCCGTCATTGAACGGCAACCGGGCTGGGAAGTGTGCGGGACAGCCGCGACCGGCCGCGAAGCCATCACGCAGGCCCTGGCATTGGAGCCGGATATTGTCGTCATGGATATGACGATGCCGGAGCTGAATGGCCTTGATGCCGCCGTTCAGATAAAACGACGCCTCCCGAAGACGGAGATTCTCATGTTCACCGGAAATCCCACAGACCAATTGATCCGCGAAGTTTTTGAGGCCGGCGTGAAGAGCTTCATCAACAAGGCTCAGGCCCAGACGTATCTCGTGGCTGCGATTGAATCGCTCTCGCGGCACAAACCGTTTTTCACGGACAAGGTTTCCGAGGTTTTGTTTTCGAACATTGTCAACCGGGCGGAAGGAACGCGTCATGCAACCGAACCGGGGCAGCGGCTAAGTGCGCGTGAGCGGGAAATCGTGCAGCTTCTGGCCGAAGGCAAGAGCAACAAAGAGGTGGCCGACGCCCTGGGGATTAGCGTTCGAACCGCAGAGACGCATCGGGCCAGCATTCTGCGAAAACTCAATCTCGATTCAATCGCCGGCCTGGTTCGTTATGCCATTCGCAACAAATTGATCGAACCGTGAATGATGGCGACACCACTCTATCATTTTACCAAGAGCGGACCGGCATCTCCGGGAACGCGGCGCGCTAAATAATTTATCCAGCTTCTCGTCCCTCCTATGGCTCTCCCAACGATTATTACACCAGGCGCACGCGTTCTGATCATCGACGATGACGCTCGCTGCGCCTTTGGGTTGGCGCGAATGTTGAAAAGGACAGGATATGCGGCCATCACCGCCATTACGGATCCGACCGTCGCTCTGAAGCGTTTCCCGCAGCTGAAATGCGATATCGTCCTGCTCGATCTCACCATGGAGCAGCTCCCGGGAATAGAAGTGCTCAAAAGAATCAATGAAATCACCGAACCGCGCTCGAGACCGCCCGTAGTCATACTGACCGGAGACACCACCATGGAGGCGAAACACGAGGCGCTCGCCGCCGGGGCGACGGCTTTTCTGATGAAACCAGTCGATCTCATCGAAGTGATTCTGCGGATCGAAAATCTACTCACCACGCGCGACCTGTATCAACGTTGCCAGCTTTACAGTGAAGGTCTCGAGCGTTTGCTCGACCGGCGCACGGTCGAATTGCAGACGGCGGATTTGGAGAAGGCTATCGCCGGATTGCGCGAAACACAGCAGCAGGTCATCCAGCAGGAACGCATGCGTGCGCTGGACACAATGGCCGCGGGCATCGCGCACGATTTGAATAACGGCCTCTCCATTATCCTGGGTTATGGCCAGATGCTTTTGATGGATTCGAAAAACTTCCCGGCCGAATCGGAGGTACGCGACAAGTTGGAAAAAATAATAATGGCCGGCACTGACAATGCCACGTTGGTTAAACGCTTGACCGCGTTCCACCGGCCCTCCGACACCCTCGAGAATCTCGAACCCGTCGACTTGAACCAAATGATCGAGGAAGCTCTCTCACTGACCACGTCGCGCTGGCAGCGGCAAGGCGATAACAGCACTGCAACAATCAGCGTCGAAAAGGATCTCCGCAAAATTCCCGTGATCGCAGGCGTGGCTGCCGAGCTGCGCGAAGTATTAACCAATTTGATTTTCAATGCCACGGATGCCATGCCGGCTGGTGGCCGGCTGCGCTTCCGAACCAGAGGAGAAATCGGACGCGTTAGGCTCGAGATTTCCGACACGGGTGTCGGGATGACGCCAGAAACAATGCATAAATGCTTCGAGCCTTTCTTCTCGACCAAGGGCGAAGGCGGCTCCGGTTTGGGGCTCGCCATGAGCTATGGCATCATTCGCCGTCATGACGGGACGATCACGATCGAGAGCCGCCTGAACGAGGGAACCATTTTTACGATCTTGCTTCCCATATCCAAGGAAGCGCTCCTTCAAGTAAATCCCCCGCGCCCGCGTAGGGCGCGGACTCGGGCAAGGCCGAAGCGGACGTTAGCAGGGTCGATGGCGCGGTAGGTAAGGACAATGCAGCGTTGGCCGGTTATTTTGGCAATTGATCATGATCAGCCGTTGCGCACGCGGACCGGCGCGAGGATTCGGTCTCACGAAGTCTGGCTCGGTTCGCCTGGTCACCAGCCAAAGCTCGGTTAGAATAAGAAAAATGAGTCACTTAGAGCGACAACATCAGGTTCATGAAAGACGGCGAGGACTCTAGGTCGGAAGAAGCTGGTCCTCCTCTTCCCGCTCCGGCGCAGAGTATTCTAGTCGTCGACGACGACGCGGCCCTGCGGACGATCCTCGGTCTTACTCTCAAAGGGTTCGGGCACATCGTCCTGGTTGCAGGAAGTGGGGAAGAGGCGCTACAAGTGGCGGGCCACCATCCGGAGATTCGCGTGATTCTCCTGGATGTGGTGATGGCCGGCTTGTCCGGAAAGGAACTGGCGGCGCAATTGAAAACCAGTTTGCCGAAAGCCTCTATTTTATTTTGCTCGGGCCATCCCATATCGAGCTTGATCCGCCACGACATCGATGTCTCTTCGCGCAACTTTTTGCAGAAGCCTTGTCGTCCTCCCGATCTTCAGCCGAAGATCGAAGAGTTACTGGACGGCAGTTAGTTCGAGTCGTTGCAGCTCTTTCTCGTAACAGTCGGGACAAGCGCAATGGCTGAATCTGCTTCCAGTTTCTTTCTGAATGTAACTCTCGACTAAGTCCCAATAGTTGTGTTCGTCCCGCACCTTGCGGCAATAGACGCAGATCGGAATCATTTCCTGGAGCTGACGGATTTCCGCCGTGTATTTCAGGATCCGTTCCGCCACTCGCAGGCGAATGCGAATGGCTTCGCGGTCCAGAGGCTTGGTTAGGAAGTCATCCACTCCCGCCGCGCTCGCCATCTCATAGTTATCGCCGCTGGTCTGATTCGCGGTGAGAAGAATGAAGTAGGTGTAGGGCGTATGCGCGCGGGCCCGCACCTTTTCGCAGAGCGCGAGCCCATCCATCCGCGGCATCATCCAATCGCTTACGATTAGGCGCACCGGCTCCCGATCGAATCTTTCCCAGGCTTCAAGGCCATGGCGAGCAATCACCGGCTCGTATCCAAACTTCAAGAGCGCGGCCTCGAGAATCCTGGCGCTGACCGGATCATCCTCCGCGATGAGAACGGTCCCTCGCTTTGGTACCAAGACGGCCTGAAGCCGATCTGTCAGGGCGACTGATTGGTCGTTAGGCTCGCTCAAAGCGGGATCCGAAGTTTGAGCGACCCGATATCGGCAAACGCTATTTCCAAAGCCTTCACTCGATCTGCGAGCGTTGTCTGCGACGCCATCATACGCAGTCCAGTCACAATGCGCGCCTGCAATTCTTCGGCGTGAAATGTTTCACCAGGTAATCATCCGCGCCGGCGTGCAAACCTTCGACGACGTTTTCTTTGCTGCCGCGGGCAGTCAGCATGATGATGTAAACCATTTTCCCCACTTCGCGGATGCGCCGGCAGATGTCGAGCCCATCCATGTTCGGCATCGATCCATCGAGGATCGCCAGCGCAGGCGCATCACGGCCGCGCAGAACGCCATGGCTTCGGCGCCGTCATTTCGCAGCGCGAAGGCAGCGTAAATTTTATGAGTTTCTCGTTCAAGTTCCGTGACCCTTTCCTTTGCTCCGCCGAAATCATTTTCCTCGGCATGCTTCTCCAGCCGCAACGCCAAAGCGCGCGCATGTCCCGCCCCGAAAACTCCCAGTGAGCTCAGGAGTTTATGAGCCTGCGCTGCCAGGGCCGGGGCGTCGCCCTTCTCCACGGCCTCACCGACCGCCTGCAAGATCTGCGGAGTGTTGTCGTGAAAAATCGAAATCAGCTCGGCCATCAATGCTTCATCGCCGTCGCATTGTGAGAGTAACTGTTCGCGGTTGTAAAGAGGCGCCGCCTCCGTCCGGTCGCAGTCCTCCGCCACGCTCGAGCCTTCAAGCGCCCGAAGAAGATCTTCTTTCCGCAACGGCTTGGAAACGTAATCGTCCATTCCCGCCGCCAGGCAGCGCTCGCGATCGCCCGCCATCGCATGCGCTGTCATTGCCACGATCCTCATGTCGCCACCGGTCGTTTCTTCCAGTTCGCGAATCTGCCGGGTCGCCTCGAATCCATCCATCTCGGGCATCTGCACGTCCATCAAGATGAGATCGAAGCGTCCGTTCCGAAAAGCTTCCACGGCTTCGCGCCCGTTGCTCGCATGCACGAGCTCGTGTCCCTGTTTTTTCAACACTCCAGTGGCGACCGCGCGATTCACAAGATTGTCTTCCGCGACCAGAATGCGCAGCGCCCGCGGACTGTGTTCTTCGTCCTCTTCCCTCCTCGTCGTCGTCGGATTCAAGATCGAGGAGGAGGACGAGGACGATTTGGAAATCGCGAGCAGAATTGAATCGAGCAACTCGGATTGCGTGACTGGCTTCGTCAACCAACTCGTGATCCCGAGCGCGCCGCAACGCGTCGCACTTCCGGCCGGCATCGCAGAGGACAACATCATCACAGTGGCGTCCGCCAGTTCGGGTTGTTCTTTGATCTTTTCCGCAAGGAGGAAGCCATCCATCTCGGGCATGACCGCATCGAGCAGGACGAGCTGATACGCCGAACCGGACTTGGCCGCGCGGAGCATTTCTTCGAGGCCCTTGGGGCCTGATTCCACAAGAGTCGGACTCGTCCGCCAGTTCAGCAGCATCTCGTGCAGGATGCGCCGATTTACGGAATTGTCGTCGACCACCAGGGTGCGCAATCCAGTCAGGTCGTTGGTCTCCGCGTGTTTCACGGAGGGCGCCGGCGTGTGGCGAACGCCAAGGCGGGCCGTGAAATGGAAGGTGGCGCCCTGGCCCGCCTCACTTTCGATCCAAATTTCGCCCTGCATTTTGCCGACGAGATGAGAGGCGATGGAAAGCCCGAGGCCGGTGCCGCCGTAGGTGCGCGTCGTCGAACCGTCGGCCTGCGCGAACGCTTCGAAAATCGCGCCTTGTTTTTCCATTGGAATTCCGATGCCGGTGTCGGCGACGGAGAAATGGAGATGGCTCGTGCCATTGGCTGCCGCCTGGTTGATCACCTTCACAATGATCTCGCCGCGTTCCGTAAACTTGATCGCGTTATCGGTCAGGTTGATCAAAACCTGGCGCAGCCGCAATGGATCGCCGACGAGATGGTCCGGCACGTCGGAGGCGATGTCGGCCAAGAGCTCGAGACCTTTTTGGTCCGCGCGTACCCCGAGCGGTTTGAGCATCCCGGTGATGCAATCGCGGAGGCTGAAATCGATCGAGTCGAGTTCTAATTTTCCGGCCTCGATTTTCGAGAAATCCAGAATGTCGTTGATGAGGCCGAGCAGGGAGTGGGCGGAGGTTTTCACCATGCCGAGATATTCGCGCTGGTCGCGATTGAGATCGGTTTCGAGCGCGAGATCGGTCATGCCGATGATGCCATTCATCGGCGTGCGAATTTCGTGGCTCATGTTCGCGAGGAATTCGCTCTTGGAGCGATTGGCCGCTTCCGCCGTCTCTTTGGCAAAACGGAGTTCCACTTCCGCGCTCTTCCGCTCGATGGCGAGCGCGATCTGATCTCCGACGACGGAAAGAAATTCCAGGTCGCGTTGGCTATAAGCGCCTTCCTTTTCGTAATGTTGCACCGCCAGGACGCCGATCGTCCGCGTAGGAGTCCGCAATGGCACGCCCAGCCAGGAAGCGGAATCGGAACCGCTCTGCGCCACCTTGCCGTCATCGAACAGCTGCTTCTTAAGTTCCTTGGTGAGGAGCAGGGGCTTCCCCGTCCGGAGGACGTAGCTGCTGCGGGTGAATCCATTGGAGATGGGTTGGGGCGGGGGAACGGGATCGCATTCGTCCACCCAAAACTCGAAATGGATCAGGTCGGTTTTGGCATCGTGCAGACCGACGAAGCAATTCTCCGCGTAGAGGACTTTGCCGATGGAGCGATGGGCGAGAGCGAGCAGCTCGTCGAGATTACTGGTTGTGATGACCCCTTGCACAATCTCAGAGATGACCTGGCGCTCTGCTTCCGCTCGCTTGCGTTCTGTGATCTCTTCGAGTGTTCCTTCGAAGAAAAGGATTTCGTCGCTGCTTCCACGGACGACGCGCACATTTTCCGAAACCCAAACCTTGCTTCCGTCGGGACGATAAACTTCGGACTCAAAGCCATTCACGACGTTTTGCCCTTCGATCAGGCGCATAAACTCTTCTAAACGCCGTGGGTCGACGTAGCCATACGACGCTCGATCGGCGCCCTCCAGGATTTCCGCCGGCGAGGAAAAGCCGAGAATGCGTGCCGCGGCCGGGTTAACGGTCAGGAAAACTCCCTGGGGCGTCGTCTGGTATATCCCCTCCGCGGCGTTTTCAAAGATGGAGCGATATTTTTCTTCCGCTTCTTTGAGCGCTCCTTCTGCTCTTTTCCGTTCGCCCGCTCCCGAATTCAGGAAAAACACTCCCAGAGTGAGAATTGCAAAACAGACGAATACTCCAAGCGGCAACATCAGAAATACCTCTCGCGAAGCTTGGTCGGACTGGGTTTGGCGTTCGCGTAACCGCGCCTCTCCGCGAGTGCCAATTGCTTCAATTAACCCACGAGTCTGCTCCCGGAGGGTGGTGCCAGCGCCGGTAGCGATCATCTCTTGGGCGGCAGGAAGGCCCAGCTCTCTTCGGATCTCGGCCGTTTGCTTCGCTCGATTGATGCGCCGCGAAACGAGGACCGCCAGTTGCCGAAGGACTTTCCGTTCGCGGGAATCGCCGACCTCAAGGTCTTGCAACTTCTGCAGGTGCTCGCGAATCTCAGACTCTTTCGCGTCCCATCGCTCCAGCAGACGTTCGTTCCCGGTAATAATGTAGCTGCGCTGGTCGTACTCCAGTTCCAACAAGTTGTCTTCGGTTTCGTTAAGCTCCCTGCGAATTTCCTGTTCGTGAGCCACCTCGGCGGCCCCTTGCTGCATTTTGACGGTGAAATTGTAGGTGAGTCCGGCTGCCAGGACCATCAATGTGAAGCCGCCCCCAAATCCCGCGGTGGTGAATCGATCCAACGACCATGTCAGGTGGGCGTTGCTTCGAAGCAGCTCCAATAACCCGATGCCCAACAACAGGAATGCGATAGCTCCGGCAAGACCTGAGGGAGTCACGCCCATGTAATTCCAGCTCGGACCGAATAAGACCTCGAGGAGAAATCCGATCAATGGCACTGCTCCAGCCGCCGTCAGGGTTCCGCCCAGCGCTCCCACGAGCGGGAGCCGTAACCGTTTTTGAATTTGCCGGGACGCGAAGAAAAGAGCGACGGCCACCAGGATAAAGCACGCCGCTGTAATCGGCGCCATCCGCCCCGGATGCGGATCTTCCAGGCCTGCCCGGACGTCTCCCATGAGCCAGTGCTCAATCCCCAGGTCCCGATCGAAAACATATTCCCCAATCGTCAGCGCGCTCAGTATGATTACCGTTGTCGCGATCGCTGCCGCGCAAGTGCGGATCAGTTTTGTTAACGTCTTTCGGGATAGGAGCGACAAGGCCGCGCCGCAAAGTAATATTGCCGTCGCCATGTTTGGCTTCATCGGGGCCGCCCCGGGAATGATCGACTTGAGTGCTTCGACATGAAGCACCCATCCGGCCAGCGCCAGCGCGCCGAGCAAAGCGACGCCGACACCTGGGATCAGGGCGAATGCTCGATGAAATTGCCGGCCAGGCAATTCTGAAGATTCCGCGCCAGGTGTGACCATCATGGTGCCTCCATGCTACAGCCACGGGCATGCGCTGGCCGTCGCGGGGACTGCGCAAGTTTCCGTGCGGAGATTACTGAGCGTCAGAGATCGGGGAGCGGCTAATGGGCACGGCGCACCCAGGCGCTAAAAAGAAATCCCGGCGGCACACGAGGCACCACCGGGACATGTTCCCCCCAGAACAAAACCGATTCGTTCGCCATGGAATGCGCGGATGTATGCCGACTCTTCGTTGACGCGACCGGCGATCCCCGGATTAGGCGGCGCACCTGCGTATCCACGGTGCGGGTGTCGATGATGCTCTCGTAACGCCAAACATCGCTCAGAAGACGGTCGCGCCCCTGCACCGGCCGCGTCGAGGACGTTGAACTCGCGCGGACTCAAGGCGCGGGACAAGGCGCTCGATGAAATGAATTCGAATGTCGGCCGCGAGCGGACGGAAAAGATGGCGCGCGATCCGGAACAACTGCGCGGCTATCTCAACCCGATGTTCACCGCGGGCTGTTTGGAGCGGATCGGCGATCACGCGACGAACATAGCGGAAGATGCCGTTTACGCGGCGGCGGCCGAAGACATCCGGCATCAGCCCCACATCGCGTAGCCCTGGAATTATTCCAAACGCTAAGGTTGTCGCACCGGAGTCCGGAGCTCCATTGGAGTCGGGAATTCCATTGGACGAATTTGCACCATGTGATGAAAGGCTGCCTCCTCTTTTGAGCGAGGCAAGTAATACTCCAAGCGATATTTTCCGAGGTCTAATTGATGTGTTCGATTGTAACGGGCCAGCAGTCGAAATTCGTGGAAAGAAGATTGTCTAGCAGCACCGCGAGAATCACGTCGTCGCTTTTCATAGGTATTATTTAGTAATGGTCTTGGCTTGCCGATCCCGCCCCCCCTTTGACGAACCGCCGGGAGCGAGAGAGGAAGCCGTTAAGTGCTATCTCTGTTATGATCAGTCACCGGGGAGGCGAGAAATAGGACTTGCAAACTACTAGGGCTTCGCCGGGGCGGCGGGGGTGGTGTCGTCCTCGCTGATGGCCAGGTATTGCGGGAAATACTTTGCGACCCACAAATGGGCCAAAGCCGCCTTGGGCACATTTTTCAGGTAGTAATTTATGGGCACGCCAATGTTCCCGGCGAGCGCCTTGTCCACGTAATCTTCAAACGCGCTCATGAGCGAGTTGATGTCCAGCATCTTGTTCTGGCCGTCGTCGATGTCGCCCAGACCGCTCATCACGCTCTGGATCTGGGAGGCTTGCATCTGCACCATCTGGCCGCCAGTCCGTGCGGACTCGGCCGAAGCGGAGACGGAATCCATGTCCTTGGCGGTGGCGTTTTGCAGCGCGGCCAATTTGCCCATCATCGCGGCGGGATCGAAATCGGAAAATTGCTTCACGCCGATTTTTACCATGTTAGACTTGATGGAGGGAATCGAGCCCATCGTGATCACGCTGCAATGGGAGCTGATCTGTTGCATGCTGAGCATGCGCTTCACATCGTTGGAAAACGAGGAAGAGACGCCGAAACCACCCTCAATGTCCGCAAACCATGCGCCGGCCTTCATGGTCGCCTGGAGGTTGGCGGCGGCGGAATACATGGCCTGGCTGCTTTCCGTGGTTTCCGTATTCAGCACATGCACCATGCCCACGAAGCTTGATCCATAGGTCGCGCCCGAGATGAACGTGAGCCCGTTGTCATTGCCGGGCTTGGCATTCATGACCGATGCCACCAATTGATCCGGGTGGTCAGTGGAGATGGTGTCGCTCGGGAACATGGCGTTCCAAACGCGGATCGCTTTGTCAGGATCGATAATAAGTGGGGCGAGCAAGACCGCGTCCTTGTGGGTGCAGCCGGCAGTGATCACCAAGGTGCCCGCGATGTCGTGATTCTGGTATTGGCTCGAGACTTGCGATTGTGCCGTGTTGCCGGCTTCCATGGCGCGCGAGCTCCCGAGAAAACTTACGGACGCGGAAACATAATCCTTAATCGTCGCGGCGGTGCTCTGCGCCCCTTCTTCGTTCTCATCATTCGAGAAGTACTGTGCGTCCAACTTGATAGAGTCCGCGGACAAGGGCATCTGCTTGATCTGGGTCTTGTTGTAGTCGATCGGGCTTTCCATGCTCTTGCTTACAGGGACGGCTGCCCGCTCGCCCTTGGCTTTGAGAATGTCCTGTTGCGCCTTGATGCTCGCTTGGGCGTAGGTGACGGCGGCCTTGGAAATATCCGCGCCAAGTGTCGCGGAGGCGACGATGACATCCTTGGGGTCCACCCCCATGCCTGTGAGTTCCTGGATGGTCATGTCGATACTGCGTTTCGACAGGATGAGAGAGTTGAGGGCGTCCTGGGCGGTATCGGCTGGGGCGGCCGCCGCGGAAACGGCGAGGACAGCGTTGAGAAGGGTATCATCGACGAGGTTTCCGAGCACTAGGGCGGGGTCGTATGGAATGGATTGCATAGGGTGTTTGCTTTGTGAGGTGGGTTGGGTTTGTCAGTGGAAATAGGCGAAAATGAGGGGGAAAGAGTTGTCTGCTCAGGAATTTGCTTTTACTGGCGTTGCTACAGCCAAACAACGCACCACTTTAGAGAGAGCAGTTTTAGGCATGGGACTCTCCTTTAGAATAGGATGGTCATAACTCGGCGGGTTCATTGGCGTCCCCTTTGTCATTCCTTTTGCCGTTTCCGATTTCCAAGGTATTTGAGCTGGCTGTCTGTCCAGAAGAGAATCTCGGTTCCCGTTACTCCGGTAAAGGTGAGCTGGTTCCGCATCAGGGCGCAGTCGGTTCCCAGCGCCCGCAACAGGCTGCGATACCGGTCCACGGGAAAGATGTTCATTATGTTGTCGTTCCTTAGCGCGCTCGGGATCTTGCAGACCGGCAGGTCCTTCTTCAAATCGAACTGAATGATATCGGCCGGTGTCTGGCTGACGTGACCAAACGCGACGGCGAGCATCTTGTCGTTCGAGGTATAGAAACCCGCTCCGCTGATGCCGTTGCCGACTAGGGCAGGTCCCTTGGTAATAATGGCGGTAGCGGCGGCAGAATTAGTGCCGTGATAGATTTTGGTATCCTTGGTGACCACGGTCTCCGTGTGGCCCATGAGGCTGGTTAGCCCCTCCTTGATCGCGGCGGTATACGTGGCGACACCGGCGGGTACGGGCTGAGGCAGGCTAGTGATCGGGTTGGCTGCATAGCAGAAGACGGCCTCGGGCAGATAGGTGCTCTTCATGTGTGAAATGAGGCTCGACCCCGAGCCAGTCACCGTATCGGTGAAGGGCACCTGGCACTTCTTGCAATAATTGAGCTTGTATTGATTTGCGGCGTTGCTGACGAAAGTCGCGCTGTGATTGGTCTCGACGCCAGCAGCGGTCTTCTCCACTACCACTACGCCGTTGCCGTTGAAGGTGATCTTGCGGGTGACGGGGTTGCAGTTGATGTCGTCCGCCGAGGCAAGTGGCGCCCAGAGTGACGCGGCCAATACCAGTCCAGGAATGGTCAGGTAGGCTCGCCATGGAATTCTCTCCAACCGACGGTTAAGTAAGCCGGCGCTACCAAGCAAAGCCGAGACGATGGCTAGACAGTGCCAAAGACGTGGTCGCTTATCTTTGTGCTGATGGGAGGAGGATGATGGCATAGGGAGGAACAACATGTGCAAATACTCTACAGGGTGGGCGTTCGTGTAAATACGGCAACTACCGTACATTTTATCTTAGGGCGATTTGCAGTCCTGCTGATAGGAAAGCCGATGACTCTCAAAGAATTATTGTTTTAGACCTGCGATGTCCCCCCCGGACCGAGTTTCCTCCCACAGAATCCCGCCAGGTAGCAACGGCGCTATTCTGGTTGTGACACCGAAGGGCGCGGTCCGTTGGGTCGACGCTGAAGCCCGTCGATGGCTGAAAGAGTTTTTTGGCCGCCCCGCGACGGCCGGGCTGGTTCCACGGAAGGTCTGCCGTTGGTTAGCTATGCTTGACTCGAAGCCCAGAGCCAAGTCTCTGATTGTCCTCCAAAAGGGGCGACATCTGTTGGTGAGTCAGCGGCACCCGCGCTCTGCGGAGACGATCGTGTTATGGCTGGAGGCAAGCGAAAGTGGTCAAGGCCGGTCGCGTCGCAAGCATGGGCCTCTTACAGCGCGGGAAGTAGAAGTCTTGCATTGGCTGGGTAAGGGCAAAGCCAACGGCGAGATCGCCGAGATTCTCGGTATTGCCACCGCGACGGTGAACAAGCATCTCGAACGAATTTACCCCAAGCTCGGAGTGGAGAACCGGACGGCGGCGGCAAATATTGCGACAGGACTGCGCGAGGAATAGGAACCAGCTTGAGGTTACGCGGTATTTTCTCTGCCGTGAATCAATACTGGAGCCTGCGTTAGGGTTGGCTCAGGGCGACCTTTTAACCATCGCTGAAAGTGATCGCCGGATATATATTCTTGCCTCCTTTCACTCCGAGGCCTGTCACAGTCCTGCCGTTTCATCTGTCCCGGGGCAACAGGGAGATCGATCACTTTCGACGAGGGCCGAAGAAGAAAGACTCCTGGAGCAGAAATCTTCTGTCGGAGATTGGCGAAGATTCGCGAGCGTGGTATCCGATTCGGCTCTGCCCCTCGGATGTTCCCGCGCGTAGCGGCGGCAGGGTGCTCGGGGGGGGACTTGAACCCGTCAGTTCCGAAAAGTTAGATGCGCTGTTTTGTCGAAGTTTGCAAGATTTAGCTGGTGGATCGCGGCTGGGCAGGTTTTACCTAAACACTCTTCGACAATAGGTGGCGGTCTGCGGTGTTCCCATTTTGTTCCCTACGCGAAACGCAGGCCGAGCGGCGCCTGGATAATATTTCCGCCGACGTGCGCAGCCGGCAGGACCTGCCACCATTTCTTCGCGAGCGCGACGGGTTGCGGATGATAGTAATAGCGCCGGTTCACTTGCTCGCTGTTGCCCATCATCTCTTTCAACTTCGCCATGTCCTTGTGAACAGAGTTCCAATAACTGGCGTAGCTGTGACGCAGGCCATCGTTTATCCAATCGAATCCCAGGAGGTCGCTTGTCAGCCTGCCGGTCTCGCGATCCTGACGGTCGTGAACCGCGACGGGCCCAGTCTTGTCGCGGTGATGGCCGCACCAGGCGAGGAAGGTGTCGTTGAGATCGACGTAACGATCGCGGCCAGTTTTAGAAATCGCGCCGACGATGCGGAGTTGTTTTTCGTCCCACAAAAAATCGGTCCACATAAGCTTGCGGATCGCTCTAGTCTTACGGCTGACGTGCGGCTTGCTGGCTTCTTCCGGACGCACACCGAGAAATGCCTGGCAGCACATCGGATCGAGCCATTCCGGAGCGACGTGCTCGAGGATGATGACGAGCTGGGCCGGCGTGTAGATCTCCGGAGCCTCATGATCCAGCTCGATGCGTTTTACTTTTTCGGCCTCGGTGATTTTATCGGCGGGCAGATAGCCGTGCTCTTTGGCGAACAGGAAAAGAGTTACGACCACGTCGCGGATGTTGTTGCGCCGGCGATCGCCGACGCCGAGCGCAGCGTAATATTGCTCGAGCTCCATCTGAAGAAGGGTTTCGATCGAGCCGGGGAATTTTTTCGCGAAGTGATCGCGCAGCCAATTGAATTCGCGCATCCGGCGAGTGGAAAGTTTGTGCGGTGTTTTCGTCGCGATGAGCAACTCAACAAGGGCGGGGACCCGCTCGCGCTTAGCGGTCGCGGCCGAGCATCTCCAGGTCGCCCATTGCTCGATCGCGGCGACAGGTGAAACCCTGAACGGTTCAACTGCGCGTTTGATGTGAAGGAGAACATCGCGATCTGCCGCGGTGAATTCGTCGGCCTGGCGCTGGCCGTTCAAGAGGCGAACCGCGACCTCCTGGGCTTTCCGTTTTGCGGTGGAGAGTTTGACGTATGGGCGCTTGATGCGCTGGCCGGCTTCGCGAAAGACGATGGCAAACCGGCCGTCGCCATTCGGGTAGATCGGGATGGAGACGCTATCTACCCTAACAACGGTCTTCTTCATTTCGCCGGCTCGGTGATGGCCGCGGGGAGCGAGTATTCGTGCTCGCGAAACGAAATGGTAAGGTCGTGCTGGTAACGGGCGACGACGCGAAGCTTGGTCCCGGGATCGACGGTCTTGATCTCGCGACCGGTCGTCTGGTCGTAGAAGGTGTAGTCGGTAGTGAGCCGAACAAATTCGGGCGGCGGAGAAGGGGCTGGTGTGTCTGAATTGTTGTAGACACTGCGCAGTTCTTCGCTGCGGCGATCGACATCGATTCTAGCGCTTCGTTGTTGAATGAATTGGTAGATGATCGTGCCGCCGAAGCCGATGACGATGAAGCCGGCGGCGCACCAGGCGAATATGCGCAAGGCTCGGTCCCTCGCGGGCGAAAGCGGCTGCGTTATTTTCGGGGGCAAGTCGCGATGACAATGCGGACAAACGATCGCCGCGTCTTTAACGTTCTCCGCGCAAAAGGGGCATTTCCGGAAGTCGCCTTCCATGACGAGCGCGATGATCCAACCGATCGGCCCGAGAAAGATCGCAAGCGCGATCGCGCCGCCCACCATGTTTTTGCGCGCTCCGATGGCAGCGCCGACGATCGAGTTGATGGCGAGCCAGAGGAAAATTTCCATCGGGGGGAATTGCGCTAAGCTTCCGGAACGAATCCGGCGAGACTCTTAATGGTGTTCGCGACGAACTCGTTCTCCAGCGCGGCCCGACCAATGCGATCATGCGCTGCGCGCAGGTCGTGCGGCATCCTGGAGCGGAAGGACGGAGACCGCTCTGCTTCTTCGCGGACCCGTGAAGAGCCGCCGCGGCGCACGGCAATTTCGAATTGGTCCCGGAACTTGGGCGGGAGTTCGTCCTCGAGGTAGGCGGCGACGAGGTGGACGCGGGATTGGGGAAAGACATCGACGAGGTTTTCGAAAACGTCTCTGGGCGGCCGTTGCGGCGGCTCTCCTGAGAGGTAACGGCTGAGCTGCGCCTGGGACGATCCGCTTTTCTCTGAGACGGCGACCTGAGATAGGCCGGATTCCTGGATGGCTAATCTGAGGGCGTTCGAGAACAGACTCATCGGTGTCGAGACATCATTTGGCTTGCCTATAAAGAAAAATTCCTAGATTGGCAATCTTTTTTCTTGCCAGACTTGCTTCAACTGCATAATTGCTTGTTGTGATGGCAACGCAAACGAGCAGCGATCAAGAGACCGGGGCCGCGATTTCTTCACATATGGAAGCACAAATCAGGGTGACAGAAGGGCTACTGATCCACATTCAAGCGATCGGCGGCGTAAGCACTGACCCCCAAATTCAGATCGAGGCATCGAAGTGGGAGCTGCGCCTGGAGCGTGAGCTCGAAGAATTGCGACGGAAGAAAGCGCCGGTGCAGGTATGAATGCGGTTGACCCAAAACGATTGGCTGCGGCGCGCGAGACAATCGGATCCGCCGTGGTTGCGCACGTTCGCAGTTTACAATCGGCGACCAACGAGCCTTACAGCCGGATCGCGGCGGCGGAGTGGCTTATTTGGGCGGAGACGGAACGCCGGCGGGTTATGCCGAAGGGCCGGGGCCGGCCGCGGAAGGAGGCGATTCGTTGAGGGCGCGCACGGAGCGAAATTACAGAACGGGCGTTGTGTCGTTAGCGCTTCTAGATGCCGAGCGAGCGAAGCAGCGGGCGAAAACATTGAAGTCGGAAATCGCGGCCCGTGCGGGCAAGGCGCGCCGATGAATTTTTCGCGCTCAGCGAACGGGGCAACAGCAAACGCGGGGGGACTACGGCTGTGAGCCAAGGCTCCTCTCAGAACATTTTTGCGAGCGAGGGATCAATAGCGATCCGCCCGACGGACCTGTCGGGAAGGCGTGGTGACGATTCCACGAGCTCGCTCCATACTTATGGTTGCTTCGCTGCGGGGCGGAGCGGGTCGACTCCGCCCCGCAGCGTTGAACTTTCCGAGCGATTGTTCGGATGAAGAATAATCTCAAATTCTTCGATGAGGTGCGCAATCATTTTCACAAGGTCGTGGCGTCGTACTCCGGACCGCAACTTATCTGCGTGCGATGAAGGCGGGAGCTCGCACAACGGTCACAAAGGACGAGAAGGCTCCGATTCGTCGGCCGTCACTTTTAAGGGCGGGACGGCGATGCGTTTGGAAGGGCCGCGAGATTATCTTTCAGCGGCGAATTACTTCGGCGCAGGGCTCGCCGCGGAGCGTTTTTGTTTGTCCGGCCTTCGCCGGCCTCGACGGTCCAAACGATAAAGGATTAGTCGAGTTCACCGACCGAGCGGTAACGCTCGACGTTTACGCGGCTGAGACAGCCGCCACTGCAGGAGATGAAGCGCCATGGAACGCGGATTCGTTTGAGTGCAGCGCGTGCGGAGTGAAGCACGAGCTGGCGCGGGATCGCGCGATGCTGGCGAGCGGCAATTTTCGGTGGCGGATAGCGCACTCTGCCTCGCCCGAGGTGACGCCGGAGCACGTGGTGTTGATGCGCGCGTTTCGCTACCGGCACGATCACGCGAAGGCGGTCGTTAGGCAGATCGCGATGCGCGATCGCCGAAGCGAGGATGGAGGATCGAGGATTGAGAATGGCGGGCTGTCCCGCGGTCGCGGGGATTGACCTGGTGCCTGCATGAATGCCGATGTCCCAACAGCGATCGTTATCACGGTCGATAATCAAAAGCGGATCGAGCTTAACCGAGCGGGCCGGCGCAGTGGACTAGGCGAATGCGGCCGTTGCCTTGATAGCTGGCTCTGGAAGCCGCATCACACGACGGACTTCACTTCTCGCGATGGCGTATTTCCTCTCTGCGAAGATTGCTGGAAGAGGCTGACGCCTGACGAGCGGCTTCCGTTTTATCGCGCGATGTTCGAACGGAATCTCGCGACGTGCCCAGCGGATTATCTGGAGCAGTACAAGGCGCAATGGCCGCTGATCGAGAAGGCCGTGAAGGAGGGCAAGTGAATTGGCGGCCGTTTTTTTGGTGGCTGGCGTTTACGATCGGTTGGATCGCGTTGTTTGCGGAGTTTTTGATTCGGGCGGCGTGGCTGGTGATCGCGGCGAGCGGGCTGCTCGGGTTTCTGACTCTCTGCGGGTTTGATATCTGGCTGGCGCGGCGGACCAGGCGCGCGCTCCAGGATGAATACCTGCGCAAACATTATCCGCAGGCGAAGCCGCCCGGGCCGGTGCCGCCGGCTCCGCCGCGGTTCGTGACGGGGGAGTCGGAGGCTGAGGTCGGAGATCAGAGATCGGAGGTCGGTAAATGACGGCCGCGGCAACAGTGCAGACGCGGCTCGAGGAACAGACGGAACCGTTTGTGCAATTTCGCTGTGGGGAAATGGTGAACCACGATTACTCGATTCTGGTTTACCACTACTTGTTAGGTCAGTTCCGGATTGTTCTGACGGATTGCCGGCTCCCTGACCTTGCCGCGCCGGCTGGGCATGGCTCGATCGTTCAGGTCCTGTGCACATACAAGCACGCGACGCTGGCGAAAACGTTGACGTTGCTTCGCCATTCGAAGGAGCCGCTCGAACTGGCGCGGAGCTGGGCGACGCCAACTAATTGTGAATGCGCAGGCGGCCGCATCCGGCTGGATGGAGAAGCGTCATGACTTCGCTGCAATTATTTTTGATGGTGTTCGGCTGGATGGCGGCGATCCCGACGATTCTTTTCTGTGCGCTGTGGGTTGGACTGAAGTTTGTGGAGTCGTGGCAGAAGCGGTCCGCCACGGCGGATTCGTCCATTGGCGAAGATGGTGCGGATGGTGATGAGCTCGCGACGTCGATCGATGAGGCGGATGAGGTTCTCGCGGACGGGCTGAGCCCGGCTTGTTCGCCGCTTAATCGGAGGGCGCAATGAAGCGGCCGAATGTCAGTCGTGGGACGAAGCCGTTCGGAGCCGGCACGAATGGATTCGGTGGCGGATTTCCGCGTCAGTTTCTTCCGTGGGTCCGCAAGATGGGCTGGCTGGGCGAGAGCGAAAATGTTTGCTGGCTTTGCAGTGGCGGGGTGAAGGAGCCGGGATTCCGAGTCGATATCCGCGCTGAGACAAAGCCTGACCTGGTTAGCGACGCGACCAAGACAAGCCTGCCGCCTAACAAGTTCGATTACACGGTGATCGATCCGCCGTACTCGCGCGAGCTGGCGAAGAAGCTTTACGGCACGGAAGATTATTATTCGTCGATCAATGTGTTTCTGGATGAAGCGGTCCGGATAACAGCGCCGGGCGGGAACATCATAACGCTATCGTACGAGTGCCCGAAGATTCCGGCTGGCTGCGATCTGACGGCGGTGTGGGGCGTGTATCAAATACCGCTGTTGAGTTTCATGCGGTGCTTCTGTGTTTTTCGTAAGCGGGAAGTTCAAGCGGAGGCACTGGCGGCGTGATAAGCGACGACGGAACGGCAGTACTTGATCGGATAGGTCTAACAGCCGGGCAGGTCCGTGCGGCGCTTGCCAGGGCGACACCGCTTTCACCCGAGCGCGTTATTCAACTCCTCTCAGATAAGAAACACCGCTACGGCCGGCGAGGACTTCCCGAATTTATCGTCAACGCGATGATCGCGGAATACCGGCGCACAAATTCGTTGGCGAAAACCGCGCTAAAATTCAACCGAACGCGGCAGTCGATGTGGCAAATTTTGTCGAAGCGGATCGCGTTGAACGAGCGCACGCGCCACGAGGCGGTTTTCTACAAGGGTGAAAAGTTCACCCCTTTTGGTGGAAGAGGAGGCAAATATCTGCGCCGGTCGAATCACGGCTCCGATCGGGGGGAAGCGCTGTTGCACAGGCTCGTATGGATCGAACACCACGGGCCGATCCCGGACGGTCATCAGATTATGTTTCGCGACGGCGATCGTACGAACTGCGCGATCGAGAATCTTTATTGCGCGAGCCGAATAGCTGCCGCGACTGGTCGCCCGTCGTGTAATGCGTGGACGAAGTTTCGCCGCGGTGAGGGCCCGAAACCGTCACTTACCAAGGAAGCGCGCGAAGCGCATCGATGCGCCTTAGTGCGAGTTTGGGCGAGTTATAACCGCGCACAGAAGCGCCGGCGATTGCATCGCACGATTCATCGGCGCTGGATCGAACGAAGGAAACTCGCTGCATGAAATTTTTCATCGGGGCAAAAAATCTGAGCGGGCAGGTGATCGTGGCGGAGATGATCGAGGCCAAGGATTTTTATGCGGCACTGCTCGAGCTGCAATTGCGCGCGCAAAAGATCGTGGGCCCTGGAACAGTGGGGGCGCATCCGAAGTTTAAGCCGACGGCGATCAACGAGCAGATCGAGTTTTATGATACGAGATTCGCGAATCGAGATAGGCCGGCGGTCGCGGAATTCCTGGAGGGCGGGCGTTAATGAAACGGGACGCGCTCCAACTTCTAGCGCCAGGAGCCGCCAAGCTTTGGCCGGAATCATATCTCGATCGGCCGGCGGTTTGTTTGTCGGAACGTGCTTTGTTTACCGTGGGAAATATCCTCGCGGAACGCGACGAACTTCAACGGTGCCACGATTGCGCCGCCCGCGCGCCCTCCGTTCAGAGGAAGCTCCAAACGGAGGATTGGAAACCGATCGTTTGGACCCGGATGTGGCCGGCCACGCTGAAACCCGGAAACGCTGAAACGAAGCCGGCGCGATGAGCATCGAGATCACAGATGCTCAGTTTCTTGAGATGACGCGGATCGCGATCGCGGAGGAAGTGGCGGCGAGTCGAGACCTAATCCGCCACGAGATCATCGAGGAATTCAAATGGGTGACGGACGCGACGGGTGTGACGTTGCTCGAGATCGAGGGGAAGGATCCGCTGCGGACGTTTCGCCGGCTGATGAATTCTTACGGGGTGGAAATGCTCAAGCTGGGAGGCCAGACCGCGATCGTGCGCTACCGGTGGAAGAAACGACCGGTGCCACATAAGGACGGAAGAATTTCGATCGAAGAGCTGATCGAGAAACACGCGGTGAAGGCCGCCGCGCGGTCGCGCGGAAGCTCCAAGGACCAATCACCAAGCTCCAGAGAAGCTCCAAATCCAAAGCTCCAAGTGATGGAGGGAAGCATGGCATCATGAGCGAGCTGCGCGATTTCGAAATTCCGTGGTTTCAAAATGGACGATGGCGCTCGGTGATCGTGCGCGCGGATTCGTACCCGAAGGCCTGCTACGACCTGGGCCTGAAGATGGCCGAGCGTTTTCAAAAGTTTGGCGTGCCGAAGAATCTGCAGGTGAATCTCGGCGGGCCGGGCGTGTGCCATGTCTGCGGATGCACGGAAACGAATTGCCGGCATTGCATCGAGCGGACCGGCGAGCCGTGTTCTTGGGCGAATGAAGAGCGGACCGTTTGTACAGCGTGCGTGGGTGAAGTGGCGTTTTCGATTCCAGGGCTATGAGGAAGCTTCACATATCGCCAGACCTGGCGCTGCCGGCGGAAGCGGTGACCTCGACGTTTGTCGTTTACGGCGGCAAAGGGATGGGGAAAACGAATTTTGGGTCTGTGTTCGCCGAAGAATTGTCGCGCTCGCGACTGCGCTATGCGGTGATCGATCCGATGGGTGTTTGGTGGGGGCTGCGCCATTCGGCTGATGGCGCTTCGCCGGGAATCGAACTGCTAATCCTGGGCGGAGTGAAAGGCGACATGCCGATCGAACCGACTGGCGGCGCCGTGGTAGCCGACCTGGTCGCGGACGAATCGGTGAATGTGCTGATCGATATCTCGCGGCACGCGAACGGCAAGATGTGGTCGATCGGCGAGCGCATCCGTTTCGTGCGCGATTATTTCGTGCGGCTTTACGCGCGGCAGGGAGAGAAGCGACAACCGCTGATGCAGATCCTGGATGAAGCGGCGCGCTTCTGTCCCCAGATGGTGCGTGCGAACGAACCGGACGTGGCGCAGTGCCTGGGCGCGGTGGCGGTGATGGTGGAAGAAGGCCGCAACGTGGGCGTGGGAGTTTGTCTGCTGACGCAACGCAGCGCGCGATTGAACAAGGACGTGGCCGAGCTGGCGGATTGCATGATCGCGTTCCGGATCGTGGGCCCGAGATCGATCGACGCGGTGATGGATTGGTTTGGCGAACACATCGCGAAGGAGCAGTGGAAAGATTTGATCGCGATCCTGCGCAAACTTCCGATCGGCCGCGCGCTGGTGGTTTCGCCTGGCTGGCTGGAGTTTGAAGGCGAGGCGCAGATTCGCCGGCGTGAGACGTTCGACAGCTCGGCGACGCCGAAGCCAGGCGAGAAGGTCAAGACGCCGCGCGGCGCCGCGGCGAAGCCGGACCTGGGCAAATATCAGGAGCGGATGGCTGAGACGATCGAGCGCGCGGAAGCGAATGATCCGGCGAAGCTCAAGAAGAAGATCGCTGATCTGCAGCGTGGTGGCGGCGATGTAGCCGCGCTCCAAGCTCGCATTGAGAAGCCGAAGCAAACGATTCGTGCGACGGAGGTCGCAAAAGCGCAACGCGCACTGGAGGCAGCCATGAAGTTCATCGTTGAGATCACGACAAGAAATTTCGATGCGAGTTTACCGGAAGCCGATGTCCGGAAAGCGATCGATGACGCGGTAAGCCAAGCTCTGAATCGCGTGGAATCGCTGATGCAGGGACGCCTACGCGACTTCGAAAAGTTCAAAGTCGAGGCCGGGCGTCTACTCAAACAAATGAAGCTGATCATCGATTCGGACGTGGTGGCTAAGGTTGAGGTCCGACACAACGAACCGTTCACAACAATTTCCCGTCCGCAGGAAGTAGCGCGAGCTGTTGGGGGACGGCGAACGGCTGCACCTGCGGGCGGGGATTCAAATGTGAACCTGGGGACCGGGGAGCGGCGATGTGCGATCGCGATTGCGCAGCATCAGCCGAATGGTTGCGCGCGTGAGCAGCTCACGACGCTGACGGGGTTCAAGCGATCGACGCGGAATACTTATCTGCAACGGCTTCTCTCGGCCAGCCTGGTGATGCAAAGTGGTGAAAGATTCATCATCACGCAGGAAGGGCTCGATTGGATCGGCGCTGATTACGAGCCGTTGCCGACGGGCACGGCGCTGCAGAATTATTGGCTGAACAAACTTCCGGATGGGGAAGGCAAGATTCTGCGGGTGGTGCTGAATGAGCCGGCCGGGATCTCGCGCGATGAGATAAGCGAGCACACGAATTTCAAACGGTCGACGCGGAACACTTACATCCAACGGCTCGCGGCGCGTGAGCTGGTGAAAGTGTCGGGCGAGACGGTGCATCCCAGCGAATCGCTTTTCGACTGATGATCGACAACGAAAAGATCATCGCGGCCGCGTTGAAGGAAATGGAGCGGCTGGGCGATATCGCCATAAGCACGCAACTGACGATTCCTGACGCCTTAATTGTTATCGCTCATCTGCAGCTCGCATTAACGCCATCCGAAGAAAACCGTGAGCGGTTCCCGGGCTCGAGCATTGTGCGCGGCCAGCTCCGCACTCTGGGTTTCCACCGTCGAAATTATTGCGTCGGTTCATGCGGCTTGGGCTACAGCGAGAAGTATGATATGCCGAACCTTTGCTACGGGAGCCGAGCGATGATCGAGCCGCTGGTAATGACGCCGAGGATGTTGATCAAGGAGACGACGTCGCCGGCGCCGCGGTGGAGTGGGGTGAAGTTCCTTTGCCTGGGCTGCCTGATGACGAACCAGCTCGAGGCGGCGGATGTTTGTGAGCCCTCGCTTACAACGTCGCGCTCTTATTTTTCGCCGGAATGTCCGACGCCTGGCTGTGGACGAATCACGGAGTTTGAGACGCCGGCGCCGACGGCCGAGGAATTGCGCGGGTTATTGGAGGTGGGGCTGGAGCCAGAAGCAAATGACGACCCGCCTACGCCTGTCTCCGGCGTGGCAGGTGCGGCGGAACAGGGAGATTGGAACGCGTCATGAGAACCGGGCGCTTATCACAGGCCGAGCTGGACGCGAAACTGTGTGATGCGCGTGGAGCTAAGCGGCGCAAAATCCTGCGCGAACTGCAGCGTCGTTACGATGAGACGGTGCCGCTCTTTCTCGGCACTGTGCGTTTTCACGGTTCTGTGCTCTACCAGTTTATTCCCCGTTATGATTTCGACCTGCAGCACGGGGAACCGCGAACGTCATGAGTACTCTGCGCGCGGGAGATGTTTTAGAGGTTCGCCTGTTGCGCAAGATTGGCGGGAAGTTCCAGGCTGAGCGCGTTCATCTCGAGGCTGATGACGTCAGGTGGATGTCGACGCCGGAATTGTTGAGGACGTTTTCGGGCGCGATCGCGACGGCGGGTGAGCGATTGGATATCACGGAGGAACACGCGACGGGCGCCGACGATGGATCTGCGCCCTGGTGTGAGGCGTGCCAGAGTTATCACACGAAGCCGCGCGATAAGGCGCATCACGAAGCGCTGAAGTGTTTCGCGCCGTGGAAGGAACCGGAGGTCGCGAAGCGATGACGCCGGCGGAGTACTCACAGCTCGAATCGATCAGCCGGCGGGCGCTGCAACGTCGCGCGCTCACTGAGCTGGAGCTTGTGGTGGCGCACACGGTTTTGGATTACTCCTACGCGGCCGGCGTGCGCGTGGCCCGATTCAAACGGTTCAAATTTTTCTGCGCTCAATGTGGATCCGGGAAGAACAAGATCAGCCCCGCGCTGTCGCGCGTGGAAGCGTATGAGATTGTGCGGGTAGATCGTCGTGATGGAATTTGGACGATGGAATTTTGCGCCGATCCGGCGCAATGGCGCGTGCCGATAAGGATTCGGCCGGCGCTGCGGGCCCAAGCGGCCCAAGTGGATGCCTGGCTAAAGCAAATCAATGCGCCGGGCATGGAGGAGCAACCGGAGCTTTGGCCTAACGAGCCGACGCTGGACGATGCGCTCTTCGAGGTATACAGGGAAAACGCGCTGAGTCGATCCGATCCGCGCATAATCGAAGCTCAGTCCGAACCGGACTGGCAGAATCGTGAAGAGATCGATCGACTCACGCGCCAATCTCTGGAGGAGTCCGAGGTTGTTCCCCAAAAGGGAACGGGTGAAAAAGGAGGCGAAATTGCCTCGGTTTCTCCCGTTGTTCCCCAAAAGGGAACGCGGCCTATAGCTATAGGGAGAGCTAAGAGCTCTCCTATAACCGGTACAGGAAACAGGTCAGCCGTGGCTGTTTTTTTTGAGGATCAAATCGGCCGGCTCGAACGCGCGATCGGCGAGGAGAAGGTGAAAGCTTATCTTCCATGGTGGCGTAAGCACGCGGGCCAAGACCGCGAGCACACAAACGCATTGAGAGAGACGCTCGACGATTACTCCGATAATCGCGCGGCCGTGGAGATGCCAGACCGCTGGATTGTGAAGACCTTCAAAAACAAATGCCGAACGATACGCACGGTCGCGAAAGCGCTCCATTTGTTCTAGGGCAGCCCGGCAGCCGGGGACTTTTGAGGTTTCCACTTTCCGCAAGTATGCGGAACTCGTAATTGAGGCTGAGCGGTGGTAAGTAACGCGAACCCACCCCGGCCAATGCTCGATACGGCGCATGAGATTTGTAATCTTCTAACGGTCATCAACGGCTGGTGTAATCTCGGCGCGGCGTGCAAGAGGCCGCCTGAGATTTGTTTCGATATGGTGCTGAAGGCGTCGGCGAAGATCGAGGGTGTGCTGGCGAATCGGTTGCGCGCGGCGAGTGCGAGCCATGGCCGGCTGGATCTGAACGCGATCATCCCGACGCTGGTGGATGCGTTTGTGGCGCTCCCAGGGCCGAACGTGGAAACGCTGATGAATCTGGAGAAGGATCTGCCGCTCGGGCCGAAGGGCGACGCGGGCGCGTTCTACCGGGCGCTGCTGAATCTGGCGCTGAACGCGCGCAAGGCGATGATGCCGACGGGCGGTGTGCTCCGGCTCGAGACGAAAAGGATCGGAGGTCCGACGCCGGACGGGCCCGAATGGGTGCGGGTGACGATCGCGGACACGGGCTATGGAATGTCGGAAACGCAGGTGGCGCATCTGTGGAATGGCGATCTGAGTCCGAGCCGGGAACATGGGCGGGGTTTGTTGATCGTGCGGACGACGGTGGAGGAGCTGGGCGGATCGATCGAGGTGTTCAGCCGCGAGGGAATGGGGACGACGTTCGATATTTCGCTGCCGATCGGGCAACGTGACGTTGCATCCAGTTCAGGCCCGCGAGTTGCTTAGAAAGGCCGCGCCTGGCCGGAAGTTCTATCCCTCCGAACGGGATCGAACCTGCGCGACGAATCAACTCCACCAGACCAATATGAGACGTACCGGAAGTACGTCGCGGAGCATGAAGCGTGGCTGGCGACTCTTTCGCCGGCCGAGATCGCGGCGCTGAAAGAGCTCGGGCTGGATAAGCCGAATTCCTGGGACCATGCGTGGGGCCCAGTGCGGAAGGCGTCGGTCGATGACGACTCGGAATTTGATGATGCGGCGGACGATGCGATCGCGCCGATTTTGTTGAGCGAGACGGCGATCGATCATCTGAACCTGGTGAGCGATGCGTTTAGCCGGGCGCTGGTGTGGGCGACGGAAGCGAAGTCGATGGTCCAGATGGGTTGGCGCCTGACGGCGATGATCGCGGTGATGCGGCCGGAATTACTCGAGCGCGCGCCGAGCGATCGTGTTCTCGAAAAGGAATTGATCGCCGCGCTCGGCAACGTCAATCCGTTTGAAGTGGGATCAGGTTATTGGCGGCTGCTGGCCTGGTGTCGCCGGTGCAAATCACTTTCACAGATGGGGCAGCGCACGTTCGCAATGATCTATGTGCTGCGCCGGGATCTTCTGAGCGGGCGCAACACGAATGCTGCGATCGCCAGCTTACAAAACAAAACGCGCCAGGCGTTCAACCGAACCGTGGGGAATTTCAGGGATACGTTCGCCGGGTTCCGAAACGCGGTGATGCGAGGAGAGAAAACGAGGACAAAATGCAGAGACGCACAACTGAATTAAGGGCCGAACTTCTAAAGGAGTTGGCGGAAGCGAAACGCTTGCACGATGAAGCGATCGCCGCGCGGAAGCTCATCGAGAAGGCCGATCGTACCGAGTTGGAGCGCGCGTGGTTGTGTGGCAAAAAGCTCAACCATCTGAAGGAGCAACTGCCGCATGGCCAGTGGGAACCATGGATCAAGAGCCATTGGCCGACGCTGAAGAAGCGGACGCGCACGCTCTATATGAAGATCGACCGCGACAATCCAAATGTGCAACGCGTTGCACATTTGAAGTTCGACTCCATTCGCAAATACGCGATCGATAAGGTGCCGAAGAAGAAGCACTCGAAGGAAGCAGGCGATCAATCATTCAGCAAGCCAGAGCACCACAGCACAGTGGTGAACGAATTCGCTCGGCTATTCCAACGCATCGACGCTGGCCAACAAAAGGTCGACGAAGATGAGCTGCGCAAAGACTTCAGGTCGACGTACGAGCGGCTACAGCGGCTCTACGCCGCCGCCTAGGCCCCCCATGGAAGGAATCTCTTTTAGCCACCCCCCCTTCGGCGCAGTTTTCCAAACCCTCGTAGTTTCTCTACGTGCCGCCTCCAAACCTTGTTCCCATGAAAAAACATACTATCTCGGCTGACGGAATTCCGGTGCGCTGCGCTTACACCGAGCTAGCGGATCCGCGCATGTTGTTAGCGCATCCGCAGAATCCGAAGCGGCATTCAGCGGCGAAACAAAAACTTTACGCGAAGGTCATTCGTCCGCCGGGCAAGAAGGGCGCGTGGCGCAAAGCGATCGTCGTCTCGAACCTCTCGGGCTTCATCATCGCCGGCCACGGCGCGCAGCTCGCCGCGGTGAACGAGTTGAAAGTTTCGCTCGTGCCCGTGGACCGCCAGGATTTCGCGAGTGTGGAGGAAGAGAAGGCCGCGATGCTTGCGGACAATTGGCTCGCCGAGAGCACGGCCGATTACGACCAGGACTTGCTTGTCGAGCTGATGGACGAATTGAAAACCGCGGGCATGGATCTCGAGCTCGCCGGCGTGATGGCGCAGATCGATGCGGCTGATAACGAATTGCGCGAGCTGGTGATTCCGCCGGCGCCGCGCATGTCGTGGGTGCTGATCGGAATTCCAACGGTGCGCTTCGGTGAGATCAATAGCCTGGTCGAGAAGATCGCGCGCATTCCGGGAACTGTGCTCGAGACGGCCGTCAACAACACGGAGCCAGATGCCGACAACTGAGTTCAAGGGCGCTGGTTGTTGGCTGGGCGACAAGACTAAGACCCGACTTCGCTTCCACTGGAATGCGCCGGCGCAATACTCTCAGGTCCGCATTCGCGGCAAGATTTTTATTGTCCGGAGCGTGCGACCGTTCTTCGGCCCGCTGTGCTTGGTCGGCCTGATCGAGAAGATCGTTTGATGAGCAAGAAAACGGACAATCATAATCCGGACGCGAAGCTGACGTTGCGCCGGCATTTCCTGAATCGTTATCATGTGCCGATCGTCGCGTATGGCGACACGTCGATTCGCGTGCTCGATTGCTGCCAGGCGAGCGGGCGCTTGTGGGGCGTGCTGCGAAGAGAATTCGCCGGCGTCGAATATTGGGGCGTCGACGTGCGGCCGAAAAAAGGCCGGCTGAAGATCGACAGCGTTCGCATTCTGGACCAGCCAGGCGTCACGCAAAACGTGATCGATATCGACACGTACGGCTCACCGTTCAAACACTGGATGGCGTTGCTCCGGGAATGTGCGGGCACAGCGTCACCGTTTTCCTGACGATCGGGCTGGTGAAGATCGGCGGCGGCAACGCGGACTCCGCGCTGCTCGATGCGCTCGGGCTGAAGTTCAAGACGTTGAAAATCCCGAACACGATCGGCGCGCGGATCGCCGAGACATCGGTGGCGGCCTGCATTGGACGCGCCCGCGATTTCGGATTCGACATCGCCGAAGTCCGCGAAGCGCCCAACGCCGGCGGCAACGCCCGATATATCGGCGTCCGCCTCGAGAGAATCTAAATAGATTCCAATCAGATTCTCTCCGGACCGCGGCGGGAGATTTGGGTTAACCAGAGCCGGCCCGGCTTGTTCGGTTAGGTCTTTGATATATCAGAGGATATGTCAAATGATATATCACTTGACATATCACACGACATAGCGTCATTGGACTCCACAGTCTCGGCGGCAGCAACGAACTTGATTTCCGCGAGGCCGGTAACGCCGCGCGCCCACTCCTTGAGTTTTGCTTCAGCCGCGCCGCGGTCCTTCAGGAATGGCGTTCGATGAAGTATGCCATTGCCGTCGGTGTAAGAGACAGCGACTTCACGACCGCGATTCAGACGGTGGATCGTGATTCGAAGCTGCAGCTTGTTCGTATCCGGCGGGTCGCTAACCGGCTCCATTAACCACAATTACGGCAGCGCAGCGGCTACGCAATGGGAGGTCAAGCAGCTCGCAGAACCACACAGCAAAAAGACTCGCCTTGCTTTAGCGGTCTGTGATGAGATCGGCGACATGAAGAAACTCCTGCTCCTCCCACTCCTTGTTGTGATGATGGTCTCTTCGCCGGCTGCCGCCAGAATTGGCGAAACGTTCGAAGAATGCCAGCAGCGCTACGGCATCCTGATGAGAGTCGACAGCCAGTTCCACCCAGACTACCCGCAATATTGTTTTAAGCTGGGCGAGATCGAAATTCTCGTCCGTTTCTACAACGGCCGATCAGCCGAAGAGATATTTACCAGGTCGGACGCTGACGGCGACCTAACGGCTGCGCAGACTGACGAGATCGTGCGAAGCAACCGCGAATCGTCGAAGGAAGAAATTCGATGGGATCTTAAAAAGGCAAGTCGCTACTCTGACATGCTGGTCATCACCACGCTCGAGTTCTACAAGATATTCCGAAAAGATCAGGGCACCGGATTCTGACCACGGGGCTGCTCAAAAATAATCTTGACGCTATAGCGGCGCCGCCGCATTCTTGTCGCGTCCTTCAGAAGGACACTCAGCGCACCAACTGAGGAAATGACAACCAACAATTCTCACCCGCCGCCCCGCAGCAAGGTAGCCTTCTGGCTACCCCTGTTGGTTGGTGCCACTTCATGCGCAAGCATGGATGGGGGCGGCGGCTGCGAGCAGTTAGGAGTAAAAGATGAAACTACTCACGTGCGGCACCAACCGCGTGGAAGTTGCAGTCGTCGAACAAATCGGCGGCTACGTTAACGAAACGACAGAAGGCGACGATGTGCTCTGCCGGGACAAAACCGGCAAGTATTATCTCGAGAGAAAGCGCGTCAAGACGCACGGCGTCGCGCGCACAGAGAGCACCAAAGTGCAACCGGCCAGCCCGCTGGCGGCGATGCTTTGGTTCGTGGAAAACTTCGTGAACGATCAAACGTTCGCTCGGCTTTTCCGCGATACGCTCACCGGCGGCCAGCGAGCGGATGTTGTCCGCTTCCAGGTGCCGGCTCAACAGATGGCAGGGAGGGCATTGTGATCGCGCCGAACTTGGAATACCGCCAAGGACCGTCGGAAGTGATCCCGGTTCAATCGCGGCGGCCGCAGTGGCCGTGCCGCGAAACAATCGGAGACGTCACCTACGATAAGGAAACGGCGCAGCGCGTCTGTCGTTGTGGCGATCAGGAAATCCGTCGCACGCCCGAAGGCACTTCGTGGTCAGCGATCGCTCGCACGTTCAACCGTGCGGGAAAGACCTGGTCGTTGAAAGCCTGCTCGCATGGCAGCTCCCGCCAAACCTGATGGGGGACTTCCGTGAGTTCATGCCCGGCGTCTTTGGCGCGGGCAACCCACAAGAGTAACCGAATCCTGCTTAGGAGGAGTCGCGGGCGCTGCTGCAAACAGCGCACCGCGATCCGCCCGGGCGGGGAGAGGATACCCATGGACCTAACGAATCACAACCGCGCAGACTCGCGCGATGTGGAACAATTCGAGTTCAATTTCGCCGCACGGCTACGCAGCTCGTGGCGGCAGTCGGAATTCCCCTGGCCGCAACGACATCGCCGGCCACGCCCGAACTTCGAAGATTTCAAAAGGCTGCGCGTTCTGTTGAGCACGCAGAAGTCGAGGCCGTGAACGCGATCGCGCAGACACTTCCGTTCCCGCGGCGCCGCTCTCCGGTCGCCGTTGTCCGCGACGGCAATGTCTCGATCCCGATCTATCTCCAGGGCGACGGCCGTTACTGCATCATCTACCGAGAGCTCGGCGAAACTGACCGGACGCATCGCCCGTACAAAGACCTGGCTAAGGCAAAGACCGTTGCCAAGTCCACAGCGGTTCGACTGGCGGCCGGTGAACAGCCAGTCACGCGCGAACAGCGCGCGCAGCTGCTACTGGCGGAAACAATTCTCGAACCGTTTGGCGTCTCGCTGGTCGCCGCACTGGAAGAGTGGGCGGCGGCGAAGCGCAATCAGTCCAATGCCGGCCCAGCGTATATTTAGCCCACGCGAAGCCAAGCTACGGCGCCGGGTATTAAATCTCCGTTGGTATTATCGGAATAGAGAGCGGGTCCGTAAACGCCGGCACGCCTACGTGCGCGCGCATCCAGAAAAGGTGCGCGCTCAGCGGCGGGCGGTAAAACGGCGCTACCACCAGCGACACAAAGCGCGATTGCGAGAACGATCTAGGATCTACAGGGCCGCGCATCCGGAGCTCACGAGCAAGTGGATGCGCCGCGATTATCAGAAGAACAGAGCTAAGCGTCTCAAGCAGACCAAACAATATTACGCGCAAAATAAGGATCGCATGCGAGAGGCACACACCATCTATATGCGGGTTCGGAGACATCGGGACGCCGCGTTTGCGGTTCAACTCCGGCTGCGGTGCACGTTCGCGCGCGCGCTTCGCAAGTATGAAATCGGCCGCCCGGAAAGCATCACGGCCACTGTCTGTCAGTTGCTTGGCTGCTCGCTCACCGAGTTCGGGCACTATCTCGAATCGAAGTTCCTGCCGTTTATGTCGTGGGAAAATCGCCGCCACTGGCACATCGATCACGAGCGGCCGCTGGCTTCGTTCGATCTGACGGACCCGGAGCAACAGAAGCGTGCGTTCCACTACACGAATCTCCAGCCATTGTGGGCCATCGATAATCTGAGGAAAGGCGCGCGATGGCCGTAAAACATAGACCTCTGCCACGAGTGGATGCGCGCGCTAGTATCGCGGCCTGGGAAAATTTCGCGGCGCGGAGCAACGACAAATCGAAAAGAAAACAGGCGGGCGATGAGCGAAGACGCAAAAGCAAAAACCCCAAACAAACCTGACAAAGTTCCCGCGGCCCTGGCTCTGGACGTTGCGCGGAAATTCGTGCGCTTCCTCAAGCCGCACTGCGAGAAGATTATCGTCGCCGGCTCGCTGCGGCGCCGCAAGCCAATGGTTCGCGATATTGAGATTCTATTTGTCCCGAAATTCGAGCGTGCGGCCGACCCGTCTGATCTCTTCGGTGCAACGCACCAGGTCAACGTGACCGAGCGCGCGATCGCGGCGCTGGTCAAGATCGGCGCCCTGGATAAACGACCGAAAAGCGACGGCTCGTTCACCTGGGGGCCGGAAAATAAATTAGGACTCCACTGGCCGAGCGGCATCGCGGTCGATCTGTTTACAACGACGCGGGAAAATTGGTTTAACTATCTGGTGTGCCGGACTGGTTCATCTGAGAACAACATCCGGATATGCGAAGCGGCTATCGCCCGCGGCTGGAAATGGAATCCTTACGGCAGCGGATTCTCCAGAGAAAATCCGGATGAGCGTCGAGTCGTAACGAGCGAGGCAGAAGTTTTCGCGTTCGTGGGGCTGCCTTACAAAGAGCCGTGGGAACGCTAGCGCTGCTGACACGCCCGCCCGCGGTGTATGTCCCGCCGCGGTCGCCCGCCTAAATCTCCCGCCGTCGTACGAGCAGAAGCCGAAAGTGGCTTCGCGCCGAATCAGGACGTCCTGGCCGAATTACTCGGCGTCGATCGCCGCACAATTACGAATGCTCGGAAGCGCTTCGCTCTCGACGCTCCGAAAAAACGCGCGGACGGCCGTTACCCAATTCTGGAATACAAAGCCTGGCTCGATCGGCACGTCGTCCGCGGCCGTGGGGCAAACAATCCCAACGTCAACGATCTCGACGCGCGCGCGCTAGACCTGGCTGAGCGCCGGCTGAAACTCGAGCGCGCTCAGTTCGAACTGGAGAAAGCAAAGGAAGCGATGCTATCGGTCGCGCAATTCGAGCGCGCCTGGTTCAAGACTCACGCGGCGTTGCTCGCCGCCATCAACGCATTCGGTCCGCGCGTGAACGAGATGCTCGAGGGCCTCGATTACAACGACCGCGCGGCCGTGCTCGAGAACGAATGCGAGCGGCTTAAGCAAACGATCGCCGAGTGCGACTACCTCATACCCGAGGAAGAAGAAGATGGCGGATAAGGGGAAGGCCAACGCCCCGGCCGCTTCTGCCATATGTTTAACCGGACTCGACCGGCACCGGAGCGTTGACGCTCCGAAGGTAACACTTGGCCGCAAAGCCGCGGCGATCTTCAGCTCGATCAATCGCGCGCTGTTCACACCGCAGCCGCGGATATCGATGCCGGATTGGGCTGACGCGAACGTCATCGTTCCGGACATAGTCGGCAGCCCTTATCCTGGGCCGCTTAATTCCAGCCGGCTGCCGATGTGGCGCGGGTTGATGCGCCGCCTCGAGCTCCGGCGCGTTCGTTTCTTTAATCTCTGCAAGAGCGCGCGAACCGGCGGCTCGCTTTTCATGGGCATCGTCCCGGTCCTGCACAAGATCGCCACGCGGCCCGGGCCCATCCTTTGGCTCGATCCCACTAGCAAGACCGCGCGCCGTCTTTCGCGTCAGGAGATCCAGCCATTCATCCGCGCCTGCAAAGCCACGAACTCTCTGCGCATCCGCGACCGGAAATCGTGGACCACGCTCGAAATTATTTTTAAGACGTGCACGTTCGGCTTGTTCGGCGCGGGCAGTGTTGCCGATCTCGGTGGCCGCCAGGGCGAGATGATCGTCGTCAACGAGAAGGACAAGATTCCCGCGAAGTCGCGGAATGAAGCGCCGCCCGGGTTGCTTGTGCTGGTCCGCTCGAAACTCTTTCGCCGCACGCGCAAGGTCATCAGCAATTCCACGCCGACGCTGGAGTCGGCCGAGACCTGGGGCGATTTCCTCGCCGGCTCGCAGACGTTCGGGTACCTGCCGTGTCCGGAGTGCGGCGGTTATCAGCCGCTCACGTTCTTCAAGGAACCAGCGCAGCCGGACAAATGGATGCGCGTCGAAGCCGACGATCCGATTTTGATAGGCCGTGAAATTACGCGGTGCGATCGCGAAGGCGTTGAGCTGGCAGCCGACACTCAGCGGGAGATGTATGCGTCGCATACAGACGACGCGGCGAATGATCAAAAGGCGACGAAAAATATACAAAGCCGCAAGATTAAGAAAGCGAAGGACGAACGCGGCGGCTACCTGGTCAAAGGCATTCCCGGGACCGGCAGGGTTTGGTGGCCACCGGAGCTCCAGGACAAGAAGTCGAAGATTTGGGATTACGACGCCGTCGAACGCCAGGCGCGATATGAATGCGCGTTCTGTCAGGCCAAGATCGATTTCAGCAAAAAGCTGAACTGGATGAACGCGCGCTATGCGTTGCGCGATCACAGACCGGTGGCGCCGGCGGATACCGATAGCGCGCACATCTGGGCGCTCTACTCACCGATGGACCTGGGCCTCGGCGGTCTCGCGAAAAAATACCTGCTCGCGATCGGGAACATCGCGCGCATGCACGATTGCTATAATTCGGATTGGGGCCGGCCGTTCGAGCGCACGCCTACGCGCATCACGCGCAAGTCGATCGAGCTGCTCCAGCAAAAGACGCCGGTGAAATACGAGCGGTTGAACCCGCTCGATCCGGAGGATCCGCTCAAGCTGCCAGTGCGGCCGTGCTTCATCACGATGGAGGTCGACGTCCAGCAGACAGAGTATTGGTGGACCGTGTGGGCGCACGCGGTCGATGGCTCGATGTGGCTGCTCGCCTGGGGCTCATGCGTCAGCACGCTCGAGATCGAGACGATCTCAAATCGCGAATGGCTCTATTGTTTCTCCAACGCCGAACTTCCGCCATTGCCTACGGATCCCGTCGAGCGGGTCGCCCGCCAAATACAAATCGCGAACGACCCCAACATCGAGCGCCACGTCGTCGCGTTTGGCGCGAAAGATTCCGGCTACAAAGCGAAACGTCAGAACGGCGTCTATCGCTTCGTTTACGAACAGGGCGGCCGCTGGGTGGCCACGAAAGGCGGCAACCTGAAAGCCGGCAGAGAGAAACCGATTTTCGAAACAACGATCGAATTTAACTACGACGGCAAACAGGTCACGATCCCGTTCATTCATTACAACGACGACCAGATGACCGAGCATCTGGCGCGCTTCGTCATCAAGGAGCGGATGCACGCACGCTATCTTCCGGTCAATCTCGATGAGCCGTTCCTGGAACAAGTATCCAGCCCATATCTAAAGGCTATGAAATTGAGTGATGGCCGGACCGCGTACGAGTGGGGCTACGGATGCGACCCCCACTTGTTCGATTGCTGGAAAGAAGCGGAGATCTTCCACTTCGTGTTCGGCCCGGATATCCTCACGCTTCAGCGCGCGAGACAGGATGCGCAGCGCGTAAAGCTACCGGCTTGAAATGGAACGGGCCGGTCCTCGGAAGGAGCCGGCCCGCCCACGGTTTGGTAACGGCGACGCGGGTGGTGTCAATCGTTGACAGAGGCGCACCGGCAGCATGGCCGGCACAGTTGGTTTTCCAGAAGCATTCATCCGTTTGAAGTCGGCGCTTGTCGCGTACTGCGATCGCAAGGGCGCGCTCGGCCTGCAACAGATCAGCGACGAGTTCGATTCAACCTTCACGCTCTTCCGCGAGAACGGCGGATCGGAGGTCATCAACAGCTCGATCAACGGGAAGTCGTTGGGATTCCAGCTCACGATGACCGTCGAGGAAAAGTTAGCGGTCTTGGGAGAAGTCATCAAAGAAGTCAACGGTGACAAGATCACCTGCACGCGCGCGGACTTCAGCAAGCTCCAGCGATGAACGCGGCCGCGCAGAAACTCTTGCCGGCATCCGGCTTTCTCGGTCGCGCCCGCCATCGCGAGATCGCAGCCGGCCACGAACCGAAATTTCTTGGAGCCGAATCTACGACCACCGGTCAGCTATCGAGCGGCGGCATTACTGGTTATGACGCCGCCCAGGATTCGCCGGCGCGCTCGAACGTTCGCTTTCCGTTAGGCACCAGGCGCGAGATCACGCGTTACACGCGCCTCGAGCTTTTGAAAAAGAAGCGCGCGATCGAAGCCAACCTTGGCCTGGTCCCGCGCATGCTCGGCCAGGTTTCCAAGTACGCCGTCGGCCGCGGGGTATTCCCCCAGCCGCAAACCAATCATCCGGAGTGGAACGAGGAGTCGGCCATGAAGTTCGACGATTGGGCGAACAACCGCGTCGTCTGCGATGCCGCCGGCGCGATGACTTTTTGGGAGCGGCAGCGCTTCCACGCCGAAACGTTTTTCGGAGAAAACGAAAGCTTCGACGCGATGATCTCCAGCTCGTTCGCCGGCGCGCCGATGCTCCAGCTTTTCGACAACAGCGAGATCGGCAGTCCGTACTTCGTAAGTCTGCCAGGCTATCTCGACGGCGTGAAGACGAACCGGGCCAATCGCCCGATCTCGTTTCTCGCCACCACGGAGAGCGGGGGGCCCGGGTCGCGCGTCGTTAATACGCAGGAGATCGCCGCCTTCGATATGATTCACCTGGTGCGGCGTAAGCGCGTCGGCCAGCTCCGCGGCATCACGCCTTTCGCGCCCGGGCTCAACTGCGCGATCGACCGGCTGGACCTTCGTGCACTGACCACCGCGGCCGCCAAGCTTCACGAAGCGATGGGCGTCGTCGTGAAACGCAAGAGTGGCGAGGCTGGCAAAGGAGGCTTGAGCGACCAACTCCGGAAGACGCTCGTCGATGATGGAAAGCTGACCGAAGTTAAGGAAGACTTTCTCGGCGGTGCAAACGTTCACTACTGCGCCACCGACGAAGAAGTTTCGATCGTCGCTTCCGAACGGCCGACTCAGAACCTGATGCAGTTCGGCGACGAGCTGGTCCGCGATATCTGTCTCGGCACGGGACTCAATTACGAAATCGTCTGGAACCTGATGACGCTTGGCGGCGCCACCGCCCGGATCGCGCTCGCGGACGCGCAATGGTTTTTCGATCTCATCCAGGACGCGTTGAACGAAATGCTCAATCAGCGCGTCTGGGTCTGGTGGTGTGCCTCGATGATGAATTCGGGGCAGCTCTCACACTGCAAGGATCCACGGTGGTGGGTCTGCCACTGGCAGGGCCCGCCGAAACTCACCGCGGACGCCGGCAGAACGATGCAGGGCGAGATCGAAGCGCTCGGCAACGGGCTCAGCTCGTGGGCCGATTACTACAGCCGCGCCCAAGGCCGCTTTTGGAAATCGCCGATCAAGCAACGCATCGAAGAGCTCGAGTGGGCCATGAAGGAATGTAAGGACCGCGGCGTTCCGTTCGAATACCTGGTCGCGCTCAAGCCTGGCGTGCAGATGAACATCAACGCCGGCGATCAGACGGCCGCGAAATAATGAACGCGCATCCGTTAGGCCTTCATCTCGAATCGGTCCGCTTCGCGTCGCGCGAAGTGTTGCGCAATGCCCGTCGCGCCGCGCGCGCGGTCCTGCATCGCGAGCTGGTGACAGAGCTGCAGATCGGGCCGGCCGTCGCGTTGGCGAATCACCAATGCCAGGTCATCGGCGCGGAGCTTCGCAGCGCCATCAACAAACACGCTCACTCCCTCCGACAGCTCTAGGCCATGATTATTTCCGTCAGACAGATCGTAATTATCGGTGACAGGCGCATCGAGAAAACTGCTACAGCGCAGATCGATCGCAGCATGACCGAGTCGATTAACGACGCGCTGGCTTTGCCTAACACCGCGCGATCGCGCCAGGTCAAGATCACTGAGACCGCCCGCGCTCTTTTCGACTCCCTGGAACTTCCTCCTTCCTAATTCCTCCTTCCTTCTTTCCCATGAGATACGCCCGCCTTTTTTCCAAACTCTACGCCGAGCCGCTGATGATCAGCCTGCCGGCGTGGCAATCGTTCGATCGCGCTCTGACGCAGCTGATGAAAAGTGGGAGCGGCCTTAGCGCCGCGACTCCGGATCGCGCGGCCGCTGAACCCCAGGGCGACAACTCGAAGGCTTATCGCGAACGTCGCGTTTACGAAACGCGCGGCGACACCGCTTTGATTTATTGCAGCGGCGTCATCGACAAACACGTCAGCCTTTTCGAGCTCGATTGTTACGGTGGCGTGGATCTCGACGACGTGGAGACCGCGCTGAAGAAAGCCGCGATGGATCCGAACATCCGCAAGATTATGATGGTCGGCGATTCGCCCGGCGGCAGTGTCGTGGGCGTGCATGAATGCGCGATGCTTTTCCGCGAGATCGGCCGGAAGAAAGACACCGCGTTTTTCTCAGACTCAATCTCAGCCTCGGCGATGGAATACATCGGCAGCCAGGCGAACGAGCGCTTTTGTACCTACACCTCGTACTGGGGCTCGATCGGCGTTTATTGCGCGCTGCTCGATGAGACGCAGTGGCTCGAGGACCAGGGCTATAAGATTAATTTCATCAAGGCCGGCAAATTCAAAGGCATGGGCGCGTCGTTCAAGGAGCTCACCGACGATGAGCGCGCGATCATCCAGGAGCGGACGAACAAGCTCTACGATATGTTTGTCGAGACCGTTCAATCCGCCCGGCCGAAAGTATCGATCGATACCTGCCAGGGCCAGTGCTTCATCGGTGACGACATTGTGAAAGTCGGTCTCGCGGACGTTATGGTTCGCTCGCTCGATGACGCGCTTGCCGCGTTCTGATTTTGTCCCTTGTCGTGCCTGGGGGCTTGGTGTTTCCCTGAGTGCTTGGGATTTGGAGCTTCGGCGACCCCGCGCTTTCCACATTCCGCAAGTTTCCACTTGACGCATAATACGGTATCGGGTAATCGCGCTTTGTGCCCGATCCAATCCCGCAGTCGCAAAAGGGTCAGCTCGACGCGTTCTTCGCAGCCTTAGGCGTCAGTGACTTCACCGCCGCGATGTCGGCGATCACTCAGTTCAAATCTGTCGAGAACTGGCAAACCGATCAGCAGGCTCTCTTCAATGCCCTCGGTGTTACCGACCAGGCTGGCGCGATCTCTGCGATCGGCACGTTGAAAACGCAGCCGGTGCCGGTCGCGAACAACGCGGATCGCGATGCGATGTTTGCCGCGCTCGGCGTCACCGATCAGGCCGCAGCCCTTTCCGCGATCGCCGGTTTCCAGGCGACCGCCACTCACTACCAGGGATTGCTCGCGATTCTGGAAGTGAAAGACCAATCCGCCGCGATTGTCGCGATCGGCCGGATGTCTACCACCGATAAGGATCACGCCGCGCTTGTGAAAGCACTCGGTGCGACTGATCACGCCACCGCGCTCACCGCGGCGACGAATATCGAAGCGACGGTCACGCAACGCGTGAAACAGCAAGCCGCATCCGCGGGCTTGCCCGAACCGGCGCCGAAAGGTCCGGCGGTGGTTGAACAGCCGGGCGGCGGAGAAAAAGCCGTCACTCCGCGCTCTCGCCTCGCTGCCAACATCAACACGCAGATCGAGAAATAGTTTTCGTTAGGCCAAACCACACCCATCCTATGATGACACAAGCTTCTATTCGCCGGGCGGTCGATCGCATCTGGCTCGATCGCGCGAACCAGCTCCAGCTCGAGCGTGCTTCGCATCTCAACATGGCTGTCACACAAGGTGCGGCCGCTCCCATCACGTTGCTCGATCTCGCGCTTCGCAACGGCGAGAACATCGCGGCCGTGGTTGAGGAAGTGACCACTGTCGCTCCCGAGCTGAACACCATTCCGGCGATCCCGATCGATGGGACCAGCTATGACATCCTTCGCCGCACCGGTTTGCCTGCTGGCGGATTCACCCCCGTTGGCGGTGGCGTGGCCATGGGCAAAAGCACCTGGGCGCGCGAGACGAAGCCGATGTTCCTGTTCCAGGCGCAGATGTTGGTTGGTAACGACATCGTGCTCGCGCAGACCGCGCGACAAAAAATCACGACGGGCGATGTGCTCGCGGATGAAGCGATCGCGACCGTAAAGGGGTCGATCAACAATCTCGGGCTGCAGACCTACTACGGCACCAAGGCTGATGCCTCGGGTTTCGTTGGCCTGCATTCCCTTATCGCCGCGGCCGATGAGATCAACAACGCCGGCACGAACCTAGCCGTGACCAGCGCTTATCTCTGCTGGCTCGATCCCAGCGAGACCAATCCCCAGGGCGTTCACTTCGCGCTCGGCCGCAATGGCACGATGGATTTCGGCGAGTGGATGATGCAGCAGGTCGCGATCAGCGGCACGCCGGGCGCGGCTGGCGCCAAGTACACCATGGCCTGGGTGAACGGCATGATGTTCTTCATCGGGTTAGCCACTGCCTCGCAGAATTCGGTGTGGCGCGTTCGCGGCATCGATGCCACCCACGGTCTCACCGATGCGATCGGGCACGCGTTGCTCGCCAAGGTCCCGATCGCGCGCCGGCAGAACCTGCGCTGGTTCATGAACAAGACCGCGGCTTACACGCTGCAGGTCTCGCGCGCCACCGTCAGCATCGCGACGGGCGGCGACAAAGGTGTTTCTGGACAGGGCGTGTTTCCTGAAGCGCCTACCAGCCTGGCCGGATGGCCGATCACTCTCACCGATTCACTCCTCGATGTGGAGACCTCGGCGGGAACGCTAGCCTAACGACAACCCCGATCTTCAAACCCACCAGGGTTTGAGTCTGTGACAGAGACTCAACCCAACAACGACAAACGCCGTATGAAAAAGTTGCTCCCACATGAGGCGGTCAGCCGCCTCCAAATCGCCGCCGCCATCGGTGTGATGAACTTCCGTTCGGCCTTCGTGAACGTGAACACGCTCATCAACACGCGCAGCCTTCAGGACGCGAACCTGAAGGTCACCCGGACTTTGCCTGCCGCCGGCGCGGCCAATACCAGCGCCGCGCTTGATCTCGATATTGTCGGCGCCGGCCGCGTCCCTGGTGTCGAGCTCGTCATCGATCTACCGGCGACGCCGTCCCTGGTCGATGCGAAAACGATCATCCTCACTGTTGAGGATTCCGCGGACAACAGCAGCTTTGCCACGGTCGCTGCGATTCCCTCGATCACTGTTACCGGCGCGGGTGGAGTTGGAGCGGCTGCGGTCCAAACGCAGTTGAAGCTGCCGATCGCGCTCCGTCGCTACGTGCGGCTGGCTGCAGCGACGCTTGCCGCGGGCGGCGACAACACCGCGATCACGGCCTCGCTCTATTTCGTTTTTTAGCCGGGCGCATGTGTGCCCGTCTCGAGACGTTCGTTAGTGGCGCGTCCCGTCGACAATCCGAAATTTCTCGCGCCGATCATGGGCAACGTGATCGGCGATTCGCTCACGAAAGAAGGCGCGTACCTCGCCGGTATGATCGGCGCGTTCTCCATCCTCGGTGTGAAGGCCACGCATTGGCCCGCGGCCGGCCTGCTCGGCATCGTCATGGATGGCGTCACGGAAGTGGACGGCGCCGTCGTCGCGCATCTCGATGGCGATAGCGCAGCGACCATCGCGAATGCCGCCTTCAAGGCGACGATGAAAAATTCCGTCCCGGGATCCGGATACAATTTCGGTCTCGATCTTTTCCTGGCTGCGGCTGATGGCTTCCCTGCGCTCGTCGTCCACAAAGCGCTTGAGCGTTCGCCGCACGAAGTTTGCCGGCTCGAGGGAGATGGCGCGCCGGTTGATGGCGTCAGCGGCACCGGGGCCGGGTTTGCCGGCAAAGGCTCGCAGTATACGGATTACACGACGCCCGACCTTTACATCAACGCCGGGCAGCAAAGCTTCTCCCACCTGGAAGAAGTTCACCCGCGCTGCATGAGCTCGCCCGCCGCCAACGCGGACGGCGGAATCCTGCTCACCGCTGTCATAGCCCGTCGCAAAAAAGACGGGAAGCTTGTCGTTCTACAAACTGGCGCTGGTTCCGCGCTGGCATTGTCGAAGAAACCATCATCGACGAAAATTCTGATCGCGCTCTCGATCTCTACACTGTGCTGAAAAAGACGAAAGGCCAGAACGGCAAGTACACTGCCGTCACCCTCTTTCTCCGCGCCAGCACTCACCGCCGCGCAAAGTTTGTATGATTCGCTCCGCGAAACTCTTGCTCTTGCTCTTGCTCGTGATCGATCTTCCGGCGCAGACCATTCAACTCGCGCAGACTCCTACGCCGTCGCCGTCGCCATTAAACCAGCTCTCGTTGACGAATTGGAATCACGTCTATGCAGTGCTCAGCAAAGAAATCTTCGAGATCCGGGGCAAGCACGGGTCAGTGATTATCCATCTCGATACCGGCAAGGCCGAGTTCAGCGGCAATATCACACCCGACGAAGCGGCGAAAACTTTCTGGCTTGCGGTCGAATCATTACGGCACCAGCAAGCCGTCGAAGAACTGCGCAGCGCCGGCACGATCGCGCGCTAGCCGTCAATGGCAGATCTTGACGCTGCAGCAAGCGCTGAGAGCGGCGAGCGACTATTCCGATCGGCTCGCAACTGAACGCGCAATGAGGGCATCCGGCCGGCACGAGGATAAGCGTGTGGCGACCGAGATCGCAGATCACATGTGGGATCTCGGTTACTTTGAAAAAAGGATCCTCGAACAGAATGAGCGGTGGCGGGTAGAGACTGGAGAAGAACGTCGCGACCGTCAAAGAAATCCGTTCGGTGTTTGCTCTGCTTCAGGCAGAGATGGATATCGCGACCAACCGCCCGCTTTGACAGCCGCTCTCGCGGCATGGCCGATGATCTGCAATCCCTCCTGGATAAAGCCGCGCGCCTGAAACGGCGGATCGAATTTCGGAAGACGACCGACAAGGCTCTCGCGAAACGCTTCGAAGCGCTGACCGATGAAATAAAGCTGCGCGTTCCTTCAGCTCCGGAAGCGGCCGCGGTGGCCACCAAAACGCAGGGCGGTGGAACGAGCTGGACCTTTCCGTCCGTTGGTGGCGCGACGGTCCGTGTCACTCAGCCGGCCGCGAAGTTGCTTGGCAAAATCTCCGGTGAGCTCGTAGCCAGGCTAAAGAAGATCTGCGGCCGCAAGTTCTCCGTGTTGTTCGTCACCCACTACACCTGCGCCGGAAATTTCCGCCAGCTCGCGCACAAGCAGCTCGAGGATAAGAAAACCGCCATGGACGTCATCGCCATGTGCGAAGAGGCCGCGAAACCACAGGTAGTTATCAGCTGATGGCCACTCGCGATCATTCCGATGTTCTGCGCCGCTTCGATGCGCTCCAAACGCGCGCGTTCGATAAGCTCGCAAAGTTCGTCGGCAACAAAGTCGTGTTCGACGGCCGCAAGGTCACCGGGGTCGCGTCGCTCATCACGAGCGAATACATTCACGAGCTCGTCGGCTATCTGCCGAAGCGCTGGTCCGATCTCGAGCTAACCCGCCAGGCGTTTAAGAAGCTAGGCTGCGAGAAGGAAAATTATGTCGCGCTGGATGACGTTGTCCTCCGGATCGTCAAGATCTCCGGCGACCTTCTCAACGATCAGTTCATTCACCTCACGCTGCACTCCACGCCGAACCAGCCGGCCGCGTCGACGCAGGAAGAAGGCTCGATCAATCTCGCGATCGGGCAACAGGTCGTGCCACTCACTTTCCGCGTCGTGGATCCCAAAGCCGATTACGTTTTTACATTCCTCGATATCGAGAACGCCATCGATGCGGCGCCGCTCCTTGATCTCGATATCACGCCAGGCGCGCGCACGACGACCGGTCGCACCCTCCATCTCAACGGCGCGCCGGACACCGTGAACTACGTCCTGCGCTACAAGATCATCACATGAGCCAGGTGAAAGGTTACGTCGGCCTGGACGTCGGCCAGCGCCGGGTCCCGGTTTATTTCGGGGTCTTCGCCCTCGATAATTTCGCGCTGCAACAGTACGTCGAAAACACGATCGATGCGCCGCCGCTGCTTTCACTGCGAGCGACTCCAGGCGCGAGGATCCTCCAGGATGGAAAGATCGTCGGCGTATGGCTTGAGCTGAACGGCGAGCCCGACACGACGAACTACGTTTTGCGGTGGGTGTTGGTTGGGTAGCAGGTCTTTGACACTCCGCGCATCGGCACGATGCGCACACGTCTCTTCGCCGCTCTCGCCGCTGTTTCATCCTTCCTCCTTCATCCTTCCGCCTTCGCACAGTCGAGGACTGTGCTGAACAATCCCGCCGTTCAGACCGACATCAATATGTCGGCGCATAAGCTGACGAACGTCGCTGCCACGGTCCTGGCTGATTGGGGAATCACCAACGCTCTCACCCAGGCCGCCGGCGATGCGCTCTACGTTCCGCTCGCGCGCACGGTCAACGGCCATGTGCTCAGCGCGAACGTCACCGTTTCGAAAAGCGATGTAGGTCTCGGCAACGCCGATAACACCAGCGATGCGAGCAAGCCTGTTTCCACCGCGCAGCAAACCGCGCTCGATCTGAAGGTCAACGCGAACGGCACGATCGTCTCCGCGACGAAAACGAAAATCACCTACGACGCGAAAGGCCTCGTGACGTCAGGAGCGGATGCGACCACGGCCGATATCGCCGACTCGAGCAATCGCCGCTACGTCACCGACGCGCAACGCACCGTTATTCAAAACACGAGCGGCACAAACACCGGCGACCAGGATCTGAGCGGATTGGTCCCCAAGACGACCACCGTGAACGGCCACCCGCTCACTAGCAACGTCACTGTCACGCCAACGGACCTTAGCCTGGTTATCGGTACCAACGTCCAGGCGTGGACCGCCAATCTCGATACTTGGGCAACGAAAACGCCTTACGCCGGCGCGCTGACGATCACGACTGGAAAGACGTTCAACGTTACCAACACCCTTACGCTTGCCGGCACGGACAATTCCACATTGAACATTGGCAGCGGGGGAACGCTCGGCACTGCGGCCTATACGTCTTCTGCGGCCTATGCGACCACAGCCCAGGGCGCGAAAGCAGACACGGCCGTCCAATCGCTCACCGTCACGACCGCGAACGGCATCTCCGGTTCGTTCACCGGCGGCACGACCCCGGCGCTTTCGTTGAGTCTCGGGGCCATCACGCCATCGAGCGTTGCTACCGGGTCGCTCAGTATCACTGGTGCGTCGGGAGAGCTCCAGAGAATTACTTTTACCGATGCCACGAGCACCGGGTATTTTGCCTTATACGAAAACGCCGCGGTCGGCACTGTGTTTTATCAAGTTGGTTCGGCCTTCGCTACGGTGAATATGCGGAACGCCTCCATCATCCAGAACCAAAGGAGTGGCGGCGCGATCATCTGGCAAAATAACTATGATGGCGGCGGCGTCGCCGAGCGCGGCCGAATGCAGCTTGGATTAGACGTTGGCGACACCCCGGACCCGGGCGCAGGAATCATCACCGCGAAGAATGGCTACCGCGTCAACAATGCCGCTACGACCGGCCACGTCCTCCGTGGCAACGGCACTAATTTTGTCGATGCAGCATTGGCGGCGAGCGACATCCCCGACCTGAGCGCTACTTATCAACCGCGCGATAGCGATCTCGATATTTTCGCCAGCATCACACCGGCGACCGGCGTCGGAACGTTCCTCGCCACGCCTACGCTCGTAAATCTCAAAACCGCCCTCACCGACGAAACAGCCGTCGGTTGGAACCTGCTTACGCTGGCGAATCCCGGGGCCGTCACCTTCCTAAAAATCGCCGGCGACAATAGCGTCAGCGCCGAGAGCGCATCCGCTCATCGCACCTCGATCGGCGCGACGACTGTAGGCGGAAATCTATTTACACTTCCGAACCCGGGCGCGATTACATTCCTCCAGGTCAACGCCGATAACACCGTCACCGCGCAATTAGCAACTGCGCAACGGACCGCGCTCGGCCTGGGCACATTGGCGACCCAGAGCGGCACCTTTAGCGGTACTTCATCCGGAACGAACACCGGTGACCAAACGAGCGTTAGCGGTAATGCCGGCACGGCCACCGCCCTCCAGGCCGCACGCACCATCAACGGGACGAGCTTCGATGGCACCGCGAATATCACCGTCACCGCCGCCGCCTCCACTCTCACCGGATCCACGCTAGCCAGCGGGGTCACAGCCAGCAGCCTTACCAGCCTGGGCGATCTCACTGCGCTTCGCGTCGGCAGCAACAACACCACGATTTCCAACGGGACGAAAACCGCCGAGTTCACAAACTCGATTCTAGTCGGCGACAATGGTGCGGGTGGGGTTGCGCTCAGAAATAATGCCGGGACCGGCAGTGTTGCGGCCCTGGGACTAGCGGGTGCTGGCGACGATCTTTATCTAGGGTTCCAAAACACCACTCTTAACCTTCGTGCCGGCAGTGCCACCCAAGTCACGATCGACGCCACTGGAACCAAGTTCAGCACTGGAGTAAACGGGGACGGCGGCGGGCTAAAACATAAGCGCGTGACCACGGGCTCAGTTTCTGCCGGGTCCACCGCTCTCGTCACCGTAACCTGGAGCACCGCCTTTGCCGACGCGAACTACACCGTGACCCCCAGCGTCACAGACTCGACCACGAGTTCGCTTTCCCTCTCAGTCGTTCACGTCGAGAGCGTCACCGCCAGCGCCGTCACCGTGCGCGTCCTGAATAACGCCATCACTTCACTCACCGGCACATTGAACGTCATCGCGATCCACGATTGATCGCTTGACTCATTCCAGAAAATTATGAACGAACCGACCTCGCCTAACGAAACGGAAACCAAGATCGCTGCGCTGAAACAACGGCGCGCCGAGATCCTCGCCAACGAACAGGATTGGATGCGCGAAGACCGCGCCGCGCAGATCGACAAGGAGATCCGAGATCTCCAAAAGTCGGAAGTCGAAAGTTCAAAGTAGAAAGTTTGTTGTCCCGCCTTCGGCGGCCTTCATTAGTTTTCGCCCTTCACCTTTCCATTTTCTAATTTTCCCATCATGTCCGCTCCCACAATCGCCGAGCTCCTGGCTGGTGACATTTCGATTGAGGAAGTCTGGGCTGGCATCCTCTCAGCGGCCGGCCTCAGCGCGATCGCGTTTTCCGATGGCCTGAAATCGACGCCCTACGTCGAGATTGAATTCGAAGAGACCCAGGTCACCGATCACATTTTCCCACACGTTATTCCCGGGTCCGATCCGGCCGTGATTGTTCAGTATCGCGATTGCACTCGCGGCAGCCTGGTCACGCGGATCTGCACCGTCCGCGGCGTCGATAGTGAGCAACAGAAATCAATCATCGGCACGGTCCGCCGATGTGCTCAGGAATTCCGATCGCTCTTTAATACCGACGCGCTGCCGTATCACGGAATCAATCTCTTCACCGAGGCCGGCAAGAAACAGTACGTCGATACCGAGAACCGCCTGGACAAGACCGAGCTGCGCCACGTCGTCCATTTCAATATCCGATCGGACGCCTGGCCCACCGGCTAACGCCGAAAGCTCCAAGCTCCAAGGCTCCAAGCTCCAGAAGAATGGGAGTCCGGGTATCGGCTTGGCTTCGTTTGGTGCTTGGGGTTTGGAGCTTCCGGTCGCGCGTTTGACACGCGCGATCCGGTCATGCCCACACCTGCTTATGCCGATGGTTCGATGCAGTTCGCGTCGCAGTCGGTCACGATCAACTCCGTCGCCTACATCCTGAAGAACATCAAGGTCAAGCGCGGCCGGCGCCGGATAGTTCAACCAGGTGTTTCCGGTGCGCCTGCGCAAAAGATGCATATCGCGACGCTCACCGAAGGCAGCGCCACCGCCCAGCTCGCCGCTTCCACCACGGTCGCGCCGGCGCAAGACCAGGTCTTTACGATCGTCCAGATCGGCGGAGGCTCAGCCGTCAACTTCGTCACCGAAGACGTGGAAGACATGTACGAGATCGAAGGCGAAACGCTCTGCGACATCACCTTCAGCGCGAAGCTCACCTAACTGTAGCGGTCTATGACCGTTGACGCGCGCGATGGAACTTCACAAGGTCCCCGGTTACACGCGCACGCGCGAGCGCGCGTTTAAGGTCGAGGAATCGTATCGGGAGTACTCCTACCTCGATCTTAGCGATAAGATTTGCGGGATAGCTGTAGGACCGCTCACCTTTCAAGTTTATCTGCAGCTCTGCCGGATCGAGTCGCCCTTTCTTTGCGGCGGCCGGCCGCCGTTCATTCACGACGTGGCGTTCTTTCTCTTTCGCCTTTCGCCCGCGTACGATCAGGCCCGCGAAGCGAAACGCGCCGCGATGAAACCGCAGCCGCGCTGGCGCCGTCTCACTTTCAGCTTTTCAGCGTTTCCCTATTTCAGCATTTGCTCCAGCTCTCCGGAAGAGCGCGGCGCCGTAGCCTTCATCGAAGTCCGCCGGAAGTTTATCGAGCGCGTGCGTGGCCTCAATTTCCAGAAAGCCGTTCGCGGCATCAATCGTTTCGTCGATCGCATGCTGCTCGACAAACCGATCTCATCGAAGCGCAAAAATCTTTCGTTCGATCCCGCCGACGTTAGCGTCGCGGGCGACATCATTCATTTGATCGCCGGCGCTTACGGATGGAAGCGAGACGAGATCCTGCAGCTCCCGATGCCGGAAGTGTTTCAGGCATTGCGCAAAATTCAGCGCGACATGCCAGGCTGCCCGAAGCGCGCGCATGCGAAGGTGCATCCGATCGCGGCGCGGCTCACCCGTAAGCACGTCACTGCTGCGCTCGCCCCTACCGCATGCAATTAAGATCACGCGTAAACGGGTTGCTCTCGAGCGCCGCGAAGATCCGCGCGATCGGCACCGTCGTCCAGGGTCCGATGCGTGAGTCGCTGGGGCAGTTCGGCCGCCTGGTGGCCATCTCGTGCGCGAAGAGCACACAACCTTTCGGCACTGGCGCCGCCGCGCGCGATGCCGGGCGCAATCGTGTGGCCGCGGATATTTACAAAGTCTATACCACTCCCGGAAAAGCGTACGCAGACATCGCGAACGAGAAGGCGGCGAAAGCGTTCTGGTGGGCGTTGCAAAACGGAAAGCTCGACAAAGCGATTGGCATTTTGCGCAGAGACGGCAACCGGCTGCGCAACATGCCGTTCGAGCGTTTTGACGGTGGCACGCTGCACATGACCAAACGTAACTCGCGCACCGGTCGCGTCCCGAATAGCCAGCGGCCGCTCATGATCGTGCGCAATCCCCGCCAGCTCGAGGCCTACATCAAGAAACGCCAGGCGAATGTTGGTTTCGGCAAAAGCGCCTGGTCCGATATCGCGCGCGAACTCGGATCGATCCGCGGCTTACGCGAGACCGGCGATATCACCGCGAACTGGATCACGCGCAACGGCGGCCGCGGCACAATCCAATGGCTCGGGTCGAAGGAAGCGCCACTGCTTCGCCTGACGAGCCGGGTCAGTTACGGCGGCCGAATTTTGCCCGAGCGCGATCGCCAGATCGCCGTCAGCATCGCGCGTAACCGGCTGGTTCAAAGTCTTCGCGCCGCTGTCCGCGCCGAGACTCGCAAGCTCCGTCACGCAGCGTAGCTGACACCCTCTCTCTCGTACCATGGGCGCAGACGCATCGATCGATCTCGAATTAAACGCAAAGCAGCTCTACTCCGAGCTCGCTGTAGCCGAGAAGAAATACACCCAGGGCATGGAGCGCATCGGCGCGAGCACGAACCGCGCGGGCGGCGCGATGGATGGCATCAAGGTTAAGACCAAGGCGGCCGGCCGCCAGATTCACAACTTCGCCCAGGACCTCACCGCCGGCGCGGATGCCGGCGTGCTTCTCCAGGACGCGATGATGGGTGTCGGGAAATCCCTCGGCCTGTCGTTAGGCGCTCTCTCCTCAATCATGATAGGCGCCGTTGTCGCCGAAAAAGTTCACGAGATGCGCAAGGAGTATAAGGCGCTCAACGACGAGATCGACAAACTGAATACCGCAAAGCCAGGCGCGGATTTCAGAACACTCGAGGAAATCGAGAAACACGCGAACGAAGCCACCGCTGCGCTCGAAAAACTGCGAGAGCGCATGACCGACCGCTCCGGTGCGACCGGCGTCACCGGCGGAGCTTGGCAGAAATTCAAAGACTATCTCTACTACGGCCGCGGCTCGTTCGCAGCGGGTGGGGCGGACAAGGAAAGAGCGGCAGACATCGAGGCCGGCCGCGATCGCGACCTGGGCGATCGAGCTTCGAAATTCCAGCGCCGGATGCGTAACCGTGAGGACGCGCTGAACGGCGAGCCCGACTTTATTTCCAAGGCGAAGAAACTGCGGCAGGACGCAGACGAGAAATCGCACGCCACGCAGCAAGCCGTGGTGGAGCTCATGGCCGAGCTCGAGCTGAGCTTCCGCGAGCTCGCTGCTTCCGTCGCCTCGAAGCGTCGCGATCGCGTGCAGCAATCTCTCGGCGAGCTCGCCGCCATTCCGGAATTCGTTCAGTCTGGCATGACCCACGACCAATGGCAGGCCGGCATGAACGCGCGCAAGGCTCAGGCCTGGGATGCCGAAGCCGAGCGCCGCCGGATGAACTACGACCCGGCCGGCGCGCAGGAAGCGCTCAATTATTCCACCGAGATCAAGCGCTCGATCCCGGGCCTGAAAGACAGCGAGAAAGATTTGAAGGGTGAATTCAAAGGCGCGCTCGATGAGAGCACCGTCCTGAAAGAGATCAAGCAAAACACCGACGGCATGTTCAAGGGCCGCTAGGCTTTTGACATCCGCGCTCGCTGCGGATGCCTACCGTCGCAGCAGACCTCTTTGTCGATAACGCGGGGAACACCCTGCTTTTCAACAAGCTCGGCGGGTTGCCCTCGCTGCCGGCGATGAATGCCGGCGATGCGCTCGGCCTCTCCATTTATTTCTTCGATCGCGGCAGCGGCACCTCTCCGTTCAAGGATCACCGTTACGCCGGCGCGGCCGTCACCGTTCGCCTTCGTGCCGCCGACAACAATCACATTTACGCGACCGGCAACGCAGATGCCGAGATTGCGCCTTCGACAGGCGTCACCATTACGAGAGTTCAGGCGGGTGTGGTCAGTGGCAGAGTGGCCGAGATCCAGCGAGTTCAATTCGCCTCGGTTCCATTCACCGGCCAGTTTACTCTCACCTTTCCAGGTCCGGCTCATACTGAGTCTGGCGATGCCACGATTGGACCCAAGGGAACGACAATTCCCATCTCCGTCGATGCCACGATTGCCGACGTGCTCGCGGCCATTCGCGCGCTGCCCTTTCGCAACGGCCGGCCGGAACAGGGCGACCAGGGAAGCTCCTGGGGGCAGTACGTCACCATTACCGGAACGATCGATAATTTTGTCATCACCTTCGGCGGTCCCGCCGCCGGTCCGCTTCCGCTCACGACAGCGGATGTTTCCGACGTCCAATACAAATTCGGTTACTCGGCCGTCGTCAATCTGACCGCCGTCGATTTCACGGATCTCTTTCTTACGGCGAACGCGCCGGCCTACATCGAGGTGTTGCTCACGCCCTCGGGTGGCAGCCAAGCCTACGCCGCGCAATACCAACTTGTTTCGAGTGGCGGCGGCGATCCTGGCACTCCTCCGCCTCCGATCGGCGGCGGCGGCGGCGGTACCGGTGGCGGCGCGGATCCAGCAGTCAGTTATGTCGATGGCGACTTCTCGATCGCCAAGGCCGTCGATGTTGTTCGCGTCGAACAGCCGTTCCCTCAAACGCCAAGCGCTCTCATTTATCGTCAGCCTTACTGGCAGCTCGATGGTTATTGGAGCCCGCTCGCGCTCGACACTGGTTGTCCTTATAACGGCGCCGCGGGACTTGTGGAAGAGACCCAGCAGCAATCTGTCGGCGGTGGCCGCATTGTCTCGTGGGAACGCGTTTGGGCCACCGTCCCTCCCACCCGCATTGAGTACGAGGTGATCAATTATCCGTACCAGCAGGTGCGCACCATCCCGAATTCTTCGGCTGTTTACCTGCTCACCGCCTCGTTCACTCGCCGGGCCAGGGTCACCTACACCTATTATCGGACGACGAATGCAGCCAGCATTCCGCTGGCCAGGCTTCCGCGAGCGATCGTGGCTGACGGCGTTGCCAATTATTTTGATGGGTTCTTTAACGTCGTGATCGGCAATACCGTCATCGCCCGTGATGACACGTTGCGCCGGTGGATGGGCAATATCTGGGAAAAAACAAGCGCGGTCATCACGCTCTAATGGTCGCACAGAAACTAGGCTCCCCGCCCGAAGACATCCGCACGGAATGGCGGCGGCTCGATCAGCTAATTGGTGATGTCGAGAGTATCACGCGTGTAATGACACCGCAGTCGCACCTGGTTCACGTGGAACTCAACGATGGCGGATTGGTTTTCGATTTCACCGGCCTGATCAACGCGCTCAAGGCGCAGAACATTAACCTCTAGCCATGTCCAATCTCGCCGGCAGCTCGGGTGACGTTCAGAAACGCCAGTATCTTTTACAAGGGACGGATTTGTCCGGGTCGCCGAATCCCTATCACGTACCGAAATTGCCGGCGGCGCCCGGTTCGCCAACCGCGATCGCTTATCCCGACACGCTCAACGCGGCCGAGCAAGAGGAAGTGCAGCGCTATCTCACTATGCCGACCGACGCCGTCCTCGCATCCTTGCGCCTTCCGGATGCGATCGCGAAAGCGACAGCGTACAAAACTTACAACGCCAATCCGGCGATCATCGCGTGGCGCGCCGCAGTCTTCGAAGCAGACGTTGCTCAGCGAATTCTCACCCGGGCTGACGGGCTCATAAACAACGAAGGTACAACTTCTATCGCTGCGGATCCGACCGGTGCCGGCGCATCACCTCCGCCAGCCTACCAGCCGCCTGGCACGAACACGCCATAGCATTGACTCGTCACTCGTCACTGCTCACTCGTCACTTTTCTTATGGCCGATAAATCCCCAACCGCTTCAACCGTCCTCGCCTCCGCCAATGCCGAGGTAGGCGATGGCGTCATCGGTGCAGCGACAACGCTCACCGCGGGCGATTCAATTTATCAGGACCCGACGACGCTCACCTGGTTGAAGTCGAACGCGAGTACAGCGCCGCCGGTTTCAAAAGCGTGCGCGATCGCGCTCACCGGTGGATCTGCCGGCCAACCGGTCCACTACGTAACGGAGGATCCAAAGTTCTTCCCGGGCTTTGCGATCGCCGTGCACGAAGTGATCATCGTTTCCGGAACTGCAGCCGGGAAACTTTGCCCGATCGCTGATAACGCGACGGGTTGGTATTGGACCTTCGCGATGGTCGGCATCGGAAGCAACTTCTCCAGACTCAAGTTCGTGAACTCTGGAGTCCCGAAACCGTGATGCGCTACGTCGACTTAGATTCAGGCGAGCTGCGCAGGCTGATGACCGCTTCGCCGGTTGTCTGCGAGACCGATAAGCGCGGCGGGACCCGCAAGTACCCGATTCAATTCGTTCGCGACGCCGTCGTCATCGAGCTCGCCGGCACAGTTGCCGTCACGCTCGGCTTCAAAGCGCCGGCCGGCTACGACTCCGTTGCCTACATCCTGGGCCCGTTCACCGCCGCGAAGACCAGCACCGGCACCGCGACTGTTTACACTTTCACGATTTCGTTTCTCAACGCCCTGCTCGATCAACTTCTCGCCGGCAATCTCGACGATGTAACTCTGCGTCCGGAGATCAAGTGGGCGAGCACGAACGAGAACGGTGAGACCCTCGCGTTCGATTGGAATGTGCAGAACAACGTGATCCGCGGCGGTGAAAGCGTCATCGCTTACCCCATCACAGATTCGGTCCTCGATCTTCCCCTGGTGACGCGCCTGACCGGCGGCGTTGCGCTGACCGATCTCGATGCTCAGCTCCTGGCTGGTTTCCCCAACGGCAAAAAATTCTCGATCGTCGTGGATCCGGGCGATGGCGTGACGCGCGAATTCCGTTTCCAGAAACGCGCCGGCAGCGAGCTCGTGACCGACCTGACCGTCGGATTCATTCTCTGCCTAGACGGCACGCGGATCTACCGGATCGACAGCTAAGGGCCAGAGCGTTCGGCTTTGACACCCGTGCATCGCCACGATGCGCACTCGATTCTTCGCGGCAACGGCCGCGCTTCTCCTTTCATCCTTCATCCTTCATCCTTCAGCCTTTGGTGCTACGCCAGAGCCTTTCACGCTCAACTCCAGCACGCATCGCCCGGTAAACAGCGCCCTCGATCTCTCGACGACCACCGTCACTTTCGGCACCGACCAGATCCCACAGGCCAAGGTCACCGGCCTAACGACTTCGCTTTCTGGGAAGGTAAACAATACCGGCAACGAATCGATCACCGGCATCAAGACTTTCAGCACGCTGAATATCGCGCCAACAGTGACGAGTCCAATGACGGGAACGATTTTCGATTTGGCTGGCCCGTCTTATTGGTCCGCGACCAACTCGCTACAGCCTAATCCACTCGTTTCTTTCGCCGGTCCCGGCAACGACGCCGGATCGCTGAATGCGTATTTTATGACGGCGCAATGGGGGGCAGGCACAACCCAGAAAGGCTACACTCTTTCAGTTGAAAATATCGTCCCGTCTAACGCACCGTCCTTCGGATCTGCTGCTGCTATTTACGGTGGACTTCTCAATTACCTCGCAGGCACCGACGGAGCAGGCGTCATCGGCGTTATCAACAACGTCACTGGCATTGCCCCTGTCGGCGCCGCTATGTGGGGTATCGTGCGTGGCCCGAACGCTTCTGCTGGTCCAGTTGACGGCATTCGCTCGACCTCAGAAACGGACGGCGCGGAACATCCGCAGTATGGAGTGATCGTCAACAACAGCACCGCAAACAACGCGTTCAAATTTGGATTCATCGTCGCCGGTGCGGGCGACTTTGGATTTTGCGTTGGTTTAGGCTCTAACTCACCTACGGAAGTTGTCCCGACCTACCCTTTTGCTTTCAGGCGAAAAACGGACGCGCAAATCCGATTCAACGTCGACAACACCGGAATGGTGACTGGTTCAAGGCTTAGCGTTGCAGACTCAGACATTTGGTCGGTGCCCTGGTATCTGGCCCACAAGACCGGCGGGCTGCTAAAGCTTTCGTACGGCAGCGAAGAGGTCGTGAACATTATCCCGGCCGCGTTAGGTGGGCCGTCAATCGCGATACCTGGCGGCGGCAGCCTTGATTTAGGCTTTGGCACCGAAGTTAGACGCATGGCATCTGACGGTCGGTTACAGTTTACTTCGCAGAGCGGCAGCACGGAAGTAACTGGTTCGCTCAGGGTATCAGGCACAGCCGCCACGTTCACCAGCGGGAGCGGCTCGCCTAACGGCGTGGTCACTGCTCCGCCTGGCTCGACCTACACGAACACGGCCGGCGGCGCCGTCGTGACTTTCTACGTGAAAGAATCCGGCACCGGCAACACCGGCTGGGTCGGGAAATAAATTTATGAAATCCTGGAAAACAACCTCACTCGGAATCGTCTGTTGGCTCATCTGTCTGTGGCTTTGCTATGAAAATATCCGCCGCGAAGCGTGGCCGCTCCATTATTGGGCGATGCCATTCCTCGCCTTCGCTGTCGGCTGGGGCTTGATCCATTCTCGCGATCACAGCGCTTCGTAGCTGCTCGTTTTGACATCGCGCGCGTGCGCGTGACTCCTGGCGACTTCAATCCTTTTTCTGTCGACGCCCAGCTAGCGACGATCATAACGGAGCTGAAAACCCAGAAGGCCGCCAGCGAGGCGATGCACGAGGAAAACAAGAAAGTGCAGGGCGAGATTCTGGTGCAAGCGAAAAAGACAAACGGCCGGGTCACCAAGCTCGAGCATTACGTAGCCGCGATTGTCGGCGGCGCATTCGTCATCGGCGTTCTCTGGGCCGTCTTCACTCACTTCGTGAAGTAGAGCTTCCCCCGCCATCCTCTATTCTCGATTCTCTATCCTCGCCCCGTGCGGCGTTGACACGCCTCCTCTCGGCATGTTCACCAGGCTGCAACTCCTGAAAGCCGGCCTCTACACCGGTCTCGCGATGATCCCTCCCATCACGGCCGTGCTCGCTTCGAATACGCCGCTTACGGCGCGCGTAATCGCTTTGCTCGCATTTACCTCTGTCGGTGCCGGCGGCCTCGCGCTGAAAGCATTCATCTCCGAACCCACGAAATAAATTTATGAAAACACTCCAACGCTTCGCCATCGGTTTCCTCATCGCACTCGCCCTCGCGCTCCTTTCGTCGTGCGGGAACATGACCCCGGAACAAAAGGCTCAGTGGTCCGCCACCGGCAATATGGTGGCCCAGCAAGCTGCGGACCTGGCCCTGGATGAAGCCGCCGTTCGTCTCCGCCAGAGCCGAACCGCCGACAACAAGTGAGCTTCGCGACGTTCATCGCCATCCTCTTTGCCGGCGTCCTCCTGACGCTTTTGCTCGGGTTCGTGAGGCTACGGTTTGGCCGGCCAGCCCTGGCCGTCATCATTCTTCCCATCCTTCTCGCCATCGCCGACGTCACGCATGACTGGATTTATTTTGTCCTGACCTGGCACGGCTGGGGTCGTTTGCCCTGGTCTAATCTTTCGCTCCTCGCCGTCATCGCCCTGGTGCTCGGCAGCGCCATCTCCGGCCTGCTCGATCATCCTCGCGCCGGCGACAACAAATAATTTCCCTCGATGCTTGCGCGCACGAATCCGGTCCTATCCCTGATTTTGCGCCAACCACGATCGCGCCGCTTCCGGATCGCCTGGGCCTTGCGCGCGTTCCTCTAAAATCAAACGGGGCGGAATTCCGCGTGGTAGTAATTCAACGACCGTCGGTCCTGGGATGGCTGAAAGTTGCGACGGTTTACGCGAGCCGTGGTGGAGAAGCCCGAAACTCTCTGCCCGCTGTGATCAAACGCAATCGTCCCGCTCGAGCGCTGCCATGCGCCGCGGCGAGATCCGCGTCTATGATTCAGCCGGCCAGCGCCCCCGGTGCGGCCGAATCTCGATGATCGTCCTTCGCGAAGGTGCCCGCGATTATTGGAGTATCGTCATACCAACAATTGCCACTCAGGCTTCGAAACCACTCGCCGCCGAAGATTTCGCAGCGGTCTCGCATTCGGCCCCGGTGTAGTACGGTTGCACGCCCGGCGCTTCATCTCAGGAGTTCCCGTTTTGTTCCCTTCAGCCATCGAATCAGGGTGCTTTCATTGGTGCTCGGGGGGGGACTTGAACCCCCATGCCTTGCGGCATACGCCCCTCAAACGTACGTGTCTGCCATTTCACCACCCGAGCGCCTCCGCCAAATCTTAATCAGGAACGCAGGAAAGCAAGAAGGCGCCGAAGACAGGGCGAGGACGGAGGATGGAGGATTGAGAATAGCGATGTAGACTCCTCGCCACTATGTCCGAGGACGAGTGGATCAAAGTCGATCTTCACATTCACACGCTCGACGATCCGAAGGACGCGCTGGATTACTCGGCCCACGAACTCCTCGAACGCGCCCGCGCCCTTGGTTTTCGCGTGCTCGCGATCACCTTGCACGATGCGGTCTTCGATCGCGCCGAGGTTTTCGCCGACGCCGCCCGCATGGGGATTCTGATTATTCCGGCGGCGGAAGTCCGGCTCGAGGGCGCCGACGTTATTCTCTTGAACGTGACCGCGGCCGAAGTCGCAGCCCTGCGCAATTTTGAGGATCTGCGACAGCTCCGAGCGCGGCGCGGACTATCGCTTTTCTCGATCGCGCCGCATCCATTTTATGTTCTCGGCGGTTCGATCGGCGAAAAGCTGGTCAAGGAAATCGATTGTTTCGACGCGATCGAGCTCTGCCATTTCTGGGGCCGTTTTTTCAATCCAAACCGGCGGGCAGTGGAAGTCGCCACCCGTTTCCAGAAGCCACTCATCGCCACTTCCGACGCTCATCGCCTGCATGCCTTCGGGTCGAATTACACCAGCCTTCCGCCCCCGGCGGAACTGACGGTCGACGGTGTGCTGGCCGCTTTGCGAACGGGTCGACTGCGCGTCACCAATCCGCCGTGCAGTTTCGTCGATCTGATGAGCACGATTTATTTCGTTTTCGTGGCGCACCCGTGGCGATTGCGAAGAAGAAGCAATCGATCCTCGCTGCTTACCCCTTGAGTCCGATCGTTAAACCTGACAAAAGAGGGCTGACATGAAAAAAATCAGCGTTCTCTTGCTTGCCTGCGCGATCGGCGTCAGCGGCTGTGGCATGTTCAAATCGAAAAAAGATAAGGACAAAAAACCGGCGATAGACAAGCGGGCGAAGGCGGACCTCCGCGAGGAAAATTCGGACGTCGATTTCCAGGCGTTCGTCGGCCGGCTCAAACAGGCGGTGCTGGCCCATGATGTGAACACGCTGGCGGGAATGATGAGCGAAGATTTTGGTTACAGCCTCAATCCCGAGAAATCGGGGGATGGCGTTTTCAAGTATTGGGACGAGAACAATCTCTGGCCGGAGCTCGAAGCCATTATCACCACGGAAAAATTCGCGAAGAAGGGGGAGTTCTGGGTTTCGCCTCCCCAGTTTGCCAACGAATCGCTCAATTACGACGGTTACCGGATCGGTATTGCCCGCGTGAAGGGGAGTTGGAAATTCGTTTATTTCGTCAATGGGTGAGCGTGGAAAGCGAGGATGGAGGATAGAGGATTGAGGATAGATTTTTGAAACAGCCGCCATCCCCGCCATCCTCTATTCTCCATCCTCCATCCTCGCTTCCTTTTCTGGGGCTTCCCCATCGGCCGCCGTTTGTTTTTGTGCGCGCGGTGGTCAATTGCGATCCAGGCCGCGCGGTTGAGGCGATGACTTCGTTCCCGGCTGACGATCCGATATTTGCCGGGCACTTTCCGGGAAATCCGCTTGTTCCCGGCGTCATCATTACCGAAGCTCTCGCCCAGACTGCCGGCATTGCCGCCGCCTCGGGTTATCCGGAAACCGCGAGACCGTTATTTCTTCTCTCGGCGATCCGGACCATGAAGTTTTTCCAGGCGATTCGACCGGAAGAACAGGTCGATCTGCGCGCGGAAAAGATGGGGGAGGTCGAGGGTATGATGCAATTCAAAGTTGTCGCGAGGGTGAAGGGAATTGCGGTCGCGGAAGGCCAGCTTGTTTTGAGCGTGGCGGCGGATTTTGCGCCGGGGCCGGAATAGCGCATCGTTGCCGTAGCTCTAAGAATCGTGCAAGACCCGCATCCGCCATTTCAAGGTCCGTTCGCTCTCATCATTCCAGCCTGCGATGAGGAGGCCTGCATTGGCCAGGTGCTCGATGAGATCTCCGCGGTGCTGGATCCGCAAAAATTCGTTGCTGTTGTCGGCGTGAATGGATCATCCGACAAAACGGCCGAATTAGCGCGTGCTCGCGGCGTGTTGGTGGCAGAGACCCCGCAGCGCGGCTATGGCTACGGTTGTCAAAGCGCGATCGATTTGGTCACAGAGATTTTGCCCTCGGTGCGCGCCTACATATTTCTCGCGGCGGATGGCGCAAGCGATCCGCGGGATGTGGCCAAACTCGTGGCCGCTTATGAGCAGGGTTACACATTCGTCCTCGGCGCGCGCACGGGCCAGGTGAGTAACTGGCGGACGATGCGCGTTTCGCACGTGATCGCGAATTTCGCCGTCGCACTCTGGTGCGGAATCCTGGCTGGCCGCTGGTTTCAGGATCTCGCGCCCGTCCGGTTGATCGACCGCAAATTGTTTGAAGCGATCGCACCGCGAGAGATGAAGTTTGGCTGGACGATCGAACCCCAAATAGCGGCGGCGCGCTTAGGCGCGGCAATCATCGAGGTGCCTGCCCGCGAGCGACCCCGGCTGGCTGGCCAACAGAAGGTGTCCGGCGTGACCTGGCGGCGAACTTTCCTGATTGGGTGCCGCATCCTTGCTGCCGGCTTTCGGGCGCGAATGCGCTTTCGCCGGCCCCGAAATGTGGAATGCGTGTCGCAAAAGGAGTTGGTGATCGAGAAGGGATGATGCAGCAGAATGGAGGGACGAAGGCAGGACTTCGAACTCTCTCTTTTATCCCCGTTCGTGCAGCCGTCGTTCTTTGTCTTCCGCTGATCGTCTGTTCGAGCTGCGCTTTCTTTTCCCGGCAACCGGCTTTACCCCGAAACGCGGCAATCGATTCTGGAGACGAGGACAAGTTCTCGTTGCTCGTCGAATCCGCCGACATCATTTATTTTCCAAGCGAACTGGTAGGGTTACCACGAGCTTCGGAAGCTTCGTGGAAGCTGGTAGAAGCGTTGCAGCGTCGCCGACGCTTCGCTCTGGGCTGGGACCTTTTCGCTGGCGACGAACAATCGATCCTCGATCAATGGAGCGATCGGCAACTGCCTGCGGAAACCATTGCGCGGCTTCATCTGCATGGCGGCCCCCGCGAGAGTGAAACTTATCGCGTTTTCTTGCGGGAGGCGAGCAAGCGTGGCGCCCACTTCATGGCGCTGCGCTCCGAAAATGAAACCACGTCACTTCGCGAAGAATTCGCGGCGGAACGCGTCGCTGGATATTTTCGTGAACATCGCGGCGAGAAACTTCTGGTGTTCCTGCACCGGCGGCACCTTGGAAACAAGCGCGGCGTTCCTTTTCTTGTCGCGCAAAAGATCAGGGCCCGGCAGCTCGTCCTCGATTCCCGGGAGCATCCGCCGGAAAGTTCTCGTTTACTGGCTGGGGGATGGAGCTGGCTTAGACAAACGAGGATCGTTCGGAGATTCCAGATCGTAAATAGCTCCCCAGCTGCCGGCAGCGATCAACTTTGATTCCGCCTCCCAGGGGCGGCGGCTCTCCGGGTAAGCGACTTTTTCCTCCCGCCCCCAGAACAAATATCGCGCCTGCAAGGAATGCGCCTTCGTCTTCCAGCCCGCCTCGCCTTTCATCAACGAGGTCAGTTTGTCGAACTCCGCCGAGTAATTGAAGCCCTGGGTCCAGAGGTGACCCGGATATCCAAGGACCATCATCCGTCCCTGAAGCAGCACGGGATGATTGAAGGTCGGGAATCCCAGGAAGCGCGCGTTAGCCGGCAGCTTGCGCACGGTAATTCCGACCGCGTCCAGCTCTCCGCGGTCGATCAGGCCGAACCCTTCTTTTCCTGCCGCCAGACCGCCGAAAAGAGTGATGAAGCCCGAGGCGAAAAGTGCGACGCAAACCACGGCTCGCAGAGGCAGGGGCCAATGCGAAATCAAATCGTTCCAGAGAAAAGGCAGAATGATGAAGTAGGCCCAGACTATTATCTTGATGTTGTCCCATTCCCACGGCGCAGTCTTGACGAGATAGCCGAGAAGGAAAATCGCGATGGCCGGAAGGAGAAAAGCCACGGTCGCGGCCAGCTTGAAATCGGAGCTCTGATATTGTTGCCAGGCGAGCAAGGCCGTTAGGCCGATAACAATCGGCAGTGGAACAATGACAAAGTAAAGCCAGATTGCTATTCCCGAGTGGTGCGCCTGCCATAAGGCGACCTTCACGAGGTAGCCAAGCAGGAGAGTCGCAATCGCGGGCACTAGGAAAGCAAGGCCTATTGGCATCTTGAAACCAGACGCCTCATAACTCTTCCATGTGCTTACCGCAGTTATGCCGATAAAGAAGGCCACCAGTGGAATCCACGCCCCAAAGTTGACCAGCCAGAACTGGAGGAAGCTCATGGCGAACTCGCCCTGCTGTTGGACCCACCCCGGCTTCCATTCCATGACAGAGCTGGCGTGGAAATTATCGCTTATTACCCAGACGCAAAACGTGGCGGGAATAAGGGCGCCTCCCACGAGAAAGATCAGCCGCTTGCCGACGGCTCCGTTGCCGAAGAGGAAGAAGAAAACAAGAACGATAGTCAGAACGATGAAGGTATGGACATGGAAGAGCGGCATGGTCGCGTAGAGCGACAACTCGAGCCAGAAAGGGAGCGGATGCTTTCGGGAAACAGTGGTCTCCGGATCAGAGGAAGGAGAGGGGGATGTCGATTCCGGAAAAAACTGAGCTCGCCATTGATAGAGCAACAGAAGCCCGGCAGGCAGAGCGTACAGCAATCCGCGTTGCGTAACGAACATCGCCAGAGGAATGCTCTTCCAGGCAATCGTGGGGTTACCTTGATAATCCTGAAAGCTGTAAGTCTGAAAGAACTGATAACTTGCCACCCCACCGTTGAAGAGAAACGCGGCGATGCCAAAGCTGCCGGCCCAGCGATACAGCGCGTAACAAGTCGCGATCGAGGCGAGCAGACCGGTCCAAACCAGGCCTCGTATGATATCCACGCCGAGGCAGCTCAGTAGCGCATTGAACAAGTCGATGCCCGCCGGATAGCGGAGCTTGCTGAAGACGTAGATCGGGTTGTCCGGCCAAAGCGGGACGCCGCTGGCAAACGTCTTTATGTAAGTCAGGTGGAGGGAAAGGTCACCCAGGTTGTTCGGAGATTGCACCTTCAGCTCGTTGTTGTCGAAGTACAGAAGCCACACGAAAGACCGGACCGCGAAAATCGCAAAACACCCGATCAAGAGCCAAAGCCAAATTGATCGGTAGCGTTCGCGCGGTGGTACTACGACGGGCTCAACGCGGGCGAGTAAAGCGCGCATCCGGGAGCGCCGGCCGGCCGAGTCTGGAGGTGTCGGCAGCTCCGATGGCTTTGGGGCGGAAGGCGCATCCGCGACGGTTACCCAATAAGCAACGGCCGCGGCGACCAGACCTATCGCTATCGAGAAAATCGCGGAAGACTTACCGAGGCCCCGCGCCGCCATCCCCGTCAAGAGGCCGCAAACCGCCGCCGCATTAACAAAAGTAAGTCCGGCCGACAGCCACTTCATCCCCATATTCCGGCTCCGGTTATGGCGATTGCTTCCCTCGGAACTCCGGAACGCGTCCCGGGAAAAGCTTCCCGAAGACCTTCGTGCTGAAGTAAAGTTTGGAGGTATCCTGGTAAGGCCGGATGGTGAACGGTTCAGTGTAATAGCTATCGTGCAGCTTCGCCTCAACTTCTTCGATCTTGTCCTCCTGCACGACAAGGAAATCGGCGTCGACCTTATCAGGCAGATTATTCTGCTCGTAATATCCGACCTTCGTGAAATCACCCAGCATCCAGGGTAAAGGGTAAGTACTGGTTCTGATCAGATGGCCCACGAGCTGGTAGTAAGTCGGATTGGCTTTGGCCAGCCTTAACAACGGCTTGGTGAGCTTCCACACATCGTTGTAGGTCTGCACATAGACGTATGGCTCGGTGTCGGTCGTGCAACGGAAGTAGTTCAGCCGCACGCTCAAGCCGAGTGACCCAGCCAGAAAGATCCCCGCGATGAGGTAACCGGCCTTCCGATACGCCATGGGAATAAGAAGCAAGATCGCGCCAAACAGGAAAAGGAACGGCCAGACGAAGCTTATGATGCACCAGGGCGTCTTATAACGAACAATGCTATAAGCGATGAGTGTGCCGACGCCATAGATGGCGAGGTAACGCAGGCTGAGGTTCTTGATGAACTGGCAAAGGAGACAGACGGCGAGCCCAAGCAGGATGGGCTGTTCGTAGCGCGGCAGCAGCAGAAGCCAGTAATACCATTCCTTTTCATGCCCGTTGCCGTTGGCCCCCGTCTTGAACCAGGCGTCGAAGGTCTTGAAGAGGCCCGTAACTCCGGGCCAGTTAAAGAAGGTTCCCGAATAAAAGAAGATGATCAGGGCAGCGCCCACTCCGGCGACAATTGCCGCATCGATATAAGTCCAAGTCTGCCGGGCTGGCGTCGCATCCGGGACACGGGTGATCTTGTGCGAAATCCAGGCGACCAAAGCGGCCACGGCAGCGCAGCCGACATGGATGATGTAGGTCTCCTTGGTCAGGATCATGCCGGCAAGACCCATCCCCGCGCACCAAAGATAACCCACGGTCCCCCGTTGCCAGAGTCCGAGAAGGCCCAGGATGAACAGCATCGAAAAGAGAAGCAGCCAAACTTCGTGGATGGAATAGCGGCCATAGAAAACAAAGCCCGGTGAAACCGCCATCGCGAGCGCGGCGAGGCGGCTGACGTTGCGGCCGACAAACGGCTCGAACTTGAAAGTGAGATGGATGCAAAAAATACTGGCGAGCACGACGGGCAGCCGCAGCGCCCAGAGATTGCGTCCCCCCAGCGTCTGGGAAAGCAACAAGATGTAGAAATGCAGCGGCCCGTGGTAATTCGTCGGGTCGTAGCGGTAGAAGCCGTTCTTAACCATCTGGTCGACGAACCAGCCGTTGATCCCCTCGTCGAAATGGGGCGGCTTGATGTCGAGCAACAAGAGGCGCAGCAAAGCGCCGAACCCGACGATCATCCATGGTGTCCAATCGATTTCCGCCGTGCGCCGCCTCCAGGCTTCGCCCAGCCCGGCAAAAACTGCTGGCGCGGTCGCGGCTCCGCTGCTAGTAGGCGCTTCGATGCGCATTCTCGTGACCGGTGGCTGTGGATTCATCGGGAGCAACTTTATTCGGTATATTCTGCAACATTACAAGCCGGCTTCGGTGACAAATGTGGATGTCCTGACTTATGCCGGAAACCTCGCGAACCCGGACGGCGTCGCGGAGGAACATGGAGAGCGCTACGAATTTTTCAAAGCCGATATCGCCAATGCCGACCAGATGGATGCGCTCATGAGCGAGCACCCATTTTATGCGGTGGTGAATTTCGCCGCCGAATCGCACGTCGATCGCAGCATCAACGACCCGCTGAATTTCATCCATACCAACGTCGTCGGTACCAGCATCCTGCTCGATTGCGCCCGGCGCCATGGCGTCCAGCGTTTCATCCAGATCTCGACCGACGAAGTCTACGGGTCGTTAGGCGAAACCGGAAAATTTACCGAGCAATCGCCGATTGAACCGAGCTCCCCGTATTCCGCGAGCAAAGCGGGCGCGGACTTTCTGGCGCTCGCCTGCCACAAGACCTTTGGCCAGGAAGTGATCGTGACCCGCTGCTCGAACAACTACGGCCCATATCAATTTCCCGAGAAACTCATTCCGCTCATGATCATCAATGCCATGCGCGACGATCCGCTGCCCGTGTATGGCGACGGCATGAACGTGCGCGACTGGATCCACGTGGAAGATCATTGTTCCGGGATCGTGGCCGCGCTCTTCGAGGGAAAGCCGGGCCAGGTCTATAATTTCGGCGGCGACAGCGAGATGCCGAACATCGAGACGGTGAAAGCGATCCTGAAAAAGCTCGGCAAACCGGAGAGCCTGATTACATACGTGACCGACCGGCTTGGCCACGATCGCCGTTACGCCATCGACTCTTCCTTTGCCCAGCGCGAGCTGAAGTGGAAACCGCTCCACAACTTCAAGGAGGGCCTCGATTCCACCATCGACTGGTATTCGAACAACCGTGCCTGGTGGGAGCCGCTCCTCGAGCGGACCGGGCGGCACTGAAGGCCCTGCGCGATCAGCGGTGCTCCCACCAAAATCATAATCATGGTGGGGGGGCAAAAATACTTGGTAAAGTAGACTGTTCCTCAAGAAGCCTGATTGGCCCCCAATGCCTGAATTCATTACGCTGTACCGCGTCTTTCTCGCCGCGCCCTCTGATGTCACTGAAGAATTGACCGTTGTCGAGGGGCTGCTTCGGGATTGGAATCTGCAGCACGGACAGCAGCTGCAAGTGCGCGTGGAATTGGTGAACTGGCGTACGCACACGCGGCCTGCTACCGGCCAGCGCCCTCAAGCGTTGGTCAACAAACAGGCGTTCGACGCGTGCGACTTGGTCATTGCGATCTTCTGGTCTCGGTTTGGAACGCCTACGGGACGAGCGCCGTCCGGCACGGAAGAAGAAATCCGCCGCGGCATCAGGCAACGGAAGCCGGTGCTCGTGTATTTCTCAGACCGTCCCGCACCTGGCAAGAAGCAGGTCGAGCACTCCCGCATCGAAAAGTTCAAGCGGCGGTTTGGACAGAAGGCGCTGTTTGGGTCATATACCAGTGTGCCCGCGTTCGAAGCAGCATTGCGTAATCATCTCGCGTCCACCATGCATGAATTGTTGAAACCAAAATCGGCCCGCTCCGCATGAAAACGAGAACAAAAAATCTCCTTCACAGCACCGGCCCTCGCGCATTTGTGATTCAGAGCGGCGGGGACGTCAAAATTCATTTCGCGGAAAAGCGAAAGCCAAAGATGGAATATCCCGCCGGCTCCATCGGCGCCGATTTGCCGCGCCGCAATTATATCCGTTATCTTACCGAGCGTTATTTTCGGTTTCGAGAAGCGGACGCCAGTTTCGGTCCGAAGGCGGTTCGCCGCTTTAGTTACGCCGTTCTTTTCAAAAACATTGAAACGCATTTCAAAGCACCGACCTACTTCATTCCAGTCGCTCGATTCGATGAATTGGTAGATTTTCTTCAACGCAGAATCGAAGCCACGATCTTGGGCAAACGCAACCGGGCACGCGGCCATCGCAACTACGAAACCTTCGACGAGTTTCAGCTTGCCCAAGTAGTGAAGTAGCCCTTCTCCTCGTATCGTTTATTTTTTCGGCGCTGCGCAGACGTCGGTCTTCAAGTCCTTGAAGAGCCGCGTGAAAGCGGCTTCGAACTGGTCGTGCTCCTTCCAGTGAGAGAAATCTGGGATGAAATATTGGCGAACTTCCTCCGCGAGATCCGTGCCGCTTATGGAATCCCGGCATACCCAGCGCTTCAATGTTTCGTAATCGGTCAGTCGAACGGGAAAGAGCTTGCGTTTGCCCGTGTTCCGCTCTGCTTTGAAGCCTTTGCGCAACTCGTCCATAACCCATTCGCTCTGAATGCTAGCATCGGAAAGGATGATGAGCAGCTTGTCGTAAATGCGGATCGCCCGCTCGATCTGCTCGTGCACCTTCTTGCCGCCCTGAATGTCCTCGGCTGCAAACCAGACCCGCAGATGCGCCTCTCCCATCCGTTTATACAATCGTCGCGCGAACACCTCATCTCTGGAACTGTAGGAGATGAAGCAAGAATAGAATTGGATTCCGTCTTCGGACTCCACGATTGAAGGCATGTAGCGGACAAAACTCTCTGGCACACCACATCCGCGGAGAAAGCTCTCAGGGATCATACCCTTGGATTCGTAAATGGTATCGATGCCGACTGAGGACGGAGCGGCGTGATAAATCATGCTGAGGCCTTTAGCTTCGCTTAAGTCGCAGTTTGCGAATGTCGTAAGCCCGAATACAGCGTCCTCTAGGATCGCCGCCCGGAGAAATGCGAAGCCGAAATTTGTGCCGATGAGGTTGGCGCGGAGGAAATTAGCACCGCTAACGTCCGCACCATGAAATTCGGCAGCGTGGAGGTTTGCATCACCAAAGTTCGCATTCTTGCAATTTACGAGAGCTTAGATCAGCGTCGTTTAGGTTCGCATGGCTGAAATTCGCACCAGCGCAATCCAGAAAAGTCCGCGTCGCTGAGGTCTGGCGTCTCGTCACTCTTTTCGCGCCACCGGTTCCACACCTCGACCCCTCCCTTTAAAACCGCGAGATGTTTTTCATTCGCCATAGTTCAAAAATTTACCCTATGCGGTGCGAAGATCTTGGACCACGACTCTCGAGAGCGACAACCGTCGTCTGCTGTCGAAAAGTGCGCGAACTTCAGGTTGTCTCGACCATGTATACGCGAACGTCAACACCGCCCGCGATGAGGCGGTGCCGGTGATGGCGACGGCATGAACACGACGGATCGGCTCGGTCACGATTGCCGTTACGCCATCGATTCTTCCTTTGCGCAAAGCGAACTAAAGTGGAAACCCCTCCACAATTTCAAGGAGGGTCTCGACTCGACGATCGATTGGTACGCGAACAGCCGCGCCTGGTGGGAGCCGCTGCTCGAGCGCACCGGTCGACATTAAGCATCGATCGCGCGTTGGCTGATAACGCCAATCGCCGCTCTGCCGGCTTAAAAGTTCGTTTTCGGTTCCGGCCCGGAAATCAGTTTTTGGAAACGCGGATTGTTTCGCAGCGAATCCCACTCCCAACGCAGACGCAGTTCGGCGAGCGTGATGTTATTCGGATAATCCGAACACTCGACCGGACCAGGAGTGGAGAGCAGACGCTCAATCAGCGTGATGGCCTGGTCCGACTCGCCAGTAAGTGCGTAAACCAAGGCCAGATTGGCCGCATGAGTGGCACCGTGAAATGCATTTTGGCTTTCTGGCTCAAGTTCGACAGCTCGACGACTTTCACGAAGGGCATCCTCCTTTCTTTGCATGTAGGCGTAGAGTCGTCCCAGTTCTGCATGACGCGCGGCAAGATCAGGATTGTCGCGGGCCCGCTTCTCGGTATCTGGGATCGCCGTGGCAAGATAGCGCTGGGCCGATTCCATGTCGCCGCGGGCGCGGGCAATGCGGCCCTGATAATATGTTTTCTGGCCGTCGCCGGCTGGAAAAAAATTTTCCAATTGCGATTCAGTTAGAATTTTTTCCGCGGCGGCATAATCCCGTTCCATCATAGCCAGGTCCCAGCGCGCGACAGCCACCATTCCGTTGGTGTCACCGCTCGCGGAGATGTTTTCTAGAATTTTTCTGCCCGCGGCCGGATTGCCGTTCCGAAACACTTCCAGGTAAGCCAGGCCAATTTTGGGAAGCGCGAAATCCGGCTTGATCGCCAGCGCGCGATTGAAGCCGGCCGCAGCGGCGGGCCAGTCACGCACAAAAAGATAATTGTTTGCCGCGAGGAAAGCGATGCCGTGGTTACGAGGGTCGAGGGATCGGGCGCGCTCTACGCTTGCAACCGATTCGCGCCAGCGTCCCTGCCGGCGATAGATGCCACCAATGTAGCCGTGGACGTCGGCATTATTGGGAGAAGCCGCGGCGGCCACCTCGAACTCTTTTAGGGCTGCGTCGTACTTTTTCTCCCCCCAATAGAGGCAAAGACCTAAAGCCATATGCGCTTCGCCTAAAGCTGGCGATAATCGCAGAGCTTCCTCCGCTTGGCTGCGCGCTTTCGCCTTACGCGTCCCATCGTAGACGGAAGACCAGCTATTGAGAATGGAAGCCTGCGCGTAAGCCAGGGCGAAGCCTGGATCAAGCGCGATGGCTTGCAGGTAGATTTTCTCCGCCTCGATGAAATTTTCCGTCCCGCGCGCCGTCACGTAAAGCACGTAAGCCTCCGAGTTCGTAGTGGGTCTGGCATCAAGGCGCGCCTTTTCTTCCGGCGCGAGTTTCGCTTCGAGAGCGGTGGCGATCCGTTGGGCGATATCACTCTGGATCGCGAAGACATCCGCCAGGTCGCGGTCGTAGGTCTCGGCCCATAGATGCGTGTTTGTGCGCAATTCTATCAGCTGGGCCGTGACGCGCACCTTCCCGCCCTCGCGCCGCACGCTTCCTTCGAGAACGTTGACAACTCCCAGCTCCTGTCCGATCTCGCGAAGATTTCGATGCGGACCGGCCACATAATTCGCGACGCTCGTGCGCGAGATGACCTTGAGATCGGCGAATTTGGCGAGCTCGGTCAGAATATCGTCCTGCACTCCTTCGGTGAAAAAAGCATTCTCCTTGTCGTCACTGAGATTGGCGAAGGGCAGCACGGCAATGCTTTTTTCGGGAATGGCAATCTTAGCCGATGGGATTCTGGCCGGCGCTTCCGGTTGATTCTGGGTGCGGCCGCGCCAGAAAAAAAACGCGGCCACGCTCAGCACCAGGACGGCTGCGGTCGCCAGGAACGCCGGCCTGAACCGGTTGCGTTGATCCGGTTGGGCAACCGAAGCAGCAGGGTCTGTCTTGTTTTCTTCTGGTGCGATTGCGGTCTCGCGCATTTTGACGTCGGCGACAAAGCGGTAGCCGCGGCCGGGCACCGTTACGATGTAATGATGTGAACCGGGCGTTTCCCCGAAAACGCGGCGCAGGGTGGAGATGTTTTGGGTGAGATTATTTTCTTCCACGATGGAATCGGGCCAGACCGCCTCCATCAGGCGCTCTTTATCGAGCACGCTGTCGTGATGCTCGACCAGGTAGAGCAGCGTCTCAAAAACCCGCGGCGTTAGCCGCACCTGCGCGCCATTTCTCCACAACAGGCGTTTTCCTGCGTCCAGGCGGAAATCGCCGAACTCGTAAACCTGCGCCGGCGGAACATCTATCGCGAGTTTCACAAAGTTTCAGAAAAATTCAGCCGCATCCTAAGGACTTTCAGACCGGCTTGGAGAACATCTGCCATAAAAACCGGACACCATTCCGTCACCGATAAGAGTAACAAAACGAGAAAAAGAACCAAGCGAAAGAACGGAATGCGTCCGCGGACAGGATCGTCACGGGCGTCCGGCAAACCGCTCCCCCCGGAGCCAGGGAGAAAAGGAACCGAATTATGATACGAAATATTCTATGTCTTATTATGCTCGCGACTCTCGCAGCAGCAGTCTCGCTGCGAGGGGAACCCACGCCGAGTGCCGAGAGCCCCAAGCGACAACCCCAAACCAGCGCCACCCCCAAAGTTGTTTCCGCGCCTCCATTAGTGGACGGCTGGAATTATGTGAAGGGTGAATGGATTCATTCCGATGGCTACAAATATGTGAATGGCCAGATCATTCGCATCGGTTCGCAACCTCACAAGCGTCCACCGAAGCCGCCGGCGAAGTCGCTTCTGGATTCTGTCAAAATCAAGCCAACGCCCACGCCCGTTCCCAACAGCGCCGCCGCGAAAGCTGCCGAGCGAGAGCGCAACCTGCGCCCGCGGCCCGCGCCGCAAACGGGGACCCATTTGTAGACGCTGTGGACCCGACGATGAGGCCCGGCTTGCTCCTCCGCGCGCTAAATTGATTCAGTTACTAGAGACTTTGGACGAAATCGCTTAAGGGCACTCGCAGTTTCGCTTCCGCTTCAAATACTGTTGGACCGGGCTGAAAGGCGTCCTGCGAAATGAGATCGTTGACGATGCGCTCCGCGACCAGTTGCCAATCGACCGTAACCAGGTCGACCTGAACGTCAGGCACTCTCGCGAACGGCATGCTAACCGGCCCGTTGATGAAGGCCACGCGATGGGCTTTCAGCACATCAGCGACCGCGTCGGGAGCGCGAAAGCAAAACTTCGAGGCCAGGGCTGAAGAGCAAAAGATAATTCCGCCGGTTTTCTTCCTTTGGAGCTCGCGCAGGAAAGTCTCACTCCGCTGGCCCTGGTAGGTGGCCGCCGACCACGCAATTTCCAACTCGTCCAGAATGGTTTGCAAGGTTTCTTCAAGGGCGGCGGATCGTTGGTCCTTCGATTGGACGAGGGTTACCCGGTCCGGCTTCTGTGATTTCCAATTTGTCAGCACAGCCTTGATCGCCGATTCCCTGCGCACCTGATAGCGGCACGGGATTGGTGAGAAATTATCATTGCTTACGGCGAGCAAACGAATTCCCAGGTCGGCCAGATGCAACGCGGTTTGGCTGGCTTCTTTGCCCGGCTGAAACCAGATGACGGTGTCCACTTCATAAGCCTTGAGACGCTTGCTCAAGGCGTCGGAGCTGGCCTCGGCGGGTTCGAAAAACGCGGTCGCGGCGGCGAAACCTCGCAACCGAAGTTCCCGCCGGATCCGGATAAAAAATGTCCGATAATCCTGGAGAGTCACGAAAGCCGAGAGAGATGCGGGAAAGCCGACGAAGGCGCGGACACTTAGTTGCCGGTCGAAGTGAAGACCTTGCAGGAGAGTCTTCGATCCGCGGACCCGGCTGATGAGCCCTTCCTGCTCGAGCTGGCCGTAGGCCCGGGACACGGAGGAAACCGGCATGCGAAAATGCGCCGCCACGGCCCGCACGGAATGGAAGGCGCGCGGTTGCTTCCGCTGGTTCTTCACCGCCACATCGCGCAAGATGGCGATCAACGCTTCCGTCTTATGATGGGCTTTTTCCAGCGCGCGCTTGCTCGGCAGGGGAGCGAGTGTGCGCGAAACTTTTTTTCGGGCCATATTCCTGGAAGCGGCGGCCGCTCAACCACGGCCGATTCTTGACTCAAAGATTACCTAACTATTCCCAAACTGTTTGTCTAGCGATGGCTCCGGTTGTGCAGCGGCCAACAAACGACTGGAAGATTACCCAGACCGGACTCTGAGTGGTTATCGAAGTAGTCGAAATGCGCCCATTCCCTCTGATATTTCCTGAATAAACAAAACCGCGGCGAAACTTTCGCTTCGCCGCGGCTCTCAAGAGTCCTTTGGGAGGAACCTTTATCTGTTCTGGAGGGCGTCGTGCACGGCTATTTCCAGCGCGTTCACGGCGGTCGTGATCACCATCAGCGCAGGCGACGGTGTCGGGTACTAGCTTGAGCCGTGCCAACGAAAAAATCGGGTCTGCTTTCCGTACCAGCAACTCTGTTTTCCATAAAAGCAAGACGCCTTACTTGGAAAGCAGCTCGCTTTGGAGGTAAAACGACTCTGTTTGTCTTCGAAGCGAGTCTGTTTGCGGTCAAAGCGAATCTGTTCGAGATCAAAGCAACTTGCCCTTAAGGAAAAGCGACTCTGTTTCCGATCAAAGCAAGTCTGTCCGAGATCAAAACAAATCGCTCTTAGGAAAAAGCGACTCTGTCGGCAGGCAAAGCGACTCTGCTTCAGATCAAAGCAAGTTGCTTTCGAGCCAAATCGAGATGCTTTAACGATCGCGAAGCAGCGCTCGGAACAAAAAGTCTTGCCATCTGCGGCTCCTTTCCATTTTACTTCGCGCGTATGTCCCCTCGGATTATGTGCCTCGCACTGGGCGTCGGTCTATTGGCAGCATCGAATTGCCCGGTTCACGGACAATCGCCATCTCCATTTCCGGTGCCGCTTCCCCAGCCCGCAACCAAGCTTCCTCCTCCGCTCATCCCACCGCGCGCTAAGACGACTGCTCCGCTCACGGCACTCGAAATTCAGCGCGTCACTCCGGTTATTGACGTCTGGCGAGCCGGCGCGAAGGCTCGGCAGGTTCCCGCGCGTCATGGCAGATTCATGACGCCCGCCTTTATCGCCGATAACCAGCCGGTCATGGTGCGGCTGCAATTTGATCCGCTGGCTCGGGGCAAGACGGTTGTCGTGAGACCAGGCAAAGGCGCCATTCTCGATCCGCCTACGGAAGTTTTGCAGATTCGGCCAACGGGAGAATGCGTGGTGACGGTGAGGCTACAGGAGAACGCGGCGCGCGGTCACGTCACTTTCCATTGTAACGGGCTGATGACGACGCTGCCGTTGTCGCGCAATTCGCTGGCGCGGGTCCAAGCGACCGAAATTGCCGCTCCGGGAGGAGCGCGATGAGAAAGGCGCTTACTCTTTTTCTCGCCAGCCTTGGGTTCCTTGTCGTCGGAGCCGGTTCGCTCCTAGCGCAGACGGCTGCCGCCACACCCGATGAGAATCCCGAGGGAAATACGGGCGCCCTCAAAGCGCAGGTCACAACGGGCGGTTCTTACGATGCGCACAGCGGTAATGCCACCCGCATAGTCAATGACCTCCACGTGCCGGGCGCGCTTGGCGTTTATGGATTGGATTTCACCCGCTACTGGAATTCTTTACCTGCCGACCATGACAACGCCTACGCCCAGCCACCGACCGACTTTGGCTTCTCCGGCTGGTACCACTCCTGGGGTTGGTACGCTTACGAGGAGGATACAAGCGAAAACATCGACCCGATGGACGATCAAAGTGAGCAAATCTTCACGACGGCAATAACGATCACTTTTCCAGACGGCCACGCCAACAGATATAAAATTACGCGGTCCAACCGCGCACACGGATACCCTCCAAACGTGGCGCCAGCCGACCCACGCTGCGGGCCCCCTTATACGGTTCCAGAGCAAAATGGTTTTCTCGCAAGCGGGCCTTTGTATGATTACTTGAGCGATATGGCGCCGGACGGTTCGCAGTTCTGGCTCTACTTGGCTGATGGCGGATCGGTCCATTTCATTAATGGCCCATCGGTTTATTACGCTACCGAAGTCTTCGATCCCCACGGTCTGCGCACGCAACTTGATTACGATGGAAACGGCCACCTCAGGACGGTGACACAGGACGGCGGGCGCTCTCTGAATATCGAGTGGAGCAGCTACGGGAACCTCGGGTGGGCCATCCACAGCGTGAGCAACGGCGGCTCTCCTGGCTCACAAACGGTTACCTATTCTTACCCCGATATTCCGGGCGCGGTTTGGTTGACGCTCAGCACCGTGGATTACCCGGAAGCCGCGCAGGCGGTTTATACCTATGCGAATTGCTACGGAGCCTATCCTTGTAACAGTAACGATTCTTCGGTTCCCTTACTCAAGGTCGCTCAGGATCCGCACTATGCCGGGGCGATGACAAAAATTAGTTACGTCTATCGCGGCAGCGCATGTCAAATCCAGGACCAACCGGCGCCGGGGTTTGAGCCCTACTATAACGCGAGGCTTGACTATTACCTTGCCCCGGCGAGTGCGATCGGGACGGAGAAAAGCGGAGACACTGGAATTGCTGTCTCCAGTCTTGGTATCGGCTGTTTCAACGGGACGCGCACGGAAACCAATGGGTTTGGAGCCTGGCGCCTTTTCAATTATGGGCATTCCGCCGGCTACCAGGGCAGTGGTGAGCATCTCGGCTATCAGTTGATAAAGCTGACCGATTTTACGAATCAATATCCCCTGCCCGGCAACCTACCTTTCGAGCGCCAAAACTACCTGAGCGGCCAGGCGCACCAAATCTGGGATGGCCGGGGCATCGAGACCGATTTAGTGGTTGCGGGTTACAACTACACCACGGGCCAATTTGGAGACAGCAGTGGCCAACCGAGCGAAATCCACCACGTTACCGCAGATGGCAGCTATCAAATTTTCGATAGAGTCAATCCCGGCAACTCTGATGCACAGGATTTTAGCAAAGTGCCAAACCGGTTCAATCGTTGGCTGTTTAGCCACCGGGATGAGCGTGGCCTCATCACCACCTATACGCGCGATTCGCGGCGGCGTGTGAAGCAGATTGATTATCCTGACGGCAGCTTCGAAATTTTCAGTTACAATTCCTTTAACCAGGTTACAAGTCACCGTCTTGCGAGCGGCGCGTTAATTACTTATCAATACGACGGTCGAGGTCTGCTTCAGCAGGAATCAAATTCAGTGGATCTTGCTGCCTCGGCTCTGGACTACACCAGCTATACCTATTATGGGCCGGGCAATCATCCCGAATGGGCCGATCTCGTCGAGACAATGCTGAACGGCCGGGCTCGCGCTGCGGGCCAAGCGTTTAGCACCCGGATGACCTACAACGGTCGTTTTCAGGTGACGAAAGTCGAATATCCAGATGCGCCCCAGACGCCATGCCCAAGCACGCCGCCGCCTCCGTCGCCAAGTCCTACGCCGACCGCGACGGCAACAGCAACTGCTACCGCGACTCCCACGGCAACGCCTACCGCGACTCCCACGGCAACTGCAACTGCTACGGCCACGCCTGCACCAAGTCCGACACCCACACCAACGTCGACACCGACACCGTCGCCTGGTGCGATAGTGATCAGCCAAATCTACGGCGGCGGCGGCAATAGTGGGGCCACGTATACGAACGATTTCATTGAGCTTTTTAACCGCGGCGGTTCTCCTGTAAATGTAGGCGGTTGGTCCGTGCAATATGCGGCGGCGACGGGGAGTTCGTGGCAAAAGACTAATCTTACCAATGTGACCATTCAACCTGGCCAGTATTATCTGGTGCAGGAAGCCTCTGGCGGTGGAGGAACAACGCCGTTGCCTGCGCCTGACGCGACTGGATCGATCAACCTGGCTGCGACAACGGGCAAGGTAGCCCTGGTCAGTAACACGACGGCTTTAAGTGGAGCCTGTCCCAGCGGTGGAAGTATCGTCAGCCTGGTTGGGTTCGGGAACTCGGCTAATTGCTTCGAAGGCTCTGGGCCTACTGCCACCCTGACCAGCACAACGGCTGCCATCAGAAGTAATGGTGGTAATACGGACAGTCATAATAATGCGGCAGACTTTACCTCGGCCGGTCTCAATCCGCGAAATACTCAATCCATTTTTGATCCGACGCCGACGCCGACTCCGACGCCGACGCCGACGCCGACCCCCGCGTCCGGTGCGATTGTGATCAGTCAAATCTACGGCGGCGGTGGCAACAGCGGGGCCACGTATACGAACGATTTCATTGAGCTTTTCAATCGCAGCGACTCTCCCGTTAATGTGGGCGGTTGGTCGGTGCAATATGCGGGGGCGACGGGGAGTTCGTGGCAAAAGACCAATCTTAACAATGTGACCATTCAACCTGGCCAATATTATCTGGTGCAGGAAGCCTCTGGCGGTGGAGGAACAACGCCGTTGCCTGCGCCTGACGCGACTGGATCGATCAACCTGGCTGCGACAACGGGCAAGGTGGTTCTAGTCAGTAACACGACGGCTTTAAGTGGAGCCTGTCCCAGCGGTGGAAGTATCGTCGATCTGGTTGGGTTCGGGAGCTCGGCTAACTGCTTCGAAGGCTCTGGGCCCACTGCCACCATCACTACGACAACGGCTGCTCTCAGGAATAATAACGGAAGCACGGACAGTGATAATAATGCGGCAGACTTTAGCTCTGCCGGGCCCAATCCGAGAAATAGTGGGACAAACTAATGTCTATCGCTTCTGCGGCAACAACCCCCCAATGCGGCTCCGAACTTAATTGATTCAATGAATACGCTAACGAAGTCTATCTGGATTCTCTTCTTCGTTGCGCTGAGCGCTTCGCGCGCGTTGGCTGGCTCATCGGTTAGCTACACCTACGATGCCTACGGCAACTGCACCTCCATCACGACGCGCGCAGGGGACACCGCCCAGACCGTCCTCGAACAGACCACCTATGAGTACGATTCCTACCGGCGCTGCACGGTGATGAAAGAATCTGCTCAAACGACCCAGAGCCGAAAGTGGAATTGGTATTACGATCGTTATTTTGATAGCGTGGGTATGATTGACGCCTCGGCGCATACTTCCAAGCAGTGGCGCGTGCAGGTGGAGCCGGCGTATGATTCTACCAGTAACCGCCGTCTTAGCGCGCATAAATTTGACTACGAAGATCGCGTCGTGGAAGAAGCGACCGGCCTCTATGAGGCTGCGAGCGGTGCTTGGAATTCCGGATCCGATACGGAAGTGCATTACTTTAGTTACGATCAGAACGGGCACAAGCAGACGTATACCGATCCCCGGGGCAGGCTGACCACCTATGAATACGATCTTCGGAACCGCCTCTGGAAAACCCATGAGACGGTAAACACCATACCGCGAACAACGGAGACGCTATACGACACAACCAATAACAAGACCGACGTCATTTTCCCCGATACCCGCAGCCAGCATTGGCAGGACTACGACAGCTTTGGCCAGGCTGGGACGTTTATCGACGAGCGGACCAACCGGACGGACCTGACCTACATTTGGGGCCCGATGAAGAAGCTTTATACGGTGACGACGCATCGCGACAAGGACGGTGGCGGCACGGAGGACCAGCAGACCGTTTTCAGTTACGATTTGATGGGCAAGCCGACCCAGGTTCTATTCCCTGGCCCTGATCACAGCCACGAGGATAGCTCCTATGAGTTCGGCCAGCTCAAGACTTGGACAACGCGCAAAGGCCAGGTCAAGACGATCATCTATGACGCGCGTGGCCGTGAAGTTTCTCACAGCTGGCTCAACGACGCCGCGCCCGCCATCTCGCGCTCGTGGGACGACGCAAACCGGGCCGTGACCCTGTGCAATATCTATTCGACGGTCGACTTCGCCTATGACGGTGCTGGGTTGGTATGGAAGGAAGGGAACACCATTACCGGCAGCGACGGCCGGACCGAAACGACGTTTTGGCGTTATCCCGACGGGAACGCCTCCGACATTCAATATCCGGACGGGATCTCAATCCACCGCGAGTATACGGCGCGTGGGCAATTGAAGAATGTGCGGGACAGTTTAAGCTCGCAACCGGTGATCGATTACACTTATCTGCCGGACGGGAAAGTGGATCACGCCGATTATCGCAACGGAGTGCGCAGCGCCTACGACTATGATGGGCGGGGGATGACGCGGGTGGTTGATCATTATCGGATCGCGGGGACCCAGGACTTGTCCTGGCGGGAGTATACGCGGGACGAGCGGGACCGGATCATCTCGTTCAAGAAAGGGATGAGTGGTTATAACCCGATGGAGAATGGGCACGGGGACCGGTTCCGTTACGACGAAGAAGGGCAACTCCTGGAAGCGTGGTATAACGCCGCCGACCCGGTGAATGCAGGCGATGGGAACTCGCGCTACGACGGGTTTAACTACGACGCTTTAGGCAACCGGCGTGGGTGGGACTTTGTCGCTAGTCGCGGTCAGTGGATGAATTTCACCCGGAAAGACAATGGGTTAAACCAGTATCGGGCCTGGTGGCCGTACTCGATTATAAACTACGACGATGACATCGGCGGGACGTGGGGAAGCCCCGGGGCGGCTAATGGAGTTCTTATGCAGGATGGTTGGATCACAGGGGGATTTAACGCCTTGAACCAACCGATGTATATCTGGTCGGCGCCGACTGGCTGGATCAACTTCGGCCACGATCCGCTGGGGCGGTGCGTGAAACGGTGGGGCGACACCTGGGCGACATTCTTTTACTACGAGGGATGGAACCTGATCCAGGAAGGGCCGAGCTATGCGAGTGCTGATCGCAACTACGTGCACGGGGCGCGGGTGGATGAGATCGTGAAGCAAATTACGCCAAACAACTGGTGGGAACGCTACTTCCACTACGACGCGAGGGGTCATTGCACGCTGCAGACCGACGCCTTCGGCAACATTGTCGAGCAATACGAATACGATGCCTTCGGGCAACCTTATTTCTACGACGCTAGTGGCACCGCGACGTTAGTGAATGGCCAGCCTGGTTCACTCTTCGGCAATCGGTTCCTGTTTACGGGTCGTGAGTACTTGAGCGACTTGAAGCTCTACGACTATCGCAACCGGATGTATCAACCCGAGCTAGGCCGCTTCCTCCAGCCCGACCCGAAAGAGTTTGGAGCAGGAGACTACAATCTCTACCGCTATTGCCACAATGATCCAGTTAACAAGAGCGATCCTTTAGGGCTTGATCCGATTGTCGTTTCACCCGCGGAGAACGCGCTGGCGCTTCAAGGAGATGTGCAAAACGTTGCAGCGATGAATGCGAACACCTGGCTGTTTGGCCTACTGTCATTCGAGTATGCCTCCACCGTTTACGGGGATTCGCACGGTAATCTAACGCTATCCGCACCGAGAACTGACTATCATACGAGAGACGTGCGACCTCCGTCGGACCCTTCAAAGATCTCTCGAGTCGAGACGCACGTTCACACGTTCACGGCTAGAGACGATACGACGAATTCGTATTTGTCGGCCCCCGACGTTACCCGAGGCAATCAAACTGGCCGGACGCAACAAGTCATTTCACCGAACGGAGCCCGGGATCGGTATCGACCATCTGACAATGCGGGGGAACGAAAGCGAGGCGAAGGTGGTATCATCGAAAGGCTCGGAAAAGACGGCGAGTGGCATCGCCTTCCAGGCGCGAACACCGATCTTAAGCATCCCGGGGCAGGTCGTAACGGATATTAGTTCTGTGGCAACCGACTTTCTTGTGACTAAAACCGCAATTGTGTGCGCTATATGCGCAGTATTCGCACTTGGCGCGTGTAAGCCGAAACGTACGCAAGCACCCGAACCTTATGAATTTGATACATACGTCCTGTTTACTTGGAACACTTCCTCGACTGACTTCTGTTTCAAAATCATGACCCGCGCCGAGAGTAACGAGTACATCCACACGTGGTTTCCGCGACGAGGGGCGAGATGCGGCATTGCAGAGTTAAGGCAGCGGTTAGCTTCTTTGAGGAAAGGGGCTTTCGTGGAATGGCAAACCTGGCCACCGCAAGGATTCGATTACCCTGCCGACAGTGTGGTGCAGGAAATGATTGAATTCGCAAAAGGCGAAGGGATTCGCTTAGAACAATCCCCCGCTCTGCGATGACGCAGTCAGCTTAAGATGGATCGAAGGGTCGAGAAGGGGTCAGTCTGTGATTCTCGCTCTTTCCGCTTTGAAGCGCAGCTGAGTGCCCGTTAGCCTTTCGTCATGGCCCGTAAAAAGAATTTGGCTTGAATGATGAGCGAGAATCACAGACTGACCCCTTTTGCCTCCCCCGATGGAAAACGGGCATGGGGACCGGTTCCGCTACGACGAGGAAGGGCAATTGGTGGAAGCGTGGTATAACGCGGCGGATCCAGCGAACTCCGGGGCGGGAAACTCGCGCTACGATGGCTTCAACTATGATGCGCTCGGGAACCGGGCCGGAGACAACTTCCTGGCGAACCACGGACCAATGACGTTCACCCGAAAAGACAATGGATTGAACCAGTATCGGGCGTGGATGCCCTTCTCATACACCAACTATGACGACGACATCGGAGGCACGTGGGGCGCGCCGGGCCATGCCAACGGGGTACTGATGCAGGACGGGAACGTGACAGCCGGATTCAACGCCTTGAACCAGCCGATGATGATCAATAGTGCCGCTACTGGGGGGAACTGGATGTTCTTCGGTTACGATCCGCTTGGGCGTTGCGTGAAACGATGGGTAGGAGCGCTGTATAATGGCGGGGTTCCGCCGCCCAATAGCGGCCCGGCCACGTATTTCTATTACGACGGCTGGAGCCTGATCCAGGAAGGGCCAAACTCGAGCGCGATCGACCAGGTTTACATGCTTGGCAATCGGATGGATGAGATTGTGGCGGATTATTCCATGTCAAATAACCAATGGCTATACCACCACTCCGATGCGCGCGGGCATTGCATTTTGTTAACGGACAGCAGCGGGAACTTGGTTGAGCAGTATGAGTATGACGCCTTTGGCCAGCCCTACTTCTTCTCCTCAACCGCTCAACCCCTCAACTCCTCAACCTACGGTAATCGTTTCCTTTTCACCGGTCGCGAATACCTGAGCGACGTAAAGCTCTACGATTACCGGGCCCGGATGTACCAACCGGAGCTAGGCCGCTTCCTCCAGCCCGACCCGAAACAATTTTCAGCGGGTGACTATAACTTGTATCGTTATTGTCACAACGATCCAATAAATCGAAATGATCCTTTTGGGTTGGTAGAAGACAGTCCCGCTAATTTGGCAAAACGTGAAGAAATGGATCGAATCGCAAAAGACAGCGAAGGCAGCCATCGCTGGGATCAAAATGCCAGATATGATGGTGCCTTTCGCGAAGGCGCTAATAAATGTGCGCGATTCGTTCATGACGTTGCAAAAAAGGCTGGTGCATCACCGCCGATGCTAAAGGATCGCGAGACAGGCAACACGCGATCAGCGACGGCCGGGGAATTAGCCACACAAAAATTTAAGGATTGGCGAGCCTTGAAGTCCGTTGAATCTCCCAAAGGCGGGGATATTGCGGCCTACGAGATACCGGGCCATGCGCCAGCATACACAGGGCATGCTGGTTTCATTACGACTGGCATCGGGCCTGGATTGGACGGTCGACCGATTCTTTCAAATGAGAGCGTCCATGGTAATATCGGCGTCTATCCTGATGCGAATCAATTTGTACGGGGACAGGTCCCCGAGGTGACGTTCTTACGATATACAGGAGAGTGACAATGCGATTCAGGCTATTTGGCATTGTGGTGTTATGTTTGCAAAGCTACGCGATGCACGTCCGCGCTGCGGAGACGAACGGGTTGTTTGTAGTGCTCGAAATCGCGAAGAACCATACGATTAATTATCAATTGAACGGCCGAAAGTGCTCCAAAGAGGAATTTGTGAAGCTCGCCGAAATTACATTGAAAACCTATTCGGGAGCCAGGCCCATCGTGCTGTTTGATGACCGTCTCAGTCTTGCGGACGTCGGCAATGTTGGCGGTTTAATCGGCGCGATTGGATTTCCTGTTCCGCGGTATTTCATGTTTACAGAAAAGAAGTCTCGCGTCGTCGAAGTCAATCTCGCTGAAACCACCAACGTTTTTGATTACGAGGCGTTCGTAAGGGATCCGTTTGCGACAGTTGCAGGAAAACAGGATTAGTTTGATCCCGTATCGACCCGTAAGTGGTCGCGAGGCGCTAGGGACGTCATTGTCATACGCAATTCCGCGATACTTTGCCGCCGGTGAATGGAGCGAGCTGGGGAGCCGCGACATAGACTGCATTGGTCGCATGGTGATACGACCGAGAGAGCGGGAGCGAACGAGTCATTACAATCTCTACCGCTATTGCCACAATGATCCGGTTAACAAAACTGATCCCGATGGACTTGTCGACCTAAGCTACACGCCCAGCACGGCGGCATTTGCCGCGTTCCAGCATTGGGAGGCCACTTACAATCCGAGCAATACCTTCAAGGTCGCCGGGCACGCTGACTCGCAAGGAATCAAGAATGCAAGCGGTGCTTATGTATCGATGAAACGAATTGTGGCCGACATAGTTAAGAACAATACAGAGAACAAGCCGATTGAACTGATCGCCTGTGAAACTGGAAGAGGAGACAGCCCGTTCGCAAAACAACTCGCCCAAGCAGTCGCCGCAGCGACTGGTAAGACGACGCAAGTCATCGCGCCGACAACAGAGGTTACTGGGGGGAAGCCCGGCGGACCGCCACACATCCACCCTGAGGTGAAACCAGGTGCCAAACACCTTCCTCTTGATAATAAGGCTCGTTATGATTGGAGCAAGCCTGGACACCAAAAAGAATTCACAGTGAAACCCTAACAAAAAAGATCAAGCCGACTGATATGCTTACTTTTTGTCGCTGCTTATTAACCATTGCTTGCTTATTATCTGTGCTTCTATCGGCAGATGCGAAGTCGCCTATCTCGTACCGCGCTGCCTCGGATTTATCGCCGGCCGAGCGACGAACGTTAGATTTGAAAGCACGACAGGGCGACGAAAATGCAGCTTTTAGGTTAGCTCTATATTACTCAAGTATCATAAAGGATTTGAGACGGCGTGAATACTATCTCCTACTTGCCGCAAGAAATGGTTCCTTTGAGTCGATCGAAGCTCTTGCGGATTTTTATGCAATGCCGGGTGGCGTTTTTAGTTTTAGCAAAGCAGTCTCATTGCGCAAGAAGCTGAAAGAGAAGTTTCCCGATCGTACGGATAACGTTGCGTGGGCGGAGGCATGCGCTTATGACTATCATTGGCGCAGTCCTTGGATTGACAGCAAGAAAGAGCGGATGTTTGCGGATCTGGCGAAATCGTGGCGCACACGCGGGCGATAACAAAACGAATAGAGGGGAAAAGGGGTCAGTCTTAGAATCTCGGCAATCTTGGTGAAGTAGGAAGTAGAAGACGGGAGGTCGAAGGTCGTGGTCGGAAGACCGGCGCGGGCTCGATAATGCCGTTACGGTGATGGCGGGGACGGCGGCGAAGCGGGCGTTTTTGCTTTCTTGGATTGGCCGACCCGTTCGGTGCGGAACGCTGTCTGCCAGGCTGCCAGCTTATCCGGCACCTTCTCGTAACGTTTCTTCATCAGCACATTGAGCTGTTTGGCGATCTTCAAGCCCTCGCTGATCGTCGCGCTCAGGCCGCCACCCGAACCGGTTTGCTTCTGCAACCCGGTCGCCTTGTCGTCCTCGGCCTGTTCGAAGGCTTGGACCCGATCGAGGAATTCCTGGACGAAATCGTCCGCATAACCAAGCGCGATAAACTCTGTCTCGAGCGCCTCGGCATTTTCCGCGTTCGCGCGCGCCTTTGCCGCCAAAGTCTCCGCACTGACTCCATGGGGAACCCGAAAGCCGTCCATGATCTCCGGCTTATTCTGGGCGGTGGCGATCGGCGTTTCGCAGAAACGCCCTACAAATCGATGGCACGAGGAATAAAATCTTGCCTTGAGGGTGAAATTTTTTTCTACTGCGGACGAGCGGTAGAGTTGCTCAACAACAAAAGTTTATTCGAGGAGTTTATTTATGTGGCCTCCAAAATTCAGCGATTGCATCGATGCTTGTAACGTGGCGCGGCGGCGTTGTGAACGGCTGGTCACGGCCGGGCTGGCGCAGCCGGATGTGAATACGGTCGCGACGGTGATCGTAACGGCGCGGGATTGCGCGCGGATCGCGACGCTCACGAGCCAGATGCTGGAGCGCGGCTCGAAGTACGCGTATCCGCTCTGCGAGGTGTGCGCGCGCGCCTGCGAAGAGGTGGCCAAGGCGGCTGAGAAGCATCCGAAGATCGAGGCGTTTTCGCGGTGTGCGGAAGCCTGCCGCAAATGCGCCCAGGAATGCAGCAAACTCGCGAAAGCGAAGAAGCCGGCCCGCAGCTAAAAGCTGCGGAAGTCAGAGGTCGGAAGTCGGAGGTCAGAATTCTCAACCGCTCGGAATATCTTCGCTGACTTCGGACCTCTGATCTCTGACCTCCGGCTCCATGAAACGACTTGTCATTGTCGGCGCGGGCGGACGCTTGGGCGCGGCGCTGGTGCGCGAATATGCGAGCGACTTCGACGTTGTCGGATTCAATCACGCCCAGCTCGATCTCGGCGCGCCGGCGCAAATGCGGGCGGCGCTCGGCAGATTGGATTTTGACGCGCTGATCAATGCGGCGGCACAGACGAATGTGGACCGCTGCGAGACTCAGGTGGAGGAGGCGTTCGCGCTCAACGGGGAAGCGCCGCGCGTTCTCGCCGAAATCTGCGCGCAAAAGAAGGCGCGCTTCATTCATATCAGCACCGACTACGTGTTCGATGGGGAAAAGCGCGAGCCGTACACGGAAGAGGATGCGGTGCGACCGATCAGCGTTTACGGCGAATCGAAGAGGGAAGGGGAACGGCGCGCACTCGAGACGAACGAGCGGTCGTTGATCGTGCGCGTGTCCTGGGTCTTTGGGCCGGACCGGCCGAGCTTCATCGATTGGGCGCTGGGCCAGGCGCGCGAACATGTGGAGGTGAAAGCAATTTCAGATAAATGGGCTACGCCGACTTACACACTGGATATTGCGGCGTTGTTGAAGCCGCTGGTCGCCGTCGACAACGGTCCCGCCATCGCGGGAGCAGGCGGTCTCCAAGATGCTAGCGGCATATTGCATCTCGCGAACGGCGGCGAATGCAGCTGGCAGGAATACGCGCAATGGGCGCTCGACTGCTGCCACGCGCAAGGTATTCCGATGAAGGCCACAAAGATTGGCGCATCGTCGCTCGCGGAGATGAAAAGCTTCATCGCGAAACGGCCGGTTTACAGCGTTCTCTCGAGCGCGAAATATCAGCGCCTTACCGGTCAAACGCCGCGCTCCTGGCGTGACGCGGTGGCGGCTTTCGTGCGGGATCATGTGAGGTAAGAGCGGCGCATTATCCCTTCCTTTTTCGCGGAAGGCAGACGATTCTCCGCTCATGCTCGCAACTTTTCGGCTTCCCTTAATCGCCCTCTGCCTCACCGCGGCCGCCGCGTCTCACGCGATCGCGCAGGTTCAATATTCGATCGGCAACCCGACTAACGAGCAGCAATACATGCTGGAGCTGATCAACCGCGCCCGCGCAAATGGCGGCGCGGAAGCGACCAGGCTCGGGTTGAGCGGATTGCAGGAAGGCCCGCCGAACATCAATGGCGAAGCGTTTACCATCGCCAACACGGCGCAACCGCTCTCATGGAACCCGCTCTTGATTAATTGCGCACAGAACCGGGCGAAATTTCTCAACGATAGCGACCAGTTTTTCTCCGGCGCCAATCCCCACACTTTTGGCGGCACCGACCCGGAACAGCGCATCAACGCCGCCGGTTACCCGATGAACCTCAGCCAGGATTACAATGGCCAAACGACAGCTTCCGGTTTTTTCCCCGGCCCGGAAAACGTGGCGGAAAATGAATCGATTGGTGGCGGGCCGTTCGTTGGCGCGAAATTGATCGCGACGATTCTCCAGCAGCACAACGACCTGTTCACCGACCAGACGGTGCCGGGACGAGGACATCGGATGACGACGATGCTGACCTACTGGCGGGAGATCGGGATCGGCGTGAGCGCCGGCTCGGACAGCGGGCAGAACAAAACGTGGGACTCGCTTTATACCGTGCAGAATTTCGGCCGGCAGACGAATTCGGTGCCGTTCATCACCGGCGTTGTCTATCAGGACACGAACGCGAACGGCTTTTACGATCCGGGTGAAGGCATCGGCGGAATCCGGGTGGACGTGACCGGCGCCAGCTTTTTTGCCGTGACGAGTTCTTCCGGAGGCTATTCCGTGCCGGTGCCAGCCGTGAATACGTCGCGCACCGTTACCTTTAGCGGAGGAGTTTTTCCCACGACGCAAAGAACCGCCAACGTCGCCGGTCTGTTGAATGCGAAAGTGGATTTGGTAGTGCCGGCCGCGGCGCTGCCAACATATTTGGCGAATGTTTCTTCACGGCTCCTGGTGCAAACGGGCGACAATGCTTTGTTCGGCGGATTCATCATCCAAGGCACGCAACAAAAGCGGGTCATTGTCCGCGCTCTAGGGCCGTCTCTCGGAATTGCGGGACAACTTGTGAATCCGACTCTCGAGTTATATAGCGGCCCGACGTTGATCGCTACGAACGACGACTGGATGAATCAGAGTCCGGCCGACCGACAAGCCGTCCAGGACACCATCCCGCCGACCCACCCGAACGAGTCCGCGCTCGTGAGGACGTTGCCAGCCGGTGGCTACAGCGTCATCGTGCGCGGGTTGAACAACAGCACCGGCATCGGCGTTGTGGAGGTTTACGATCTGGATGACCCGCCGGTTTCAAATCTGGCGAACGTCTCGGCCCGTGGCGTTTCTCAGACAGGCAATGACATTTTGATCGGCGGCACCATCGTGCTCGGGCAGAAGTCGCAAAAAGTTGTCATCCGCGCGATCGGCCCTTCGCTGACTGTCGCCGGAAAAATGGCCAATCCGACGCTGCAGTTGCGGGACAGCAATGGCGCGCTGGTCATCGAGAATGATAACTGGGGGACGGGCGGCCAGGAAGTGGAGATCCAGGCGCTGGGTTTTGCTCCTTCCAACGCGCTCGAATCCGTGATCATCTCGACACTCTCTGGCAATCGCTCCAGCTACACGGCGCTGGTTCGGGGCGTAAATAACGCGACCGGCATTGCGGTGGTGGAAGTGTACGCGCTGCCATGATGGGGGCGGCGCGCTGGCGCCGCATCATATGAAACGCATCTTTCAGTCCCAAATATCGAGCCTGGGGATCATTCTTGGTTTTGCTCTTTTCGCGGCGGGGATTTTGCTCGCGATGATGGCGTTTTCATCCGGGGCGGGAGCAACATCGAATGGGGCTGATGGCAAGGTTGCGCCCCAAGTGCTGGCGGATCTCGCGGGAGGCGGGAATGCTTCCATGGTTATCCTGCTGGCCGATCAAGCAGACGTAAGCGCTGCTTATCGAATGAAGGACCAGGACGACCGCGGCTGGTACGTTTACCGCGCGCTCACTCAGCATGCCGCGCGCACTCAGGCTGACCTTCGGGCATTCCTTCAGGGCCGAGGCGTTAGCTATCAATCCTTTTGGGCTGCTAACATGATTGTTGCTACCGGTGATCGCGCTTTAGTCGAGTCGCTTGCCGCGCGCGATGACGTGGCGCGGATTGATTCCAACAATCCTGCACGATGGATCGAAGAACCTGAGGTGGCGAATTTCGGAGTCACCGCGAATGATCCGTCGGCTCCTAACAGTGTCGAATGGGGAGTGCTTAATGTTAATGCGCCATCGGTATGGTCGTCGGGTTTTACCGGCACAGGAATCGTGGTCGGTCATCTCGATTCGGGCGCGCGTTGGACCCACAACGCACTGAAACCCCACTATCGCGGCTGGAACGGCGCTAGTGCGGATCATAATTACAATTGGCACGATGCGATTCACTCGGGGGGCGGTTCATGCGGCGCGAACTCCTCCCAGCCGTGCGACGATACCGGTCACGGCACCCACACGGCCGGCAGCGCGGTGGGGGACGACGGCCTGGGCAACCAGATCGGGGTCGCTCCCGGCGCGACATGGATCTCTTGCCGAAACATGGACCAGGGAGTTGGCACCCCGGCGACTTACACGGAGTGCTTCCAGTTCATGATCGCGCCGACCGACTCGACCGGCAACAATCCGAACCCCGCTCTTCGTCCCCACGTCGTGAGCAACTCATGGGGATGTCCAGCCAGCGAAGGTTGTGTCAGCCGGACTGAGTTGGAGACAATCGTAAACAACACCCAGGCCGCTGGGATTTTTGTCGACGCCTCGGCGGGGAACTCCGGACCCGGCTGTTCGACGGTGTTCGACGCGCCGGGCATCCACAGCGCTTCGTTCACGACCGGAGCATTCGATATTAATAATGCGCTGGTCGGTTTCAGCAGTCGCGGCCCCACCACCTACTACAATCCCAGCCTGCTGAAGCCAAACCTCTCAGCGCCCGGTGTGAATGTGCGCTCAAGCACGCGCACGAGCGACACCAGCTTCGGCAACCTTAGCGGCACGTCGATGGCGGCGCCGCACATCGCCGGCGTAGTCGCGCTGCTGTGGTCGGCGCGCCCCGGATTGTCGCGCGACATCGCCGCCACCACAGCGCTATTGCAGGATACGGCTAACCCGAATGTCTCCGCCCCCTTCCAAACCTGCGGTGGCACCTCTTCCACTCAGATTCCGAACAACATTTTCGGATACGGGCGCATCGACGCCTTGGCCGCCGTCAACGCCGCCCCCACGACAGTCTTGGGCAATATCTCTGCCCGGCTCCGAGTGGAGAGCGGCGATAGCGCGTTGATTGGCGGGTTCATTATCACCGGGACGCAGCCGAAGAAAGTGCTGGTCCGCGCCATTGGCCCATCACTAGGGCTGGGCGACCAGCTCAACAATCCTACGCTCCAGTTGCGGGATTCATCCGGCGCGCTCCTCGATGAGAATGACGATTGGAAACTTTCGCCAAACAAACTGGCGATTCTGGATAGCGGTCTCGCGCCCACTCATGACTTGGAGTCGGCCATCGTCGCGTCGCCGTCGGCGAATGGCGCGGGTTACACAGCGATCGTGCGCGGGGTGAACGGTGGCGTGGGCATCGGCGTCATCGAGATCTACGATCTCGACCGATCGGCCGATTCGACGCTGGCTAACATTTCGTCCCGCGGTTTCGTTCAGTTGGACGACAAGGCTCTTTTTGCCGGGACCTTCGTGCTCGGTCCCGGTCGGCAACGCGTGGTCATTCGCGCTATTGGACCGTCGTTGAATATTGCCGGGAAATTACTGGACCCGACCCTGCAATTGCTTGATGCGAATGGCGCGCAGCTCGCATTCAACGACAACTGGCGCACCGGCGGCCAGGAAACGGAGATCATTTCCACACACCTTGCTCCCACCGACAATGCGGAGTCGGCGCTCATCTATGACCTGCCCGCGAATGGAGCGAACTACACCGCCATCGTCCGTGGGGCGGGCGGGACGACCGGCATCGCCGTCGTGGAGATTTACGCGCTAGACTAACTCGCCGGCGATCCCCGCCATCTCTCACCTGGCGGTACCCTAATTGCTACTTTTCTGGCAATGGACGGACTCAACCCCCGCCTGAAAAGCCGCAAAATCTGGGTCAATCAGATTTCGGGCATCGTCGCGTCTGTGGCTTTGCTCGGGCTTAACGGCTCGACTGCTCGCGCTCAGGAAGCAACGCCAGTCGCCCCACCGCCTGCTCCCCCCGTTGTCATCCAACCATCTTTCGGATTGCCCGCGGAAGAGCCCTTGGGTCCTGTCCTTTATTCGATCGGCGCTCCGACGAACGAGGAGCAATATTACCTTGAGTTAATCAATCGCGCGCGGGCGACGCCTCCGGCTGAAGGCATTCGGCTGGCCGCCACCACGGACCAAAACGTCCTCAGCGCTTACGCCAGTTTCGGAGTGAATCTCATTCTGATGCAGGCGCAGTTCGCTGCGATTCTTCCCGCGCCGCCGCTCTCGATGAATGCGACCCTCATGGTCGCGGCGCGAGCGCACAGCCAGAACATGCTCCAGAATAATTATCAGGGGCATGCCGGCCCCGACGGCTCGCTCACCACCCGCCTGCAAAGCTACATCTCGGGCGCGAACGGCTGGTCGATCGGCGAGAATGTTTATGCGTATTCCAAATCGGTCTTTTATGGCCACGCCGGCTTCGAGGTCGATTGGGGTGGAACTGCCGCGACTGGCGGAATGCAGTCGCCGCCCGGGCATCGCATTAATATTCACAGCACACAGTTCCGCGAGGTGGGAATCGGAGTTGTGCTCGGCAGCAACGGCGGATCGGGCGGCGTAGGTCCGCAGTTGGTGACGCAGGATTTCGGAAGCGTCGGCGGGCTTTTGCCTTTCGTGACGGGTGTCGTTTACCGCGATCTGAATGGGAACGGATTTTATGATCCGGGCGAAGGAGTGGGAGGCGTCACGGTCAATGTTTCGAACGCGAATTATTATGCGATCACGGCGAGCTCGGGCGGATATTCAGTCCCTGTTCCCGGCAGCGGATCGTACACCGTAACTTTTAGCGGCGGGTCGGTGGCGACGGCGCAGAGAACCCTCAACATCACCGCCGCGCAAAATACGAAAGCGGATTACATCGCCGTTGCCTCCGGTCCTCAGCCCGCGACCCTGGCGAATATCTCCACACGCGCCGTGGTCGGCACGGGCGAAAACGTTATGATTGGCGGGTTCATCATTACCGGCACGCAAGGGAAGAGAATTGTCATCCGGGCCATTGGGCCCTCGCTGTCATTGCCGGACAAAATGCTCGACCCGACTCTTGAGCTTCATGATTCCACCGGCGCTGTTATTGGTTTCAACGACAACTGGAGCCAGAACACGAACAGCCAGGAGATTGCCGGCAGTGGATTTGCGCCCATCAACCCCAGCGAGTCGGCGCTCCTCGCCACCCTGGCACCGGGCGCCTACACGGCGATTTTGCGCGGCGCGAATCAAACCATCGGCACCGCTGTGGTGGAAGCCTACGATCTCGATCCCACGGCGAATTCGAAGCTCGCTAATCTTTCGACGCGCGCCTCGGTCCTGACCGGCGACAATATTTTGATCGGTGGACTTATCGTGATGGGGCAGACATCGGCGGATGTGATCGTGCGCGCTATCGGACCATCCCTTCCGGTTGCTGGCGCGATGGTCGATCCTACGCTCGACCTCCGCGACAGCAATGGCGCACCGTTGGCCTATAACGACAATTGGGGTTCGACGCAGCGAGCGGCAATCAGCGCCACAGGCCTGCAACCAACCCACGATGCGGAATCGGCGATTCTGACTTCGCTGCCGCCGGGCGCTTACACGGCGATTGTGCGCGGCGCGAATTCCATGACCGGCGTGGCGGTCATCGAAGTTTACCACCTGAACTAGACTCCGCGTCGTACGCGCTCGGGATTGACACCGCGCGCCTTCGCCTTTTTGCTTGGAGCATGAACGGCACAAGAATTTTGTTCCTCGGTGTCTGCTCTCTTTGCCTGTCGCTCACGGCGCGATCGGAACTGGCCTGGGAAAAAACGGAGCTCGACCTGCATCCGGAAATGGGCGCGGCGACAGCGGTCGGCATTTTCAAATACCAAAACAAAGGCGACAAGCCGGTTCACTTTAAGGCCGTCCGTCCTCAGTGCGGTTGCACGACGGCAGCCATGCAGAAAAACGATGTCGCTCCGGGAGAAAAGGGCGAGATCACCGCGACGTTCACCATCGGCGATCGGACCGGTGTGCAGGAGAAGTCGATTACGGTGGACACGGATGATCCGGAAAAACCGCAGACGATTCTTCGCTTGAAGGCGACGATCGCGCACTTTCTCGAGCTCCAGCCCGCGTTTGTTTATTGGCAAATCGGCGAAGGGCCGAAGCCGAAAACCATTCTGGCGCGCGCTGGCAAAGGTGTGACGATCAAGAACCTCGAGGTCACTTCTTCTAACGCCGATTTCACGACCAAAGTAGAACCGGGCGCGGGTGCGGGGGAGTTCAAAATCAACGTGCAACCGCGCGAAACCGCAAAGCCGCTGAACGCGACTTTGACCGTGAAGCCGGACAGCGCAACCGGGCCGGCGAAAACCTATTTCGCTCAGGCTCGCGTGGTGCCCGCTACTACGGCCGCGCCTTAGCTCGTGAAGTTACTGCTTCGGCAGACCGCGGCCCTTCTCGGCCTCGCCCTTCTTCCGGGGATCGGTCAGGTCCTTTATTATCGAGACAAGGTCTCGTGGCAGACGCCCGTCGCCGCGTCCGATTTAGTGACGGTGGCCCAAGCGCGCGAGTGGGCCGGCTCTGTGCTCTGGGTGGACGCGCGGCCGCAGGAGGAATTCGAGCGCGAACATGTGCCGAATGCCGTGCTCTTGAATGAAGACCAGTGGAATGAATTGCTTCCGCAGATGCTTGCGACCTGGTCGCCTGAGAAACGCATCGTGGTTTACTGCAGTAGTCAAAGTTGCGGCGCGAGCCGGGAGGTAGCGCGGCGTTTGCGGGAAGAAGCGGGACTAAAAAATGTCTTCGTGCTCGGCGGCGGATGGGAAGCGTGGCTGGAGGGGAAGAAGTGACGACAACGCCTTCATCCTTTCGCCGATATCTTTGGAGCTTCGTTGCCATCATTCTCGGCGCGCTGTTTGTTTACGCCGGCGCGGTGAAGGTCCTGGATCCGGTCGGTTTTGCCGGTGATATCGAAAACTACAAAACGCTGCCGTGGCCGATCGGCGTGCGGCTCGCGTTTTATTTGCCCTGGCTGGAAATTTTTTGCGGACTGGCTCTGATCATGCGGTGCTTATTTCGCGGCGGGGTGTTTATCCTGACGATGCTGATGTCTGTCTTCATCATCGCCACGATCGTAGCAAAAGCGCGGGGGCTCGACATCAGCTGCGGTTGTTTCGGTCACGCCAGCAAATCTCTCAGCTTCGCCTGGCATCTCGCGCTCGATTTCCTCTTGCTGGGCGGTTTGCTATTTCTCTGGAGAAGGCCGCATGAAAGTCATGCCGCCGGGTAACGTGATCACGATTCGTCCCGCGACCGATAACGATCGCGACGCCATCTGGACGATCTTTCAGGCGACCGTCGCACCCGGAGACGTCTTTGTTTATCATCCAAACACATCGCGCGAAGAGGCGTTCGGATATTGGTTTGCGCCGGGCACTGACACTTTCGTGGCCGAACAAGACGGGAAAGTGATCGGCAGTTACATCCTGAGAAAGAATCGGCCCGGACTGGGAGATCACGTCGCGAATGCCGGATTCATGGTCGATCCGAGTGGGCGCGGGCAGGGAATCGGACGCACCATGGGTGAGCATTGCCTAAGCGAAGCGCGGCGGCTCGGCTATCGCGCGATGCAATTCAACTTCGTTGTTTCGACCAACGAATCCGCTGTTCACTTGTGGAAGGAACTCGGGTTCGAGATCGTCGGCACTTTGCCCGGCGCCTTTCGCCACGCGCAGAAGGGTTATGTCGATGCTTACGTAATGTTTCGTTTGCTTGATGACTGACAACTTAGATGAACACGCTAATTCTCTTGCTCGTCGGCGTCCTGATTGGCGGATTAGATGGCATCGGCATTTTCTTTGCTCCCGGCGAGCCTTACAAATATGAGATCCTCTTCGCCGCCATCGTGAAAGGGATATTAGTCAGCGTTATCACCGGTCTTTCTGTCACACCGCGCAGTCGCTGGTGGCACGGCGCAGGTTACGGGTTGCTCTATGGCTTCGCCTTCGCCTTGGTTGTGTTTCTCGCGAAAGGTGGCTTCAAATCCATGGACGCTCCGTATGTCGTGCCGTCGGGCGTCGTCATGGGTTTGCTTACCGGCGTGCTCGTGTGGAAGTTTGCGATGCGAAAGCCATCATCGCCCTAACGAATGCAAACTGTAATCCAAGTTATCACGACTGGCCGCGGATCGTTGCGCAACAAGATCATGGGCGATCCGCAGCTTGAGAAGAAATTCAAGCTTGTCCCCACCGAACATCAGCGTCCCGGCCGCCCGCACGGCTGGGCGAAAATCCACAGTGCGCGGGAAACGCATGGCGTGATCAATCTGGAATGGCACAGCCGCACCGGCGTGCTGATCTGTCGTGTGGTGACCAAGCTCGGAAATAAGCCGAATTCCATCATCGGCGATTTCATTGATTACCTTCTGGCCCGCCACCCACGCCGGATCCTCGCCATCCACATCATCCAGCGTTAAGCCGGAGCACGGGCGTCCCGCCTGTGCGGCCGTCAGGCGTCTCGCCTGACACGCCTCGGAACAAGAAGAACAGGCGAGACGCCCGTTCGCTGCACAGACGAGACGTCCGTGCTACAAATCGGTAAACGGATCGCGTTTCACGATGGTGCCGCTGGTGCCCTGCTGCTGAATCAACTTCGCCACGAGGCCGGTCCAGCCGGTCTGATGGCTCGCACCCAATCCGCCGCCGTTGTCGCCGTGAAAGTATTCGTGAAACCAATAATGATCGTGATCGTGCTCGGCGCTAAGCGCGTCACCACACGATCGCTCAAATGGCCGCGCGCCATTTCCATCCCGCAGCCAGAGCTGGATCAGCCGGTTCGATAATTCGTTCGCGATTTCGTCCAGGGTAAGGTAGTGGCCCGATCCGGTCGGACACTCCACCTTGAAATCGTCGCCGTAATAATGGTGAAACTTTTGGAGCGATTCGATCAGAAGATAGTTGATTGGCAGCCAGATCGGGCCGCGCCAATTCGAGTTGCCGCCGAACATGTTGGTCTGCGATTCGCCCGGATCGTAACTCACCGTTCGCGCGGAACCGTCCTCCTGCTGTAGGACGTAGGGATGCGACGCGTGAAATTTGCTCACGGAACGCACGCCGTGATCGCTCAGAAATTCATCGGGATGCAGCATTCGGCGAAGAAGACATTTCATGCGATGCCCGCGTGTGAGCGAAATCAAGCGACGATCACCGGCGCCCGGTTCGTGCCAGCGCGAGACGAGGCTGGCGAGATCCGGGCGATTTTCGAGATACCATTCAAGGCGCTCCTTGAATCCCGGCATCGCATCGAGCAGCTCGGGCTCGATCGTCTCGACGGCGAGGAGCGGCATGAGCCCGACAAGCGATCGCACCCGCAGCGGGAGGTATCGGCCATCGGGCAAATGGAGGACGTCGTAGTAGAATTCGTCCGGTTCGTCCCAGAGTCCGATCCCCTGGCCGCCGAGATTGTTCATCGCGCCGGCGATCCCGAGGAAATGTTCGAAGAACTTCGTCGCAATATTTTCGTAAACCGGATTCTCGCGCGCCAACTCGAGCGCCATCCGCATCATGTTGAGACAAAACATTCCCATCCAACTGGTGCCATCGCTTTGTTCGAGATGTCCGCCGTTCGGCAACGGCGCGCTCCGATCGAAGACACCGATGTTATCGAGACCGAGGAAGCCGCCCTGGAAAATATTTTTCCCCTCGGAATCTTTTCGATTCACCCACCAGGTGAAGGAGATAAGCAATTTGTGGAAAACGGTTTCGAGAAAGGCGCGGTCACCTTTCCCCGATTGTTTTTCCTCGATCTTGTAAACGCGCCAGGCGGCCCAGCCGATCACGGGCGGATTCACGTCGCCGAAATTCCATTCGTAGGCGGGGATCTGGCCGTTGGGATGTTGGTACCATTCGCGCAGGATGATATCGAGCTGGGTCTTGGCGAATTGCGCGTCGACGAGCGCCAGCGGAATGCAATGGAAGGCGAGGTCCCAGGCGGCATACCAGGGGTATTCCCATTTGTCCGGCATCGACATGACGCGCTCGTTGTAGAGGTGACGCCATTCCGCGTTGCGCCCTTCTTTCCGCTCGGGCGGGGGAGGGGGCTGGCCCGGATCGCCTTCGAGCCAATCTTCCACGAGGTAATAATAGAATTGTTTGCTCCAAAGCATCCCGGCAAGGGCCTGCCGATGGATCGACTTGTGTTCGTCGCTCAGGCACGACGGCTCCAGCGCCGCGTAAAACTCATCCGCTTCGCGCCGGCGTTCTCGGAAGACTCCCTCGAAATGCTCGAACGCGTCCTGGTCGAGAACCGGCAGGCAAACCGGCCGCGGAACTTTTCCCGGTTCGCCCGAGCGATCCTCCTCGACCGCTTCACCCACGCGGCCGAACCAGAGGCGCACCACCCGGCTCGCGCCCGGTTCGATCTTGAACTCGTAATGCGCCGCGGCTTTTGTCCCGACGCGCTCGGGATTCACCGCTTCTTTGCGCCCGTGGACGATGAAGTCGTTGATTCCATCTTTCACAAATGGCTGCCGGTTCGGCGAAGAAAACAGGCGCTCGGAATTGGTTTCGTTCTCGGTGAAAAGGAGATCCCCCGCGTCCTCGCAATGAAGTTTGTACTCACCGAGCGCCCGATGGCTTGCCTGGATCGTCGGACAATGCCCGGCAAGATCGGAACTCGCGCGCAACGCCGGCCGGCGATCATCGCGGCCCCAGGCCCACGTATTGCGGAACCAAAGCGTCGGTAAAATGTGCAGCTCCGCGGCCTCCGGTCCGCGATTGGTCGCGGTCACACGAATGAAGAAGTCGTCCGGATCGACCTTGGCGTATTCGAGAGAGATATCGAAGTAACGCTGATCGCGCAGCACGCCCGTGTCCCAGAGCTCAGGTTCAGGTTCGTGTTTCGGCCTTCCGTGATTTGCCGCCACCAGTTCCTCGTAAGGAAAACGCGCATGCGGATACCGGTAGAGCATCCGCATGTAGCTGTGGGTCGGAGTGCAATCGTCGTAGAAATAAATCTCCTTCACATCCTCACCGTGCGACCCTTGCGGGCCGGTCACGCCGAAGAGCCGTTCTTTCAACATCGGATCGCGGCCATTCCAAAATGCGAACGCGAGGCAAAGCCGCTGCTTGAAATCCGAGATGCCGCCGATGCCGTCCTCGCCCCAGCGGAAAGCGCGCGACCGGGCGTGATCGTGCGGAAAATAATTCCACGCATCTCCATTCGCGGAATAATCCTCCCGCACCGTGCCCCAGGCGCGCTCCGCCAGATAAGGGCCCCACAAATGCCAGCGCTCGTCCTTGTTATTTTCCGCGAGTCGCTTCTGCTCGGCGTTCATCCGAACAAACTTTAGTTTGAGAGGCGTGCTGCTGTCTCGCTTCTTTTCAGCTAACTGATTCTGAGCGGAGCGCAGCGGAGTCGAAGAATCTCTAACTTTCGCGGTGCGACAGCGAGAAAACGGCTTAATCGAGCTGGTAGGTCTTCGGCGAGCCTGGTGGCGGTTCGGGCTTTTGCGCGCCCGGCCAATTATCCACCATCCATTGCAGGGTTTTCGTCACGTCCGCGCGCAACTTGATGCTCTCCGTCAGTGCCGCGTTACCATTTGTGGCATCGGTAGCCAAATTCTTGTCTAAGTTCCGCAGCACCACCAGCGTCTCCCGCTGCACCTTCAGTAGCTCGTTGAATTTCGACAGGACCAAGAACGGGAAAAGCGCCCAAGCTACGGTCAGCGCCAGAAGAAAAAAACCAATAATCAGTCCCAAAATCCCCGCTGGAAAATAACTGTATTCGCTGGCAGCGCCAAGGGTGGTCAGCAAGGGGAACTTCATCCCGCCATTCTATTCCTGTAGTCCCAGAGCTTGTCGAGGGAGCCCTGCCTTTCGCGAGCGCCAGCGAGGAAAGGCAAAGCAAGAGATTCTTCGACTCCGCTACGCTTCGCTCAGAATGACAAAGGGAGAAAATCCATTCACTCCCACTCGATAGTGCTCGGTGGCTTGCTCGAGATGTCGTAGCAGACGCGGTTCACGCCTTTGACTTCGTTGATCACGCGGCTGGAAATGCGCGCGAGCAATTCGTAGGGCAACCGGACCCAATCCGCCGTCATGCCGTCCTGGCTTTCGACCACCCGGATCGCGATCGTGTATTCATAAGTCCGCTGGTCGCCCATTACCCCTACGGAACGCACCGGCAACAAAACGGCGAACGATTGCCAGACCCGATAATACCAATCCGAGGCTTTCATTTCGCTTACCACAATCGTATCGGCATCGCGCAGAATCCGGAGCCGTTCCGGCGTGACTTCACCGAGAATTCGGACCGCGAGGCCGGGGCCGGGGAACGGCTGCCGATGGACGATTTCTTTCGGCAACCCGAGCTGTAATCCCGCCTGGCGCACCTCGTCTTTGAATAATTGGCGGACCGGTTCGACCAGCTCGAAGTGCATTTTTTCCGGCAGCCCGCCGACGTTGTGATGGCTCTTGATCACATGCGCCGGATTGCCGCCGATCGCAACGCTCTCGATCACATCGGGGTAGAGCGTGCCCTGCGCGAGAAAGTGATAACCGCCGTGGCCGCCCGATCCATTAGCGTTGTCTTCGGCCAGCAACTCTTCTGTGGCGTGCTCGAAAACTTTTACAAATTCGTTGCCGATGATTTTCCGTTTTGTTTCTGGATCGGTCACGCCTTCAAGCAATTTCAGAAAGCGATCCGCCGCATCGACGTATTTCAAACGAATGTGAAAGTTTTCTTCAAAAACGCGCTGGACCATCTCTTCTTCGCGCGAGCGGAGGAGTCCGTTGTTGACGAAGATGCAGGTGAGTTGATCGCCGATCGCCTTATGCAGGAGCGCCGCCGTGACCGATGAATCCACCCCGCCGCTCAACCCGAGCACTACCTTCTGGTCGCCCACCTGCCGCCGCACCCGCTCGCACGCGTCTGCGATGAACGAGCCCATCGTCCAATCCATCGCGCACCCGCAGATGTGAAAGATAAAGTTTTGGAGGATCTCTTTCCCTCTCGGCGTGTGCGCTACCTCCGGATGAAATTGGAGCCCGTAAAGGTTTCGCTGCGGATCTTCGATTGCCGCAAACGCGGAATTTTCCGTATGGGCCGCGGTGCGAAAACCGGCCGGCATCGCGGTCACCTTGTCGCCGTGACTGCTCCAAATATCGATCTGCTCGCCGATGCCGTCGAAGAGCTTCGACCCGTTCGAGACATGGAGCATGCCGGCGCCGTATTCGCGGCGCTCGCTGAATTCCACCTGGCCGCCGAGATGATACGCCATCAACTGCATCCCGTAACAAATTCCCAACACTGGAATCCCGAGCGAAAAGATTTCCGGATCGACCTGCGGCGCGCGTTCGTCGTAAACGCTCGCCGGTCCTCCCGAAAGGACGATCCCTTTTGGCGCGAGCTGTGCCACTTCCTCTGCCGGGATATTGAAGCGAACGATCTCGGAATAAACCTGGCACTCGCGGATGCGCCGCGCGATTACCTGCGTGTACTGCGAACCGAAATCGAGGATGAGGACTTTTGAATGCGCGGATCGGGCGGCAGTCTTCACAGGCTAGGGATGGCGCTCCTTGATATAGGGATCGTCCGAGCGATCGATCGGGCCGAGCGTTCCGTTGCCGGTGATGCCGCGCTGAAATTTCTCCCCCGCCTCTTGCGCCATCGGTTTTTCGATGGGATCGGCGCAACCGCCGATGAGAATCGCGCTCGCGAGACAGAAAGCGATGGAGAAGGCCTTCAAGCACCGAGGATAACGGGAGCAGCGAAGCAATGCAAGAATTAGGAACGGCGAACCGACGAATGCTTTTACATTCGCCCTTCGAACTTCGACATTCGAAATTCCATGATTGATCCGGAAGTCTTGCTCCAGGGATACCGGCTCGGGGTTTTCCCCATGGCGATGGAGAACGGCGAGATCGAATGGTTTTCGCCCGATCCCCGGGCCATCCTGCCGCTCAAGGAATTTCACGTGCCGCAGACTCTGGAGCGGGTGGTTCGAAAGAAAATCTTCGAGATCCGGATCGACGTTTCCTTCGCGGAAGTGATGCGACAATGCGCGGAGCGGTCCGAGACCTGGATCAGCCGTGAGATCATTGAAAGCTACACGCGATTGCATCAGCTCGGCCACGCCCACTCGATCGAAGCCTGGCAAAATGGCGAGCTCGCCGGAGGCCTTTACGGCGTCGCGATCGGCGGCGCGTTTTTTGGGGAGTCAATGTTTCATCATGTTCGCGATGCCTCGAAGATTGCGCTGCTTGGGCTGGTCGAACATCTTCGCGTGCGAAAGTTTGTTCTCCTCGATACCCAATGGGTCACGCCGCACCTCCAACAATTCGGCGCCGTGGAGATCCCGCGTTACCACTATCTCCATCTCCTCACCTCAGCCGTGAATTTGTCCCGCCGCTTCGTTGACTAAGTCTTCCGCCATCCTCAATTCTCTATCCTCCATCCTCGCCCCGATTCCGTTTGCTCCCCGCACGTAATTTCGCATAGTGACGCGCGCTGCTCATCGGCTGGGTAGCTCAGTTGGTAGAGCAGTGGACTGAAAATCCACGTGTCGGGGGTTCAATTCCCTCCCCAGCCACCTTCGCGGATAGCTCGGTGCGAACCTAGAATTTTAGGGTGACTTGCGTGGCGATGAGGTGATCGCCTTCCTGCGAGGAGTATTGCTGGCTCAGGCTGTATTGCAATTTTCCCTGCAGGTAATCGGTGAAGCGATAGCCGAGCGCGGCGTCGATGCGCCAGATATCGTTCCCCCATTTCGTAAAGTGATCTTCATCGGGGATGGTTCCAAAAACTTGCTGGTTCCAACGCAGCGCGCCGAAAAGTTGTGAAGTAATTTTGTATTTCGCTTCGAAGTAGTACGAAAGAGTGTCGGCATTGCCAAGGCGAGGCACCTCAAAGCGCGCTTCGTAGAATTCGGCCCACAATTGAAGGTGATGCCAGGCGAAGGAAACGTCCTGCGCCAGGACGAGCTCGCGGTAATCGCCGATGCCGCGGCCAGAAGGCAGACCCGGCGCGGCGTCGGAGAGGAGATAAGGACCGCCGCTCGCGGAGAAGCCGACATTCCACATTTCATTCGGACGGAAGCCCACGCGGCCGCTGAAAGTGGGATGTTCCAAACCAATTTGAGTGATGCTCCACGATTCGGGCCGCGAAGCGAGCGCTGCATTCTTCATTTCCGCGGCGTAATCGAATCGGCCGCAGGCGCCGGAGATCGCGATGCCGCTGGCGTAGCTCGGGCCCCAAATGATGGGATTGCGCAAATATTTGTCCGAATAATCGCCAGTGTCGTACTCGCCGACGTGCCCCCATTCTAGAAGTTCGTCCGTGTCTTCCGGCGCCCAACTGTCCCAGATGCCGGTGAGATTTTCGTAAGGCAACGGCGCGTTGATGAATGGATTCTGCCAGGAGTCGTGTCGCGCGACCCAGTTGCCGACCACGGTGGCGAACTGTCCGATCTGGAAGTTGACGTTCTTCGCCGGACTGTAGCGGAGAAAATATTCGTCGAGCCGAATCTGCGCGCCTTCATCACTCGGATCGAAGCCGCGATCGACGCGCCCTTGCGCGAAAAGATAAATCTTGGAACCGATCTGCGCGTCGAGGAACACGCGCAGGCGCGGGTTAAACAGAAAATCGCGGTCGGAAAAAATGAGGCCCGGCGCCGGTTGATCGATGAAATAAGTCTCGAGGTCGACCAGGCCGCTCAGCTGGAAATGAAAACGGTCATGCGAATCGTTCAGGGAAAGTGCGTCGTGAACTTTTTCGAAAAAGTCTGCCTGAGCGGTCAGGCGGGCGGTCAGGAGGAGCGCAAGCATCAGCGCGAGCCGGGCGCATACTCGGAGGGAAATGGAGGAGCTAAGCGGCATAGAGAAGTTTCTCGATGGTCTGGCGGAGGGCATCGAGCGAGACTGGTTTGCTCACGACGACATCCACCGCCGCCGGTTGCGAGCCGCTCACTTCGATCAACGCGCCAAAACCAGTGAGCATGATCACCGGGATGTCCGGGTTCAGTTGTTTGATGAAGCGCGCGGTTTGATCGCCGCTCATCTCGGGCATCACGCGATCGAGCACGACGAGGTCGAATTGGTTGCGCCGAAATTTCTCCAGGGCCTCGCGACCGCTCGACGCCGTGGAAACAGAATGTCCGTCGAAGCGCAGATAGGCCGAGACCACTTCCAGGATTCGAGGTTCATCATCGACCAGGAGAACGTTCAGGGATGACTTCGATCGCGTGGCGGCGGAGGCCGCGACGGGCGCGTCCAAAATTTCCGCTCGTGGCAGGCGGATGATGAAAGTGGTCCCCTGACCGGCGGCGGATTCAATTTCCAATTTCCCCCGATGCCGCTCGACGATTCCGTAAACCATGGAAAGGCCGAGGCCGGTGCCGCGCTCGCCTTTCGTGGAGAAGAATGGCTCCAGGCAACGTTGGCGGACACTTTCGGTCATGCCCGTCCCGGTGTCGCGCACGCGCACGATGGCGTCGTCTCCGTCAATCGAGGTCTCGAGTAAAATGCGGCCGCCTTCAGGCATGGCGTCGACGGCGTTGAAAATGAGATTGGTCAGGACCTCACGCAGGGCGGACTCTTCGCCGGCGACGTAGGGCGATGCCTTGCAGTCTGCCGTGACTTCGACGTTCAATCCCTTGGCCTGCGTCTGGTTTCGCCACTTCGGTTCCGTAAGGGCAACGGCTTGTTGCACGATCTTGGCCAGATCGACCACCGGGAATTCCTCATCGGTCTCAGCGGGCCGGTAAAATTCGCGCAGACGGCTGACGACACTGGCGGCGTCCTTGGCCGAGGTGCGCAACATTTCGAGACAACGGCGCGTCTCCACTTTGTTATCGAGCAGCTTGTCGCTTTGCAGGAGCAGCTCGGCGAACCCGAGAATCGGCGTGAGGGTATTGTTGAAATCGTGCGCAATGCCGCTGGCCATCTGTCCAATCGCGCTGAGCCGTTCCTGTTGGATGACCTGTTGCTGCGTGGCTTTTAATTCGTTGAGCGCCTTCTCGAGCTCGCGATTGCTCGCCCGCAAATCGTCCTCTGCTTGCTTGCGCCGGGTCAGGTTCTCGACCGAGCCCGCCACAATCTTCTCGACCGGTTTCGAAAGCCCCTTGGCCACGAACAAACTGGCCGCAAACCCAAAGGAAAGCACGACGAGCCCAAACGCGATGATCTTCCAGCGAAGCGCCTGTTCTTCCCGGATCGAAGCGGTCAGCGGATAGAGGCAAACCTGATAGGCGGGCGCGAATCGCGTCTCGGGGTCGAGCGCCTTGTAATAGAGAAGGTGGGAACCGCTCTCGAGCTCGATCGGAAAATGACCGGCCAGCTGTTTGCTCGAAGCGGCCTGGACTTGTTCGCCAACAACACGCCGATCCGCTGCGCCGAGACCTTCGATATAGAGCCGTTGGTTCAGCCAGAGCCCGCTCTTGATGGCGCGCGCGCGATCGTTTTCCGTGTCTTCGAAATGATTAATCGGGAAGCCGACCACCATAGCGCCGAGCGTTCGGCCGTTTGGATCGCGGAGCCTGGTCAAAACAACTTTACGCAGAGCGGCGGGCCGGTTTCCACGGGCCAGCGCGACAAACCCCACGGCTTGGTCATCTTCCTGGCGCAGCATTTTTCCCAGGCTGGATAACGACTCATCCAATGTGGGCTGATCGATGAGCCCGACGGGATGGCGCTCCGGCGGCAGGATGAGGCCATCGGCGTCGAGGAAACGAAAAAACGACGCGCGAGTTACCTCGGGCGCATTTTCGGTGGCAGCGTCCGCCCGATCCAGGATTCCCTCGAGTGCGGTGAGCGCGTTCTGATACAAATCATCGACGTCTCTTTCTTCCAGGGCCGCGCGGAGTCGGACCGCATGCGAAAGCGTCAGGCATTTTTCGGTGATGATTTCCGATTGCGCCTCTTGGATCTTCAGGAACGATTGGACCCGATTTTGGAATTGGGCATCGAGCAGTTGCTGCTGATTCGCGCGCCGATTTTTCTCCGCGAGATAGACGGTCGCACTCGTCACGGCGAGGACGACGAGCATCATCGCCAGAAGCAATTTTACTCGGAAGCTGAGCGCCCCCGTCAGACTGTATTTGAGGTTAATGGGCTTGGTTACTTGGCTGGAAAATCGACATGCAAAGTCATGCCGGCTTTCAATTCCACGGGACGCTGTCGGACGTCGTCACCAGCCACCCAAGCTTTCAGCACGTAGTTGCCGGCCGGAAGATGTTCCAAACGGTAGTGGCCGGCGGTGTCTGTTTTTTGAAAATGCGGCGTTTCCAGGACGAGGATGGTGCCGCGCATTCGCTCATGAATTTCGCAGTGAATCGTGACCGCCCCCGGCTTGTCGAAAACGACCATGGTCGGCTTTTCGTCCTTCCGATAACGGCCCAGGTCGAACCGCTTGGTTTTCGAGTAGGAGAAAACGTTGTGATACGTCTCGTCCATGTTCGGAAACTCGACCGTGCTCCCAATCAGGATCGGCAAAAGATCGGGCGCAAACGCGATGTTCTTTTGCGCGACTTGGGCGGGCGATTTGGCGGCAGCGGCTTGCGAATGAAAATCGCCCTCGAGATAGACCACAGCAGCCGGTGGATTCGTCGGGGCCATCGCCACCTCGGAGTTCGTCGTGTAGCGCTGGTTGAGCCCGCGATCGGCGGACGGTTTTGGCAACTGGACAGTGCCCTCGATAACTACCTGGGCCTGAATGGACCCGGCAGCCAAAACGAGAGCCAAAATGAGGAGGGAGAAGCCGGCGCGCACAGATCTTCTCAAGATAGCGAGAAAGGTGCCATTATGGCCCCCGATTCAGACTCGCAGTTGATCGCCGCGGCCTACTCCGTGCGCAGGGCTGCCATGGGACTGATGCGGGTGGCGCGGCGAGCGGGGAGCCAGGTGGCGAAGAGCGCGGCGATGGCGAGAATCAGCGGAGCGAAAGTAAAGGCAACGGGATCGAGTGCGCCGACTTCGTAGAGCATGCCGCTGAGAATCTTGCCGGTACCGGCGGCAAGGAGGAGGCCGAGGACGATGCCGCTCGCGAGCATGACCGAGCCTTCGCGCATGATCATGCGCAAGACCATGCCGGGTTGGGCGCCGAGGGCCATGCGAATGCCGATCTCTCGGGTGCGTCGCGCGACGGAGTAGGCTTTCACGCCGTAGAGGCCGACGACGGCGAGACCGAGGGCAAGGCCGCCGAAGACGGAAAACATGGCGGCGCCGGCGCGGACGATCCAGAGCTGAAAATTGCTGTCGAGATGTTGCGCGAAAGTTTTCAGGGAGAGAACGGGGAGGGCGGGGTCTACTTCGCGGACGGTGCGGCGTAGCAGATCGGCGGTCGCGGCTTCAGTGCCGGGAGCGAGCGAGCGGAAACGGACGAAAAACGAAACGTTGCTTTGGAATCCGCGCGCGAACGGAACGTAGATCTGCCCGTGAGGATCTTTCTCGAAAAGCTGCTGCGTCGTGCACGGCACGATGCCCACGATTTCGATGGTTTCCCTCGCGGCGGTGGAGCCGCTGAGATCGGCATTAGCGCCGACACCCGTCCCGCCGCTCTTGGCGCGCGGCGCGTTGTCGCTCGCGTATTGAATCCGCTGGCCAAGTGCGTCGCCCTCCGGCCAAAGTTTTTTCGCGAGGACATCGTCGATGATGGCAACCATTGGCCCGCCTGGTTGGGTGGCTTCCGCCTGGCTGAAGACGCGGCCACGCACGACCGGCAAACCGACAGTCGCAAAATAATCGGCGCCGACGCTGTTCCACGCGGCGCTAAAGGCGAGACCTTCCGCGGCGGTGGCCGGCTTCGAGTCGGGCGCGGGTTGGAGGCCGGCACGCTGGACGTTTCGGTTCAGCGAAATCATTCCGAACGGCACGGTCGAGGAAACGCTGGCATGGCCGGCGCCTGGCAAAGAGGCGAGGCGTTCTTCGAGGCTGCGATAAAGATCTTGCGCGCGTTTCGGTTCGTAACCGGCGAGGCTCGCGTCGGTTTCCAGGAGGAAACTCGCACCCGGCACGAGACCGGTATCGACCGAAGCAGCTTTCCCGGCGCCGCGAATGAACAAGGCGGCGGCGGTAAGCAACGCGAGTGAGAAAGCAATTTGCGCGACGACCAATGGATTGCGCGGGAGAAATTTCCAGCGACGCCGGACGACATCTTCGCCCGCCTGTTCCTTGAGATCGGCGACGACGGCGCTTCGGGAAAGCTTGAGGGCGGGTCCGAGCGCGAAGCCGAGCGTGCCGACGACACAAAACCCAAACGTCGCCGCCAGGATCGAGAGGTTCGGGCCGGCGAGCCAGACGATATCGAGCGGCAACATTTTCCCGAGCGAACCGACGAGCAGATCGGACGACCACAGCCCGAGAACAAGTCCGCAGGCGCCGCCGAGCAGCGCGAGAACGAAACCTTCCGTGAGAAGCTGGCGCACGATCCGGAAGCGGCTGCCGCCGAGCGCGAGACGGATCGCAATTTCCTTTCGCCTCGCCGTGCCGCGCGCCAGCAACATGTTCGCGAGATTAAGACACGCCACGAGCAGGACCACGACCGCCATGCCGAGGAGCATCGGCGCGATCTTCGCCATCCCGCCTTCACCCGATGGAGAAGTGCTGACGGAAAACCGCGAGATCGGAGTGGTGGTAAACGTCTGGTCCTTTTGCTCAACCGGGAACGCTTTTTCCAGGTTCGCCGCCAACCCTTCCAGCGCAGGTTTGGCAGAGGCCGCGGTCAGCCCCGGCTTCAGCCGGCCGATGATGAGTAATTGCGTACCGGCGCGATCGCCGAAGGGCGTCTTGTTCTCCTGTTCGAAATCGTTCGCGATCCGCTCGTAGTTGCTCATCGGGAGCCAGACTTCCGGGGAGATGATCTGCATCGTGCCGGTGAATCCGCGCGGCGCGATGCCGACGATGGTAAAGGGATGCCCGTTGATCAGCAATTCGGAGCCGAGCATGGACGCATCGAGGTTATGTTTCTGCCAGTAGGCGTAACTGACGATCGCGACCGGCGCGTTGCGTCCGAGGGTCTCTTCTTCCGGGAGGAACGTCCGGCCACGCAGGAGAGGGACACCGAGCACGGAGAAATAATTCGAGCTCACGATGGCGGAAAAGGTGCGGCGCGTATCGCCTTTCTGCCCGAGCCCGACGAGCGCCAGGTTGTAGGCCATCACGTCGCTAAAGATGATGTTCTGGGCGCGGATGTCGTTAAAAGTTGGGTAGGAAAAGCCGCGATAAGTTTTCGGGTTCTTCTTGTCCTGCGAAAACACCTGGACCACCTCGTGCGCTTTCGTGTAGGGCGGCGGCGCGAAAAACATCGTGTGGACGAGACTGAAGACCGCGGTGTTGGCCCCGATGCCGAGGGCGAGAACGATCACGGCCGCGATGGTGAACCCAGGCGCTTTGAAGAGCTGAAGAATGGCAAACTTAAGGTCCTGGATCATATGGGATGAGATGCGCGGAACTGCGCGATCGGATTCATAAATCGGCGGATGTCGTTGAGTGTCGCGGGAACTCTCTTCGTCGTCTTCATGCGAAGCCAGACGCGAAGTTGCCGCGAATGAGTTGCAGGCAGAAGAGTAGGGGATGGATCTACGAAACATCAAAGACGCAACGGAATGGTTCGAGGTTTTGCAAACGAGCACGCGGACGCAGACCGCAATGATAACGCTGGCGCCCGGTGTTTCGACCGGCAAGGAGCCTGAAGCTCACAAGCAGAGCGATCAGGTTCTACTGATGCTGAAAGGCAAACTCAGCGGCAAGGTGGGCGAGGAAAAAGTCCGGCTCGAGAAGGGCGATGTCCTCGTGATTCCAGCGGGAACACTCCACCGCTTCAAGAACAACGGGCGCAAGCCGGCGGTCACTTTCAATGTCTACTCGCCGCCGGAATATCCGATCGGGATGAAGGGCTGACGTTACGCCGGCACCAGCGGCGTCGGCTCGTAAGGTGAAGTGGTGCTGTTGAACTTCGTGTAAAGGAATTTTGTGACCGGCGCGTTCTCATGCGCAATGCCGATCGCTTCTTTCAATCCCGCGTCGCGCAATTTTGTCAGCGATTGTTCGAGCAGGCGCGTGCCAAAGCCGCGGTTGCGATATTCCATGGAAACACATGGTCCGGGGGAAAGATGGACTTCAGCCTCCGGATTCTGCGCAATGATCGCCGCGCCAATAATTCGAAGGCCGTGTCGCAGGGCCAGACAGCCGTTCGCCGGCGAAGCAAAGGCCCGCTCCAGCCACGGCTCGATCGTCTCCATGACTTCCTGGGTCGCTGGATTCCATGACGGGTCGAGGACAAAAGAACTCGATATCACTTTGCGCAGCTCTGTTTCGTCTTCCGCCGTCGCGGGTCCGATCTCGTAGTGTTCGGGCAATTCAGCGTCGAATTGCGGAAGCTGAGATAAGTCCCAGCGAAATCGGATCCAATTGCTCAAGTTCATGCGGTGCGGCGAACAGTATCGTGTGCGCCGAAGGGCGCTGCAACTGAACGTTCGTCACGGCGATTGAGGTAAGACCGCTCGGCCCGCGAGATCGCGGCCGATTAGATCGCCTGAACGGCTTTCAGCGTTTCGTGAAACGAGCCGTAGAGCTCGCGATACTGCGCAACGCCGCGCCGCAAGACCGGCTTGAAGTTCGCCAGGTCCGCGATGTTGATGATTTGATCGACGCTTTGAGAAAAGGCGCTCATGGCGTCGTTCGTCGCAAAACGATGACTGAGAAGCACGACGAAATGCTGGCGTCGCTCGGCGCCGGGACGCCTGGTCAACTCGCGCAGGATCGGATTGTTTTGGGGCGAGGAGCCTTTGAAGTTCTCGTAGACGATCACGACGTTGTAGCTGTAGGTCTTGAGCTTTAGGACCACGTCCTCCTCGAACAAGCCGAGGTGCACTTTGTAGGTCATGTCGATCAACTGCGGCACGATCATTTTTTGATATTGCTGATGATCGACACAAACCAGCGCCGTGTTGTCGCCGAGATCGAAGAAGGATGAATCCTGGGCTTCCATATTTTATCGGAATGCGTTTGCGGGAAGGTCGAGCCGGAGGCCGGAATCGAGATCGTTGTCGACCCCGCGCGCTTTTTGGATCAGGTCGATACCGCGCGAAACCTTGCCTTTGCGCGAGGCAAACAGCTTTGCGGTTTCTTCCGTGATGTGATCGTTCTCGTAGGCGTTCAGGATCGATTGATCGAACGTCATCCATCCGAAAGGCGCGCTGGCCTCGATGATTTCGTAAAAGCTCCGGTGTTCGCCTTCGCCGATCGCAATGGTTTCCCGAGTCCGAAGATTGTTGCCGATGATTTCCGAGAGCAACTGCCGGCCGCCGCCCACTTTCGGCGCGAGGCGCTGGCTCACGATGTAACGCAACGTGTCCGCGAGCCGGATTCGCAGTTGCTGCTCTTCCCCGAGCGAGAAGAGACCGAGAATACGGTTGATGGCCTGGCCGGCATCGACGGTGTGGAGCGTACTCAGGACAAGGTGTCCGGTCTCCGCCGCCATCAATGCTACTTCGACCGTGGCGCGGTCACGCATTTCGCCGACCAGAATTACTTTCGGCGCCTGACGCAGGGCGGCGCGCAAACCGTTGGGGTAATTGTTAAAGTCATGACCCAGCTCGCGTTGGTTGAACGTGGCTCTCATGGTCGGATGCACGAACTCAATCGGATCTTCCAGCGTGACGATGTGCACGGGCTGGTGCGCATTGATCTCGTTTAGGATCGCGGCCAATGTCGTCGTCTTACCGCTGCCGGTCGCCCCTGTCACCAGGACTAGGCCGGTTTTCTCTTTGGCGATCTCCTCAAAAATTGGAGGCAACCCCAGGCTTTTTACCGTGGGGATTTCGCCTTCCAGCTTCCGCAGGACGATCGAGAAATGACCTTGCTGCCGGAAAATGTTTACGCGAAAACGCGCCTCGTGGCCGAGCGAATAACTGCAATCGCAAGAACCGCCCGTGAGATAATCGTAAATAAGCCGCCGGTTTCCCTGCATCAAGGTGAGCGCAATCTGCTCTGTCTGATAAGGGGTCAGCGAATCGATCGGCGGGTCGACAAAAACCGGCTTCAGTTCGCCAAAATCTTCCACCTGCATCGGATGGCCGACGGAAAAATTGAGGTCGGAGATGCCATCGTAAGTCTGCAGCATGGCTGACAGGATTTTGTCGAGGTCGGGAATTCTCATCGCAGTCGGCTCCTATTCATCCGCGCCATCGGGAGGCGGTTCTTTCAGGAACGGCCGGAATTTCTTCTTATCGATCGCCTTGTCGTAAGCTTCCTCGGGCGAAATGCGGGCGTGGCGCAGATGCTCCATGATCGCGTCATCGAGCGGCTGGTTTCCCTTCTTTTTGCCCACTTGGATCATGCCCGGGATTTGATGGGTTTTGCCTTCCCGAACCAGGTTCGCGATCGCCATATCCACTACCAAAATTTCGAGCGCGGCGACTCGGCCCGGCTTATCGATTCGTTTGAAAAGGTTTTGCGCGATCACGCCCTTCAGCGATTCCGCCAGAGTCGCGCGGATCTGGTTTTGCTGATCGGTGGGGAAAACATCGATGATTCGGTCGACCGCTTTCGATGCGCTCGAGGTATGCAGCGTCCCGAAGACAAGGTGGCCGGTCGCGGCCGCGGTCAGGGCCAGCTCGATCGTTTCAAGATCGCGCATTTCACCCACCAGCAAGATGTCCGGATCTTCGCGCAGCGCGCCGCGCAACGCGGCTGCAAACGATCGCGTGTGCACTCCGACTTCGCGGTGCTGCACCAGGCAGTTCTGGCTGCGATGCACGAATTCGATTGGGTCCTCGACCGTGATGATATGATCGTGCCGCTGGAGGTTCGCGTAGTCCATCATCGCCGCCAGGGTCGTGGACTTGCCTGATCCAGTCGGACCGGTGACAAGGATCAACCCCTTTTTTAGCATCGGGAATTTTTTCAAGATCGGGGGCAACCCGAGATCTTCCACGGTCAGGACCGTCGAGGGAATCAAACGAAACACTGCGGAGATGCCGTATTTTTGCTGGAAGAAATTCGCGCGGTAACGTGCCATTCCCGGCACCTCGTATCCGAAGTCGATATCGGAGGTTTCCTCGAAGGTTTTGATTTTTCCTTCGGGCGCGATTTCATACACCATTGCCTTCAATTCGTCGTTGCGCAGGGCGGGGTAATCGACGCGGACCAGCTCGCCATTGATGCGCAGCATCGGCGGATTGTTGGTGGCGAGATGAAGGTCGGAAGCCTTCTGCTCCCCCATTAGCTTAAAAAATGAATCAATGCGGGCCATGAGAGCGAGCCCTTGATAAGCTAAATCGATGCCACCGCCGGGGTATTAACCCGCAGAATTCAACGCGGTTTTGCGCGGGTAGCCTAGCGGCTCGAGTCGAGGGTCGAACGGACTTGTTCGAGCAATTTCTCGCGCGTGTACGGTTTTGGAATAAACCCCTTGAGACCTTGCGCCAGCATCGTTCCCAATTTGCTTTGCTCGGCGAACCCACTGCTTAGCACCACGGCCACGTTTGGGTTCAGGGCGCGCAACTCATCGAAAACGGCGTCGCCATCCATAACGGGAAGGAAAAAATCGAGAATGACGAGGCCGATTTGCGGGCCCGCCTGCTGGTAAATTTTAAGGGCTTCGAAGCCATCACGCGCGAGGATAACCTTGTAGCCTTCATCGGTGAGCATCGTTGAAGCGAGTTCCGCGATTTCCGTTTCATCATCCACCAGCAGAATCAGCTCCCGGTTCCCTTTTGGATTCATGACTTTTAGGCCGGCCGGAATCTTGTCCGTCTTGGCCGGGGCTTTCTTGCTCTCCACGGCAGGTGCCTTTGGGCGAACCTGCGATTTTTCCGGCCCGGTCCTGGCTTTTGGAGGCGGCCCCGCTGGTTCGGCGGGAGGCGGAACGATTTTGAATTCCGGTGGCCGGGAGGGATCCGGCGTTTTCCTGGCCTTGGGTGCGCTTCCCTCCAGAATCCTCGATGTGACCCGGTCGAAAAGGGATTGGGCGGTCTTCGAAGCCAGCTCGACGCGTTCACCGAGCATCTCGATGTAGTTGTATTCGCCCTTATGCTGACGCGCCAAATCCGAATACCGCGAGATTTGCTGCAGCATCGAGTTCAATTCCGTCGAAGTGGAGGCGATCCACTTCAAATCATCGTTATCGAGCATAGACGGGGGCCTGCCTTCAGGTCTCATCACGATCATTCAAGCACGCCCAGAAAACACAACCGAAAACTGCGAAGATGGCGATGGAGAACGAACCGATGGTGAGCATGATAAGGCGACGAATAAGTCAGCACGGTTCATGCCTCTCAGCGGTCGCTGAGTCAACCCGAATCCGCCCGTAAAATTTATTGCCGCGCCCAAAAAGACGCGCGAGTTACGATATCTTCCGATGAATTTCCGAAACGGATTTTTCGCTGGCCTCCTTGTCGCGCTGATCGTGGGAATTTATCTCGCCAGACTCTGGCAGCCGGAACGGCAGGTCGCGCTCCATGGCGCGCATCTTCTCTCGCATATCGAGAACCGGAATTGGGCGGCGGTCGGCGATCTGATCGCGGACGATTATCACGACCGCTGGGGACACGACCGCGCCTTGGTTCTCGAACGGCTCCGGGAAGTTTTTCGGGCGATGCCGAACGCCCGCATCGCAGCGGCTGATCCGGCGGTGCATGCGGAGCGTGGGAAAGGGAATTGGGTCGCGAAAGTCACCATCGCCGGGGCGGGAGAATTCGCCGCGGTAATTGAAGAAAGGGTCAATGCTCTGCCTGCTCCTTTCGAGATGGAGTGGCGTCGCCGATCCGCCAAGCCTTGGGATTGGAAGCTGGTCCGCGTCGACAATCCAGCGCTCGAGATATCGGGCCTGTAATTGCCGCGCGCTTATTTACCCAAAGAGGTCCGTAATTCTGTTTTGGCTGCTTCCACTTCGCGCGGCGCGCCGTGGCAAAGCAAGATGGCCCGCAACTTTTCTCCCTGATAGTACCGCGCCACGAATTTCTTTTTGGCGTAGGCGCCTTTCAAATTCACTCGCGTGGGCTGCAAACTGAAGTCGCCGACGAAATCCATTTTCAGGTCGAACATCTCCGTCCAAAAATAGGGCACCTGCTCGTAGCGAATCCGCTTTTTGCCGGTCATGTTCGCGCCGGCCACGAGGCCTTGTTCGCGGGCGTTGTCCCAATGAGTCTGCCGGCGCACGCCGCCCATGATCCGGTCGGGGTAAAACGCCAGGTCGCCGATTGCGTAGATCCCTTTCTCTTCGGTCTCGAGATACTCGCTCACCGGCGAACCGTGCGGCCCGGAGAGCGGAGTGTTGCGGACCAATTCCAGATTGGGCTCCGCGCCGCATGCCACCACCGCCACCCCGGCGGCGATCCGATTGCCGCTTTTCGTCTGGATGTTGCGCAGAACGGTTTTGCCTTCGAACCCGTTCAAGCTTTCACCCAGGAGCAACGTGACCCCGTGCTTCTCGAAATATCCGCTGATCCAGGCGCCGGTTTCGGGATCGAGGTAGCGGTTTAGGAGGTAAGTGTTCCGATGCATGATGGTCACCTTGAACTTCAATTGTCGCAGGCTCGCCGCCGCTTCGCAGGCCAGCAGTCCGCCGCCCACCACGACGATCGCTTTTTCCAGCGACGCCATTTCTCGCAAGGCGAGCGCATCCCGAATCGTTCTCAAATAAATCACGTTCCCCAAACCCGTTCCAGCCACCGGCGGGCGGACCGGCCGGCTCCCCATCGCGAGGCAGGCCTTGTTAAATTCGATCGTCTCCCCGTTTCCCAGCACCGCCAGACGCCGGTCGATATTGAGTTGCGTCACCATCGCGGCGAAGCGGGTCTCGATTTTGTGCGAATCGTACCAGCGCGCATCCAGATGCGGCATTTTTTTCAACGGCGGGACCTTATCGCGCAGAAAACTCTTCGAGAGCATCCAGCGCTTGTAAGGATGGAACGTCTCCGCGCCCACGAGCGTGAGACTTCCTCGCTTGTCGTATTTGCGGATGCTTTCGCAGGCGCTGCCGCCGCCTACGCCGCTGCCGATAATGAGATAATCACGCTGAATCATGTTGAGACGCGGACGATAGGAAACCCCTGCGGCACTGGCGAGGTAAAAATCACAAAACTGCCCGGCAGATGATCACCGACGCGATTATCCCGGCCAGATCACCTAACAAATCCGCGGGAATCGAGTGCCGCGTCTGCTTGACGCTGATCGACCCGAAATAAACCGCTGCGACGTAGAACGTCGTTTCGGTGCTCCCATAAATCGTCGCCACCATCAGGCTGACGATATTGTCGGGACCGAGCCGGTGGATGATGTCGGCCAGGATCGCAAGGGTCGCGCTGCCGCTCAGGGGCCGCATTAGCGCGAGCGGAAGCAGGTCCGTCGGGAAATGGAGCGGTGCGAGCACAGGAGTGAGCAGGCGCGTCAGAAGATCGATTCCGCCCGCGCCCTTAAACATGCTGATTGCGACAAGCATGGTGACCAAAAACGGAATGATCCTTAAAATCACGCCGAAACCCTCCTTCGCGCCTTCGACAAATTCCTCGTACACCTTGATCCCGCGCGTGGCGGCGTAGACCGGGAAAAAGCTGAGCAGGAATGGAATCGCGAGGATGGAAAGCGCATTCACGCTGCGCACAAAAGCGGTTTGCGCAGCGACGTTTGGGTCGACTGGGAGATTGAACAAGGCCGGAAAGGCCATGCGAATGAAGAGCGCCACGAAAAACAACCCGAGCGCGCCGAGCACCGGCCAACTCCAGGCGCGTGCCCGAGCCACGACCGGTAATTCTTCAGCGGCAAAATATCTCCCGGTGCGGCGGCTTTGTAGCCGGGGTCGCCGATCCCGGTCGATATTTTCGCCGGAGCCTCACGCAAGCGAAAAAACGGCAGTTTCTCAAGGGTTTTGGCAGCGGTAATTGCGACTGTCGCCGCGCACAGGGTCGCCAGAAGCGCGGTGCCGACGATGGCGGTCGGGCGCGTCGATCCGGCGGAGGCGAGAAGCGCGATGGCCGTGGCCGGAATCAGTTGGAGGGAAGCGGTATTGATCGCCAGAAAAGTGCACATCGCATTGGAGGCGACGCCGGGGCGCGGATTAAGCGTCTCGAGGTCGCGCATCGCGCGCAGTCCGAGCGGCGTCGCGGCATTGCCGAGTCCGAGCATGTTCGCCGCCATGTTCATGAGCATCGAACCCATGGCCGGATGTTCCGGCGGCACATCTGGAAAAAGGCGGCGCATGATTGGCCGCAGACCGCGCGCGATGCGTTGCACGAGCCCGGCACGTTCGGCCAGGCGCATCACGCCGAGCCAAAGAGCCATAATGCCGATCAAGCCGAGTGCGATGGTGACGGCCGTCTTCGCGCCATCGAAAGCGCCGGCCGTGACTTCGCTCAGCCGGTTGTTCCAGCCGCCGATGGCGACCGCAAGGACAACGAGCGCGAGCCAGATGTAATTCAGCACAGCGGTTTCTACACTCCTTTCAATAACGTCGCCGCATGCTTTAACGCGGAATCGGTCTTTCCGCCGAGCATCCGCGCGATCTCTTCCTGGCGCGCTTTGCCAGCAACTTCGCTGAGCCGGGAATGGGTGCGGCCTTGGACGACTTCTTTGGTCACGACAAAATGCGTCGCCGCTGCCGCAGCCACTTGCGGCAGGTGGGTAATGCATAGCACCTGATGGTCCGCTGCGAGTTTTCTCATTTTCGTTCCCACGGAATTCGCGATCTCGCCGCCGACGTTGGCGTCGATCTCATCGAAAACCAGCAGCGGAATCGCGTCCTGCGCGGCCAGCGAAGATTTGATCGCGAGCATCAGCCGCGAGATTTCACCGCTCGAAGCGATCGTACGCAATGGCTTCATCGGCTCGCCGGGATTGGGCGAAAAAAGCAGCTCAACCGAGTCGAAGCCGGTCGGACGTGCTTCATTCGATCCGATAAGTTGGGCTTCGAATTCGGATTGCCGGAAGCCGAGATCGCGCAGGTTGGCGCGGATGTTTTCGGAAAGCTTCGGCGCTGCTTTCGCTCGCAATTTGTGGAGCGCGTGCCCGGCTTGCTCGACTTCTGCCCGCGCGCTTTCGATCTCCTTGCTCAGCCGCTCCAGCTCCGCGTCGCGCCCTTCGATTTTCCGCATCCGCTCCGCCGCTCGCTCTCCAAAAGAAATTACCTCCGTGAGCGAGCTCCCGTATTTGCGCTTCAAAGTTTCAAAGAGGGAAACCCGCTCTTCGAGGGCGGCGAGCTGTTCTGGATCCAGGTCGAGGTTCTCAGCGTACTGGCCGAGCGTGCGCGCAATCTCGGAGAGCTCGACGATGCTGGCGGCGTGGGCGTCGGCCAGGCCGCCAGTGGCCGGATCGATTTTTTCCAGGTCGCGCAAGAGCCGTTGCGTTTCGGTGAGCTGTGGCAGAATCGCATCATCCGCATCGGAAAGCCGTCGCGTGATAGAGCTGGCGAGTTCGATCAACCGCTTGCTGTTCGCCGCCAGCTTGTAACGCGACGCGATTTCTTCCTCCTCGCTACCCGCTAACTTCGCGCTGGTGATTTCGTTCACCTGATGACGCAACAGATCGATTTCCTGTTCGCGCGCGGATTCGGCCGTGCTGAGCGCCGCGTATTCGGCGCGCAACGATTGCAATCGACCAAAACGTTCGCCGAATTGCCGCACGGTTTCCTCGGCGTGCGCGTATCCATCGAGAAGCGCGAGCTGCCGATCGGGGGAGAGGAGCGATTGATGATCGTGCGGCCCGTGCAAATCGACGAGTTCATCGCCGAGATTTTTCAAAACCGCGAGCGTGGCCGGCGATCCATTGATGAACTGGCGGTTGGCGCCTGCGCTGGAGAAGGTGCGCTTCACGATCAGCTCGCCCTCGCACAATTCCATCCCCGCTTCGCTCAGTTGCGGATTGAGGGTCGCCAGTTCCTCGCCCGCGAAAACCGCTTCGACCGCGCACATATCCGCGCCGGTGCGGATCAATGATCGGTCGGTTCTTTCTCCGAGCAATAATTGCAGCGCTCCGATGATGATCGATTTACCGGCGCCAGTCTCGCCGGTGATCGCCGTGAAGCCGGGCCGAAGTTCCCACTCGAGGTCCTCGACCAGCGCGAGATTCTTAATCCGCAAGAGAGTGAGAACGACGGGCATTTGGTAAAGGTTGAGGGTTGAGGGATGAAGGATGAAAGCGGAAGGTGCGGCGCCTAAACGTTTGAACTCTCCGCTCTCAACTCTCAACCCTCAATTTTCGCTGACGTTCCTCGGCACGGGCACTTCACAGGGAGTCCCGACGATCGGGTGCGATTGCGACGTTTGCCGGTCGCCCGATCCGCGCGACAAGCGGCTGCGTTCCTCGGTCTACATTGAGACGCCGGAATGTGCCTGGGTCGTGGATACGGGAACAGATTTTCGGACCCAGGCTTTGCGCGAAAATATCCGGCGGCTCGACGCGGTCGTCTTCACGCATTCGCACACGGACCACATCATGGGCTTCGACGATTTGCGGCGCTATTCCCACGACCTCGGTTCGATCCCGGTATACGCATCGGCGGAAACAATGCGCGATCTCGCACGCGTTTATGAATTCGCTTTCAACGGACTCAATCGGTTCCCGGGCTATTTGGTCCCGGTGCCGCACATCATCGATGGGCCGTTTGAGCTCGGGGAAACATTAATCACGCCGCTGCCCGTGCCGCACGGCAGATCGTTGGTCAACGGCTACATGTTTTCCCGGAACGACGAAAAGCTCGTCGCCTATCTCAGCGATTGCAGCGCAGTCCCCGATGAAATTGTGCAGCAGATCGCCGGGGTAAAGGCATTGATCATCGACGCGCTGCGTTACCGGCCCCATCCCACGCATCTCACGGTCGATCAGGCCCTGGAGGTTTCCGGGAAAGTGCGGCCGGGGCGCACGCTCTTCACCCATATTTCTCACGACCTTGCGCAATCGGGCGAAGCCGAACTTCCATCCGGCGTCGGCATCGCCTACGACGGTTTGAAATTGCATTTCTAAGATGGAACTTCCTTCACACCTGAGATTGTTCGCCATGGTTTGTTTGACGCTTTCGGCGCTTCAGGTTTCGGCAGAAACGCCGCTGGCGCCCGCGACGATCGTCGTTTTCAACAAGGACGTTCCGGAGTCGGTCGAGCTGGCGAACTACTATGCGAAAAGGCGCGGAATCGCGCAGGACCATCTCGTTGGGCTGACCTGTTCCAAGGCGGAAGAGATCAGCCGCGACGAGTACGATGTAACCATTCGCGATCCGTTGCGCGCGACCTTCCAGGAAATGAAGTGGTGGACTCTCCACGAGGTTCGCGGTGGGCAAACCACGATCGCGGAGAACTCCATTCGCTTTGTCGCGCTCATGAAAGGGATGCCGCTGAAAATTCGCGCAGCCACCGATTATCCCGGCGATAAACCCGGCCCGCCGCCGATCACCAATCGAAACGACGCTTCAGTCGATTCCGAACTTGCGGCGCTCGGCGCCTTTGCCGGCCAGATTTCCGGCGCGCTGCCGAATCCGTATTTTCAAAGCTATCGCGCCATGACTGACTTTGAGAATTCGGCGCTGATGCTCGTCTGCCGCCTTGACGCGCCCTCCGGCACGACCGTGCGCCGGATGATCGATGACGCAATCGAGACCGAGAAAGCCGGGCTATGGGGCCGGGCGTTTGTCGACGGCGCGCACAACACAGGACAGGGACTAGGGGTGGGGGATTCCTGGCTCGCGGAGATTCCGGGTCAATTTCATAAGGCCGGCATCCCGGTCATCTACGACGATTCGCCCGCGCTCTTTCCGGATGGTTATCCCATGACCGATTGCGCGCTTTATTTTGGATGGTACGCGGGGGCGATGGCTGGTCCGTTCACGCAGCCGGATTTCCGATTCGCACCGGGCGCGATTGCTGTGCATATCCATTCGTACAGCGCCAGCACCTTGAAGTACGACAACGAGAGATGGGCGGGGCCGCTTCTTTCGAAAGGCGCCACCGCCACGATCGGGAATGTCTACGAACCGTATCTCCAGCTTACTTCGCACCTGAACATTTTTAGCGATCGATTGCTCCACGGTTTCACCTTTGCGGAAAGCGCCTATATGTCGGTGCAAACGCTTTCCTGGATGTCGGTCATGGTGGGCGATCCACTTTATCGTCCCTATGCGTCCTGGCTGCGGATCGACGAAAAACCGGAGGCCGGAAAAAGTTCGTCGGATTGGAAAGCATATCACGAGTTCGCGACGAAAAACGGCTCGCTGCCCGAGTCGGAATTTCGCGCGCAGGCCAGGCAGTTTGCGTCGCGAACGCGCAATGCCCCGATGCTCGAGGACCTCGGGTTAATCGAAGCGGCGGCGGGGAACTTCGCGGTGGCGTCGGCCTGTTTCGATCAGGCGCGAACCATTTACACAAAGCGCGATGATATTCTCCGCGCTGTCCTGCACGAGGCGAATGCCTTGACGAAGGACAACAAAGCGAAACGGGGCCTCGATCTTATCCGAAGCGTCCTTCGCATCGTCTCCGATGCGCCCGCTTCGGCGTTATTGAAGAAACTGGAGGCCGAGCTGCGCGCTACGAAACCGGCAACGGCTCCGTCAAATCCACGCCGGCCGTAGCCGCGCCTACCGAATAATTCCGCGTTCGCTCTCTTCGATAAACTCGATGATCTGATTGATCTCGGCGCTCGCGGGCAATTCGTTCCGGATCGCTTCGACTGCCTGCCGCGTGTTGTATTTCGAACGGTAGATCAGGCGAAACGCTTCTTTGATCACCTTCACGCTCTCCGCCGGGAAACCGCTTCGCTCGAGGCCGACCAGATTGATTCCGCGCACTTTCGCCGGATTCCCGTCCGCAATCATAAAAGGTGGGATGTCCTGCACAATCTTCGAGCAGCCGCCCGTGATCGCATAGCGGCCGATTCGGCAGAACTGATGCACCGCCGTCAGTCCGCCCATGATCGCGTGATCGCCCACGCGCACGTGACCAGCCAGCGTTCCGTTGTTCGAAAAAACCACCGCGTCGCCCACGGTGCAATCGTGACCGATATGGCTGTAGGCAAGAAAGTTTCCGCCGTTACCGATCCGCGTCTTGCCCGCCGCGGTTGTGCTTCGGTTGACGGTGACGAATTCCCGAAACGTGTTCTCGTCGCCGATCTCCAGGTAGGTCGGCTCACCAAGATATTTGAGGTCCTGGGTTTGCTGGCCGATCGAGCTGTAGGCGTAAAATTTATTCCGCGCGCCGGCGATCATCGGGCCGCAAAGGGTGACGTGATGCTGGAGCCAGCAGTCCGCGCCGAGAACGACTCCAGCCTGGACGATGCAATACGGTCCAATGATCGTGCCGGCGCCGATTTCCGCCGTCGCGTCAACAATCGCGGTCGGATGAATCTGCGCGTTGCTCATTGATCCATGAACGTGAGCATCAGCTCACATTCAGAGACGACCGCGTCGTTCACCGAGCAACTGCATTTCAGACGGGCGAGTTGTTTGCCCCGGGATTTGGTGACTTCGGCCGCGATGAAAAGCGTGTCGCCGGGAAATACCGGTTTGCGAAACTTCACCTCGTCCGCGCTCACGAAGTAACCGAGCCGCCGTCCACTGCTCTTGGTGATTTTCATCATCAGAATGCTCGCGACCTGGGCCATCGCCTCGAGCTGCAGGACACCGGGCATGACCGGGTGGCCGGGAAAATGCCCGGCAAAAAACGGCTCGTTGATCGTGACCGATTTTGCCCCGATGCACTTTGTTTCGCCGTCGAAGCGGACAATGCGATCCACCATGAGGAACGGATAACGGTGAGGCAAAAGCTCCATGACTTCGTTGATATCGAGGCCGCCTTCGCCCGCTGGAAAAGTATGCGGCTGGAGCGGTGGAGTGGCGCGCGCCTGTTCGCGCGCAAGCGCCCGCGCCAGCTCGGCGTTCGCTCCATGCCCCGGTTTGATCGCGATCACATGTCCGCGAATCGGTTGCCCGAAGAGCGCGAGGTCGCCGATAATATCGAGGATTTTGTGACGAACGAATTCGTCGGGAAACCGCAACGGTTCCTTGCTCAGGACGGCGTCACCCCGGACAACAATCGCATTCTCCAGACTGCCGCCTTTGATCAGATTCTTGTCCATGAGCGACTGGACATCTTCGTAAAAGACAAACGTTCGCGCCGGTGCGATCTCACGTTCGAAAATCGCCGGCGTGATTTCGCTGGAAAAATACTGGGTGAATTGTCCGTTCGGACCGACTTGCGTGCAGGAGATCCGGAATTTGGGATCGGGCAGAATTGCCAGAAGCGATCCGCTCTTGGTCTCAATATGGATCGGCTCGCGGACATCGAAAATCCGGCGCGGCGTTTCCTGCGCAACGATCCCAGCTTTTTTGATCAGCTCGACGTAAGGCCGCGCGCTTCCGTCGCCGATCGGCGGTTCGTTCGCATCCATCTCGACGACGGCGTTGTCGACCCCCATCGCGGCCAGCGACGAAAGAATATGCTCGACGGTGTGCACGCGCATCGAGCCTTCGCCGATAGTGGTGGCGCGCTCGACTGTCTTCAGATTTGCGATCGTGGCGTCTATTGTCGGTTCGTCTTGAAGATCCTTGCGCTTGAACTTGATGCCGGAATCGACCGGGGCCGGCTGCAATTTCAGCGTCACTTTCTCGCCGGTGTGCAGCGACATGCCGCTCACACTCGCGCTGCGCGCCAGAGTTTGCTGAGGCTCCGAAGACATAAGGGGCTTAACTAACAAAGATTGCGGGTGGTTGCTAGGAAGCGTTTTCGACGAGAAGTGGCGTCGATTCTTCCAGATGCGCCCAATCAATCTCCACCCGCTGGCGTTGGGCGAAGCGATCCAGGAAGAACAGTTCCTTGTGACGGCAACCGTGCTCGTGCAACAGCCGCGTTACCTTTACATCGAAACAGCAGTATTCGGCGATCTCCATGATGCGCCCTTCGCGCCACCAGCGAATCGCATCCAGTCCCACCGCCGTTTTCTGAATGCCGAGAGTCGCGTGCGCAATCGCGTCGAGGCCGAGCCGATGACCGAGCCGCTTTTCCATGTCGGCCATGAGATCGGCCGTCGGAAGTTCGGCGACCAGATCCAGGATGGTGTAACCCATCAGCACCTGGTAATCGAAGTTCAAGACGTTGAAGCCGATGACGAGATCGGCGCGACGCAACCGCTCGATCAAGCGATGCACCTGCGCTTCGCCGTACACTTCATAGCGGCCGGTGGCCGTGCTGAAAATGACGCCGACAGACATTTGCATGTCGCCTTTGCGCGCCCAGCCGCCGGCGTCGTTCGCCGTCCGCTGGGTTTCGAGATCGAAGTAAACGATGTCGCGCGGCATCGTTCACATTGAACAAACCCGACCGGCTATTTCAATTCAATTTCGCCGCGAACGAAGACGCCAGATCAGTTTTACGAATTAACTCTTATCAAAGAGGTTGACGACACCTGTCCAGGTCTGCAGATCGCGGCTTTTTTCGAGCGCGACTATTTTTCGCAGGTAGAATTCGGATGGTCCGTCCCGCCCGCCCCGCTCCCACACAGTTTGACGAAGCGATGTG
>JBBWZL010000029.1:0-31506 GCA_039649045.1 Verrucomicrobiota bacterium | reverse complement strand
ATGCCTTCCTTCGTTGCCCGCGAAGCTTTCTTGCTGGCGCCGGCGATTCCCTTCGTGCGCAACACCGCCTCGGCCTTCTCCAGGTCGCCACCGGTTTCCGCCAGCGCCCGCTTGCAATCCATAATGCCGGCGTTGGTTTTTTCTCTGAGTTGTTTAACGAGTTGCGGGGTCATGGTTCGAAGAAGTTAGATAGTTACATTGTTAAAAAAGTTACATCGTGACTCGAAGCGTCCCGTTGTAACGATGTAACGCTTTAACGAATCACGTCCGCCGTTAGGCGGAAACTCCAGCCATCTCCACCTGCTCACGCACGCGCGCGTCTGCGCCCGCGGAAACGATCGCGTCCACCAGCTTCTGCAACATCACGCGGATCGCGCGGATCGCGTCGTCGTTGCCGGCGATCGGGTAATCGATGATTTCCGGGTCCGCGTTCGTATCAACGATCGCGACGGTCGGAATTCCCAGGCGCCGCGCTTCCAGCACCGCATTCGCTTCGCGGGTGGTATCGATGACGACCATCGCGTCGGGCAACGCGGCCATTTCCAGAATCCCATCCAAATTGCGCCGCAGCTTGGCCGCTTCACGATTGAGAGCCGCGAGCTCCTGCTTGCCCATCTTCTTGTAGTCGGGCGATTCTTCGATCTGGTCGATATACTTCAGGCGTCCGATGCTCTTCCGGATTGTCGCCAGATTCGTGAGCGTGCCGCCGAGCCAGCGTTGGTTCACGTAAAATTGTCCGCAGGCCGTCGCCGCTTCCTTGACTGCTTCCTGCGCCTGCTTCTTGCAGCCGACAAACAGGATCTTGCCGCCGCGCTTGGTGACTTCCTGGAGAAATTCGGTGGCGCGATGGAGCTGACGCGCGGTCTCATCGAGATTGATGATGTAAATCTGGTTCCGCTTCTCGAAAATGTATGGCTTCATTTTCGGGTTCCAACGCTTGGTCTGGTGGCCAAAGTGGACCCCTGCTTCGAGGAGCTCTGGAATTAATTCTATCGGTGTCGCCATAGGTAAAACGGGAGCCGCAGGGGGTCGGCAGCGGACGGGGAAGATGCGCTAGCACATGGTCAAAGGCAAACGGAAATCCCATCATTTTTCGTCCTCATTCCACCCGCCCGATACCTCCTCGTGCCCCTCCTCGTTCCCAAGTTGCACTTCGTCCCAATCCGAATTAGCAGCTCTATCACCGCATCCACGAGCAGATCGCGATGGCGGGAGGTTGATTGAAGCATGAGGGGACGCAGGGAATGGCGTAAGGTAAACGCCAAATGCAGTTCCGTGCGAAGCAAATTGCGCCGCCGAAGGAGTGGGGAACCTTCGAGGATTTGTGCCACGCACTGTTCAAGCGCGTATGGCGGGATCCGCTTGCGCAGAAAAACGGACGGAGAGGGCAGATACAGCACGGCGTCGATGTCTTCGGCTCCGCGAATGGCGACAGCCGATCCTTCCGGGGCGTGCAATGCAAGGGGAAGGACAGCAACTACGGCAGCAAAGCCAAGTGGTCGGAGGTGCTGGCGGAAATCGTCAAGGCCGACAACTTCTCTCCTAAGCTGGACGAGTGGATATTTGCGACCACAGCTCCTGCGGACGCCGCCTTGCAAAAGGCCGCGCGGGAACTCTCCGTCGAGCGCCGGCCGAACGGGCTATTTAGCGTTGCCGTGCTGGGCTGGGAAGAAATCCAGGCTCTGATGGCGGATGCGCCTGAAGTCATAGTCGAATTCTATCCCGAGCATGCCGACCACCTGCCGCAAGTGGTTGAGGCATTGCGTGCCTTGCCTGCACTTGAAGCTAAATTCGCGAGCCTGTTCGAGAGGATCGCCGTGAAGCCGCTCGATCCTTCGAATCCCCACGGCTTTGCGGTTTGGGAAACCGTGACGTTTGATGTTGACCGCGGGCTCGGCCCAGCCCTGATGGGCTATCCGCTAGGGCCCTCTGACGCTGCCGCCTGTCCGCGCTTGAGCGAGGTCAGCTCAGTTCGGAATCAACTCAAAATCGCTTATTTCGTCCGCCTCGTCGGCGAGCCCGGTGCCGGAAAATCGATCTGCTCATACCAAGCCGCGAAGGAATTGGCGGCTGACGGCTTCGAAGTGCTGCGCCTAGTCGATCCTCAAGCCGACAATATCGCGTTGGAGCGGGCAGAGGCCGGAAGGCGTCGTCTGTATCTCCTCGACGACGCTCACCTCCTCAAACCTCACATTCTTGGTCGAATAGAGGATCAGGCTGGTCCGGGTCGTCTTGTCCTTTCGACGCATAACGCTGTTGAGCGCACCAGCCATCGAGGTGCGATAACACTCGACGCGAAGCGCGCGGTAAAGACGATTGCCGCTGCGCTCCGAGCGGACTTGCCCAAGACTTTGGAGGCGGTGCGCGTTGCCGACGACCATGTGGGCGAACGCATGATGAATGCCGATCTAGGCGACCGTCTAGATCACGCGGAAAGCACTGCGGATCGTCCCTGGCAATTCTGTTTCGTGCTCGGAGGTGGCTGGCGCCGGTCAAAGCAAGCAGCGGATGCCGCACGGTCAGCTAACGCTGATCTCGTTCTTGCGGCGGTTGCGATGCGACAACAGGCGTCGCGCGACGCACGTGCGGTGCCTGCGGAGATTGCTGAACTCTGTGAACGTGGCGGCATCGATGCCGGCACGGTCGCGCAGGCACTAGAGTGGCTGGGAAAGCAACGGCTGATCATCGGCGCCGCCGATTGCCGAACCCCGCATCAGCGTTTTGCCTCGGTCGTGCTCAAACGCGTCCTCGAGGGGCAGGATACAGATGGACGAAAGAAGGTAGCCATAATGATCGAGGCGGTATTGTCCGATCCGCAATTTCCGTATGCCGGCTTGCGAGTCTTGGTATATGAACTCCGCTTCGGAAGCGGCGACTACAGCTGGACACGCCTTCTTAGCCAGCAGGCGGTTGAAGCTGCGGTTGAGCGATGCTGGGCGGCCGAGGGTTCGGATCGTGGTTTCGCCGCCCTCGCGCTTTCAGACCTTTGGGACTTCGTCGAGGGCGGAGCGAACGCGGCGGTGGGTCCCCATGTCGCCACATTGGCGAATTGGATTTCGAATCCGAGCGACGGCGCATATGGCTTTGGCCACCTCTTGAACAGTCTTGCTCAGCAGGATCGGAATATTGCCGAGAACGCCGTCGCAGCGGCCGATCCGATTGCGATCGCAACGGCGTATTCCAACGCCAATCCCGATACTGCCTATGGGTTGGCCGATCTCTTGCGCAGCGTCGCCTACGTCAAAGTCGATGAGTTCAGCGCGAGGGTTCGGGCTGCTCTTGATCGGGATAAATTGCGCGCGCTCGCCAAGCATGAAGCCTTTCTGGAGGACGCCTACATCTTCTCGAACTTCTGCACGTCGGTACTTTGGTGGGATGAGAACCTGGCGCTGGAAATGGCCGAACTTTACGTCCCGACCGCCCAGCGCGTCCTCGCCAAAGACCCGGTGGGAGGGTTCGATCAACTTAGCCACGACTTCGCTTCAACCGTGCTACGCGTGTTCGATCCCCTGCATGTGTATGTTGGAAAACTCAAGCCGACTAGCCGTCAGCGGATGATCGCGCGGCGCATGTGCGAAAAAATCGATCCGAAGCGGGTCGCGGAACACATCTCGACGGTGCGGCCCCGGCATTTCCAATCGGCGGGCTTTTTCCTCCAGTTTGTCCATCAGTCGGCACCGCGGAAATATGAAGCTATTGCGAGCCAAATAGATTGGGAGAAGCTCGATTCAGTCATCGGCGACGATTGGGCAAATCTGCCTCATGAAACCGAGGTGCTCTTGGGCGCGCTCTATTCGCGACAGTCAACGCGGCACTTCGTGCAAAAACTCATTTCCGACAGGGCCGAGCGGATCGTGCATTTCCCGCCGCGCCTAATGCTGATGGCGCCCGAAGTCGGCCTCACACACCTGGCCAAGGGCGGCTCGCTGCGGCTTGCACAATATGACCACGTGAGTTGGGATGTTGGCGGCATAGCCCTGGCCATTATCGCAGAGATGCGACCCGAACTGGTCGAGCAAGCCGTCGCTCCGTTTGTTGGCGCGATCGCGCCTGGCGTGACGAACTATAACCACGATTTCACCGGCCCAGCGGAGGGTTTCATTCGAGTCTTGATCGAGTATGCGCCTCTCGCGTGGCGGTCAGTCCTGAACAAACTTGATCCGGTCGCGGCCGAGAAGAACTTCTGTGAATGCCTCACAGGAGACGCGGATCATCGGCGGGCAATTGCAGCCGTCATTGACTCAGCAGTAAGCCTGAGTAGCCCGGTCGGCGACATGGCCCGGCGCTTGCGGGCGCGGTTCCCAACGGCATCATCAGCTCCGACCGACACGCCACGCTTCACCCGGCGGCGCGTTCGGTCACGCCGGAAGCGCAAAGCGTATCAATCCTAAGAGCGTGCCGTCATTACTCTGATCGCGTTTTGAGCCCCGTCAGCGCGCGTTGACGCGGGCGATTGGCAGGAACTCGGCCAATCAGACAGCCGTGCGCGCAGTCGCGCGTTGCTGAACCGGGGGAGCAGCGGCGCGCTTTTCTCCACCATCCAGAAGTTCATGCCGGAGGAGAAAGGCGGGAAGGCTCCGGAGTTATCTAATCGCCGCAACATCATCGTCATCGCGGATGAAGCGCACCGCAGCCAATATGACTTGATCGACGACCGCGCCTGAGGCGCAATATACTGACAGCAAGGTCATCAGAATTCGAGGACGGTAATCTCTCCGCCACGCGAAATCTTTGCGATGAACGGCGGCTTCTGCTGCTTCACCATTCGGCGAATCTTCGAGAGCGCCTCTAGAAAAATCTCGGCCAGCATATCTGCTCGCAGGTCGCCCTGCGCTGCCAGGACGAACGCTCGCACTTTCGCGCGTCGGATCGCCTGTCTCTCGGCGACGCGATATCGAATGCGCTCATCTCTGGTGACGACAATCCAGTTCTTCCGGCCGGCCGCCGTTAGCCATTCGGGATCTTGAGCGTTTTGCGGGAAGTGATCGTCGTGGATCTCCACGTTCAATCCGGCTTTGCGAAGGACGTCCGCCATCTTATAACGACCAAGCTGGCGATCGAGAAAGAAAGTGAGTTCTTCAGGCGGCTTCGGCGAGACTGAGTTCGCAACGGATCGCTTCTTCAATCTTTTCGCGGGCGCACCCGTAATCGTGAGCAAGCTCATCGGCGGATTCACCGGCCTTGAAGCGTTCGGCCACGATGTCCGTGCTCACACCGGTACCAGTGATCACCGCTTTCCCGAAGGATATGAACGGATCGATGACAATATTCCTTGGTTCGTCCGCCGCGCCGAACCGAGTAAACGGATAAAGGCGAAGGGGGAAACCTCTTTCATCGCGCTCAATTCTCCGGAGATGCGCCTGGAGCAGTTCCCTGACGGCGAGCTGTCCACCCTGCGAGACCGACATTAACTGGCCGAATCGTTCGACGAAGAGATCGACACCGTCGGTTTCGAATTTGTGGTCGGCGAGAGGATGCGGCGAACCAAATTCCTTCTTCAGATATTCGATCGCCCTTCGAACAGCCGGCATGTCAACCCGATGCTTTCGTCTGATCGCCGCGAGCACATGGGCTTCAATCAGATTGATAAACGAAAGCGCGACCGGCGATTTCGCTGCCGGTTGAATCACCGGCTTAAAAAAACCGCCGCCGTATGACATTCCAGCGACCCACGAACGCAAAGTCGCGCGCGGCACGAGAAGGTAATGCGCAGCCTCGGCGACGCCGTAGGCGGGCAGTTCCCTAACGTCTTGATCGTGCGAGGCCATCAATGCATCCGCACTTTGTTCGAGACTCCTTTAAAGAGCAAGTCTTTGCCCCGTGGATTCGTTCTCATCGTGCAGATGCTCGGCATATCGCGCCAGCAGCCAGCAAAGATCCGAAAGCCGGTTCAGGTAACGCAGGATCTCGCCATTAAATTTCGCCGTTTCCTTCATCAAGGTGGCAACCCGGCGCTCCGCCCGGCGGCAGACGGTCCGCGCCACATCGAGCGTGGCGGAATCGAGCGTCTTGCCCGGCACGGCCCATCCTTTGAGCTTCCCGAGCTTATTCTTTTCCAAATCGTCCACGACCGACGTGAGCCGATCGGTCATGGCCGTGGTGGTCAGATGAAATCCATCTTTCACATAGCGATCCAAGTCTTCCTGCGCGGTGGCGAGTTCGCCCATGACGATGACCAGCTCCTTCTGGGCGGCGAAGATTTCTTCGGTCAGGAATGGATTGTTGGCGTTGACCCGCGCGAGCCCGAGCGCCGCGTTCAATTCATCCACGCATCCGTACGCATCGACTCGGGCATCCGTCTTTGAAACACGGCGCCCGTACATGAGCGAGGTCTCGCCCGCGTCACCAGTCTTTGTCGCAATGGACATTTTGAATGTTCTCCCTAAAACACGAATGACGAATCAGCTCTCGCCGATCCGTCATTCGTAATTCGCACTTCGGTCCTTCGCGTTATCCCAGCGCTGGCCGCACTTCCGGCTCGTCCACCAGCGACGTGCCGATTTGTTCTCCGAGCTCGACGAGTTTGATCTCGCGCACCGCCGGGAATCCTGTGCCCGCCGGGATCAAGTGGCCCATGATCACGTTTTCCTTGAAGCCACGCAGGCGATCGACCTTGCCGAGCGTCGCCGCTTCGGTGAGCACGCGCGTCGTATCCTGGAATGACGCCGCCGAGATGAAGCTGTCGGTTTCGAGCGAAGCCTTCGTGATTCCGAGAAGCACCGGCGTCGCCTCGGCGGGTTTGCCGCCCTGCTCCACGACCTTGGTGTTCTCCGCCTCGAAATCGAGACGATCGACCTGATCGCCCCAGAGCAGCGAAGTGTCGCCCGGATCGGTGATTTTCACCTTGCGCAACATCTGGCGCACGATGATCTCGATGTGCTTGTCGTTAATCTCCACCCCCTGGAGGCGATAAACTTCCTGCACTTCGTTGACCAAATGCTCCTGCAAATCCTGCGGCCCGCAGACCTCAAGAATTTCATGCGGCACGACCGGACCTTCGGTGAGCTGCTGTCCTTTCTTCACGAAATCGCCCTTGAAGACGATGATGTGTTTGGTCAGCGAAATCAGGTGCTCCTCTTCAACACCGGTCTCAGGATCTTTCAAAATAAGTTTCCGCTTGCCGCGAACAGTGCCGCCCATCTCGACCGTGCCATCGATCTTCGCGATCTCGGCCGCGTCTTTCGGACGGCGCGCTTCGAAGAGTTCCGCCACGCGCGGCAGACCGCCCGTGATATCCTTCGTTTTCGCGATCTTTCGCGGCGTCTTGGCCAGCAATGCGCCGGCGCGGATCTTGTGGCCTTCCTCGACGACCACGTGCGCACCAGCCGGAATCGAATAGCTCGCGAGCACTTCCTTCTTGTCGCCCACCACGACGATCTGCGGATGCAGATCCTCTTTGTGCTCAATGATGACCGTGCCCATCAGGCCGGTCGCTTCGTCGACGTCACGCTTGATGGTAACGCCCGCGATCATGTCACGGAATTCGATTTTGCCGGCCTTGTCCGTCAGAATCGGCACGTTATACGGATCCCATTGCACGAACGTTTCGCCCTTCTTCACCTGGGCGCCATCCGGCTTCGAGATAACCGAACCGATAACGACATTGTAGCGATCCAGCTCGCGTCCGTCTGAATTGTGCACGCTGATCGAACCGTTCTTGTTCAGGACGATCCAGCTTCCATCGAGCGCCTGCACCGTCCGGAGATCGTTGAACTGCAATGCGCCGTCGTTCTTCGCCTTGATGATCGGTTGTTTAAAGGTCTGGCTCGCGGTGCCGCCGATGTGGAACGTCCGCATCGTCAACTGCGTGCCGGGCTCGCCGATTGATTGGGCGGCGATGATGCCGACTGCTTCGCCGAGCTTCACGAATTGTCCGGTGGCCAGATTGCGTCCGTAACACTGCGCGCAAACGCCGCGTCCGGTTTCGCAAGTCAACACGGAGCGAATCTTGAGACTCTCGACGCCGATTTTTTCAATGGCAGCCGCGGTTGGCTCATCGATCAGCTGGTTCGCCTTGATGACCTTCTTCTTCGTAACCGGATCCGCGATCGTTTCGCAGCTAACCCGGCCGACGATTCGAGTCGAAAGATCGACCACTTCTTCGTCGCCTTCGTAAATCGATTTCACCGTGATGCCGTTGACCGTGCCGCAATCCATCTCGTTGATGATCACGTCCTGCGACGCGTCCACGAGTTTGCGGGTGAGGTAACCGGAATCCGCCGTCTTTAGCGCGGTATCGGCGAGACCCTTGCGGGCGCCGTGTGTGGAGATGAAATACTCCAGCACGCTCAGGCCTTCACGGAAGTTCGACGTGATCGGCCGTTCGATGATTTCGCCCGACGGTTTCGCCATCAATCCGCGCATACCGGCGAGCTGTTTCACCTGTTGACGATTTCCTCGCGCGCCAGAGTCCACCATCAGGAAGACCGGGTTCAATTCCTTGCGACCCTCGTTGTGCTCCAAAGTGCGGAACATGACGTTGGAAATCTCGTCGCCGGCGTGGGTCCAGATGTCGATGATCTTGTTGTAGCGCTCGCCATCCGTGATGATGCCCTTGCGATACTGCTGCTCGACGGTCTTGATCGACTTGTAAGCGTTTTGCAGTTCGGTCTCTTTTTCCTTCGGAATGATCATGTCGGAAATTCCGATGGAAATTCCGGCCTTGGTCGCTTCCGCGAATCCGAGTTCCTTCAGGCTGTCGAGCGTCTCGACGGTGCCGGTTTGTCCAGCGACCTGATAGCAACGCCAGATGATGTCGCTGAGCTGCTTTTTGCCGGCGGGTTTGTTGAAAAATCCGAGCTTAACCGGCCAGATTGCGTTGAAGATGACGCGTCCCGCCGTCGTTTCGATCACGCGGTCGGTCTTGTTACCGTAGATAGTTTCCAAGCCAACATCCGGATTCTTGTAACGAATCCGGTCGTGCGTCTTCACCTTGCCGTCCGCCATTGCGAATTCGACTTCCGTCGCGTTGGCGAAAAGCGGCAGACGCGACTCCGCGGCCACGCCCGTGGCGCGCCGTGGATTCTGCGTGAGATAATAACAGCCGAGCGTGATGTCCTGCGAAGGCGTCGTGATCGGCTTCCCGCTCGAAGGCGAGAAAATATTATTCGGCGCGAGCATGAGCATGCGCGCTTCCATCTGCGCCTCCACTGAGAGTGGCACGTGAACGGCCATCTGATCGCCGTCGAAGTCCGCGTTGTAAGCGGTGCAGACGAGCGGATGAATCCGGATCGCTTCGCCCTCGATAAGGAGCGGCTCGAAGGCCTGGATGGAAAGACGATGCAAAGTCGGCGCGCGATTCAGCAACACCGGGTGGCCCTTCGTCACTTCTTCGAGAATGTCCCAGACCTCAGGTGTCTGGCGCTCGATCATTTTTTTCGCGCTGCGCACCGTGTGCACATAGCCGAGATCCTTGAGCCGCCGAATGATGAACGGCTCGAACAAAACGAGCGCCATCTTTTTCGGCAGACCGCACTGATTCAATTTCAGCTCCGGCCCGATGACGATGACGGAGCGGCCGGAATAATCGACGCGCTTGCCGAGCAAGTTCTGACGGAAACGTCCGCCCTTACCCTTGAGCATGTCGCTCAATGATTTCAGAGGTCGATTGCCAGCTCCGGTAACGGCGCGGCCGTGACGGCCGTTGTCGAACAACGCATCGACCGCTTCCTGAAGCATGCGTTTCTCATTGCGGATAATGACGTCGGGCGTCTTGAGCTGAAGCAGGTTCTTCAACCGGTTATTCCGGTTGATGACGCGGCGATAGAGATCGTTCAGATCGGAGGTCGCGAACCGTCCGCCTTCCAGCGGAACGAGCGGGCGCAGATCCGGCGGGATCACCGGCAGAACATCGAGCACCATCCAATCGGGACGGGCATGCGACGAGGCAAAGCCCTGCACGAGCTTCAAACGCTTCGCGAGTTTCTTGCGAATCTGTTTGCTCTTCGTGTTCCCCATCGCCTCTTCCAGCTCTTTGTTCAGCTTGTTGAGGTTGATCTCCGCGAGAAGTTTCTTTACCGCTTCCGCGCCCATCCCGGCGACAAAGTCTTCGCCGTATTGCTCCTGCGCTTCGCGATACTCGACTTCGTTCAAGAGCTGCGTCTTCGTTAGCGGCGTCTTGCCCGGATCGATCACGATGTAATCCTCGTAATAGATGACCCGCTCGAGCTGCCGCGCACTCATGTCGAGCATCAGGCCCAGTCGCGACGGCATGCACTTGTAGAACCAGATGTGCGAGACCGGCACGGCCAATTCGATGTGGCCCATGCGCTCGCGGCGCACCCGCGCCAGCGTCACCTCCACGCCGCAACGGTCGCAGATGACGCCCTTATGCTTGATCCGCTTGTATTTTCCACACGAGCACTCCCAGTCGCGGGTCGGCCCGAAAATGCGCTCGCAAAACAAGCCGCCCTTTTCCGGTTTGAAAGTCCGGTAATTGATCGTCTCCGGATTCTTGACTTCGCCCTTGCTCCACGACCGCATCGTGTCCGAAGAGGCGACACCGATCGCCACTTGATCGAAGCCTACGGTGCGTTCTTCACCGACTAGTTCCCGCCAGGAATGTTCGTTCATTATATTTTAAGAGATCTTTTTGTTGAAAAAATTAAGCCACGTTTTCCAGGAACGGCGACGGCGCCTGGCCGCCGACTTTCACGTCGAGGCCTAACGACTGCATTTCCTTGATGAGGACGTTGAAAGATTCCGGTGTGCCGGCCTCGAGCGAGTTGTCGCCTTTGACGATCGACTCGTAGATGCGCGTGCGTCCCTGCACGTCGTCCGACTTCACGGTGAGCAATTCCTGCAAAGTGTAAGCCGCGCCGTAGGCTTCGAGCGCCCAGACTTCCATTTCGCCGAAGCGCTGGCCGCCGTATTGCGCCTTGCCGCCGAGCGGTTGCTGAGTGACAAGCGAGTACGGTCCGACCGCACGGGCGTGGATCTTGTCCGCGACCAAGTGACCGAGCTTCATCATGTAGATGTAACCGACCACGACTTCCTGATCGAAGGTGTCGCCAGTGCGGCCGTCATAGAGCCGCGCTTTGCCAGTTTCCTGAACCCACGTGAAGCCCTCTTTCTTCTTCGCGTCGTTCAGATACTCGCGGATCTTCGCTTCCGAAATCCCGTCGAATACCGGCGTCGCCACTTTGAAGCCGAGCGCTTTTGCTGCCACGCCCAAATGGGTCTCGAGAACCTGACCAACGTTCATTCGGCTCGGAACGCCGAGCGGATTGAGCACGATCTCGACCGGAGTTCCGTCCGCGAGGAACGGCATGTCTTCTTCCGGCACGATCCTCGCGACCACGCCCTTGTTGCCGTGGCGCCCCGCCATCTTGTCGCCGACGCTCAATTTGCGTTTGCTGGCGATGAAAACTTTGACCTGCTTGATGATGCCCGGGTCGATATCGTCGCCGCTTTCGACGCGGTCCATCGAACGTTCACGCTCAAGCTCCAGCTCTGCGAACTTGTGTTCGTAGGAAGCAATGATCTCGCGGATCTTGTTCCGGATCGGGCTCGGATCGATTTCGATGTGATCGTAAACGGTCGCGAGTTTGCGCAGGAGCGTTTTGGTAATCTTGCGATTGGCCGGAATGATGATCTCGCCAGTCTCGGCGTTTACCACGTCCAGCGGGATTTTCTCGCCGAGGAGAATGTTCGAGAGCGCGTCCGTCAGTTGCTCGGTCAGCTCTTCTTTCTTCTTGCGGTTGTCCTCCGTGATTGTCTTGAGCTGACGTTTCGTTTCCGAAGGCGTCAGTTTTTCGCGCGAAATTTCGTGGCGCGATGAAACCTTCACATCCATGACGATGCCGTAGGTGCCAGACGGCACGGTCAGCGAAGTGTCTTTCACGTCCGCCGCTTTCTCGCCGAAAATGGCGCGAAGCAGGCGCTCTTCCGGCGCGAGTTCCGTCTCGCTTTTTGGTGTGATTTTGCCGACGAGAATATCGCCCGGCTTTACTTCCGCGCCGACCCGGACAACTCCGTCCGGCCCGAGATTGCGCAGCGCTTCTTCGCTGACGTTGGGAATGTCCCGCGTAATTTCTTCCGGCCCGAGCTTCGTGTCGCGCGCGCCGATCTCGAATTCATCGATGTGAATCGAGGTGTAGATGTCCTCCTTCACGACCTTTTCCGAGATCATGATGGCGTCTTCGAAGTTGTAGCCGTTCCACGGCATGAACGCGACGAGCACGTTCCGGCCGAGCGCGAGTTCGCCCTGGTCTGTGTTCGGACCGTCGGCGATGACCTGGCCGCGTTTCACGTGCTGGCCTCTCTTCACGATCGGCTTTTGGTTCACGCACGTGCCCGCGTTTGAACGCATGAACTTGCGCAGCTCATAAACATGCACGCCCGCTTCGTGGTCGGTCTTCAATTTTTTCCGGCCCTCTGGCATGTGGCCATCTTTGGTGACGACAATTTGATCGGCGGTAACCGACGCGACCTTGCCGGCTTCAGTTGAAATCAACACCGCGTGCGAATCGCGCGCGACTTTGCCTTCCAATCCGGTGCCCACGAGCGGCGACTCCGAGACGATCAATGGCACACCTTGCCGTTGCATGTTCGAGCCCATGAGCGCGCGGTTCGCGTCATCATGCTCGAGAAATGGAATCAGGCCCGCCGCGACCGAAACGAGCTGTTTCGGCGAAACGTCCATGTAATGGACCTTCGAGGGTTCAACTTCCAAAAAGTCGCCGCGATAACGGACCGAGACCTTCTCCTGGGTAAGATGACCCTTCGCGTCCATGGTCGCGTTCGCTTGGGCCACCAGGAAATTTTCCTCGCGATCGCCGGTCAAATAATCGACTTGCTCACTGACACGCCCTTTTTCGACTTTGCGGTAAGGCGTTTCGATAAACCCGAATTCATTGATCCGCGCGAAAGTGCTCATCGAGCTGATGAGGCCGATGTTCGGACCTTCCGGGGTCTCGATCGGACAGATGCGTCCGTAGTGCGACGGATGCACGTCACGCACTTCAAACCCAGCACGGTCGCGACTCAACCCGCCTGGCCCGAGGGCCGAGAGCCGGCGTTTGTGCGTCAGCTCCGCAAGTGGATTCGTTTGATCCATGAACTGCGAGAGCTGCGAGCGTCCGAAGAAATCGCGGATCACCGCACTGAGCGCTTTCGGGTTGATCAATTTCTGCGGCGTCATGCCGTCGATGTTGATGTCGAACAAAGTCATGCGCTCTTTCACGAGACGCTCCGTCCGTGCAAGACCGACGCGGCACTGGTTTGCGAGCAATTCGCCCACCGTCCGCACCCGGCGGCTGCCGAGATGGTCGATGTCGTCGAGCGTACCTTCGCCGCGGCGCAGGCTGATCAAATATTTGATCGCTCCGATAAAATCCTTGTCGGTCACGATGCGTTCCGTGAGGTCGACGTCGATCCCGAGCTTCTGGTTGATCTTGTAACGGCCAACGCGGCCCAGATCGTATTTCTTCGGATCGAAAAAGAGCCGTTTCAGGAGCGCCTTCGCGTTCGCGACCGTCGGCGGATCGCCGGGACGCAGTTTCCGATAGATATCTTTCAACGCCTCTTCCTGATCGTGCGCCGGATCCTTTTTTAGCGCTTTCACGACGGTGTCGTCGTTCGAGATGTCGATGACCTTCACATCCTTGTGCCCAAGGCCCATGATCTGGCGCACGGTTGCCGCCGTGAGCGGCTCGAAGGCGCGAGCGACGGTCGCCTCGCCATCGAGGACGTCGGCAATAAGCACCTTCGTCGCGAGCTCTTCCTCGCCGAGTTTTTCGCTTAGCTTGAGGGTCTCGATGTTGTAGAAAAGTTTGATCACCTCTTCATCCGACCCGTAGCCGAGGGCACGGAGAAAAGTCGTTGCGAGGAATTTCCGGCGGCGTTTGCGGCGGTCGAGGTAAATGTAAAGCAGGTCGCTCGTGTCGAATTGCACTTCGATCCACGAACCGCGATCCGGAATGATCCGGAAGCTGTAGAGGACTTTGCCGTTCAGATGGATGCTCGATTCAAAAGCGATGCCCGGTGACCGATGGAGCTGGCTCACCACCACGCGCTCCGCGCCGTTGATTACGAACGTCCCCTGCGGCGTCATGAGCGGGATCTCGCCCATGTAAACTTTCTCTTCCTTCGTCCCTTTTTCTTCGCGCAACTGGAACGTCACATGAAGCGGCGCGCTGTAGGTCTGGCTTTCGCGTTGCGCTTCGAGCGCGGTCAGCTTCGGCTCGCCGATCTCGTAATGGCTGAAATCGAGCGTCGCCTTTTCATCGTAGCTCTCGATCGGAAACACTTCCTTGAAGACCGCCTGGAGACCCGACATTTTCCGCTTCGAAAATGGCACATCCTTCTGGAGGAAATCGAGGTAGGAATTAAGTTGAACCTCGATGAGGTTTGGAGGCTCGATGCCTTCCTTAATGGTTCCGAAGTAGATACGTTCCGACATAAATTTCTACACCAATTGCCGAGGTTGTTGACGACACCCCGGCCGCTCACGGGATGGCGAATGAAAAGCTCACGGTCTCTCAGCCGCGAGCAAGGAGCGCAAAAATAGCAGCAAAACAGCAGCCGTCAAATTGCGTGCCACCGTTTTGTTGCCTGTTTAAATGTTGTCTGTTTGCTGCGGGTTTGAAAATAAAACTGCTTCTAACGAAAATATTTCTGACACACCGGTAGCCGGCGCGCAAGCTTTTTTGCGCGCCGGGCTGCGGTGGGATTGAAATTACTTGATTTCGACTTTGGCGCCGGCCGCTTCGATCTTTTTCTTGATCTCTTCGGCTTCCGCCTTGGTCACGCCTTCTTTGATCGTCTTGGGAGCGCCTTCCACGAGCGCCTTGGCTTCGGCCAGGCCGAGGCCCGGCACCGCGCTGCGCACTTCCTTGATCACACCGATCTTGTTCGCGCCCATCTCCTTCAAAATGACTTCAAAGGCTGTTTTCTCCTCAGCCGGGGCCGCCGCTGCGCCCGCGCCGGAAGATGGAGCCGCTGCTGCCGCTACCGGAGCCGCCGCGCTCACGCCCCATTTTTCCTCGAGCTGTTTCACCAGACCGGCAATCTCGAGCACCGTAAGGCCGCTGAGTTGATCCACGATTGTATTTGTATCTGCCATATTATTTTCCTCTCAATTCGCCGCCTTCGGAAGCTTCCGAAGAATTAAAGCCGATAGCCATCGGTTCGGTTGGTTGTTTCTTGTTGCTCGCATCGCCATCCGCGGCGTCGCGAAATTCATTGTTACGCCGGCGTCTCCGTCGACGTTTCTCCTTGGGTTGATTTTGCCGCATCCTCCGGCGCCGCTGCCGGGGTCTGCTCCGCCTGCACCTCTGCCACGGGTGGCACTTCCTTCGTTTCTGCCGCCGTCGATTCTGGCTGCACTTCGGCAGCTGGAGCCTCCTCGCTTTTCGCTTCGGGAGCGGGCGACTCGTTTTCGGTTGCAGCCGGCACCGAAGCTGCCACTTCCGCTGCTTCGCCCTTCTGTCCCTTAGCCTTCAAAAGCCGGGCGAACGCCGATGCCGGCTCGTTCAAAACGCGAACCAATCGCGTCGCGGGTGCGAGCAGCAAACCGAGAAGTTGGGAGAGCAAGATCTCGCGCGACGGCAATTCCGCCAGCGCTTCCACGTCTGCAGTCGACATAACCGCCTTATCAACGACACCAATCTTGAGCGTCGCGATCTTAAACTCCGCCGCGAACAGCTTCAAAATCTTCGCAACCGGCGCCACGTCTTTTTCCCCCATCACGATCGCCGTCTGTCCCGTCAGTTTGTCGCCCACATCCGGCATGCCGGAATCCGCCATGGCGCGTTTCAGAAAGCTGTTTTTGACGACGCGCACTTCCGCGCCGGCGGGAGCGAGCCGATTTCGGAGCTCGCCAAATTGATCCACCTTCATCCGCTGGTAATCGGTCACTAGCAGGAATGGCGAGCGGTTGAGCTTTTCGGAAAGGTCGGAAACGATCGAGGCTTTTTCTGGTCTCATGGCGATTGGCTTCCGTTAAATGGTCAAGTAAGGCGACGGATCGACGTGCAATCCGGGCGACATCGTCGCACTGAGCGTCATTCCTTCCACGAACCGGCCTTTCGCCGTCGCCGGTCGGGAGCGCACGACCGCTTCGATCACTGCGGTTCCGTTTTCGATCAATTGATTCTCCGCGAATGAAAATTTTCCGACCGGCACCGCCACGTTGCCGTTTTTATCGAGCTTGAATTCAACCCGGCCGGCTTTCACTTCTCCCACGGCTTTCGCGGTATCCTCGGTCACCGTCCCTGTTTTCGGATTCGGCATGAGGCCGCGCGGGCCAAGCACTTTGCCGAGCTTGCGGACCTCAGCCATCGCCGCCGGCGTGGCAATCGCGACATCGAAATCCTGAAAACCTTCCTGACACTTCGCGATCATGTCCTTGAAGCCGACGTATTCCGCTCCGGCGTCCTTCGCCGCCTTCGCCGCCTGGCCTTCCGCGAAAACCAGGACGCGCACCTGCTTGCCGCTTCCATGCGGCAGCGGACAAGTTCCGCGCACCATCTGGTCGGATTGTTTCGGATCGACCCCGAGCCGGAACGAAACCGTTACGGTTTGGTCGAACTTCGTCGGCGGCAACTTCTTTAGAGTCGAGACCGCCTCGTTCAGGTTGTAGGTCTTGGTGCGATCCACCTGCTCGGCGGCCGCGCGATAACGTTTGCTGCGATTTTTTTGCATGATCTTTTGCAGTGCCAGCGAGCCCCATGCTCTCCTGCTTTGCCCATGCCTTCCTCGGCGCGGGACGTGGAAATTAGCGGCAATTTGCAGGTTGTCAAAACCGAAAGCGAACTGTTAAACCTCGGGCATGCAACCCACAAAAATTCTACTCGTTACAGTTTTCCTCGTGTTCGGGACGGCCATGGCAATTACGGCCGCGCCCGTTAATTTCAGCGAAGTGTCGCTCTGGGTTCGGGCGCGCGAAACCGATCAATCGATCGTGCGCGAGATCAGCCAGCGCAAACTCACCAAAGCGCTGACTCCGCAGGAGGAAACCACCCTCAAATCGCAAGGCGCGAGCGATTCGCTCATCCAGTCCTTGCGCAAGCCAGCCCTGATCGCGGCACCGGAAACTGCCGTCAAGGCCGACGCAAAATCACAGCCGCCGAAAATGCAGCCGCCAGCTGAAACCGTGACCGATTCAGCCGCGGACAACGTTCAGGTTTTTGAAGTCAGCGCCGGTCAGCCGATCAATCTCAGCCAGTGGGGCGGACCTGACTACGAATTTGCCTTTAACGTCTTTCGTTTCGCGGGCGAGAACGTCGTCGAGCCCGTCATGGTCGACACCGTCCGGACCTACACCGACGTCGCCCATTACGTCGGCGTTCTCGGCACCGGTCCGCGCACGACCCAGCGCTTTTACCGCGGAGCCGGCAGGCTGATTCCCTATCTCGGCGGCGACCTCAAAGACGACACTCACATGATCGGCGATTACATCGCGGTCTCATCACACTCCGCCTCGCGCGCCATGTCGATCGATCGAAGGCATCCCGTTTTCATGAAGGGCTCGCCGTACACCTTCTACCCGATTTACGGTGTTCGGGGCGCGTCGCTTTATTACATTGGGCACTCGGCCGATTCCGTGAAACTAGCCGTCGCCACAGCGCGATAGTGGATTTGATTGCTTCGGATCGTACCGGCGGATACAACCAGACTGCGTTGTCTGTTTCCACCTTTTAACGGAGTTCCTCCATGTTCTGTCGTTACGTCCTCATTATCTCTTTTTTCGTTGTCGCGCTAACCGCCAACCCCGCGCTTGCCCACGAAACCGACGACAATCGCGACTGGAACAAGTATCCCGCAATCGTCGAGCTCACGACGTCCGAGGACGTTTATGCCCTCGGCGATGTTCATGGCGACTACGACCGCTGCGCGGATTTGCTTGTCGCCTGCAATATCCTGGAAACGAAACCCGCTGATCCGAACGATCCGGCTCAGGTCAAATGGAAAGCCAAGAAAGCCGTGCTCGTCTGCACGGGCGACATGATCGATAAAGGGCCGCATTCGGTGAAGGTGCTGATGTTGATGCGCTCGCTGCAAGAAGCCGCTAAGAAGGAAGGGGGCACGGTTGTCATCACCTACGGCAACCACGAGGCGGAATTTCTCGGTAGCCCCGTCTTGGACCCGACGAATAACCCCAACAAGCATACATTCGAAAAAAAGCTTGATCCGTTCATCGTCGATTTGAAGAGGACAAGGTTCAACGGAGAAGCCATCAACCCGGACCAGGTCGTCGATGGAAAAGACCCGGCAGGTCTAGGCGTGTTTCTGCGTTCTTTGCCCTTCTTCGTCTTTGTGAACGACTGGTTCTTCTCCCATGCGGGCGATACGGGGAAGAAGCACTACGTTCAACTGCGCGACGAAGTCATGCAAGGCGTGGACGATAAGACTAAAGGCTATGATCCGGCCAAGACTGAAGCGATCCGGGGCCTGCTCGATGCAAGGATAGACCCGCCCAAGGAAAATTGGTGGGAACAAGGCCGCACGCCGGGTCAGACGGGCGAGGAGGGACTGATGCGCTACGCCCACAACCGCGTGAGGCACATGGTGATGGGCCACCAGAAAGGAAAGGTGCATTTCATCGACGAACCTACAGAAAATGATCGTAGGAAGGGCCAGCTGTTCGAGAAGTTCAACGGCCTGATTTTCTTCATCGACGTCGGCATGAGCCGATGGGTGGAAGACGTGCCCCTCAGAAAACAGGGGACGGATGCAGGCGCGACCAGTAAAGGATTCATGTTGCAAATTCGCAACACGCCGGAACGGCAAGTGTTCCGGCTCGATCACACCGGCAAACGGGTCGATATCAACGGCAACCCCTCGGACGTGCCCATGTGGCGCGCCGGGTTCGCGCGGTTGCCGAGGGCGACATTTTACATGGGCTGGAACGGCGTGAGCGTGAAAGAGACTGTGCAGACGGAGATCAAGGAGGACTTCGAGATCGCCATCCACACGGTGACGCAGGGGCAGTGGCAGGAAGTGATGGGGAAAGGGAACAACCCGAGCGCGTTCTCCCGCGGAGGCGCTCAGCACGAGAAGGTCAAGGACATCACCGACGAGGACCTAAAGCACTTCCCTGTGGAAAGCGTGTCGTGGGACGACGCGCAGGAGTTTATCAAGAAGTTGAACGAGCGCGAAAAAAATGGCTATGTCTACCGCTTGCCGAGCGAGGCGGAATGGGAATATGCGTGCCGGGGAGGTGCTACTTCTCAAAGTGATTGCCAACATCACTTCTATTTTAACGAACCGACTGACAAACTCTCCTCGGACCAGGCGAACTTCAACGGCAATTTCCCGGATGGCGACGCAGCCAAGGGGCCGTACCTGGCCCGCACGACTAAAGTGGGATCGTATGCGCCGAACAAGTTGGGACTGTACGACATGCACGGTAACGTATTTCAATGGTGCGAGGAAAAGAACGAGCCGAATGGCACGGGCCGGATAATGCGGGGCGGCCGCTGGGACGAGGAGGGCAGGGTTTGCCGGGCGGGATTCCGCTACTTTGGCGGGCCGACCGCCCGGGTGAACTACATCGGCTTCCGGCTTGTCCGAGTTCTCCCTAGCGCTCTATCAATGAGTTCTCCCGGATTACCTTAAGCAAACCGGAACCCGATTCACCGTCATGCTGAGCTTGAACTACATCGGTTTCGGGCTTGTCCGAGTTCCCCACCCGCTCGCCCTTGCCGGCGATTGAGGTCTAAGTAAGGGAGAAAGGCTTCAGGACCGCGTCAGGATCCGATCGAATCGCCACCATCCTCGCTTTATTATATCGGCCACTCCGCCGACTCCACGAAGCTCGCGGTCGCCACCTCGCGTCGATGAACCCACCGAAACGCGGCACTTAGTCGAAGCGCAATCCGTCCGACTTGGAAGGGCCCTTTATGAGGTAAGCGCGGCCGTTGTCGATTTGGTAGCGGACTTCGAGGGCTTCGCGGCGATCAATCCGATAACGGATGGCCACTTCCTTTGAATCCCGAGACCACTTCGCGTAGAAGGCGTCGGCGCCGGTGTCGAGGTTGTCTTTGATCTCTTCGAACGGCCCGATTTTCTTGCCGGTCACGGCGTTCATCAGATAGATGTGGAAGTTGCCGTAGCCCAGCTCGCCTTCGCCGTGCGCGGCGATGGAATACTTACGATCCGGCGAGAGGCCGCCGTCGATGACGGTGTACTCATTCGGTCCGTACTCCTGATTGCTCGTGGCGAGCGCGAGACTGATGCCGATGGCGGACAAGGCGAAAACCAAAATTCCTGGTTTCATTTTTCACTTCGTCCTACGGCTTGGAAGTATTCTTCACGATCTTGCCTTCTTTCATCACGAACGAGACGCGCTCGGTCGCAGTGATGTCGGTGGTGGGATCGCCGGGGATGGCGACGATGTCAGCGAGCTTGCCTTTTTCCAGCGTGCCGACTTTCGCGGAGATGCCAAAGAGTTCGGCGTCGACGGAGGTGGCGGAGCGCAGAGCTTCGATCGGCGACATTCCGAGATCGACCATCAGCTTGAATTCCTTGGCGTTTTGCCCGTGCGGAAAAACAGCGGCGTCAGTGCCGAGCCCGATCTTCACCCCGAGCTTCACGGCGTTACGGAACATTTCGGTACGCGCTGCTCCCGCGGCTCTCGCCTTGGCCTGCAACGCCGGTGGGTAAGCATCGATCTTGCCCATGATCCATTCGGTGGCCATCAACGTCGGGACCAGGTAAGTTCCTTTCGCTTTCATTAACTGAAGCGTTTCCGGTTTGAGAAATGATCCGTGCTCGATGGAATCGACGCCGGCTTCGATCGCTTCCTTCGCGGCCTGATCGCCATGGCAATGCACCGCGATTTTCTTGCGGAGCCGATGCGTTTCATCGACCAACGCCGCCATTTCCGCCGGCGTAAACTGCGGAGTATCCACTTCGTCCGTCAGCGAAAGAACGCCGCCCGAAACCGCCGCCTTAATCACGTCGGCGCCGTTCTTCACCTGAAAACGCACGGCTTTCCGGATCGCATCCGGGCCGTCGGCGATGCCGTCGGCGAAATCGGGTTCACGGCCGAAGAGGAAATCGCGAAAACCGCCCGTATCGTCGAAATGACCGCCAGTCGCGCCGATACCATAAGTCGCCACTAGCATGCGGGGACCGACAATCACACCTTTGGCGATCGCGTTGCGCAGTGAGACATCGACAAAATCATGGCTCCCCGCGAAGCGGCTGCCGAGATCGCGCACTGTCGTAAAGCCCGCTTCGATCGTGGCGCGCGCGTTAGGAATCGTCAGGAAAGCGAGCTCCGAGACATTCATCTGGAGAAGTTTCAGCAGCCGCTCGTTGAAGTTGCCGGTGAAATCGAAAGTGAGATGCGTGTGCGCATCCATGAAACCAGGCGAGAGCGTCGCGTCTCCGAGATCGATGACCCGGGCGCCTTGCGGAATGGCCAGCCCGCTTCCGGCATCAGTGATCTTGTCGCCCTGAACAATGACAACGCCGTTGGGCACCAGCGCTTTTGCTTTTCCGTCGAACAGCCGCGCCGCCCTTAAGACGATGATCTCATCGGCTGCGTTAACACACACGGCCGGAGACAACCAAACCAAAATCAGAAGGAGACAAGTCGATCGAAGAGCGGTTCGCATGACCTTCGTTTAGAAACTCTGGGCGATCCGAGCAAGAAAGAACGCCTTGTTTCGCGCGCCTCGCTTCGCTTGAATCGGCGGAAATGAAGACATTGCTTTGCCTGGCGCTACTCGTTGTCGCGACAACAAGTCTCGCGCAAACGCCACCGCCTGCGCCTTCGCCGTCACCAAAAGAATCGCCTCCGGCCGCGGCCGATTACGACTTGCGCTGGGGAGTAAAGATTCCGATGCGCGACAAGGTCGAGCTCAATGCCACGCTTTACCTGCCGAAATCGGCGGACGGCTCTGCGCCGAAGACGCCGGTGATTTTCACTCTCACACCCTACATCTCGGACAGCTATCATGCGCGCGCCGCCTATTTCGCTTCGCACGGTTACGTCTTTGCCCTGGTGGATGTGCGCGGCCGAGGCAATTCCGGCGGCGACTTCGAACCGTTCGCCCAGGAGCCGCGCGACGGCCACGACGTGGTCGAATGGCTCGCGCAACAACCGTTCTGCGACGGCAAGGTCACCATGTGGGGCGGTTCCTACGCCGGTTTCGACCAATGGGCGACGGCCAAGGAATTCCCGCCGCATCTCGCCACCATCGTCCCTGTCGCCTCCGCCCATCCGCCGCTCGATTACCCGTCGTTCAACAACGTCGGCGAGACCTACGACGTGCAGTGGTTCACCTTCACCAGCGGCCGCGCTGGCCAGGGTAATCTTTTTGGCGATTCAAAATTCTGGCGGGCGAAATATCTCGACGCCTACAAGAAGCACATCGCTTTCAAGACGCTCGACTCATTTGTCGGCAATCCGTCCGTGAATTTCCAGCGGATCCTGAAGCATCCAATCGCCGATGCGTATTACGACGCGATGGTTCCGAGCCGCCAACAATTTCAAAAGATCGCGATGCCCATCCTCAGCATCACCGGGCAATACGACGGAGACGAATTAGGCGCGCTCTCCTTTTATCGCGACCACATTGCCAACGCCTCGCTCGAAGCGCGCGCCAAACATTTTCTCATCATTGGGCCGTGGGACCACGCCGGCACGCGGACGCCCACCGATGAAGTTGCGGGGGTGAAGTTTGGCCCGGGAGCGCTCGTCGATCTGAACAATCTGCATCGGCAATGGTACGATTGGACACTGAAGAACGGACCCAAGCCGGAGTTTCTGAAAGATCAGGTAGCCTATTATCTCCTCGCGTCGGGAAACACCGGCGCGAATGGCGAATGGAAATACGAGAAGAGTCTCGAAGCGCTCACGGCAAATCCGAAGACGTTTTACCTCGATTCAAAGAACGGCGACGCCAATGGCGTCTTTCGCTCCGGAATGATCACGGCAAACCAGCCCAAGGAGGGCGCCGACAAGTTTGTTTACGATCCGCTCGATACTCGCCGCGGGGAAAATGTCGACGCCGCGGAGGGCAATGAAAAGACCGGCGCGCTCGATCAGCGTTACGCGTTGAGCATCGGCGAAGACGGTCTCGTGTATCACAGCGATCCGTTGCCGAACGAGACGCCGCTCGTCGGCTGTCCACAGGTCACGCTTTGGGTTTCCCTCGACACACCCGACACGGACCTCATCGTCGACCTTTACGAAATCCAACCCGACGGCACCAGCATCGGGCTTTGGAGCGACATCCGCCGCCTGCGTTACCGCGAATCGTTGCGCCAGGAAAAACTGGTGAAGCCCGGTGAGATCGTGAAGTGCGACTTCAATCCCGGCCTGTTCGTTGCCCGACGATTGATGAAGGGAAGCCGGTTACGGCTCGTCGTCTCGTGCTCGAACTCGATCGCGTGGCAGAAGAATTACAATTCCGGCGGGGTCGTCGCCGACGAAACCGCGAAGGACGCGCGCACCGCGCACGTTCAGCTTTATCACGATGCCACCCACGCCAGTTCGATGCAGATTCCACTGCGCGAACCTTAACATCCGTAGATGTCCAAGATCCGTGTCGGAATCTTATTCGGCGGCCGATCGGCCGAGCATGAAGTTTCGTTGCAGTCGGCAAAAAACATTGTCGACGCCATCGACAAAAATAAATACGAGGTCGTCTTAATCGGGATCGATAAAAACGGAGGCTGGCATCTCGACGAAGGCTCTCGATTCCTCCTGCCAGCGACTGAATCGGAATTGCCGGCGCTGCCGGCCAGCGGCGAAAATCTGGCGCTGGTTCCCGGCAAACAAGAAGAGCAGCTGGTTCAGCTTTCAGGCCGGGAGACACCAGGATCTTTGGATGTCGTTTTCCCCATTCTCCACGGCCCTTTTGGCGAAGATGGCACCGTCCAGGGATTGCTGAAGCTCGCCAATATTCCATTTGTCGGCGCCGGCGTTCTCGGGTCGGCTGTCGGCATGGACAAGGATGTGATGAAACGGTTGCTCCGCGACGCCGGAATTCCCATCGCCAAATTTATCGTGCTCAACAAATACCCCGCCACGGAGATTAATTTTGATGACGCGCGAGACCAACTCGGCCTGCCGCTCTTCATCAAACCTGCCAATCTCGGTTCTTCGGTCGGGATCCACAAAGTCAGAGATCGGGAAGAATTCGATCGAGCCGTGCAGGATGCTTTCAACTACGACAACAAAGTCTTGATCGAAGAGTGCGTCGTCGGGCGCGAGATCGAATGCGCCGTCCTCGGCAACGATCAGCCGGTCGCTTCAGTCGCGGGCGAGGTTCTGCCCAGCCATGAATTCTATTCCTACAAGGCGAAGTATCTCGATGAGAACGGCGCGGTGCTCGAGATACCGGCGAACCTGCCGCAGGAGATTTCGAAGCGCATTCGTCAGATGGCTATCAAGACCTTCTCCGTGCTCTGCTGCGAAGGGATGGCCCGCGTCGATTTCTTCCTGCGCAATGACCACGAGATTATCGTGAATGAAATCAACACCATCCCCGGGTTCACGAGAATCAGTATGTATCCGAAGCTCTGGGAGGCCAGCGGCCTGCCCTACGGCGAATTGATCGACAAATTGATCGGGCTCGCGATGGAAAAATTCGAGCGAGAGAAGGGTTTGAAAACCGATCGGACCTGAACCTGGCCAATCGGCACCGATCCGCCTGCGTAGTTTCGTCTAGACTTCTTGGCCGGAGTCGAGGCAAACTCGCAATCGCCCTGGGACCGTTCGCGATCTCGGACGCTCAACCAGTCCCCGCCCAAAATGAAACTGCGCCTATTCCCCCTTGGAATCGCCGCGCTGTGGTATTGCAGCGCTGCCTTCGCCGCCACGGTCGATTTCGTCCAGATCACCGATCCTCACATCTTCGATTGCAAAGGCGATGTGGAGGGAAACAAGGAGGCCCTCAAGTGGTGCATTAAAGAAATCAACGGGCGCTTCGGGACAGCGGCGGACTACAAGTTCGTTGTCGTCACCGGAGACTTGGGGCTTGAGGGATTGCCTTGCGGCGGAAATGAAAAGGAACCGGGTGCCAATGTCGAGAGAGCAAAAGAGCTGGCCGACATTATTAAATCGTCAAAGGTAAAACAGTGGTTGTTCCTCCCGGGCAATAACGACCTCGTCGGAGAAGATCCCGCGAACATCGGGACCTTTCACCGTTTTATCAAAGCTCTGAAGGACGAGTTGCCGGAGATGCAGATAGTCGATTTCTGCCCGGTCTCGGGCGATGGCATCACCTCGGGCGTTCTCGATGTGGGCGAATGCCGTTTCATCGGGTTCAACAATGCTTCCTTCAAGAGCGATGACTCAGCCGACAAGGCCACCGCTTTTAAGGCTAGCCAGCTCGCGAACGTAAAAGAAGTGCTCGCGCGGGTGGAGCCGGACGGTGGCTTCAAGTCCGCGTATATTTTTTATCATATCCCGGAGATCGACGATCCCTATTACGCAGGGCTTGATTCGAACCATCCGGACTTCACGAAACGGCAAACCAGGCGCGGTGAATTCGGAAAGGAGTTCATGCTATCCGCCTGGACCGTGGCCCCCGAGGTACGCTCGGAGTGGAACAAGATCGTTGAGAAGGAAAAGGTAAAAGGGCTTTTTGCCGGACATTTTCATTCCTGGAAGCGTGAGAGCTATGACGGTTTCGATTGGGTAAAGGATCGGGCCTACGTCTCCGCGAGTTTGCCGAAACTCCGCGTCTGCCCGCCGGTGGCCAGCAAGAAACAGGAAAAGGAACCGGAGCAGGCGCGCGGTTTCCGGGAAGTCTCCGTCGATTGCGAAAGCGGGCAGATCAAGTCGGAAATTTTTTGGTACGAAAAGATGGCGGAGCCGCCCTTCAAGATCGTGGGAAAGGAGTTGATGCTTTCGGTCGATCCGGGCACTAACAACGCCAGCGGCTTGCTTCATCTTTCAAACTCAACCGAGAAACCAATTCTTCTTTCCCTCAGCGCCGATGATTTCAAAAGCCGCAACGGCAACTACGGACTGAATACCAAAGTACTCTTCGCCCCCGCCGCGGGTTCAGTCGCAGGCCAGCCAGTTTTTGAGGTGACGCTTGAGCCCTTGAAGACGACCCCGATCAAGGTGGACGTAAGCAATTTCTGGGACGCCGGCGAAGCGGCCGCCAACCTTTGCAATTACGGCGAGCCGTTTGGCAAACTGCGTGCCACGAAATTGCGGCCTCCTTTTGGGGTCAAGATCGTGGCGCCTCTCCCCGACAAGCCGGAGTTTTCTTTCACTAAATTCGAGAAGCGACAGATCACCCTAAAGAACGAGGACGCCATGACCTATCCGGTCAGGATCTCCGCCGAAGTGGACGGAATATGGTCCGCTCCGTCGTTCGTCACGCTGCCGCCGAGTAGCAGCGTTCCGGTGGACCTGAGTCCGCACGATAAGTGGTTTTCCGGATCCGCCGGAGTGAAGGAAACTATCCGCGATGGGAACATTAGAATTCAATGGCGGGCGCCGAATGCGGGGAACCAACCATTGCTGGAACGGGTCATTCCATTTAAGGCCCACCTCAATTCCATCGGCGAGTTCTGGCAATCGTTTTTGGGTTACAGCTTTGTCCTCGTCTTCGTCACGCTGGGCGGACTCTGCTCGTTGCTCTTGAACAACTGGGTTCCAAACGCACTCAGCCGCGCCGACATTCAGGAGCAGTTAGGCGCCCTGGCGAATCGGACGCGAGATCTCTCGACCCACATCGACTCCCGGCTGCGGGTCCTCTTGCGCGTCGAGCGCAATCGAGTGGCCCAACTTCTGAAGTCGCGTTTAATCATTAGTGCTGAGTTCGCCGATATCGTCAAACAAAGCCGGGATAAAATCGCCATGCTTCATCAACAGATCGATCTCGCGACTCAACTGGATCGCGCTCGCCTCGATCTTGAAAATGCGATGCGCACCAACGGACTCGCCGCCATCGTGGACCAAGCCGACAGCGAACTTCAAAAAGCAGCTGATCTTCTTCAGCGCGCCGATCCGACGAAGGGGGATTTCGACGCTGCCAAAGCGCTGATCGTTAGCGCGTCTCAGAGAATTGAAAAAATGAAGGAAGTAGACTCGGAGTTCGAATCCAGACTTCGCAAGAGAATCGATTCCCTGAACCAAGAATTTTACCCGGCCTCAGCCACAGTGTCAGCGGCGCTTTCCCAGTTGAAACCGGCCTTGGACCGGGTGTTCACGAGTTTTGATAAATTCCGCTCTGCCACATCGCTGTCAACCTCGGACTATTGGCTTGTCGATCTCATCACAGAACAATTGGAATTAGTCCGCCTCTATCAAGCGTACTACGATTCGACGAAGACGCCGCCTTTCCCCAAACAGGATGATTATATCAGACTTCTTCAAACCGACACCATCGCTGGCCTGCGCAAGGCCAGGCTCTTGTTGCAGCAAATCAAGGAACGGATTTTTGTCGAAGAAATTCTTGAGGCAATTAAGGATCCATCCACCAAGATCGTCATCGAACCTTCTCCCATGGAGGACCGATTGGCCAAATTCAGCGTGCGATTTCGCAGGAAAGAATTGAATTCGGCAGCAGCGCGGGACGAAATTCCCTGTGAGTGGAATTTTGGCCACAATGATCTCACAGAGACTGGCTGGGAAGCTTATCATTACTTCCCGAGAGGTGGAAAACCGGTGTACACCGTTCGAGCCACGTTTTTGCCGCCTAACGCAAAGCCAGGTGACAGTCCACTATTCATTTCGACGACTGCCAAGCTCGAGAAGGAGTCCCGGCAGGTAATCGGGGATCGGAATCTGGCGGAAGGTGTTCGCCTGGCCATTGTATTGGTGATCGCACTTATTGGGTTGCTCGCTGGAGCGCGAGAACAGCTGACCAAACTTGACTTAGTCCCGGCAGCGGTAGCGGTCTTCCTGCTCGGCTTCGGCGCCGATACAATCAAGAATCTGCTCAGCCCCAAACCACCGCAAAAACCGTCGGCTACCTAGCGACCGTCATTGGTCAAAAGACCAAACTCTCGCCGGCCTTCGGGAGATTGGAGGAGAGTGAATGTGGCAACGCCCAATAGCGTCCCCCATGGAATGAGAGCGCAATTCAATCCAGCCATCACCAGAATGAATACGCGATGAGTGCGCTGGCGAACGCAGCGTCCGGCATAAATGGTCAACGCGCCAAAGGTCCAGCCGAGCAAAATAATCACGCCGATCACCGCCGCGATAATTCGGAAAATGATCACCGGCGGACCTTGATTTACCGGCCGGGGCGACGGCGACGGTAATATCGAAGACGACTGGGTGGTCGTCGCAGATTTGGGCGGTTGGTTCCAAGCCGATTCGGGGATAAACGAAAAGCCGAGGAACATGAAGAAGTGGAGTAGAAGAAATGAGATGAACACTGCCCCCATGGCGCCCTTGACGTAAAAGCCGAGCGCGAGCAAACGCAGGCGTTCGCGCATAATAATCTGCTCCTCGATTTCGGGAGCAATGGAGGGCGACATGAGCCCGGAATTATTTAATCGACGATTTCGAGGCCCATCTGGCGGGCGGTGCCGGCGATGACGCGGAAGCCGGCTTCGTCGGTGCGCGAGTTCAGATCTTTGGCCTTCAGCTTCACGATGTCCATGACCTGCTTGCGCGTGACTTTGCCGACCTTGGTTTTGTTGGGCTCTTTTGAACCAGCGGCAATATTCGCGGCCTTCTTCAACAGAACCGCAGCGGGCGGACTCTTCGTGATGAAGGTAAACGACTTGTCTTTGAAAACGGTGATGACGACCGGCAGAATATCGCCGGCCTGCTTCTGGGTGGCGGCGTTAAATTCCTTGCAGAACGCCATGATGTTGACGCCGCGCGGTCCAAGCGCGGTGCCGACAGGCGGCGCCGGGTTCGCCTGACCGGCGGGGATCTGCAATTTGATGTGAGCTACAATTTCTTTGGCCATAAAATTTTATCCTCGTTCGACCTGCCAATACTCGAGTTCGACCGGTGTGGCGCGACCGAAGATGGTGACGGAAACGCGGAGCTTACCGCGATCGGGATCGATCTCTTCGACGATGCCGTTCTGATTCTGGAAAGGTCCGTCGGCCACTTTCACCGTTTCGCCGACTTCGAAGCTGACTTTCGGCTTCACCTTCTCTTCGCGTTCCTGCATCTGCGCCAGCATGTTGTCGACTTCCGATTTCCGCATCGGGATCGGTTTGTCCTTCGTGCCCGCAAAACCGATCACGCCCGTGGTTTCGCGAATGAAATACCAGGTCCGGCCCACGAGCTGATTGTTCTCGTCGAGCAGGTGCATGTTCACGATGAGATAGCCGGGAAAAAATTTCCGGGTCGTCTCGCTCTTTTTGCCACGCTTGATTTCTGAGACGCGCTCAGTCGGCACCAGCACCTTGTAAATCACGTCGCTCATCTCTTCGGTCTTGACGCGTTTCTCGATGTTATCGCGCACTTTGTTTTCCTGTCCGGAAAGCACGTGCACTACGAACCACTGATCCTTGGGAGCGAGAACGGAGGCCATATCAGTGAATGCGGGTGAAGAAATGAATGAAGTTAATCAGGACGAAATCGAAGAGCGCCACGTAGCCGCCCAACAATAGCATCGCGATGATGACCACGAGGGTGGAGTCGGTCAGCTCCTTGTAACGCCGGATTCCCTTGTCCTTCGATTCCCAGGGCCACGACGCCTTCTGGAGCTCAGCGCGGACTTCGGCGAAGAAATTTTTGGATTTCGTTAACATGGCTGGGCGTTGAAGCGTGAAGTGTTTAAGCGTTGAAGCGGCTCAGAGTTTACGATGTAACGATTCAACTTTTTTAACGCTTAACGTTCCTCATACACCAGGTCAGGAGGGACTCGAACCCCCAACCGACGGTTTTGGAGACCGCTACTCTACCAATTGAGCTACTGACCTATTTGTAATTTTGGATTTTCTTTCCGCAATCCGGTTTCCGAAATCCGAAATCAATTTAGTCCAGAATCTCCGCAACGCGACCGGCGCCGACGGTTTTGCCGCCTTCACGAATCGCGAACCGGATGGTTTTTTCCATCGCGATTGGCGTGATCAATTCCACCTCGACCGAGACGTTGTCTCCGGGCATTACCATCTCGACGCCTTCCGGCAGCTTGACGGTTCCGGTCACGTCGGTCGTGCGGAAATAAAATTGTGGACGGTAATTCGTGAAGAACGGCGTGTGACGGCCACCCTCCTCCTTGCTCAGGACGTAGACTTCCGCCTTGAACTTCCGGTGCGGCTTGATGCTGCCGGGCTTCGCGATCACCTGCCCGCGCATGACGTCTTCTTTTTTCACGCCGCGCAGCAGCACTCCGACATTGTCGCCGGCGCGTGCTTCGTCGAGAAGCTTGCGGAACATTTCGATATCGGTCGCAGTCGTTTTCATCGTGTCTTTGAGACCGACGATTTCGACTTCCTCCATCTTTTTGAGGATGCCGCGCTCGACACGACCGGTCGCGACGGTGCCGCGACCTTCAATGTTGAATACGTCTTCCACCGGCATCAGGAACGGCAGATCCACCGGCCGCTCTGGGACGGGGATGTAATCGTCAACCGCGGCGATGAGGTCGAGAATGCACTTCGCGTCCGGATGAGCGGGATCGCCGGCCGCGAGCGCCTTGGTCGCGCTGCCTTTGACGATCGGAATCTTGTCGCCCGGGAATTCATATTGGGTGAGCAGATCGCGCACTTCCATCTCGACGAGATCGAGCAGTTCCGGATCGTCCACCATGTCGGTTTTGTTCAGGAACACGACGACTGACGGGACGCCAACCTGGCGCGCGAGCAGGATATGCTCACGGGTTTGCGGCATCGGGCCGTCCGCGGCGGAGACGACGAGAATCGCGCCGTCCATTTGCGCGGCGCCGGTGATCATGTTCTTCACATAATCGGCGTGGCCGGGGCAATCGACGTGGGCGTAGTGGCGCTTGTCGCTCTGATATTCCACGTGCGCGGTCGAGATCGTGATACCGCGCTCTTTTTCTTCGGGAGCGGCGTCGATGGAATCGTAGGCGCGCGCTTCGGCGAAACCTTTTTTGGAGAGCACGGTGGTGATCGCGGCGGTGAGCGTAGTCTTGCCGTGGTCAACGTGACCGATCGTGCCGACGTTTACGTGCGGCTTATTGCGTTCGAATTTATCCTTAGCCATCTCGATTTTCCTCGTTTGAAACTAACTGCGTCTTTTTAATTGTTACTGCCGGTCGCGAGCCCCGCTTCTGGAGCCCATGACCGGGATTGAACCGGTGACCTCGTCCTTACCAAGGACGTGCTCTACCAACTGAGCTATGTGGGCCGCGTTTCAACATCTCGCTGCTTGTCACCATCTCGCGGACCGAGCCCAGCGACAAACCGGTTACCTCCACTAGAGAACCAAAAATCCCAGAGCCGCGTCAAACTTTGCAATTTGAACGACCATGGGACCGTCTTCGTTCCAGCGAAAAGCGTCGGCAAGCTAACAGCCCGCCTTCGAGTGTCAAAGAAATTTCTCGTCGCGAATCGGATCGCCGCACGCACTCCGGACCGCTCAAACGCGACGGCTACGCGAATCTGAAATTAGTGCGGCGAAGGCGCGGGCGCCGAATGCGCCGGCCC
>JBBWZL010000022.1:0-154197 GCA_039649045.1 Verrucomicrobiota bacterium | reverse complement strand
ATCAGAGACGGCGCAAGCCATCTTCGGCATACGAGGCGCGACCGTGATGGCGGTGGCGATCATGGTCTCGACCTTCGGTTGCAACAACGGTCTCATCCTCGCGGGCGCACGCGCCTACTACGCGATGGCGCGCGACGGTCTGTTCTTCCGCTCGGCGGGCGAACTGAACAAAAATCACGTGCCCGCATGGGGCCTCGTCATTCAGGGAATCTGGGCGGCGCTGCTCGTGCTCCCGCGCACGGTGACGACGAACGCGGCGGGCGCGGTCAAGTACGGCAACCTCTACGGCAATCTGCTCGACTACGTGATCAGCGCCGCGCTCATCTTCTACATCCTGACGATCATCGGCATCTTCGTGCTGCGCCGGAAACGACCCGACGCCGAGCGCCCGTATAAAGCATTCGGTTACCCGATCGTCCCCGCGCTTTACATCGTGGGCGCATCCGTGATTCTCGTCGTGCTTTTCATGTATCAGACCGCAACGACATGGCCGGGCCTCATCATCGTGCTGAGCGGCGTGCCGATTTATTTTCTGTGGAGGAAATCGAGCGCGGGCGCGCCATCAGGCGACCAAGGCAGTTAGCGAAACCGAAACTACAACTCAGGTAACTCAAAAAAAGAAACAGAACGCATGGCCAATCTATTCGCAAGAAAGCCGATCGATAAACTGATGGCAGAGGCTCAGGAAGTCGGCGAGCACAGTCTGAAACGTTCGCTCGGGCCGGTGAATCTCATCGCTCTCGGGATCGGGGCGATCATCGGCGCCGGTCTCTTTGTGCGCACGGCCGCCGCGATCGCGGACCGGGCGGGTCCGTCGGTCGTGCTCGCCTTCGTCGTCGCCGGTCTCGGTTGCGCCTTTGCGGGTCTGTGTTACGCGGAATTCGCCTCCATGATTCCGCTGGCGGGGAGCGCCTACACCTATTCGTACGCCACGATGGGCGAGTTGGTCGCATGGATCATTGGTTGGGACTTGATTCTCGAATATGCCGTTGCGTCCGCGACAGTCGCCATCGCCTGGAGCGAATATGCCAATCGCGTGCTCGAGTGGTTTGGGATGCGAATACCCTACCAGTGGTCGCACTCGCCTTTTGAACACGATCCTTCAGGGGTATCCGGCATGATGAATATCCCGGCGGTGCTCATCATTCTGGTTCTGACCCTTCTGCTGATCCGCGGCACGAAGGAATCGGCTTTCGTCAATGGCCTGATCGTTATCTTGAAAACAACCATCGTGCTGCTCTTCATCGGAATTGGGTGGGGCTTCATCAATCCTGCCAATCATACGCCGTTGATCCCCGCGGCGACGACCTATGTTACTCCCCAGGGCATTACGCACGCCTACGGCGGAATCCTTGGCATTCTCGGCGCGGCCGGCGTGGTCTTTTTCGCCTATATCGGGTTCGACGCTGTCTCGACCGCCGCGCAGGAAGCGAGAAATCCGAAGCGCGACATGCCGATTGGGATTCTTGGCTCGCTGGCGATTTGCACGGTTCTCTATGTATTGTTCGCTTACGTTCTGAGCGGCGTGGCCACGGTGGGAGATTTTCGCTCGGCCGGCCGGGAAGCGTCGGTCGCGTTCGCGATCACCAAATACATGCACGGCTACGAGTGGCTCTCGAAGTCGGTGACGATCGCGATCCTGGCTGGATTCTCATCAGTCATCCTCGTGTTGTTGCTCGGTCAGTCGCGCGTCTTCTTTTCAATGAGTCGGGACGGCCTGGTGCCGAGGATTTTTTCGGACGTGCATCCGCGTTTTAGGACGCCCTACAAATCGAACCTGCTCTTCTTTGTCTTCATCGGCCTGATCGCGGCCTTCGTTCCGGCGGACGTCACTGGTGAAATGACCAGCATCGGAACCCTGTTCGCCTTCATTCTCGTCTGTGCCGGCATCTGGATCTTGCGGGTTCGGCGTCCTGATTTGGAGCGCGGATTCCGGGTGCCGATGGTGCCGGTGGTCTCAACGCTCGGCATCATCGTCTGTGGCGCGATGATCTACGGCCTCGGGTGGACGAACTGGATGCGATTAATCGTGTGGCTCCTGATCGGATTCGTCTTCTACTTTGCTTACGGAAAGAGCCACAGCCGCCTCAACGCACCGCCACCGGAAATGCCGGAGGGAATAAGCCTGAGCAAATAGGCAGACGCCGACTTACATCGGGCTAGTCGCGCCGAAGCCGAGGATGGATTCGACCCGCTGCCGGGTCGCAAATGCGTCGCCGGCATTTCGCAAACGGGAGCGATGATGGGTATCGGTTTCGGACAAACTTAAATCGAGCGCGCGCAGGATTTCATGCTCGCTCTCTGCCAGGGCTGCGTCCGGATCGTCAGCCTTTTCCTGCAACCGGCCCAGGATTTCCGCCAGCGCGTCACCATCGTATTGCGAGCCACGAAAGGCATCGACGATGCGCTGGAAACTCAAATGAAAAGGCACAGTCGCGACATCGATGGGGCCGCTGTCAGCCACGTCGTCGGGCGGAGTCAGGACCGGATCGGAAGTGGCGACGGAATTCCAAATGCCAGCGGGTTCGTGATAACCGAGCTCGACCTGATAGGATGCCCGAGCGCTTGAGACAGCGATGCAATGACTGCCGGCGAACGGTTCCACGGTCGCTCGCGTTTCTTCGGTCCCGTCGGAGGATTGGACGCGCAGATGAATTTTACGATCCGCTGGTGGGCGGTCTCCGAAAATCGCCGGCCAATCGAGGTCCCAATAAACGAAAAGGGTGTGCGGATCGCGCGCGATGGCGACAAGAAGCGGCTGGCCGTAGGAGCGCGGAAGTTCTCCGAGGTTCTCGTAATCGCAAGACGCGCCTGCGGAAGAAGCGCGCTCTTGCGTCGTCACGAGTGGACGATGAGATAGAACGAAAGTGACGCCGCCACTCGCGTCGTCGTTTTCCTGCATGTCGTCGAGAAGCTGGTCGTTTTCGGCCATGCCGCGACGATAGGCCGCGCCGCGCGAGATGACAAATGGCCCGCGCGGCGCGGCGGATTTATTGATTGCCTAGATTGTAAATCTCCACGCTGCCGATGCCGCCGCTGCCCGTGGCAGGTTGCAAAATCACGGTGTATTGACCGGGCGCGAGCGTCCGAATAATGGCCGATTCTTTTGGATGCGTTGGAGCAAGACCGCTGAGGGTCAATGCACCGGCATCCGGGCTCAATCCCCAATCATCATTGGAAGTGATGGGAGTACCCTGGCTGTTGAAGAGGGTGATGGACGGATCCTGCAGCGGATTCGCGACTCCTCCCGTACTCAGCGATGGCCCGATGCCGCGAAGCAAAATATTTTGCGGCTGGTTCGTGAATGAATCGTCGCGCACGATCAACCCGCCAATGAGGACGCTGCTTCCAGCCCCGACTAGTCCGCGGGTGGAGAGGTTCCCGAGATCGGCGAACGATTCTGCGTCGAGATCGTAAACTTCAATCAACCCAATCCCGGTCGCCCCGCTCTTGCCGCTGATAATTGCGGTGTAATTGCTGCGGGCGGCGGATCCGGTGAGATTTACGATCACGGCCGCTTCGTTATTATTGATTGGCGCCAAGCCACTCGCGGTGATCTCGGCCTGCTGCGTCCCAATCCGCCAGTTATCATTGGTCGCGATTTGCCCGCTGGAATCGAACACCGTCAGAACCGGGTCCTGCAATGTCCCGGCCAACGGCTGACCGTTTACGCTGATCGAAGGGCCGACGGCGCGGATCAAAACTTTCTTGGCCGGCGCAAACCGCTTGATGAAGCCGGCGTTGCCGTCGCTCTGGCCACCTTTGACGTCGACTCGCGTCGCGATGTTCGCCAGCCGGCGACGCGGCGGTGTCGGCACCGGCGTTGCGCCCGCGGCCACGAATGGCGGCGGGTACGGTGTCGGCTCCGGGCTCGCTGCTGGAGCGGCGAAAGCGGAATCGCGCACGATGAACTGCGTGCCGCCGCGCGCGACATCGCGCCGCCCCTGCCGGGAACCTTGCCCGCTTACTGGAGGAACGACCTCGATCGTGTACGACCGCCCACGTAAACCCGCGATAACGGTGCCGTTGGTGATGAGTGGATGCTTGGCCGTCGATAGAATGGCGTTCAACTTCGCGACGCTGACCTGGACGGAAACAGTATTGTCCGAAACGTTAAAGGCACCGGCATCAGCGGCGCCGACGATCGTGTAGATCAGCTTGCCATCGTTCGCGCGCACGACGGTCCCGTAACTGTAGGTTTGCGCGCCGTTCACATCCGTGTCCGCCTCGAGGAAGAATTGATCCGCGTGATCCGACGCGGCGAAGGAGTAAGTGCCAGTCGGGCTGAGAACATTGTGCGGCGCGTTCACGCAGAAACTCATCTGCCAGGTCGTCTGCCCTGGGATGACGCCAAGACTGGAGACTTGCATCGCGCCGGCGATGGCGAGGCTGGCGCCGGTTCCGGACGTGTCGTAACGGACCGTCAAAACATCGGACGCATCCGGCTGGTGAATGCGCGGTATGTTACCTTCCTGCAAGTCCTGCGCGTAATCGGTGACCTGTTCGCCATTCAAACCGGGAACCCGCGGCGGCATCACTTCACTTGAATCCACACTGGAAGTCCCCGGCGGAATGACGAGCGCCGTACCTTCGGTCTGGGCTGGCAGATTTCCGCCTTTGATACTGGGACCGCTAATCTGGCGCGCGACATAAGTGTGCCCGTCGTAATCGTTGTGATCGTCGGTGTAGGCGATGACGGCGCCGCCTTGCGGATCGAATGAAACCTGGAAGTAATCGATCAGGTTTCGATTGTTCGCGCCGGTCAGGCCGCCTTCGGAAATATTAGCGGCATGAATGATATGCTCGGGCTCAGTGACTTCCGCGATGCGGAAAGTCGGGGTGTTCGACGTCGCGTCGAAGGACTGCGCGAAGTAAACTTTCCACTCGGCGTTATCGTCGTTGCCGCCAGGCGCTCCGAACCAAACGATGCCGACCGATCCCGGAGTCGGCCCCGTCTCCATCCATGGGAAAACGTTCGACGCCGCATTGCCGTTACTATTGACGCGGACCGGAATACTCCAGGTCGCGCCCTGATTGGTCGAGTGCTTGAGCAGGATTTCGTGATCGTTCGAATAGCAGACGTAAACGGTGCCGTTGGGTGTTCCGTCGTCCGCGACTTTCGTGACGAAGAACAAATGCGCGACGCCGTTTGGATCGGTCGCCGCGTTGCGAACAGTGTAACTCGCCGGCGGTAATTGCGGGCCGGCCGGAATGCCGACCGCGACCGTGCCCTGGCTCGTCCCCGCGTACACAATTCCGGTGGCCTGGTGAACATCGATCGGACCCACCTGTGTCGTGGTGCCGGCGGTGACCGCGGGCCCAAAAGTTTTCCCGCCATCATCCGAGCGCTGCACCTGCGTCACCGCGGGTTGAAGCGTGCGGTACCATATATAGACCGTGACGTTCCCGAGAAATTCCTCCCATTGACGGTCGTCCACGATGACGCCGCCCGTGCCGTTGCCGACCGGGTTCTTTTGAAACGTACTCGCGCGATCGATGGAACTGCCGGTCGAGATGTTCGCCGCGATCAGGCTGCTGAAGGCGAGAGTGGGAAACGTCTGTCCTCCCGGCAAACTGAATGGAACCGCAAGATCGATATCGCCGCCGCCGTCCCCGCCAAGCTCGACCTCACTGCCGGCGGGACTGAAGGCGTCGGGTTGTCCGCGATAAATCGGGACCCGCATGTTCGGATCGAAAGAGGTGCTGGTCGGATTCAAATCGAAGCGCCAGAGATCGACCCCGGCTGGAAAACCGCGGATCGAGCCGACGTAGGCGTTCCCGGCGAAATCGGTCCGGTTGCTCGGTTCGCCATCGCGCAAAGCGACCGGCGCTTTGATCGGCACATTATTACTGAAAGTAATCCCGCTGTTGATATAGGTCGCGGGACGGATCGGCGTCGGAGAAGCGGTGGGCGCTGTCGCGCTTGTTATGGTAGCGGTGCCCTTGTACTGGTCCGTCGGCACGACATCGGCATAGACGACGTGCACCACATAGTCGCCGGCGCCGGAGGTGGCCGGGTTAATCACCACCTGTTCGCTGGTGTTTGGTTGCGATCCATTTTCCGCGGGAAAAACCACCTTCCCCGTCACCGTGTCTTTGTGCACGTACATGTCGTAATCACTCAGCATGGTGAACGTGATTTTGATGACGAGCTGTTTGCCGGCGTAATCCGAAGCGGCGCCGTTCAGGTGAATCGTGAAGACATCGCAGTTAAAACCATCCTGACACGCTGCTTCCGAGGTGACCGCGGGGGCGCCGACGGCGTCGCCCGTCCACGAAAGCGGCGCGGTGCTTCCCGGGTTCAACGTTCCGTTGGGTGGAGTCGCGGCGAACGCTGAAGTGAAAAGCACGAAGCCGCAGCTCAGCGTGAACAGGATTGATTTTTTCATACGGGTCTTTCCTCGCGTTAATCCAGGAGGCCAGAATCACGGCCCGGTCAGGCCATAAACTTCAACGGTTGCGACGCCGGTGCCGCTCTTACTGTCCACGACGGCGGTATACTGTCCCGGAGCCAGTGAAATGATCAGCGCCGATTCTTCATTTCTCGATGGCGCGAGATTAGGCGCCTGGGCCGTGATGGCCGCTTCGTTCGCGCGCCAATCGTCGTTGGATGCGATCGGCGTCCCGCTCTGGTTTACGACCGTTATCCTCGGATCGGCCAGTGCTCCGGGGACGCCAAATTGAGTGAGCGATGGCCCGAGTGAGCGCACGAGGACATTAGCGCTGCCAGTACTGGAAGGTCCCACGATCACGCCGCCGATCAGCAGATTATCGCCGGTGCCAACGAACCCGCGCGAGCTCAAATTCCCGAGCTGCGAATTAGACGCAGGCGCAATATCGAAAACCTCCACCAGGCCCAGCCTCGGCGCGCTCATATCTTTATCACGCAGGATGACGGTGTAATTACCGGGACCCAGCGTGCGGACAATCGCCGATTCCAACGGATGAGTGGGCGCGAGCCCTGTGTTCGAGACATCGTTCCCGTTGGAGGGTGGGGTTTGCCAGTCGTCATTTGTGGCGATAGGCGGAGCGCCGGGCGTGGCGTTATAGAGCTCCAGGATCGGATCGTGCAACGGATCGGTAATCCCAGGGAAGCCGGCCAGCGACGGCCCGCGACCGCGCACGATGACTCTCTTCGATTCGGTTCCGGTAATAATGAAGCCGCCGATCAACACCCTTTCGGCCGCGCCGACTTGCGCGCGCGTGGCGATGTTTTGGAGCAGGGCCGAGCGCGGACCTGCTATCGTATAAGCGGCCGCATTCGCCGTATCGTCATTCGCATTGGCATTCGCGGTCGTATCGATCGCATTCGTCGAGCGCACCTTGTTCGTGGAATCGGCGTAAGTCCGGACGGAAATGCCGCCCAGGAGATCGCCAGCTTGCGGGTTGCCGACTTTGTTCCGCGAAACGGCGATGGTAATCTGGCCCGCCGGAGTAAAGCTGGCGGCATCGGGTGTTCCGACTGGGGTCGTTTGTGGATCGCCAAGAACTAGTCCTACCACCGGAGTATTGATGAAGCCGTATTCAAACGAAACGGCACCCGCGGCATCGGAACTCATTCCGACGTAAAACTGACCGGTGTGATCGCCCGTCGCTGTGATGGGCGACGCCGGCGAATTCCAAATGATCCTCCAACGCCGATTCGGCGGAATCACGCCGAGATTCGTCATCTTGAGATTGAAGACCAGCTTCCCTGCGTTGGGGCCAGTCCCCGGCTCCGAGATGGAAAGGGATTGGATATCCAAGTCGGGATTCGCCGCGGGAGGGCCGGCCTCTGCGGTGGGATCGCTCGCGACGACGAAACCGGTGGCCGCATACGAATCTCCCACAAACCTCACCGAGACTTCGTTGTTGCCGCACGAGGAACCCTGGGCGTTCACTGCCACCACCTTGTAGAAGTACGTTATCGCCGGGTCGGTGGCGGTCTGGTCGTCATAGCGTAACTGAGTGCCGGGCACCGTGGCCAATAACGTTTCCGTGTTGGTGGTGGTGGAGCGAAGAACCTGATAATTCGTTATCGCCGATCCTCCGGTATCGGCCTCGGACCAGGAGAGCCGCACAAGTCCGCCGTTGCGTTTCGCGTTCAGCGTTGGAGTGCCTGGCGCTGTTGCCGCCGCCGGAGGATCAAAGGCGCTGAGAAGTCTGCGCCCGCCGCTCTGTCGCGCGATCGCTGCCAGGGCCGTGTACGAATTGCCCGTCGCGGCCGCGGGCGCCAGCACGCATTCCCCGCCGGCGCAGCCATCGGCGTATCCCACCAGGATCCGGCCTTCGTGATCCATTTGCACATCCATGAAGTCCAAGAGGTTTCGGCAAATGTTCGCGCCGCCGGACAGCCAAATGCAGCCGCGTTGCACCGGGTCGTTAGGCGTGGCATCCACGGTGTGCCAGGTATTGCCGCCGTCATAAGTCGTCGCGACGTAGAGATGCCAGATGCCGGTGAACCTCGGTCCACTTAATCCGCCGGCGGTTGGCGTTCCGAGAAAAGCGAAGGCCGCCCGGTTGTTATCGCCTGCGACTACGGCCGGGAAAACAATGTTTTGAATTCCAAAAGCCGCGCCGACATCAACCGGATTGGTCCAGGTTTTGCCGTTGTCGTTCGACATCGCGATAGCCGCGGCCGTGTCGCCATCGGCATAGCCAAAATAAACTCTTCCACTGCTGCCAACGCCCACCGATGGATCGCTTCCCCCCGCCGCGCTCCCGAGGAGCTTGCGAACTTCCCAGGTTAACCCGTTGTCTTCTGAAACCACCACCGCCTGAGAAGTGCCGCAGCCTTTGTTCGGCAGGTAAACAGTTCCGTCCGGCGCCACTTTTATATGGCCGTGGAGCCCGCCGCATTGACTCGTATAAGTTACCACCGCCGGTCCGAAATTGACGCCGCCGTTATCGCTTCGCGCACAGCTCGCGTCGGCCGTCGATTGCGAACAATAGTAAACCGCATGCGGGTTCGCGGGTGTGCCAATGAGCGGGAGATGATAATTTCCACCGCCAACGGTTTGATGATCTATGCCCGATGCAATGCCGGAGCCAGTAGTCGGATGCCAGATGTCGCCGTCGTTGTCGGGAGGCGCTGTGTCGGTGTACGACTGTTCGCCGACAATGACATTCGCCGCGAATGTCAACAGATTCACAAACGTGCGGCCCGTTTGAAAATCGGTGAAGAGAATCGGATCGAAATCCTGTTGCGATGTCGGCGCGGGCTTGTTTTCCCAAAGCGGTTTGGCGCAAGCGCCGTTAAAGGTTACGCGCAGCGTTTGCACGTCCGACTGAAACATCGCGCGCCCTTCCGGATGGCCGACGATCGGCAAGGCAATGCCGATGGAAGGTTCGCCCGCGCTTCGACCCAGCGTGTTTGGACCCAGCGCCGGAGGATTGAAGTTTTCGAAACGCGGCGCGAACCCGGAGGCCGCGGGGGCAGGACCGGGAAGTGGCGCGGCCGCCGCCAGACTGGCGACCCCGGTATATTGATCGGCCATCGTCGCCGCGAAGTAGACGACATGTACGATGAAGTCGCCGGTCCCGACGCTGCTTCGGCGCGGATCCAAGTCCACCTGCTCTTGGGTTGATCCGCCGGCGCCTGAGGTTGCCACAACCGGCCCGGAGAGCGTGCCTTTGTGCACATACATATCGTAGTCCGTAGAGGGGGAGGCCCAGTTGATCTGAACATGAACAATCTTTCCGGCGGCCAACCAATCGCCCGGCGTGCCGGAGATCGTAAGCTTAAAGCTATCGCAGTTTGTTCCTTCTTCGCATGCATCCTCTCCGCCTCCCGTCGGCGGAAGGCCGGTTGCGGTGCCGACCCAGGGCACCGATGGTCCAGCTGGGCCGATCGTTCCCGATGGAGGCGCCGCGGCGAAGGCGAGAAATCCAAGGAGCGCCGACAGCGCCAAGAGGCTGCACACTAAAACTACACGCAGGATAAAGATGCCGGACTGAGTGGAGGCGGATTTTTTCATTGGGCCTTTCTTTGGGGTGCTTTCCAAAGTTGAAGAGATGATTCGTGGATTGTGGAATTGGAGCCAGAACCGCGCGAAATGCGGGCGTAGGCAATTCTAGATCGCGGGAACAAGGCCGTTCGGTTCTGCGAGCCGTCCGTTTTACCATTACATTTCTGTAACAATATTGGCTGCGGCGCGTCCGTTGAGGCCGTCGAACGCGATTCGCAATCGTCCTATGAGCAACCAAAATTCCGCGCGCGTCGGCCGCCTTTTCCAGGCGGTGATCTGCTTCTTGTTGGCTATTTGCCTGGCGGCTCCTGCTTTAGCAAAGCGAGCCGTTCCCGAAAATCTCGGCAACGGCCTCGACAAGCTCGTCGAAAGCAGTCTCGCGATTAAGGCTGGGGCTCCAGCAAATTTCGACGGCTTCGCCACCAAACAGGCGGCCGCTTACGCGAAGATGGCGTTGAGCGACAAAATCACGGGCAAGTATCTTGTCGATATCATGCCCGATGGCCGGGTGCCATTGGCAACGCTGCAAGCGGCACTCCAAAGCGCTTTCCCGTTGCTGCAAGTCAAGAACATCGAGCCAAGCTATGGCGGCCATGGAATCATCGAAGGCTTTGTGGCGATCGACGATGTCCCGGCAATGGCGAACACGCCCGGCGTGGGCTCGGTGATCCTGCAGCTCAAGCCGCATTTGAACGCGGGCCCTTCCACTTCCCAGGGGGTCAATCAGCATCGCGTCAATCGCATCAACAAGGGTTACAACGCGGCGGCTCCTCTGGATTTTCCGGGCACTGGAATCTCCATCGGTGTCATGTCCGATAGCTTCGATGCCTCCGCTGCCACAACCGATCGCGCGGCAGCGGACACGGCTGCCGGGGAATTACCTAGCGTGATTGTTCTCGAGGATCTGCCCTTGGGCCCCGACCCGACCGACGAGGGACGCGGCATGGCTCAGATCGTTTATGACACGGCGCCGGGATCGAAGATCGCGTTTGCTACGGCGTTTAATGGCGAGGTCGGCTTTGCGAACAACATCCGCGCGCTCGCGGGGATTCCGGGCTTCACAAAACCCGCGGCGGTTCAACAAGGCTTCAGGGGTGACGTTGTGTGCGACGACGTCTCCTATTTGAGCGAGCCGATGTTTTCCGATGGAGTGATCGCGCAAGCGGTAAACGAAGTTGTCGCATTCGGCGTCACCTACGCATCTTCCTCGGCGAATAACTGGGGAACGGACGGCTACTCTTCTCTCTTTCGCCAGGTTCCGAATGGCACTGGCGTGAAGGCCCCGGCCAATACAGCTCTCGTCGGAACGAATATCGACCTGACTGGGGTCGATCCCGCTCTCTACGCGGGTGGGTTCCACAACTTTAATCCAAATGGTCTCGATGTCGCGCAGACCATTAACAGCGGAGCCGATGCGCCATTTGTTTTCCAGTGGAACGATCCGTTCGATGTTTCCGCGCCGACAATTATCGAACCACCTATCTTCCAAGGCGACGGCACGAGTGCCGGCGGTTCGTCGGTGGATTTCCTGCCGCCGCCTCTCGTAGCCGGCAAAGCCTATGTCATCCGCGAAAACGCCACTCCGGCTACGCCACTTGAAGATTTCGATGCGATCGTCCGCGTCACGGATCCGAATGGCCATGTGATTCTCGATCAGGACACCGGCGTCGATGAAACGGTGACGTTTTTCGCGCCGGTAAGCGGCCAGTACAAGATCACGGTCCATCCATTCTTTAACTCAACGACCACCCTGCCCACCCAAGGGTCATTTCACGTCAAGCTGAACAACGCTACGGGCACGGCCAGAATTACCCAGGACTTCAATGTTCTCTTCTTCGATATAAACGGCGTCTTTCTTGCCTCAGAGTCCTTTACCTCGAACAACATTGCCAATAACCGGCCGATCGAAATCGGCACCCCCAGCTTTCCGGGCGTGCAGACTCAGATGGTAATCTGCCGCTCTAACACGACGACTCCGTCTCCGGCCGCAGATCGATTCCGTTACGTCTTCTTCGGCAATGGTGGCTCGGGCCTCGGACCTGCGGAATACGGTTCCTATGTGACGCCGGTCACCTATGGCCACAGCGCGGCTGCGGGCGCGAACAGTGTGGCCGCTTACGAGGCCTTTAAACCGAATATCCCGGAAGACTTCACCTCCACGGGGCCGGTCACCATCTTCTTCGATCAAAACAATAATCGGCTGCCCACTCCTGAGGTCCGCTTGAAGCCCGACATCGCCGCGGCCGATGGCGTGAACACCAGTTTCTTCCCGCTTGGCGTTATTCCCTTCATGGGTGTCCCTCTCGTCGGCGACTCGCAATACGATCCGGACAACTTCCCGAATTTTTATGGAACCAGCGCTGCGTCGCCGCATTGCGCCGGTCTTGTCGCGCTTGTCCTTCAAGGCCATGGCGGACCTCACTCGCTTACGCCGGCGCAGGTGAAAACCATCTTTCAGACCACGGCGTTCCCGCACGATCTCGATCCTTACTCTGTGAATGGCAACGCCCAGACTACAAACGGAGGAAGCATCTCGATCAATGTTACAAGCGATAACAGCCGCAACATGGGCACTGGCTCGAACGACGCAAATAGCTGGTCAGTCACCTATACCGGGCCCGGCCAGCTCACGAGTCTGAGCTTCAACCCTCAAGGCACGCCGCAGACCGGCGGTAACCCGACCGGCGGGAACTTCAATGGATTTACTCCGGCTGACTTCCTTGATTCATCCAAGTACCGTTACACACCCGGAATGGTCTTCACTTCCACTTTTGCTTTCGGGAACAGGTCGGTTGGTCTGGCCCCGGCAGACGTGGTAGCCACTCGCAGCAATCCCGCTCCTTTCCCTTCGAACCCGAACGCAGGTAATCCTACCCAGCATACATGGACACTGAACCTCGGGTTCCCGAATAACAACTTCACTACCGGCAAGGTCCTACGTTTCAATAACGGCAGGTCGCAGTGGCAGGATGCTACTGTTCCTCAAGGCATGACGGTTACGGCCCTGGTCCGGAAGGGAGATTACTCCGCCGATATTCTTGGGGATGGCGTCCTTATTCCAGAAGATCCTCTGGGCAACGACGTGCGGCCGGGCATGACCTTTGCCGGGACCGTAACTGCCGGAGGCCAGACTTTTCCCTTTTCGGGAAGGCTAACTAACCGGATCGGGCGCGGTTACTCCGCTCTCGATGGCTTCGGTCATATCAACGCGGAAGTGGCCGTAACGGCTCCGGTGCCGACCGCCACGCCAGCCGCCAGCCCGCCAGGTATTCAATTGGTAAATATTGCCGGACGTGTGTTGGTGGGTTCAGCTAATGATGTAGGCATCGGTGGATTCATCATGAAAGGCGGCACTTCCAAGCGCGTCTTGATCCGCGCGATTGGACCATCTCTCTCAGCCAATAGCATCGCCAATCCGTTGCAGGATCCTGTGCTCGAGCTGCATGACAGCAGCGGCGCCGTGACGACCAACGACAATTGGCGGAGCACGCAGGAAACTGAGATTCAGCAGAGCGGCCTCGCGCCTACTGACAATCGCGAGTCGGCCATCATCGCAACCTTGCCGCCGGGTAACCATACCGCCATTATCAAAAGCGCGAACAGCAGCGGTGGCGTAGGCGCCATCGAAATCTACGATCTTCAAACTGGGGTAGGGGAACTTGGTAACTTATCGGTTCGCGGGAACGTTCAGTTGGGTGATAACGCGCTCTTTGCCGGTCTTATTATCGGCGCTGGAGAAGCGCGTCGTGTTGTCCTGCGGGGTCTTGGGCCGGAACTGAAGTCGTTTGGAGTTCCGACGGCGCTCGATGATACCACGCTTGAGCTTCGCGACATCAATGGAGTGCTGATTGGCACCAACGATAACTGGAAAGATGCCACTAATGCTTCTGCTCTCATCACGACAGGACTGGCGCCGACGATAGATTCCGAATCTGCAATTCTAACCACTCTCGGACCGGGCCGGTATACCACGGTTGTCCGTGGGGCGAATAATAGCACCGGAATCGCTCTCGCCGAAGCCTACAAACTGGACAACTAGAAGCTGCTTGTTGTAAACCAAGGCTCACGGATGAGTTTTCTAACTATGATCAAACGGCCGAGCGCATTTCTGCCGTTGGCAATGTCGTGCATTGCTCTAACTATTGTGCTCGTTCACGTCGCGAAGTTTGGCGCTGCTCGCGAAGCCGATGAGGGCACCGCCGCGCATCTTTGGCAGATACTCATGGCTGCACAGGTGCCGATCGTGGGGTTCTTCGCGATCAGATGGCTGCCAAAGAGCCCCGGATTCGCGTTGCCGGTTCTCGCGCTGCACGCTTGTGCCGCTTTCGCCGCGGCTGCGCCGGTTTACTTTCTAAACCTTTAGAGTCCCGATCCGACGTATTCGGCCGAGTAAGTGTCTATCTTGGCGGTGCTCCCGACATTTGGCGCCTTCTCCACGTCGTACGCGTTATTGCTTGCGATCTTTTGCGTTTCCGTGTCGTAGATCATCACCGTCTTCCTGGCCTTGGGCGAGCTCTTGGCTCCCTTCTCCGTGTCCACCGCGATGTAACGCACCTTTCTCTGCTTCAGGCCCGCCTTCCGTTTAGGCGACATGTGCGCGTAGGACTGGCGCGCTCGCGTTTCGGCAACCTGCCGCTGCCGTTCGGTAGCTTCATGTTTCGCAATAAAATAGATCACGCTCGCAATGACGGCGGCGGTGACGACCCTCTCGGCGGTACTACCCCCGCCAAAAGGCAGGCTCGGAACGTAGGGGAATTGAGCGCGGGCAGTACCAACAGAGGCGGTCGCCAGGAGCGCGCCGACTGTTAGCAGGCAAGCCCCTTTTAATATGCGTGTGTTCATCGTGGATGCCTTTGTACCCGGCGTGCTCTCATATGGCAAGAGAATACGCGCACGCGCCTGAGCCTTGCCAGACCGTAACTAAATTGGTATCTGCTGTTGTGGCCTCGCTTCCGCTTATTTTCATTTCTGCCGTCAGCCGTGAATTGAGGAGCGGCCGGCAGTTGGCTGCCAACACGCTAACTTTTCTCGGTTATCAGCCGGTCTGGCAGGAGATTTTCGGCACAGAAACAGGCGACCTTCGAGCGATGCTGCGTCAGCAGATCGACCAATGCAAAGGCGTTCTGCAAATCGTGGGCAACTGCTACGGCGCCGAGCCCCCCCAGCCCGATCCACAATTTGGCCGCGTCAGCTACACGCAATATGAAGCACTTTACGCCCGGCAGCGCGGCAAAAAAGTCTGGTACCTCTTCATTGACGAGAAGTTCCCAGTCGATGTGTGCGAGGGCGAGCCGGAGGAATTGCGCGCGCTCCAGGCGGCCTATCGCCAGCGCTTGCAATCCGACGCTCATCTCTTCCATCCGCTCACCAGCAAAGAAGGTTTGGAAGCCAGTGTTCTCAAGCTGCGCGACGATCTGATCCGCCTGCGCCGCGGCGTGAAACAATGGGCCGCGGCCGTGGCGATACTCCTCGTCATTAGCGTTGGCTTGGGCCTCTGGCTCCTTTACGGCCAGCGCCAAACCACCCAGCGCGTGGCGGACACCGAACATGCCGTGGTGGCGATGACCCAGGAAGTGACCAAGCTCCGCGAAGGCATCCTGAATTATCCGAAGGTTGAAGCCCAAATGCGCCAATCGCAGGCGGAAGAAGATCCCGCCGCTCTCCAGGAACGGGTCTACACGGAACTGGCTAAACAACTCAACGTTGATGCCAAACTTTTGCGCGAAAAACTTCCGCAAGTAGCTGCCGACCTGAAGCGCGCGCCGAATGCCTCCAGTTACGAGCGCGCAAACGCTGCCTATGTCTCGAAGGACTATCTTGAAGCGGAACGTCTGGCTTTACAGGCCGTCGATGAAGCGCGAAAGGCCGCGCCGCCTAAATCAGCGGAGATGCTCCAGGCCTTGGAATTGGCCGGCTTTTCCGCACAGAAACGGATCCAGTTCAAGACCGCGATGGAGCATTTCCGCGCCGCGGAGAGGCTGACCGATCGACAAGGCAACCCAACCCAATGGGCTGAGGTGCAACATGCAATCGGCGATCTGCTCATTGAGCAAGGCGCCTACCGCGAAGGTGAAGAGGTTCTGCGAATGGTCGTTGAAACTCGGGGGAAATCTCTCGGTGCCGAGCATGCAGATACACTTAGGGGCCGCACCCGCCTCGCCTATGCGCAATATCGCCAGGGAAAATACAATGAAGCGATCGCCGGCTTTCGCGCCATCGTGGCATTGCAGGAGAGGATTTCCGGTCCCGAGCATCCCGATACCCTATTGAGCAGAAATGGCCTCGCTATCGCGCTGGATAATGGAGGCAAGCCTGCCGAAGCGGAAGCGGAGCATCGCCGCATCCTGGTGATAAGAGAAAAGGTGTTAGGGCCAGAGCATCCCGATACTCTCAGGACTCGCAATAACATAGCGCTGACTTTGGACCGCCAGAGTAAGCACGCCGAGGCCGCAAATGAGTATCGCCAGGTGATTGATCTTGAGAACAAGGTGCTAGGTCCCGAGCATCCCGATACCTTAAGGAGCCGGAGCAGTCTTGCCTATGCCCTCGATCATCAGCGTAAGTATGCCGAAGCTGAGTTGAACCTTCGTGATGTTATCCGTCTTGAAGAGCGCGTGCTCGGACCGCAGCACCCCGACACTCTTATCAGTCGTCTCCGGCTCGACAGCGTGCTCATGAGCCAGGGAAAATTTGCCGAGGCAGAGACCGACCTTCGCGATCTCATTAGCCTGGAAGAAAAAGCTTTGGGGCCGGAACATCCCGATACCCTCTCCGGGCGATCGACTCTGGCTAACGCACTTCAAGCACAAGGCAAGCACGCCGAGGCTGCTGCTGAATATCGAGAGGTCATTTCCTTAGAGGAACGGGTCCTTGGCCCGGCGCACCCAAATACGCTCGTTAATCGAAATAGCCTGGCTAACGCTCTCATGGGTGACAAGAACTACACGGAAGCCGAAGACATGTTTCGTCAGCTTATCCTAGCCGAAGAAAAAGCGCTTGGATCCGAGCATCCACTCACTATCAGGAGTCACCGTGGCCTGGCGAACGCTCTCTTTAATCAGGCTAACTACGCAGCCGCGGAGCCTGAGTACCGCCAGGTCCTTAAGTCGGCGGAGAAATTGCGCGGCCCGCAGCATCAAGAAACCTTGGAAGCTTGTTATGACCTTGCGGGGACCTTGGCCCGGATCGGCAAATTTCCTGAAGCAAAAGAGCTCGCGCGCCGAGCGGCCGAATCTGCCCGCAAAGCGCTGGGTCCCAATCATCCAGCGACGCAAAAGTACACTGCCTTCCTCGCCGAACTGGAAACGAAGAATGCGCTTTAGTGGCCAGCTAGCCCAAACTGTTTGTGTCTCACTCCAAGAAAACAGACAAGACTTGTGTAATTCTGAATCCTTGCGCCGGCTCCGTTATTGAGCTCGACAATCTGGTGAAGCGAATCGCGCAGCTTCCCCGCGCGGAAATTCACATAACGAATAAGGCCGGGTCAGCGGCGCGGTTTGCGCGCTCAGCGCTACGCAAGGGATGTAACATGATTGTCGCAGCCGGCGGCGACGGCACGCTCAACGAAGTGATCAACGGCATTCAGGAAAACGCCGGCGAAACGTGTGTCGGATTGATCCCTCTCGGGACCGGCAACGATTTTGCGCGCAGCCTCGGATTGCCGTCCGATTTGGACGAAGCGCTCGATGTGCTTCGCGCCGGCCAGACCCGCGCGATCGATCTCGTGCGCGTCACGAGTGATGAGGTCCGGTATTTTGTTAATGTCTCGGCCGGCGGGTTCAGCGGTCTTGTGAACGAGAAACTGACGCCCGAGATGAAGAAAACCTGGGGGCCGCTGGCGTATTTGCGGAGCGCGGCCGCGGCGTTGCCGGAATTGCGCGCGTACCGCACGACGCTGGCGTTCGACAATACTGAGTCGTTAATGCTCGACCTCTATAACGTTGTGGTGGCGAATGGCCGTTACGTCGGCGGCGGGACTTTGATCGCCCCTGAGGCGTCGGTCGATGACGGCCTGCTCGACATCATTTTGATCAAGCAACGTTCAGCGCCCGAGCTCGCACTGCTCGCGGCGCAAGTCACCGTCGGGGCCCATCTCACGAGCGATGCAATCGTCTTCCGCCGGGCCTCACGGCTCACGGTGAATTCCAAGCCTGGCATGTGGTTTAATGTGGACGGCGAACTGGTCGGCAATGAACCGGCGCGTTTTGAAATTCTGCCGAGCGCATTACGTTTCGTGGTGCCGAAATCATGACCAAAAAAATCATCAGTGCGGAGGAGCTGGCTACGATCCAACAGAAAATGCACGCCGAAGGTCGCAGGCTTGTCCTGACGAATGGCTGTTTCGATTTATTGCATCTCGGGCATATCCGTTATCTGCACGCCGCCCGCGCCCTGGGTGACGCGCTCGCGTTGGCGATCAACGGTGATCAATCGGTGCGCGCACTCAAAGGCGAAGGCCGGCCGTTGAATCCTGAGGCGGACCGCGCCGAAATCGTCGCCGCACTCGAGTGCGTGGATCACGTCGTCACATTTCCCGAGGTACGTGCGACTCGATTACTCGAAACGGTGCGTCCTTCGATTTACGTGAAGGGAGGCGACTACACGCCCGAAACCTTGGACGCGGAGGAATGCGCAGTCTTGAAGAAGATCGGGGCCGAAGTGCGGATCCTGCCTTTCGAGAAAGGACAATCGACTTCCGCTCTGATCGAACGAATGAAAACGCGTTCGCGAGAATGAGCGCGCTGGCCCTCGGAATTCTCGGTTCAGGCAAGGGAAGTAATTGTCGTGCGATCCTCGAACAAATACGCGCGGGTAAACTCGTGGCCTCGGCGAAGTTGATCGTATCGGATGTCTTCGACGCCGGCATCCTGGATATCGCGCGCGAGTTCGGCGTTCCGAATGTTTATCTTCCGCCCGGGAGATTCCGCACGCGGCTCGAGCCGACGGTCGAAATGGAATTGGTGAAACTGTTGAAGGATGCCGGCGTGGAACTCGTCGTCCTCGCGGGATTCATGCGCGTGCTGAAGGAGCCGATGCTCGAGGCGTTCTCTCGCCGAATCATCAATCTCCATCCATCCCTCCTCCCAAAATTTCCCGGCATCGAAGCATGGAAGCAAGCGCTGAGCGCAGGGGAAACAATGACCGGCTGCACGGTCCATTACGTTGATGCTGGAATCGACAGCGGCGAAATCGTTGCGCAACGAATAGTGCCGATCGTGCCGGGCGACACGCCGGAATTGCTGCACGCGCGCATCCAAATCGCAGAGCGTGCGCTTTATCCCGAGATCATCGCGCGATTTGCCGAAGGATAAACTCGCGACGCATCACGCGCGCTCTGCTTTTTGATCGCGCGCGAGAAGTTCCTGCATCGCCTGATCGGGCCGCTTCCCTTCGTAGAGGATGGAGTATATCTGGTCGATGATCGGCGTCTCGATAGCTAATTTCCGCGCGCACTCATACGCACTCTCGGTCGTCGGGATTCCTTCGGCGACCATGTGCGTGCCGGCGCGGATTTGCTCCAAGGTCTGACCGCGGCCGAGTTTTTCTCCAACCTTTCGGTTCCGGCTATGCTGACTGAAGCAGGTCGCAATCAAATCCCCGGCGCCGCTGAGGCCGTAAAACGTTCGCGGATTTCCACCCATGGCGGTGCCGAGTCTCAGAAGTTCCGCGAGCGATCGCGTCACCAGCGCGGCTTTTGAATTATCGCCCAAGCCAAAGCCGTCGCTGATTCCGGCCGCAATCGCGAACACGTTTTTAAGCGCGCCGCCCAGTTCGATGCCGATGGTTTCATCGCTCGAATAAATCCGGAAACGTTCGCTGCCGAGATGCCGTTGCAGTTCCTCGGCGCATTCCGGAACGTTGCAGCCCAGCACTGTCGCAGTGGGAAGATCCCGCGAAACTTCGATCGCCAGGTTCGGACCAGACAAAACGGCGATCGTGTTCTGTGGAAAAATCTGCTTTAGGATTTCGCTCATGCGCAGCCCGGTGCCGTGTTCGATTCCCTTGGTGCAGCTTAAGAGCACGGCGTTGGAATTGGAAACTGAAGCCCGGAGACGAGTGGCGACTGAGCGCAACGCGATGGAAGGCGTGACAAAAACTATTAGGTCCGCGTTCGCACAGTCGGCGATGTCGCTCGTGACTTGGATCCCGCCGGGAACATTTACGCCCGGCAGATACTCGTGATTCTCGCGCGTCGCGCGAACGCTCTCGACTCGACCGGGATCGTTACCCCATAGGATTATGTCATTTCCCTGCTTCGACCAAAGCACGGCGAGCGCCGTCCCCCAGCCTCCTGCCCCGAGGATCGCGGTGCGTCGAATTCTCATTTCCGGCTGAAGCGTTGTTCCGTTCCATTGAGAAGACGAGAAAAATTCGGTCGATGTCTCCACAGGACGAGGCCTGCGATTGCGAGTGAGAAATAGAGCAGCGCCGGGCCTTCAAGAAATCCCCATCTAAGAAATAGCCAGACCGCGACGGGCAATGACACTGACGCAATAATAGATGCGACCGATACGTAACGCGTGATCTCGAAGATAGCGATCCAAGCGAGGACAACGAATGGAACTACCATCGGCATGAGGCCAAACAGGGCGCCGGCCGAAGTCGCCACGCCTTTGCCACCCTTGAATCGAAGCCACACCGGGAATGTGTGGCCCACGATACATAGCAGCGCCGCAATGATGCCGAAATATTCCGGATGGTGAGCCGGATTCGGCATCTGTCTCGCAATGAATAAGGCGAGACGCACGGCCGCAAAGCCTTTGAACGCGTCCACGAAAAAGACGGTATAGCCCCAGCGTTTCCCGAGAACCCGCAGAACATTTGTGGCGCCGATATTGCCGCTGCCGACCGAGCGGATATCCACGCCGGCAAGGCGTCCGACGAAATACCCCGTCGGAAATGACCCAAACAGGTAACCGAGGAAAGCAATTGTTAAGGCAGTTACAAACACAGCTTATTGAACTGAATGGCTTGGCAGACGACTTCTCGATCTATTCTTTTGCAGCCAAATGGATATGATCGAGATGTCGGCGGGTGTGATCCCGCTTATTTGCGCTGCCTGCCCAATGGAGGAAGGGCGGATGGCTGTTAGTTTCTGGCGGGTTTCACTACGCAAGCCCGATATTGAGTCGTAGTCGATCGCTTCCGGAATCGGACGGCCGTAGTCACGCAGTACTTTTGCATTTTGACTCGTTTGCCGCTGAACATATCCCGCGTACTTGAGATCGGTCTCGACTAAATCCCATAACTCGCGAGGGGCTAACGTCTGGACTTCGGGCGGCAGCAAATCCAGTTTGAATTCGGGCATTTTCAACAATGCCGCGACAAGTTTGCCATCGATTCTTAATTCACTAACTGTCCGGCGTAATTGTTCCAATTGCCGCATCTTTTCGGAAAAGACAGCGTGGCGAGTCTCGTCAACCAAACCAACGGCAAAGCCTTTTTCCGTCAGCCGCTGATCTGCATTATCCTGGCGTAGGGAAAGGCGCTCTTCGGCGCGACTCGTAAACATCCGATACGGTTCTTCCGTACCGTTAATCGTAAGATCGTCTATCATTACACCGATATAGGCTTCGCCCCGACCAATAGCCAAAGAAGCTCGTTGCTGGACCTTTAGCGCGGCATTCGATCCAGCTATAAGTCCTTGAGCTGCGGCTTCTTCATAGCCTGAAGTTCCGTTTACTTGTCCGGCGAGGTACAAGCCTTCGACGAGCTTTGTTTCGAGCGTTTGGTGTAATTGTGTAGGGGGGAAATAATCGTATTCGACAGCGTATCCCGGCCGCATGAGCTCAGCGCGAGCGAGCCCGGGGATTGAACGGATGAATTCAAGCTGGACTTCGTAGGGCAGACTTGTTGAAAGCCCGTTGACATAAAATTCCTCGGTGTGTCGCCCCTCGGGTTCAAGGAAAACTTGGTGCGCCGTCTTGTTGGCGAATTTGACCACCTTGTCCTCAATGGAGGGGCAGTACCTCGGCCCGGTTCCTTGGATGCGCCCCGAATAAAGAGCCGAGAGGTGCAGGTTTTTTCTGATAATGTCGTGGGTTTCCGGCGCGGTGTATGTTATCCAGCACGGCAACTGTTCCACGTGGAATGGCTCGCGGTTTAGCGTGAAAATGTCGTTCGAACCGCAGTCCGCTTGCCGCAAAAAGCTGAATCGCGGGGGTGGCTCGTCGCCGACCTGCTTTTCACAGCGATCGAAATCTATGGATCGCCGGCTGATCCGGCACGGCGTGCCAGTCTTGAAGCGACCCACCTGAAATCCCAGCTTAACGAGGGATTCGCTTAGGCTCGAGTGCGTGTCGGCCATCCTCCCGCCCGGCCGTGAGCTTGCCCCGACGTGAAGCAATCCCCGGAGGAAAGTACCAGCGGTAACGACGACCGCATCGGCGGCGAAATGCGTGCCGATGTCAGTCTCTAGGCCAGTGACTCTGTCTTTGGTGCTGCGAATTTGCGAAACCGTACTTTGGAGGATGTCGATCCCCGGTGTCTGTTCGAGAAGCGCTTTCATCCGAAATTGGTAAGCCTTCTTATCGCACTGCACTCGGGGCGCTCGAACGCTCGGGCCCTTGGTGCGGTTAAGCATCCGAAATTGAATTCCGGTCGCATCCGCGTTTTGGCCCATGGCACCACCGAGTGCGTCGATTTCTCGGACAATGTGTCCCTTGGCCAAGCCCCCAATTGCCGGATTACAGGACATCTGAGCCACCGTGTCGAGGTTCTGAGTTAACAAGAGGGTAGAGCAGCCGATCCGAGCAGAGGCAAGGGCCGCTTCCACCCCCGCGTGCCCACTGCCGATTACCGCCACATCATATCTTCTAAAGGGTGCCATGTTCTACGTGGAACTTCTGGCGTCACCGTGACTCATATATAATTGTAAGATATTCATATTAAGCTGATTAATCGCCTTCACATAGGAGCATCGTGGGTTATTGCCACGATGGCCATGGCGTCAGATGCCTTTTTGTCTGCAGCAGCATCTCGCTCTGCTTGCTGTAGAAGGCGCAACGCTATCCTCCCCAGCAGAACAAGAACAATTGCGGCACTAGCGAACCCTCCTAACCATATCAAATACTCAACCGGTCTCGGATGAGTTTTCCCCCGCGCTAAATTCAACCCCAACTGGCCGAGCGTTCCCAGATAGGAGTACAAGAACAGACCCGGCGCTTGTCCGACGGCGACCCAAATCATACACGTCCGAAATCGAATTCGAGTGAGACCGTAGAGATAGTTCAATAGGCTGGTGGGAAACAGCGGATGAAGTTGGCTGAGCAGAATGATTTTCCATCCCTCCCTTTCGACCGCGGGCTCCAAAGCAACCAGCGTTGCATTTCGAAGCAGTTTTCTCCTCAACCACTGGCGTCCGATCCAGCGGCTGATAAAGAAAGATATCGCCGCCCCCGTAACATTTCCCAAAAGAGCGATCAGAAAGCCCCACCACAAACCAAAGAAGAAACCGGCGCCGATACTTAGCACGCCGCCAGGCAAAAGGAGCACGTTGCAACAGGCGTAGAGGATTGGATAACAGATCGCGCTCCAAGCCCCCCAGCGCATGACGCGTTGTTGGATGTCGGCCAAAACATCGACGACGGGAAAAAGACGGGAAAGAAAAAATAGCCCGACCGCGACAACGAACAGCCCGGTTAATTGGACAACAATGGCGCGGCGAATCTGAACCATGCGCGCAAACACTCATCGCTTCAAACGTTGCGCGCAAATTCGCTATCAGATAGCCGCCTTGGAAAAGCTCAGACGTTAGGGCGCAGGCTCAGCAAGAACACGAACCGGTTTCGCACGGACCGGCTGGAGATCCGCGATCGCGGCTGCGATTGCCGCGATGTGTTCTGGTTTTGTTCCGCAACATCCGCCGATCAATCGCGCGCCTGCGGCCACTAGCTCTCGCGCGGCCTGCGCGAAATCATCCGGCGTCGCGGGATAAACAAGCGGCCCAGTGGGAGGCTCGGGCTCGCCGGCGGTGGGGTAGGCGGCGTGGATATCTCCCACGGGGAAACGTTGCAATAGCTGCACCATCGCGCGCGGGCCGTTCATACAATTCGCCCCCATCATTCTCGCACCGATCTCGCGTAGTTTTGCTAGCGCATCAATGAACGACATGCCGCTCTCGAGCTGTCCTTGGGGCGCGCATGCGAACGAGCAAATCTCCAGGCAATCGTCGATCTCTTTCTTCGCCCGCAATGCGATCTCCATTTCTGCGAAGTCCATGAACGTTTCGAGAAAAATAATCTGCGCGCCTCCTTCCAGCAGAGCGCTGATTTGTTCGCGAAAGCATTGGGCGCGATCGATGCGGCGCGCTTGTGCTTCTTCAGCGGTTATCCCCAGGGGTCCGACACTTCCCGCGACGTAAACATTTTTTCCCCGCGCCGCTTTCACGGCCAAGTGCGCCGCCGCTCGATTGATCTCGCTCACTTTGTGTTCCAGCCCAAATCTTTCCAGCCGTGCCGCATTCGCGCCGAACGAATTTGTCTCAATCACCCGCGCGCCCGCAGCGATGTATTGCCGGTGAATCGTATCGATCCGCTCCGGTTCCGTGACACAAAGTTCCTCGAAGCAACGATCGATTGGCACGCCGGCTTCGAGCAACATCGTTCCTATGGCGCCATCTCCGCAAACCGGCCGGGTTTGCAGTTCGTCGAGCAAATCCATTAAGGCGGACAGATCGCAAAGACCCGCGCTGGAAATCCCGAGCCACCTTTTGGTTTCGGAAAACTTACGATGACGAGAGCGCCCGTTTCCGGCGTCTGATCCAAGTTCGTCAGCAGCTCGATCTGATAATGATTGGTGCTCAAAATGTATGTCTCCAGCGAATAATCATCCTTTGAAGCGGCGACGCCTGAATCAGTGTCGGTCGTCTCGTGCCCCGAAGCGGTGATCTTGCGTTCTTCGTAAAGATATTTTAGCGCCGGCATCGTCCATCCCGGATAATGCGAGATACCATCCGTGCCCTTGTTTTCCATCGCCTCGCTGTTGGGCCAGCGTTTAGACCAATCTGTTCTCATCGCCACGAAAGCTCCGGTCGGAATAGCTCCATGATCTGCTTCCCACTTCTTTACGCGCTCGAGCGAGAGGGTGTAATCCGCGTTCTTTGCCACCTCGACGTGAACATCAATCACCACCAGCGGCAGGACCATTTCCTGCAGCGGAATCTGATCCACGGTGCGCAATCCGCGGATGAAATGCGCGGGCGGATCCACGTGCGTTCCCCATTGCCCGACAAGAAAAAAATTCTCCGCAAAAAAGCCTTCGCCGAGAGACCCCTTTCCTTTGTCATACCAAAAGAGCGTCTCGCGTTTCTCGTCGGGAAATCCATGCCAGTGCGGAATTCCCGGCGCGAAAGCATGCGTCAGGTCAACGAATCTCTTTCCGGCGAGAATTTTGTGTATCTGCAAAAGTGACGGCTCTTCCGCCCCGGCGCAGGTCCCGCTGAATCCAAGCACGCCGATCAGTGCAGCTTCAACTATTCGCATTTTTCGTTGTTAAACGATCGCTCAACAAGAAGCCAACAAGATCGAATAAGGACCAACATGTTTCGTCTGCTGTTCTCCCGGAGAGTTTGTCGGGACGCGCGCGCAATGTTATCAACAGGGCAATATTCCTTCAGCTCAGGAGGTGAAACTTGGAGTCCAAATGAGTTGTTCGCGCCGATAAGATTAAGAGTACGTGGCTCATTAAAATTTAATTCTTAATAACGGTGTTAAAAACTCTGCCAACCAACTCCACGGTGCTCGCCGAAACTGCGGTCCTCCAGTTGAGTGAAATCGCCGGGGTCGGACCGTCGCAGCAAGCAGTTGCAAGAGAGCGACCGGCTGAGGGATCAGAGGACAGTTTGTTTGAGCACTTCGCCTGGCTCTACATTTTCTGCCGCGAAAGGCTTTTTCGCGACGACACGCAGAGGATGATCCAGGCGCTCTGGCCGAATGGGCTGCCGCAGGCGGGAGAAAAATTGATCGAGCTCGGTTGCGGCCCGGGTTTTTATTCCTGCCGTCTGGCGGAACGGTTTCATGGAATACGAGTACTCGGCGTGGATCGTTCGCCGAGCCAGCTAAAGTGGGCGCGAGAGAAAGCCGTTCGGCTTGGCCTGGATAATTGCGGCTTCCTCCGCGACAACGTTCTCGATTTATCGCACGATGCTGGCAGCTTCGATGCGCTGATAGCCTCCCGGATTTTCACGGTGCTGCCGAATCGCGACCGCGCAGTTGCCGAAATGTATCGAGTCCTGCGGCCTGGCGGACGATGTTTTATCGCGGAACCCCGCTATGCCTTTCGGGCATCGGTCCCGCTCTACACGATGTGGTTGCTGGCGAGCGTCACGCGGGTCAAAAATGGATATCGAGAACCGAGCAAGGCGAAGGTTCTTTCGTCGCGCGAACTGGACCATCTCTTTGCCTCGCAACCGTGGCGCCAGATGAAGACCTGGCAGGATGGGCGGTATCAATACGCCCTGTGTGAAAAGGGTTGACGCGCCCGGCGTTCAAACGCAGACAGCCGGCGGCATGAATCGCGTTCTTAATCCAGTCGAAACATCGCCTATCCCAAAAGGCCTTTGCGCGCTCGCGGTGATGACGAAGGCGCCGCGCGCGGGGAGTGTGAAGACGCGACTCACGCCGCCCTTGACCCCGGATGAAGCAGCCGCGCTCAACATTTGTTTTCTGTGCGACACGACCGCGGCGATCTCGGCGATCGCCGCAGGCGGAAGAGCACGGGGGATCGCCGTCTACACTCCGGTTGGCGCCGAGGCAGCCTACAACGGAATCTTGCCGCAAGACTTCGATCTCGTGCCGCAACGCGGCGAAGCGTTCGGCGAACGACTTATCTCAGCGACCGAAGATTTATTGCGGCTTGGTTTTGAATCGCTCTGCCTGATTGATTCTGACAGCCCGACCGTTCCGCCGGGGGCCTTTGCCCAAGCCGTGGAGATTTTGTCGCAACCTGGCGACGCAGTGGTTCTCGGCCCGTCCGATGATGGCGGGTATTATTTGATCGGGCTTAAGAAACTTCACCGAGCTCTGTTTGACGGCATCACCTGGAGCACCGAACACGTCCTGGAGGAAACCGTTGCCCGCGCCCGGCAGCTCAACCTAAACGTGCATTTCTTGCCGACTTGGTACGATGTGGACGATCGAGCGACCCTCGCACGACTTTGTCGTGAGTTGTTTGATCACGAGAGCACCAGCGCCGGATACGAAGCTCCGGCTACGCGCGATTATCTCGATGGATTGTTGAAGAAAGAAGGTCGCGCGCGGATTTGGCCCGAACTCCAAACCGATGCGCTCGGAGCAAGCGCAGCGAAATGAAGCGCGCTCTCGTCACCGGCGGCGCCGGTTTGATTGGTTCCCACGTCGCCGATTTATTGCAGAGCGAAGGCTGGTCCGTGCGCATTCTCGATAACCTCGAGCCCCAAACCCATCGCAATGGAAAACCGGCCTGGATCAGAAACGATGTCGAGTTCATCGAAGGCGACATAGTCGACCGGAAAACGATCACCGCCGCGCTGCAAAATATCGACGTCGTCTTTCACCAGGCCGCGTACGGCGGTTACATGCCCGAGATCGCGAAGTACGTTTACGTCAACAGCTTTGGCACCGCCCAAATGCTCGAGATCATCCGCGAACAAAAGCTGCCGATCAGAAAAATCGTGGTCGCGTCTTCGCAGGCAGTTTACAGCGAGGGAGCGGCGACTTGTCCGGAGCACGGTTTGGTTTTTCCTGACGTGCGGCCGATCGAGCAACTGCAGGCTGGCGATTGGTCCGTGCATTGTCCGGTCTGCCAGGCCGCTACGAAAAGCGCGCCGACTCCCGAGCGCGCGCCGGTCGGCGGGGAAACCGTTTACGGCCTGACGAAAGTCGACCAGGAAAAGCTGACCCTGCTTTGGGGCAAGCAAATCGGCATTCCGACAGTGGCGCTGCGTTACTCCTGCACCTACGGACCACGGCAGTCGATCTTCAACCCGTACACCGGTGTAATCGCGATCTTCTGCACGCGCCTGCTCAACGACCTCCCGCCGGTCCTCTACGAAGACGGCGAGCAGACCCGCGATTTCTCCTTCGTCGAAGACATCGCGCGCGCGAATCTGCTCGCGGCGGAAACCGACAAGCTCGATGGACTGGCGGTAAACGTGGGCAGCGGCGAAGGCGTCAGCATTCGCAAAGTAGCCGAACAGATCTCCGACGCGCTCGGGATTCAGATCGCGCCGGAAGTCAGGGGCGAATTCCGTCCCGGCGAAATGCGTCATCTAACGAGCGGGAACGATCGCATCCGTGCCGCGGGATACGCGCCGCAAGTCGATCTGGCCATGGGCATCGGCCGTTATCTCGATTGGATCCGGCAACAGGCCGACGTGCGCGATTATTTCAGCGAAGCCGCCTACATTCTTCGGAGCAAAGGGATCGTTCATCGCGTAAATTAAGCGGTGACCGAGAGCGTTAAGATTCCCGATTTTAATTCGTCGATCGCCGATCACGCGCGCAAAGATTTCCCGCTGCTCGACGCGAGCATGAGCGTGGCCGACGCGCTTGAACGCATCCGGCGCGAGGGCGTCGGCGAGCGCGTCATCTATTTTTTCGCGATCGACGGCGAGCAACGTCTCGTCGGAGTCTTGCCCACACGGCGCCTGCTGACGGCACCGCTCGAAACGCCGCTCGAGGAAATCATGGTCCGCCGCGTCGTTGCCATTCCGGCGAGCGCGACCGTGTTGGAGGCGTGCGAATTCTTTGTGCTCTATAAATTTTTCGCGTTTCCCGTCGTGGACCGCGCGCGACGGGTGGTGGGCATAGTGGATGTGAGCCTCTTCGCGGAAGAGATGTTGGAAATGGGCGAGCGCGAAGAGGAGCGGCCCACCGTCGGCAATCTCGGCGATGACGTCTTCGAGGCGCTCGGCTTCCGACTGGCGCAAATCCGCGGCGCGTCGCCCTGGCGGGTTTTTCGTTACCGCTTTCCGTGGTTGCTCGCCACGGTCGCCGCCGGCACCGCATGCGCGGTGCTCGCCGGTGCGTTTGAAGCGACGCTCGCCGGCAGCCTGGTGGTCGCGTTCTTTCTGACCATGGTGCTGGGGTTGAACGAGAGCGTGAGCATGCAATCGATGACGCTCACGATCCAGGCGCTGCGGGTAAACACGCTGACGCGGCGCTGGTTCTTGGAAAATCTGCGGCGCGAACTTGCGACCGCGCTCCTTCTTGGCCTGGCGTGCGGCGCGCTCGTGAGCGCGATCGTTTGGATTTGGCGCCATGATCTGAATGGCGCTCTGGTCGTCGGCGTCAGCATCGCGGTCTCGCTCGTCACCGCATGTCTGTTTGGATTTAGCGTCCCGTCATTGCTCCACGGATTGAAACTCGATCCGAAAATTGCCGCGGGCCCGGTCACGCTGGCGGTGACCGATTTCTTCGCGCTCGCGTTCTATTTTTCGCTGGCGTGGCTCGTCCTGGGATGAGGATTTCAGTCATCATTCCGGCTCTGAACGAAGAAGAGCCGATCGCGGACGTAATCCGCGCGTGCCTAACGACAAGTTTACCAGACGAAGTGATCGTAGTCGATAACGGCAGCATCGATCGCACGGCCGAACGCGCGCGCGCCGCCGGCGCGAAAGTGGTGGCGGAGCCGACGCCAGGATATGGCCGCGCCTGCGCCGCCGGAATTCGAGCTCTGTCGCTCCCGCAGTCGCGGGACCAGATCGTCGTCTTTCTCGATGGCGACGGCAGCGATTGTCCGGAGCTGATGGACCGGCTCGTTCGTCCCATCGCCGACGGACAACAGGATTTCGTGATTGGTTCGCGTACCCGCGGCAAACGCGAACCGGGGAGTATGAATTTCCAGCAAGTTTTCGCCGGCCGCATCGCCGGCGTGCTTCTCCGGATTCTTTACGGCGTTCGCTACACCGACATGTGTCCATTTCGCGCTATCCGGCGTGATGCGCTCGAGCGGCTCGCGATGAAAGAAAAAACCTACGGATGGAACCTGGAGATGCAGATGCGCGCCGCGCGGGCCGGGCTGCGGATTTTGGAAGTGCCGGTAAATCATCGCTGCCGGACCGGCGGCGAATCAAAAGTGTCCGGCACCTTGCGCGGCACATTCGTCGCCGGCATTCGAATTATCGCGACGCTGTTCCGGGTGGCGATGGAGCGGAAGGTTATCAAGTAGCGCGCGGACTTTCGGGATCCGGGGAGCGCACGCGCCTCGCGTGCTGGTTTCGGCGCCTCGCCGAAACGAACTTCTCGACCCAGGGAAATTCAGATCAAAAAGAGGAGAAAGTTCGCGATGGCGCGTGCGCTCCCCAGATCGAATTGTATTCTGCGCGGCGCGAGATTTTGTAAGCTGGCAGCATGACGCGCGGTCGAGCGATCGGGGCCGGTTTACTCGCGGGCTTTGTCGCAGGTCTGGTCATGACTGGCGTCATGCTTCTGCTCGCGTGGCTCTTCGGCGTGGCGACGCCGCTCGCGATCTTCGGCGATCGCTTGTCGGTTTTCATTCCGGCGGACACCTTCCTTTCACTCATGGGCCGGGTCGGCGGTTACAATCACATGAAGCAACTCGGTGTCGTTTCAGTGATCGCCGGCCAACTCCTGCTTGGAACGTTCGGCGGAATGATTTACGGGCTCGTGATTCGTCGCCGGCGCACCGCTGGCCTTCATTTCACCGGCGCGCTTTTCATTTTGCTTCCGCTTTTGGCGCTGACGATTTTTCTCTGGCCGGTCCTAGGCACGCATTACCTCGGGCTGCCGATCAACCGCGCGACCGCCGTCACACTTCTCGGATTATTCATCGCGTTTCTCTTTTTCGAACGCACCGCCGTTCTCTTTTTCCGCTTTCTCACGCATCCGAGCGTCGAGATAAATGACCAGGAATTTAGTCCGATGATTGGCCGGCGTACACTGATTGTGGGCGGCGCAGCTCTCCTCATCGCGGGCGGCGGCGCGGAACTTCTGCGGCGGCTTTATCGCCTTGCGACCTTCAGTTACGACGGCCTCCAGTACAAAGGCCGGATTGTTCAACCGGTCACGCCTAACGACCAGTTCTATTGCGTCACAAAAAATGTCGTCGACCCACAGGTAAACGCCGCGTTCTGGCGGCTGGAAGTGACCGGGCTCGTCAAAACCCGGCAAACTTACCGGCTCGACCGTCTGAAAGCGCTGTCGGCGGTCACGCAGGAAACAACCCTGATGTGCATCAGCAACGGCCTCGATGCCGGCTTGATGAGCAACGCGATTTGGAAAGGCGTGCCGATGGGCGCGCTCTTGAATGCCGCGACCCCGTTGCCCGGTGCGGCGAAAGTGCGGCTGCACGGCGTCGATAATTACACGGACACCTTCCCGCTGGAGAAGGCGATGGATCCGAGCACGCTCGTTGTTTATGAGATGAACGGCGACCCGCTCCCGCATCGCCACGGATTTCCCGCTCGCGTGATCGTGCCCGGTTACTTCGGCGAGAAACACGTGAAGTGGATCACGCGGATCGAGGTCGCCGATGCGAGCGCGATCGGCTTTTACGAGAAACAGGGTTGGGGCCCGGATTTCATCGTGCCGACTCGATCGCGCTTCGATCAGCCGGACCACGAATCGTTTTTTAAGGCGGAGGTGGCGCGCGCCGGCATCGCGGTTCGCGGCGTTGCCTTCGGCGGCGACCGCGGGATCTCGCGCGTAGAAGTCAGCTTCGAGGATGGCGCAAACTGGCAGGAGGCGAAGCTTGATTATCCGGGCACGAAACTGACCTGGGCGCTCTGGAGCTTTGACTGGCGACCGGAAGCCGCCGCCGATTACACCCTCATTGTTCGCGCCACCGATGGAGAAGGCGAGCTGCAGGAATGGGACGAGAATCGCCCCTTCAAATCAGGCCCGACCGGCTTTCACAAGATCGTTGTGCACGTAATGGCATAGCGTTGCGCGCCAAATCGAAATGCTCTGATGCGTTGTCCTCCGTTCTTCAGGATGTTATCATTCAACCGATGAGCAAAATGTCAGTCGCAGAGGTGCTCCAACTAAGTGTTCCCGAGCGGATCGCGCACACGACCGCTCAACGAGAAGAGCTGGATCGCCGGCTGGAGGATTACCGCCAACATTCTGAGGAAGGCTCGCCTTGGGAAGAAGTGAGGAAACGTATCCTCAGTCGAGGCCAATGATTTCTCGGGTCATCGTGCGGCGTGTCGAAACATCCCCCGTATGCGAGCGGATGTAGAAATCCTGTTTCTCCCTTACGACGATCGGTCGCAGAATACTGTGGCCGACGTTCTTCTCAGAGAGCTGAAAAGCCGTAATTGGACATCATTTCGCGCCGCGGTTGCGTTTGCTCGTCAAACAGGAAATTTCGAGGAAATCCAGTCAGCCATGGAAGGCTTTTGCGAAGATGGAGGAACAATTGAGCTCACCTTCGGAGCCAACACCTTTGCCGATAGTGAAGGGTCAGATTATGACGCAATCGCGACATTGCTTGAACGATTGGAGAAATACCCAGCAGCACGGATTTACCTTTTTAATGACCCCAATAGAACATTTCATCCCAAAATTTATGTGTTTAACAATGTCGGAACCGCCCTTTTGATAATCGGTTCTTCTAATTGGAGTGACGGAGGATTTGTTAACAACGTCGAAGTGAATCCCATCATCCGGCTTAATTTCGACAATAAAGCCGAGTCTGATTTGTTTGGAAGGATAATGTCGATCTTCGACACGTACTGGAAGGAAAGACCCGCGCAAAACGAGGGCCAGGGTTGGGCGCGAAGAGTAACGAAGGATAATCTAAGCGAATTTAAACATCTCCTTCGAGTCATCAGTCAAGATCCGCCTTCGACGCCTAAGATCGCTGAACGACGCGCAACCGGAGACTCACCGTTTGCCGGGATTCATTTCAAAACTCCAAGACGGTTCACGTCCTCGCGCAAAAAAACCTTAAAGGCTCCTAAGAAATCGGAACCAAGGCCGGCGCGTATTGGTACAGAAGTTGATCAAGATGGCGAGGAAGCTGGATTTTGGAAAATCCTCTCAAAATTCGATGTTAGTCGCGGAGGAGCTCCAGGACAGATCATAATCCCGATTGAATTCCGAAGCCTATTTCCTAACCAAACGCTCGTGAAGGCCGCAGACGCTGGCGGGCGCGGCCGGCAATGGGACACGGAATTTCCAGTAAACTTTCGCGACGGCGGTTTCACAGACACCGCACTCGCACGATTCATTGTCTATGAGCCCGAAACAAGCCACCCTCGTCCGAATACCGAGTGTCGCTTCACCTTTCGCAATCGGGCAATTTTCGATCGATTGAATGCCGGCGATATTTTGTCATTCAAGTTTCGACAGGGTTCGCAGCCATTGTTCATAGAGCGCTTCAGTCCAACTAGCGAGGTCTACCGAGCCCTACGCACGAGTCGGGGCAGATGGGGGACGGTCTAGGATTGACGAGCCGAGCCCCCCATCACTAAGCTATGTCTTTTGATATATCAGAGGATATGTCAAATGATATATCACTTGACATATCACACGACATAGCGTCATGTCAGCCACACAGTCAACTAAACGCCGGGTGAAGCACGACATTAAGCGGTTACGAACACAACTAGGAATGACGCAGGAGCAAATAGCGCACGCGCTCGGCGTCAGCTGGATCACGGTAAGCAGATGGGAGCGAGGCATCTCACAGCCATCTTCACTTGCATTTCAACAATTGGAACGCCTCGCGTCCAAGCAAAGTCGAAAATGATTTCTTTCTCCAGTCGACGGGCGGCAAAAAGGCTATTTTTTGCTTGCGGAATTTGCGGTAGTGAAACGGACGCTGTCCCGGAAACGCAACGCGCGATGGCGCAAAGATGCCGTAAATGTTTCGGAAAGAAACAAGATGTTAGACCACGAGAACTCAATGAATTAACCGGCGCAGAATGGGCGCGATACAGCAAAAGCATCGATACATACCCCGATACTCGATCTGAAAAGCAAAAGAATCACGGCGCATGTTTTCCGAAAAATCTCGCTCGACAACACATCGAAATATTCACCAAACCCGGGGATGTAGTTTTGGATCCGTTTCTTGGAGTAGGCACAACGCTGGATGCTGCAAGGGAGTTGGGCAGGCGAGGCATTGGGATTGAGTTGAATCCAGCCTTTGCGATCACGGCACAGCGCGATTTGCGCATCAAGGGCAAACGCAATTCGACTTTTAAGGTAATTAAGGATGATGCACGAAACATGTTGGCGCATGTTGCGCCAGGCACGATTGATTTTATCCTGACCAGCCCTCCGTACGGAACGTTGCTTAAGTCGGTCAACGGCAATTTTGCGTACAAATGGCGAGAGCACTCGACGCTTACACCTGTGGCAAACCCCAGACCGTATTCGAACGATGCGAAGGATTTGGGGAACATGCGGTATGAGGATTTCCTACCGGCTCTTCAAACCGTAATGAGCGCATGTTTTACAGCCCTTCGGAGCGCCGGTTACGCAGTTTGGGTAGTAAAGGATTTTCGAGACCTACGCCATAAAGTTCCGTACGTGAATTTTCACAGTCATGTAATCGAACTTGCGGAACGAGCAGGTTTTCTCCTTTGGGATATTCGGATCTTCGATCAGACCAAGTTTCGTCCCCTAGTCTGTCTCGGCTTTCCATCACGCAATTTCTACCTTAACATTGGTCATTCTTTCATCCTTACCTTTAGAAAACGCTAGCCGGGACGAGTTGTTTGTTTGCGATCTTTCCTCGGTCGAGGATCCAGCCGAACCGCTTACGTTTGATCTCGATTCATTTCGCAACAAGTCGTACCTCACACACAACTTCCATCCATTTGCGGCTAAATTTGTACCGCAGATTCCACGAGCGATAATCCGGCGGTTTACAAAGCCGGGCGATACCATTCTTGATTGCTTTTGTGGCTCCGGCACAGCGCTAGTCGAGGCAATCATTGCCGGCCGACATGCTGTCGGTCTGGACGTAAATCCAATCGCTTGTCTCGTATCGCGCGCGAAGACGGCTCCTCTGAGCAGCGTCGAGCAGAGGGAAGTATTGGATTCAATAGATCAAGCGTCGTCTTTCCTTCGAGAAGTTCTTTTGGGGGATCCGACGAGGCTTGCTAATTTCGAAGTGCCGGAATTTCACAATCGTGACCACTGGTTTCAGTCGCACGTTCAGCACGAATTGGCCGCGCTGCGCTCGATTATTCGCTCCCGGCCCGAGGGGCGGGTCAGAGATTTTCTCTCAACCGCGCTTTCAGCAATTATTGTCAAAGTTTCGAATCAAGAAAGTGAGACTCGCTGGGTGGCCGTTCCCAAAACACTTCCGCGCGGCGTTGCGCTTTCTAGTTTTATTTTGAAGGCTCGCGAAATGTTGGTGCGACTATCAGAACTCGAGTCGCTAGTGCCGGCGACGGCGCGTGTTCTAAACCAGTCGGTCACGGAATCCTTCCCCCTGCCTGATAACTCGATCGATCTCGTTGTCACATCCCCGCCATACCTCAATTCGTTTGATTATTATCTCTATCACAAGCTCCGGATGTTCTGGCTCGGGTTTGATCATTTTCCTGTTCAGGAAAGTGAACTTGGCTCAAGACATCGCCACTGTGATAAGCGCGAAGGAATCGAAACTTATACCGATGGCATCGAAGCGTGTTTACACCAAGCCGTCCGCTGTTTAAAAGCGCGACAAGTTCTATGTGTGGTGATCGGGGACGCGGTGCTACGAAATGCAGTTATCGATATGAAGGAATTGTATTCGAGGCTCGCTCGAACGGCGGGCTTAGAATTAGAGGAAAGTTTCAGCTTTGATCAGCGAAAATACACGACAGCATTCACGCGTAACTATAAGAAGCATCCGAAGAAAACACACGTGCTTTGCTTTCGTCGGCGATAAGAGTCCAAGCCCTTTAGTTTTAGCGCGGACCCAGCAACGACCGTTGGCAACGCGGACACCAGGCGGTCGTTCGTCCGCCGATCATTTGTTTGCGGAGAGGGAAGCGATGGCGGGGACAGACTCCTTCGCGTTTCCATTTTTGATGAATCAGCCAATTACGCGGCGGGTCGGCGAAAGCGCGGCCAATAATGCGCAGCGATTCGCTCGCGACAAAGCGAGTCTCTTTAAATAAGCGCGCACGTTGCGCGGCGGTTAACGCGCCGGCTGGAGTCAGCGGCGAAATCTTCGCGCGCCAAAGAATTTCGTCGGCCATCCAGTTTCCGATTCCGGCGAATCCGCTTTGCAGCAAGAGCACGGACTTGATCGGGGCCCGCGCGTGACGATCGAGAAACCGATTGAGAAAAGCGCGATCGAACGAGGCAGAGCCAATGTCGGGCCGCCCACCCGATCGCCACCAGGGCGGCGTCGATTTCCCATGGTGAAATCGCACCCGGCCAAACAGGCGAGCGTCGCGGAAAACCAGAGCGCGGTGCACCTGTTGCAGCACAAGATGATCGTGCCTTTCCGGCCGAGACCCGGGCGGTTCCATTCGCAGTTTACCGGTCATGCCGAGATGAATCCCGACCCAATTTCCGCCGGAAAATTCGAAGAGCATCTGCTTTCCCCACGCGTGCGAACGCAGGAGACGCCGCCCGGTTAACTGGCGCACCATCGCGCGCGGATCGCTCCCGCGAAAAATTCTTTTCCGCGGATGGAGCTGCACGGCCACGATTTTGCGCCCGAGCCCGGGATCCCATTGCCTGCGAAAAAATTCCACTTCGGCCAGCTCGGGCATCGCCGGAACATAGCGGCCCCACAGACTGGAAGTCTATGTTCCGTTGCGCGGTGTGCTACGTTTTAGCATGGAGAAAGTGATCATTGTGGGCAGCGGCTGCGCGGGACTTACCGCCGCGATTTATGCCGCGCGGGCAAACCTGAGCCCACTCGTCCTGGAAGGCCGTCAGCCCGGAGGACAACTCTCGACGACGACGATGGTCGAGAATTTCCCCGGATTTCCGGACGGCATCGATGGCCCGCAACTGATCATAAACATGCACGAACAGGCGGAGAAATTCGGCGCGCGCTTCGCCTATTCCGAAGTGACCGACTTCGAAGCGCTCCCGGATCATGTTCGCATCAAGGCGGACGACGAATGGATCGAAACCCGCGCGCTCATTGTCGCGAGTGGCGCGTCAGCCCGCTGGCTCGGCCTGGAGAACGAAGAAAAATTGGTGGGTCACGGGCTGACCTCGTGCGCGACGTGCGACGGAGCGTTTTATCGAAATGTGCCGGTGTGCGTGATCGGCGGCGGCGATTCAGCCGCGGAGGAAGCGCTTTTCCTCACGCGGTTCGCCTCGAAAGTTTATCTCATTCATCGCCGCGACGAGCTGCGCGCCTCCAAGATCATGGCCGACCGCGTATTGGCGTGCGAACAGATCGAGCCGATCTGGAACACGGTCGTGACGCAATACAACCCGGACGAGAAAGGCGAGATGCGTTCCGTAGTCCTGCGCAATGTCCAGACCCACGAGGAACGCGAGCTGCCGGTCGCATGCGTCTTCGTTGCGATCGGTCACGATCCGAACACGAAAGCGTTTGCCGGAAAACTCGAGACCGATCCCGAGGGCTACTTGTTGGTACGCCATCTTGCGGAGAGCAAACATCCCGGCGTCTTCATCGCGGGCGACGTGGCCGACCGCGTTTACAAGCAAGCGATCACGGCGGCCGGTTCGGGCTGCGCGGCGGCGATGGAAGCCGAGAAATATTTGAGCAGGCTGGGGAAATAGTCGCGCGTCCCCTTCCTTTTTGTCATGCTGAGCGGAGTCGAAGCATCTCTTGCTCTTCTGCGCGGTGCACACACCCGAATAATATGAGATTCCTCGACTTCGCTGCGCTCGCTCAGAATGACAAATAGGGCGTTGAAGATCTGCGACCTAACTCAGTTTTATTCGCCGTTAAGCGGTGGAGTGAAACGGTACGTCCACGAAAAGATTGCCTACATCCAGTCGCAGTCGTCGGGCGATGAACACGTTCTCATCATTCCAGGCGCAAAGACGGGGGTCGCCGCGGATGATCGTTCGCGAATCTACTCGATCCATTCACCGGTCATTTCGCGCGCCTCGCGTTATCGGGCGCTCGTGAATTTGCGCGCTGTCGGCGAAATTCTCGAACGCGAGCAGCCGGACATCATCGAATCGAGCGATCCGTACCAGGTGGGTTGGAAAGCAATTTCGTTTGGGCGCTCGGCGAGAGTTCCGGTGGTTGGCTTTTATCATTCGCATTTCCCGGAAGCTTATCTGCGGGGCGCCTCGAAGTTTCTCGGGACGCGCGGCGGCGAATTGCTCATGTCGGCCGCGCAGCGCTACGTGCGTCGAATGTATAATCGGTTCGAAGCCACGCTCGTGCCTTCCGAATCGTTGGCGGAGGTCCTGGAAGGGTGGGGCGTTCGCAATGTCCGGCTCGTCAGCCTCGGCGTGAATACCGACAGCTTTCGCCCGACTCCGGACGACGCGGCTGAAACGCGAAAGACGCTAGGGATCGATCCCAATCGAAAACTCCTTCTTTATATCGGACGACTCGCGCCGGAGAAGAACACGACGACACTGTTCAAGGCGTTCCAAATTTTGGCGGACCGGCAGCCGAACCAGTTCCAGCTCCTGGTGATCGGCGACGGACCGCAACGCGAACAACTGCGCCGGCTCCAGACCCAAACGCAGAGTGTGCATTGGATCCAATATTGCAGCGACGCGAACGAGCTCGCTCGGTATTACCGGGCCGCCGATTTGTTTGTTCATCCCGGGACACAGGAAACGTTTGGCCTGGTTGCGCTCGAGAGCCAGGCCTGCGGCACGCCAGTCGTCGGGATTCGTGGATCGCGCCTGGACCGGATCATTCTGCACGACCAGGATTCCTGGGCCGGCGAAAACAACCCGATTTCATTGGCGGCTGCGATCGAAACATTCAGCCGCAGCGACCTGAAAGCTCTCGGTCCTGCCGCCGCAGCGAGAGCGGCGGAGGAATATGCCTGGCCGAGAGTTTTCGAGAGACTGTTTTGCATTTACCGGGAGGTCTGCGCACACTACCGGCAGCCATAGGCATGAAGAACCAAAAACCACTGGTGATCCGCAGTTATCGGGCGTCCGACCGCGAGGCGGTACGACAGCTTTGCTGCCAAACCGGCTTTCTCGGCGAGCCGATCGATCCGGTTTACGAAGATAACGAGCTCTTCGCCGATTTTCTCACGACGTATTACACCGACAAGGAACCCGAATCATCGTTCGTTCTCGAGATCGATGGCGAGATTCGCGGGTACCTGCTCGGATCGCGCAAGCCGCTGCGTAATCAGTTTTACGCCTTTCGCCAGAACATCTGGCTCTTCTTCCGCGCGGTTGCGCGCTATTTCCGTTACAACGTGCGGTCGCGCCGATTCATTCGCTGGATGATCAGCCATGGCTGGCGCGAAGTGCCGGCTGCGCCGCGGAGAACGCCGCATTTTCACATCAATCTCCAGCCGGACGCGCGAAAAATGTCGACGACGCGAGCGCTGATGAGCGCGTATCTGAGTTACCTCTACCGGAGCGGCGAGAAACGCGTTTACGGCCAGATCGCGACCTTTGCGGGCCGGCGCGGAGAAAAAATGTTCGAGCGTTATGGGTTCAAAGTGATGAACCGGGCCGAGATCACGAAGTACAAGGCATTCTATCCGGAGTCGGTTTATCTGAGCACCGTCATCAAGAACCTCGAGACCGCGGAGCCGCTCACGGTCGACGTCCGGTCGCGTTTGTAAGATTTACAGCTTCACGCCGCGAAGGCGGAGTGCGTTTGCGATCACGGAGACGGAGCTGAAACTCATCGCGGCGCCGGCGATGATCGGGCTCAGCAGGATCCCGAAGAAAGGATAGAGCACACCCGCGGCGATCGGGACGCCGAGCGCGTTGTAGATGAAGGCGAAGAAGAGGTTCTGCCGGATGTTGCTCATCATCGCACGGCTCAGTCGGATCGCTTTTTCAATACCGCGCAGATCGCCTTTGAGGAGCGTGATGCCCGCGCTCTCCATCGCGACATCCGTGCCGGTGCCCATCGCGATGCCGACATCGGCGGCGGCCAGCGCGGGGGCGTCATTGATCCCGTCGCCCGCCATGGCGACGACGTAATTTTGTCCGCGCAAGGCCCGGACGCGGTCGATCTTATGCTGCGGTTCGACGCCTGCTTCGATTTCGTCAATGCCGAGCTTTTCCGCGACGGCTCGCGCGGTTCGTTCGTTGTCGCCGGTCAGCATGACGATCTTAATCCCGAGCTCGCGTAGATGCTGAATCGCAGCGGGAGTTGATTCCTTGATTGGATCGGACACCGCGACAATACCGGCGGGTTTGCCGTCGATCGCGACGAAGATTGCAGTCTCTCCCTGAAGTTGGAGTTCGGCCGCGTTGCGTTCCCATTCCTCCAAACCGACGACGCCGCGCGAACGAAGGAACTCGGGTTTGCCGACCAGGACTTCTCGGCCATCGACGCGGCCGTTGACGCCGCCGCCCGTGGTTGATTCGAAATCCGCGACACGCGCCAGCTTCACGCCACGATCTTTCGCATCCTTAACAATCGCGGCCGCCAAAGGGTGTTCGCTGTTCTGTTCGACTGCCGCGGCGAAGGCGAGCAGCTCGTCCGCGCTCATCTCAGCCGCGGGAACAATCGTCGTCAGCCGCGGTCTCCCCTCAGTGAGAGTGCCGGTTTTGTCGACCACCAGCGTCCGCACTTTCTCCATCAATTCGATTGCTTCCGCTTTCTTGATCAAGACGCCGGCTTGCGCGCCGCGACCGACGCCGACCATGATCGACATCGGAGTGGCGAGTCCGAGGGCGCACGGGCAGGCGATGATCAGGACCGCAACCGCGTTCACGATCGCGTAGCCGAAGCGCGGCTCGGGACCGACCAGCGCCCAAACAATAAAAGTGATAACGGCGATGCCGAGAACGGCCGGGACGAACCACCCCGCAACTTTGTCGGCGAGCCCCTGGATGGGCGCGCGGCTTCGCTGCGCTTGCGCCACCATTTCGATGATCTGCGAGAGAACAGTTTCGCTGCCCACGCGCTCCGCCTCGATCAAGATGCTTCCGGTTTGGTTGACGGTGCCGCCGGTCACGCGATCGTCCTCTGACTTTTCCACTGGGATCGGCTCTCCGGTGATCATCGCTTCGTCGATGCTCGTCCTTCCCTCGACAACGCGTCCATCAACCGGAACTTTCTCGCCGGGACGCACGCGGATCTGGTCGCCGCGCTGGACCTGATCCAGCGGCAAATCGCGTTCGTCACCGTCGCGGACAACGCGCGCGGTTTTCGGCGCCAGATCGAGAAGCGCGCGGATCGCACTTCCTGTCCGGCTGCGAGCGCGTCCTTCGAGAACCTGACCCAGCAGCACCAGGACGGTGATGATGGCGGCCGCTTCGAAATAAACACCGATCCTTCCATGTGCGGCGAACGACGGAGGGAACAGTCGCGGACTCAGCATCACCGCCGCGCTATAAAAGTAGGCCGCGCCGACGCCGATCGCGATGAGGGTAAACATGTTGAGCGAGCGGTTCCGGATCGATTGCCAACCGCGCTTGAAAAACGGAAAGCCAGCCCAGAGCACAACCGGCGTGCTGAGAATGAATTGGACCCAACGGGAGAGATCACCCTGCATCCATTCCGGAGCACCCGGCACCATATGCGACATCGCGAGGATGAAGACGGGGATGCTGAGCAGCGCGCCGATCCACAATCGCCGCGCCATATCGCGCAGCTCCGTGTTGTCCTCTTCGTCGCCGCCGCGCGCGTTCTTCGGCTCGAGCGCCATGCCGCAGATCGGGCAGTTGCCTGGATGATCCTGCTCGATCTGAGGATGCATCGGGCACGTGTAAATAGTCTTTGCGGTCTCGCGGAATGTCGGGTTCCGCTCGAGTCCCATGCCGCACTTCGGACAATTGCCGGGCGTATCGCTTTCCACGCCTTCGCACATCGGGCAGAAATATTTCCGCGCCGGCTTGCGATCGGGGACCAGACCGGCCGGTCCGCTTTCTGACTCGTCGTCAGAATGACAGCACCCCTTCATCGGTCACTTCGCTTTCACCGCGAGAGTAAGCGTCGCGAAATCACTCTCCCAATCAGTCTCGGCTTTCGCCGACTTTTGCACATCTGTTCCGCGGACGAGCCATTGTCCCGCTTTCGGGAAGCGAAAGACGACCCTTCCATCTGCATCGGTCTTACGTGTTTCGCCTTTGGCTTCACCCGCCGCGACGGCGTTGAGCGAAAAGTCGATATAGGGCGCGCCATTCTTGAGCACGCGAACAGAAAGCTCATCGCCTTCACGCAATACGGTTGGATCCTTTTCAGGCACGACCTCAAGAGCCATGCCGACCGGTTCCGCCCAGGAACGATCCGCCTTCGGATCGCCGATGCGCACGAATGTCTTCGGATGCTTTGTGTAAAGTTCGCGCCACCGCTTGGGCTCCATCTCCGACCATTGTTTTCTTAGGCTTGCCGGCGCGCCGATTTCATCGAGATACTCTTGAACTTCCGCGGGCTTTAGCTCGATCGATTTCGGCGGGAGCTTCACCCAAAAAATCGCGACGCCCGGCTCCGCAACTTCCGTTTTGAAAATGAGCGACTTCGGGCCGGCGGAAATATCGCTGATCGCAAAGGTGCGGCCTCCGAGCCGCCACTGAGCCGCTTCAACGCGCTCGCGTTTTGGTCCCACCTCGAAGGCCGGGAATGCCATCCCGCTCGTTAGGTTCAGCGTTACCATCGCGTTTGGCGCGACCTCAAAGCGATCGGGAATCAGCCAGGTATCATGGCCGTGCGCGCCGTTGGCGAGTAACGCGCCAAGCGCCGCCGCGGCAAGAATGGATAACTTTTTCATAAGTCGTTTCCTGTGATCATGAGGGTCAGGCTTAGAGTCATAGATCTAACTGGAATGCTGATGGGTTGGAGCCGGAGTTCCTGACGGTGCTGCTTTTGCGTCAATCTCGTCGCGGCGCAAATCATCCGCTGCCGCGAGATTCGCGACGGTGCCATCGGGATGTTTATACCAACCGGGATCGTCATAGCGCGTGATCCCTTCGCGAATCTTGATCACAGTGAACATGCCGCCCATCGCAATGTAATCAAACGGTCCCGGACCGCCCATCATAGGGAGACTGTTGGGCGGAACAGGCATGCCCATAGTGCCCATATCTCCCATTCCGGTTTGGCCCATTGTCATGTAACTGGGGAGAAGTGAGCTGCGGATTTTTTCATCCAGCTTGCCGGGTTTTACACCAATCATGTTCGGAAATTTGTCGCCCATCTGCGTCATGGTGTGATGGGTCATGTGGCAATGCACTGGCCAGTCGCCCGGATTGTCGGCCATGAACTCAACGGCGCGCGCGCTGCCCACTTGCACGAGCACGGTGGTTTCGATTTGTTGCGCCGACTCGGGAATTTGGCCGCCGTCTGTTTCAACGACGCGAAAGGTGTGCCCGTGCAAGTGCATCGGATGATGATCCATCGCACTCAGGTTAACGAAACGAATCCGCACTCGATCGCCTAGCTTCGCCACCATCGGCTCGGTGCCGGGAAAGATCCGCGCGTTCATCGAGAAGACGTTGAAGTCGGTCATCTCATTTGGATTGGGGCGCATCGTGCCCACATCGATTCGCCATTCGCTCAGCATGAAAGCGAAGTCGCGATCCACTCGATACTTTGGCTGGCGCGGATGGATTACGAACAGCCCCATCAATCCAAGGGCCATCTGGGTCATCTCATCGTGATGGGAATGATACATATGGGTGCCGTGCTGCCTGAGGGTGAACTCGTACTTGAATGTCTCACCGGGCTTGATGGGCGTCTGAGTGAGTCCACTGACGCCATCCATGCCATTGGGCAGGATGATCCCGTGCCAGTGGATGCTTGTGGCCGCGGGTAACTTGTTGGTGACGTAGATCCTGACACGATCGCCTTCGACCGCCTCGATTGTCGGACCGTGGACGCGGCCGTTGAATCCCCAGCAAAACGCTTGAAGCCCGGGAGCGAACTCATGTTTCACTTCCTCGGCGATCAAGTGGTAAACCTTCGCGCCATCAACGATTTTCCACGGCAACGAAACATTGTTGGGCGTGATGACCGGCGTGTAATCCCGGCCGGGCTGCGCTGGTGGGACAGTCGTGGTGGGAGAGATCGTTTGAGCGACCGCGGGTGTAATCCCGCTTAAGAACGATGCACCGCCCGCGGCCACGGCGGTCGCGGATAAAAACTTTCGTCGTGTAATCATAGCTTCACCTCTTTGGCGCGATTTCTTTGTTGTCGAAGATTTGCAGCAGCTTTCCGTCGAGCGAACCGCCGACAGCTTTCTCGAGTTCAGATCGCGCGACCCAGTAATCCCGGAGCGCTTCGGCATACTCGCGCCCGGTGTTTACCTCGTCGTGTTTTACCCGGAGCAGATCAAACAGGCTGATCTGCATCGCGTTGTATTGCAGTTGCGCCTCCTCAACCACACGATGGCGAAGCGGCATCGCGGTGGATTGCACATAATCAACCCGCTGGCGGGCGAGCAGCATCCGGTCGCGGCCTGAGCGCACTTCCGAACGAATTTGCACCGCTAGCGCGAGATACCTCTGCTGCGACTGACGAACCTTCGCTTCGGTGCGGGCTTTCGCGGCCTGTCCGAAATTAAAGAAGGGAATGGGCAGATTGAGGCTCGGTCCGACTGAATACTGACCGTCTTTCTCTCGCTCATAATGCGCGCCCATTTCGAATTGCTTCGAGATTTCCTCAGATCGAACAAATCCCAAGCGACGCGCTTCGCTCAATGTTTGCTGCTTGAACGCCGCGAGGTCGAGACGCTGGGTGATCGCGCGCGACTCAAGTCCTGCCACGGCAATTTCATTCTTCGGCGGATCGGGCAGGCGCGGCGCGACTCGCCAGTTCGTGTCCACTCCCCAAAGGCCCAGCAAACGGGTCAGCTTTTCGCGGCTCTCGATTCCGGCCGACTGCGTTTTCGCGAAATCAATCTTCGCCTGGACGTGCAACGCCTCTTCATTCGCGAGATCGAGACTGCGCGTATTACCAGCCTGGTGCATTTGCAACGCCGCTTCGGCGGATGCTGCAGTCGCCTGCTCGACGGTTTGCGCTAAATCTGCGATCTGCAGATTGCCTTGATGCTCAGAGAAAGCGATGCGCACTTCCGCTGCCGTCTTCAGGATTTCGGCGCCGACGCGGAACTTTGCAGCCTCGAGTTGCGCAGCCGCAACGCGTTTGCGCAGCGGCAGAAACAAGAGATCGATGAACTGGCCCAAAATGTCCGCCTCCAAGGCCTGGCCCGGAAATCTCCGCTCGATCGTAAAGAGCGGGTTTCTTAGTAATCCGGCTTCGATGAGATCGGCTTGGGCGAGACCGATTTCCTCGTAGGTCGCCTGCAACTCATGATTGTTCAGGAGCGCGATTTGAACCGCTGTGCTTGCCGTTAGCGGACGCTTTAGCTGCGAGCGGACGTAATGCTCCGCTTCCGCATCTTGCGCGCTGCCGCGATTCCACTGCACTCGTTTCCCGGTGCGAGACATCACGACGCCCGAAACTGCGTCGAACGATCGATCCAGACTGGCTGCCGGACAGAGGCCGGCTCCAAGAAGCAGGATGGCGATAACGAACATCTTCATTTCGGCGGAACTCCTTCCTTTTTTACCAATGTCATTCCGCACTTGGGACATTTGCCTGGTTGATTCTGATGGATCTCGGGGTGCATGACGCACGTGTAGAAGAAGGCTTGCGGGTTCGTTTGCTGCGTCTTTTTTTCCAGCTCCCTCGAAGTCTTCTCCATCTCCTCAGACGTTTTCTTCATCTCGCCAGCGAGCGCCTTCTTCTCCTGCTCAACCCTGGCAGCGCTCGGCGTATCCTTCGGGCCTTCCATTTTCATCTGGTCATGCTGCATTCCGGGCATGTTGCCGTGACTCATGGGTTGCATGCTCTCGGCAGCTTTCGCCGCTATTTCCCTTTGGCTCAGCTCGCTTTGGATCGCGAGCGTTGTCTCGTCATGCCCAAGCACGTTATGAGGCCCGTTCGCTGGAACCTGGACTTGCGCATCGGCCGGATTGCTTGCCGGTAATGGCGGCAGCGTTGTCGCCGTGCACCCCGCGAGAAATCCCGCGGCCGCTATCATGCAAAACGATTGCCTCGCGTTAATGCGGCTGCTCATCGTGTTTATGTTCCGGCGGTGAAGCCGACCCGCTAGCCCTCGGGGTCACGGAGGGGCTGGCAGCGGTCGTCGCCTCTAATTGTTTGCGACTTGCTTCCAACTGAAGTCTGCTTGCCTCCAGTTGAAGGCGGCTTGCTTCGAGCTGCTTTTTTTCCTCTTCTGTTGCCGGCTTCTCGCCCGCGGGCTTTTGCATTTGTTCATGCTCGGCATGGTCCATTGGCTGGGCGGGTGACGTTGCTGCGTTTGGTTTCTCAGCATGCTCGGGCTCATCCCCGTGATGGTGCTGTTCAGCTGCCTTCGCTTGGGGCGGCGGTTCGAAGCGAAATTCTTTGTGGCGAACGTGCCCCCCGGCATAGGCGATGTAACCACCAGCGCCCAGGGTGGCAGCGCTCCAGGCAAGCGTTCCCACCGTCACCGCAAACGTTATGCGCGGCCATTTTACAGTTCCGACCAGACCAATAGCCGCAACGCCCGCCAGCACATAAAACATCCAAATCATTTTCATGCCTCTCGCCATGTGCTCATCGAGCCACTGCTCCCCCGCTGGATCGGACATCGCTTTGATGCGGTCGTAAGCAGCTTCGCCGTAGTTATAGGTCGGCCAAGCAGACATCGAGCAGACGAAAACCAGGACTAGCGCGGCAATGGTGAGGCGTTGCGTGCGCAAAAACAGCGCGAGCACCAGCGCGAGAACGGCGATCGAAAGTCCGTAAACGGGTAGCGGATTAATCAAGACATGGACGTACTCAGGGTCGCTGAGATGCTGCCAAAGTATATTCATTGGTTAGGCGTGAGAGCTGCCGCTGGAAAGCGGGCGGCAGCGCCCATTCAGAATTAGCCAGACATCTCCCCGCATTCCTCGGCGCACTTGCGGCACGCCTCAGCGCATCGTTTGCAATGCTCGCATGCAATGGTGCATGCGATGCAAGCATGGATACAGCGCTGGTATTTTTCTTGTGGCATCTTCTTTCCTCCTCTTGTCAGGCAGGTCCGAACCAGGACTGGGCCCAGCTCTTCAGCTGCTTGATTTCTTCCTGCTGATCCTTCGCCATCTTCGCGGCCAGCTCTTTCAGCTCGGGATGCGTCCCCTTCTTCTCCACCTGCTCGGCCATTTCCACTGCCATGTGGTGATGCTGCGGCATCATCTGCAAAAACGCCTTATCGAAGTCCGCGTCCCGCTTCTCGCTCAACATCGGCATGTGCATCTTCATCTCTTTGTCCGCGTCGGCGTTGGCGACGGCTTTCGGCGAAGCTTTGAACCATTCCTTTAGCCAGCCGGTCATCTTCTCGATTTCCTGTTGCTGGGCGACGCTCATTTTATCCGCGAACTGCCGGAGCTCGGCGCGCTTGGTGTGATCGCTGACGAGCTTCGCCATATCGACCCCGCTCCGATGATGCTGGATCATTTGCTCCAGAAAGCTCTGCTCAAACTCGGCCCCCTTTAGCGATCCGAGCGCCGCGTTCATTGGGTCGATCTTCCCGCTCGGGTCGTGAGCGGACGCGCTCGCAGCCGTGAGTAATGTGAGAGCCGCAATCAGAGGCATACTGGATTTGATTTTCATATGTGTTGTTGGTTGGGCCGAGAAATCTCGGCCTGGTTTACTTCCTAATCTCGCCGCAAGTCGGCATCGATTTGCCGGCGTACGGATTTCCGGCCGTGGTTGAGGTTTGCACCCAATCCTTTTTCAGCATCGGGCAATGGAAGATGTGATAACCGGAGTCGCCCTCGACAAAGGTCTGTGCGCGAGCGCTCAGTTTTTCGAAGGCAAGCCGGGCGTCTTTCAACGAAGCGGCTTTGGTGATGCCCTCGTCCTGTTCGCCGAGGTCCTTCGCCGCCGTCTTTGCGGCCGCGAGATCGTCAGCGACCAGGGCAGAGCGAACTTTTTCGTATCCGGCGAGAAACTGCTTGTCTTGGTCGGAAAGAGTTGCTGCCCGCGCGGAGAACGAGACCAGCGCCAAGGCGAGCAGCATGGCGATCATTTTTTTGAGATGGTGAATTGAATTTTTCATTTTGGTTTGTGGCGTTGAGTTACGGTTGTCGAAAGACACGACGGCGCGATTGTGCGGTCGCGAAACGGATAGCAAACGGGATCCCGCGCAGCAGGACCGCAGCGTTAGCTCAGCGTGACCGGAGGAGCGTGAGCGAGAAGGCTCCGCTGGAGAACGAGTTCAGCGAACGATCCAGCGCCAGGCGGACCGGTATCCCACTCGAAGATCGAAATAGGCTTTGACTCAATCGCCCGCAAAACTGGCAGCGCGACGTAGGCATGCGAGACAAAGGTCAGGGTGTCGGCGGCCGCGAGATTTTTCGAAAGCGTGAGCAAAGTGGCGCGCAGAATCTTGCAGCATTCGATGTCACGCTTTTGGTCTGGCTTCGCCGGCGCCTGTTTCGCAGGCATCGTGGCGTGGCAACTTGGCATCGGCGCCTCGGCGTCAGTTTGCATCGCCGCGAGCGCGCAATGATTCGAAATCGATAACCAGGCCGCCGCGCCAATCGCGACGATAAGCAGACGCACCAAACGATGGCGGAACAGATTCATCGGGCACCGGATTACTCGCACGGCTCATGCCGATGTTCAAACCTCGCTCGATAAACCAGCTGCGCGGCAGGCACACTTCTGGACACACGTCCCGCCCAGCGTATAGAAGCACGGTATAGAAAGTGTTCCTTCAGGTGGCGGCGAAAGCGTCGTTCGAGGAAATGCCGGCATAGCTCAGTTGGTAGAGCAGCTGATTTGTAATCAGCAGGTCGTCGGTTCGAATCCGTCTGCCGGCTCTCTCCTCGGAATGAATCACCGCCTCTCCCGACGTTGGGCGCTCGTTTGATAACTCATGCAACGCGAGCGTCGGCATCTCGATTCGCTGGAAAATCACAGCGTTTTCATTCTCCGCGAAGCGAAGCATGCCTTTAAGAACATGGCGATGCCCTGGTCGATGGGAAAAGATTCCAACGTCCTTCTCTGGCTGACCCTGAAAGCCTTCTTCGGCGAAATTCCGTATCCGCTTTTGCACATCGACACGACCTATGAGTTTCCGGAAATGCTCGAATTTCGCGAGTGGGCCACGAAACAATACGGCATCAATTTGATTGTGAAGGTCAACACGGAGGCGCGCGATCGCGGGATCGGTTATGAGACGCACGATCCGGTGACGGTGACGCACGAGTTGAAGACCGTCGCGCTGAAGCAAGCCATCGCAGAACATCGCTGGGACGCGCTCATCACCGGGATCCGGCGCGACGAAGACGCCACCCGGGCAAAGGAGCGTTATTTCTCACCGCGCGATGCCGACTCGGAATGGCATTATAAGCAGCAGCCGCCGCAATTCTGGGGTCAATTCGCCACGGAGAATGCGCCGGGAGAACATGTGCGCGTCCAGCCGTTGCTGGATTGGACCGAGGTCGATATCTGGCGCTACATCCAGCGCGAGAAGATCCCGATTCCGCGCCTCTATTTCGCGCGAAACGGAGAGCGCTACCGCTCGTTAGGCTGCCGGCCGATTACGCATCCGATTGCCAGCAATGCCGCGACGATCGAAGAAATTATCGCGGAGCTTGAGAGCACGCGATCGAGCGAGCGAGCGGGCCGCGCCCAGGACCATCACGAGCCGCATGCGATGCAAAAGCTCCGGGCGCGAGGATTCATGTGATGAAGATCGTTTTTGTGGGCCACGTCGATCATGGGAAGTCGACGCTGATCGGGCGGCTTCTGGCCGAGACCGGTTCGCTGCCTGAGGGAAAGATCGAAGCGCTCCGCGCGAGCTGCGAGGCACAGGGCCGACCGTTCGAGTACGCGTTTGTTCTCGACGCGCTTTCCGAGGAACAGGAGCAAAACATCACGATCGATACGACGCAGATTCAGTTTCGTAGCGCGCAGCGCGAGTATGTGATTATCGACGCGCCCGGCCACGAGGAATTTCTGAAGAACATGATCACGGGCGCGGCCAGCGCCGATGCCGCGGTGGTGGTGATTGCGGCCGATGAAGGTGTGCGCGAGCAAAGCCGTCGGCATGGACAGCTCGTGGCCGTCCTCGGTATTCGGGAGGTGGTGGTCGCCGTGAATAAGATGGATCTGGCAAATTATGCCGAAGAGCCGTTCCGACAGATCGAGAAAGGGTATGGCGCCTTCCTGCAAACCTTGGGACTGAGCGCGCGGGCTTTTATCCCGATCTCTTCCAGCACCGGAATAAATGTCACCAGCCGCAGCGGTGATGCCATGCCGTGGTTCACGGGTCCGAGTTTGCTCCAGGCCCTGGATGGATTCGATATGCCGGAATCTACCGCGGAGCTGCCGCTCCGATTTCCGATCCAGGATGTTTATCGCGTGAAGGAGCGCCGCATTCTCGCGGGACGGATCGAATCAGGAACGTTGCGGGTCGGCGATCAGCTTCTGTTTTCTCCTCACCACAAGACCGCGTCTGTCGCGACGATCGAGCGCTGGCCGGCTGTGCCCGTGGAGTCCGCTTCCGCGGGCGAGTCTATCGGCATCACGTTACGCGACCACATCTTCATCGAGCGCGGCCACATTGCTTCGCATGAAACTGACGCGCCGATCGAATCAAACCGCGTCCATGCAAAAGTGTTTTGGATCGGGCGAGAGCCTCTGCGAGTGGGCGCGCGTTATCGGCTGAAGCTGGTGACACAAAACGTCGAGTGTCAGGTCGCAGCCGTGGGAAATGTGATCGACGCGGCGACGCTGGATCCGGCTCCGGCGCAACGAGCGGAGTTGCGCATCCATGAAGTCGCGGAAGTCACTCTGCAAATGCGCGCGCCGCTGGTAATTGATAATTACGATCGCATCGCAAGTATGGGCCGGTTTGTCCTGGCCGACGGGAAAAATCTTTTGGGAGGCGGAATCATTTCCGGCGCGGTCTATACCAGCCCGAGGGAAATCAAGAGCGAGAACATTTTTTGGAGTGAAAGCGAGATCACGGCGGAGCGGCGCGCGGTGAGAAATCAGCATCGCGGCGCGGTCGTCTGGCTTACGGGACTGTCGGGTGCCGGCAAGTCCACTATTGCGCGCGCACTCGAAAACGAGCTCTTCCAGCGTTCGATGCACACCTACGTCCTCGATGGCGATAATCTGCGCCATGGCTTGAACGCAAACCTGGGCTTCACGCCGGAAGATCGCGCGGAAAACATCCGGCGGGTCGCGGAGGTGGCGAAGCTCATGGCGGACGCGGGCGTAGTCGTGATCACCGCCTTTATTTCGCCCTATCGCGCCGATCGAACGCGCGCGCGGGCGATTGCGTTGCAGGCTGGCGCCGAGTTCGTGGAAGTTTTTGTCGACGCGCCCCTGGCGGTGTGCGAAGCGCGCGATCCAAAGGGCCTTTATCAAAAGGCGCGGGCCGGACAGCTAAAGGGTTTTACTGGAATCGACGCGCCCTATGAGGCTCCCGACGATCCTGAGATAGCCGTGCACACGGACCAACAAACCGCGGCGGAATCGGTCGATCGAATTCTGGATGAGCTTCTGCCGCGTCTTCGCTTGAGCCACGGCTGAGGGGAGCTCGCTTTACACGCCCAAGGGAAACAGTTCTAGTTCCGCATGGAGCGCAAAGTCCTTTTCGTGACCGGATCCTCAGGTCTGATTGGGTCTGAGGTATGCCTCTTTTTTCACGAACAAGGCTTCACTGTCCACGGCCTCGACAACAACCAGCGTGCCGCCTTTTTTGGCCCTTCGGGCGACACGCGCTGGAACCAGCAACGGCTTCAGCAGACGATCCCAGGTTTCGCGCATCACGAGATGGACATTCGCGATCGCGCGGGAGTGGCGTCGTTGCTAAAAGAGATACGACCCACCGCAATCGTGCATGCTGCCGCGCAACCGTCCCACGACCGCGCCGCGGCCATCCCCTTTGATGATTTTGACACCAACGCTGTCGGGACCCTAAACCTCTTGGAGGCAGCTCGTCAGTTTTGCCCGGAATCTCCGTTCATTCACATGTCGACGAACAAGGTCTACGGCGACGCGCCAAACTTGATCCGCATGAAGGAGCTGCCCACCCGATGGGATTACGATGATCCGGCCTATGAAAACGGCATTACCGAAACGTTTTCCATCGATCAGTCCAAGCATTCACTTTTCGGCGCGTCGAAAGCCGCGGCGGATCTCGAGGTACAGGAGTACGGCCGCTATTTCGGGATGCCGACCTGTTGCCTGCGCGGCGGTTGTCTCACGGGCCCGAACCACAGCGGCGTGGAGCTGCACGGGTTTCTCAGTTATCTGGTGAAGTGCAATCTCGAAGGCCGCGAATATCGGATCTTTGGCTACAAGGGCAAACAGGTGCGCGATAACATTCACTCAGCAGATGTAGCGAACTTCATCTTCGAGTTCTACCAAGCTCCTCGCGCGGCAGAGGTCTACAATCTCGGCGGCGGCAAAGCGAACTCGTGCTCAATCCTCGAAGCGTTTGAGATCACGGAGCGCTTCACCGGCAAGCCGCAGAATTATACCCATTGCGAGCAGAACCGGATCGGCGATCACATTTGCTACTACAGCGACCTACGCAAAATGCGCGACCATTACCCGCGCTGGGACATTACCAGGCCGCTCGATGAGACTATCCAAGAGATCGTTTTGTCGTGGCGCGAGCGGGCGAGATAAAAACCCTGTTTTCGGCCGGCGCAGCAATGCCGAGTTGGGTTGCTCTCCCGCGGCGATATCTCGGAGCGATCCCTGAACCGACCCTCGCAAAACAGACAAAATTATTCTCTTGACGCGAGGCGCCCCCGAGAACCACAATCTCCGCCCTGACAGATAATTCCAAACATTCGAACCCCATAGGCTAACCCCATAATCATATGAAAACTCGACGATACCTCACCCTATCCCTTGTCTGCGCTTCCCTAACGGTCGGCGCAGCAACGGTGAATGCCCAAGCGACCCGAACCTGGGTCTCAGGAGTTGGCGACGATGTCAATCCCTGCAGCCGTACAGCCCCCTGCAAAACATTCGCCGGAGCCATTTCCAAGACCGCCGAGGGCGGCGAAATCAACCCGCTCGATCCCGCCGGATACGGCGCGGTCACGATCACCAAAGCCATGACGATCGATGGCGGCACAGGGTCCGGCTGGGGCTCAATTCTCGCTACCGGGGCCCCCAACGGCGTTGTCGTTAACGTCACAACCGGCAATCACGTCAATGACGCCGTAGTCATTCTACGTCACCTCACCATAAACGGCACGTTGCAGGCGCCCGCTGCTGGCGGAGTGCTGACCAACGGGATCAATTACATCAAGGCCGCGCAACTCAACGTGGAGCATTGCGTCTTCGAGCTTCTGCTGGGGACCGCCATCCGCGAGAACTCATTGGCCACCACCGGGGTACTCCGGGTGGATGACTGCACCTTTGATAGTAACGCGACAGCGATTTTTTTGACCACGTCCTCCGGCACGGCCACTGCCCAGATCGATAATTGCCGGTTCAACGGGGGCGGTGATGGCATTAATACCACTAGCAATGCGTTCGCGACCGTGCGGAATTGCAATTTTGCCGGGACGGCCGGTGGCAATGGCGTGGCGCGGGCTAACACGGGCTGCCAGATCAACGTGGCCAATAGCACCATTTCCAATAACATTGTCGGGGTGAATGTCGCCGGGGGAGCAATTCGAATCTCGAATAACGAGTTCTTCAACAACGCGACGGCCATCGTAGGGACCGCTGAATCGGCCAACAACAATAAGTTCAGAGGCAACACGACCGACGGGGCCGTCTCGAACGTCATCGTTGTCAAATAAGGCGATAACGCCATTTCTAATTCCGGATGGCCGCGAGATTTTTCTCGCGGCCATCTTTTTTTGCTAGATATGCCAGTCGGGCTTGGGCCGGGTTAATTTCCAATGAACGTTGTCATTTTGGCTGGAGGATTGGGCACTCGCCTTGGGGAAGAGAACCAAGTCAGACCGAAACCGATGGTCGAGATCGGCGGCCAACCGCTTCTCTGGCACATCATGAAGCATTACGGCCATTACGGGTTCAAGGAGTTCTATATCGCGCTCGGCCATGGCGGCAGAGTTATTAAGAAATTTTTCATCGATTATTACAGTCTTAGCGGAAGCGTGAGCATCGACCTTTCGACCGGCCAGGTCGATCAGCGCGACCTCGCCGCCGAGGACTGGATCGTCCACCTGACAAACACTGGCGAGACGACGCATACGGGAGGACGGATCAAGCGATTGGAGCAACGTCTGAAGAACGAGACCTTCATGGTGACCTACGGAGATGGCGTTTGCGATCTTGACCTCGGAAAGTTGGTCGAATTTCACCGGTCCCACGGCCGCATCGCCACCGTTACCGCAGTTCGGCCGCCAGCGCGTTTTGGCGGCTTGATCTTTGATGGCGATCTCGTGTCCGAGTTCACTGAAAAACCACAGATCGGCGAAGGCTGGATTAACGGAGGGTTTCTGGTCTTCGAGCCGGCCATCTTTGGCTATTTGAAGGGCGACGACGCCAGCCTCGAAGGCGACGCGCTCGAGCAGTTGGCGAGTGAACGCCAGCTGGTAGCTTATCGGCATGAAGGTTTCTGGCAGTGCATGGATACGCCGCGCGATAAGCGCTTGCTCGAAGGCTTGTGGCACGAGGGCCGTGCTCCCTGGAAAATCTGGGAAGACTCAGCCGGCCCGTGAACCTGGAAGAGTTCTATGCGGGCAAGAGCGTTTTTGTTACCGGTCACACGGGATTCAAAGGATCTTGGTTGACGGAATGGCTTCTTCTTTTGGGTGCACACGTTACGGGGTATAGCCTGCCGCCTCCCACCGAGCCGTCCCTATTCACGCAGTTGGGTTTGCGGAAGCGCGTGAGGCATCTTGAGGGAGACATTCGACAAGGCGATCGCCTTCGGCAGGTCATGCTCGAGGCCAAGCCAGAGGTAGTTTTCCATCTAGCTGCGCAGCCACTCGTGCGGCTCTCGTATGGTCAGCCAATGGAAACCTACGAAATTAACGTGATGGGCACCGTTAATGTCCTGGAGGCTCTCCGCGCGCTCAAGCATCCCTGCGCAGCGGTCCTCATTACTACCGACAAGTGCTACGCGCAAAAGGCATCGCCAACGGACTATTCTGAGGAAGACGCACTCGGTGGAAATGATCCGTACAGCTCCAGCAAGGCGGCGGCTGAACTCGCGATTGCGGCGTACCGCCGCTCTTTCTTTTCCTCGAGAGACTCGAAAGTCGCTCTGGCGTCCGCACGTTCGGGCAACGTCCTGGGCGGCGGCGACTGGGCCGCCGAGAGACTTATGCCTGACTGCATTCGGTCTCTGCGAAGCGGGATATCAATCGCGATCCGCAATCGATCGGCGACGCGTCCCTGGCAATTTGTGCTTGATCCACTACGCGGCTATCTCGAACTGGGTGCGGCGCTTTCTCGAAGGCTGCAAGCCAGCGAAACCGCGGCGGTGCCCTCGGGGACTCTCGATCCGAACGAGGATCTGGCGTCCGCCTTTAATTTCGGACCTCGTCCTGGCGCCGCACACTCAGTCTCGGAATTGGTCGAGGAGATTCTCAGGCATTGGCCCGGCACCTGGCACGATGAGGGGGATCACGCTGCGCCACACGAAACCCTACATCTCGGCCTCGCCAACAACAAAGCCCTCCGCCTGCTCGGATGGGCTCCGGCATACAATTTTCAGCAGATGATCGAAAGCACCGTCGCCTGGTACCGGGAAAGCGCGTCCTTTTCGCCGGAACATCCTGGCCCTTTCGTTGCGCTCACGCACCGGCAGATCAGCGAGTATTCGGCGTGTTCGACGCTTCGGAAAAACTGACCGTGACCTTCTATCTCTGCCGCCTACGGGATTGGGAGGTTCTCAAGCGAACATGAGGGGTGCGGCCATATGCAGATCATGCGCCGGGGCCGGACTTGTCGACATTCTTCTTTTGGGGCGGATGCCCCTGGCGAATGCACTTCTCACAGCTGAACAGCTCGCCCAGCCAGAGGAGACCCATCCGCTTAGTCTCGTGTTTTGTCCGCATTGCACGCTTGTGCAGATTGTCGAGACCCTCGCGCCCGCAAAACTTTTCCGCGACTACGTTTACTTCTCTTCGTTCTCCGAGACGGTCTTGCGTCGCGCCAAGGAACTCGTGGCGAAGGTCGTGGCCGCGCGGCGGCTAAATGCTGCAAGCCTTGTAATTGAGGTCGCGAGCAATGACGGATATCTGTTGCAGTATTACAAACAAGCGGGCATTCCCGTTCTGGGAATTGAGCCGGCCCGAAATGTGGCGCGCGTTGCCGAGATGGAGCGCGGCATACCGATGATCTGCGAGTTCTTTGACGAACAGCTGGCGGCACGCCTCTGCGACGAAGGGCAAAGCGCCGACACGATTCACGCTAATAATGTCCTGGCGCACGTCGCCGAGCTTAATGGATTTGTGCGTGGCCTTCGACTCGTTCTTAAGGAGGATGGTGTCCTGATCGTTGAAGTGCCGTACGTGAAAGACATGATCGACCGCTGTGAGTTCGATACGATCTATCACGAGCATCTTTGTTACTTTTCGCTCACGGCGCTCGACCATCTTTTAGGCCGGCACGGATTACACATTCATGATGTGGAGCGCCTGGACATTCACGGCGGGACGTTACGCATTTACGCAGAGCGTAAAGATCGGCGACGGAATGAACGTTCCTCTTCAGTTAGGCGACTACTCAAAGAAGAAATCGAATGGGGGGTAGGGGACGCTGGGTTCTATTTGGGTTTAGAAGCCAAGGTGGTGTCGTTGCGCGATAAGTTGGTTATGCTCCTGCGCAACCTGAAATCGCAGGGCCGGCGGATCGCTGCTTACGGCGCCTCGGCCAAAGGGAGCACTTTGCTCAACTACCTCCATCTTGGCGCTGAGACGCTCGAGTATGTCGTCGATCGGAGCACGGTCAAACAAGGACACTACACGCCAGGAACCCACCTTTGCATTTATCCGCCGGAGAAATTACTCGAAGACTTGCCGGATTATACCCTGCTGTTAACCTGGAATTTTGCGGAGGAAATCCTCGAACAACAAACTGAATACAGACTGCGCGGCGGAAAATTCATCATTCCTATTCCGGAACTACGCGTCGTGCAGGGCGGATAGCTCACGCTCTATGACAGGATGATCTTTAAGGAAACAAAGCTCCAGGGGGCATTCATCGTAGAGCCGGATAGGTTTGAGGACGCACGTGGCTTCTTTGCGCACAGTTGGTCGGAACGGGAGTTTGCCGAGCACGAACTCGATTCGCGCGTAGTCGAATGCAGCATCTCGTTCAATCGAAAACGTGGAACTCTTCGCGGGATGCACTATCAGACGGCGCCGCATGGTCAGGCGAAGTTAGTGCGCTGCACCATGGGCTCGGTCTATGATGTCATTATTGATCTCAGGAAGAGATCGCCAACCTTAAAACAATGGGTCGGCGTCGAGCTATCGGCCGAAAACCGCCGAATGCTTTACGTGCCTAAGGATTTTGCACACGGCTTCCAGACCCTGGAGGATGAAACGGAGGTTTTCTATCAAATGTCTGATGTCTATGCTCCCGAAAGCGGCAATGGTGTACGCTGGGATGACCCCGCCTTTCGGATCCAGTGGCCGGAGGGCGAACGAATAATCCTCGAAAGGGACAGGAACTTTCCTGATTTCACGGAATGACAAGAATCTTGTTTACGGGCGCGGTCGGCTTCGCCGAACGACATTGTTTGCGCCCGCTCGCCGGGCACGAAGAGTTAAGAGGCGCGCGCTACCCATTTTGAGGCGTCATGGACCCGATTAGCAGAGCACTCCAAAAGCACTATGCGGAAAAGTTTTCCGCGCACGGCGCGACGCCCGAAGGAGCGGACTGGGGCCCGGACGAGACCAGGACTCGGTTGCGTTACAACAAGATGCTGGCCGTCGCGGACTTGGCGCACACTAAACGCCCGTCCTTGTTAGACGTTGGTTGTGGTTATGGCGGCTTGCAGCAACATGCAACCCGAAGGCATCTCGACTTCGAATACACTGGGATCGATGTGGCGTCGAACATGATCGAGTGGGCGCGCTCCAATATAACCTCGGGAAAGTTCATTCACGGCGACATACTGGACCATAGTTTCAATCGCAAATTCGATTACGTTGTCTGCAATGGGATTCTAACTCAGAAGCTTGAAGCCACCGCACTTGAGATGGACCAGTTCGCCGCCCGTTTGATTCGTCGCATGTTTTCGCTGTCCACCATCGGAATGGCTTTCAATGTGATGACTACCAAAGTAAATTACTTTTCCAACAATCTCTACTACCGTAATCCGGCCGAACTGTTTTCGTGGTGCTTGAACGAAATTACTCCGCGCCTGAAGCTGGATCATTCTTATCCACTGTATGAATACACGATGTACTTGTACCGCAATACAGCTTAGCAAACGGGAGAGCTCTTGAAGAAACTGGTCATTTACGGCACGGGTCTGGTCGCTGAAGTTGCTGCCTTCTATTTCGACGCTGACACGGATTATCAGGTAAGTGCTTTCACCAATGCGGCTGAGTTCATTACTCAGGATCAATTTAACGGAAAGCCGCTCGTTTCATTCGAGAATCTGGCAAAGAATTATTCACCAAACGAATACGACATTTTTATCGCGCTGGGCTATAACAAAACGAACCAGATTCGGCAGGCACGTTATTTTGAAGCGAAGGAGAAGGGTTATGCCTGCGCGACCTACATTAGTCCGCGCGCTTCCTATTACCAAACCCCGGTGGGCGACAACTGCTTTATTCTCGAAGATAACACTATCCAGCCGTTCGTATGTATCGGCAACAACGTCGTCCTCTGGTCAGGGAATCATATCGGCCATCATTCGACGATCAGAGATCATTGTTTCATTACTTCGCACGTGGTCGTTTCCGGCAAGTGCGATATCGGCGAAAATTGCTTTCTGGGCGTGAACGCGACCTTAAGAGACAATATCAAGTTGGATCGCTTTGTGGTCGTGGGTTCGGGCGCAATTGTGATGAAGGACTGTCCGGAGCGCACCGTCGTAAGATCTGCGCGCTCAACTGACTCGATCGTGGATCGCGACCTCATCTAATTTACGGATGAACATTCAGTGGGAAAAGAAGGGACTAATATATTGTCCGGATGGCGAAGGGTTTTTCAAAACCCACGCAACCCGGCCGATTCCCTACTTCTTGAAGAGGGGCGTTCTTAGAATTTTCTTTTCCTCACGGTCGGCAGAAGACATGCCTTACCCCACATTCATTGACGTCCAGTTAGATGATCCCCGAAAAATCATCGCGATCGGTCAAGCGCCCATGATGCAACTCGGCCGTCCGGGCGCCTTTGATGATTCCGGAATCACGGCTGTGTCGATTCTCCGACACGACGGCGAGGACCGCATGTACTACGTAGGGTGGAAGCGACGAAGATACTCAGTGTCGATCGAAGCATCTATCGGCCTGGCTGTCCTGCAGAACCACGGCGACATCTTGGTCCGAGCGTACGATGGTCCAATCTTAGGCCAGGACATTAATCATCCGTTGATGACGGCAGCGCCTTTCGTCCTATTCGAGGAGGGCCGATATAAAATGTGGTACTGTTCGACGACGGATTGGAGATTTCCGGACAGCGGCCCGGAACCAATCTACACGGTTTTCTATGCTGAGTCCGGCGACGGCATCCACTGGAACCCGCATGGCAAGCCGATAATTGATTATCGGTTCGATGGCGAAATCATTTCCGCGCCTTGGGTGTTGCACGTCAAAGACAATTATCTGATGTGGTATTCGACCCGCGGCTATGCGACGAAGGCCGCAAAGAATTTCAGCATCGGCTATGCCGAATCGCCAGATGGGATAAATTGGAGAAGGTTGGACGAGGATGCCGGCATTGTTCGCTCGGAAAGCGGGTGGGACTCTGAGATGATCTGTTATCCCTCGTTCTATTTTTATAAGAACCAGATCTACATGTTCTACTCGGGTAATGGCGTGGGCCGCGACGGAATTGGATATGCCGTGACTGAAAATTTGCTGATGTGATTAATGTCGCGCACACTCGTCATTTCACAGCCGTTTTTCCTGCCATGGATCGGACTATTCGAGCAGATGCGTCTCGCGGATGAGTTTATTCATTACGACGATGTGCCTATGCCGCAGGGCCGAAGCTTCATCTCGCGGGTTCAGATTAAGTCCGCCCAAGGTGTGTCCTGGTTAACAGCGCCCGTCGATCACAACAAATCCGGCCGACTGATAAACGAGATCTTTTTGATCAGCGATCGCGATTGGCGTCGCAATCATCTCAGAACGATTGAGCTGTCGTATGCCAAGGCCCCCCATTTCAACCTCATGTTCGGGCTGATTGAGAAAATCTACAGCTATCCCACCGATCGATTGGCGGAACTTAACATCAATGCAATCGAGTTGCTCGCGCGCTGGCTGGGTCTGTCGCCGCGATTCGTGCGATCGTCGGCGATGACTGTCAAAGGAGCCGGCACGCAAAGGCTGGTCGATCTTTGCCGGGCAGTGAATTGTAACGTTTACGTAACGGGTCACGGCGGCCTTAACTACTTGAAATATGATTTATTCGAGGGCCAAGCCATCGCCGTAAGATACATCGATTACGAGAAACTTCCGTATTCGCAGCTGCACGGTGAATTCGCGCCCTACGTCTCAATCCTGGACGCCATTGCGAATCGCGGAGAGCAGGCGCGTGAGCTATTGCGTTCGGACGCGGTTGATTGGAGGAGCTTTCATGTCAGTTGAAGACGAGCAGTTTGCCTTTCAGAGCCGGCAAAATATTGCCCGAATGGACAACGATGCCGAGCTGAAGCGGCTTTCACTGCAATGGCACCGAGCAACCGGTAACTACAATTACGTTTATAATTTTAGCTGGCTGGGGCGGCCCGTCCTCCAGTTTCCTCAGGACGTGTTTGCCATGCAGGAATTGATTTGGATGGTCCAGCCCGATCTGATTATTGAAACTGGCATCGCACGTGGCGGCTCGTTGATCTTTTCCGCGTCAATGCTGGAGTTGAATGCTGCCTGTGGTGGACCGGCCGATGCCAGGGTGCTCGGCATTGACATCGATATCCGCGCGCAAAACCGGACTGCGATTGAAGCGCATCCCCTCTCGCGGCGCGTTTCAATGATCCAAGGATCGAGCATCGCGCCTGAGGTGGTCGCGCAGGTGCAGAACACAGCCGCCGACAAACAGAGAGTGATCGTCTTTCTTGACAGCAACCATACTCATGAGCACGTCCTGGCAGAGTTGAACGCTTATGCTCCGCTGGTATCAGTAGGAAGCTATTGCGTTGTGTTCGATACGTCGATTGAAGAGATGCCGGCAGATATGTTCGCGAATCGTCCGTGGGGACCGGGTAACAGTCCAAAGACGGCACTCTTGGAGTTTCTTAAAACTAACGGCGAGCGTTTTCAAATTGATCGCGCGATTTCCGGCAAATTGATGATTACCGTCGCACCTGATGGTTATCTGCGACGCACCAAGTAGAGAACCGTTGTGGCTGACTGCGGAAAGGGCAACGATACGAATCTTATAAACCATGAGCAGCGCGCCAAACACGATTAGTGCGATCCCGTCAGCATATGTTTGTCCGGTCACGCGGCAGCTCCTGTATGAAACGGACTCGGGATTTGTGCGGAGCGACGGGTTTCAATATCCACATATCAATGGGTGGAACGGCGTTCGAATCCCGGATTTTGTTCAGTCGAAAGAGTTGGGCGAAACAGGTAAGAAATCGATGGACATGTATAACCAGTCAGCTTCGGTTCGAATATATCGGAACTTTCTTAGCTGGTTATTCGAAACCTTCGCCAAAGATGAAACAAATTTTCGAAGCGGCTTGCTTAAGAAAACCAAAGTAAAACCTGGAGACAAGGTCCTGATAACTGGCTGCGGTTTGGGTGATGACATCCCGCCGCTCCTGCAGATCATGGGTAATCAAGGCGAGGTATATGCCCAGGATTTATCTGCCGAAATGGTTATGGCTGCATCATCATTTATTTTGCCGTCGCATTCTGATTCAGCAATCAACTTCTCTATCAGCAACGCCAGTCGTCTGCCGTTTGCCGACAAGTTCTTCGATGCGGCGTTTCATTTTGGCGGCATCAACTTATTTGACGATGTGCAGCTAGCGATCCATGAGATGGAGAGGGTGGTCAAGGGCGGCGGCCGCGTTGTTTTTGGCGACGAAGGCGTAGCGCCTTGGTTAAGAAATGCAGAGTACGGGCGCATCGCCATCAACAACAATGCGTTGTGGCGCTCGGAAGCGCCAATTAACCTGCTCCCGGCAAAAGCTATCGACGTCGAACTAACATGGATCCTGGGAAACTGCTTCTACCTCATCAGTTTTGAAGTCTCAGAGACAGGCCCCTACATGAACATGGATGTCTCGCATAAAAGTCCGCGTGGCGGGACTATGCGCACGCGCTATCTGGAAACGTTAGACAAATCTTGATGAAGCAGGCGTTGAAATCTTACGGCCTCAGAGAGGCGATCACCCTGAGCGGCGGGGCGGACACGAGTGTCGAAGAAATCCGCATCATGGGGTATTGCATTGTCATAGGGGTCCTGAATAACTCTGCGAACGGCGAAAATCGATAGAGCGCAGAGACCATGAAAACCATCGGACGAATTCCGGTCGCCGGGCCATCGATCACGCAAAAGGAGATCGACCACGTCGCCGACGCCGTAAGCAACGCGTGGTATGGCAACGCCAATGTGTATCACGAACGTTTCGAGAGCGCCTTCGCTGATTACCTGAGCGTTCGCTATGCGCTCGCCCTGCCTTCGTGCACCTCCGCAATCCATCTCTCGCTTCTCGCCCTCGACGTGGGTCCGGGCGATGAAGTGATTCTCCCTGAAGCGACCTGGATTGCCACCGCGGCTCCAATTACGTACGTAGGCGCAACCCCTGTCTTTGCCGATATCGACGAGAAAACCTGGTGCTTGTCAGCGAAGTCGTTTCAAGAATGCATTACGAGCAGGACAAAGGCGGTGATTCCGGTCGATCTTTACGGAAACATGCCGGATATGGACGGAATCCTCTCGATAGCGCAACGCAATAATATTCCTGTAATCGAAGACGCCGCGGAAGCAGCAGGAGCCGAATACAAGGGAAAGCGCGCTGGGAGCTTTGGCGATACGGGCGTATTTAGTTTTCACGGTTCCAAGACATTGACAACCGGTGAAGGCGGCATGTTGGTGACAGACCGGAAAGATATCTACCGGCGCGCACTTTTTCTGCGCGACCATGGACGCAACCCCGGAGACAATTCGTTTTGGAATACGGAGATAGCCTACAAATATAAGATGAGCAGCATGCAGGCGGCGCTGGGTCTGGCCCAACTGGAAAGGATTGAGGAACTCATCCAGCGCAAGCGCGAGATCTTTGGTTGGTATAAGGAAGAGCTTTTCGGTATCGAAAGCCTGGCTCTGAACCCAGAGTCTGACGAAACTAGGAATAGCTACTGGATGGTCACCGTTCTATTGGACAATGCTCTGGGAGTAGACAGAGACTGTTTACTCAAGGCGATGGATGGGAAGAAGATCGATTGCCGGCCATTCTTCCATCCTCTGAGCTCTCTGCCCGCTTACCAACACTTGGACCAAGCCCGACAGGCCCGCCGTCGCAACCAGGTGAGCTACCGGATTTGTCCGCGGGGACTAAACCTTCCCTCGGCCCTCAATCTAACAAGAGATCAGGTAAGATACGTTTCTGGTGTTTTGCTCGAATCTTTGAAGCGAGGTAACGGATAATGGGAATCGAGGACACTATGGAAGGGACAATATCCCGGAATCCCTCCAGAAGCATCCTCCTCAGTCGCTGAATTCCGCCGGTTAGCAGCACATTTCCGCGAGCTGGCGCGACCTCTCGGTTATGCGGATTTAAACAAGTATTGGTGGTATCACACGGTGGATTTGGGCAATGGTCTACTCACGCCTGGCTGCTATGATTACCGGCAGAGTCTGCCCGGGTTCAAGTTCCAGACTGATATGAAGGGAATGAATGTCCTGGACGTTGGCTCGGCCACAGGATTCTTTGCGTTTGAGTTCGAGAACCGGGGAGCCAATGTGATCTCAACCGAAATCCCATCCTTTGACCATTGGACCGCTTCCCCGGCGAGACACTCGACCAGACGCTCGATAAGTTCCGCCGGGACCTCGATACCATGGAGCGGAGGGTGCCCCCGGAAGAACGGCGCGGCCCCTTGGCCAGGACATTCACGCCTAAAGAAGCGTATTACTATGCTCTGGATGGGCCCTTTAGATTCTGCCAAGCCGTCCTGCAGTCGACGGTTCGGAGGGATTACTCGACGGTCTATGACCTGTCCAAAAAGAAGGTGGGAAGAGGGGATTTCGACTTGGTGTTCATGGGTGACGTGCTTTTGCACACCTTGTATCCGCTGAAAGCGCTAGCCACAGCAGCGGAGCTGTGCAGCGGAACGATGATAATTGCGCAGGAGTTACCTGACGTCTCGGAGCCCCAAGCTACCATGCTCTATATCGGCGGCGACCGGTTAGGCGAGGATAATGGCGTTTGGTGGTTACCGAATAGGACATGTCTCGAACAAATGCTAATGAAACTCGGCTTTAGGGACGTCTCGCTAGTGGGCGAATACGCCGGTTTTATGAGGCCATTCGGAATTCCTTACCGAAGGCAAATCATTCACGCTGTCAGATGATCGCGTTCCGGCGGCGCGGTTCGGAAGGTCGCCAGTCTCGAACGGCTTAGCTAGAGAAAGACCGAAATGGCGCGCACTTTGAGTTGGCTTCGGTCTTTCACTGACCATAGTATACATACCTGATGAGCTATACGAGTAGCGTGATTGTCATACCTACGAGGAACCGGGCGGCTCTGGCCCGGAATGCAATAAATTCCGTCTTGGGTCAGTCCGACTGCGAAGTGAACGTCCTCGTCTCTGACAATTCCACTTTAACACAGCAGCGGACAGAATTGTCGCAGCATTGTCAGCAAGCTCCCAACCGGCGACTGCGCTACATCGTTCCCCCTGAACCCCTGCCAATGTCGCAGCACTGGGACTGGGCTATGCGGCAGGCCCTCTCGCTCTATGATGCGAGCCACGTCAGTTTTTTGACCGACAGAATGATGTTCAAACCCGACGCATTGAAACCTCTCCTCGACATTGTTACCGCTTATCCCAGCAAGATTCTTACCTACATGCACGACATGGTGGACGATTACCAAATGCCCGTGATTGTTCGCCAGTATACGTGGACAGGCAATCTCTACGAGGTTCCAACGAGGCGTCTGCTTGAACTCGTGGCGCAGTCGGTCATGTACGATACGGCTGTGCCGCGCATGCTAAACTGCCTTGTCCCCCGACGGGTTCTGGAAGCCATTCGTGACCGGTTTGGAGGCTTCTTTGCCTCCCTTTCCCCGGACTGGAACTTTGCTTTTCGCGCCCTGGAATGCGAAGATTCGATTCTCTTCTATGACAAGGGAGCGATGGTTCACTACGCGCAGGATCTGAGCAACGGCCAGAGCGCCCATTACGGTATTGAGAATGAGGCTTTAACCACTTTCTTGCAGGATATCGCCGGGCAACCTATCAATAACGGGAGCCCTTTTCCCGAAATTGCGACGGTCTGGAATGGAATCATAAGCGAATATTGCCTGGTTAAGGAGATAACCAAGAGCCCAAAGTTTCCGGAACTGAATTTGGAGGAATACATGCGGGTGCTCGCCTGGGGAGTCGAGCAAATGAAGAACCCTGAGCGGCGACAACGCATGCGGGAATTTTTATCAGCACGAGGTTGGAAGTACGAGGAGGCTAGGCGAGAGCAGAAAGATGCGGACGGGACCGCGACAAAAGAAGAGCTGCCGGCAGAGTCGGCCCGCCAGGTCGAGGAGTTTTCGGTTAATGCAATTGAGTTTCAAAGCAGAAGCACGGCGCTCAATTATGGGCTGCGAAGCTCGCGCAAGCGGTCCGCGGCAACGAATCACCAAGAACTGCTCCATGGAGTTATCCTTAAATGGACGCAAATGGAAGCGGACGAAGAGTGAACCTGCCCGCGGGGGACGCCCGTCCTATTGCCATCCTCGCGGGTTCCGATCACGCTAAAGGCTCTTGTGTCATACCCTGCCGGCGGACGGCCAGGAGCCGGCCGACATGAATCCACCTATAGAAAGGTCACCTCGTGCTTCGTTCGCTCCGCTTTTCCTATCACGGGGATCCTGCTGGATAGCAAAGATAAGCCTCATTTCTTCCGAAACTTTTACGCCAGGCGACTCCCGCGAATCTTTCGCTTTGAGATCGAGGAAATAATAAACCGGTTGGAAACCTCTCTGCGGTCTGCTCTTGACGTTGAGCGGTAAGCCCAGGCCGGGAAGAAAGGCGAAGCGCGCTGGCCCCAGGCAAACCTGGATTGACTGGAAAATCGGATTTGTTCCCCGAATCCGTGCTATTATCCTTACGCGATTCTAGCGGGCTTGTCGCGCTACGAATGCTGGGCAAAATCGATAACTTATCGTGACGATGGAAGGTGATAACGCATCAGGTTTCGGAGTCAATCTCATCGCCTATATCCGGGCGGAAATGGGATTAGGCACAGCTGCGCGCGGCGTTGCTCGCGCTTTAGAGGCCGCGAAGGTCCCTTTCAACATCCTCAACTTCGAGCATTCGAATCCCTCTCTGCACCGCGACGAATCCTGGAGGCATAAAGAAGTCAATTTCTCTTCCTACGATTTCACGCTCCTGGCGATTAATCCGGACAATCTTGCCAACGCCCACGAGCGGGTTCAGAGAAAATTTGTGAAGGATCGGTACACAATCGGTTACTGGTTCTGGGAGCTGTCGGAAATACCCGACCAATGGCAGGCGAGTTTTTCCCTGGTGGATGAAGTGTGGGCAGCGAGCCGTTTTGTCCAGGAAGCTATCTCGCGGAAATCGCCCGTGCCCGTGTTTCGAGTCCCTCTGCCTATCTGCGAGAGGCACGGCCCGCAGTTCTCGAGGCAAAGCTTCTCGCTGCCAGAGGATCAATTTCTCTTCCTTTCGATGAGCGATGCTCACAGCCATCTCGCACGCAAGAACCCTCTGGGAATCGTCCGCGCCTTCAAGGAAGCGTTTCCGGGCGAGAACAAAGGTGTAGGTCTCGTCTTGAAGATCAGCAATGGAAACACTCCAGGCGCCGACCACGAAACGATGCAGTCGATCCGCGAAGAGATCCTCGGTCACGGAAATATTTACCTCTTGGAATCGTATATGACGCGCGAGGAGGTTGACGCGCTTTTCACTGTTTCCGACAGTTTTGTCTCATTGCATCGCTCTGAAGGATTTGGACTGGGACCCGCGGAAGCAATGATTCTCGGAAAGCCGGTCATTCTTACAAACTGGTCCGGCAACACGGACTACATGACGCCCACCAATTCAATAGGCATTGATTATCAATTGGTCCCGGTCGGTAAGCAACTCGGGCCCTATGAGGCCACTCAGCTTTGGGCCGATCCCGATCTCGAGCAAGCGGCTTTCTGGATGAAGCGATTGGTGGACGATCCTAGGTTCGCCGGAAAGGTGGGTATGCTTGGGCAGGAAACGATCCAACAGGAATTTTCGCCCGAAGCCGCCGGCAAGATCATTCGCGGAAGGCTGAAGTACCTTCACCGGGCCAATCTCTCTGGAGGGACGAGCCAAACCCGGCTAATCGATCCTAACGGGGTCGCCCATCTGGTGGCGTTTGCGGCGCGTGGAGGTATTTCGGACCCCCAGCAATCAAACGCCGCCGAGGTAATTCCTGGGCAATGGTGCCGCCTGAAAATTGATTTGGCGTGGGGGCTTGGAGACGGAAGCGTTCCGTTTCGTTTTGATCCAGTAGATCGCAGGGGCATCATTGACCTCGCGGCTGTTGTATTACGCGCCAGCGCAACCGGGGAGGTTTTGTGGCGTGCCAACACCCGCGGCGGCCTCGACGATTTGGCGATTCGCGGCACGGCGTTGCGTCTGCCCCACGGGCGCCTGTTGAGATTCCTGAGTTACGATGATGACCCGCGGATTTACCTGCCGCATCTGACCGGCCACGTTTTCGAAGAGCCTTTGACTTTGGAGGTTCTGCTCCGGTTCGACCCAACTCCGCAAAATATTGAACGTGCCGTTTCTGGCTGGAACGAACTGAGCGTTGCGTCGAGCGGAGTTCCATTGCTTGGGGAGGGTCAGCCTTTAGAGCCGCCCATTTCGGTTGAAGAGCCGCCCGTTTCGGTTGAACCGCCCTCTGCGCCGGTTCCAGATGATCAGATTACCATGGTGGTCTATTCCGCCGGGGAATCGGGCTATGCGGAGGATCGCGCTACCCATGTCACCTACGCTCGCGATCGCTGGTCGCATCTCAGCATCGCCTTACACCTTGGTTTGGGATCAATGTCCCTCCGGCTTGATCCATTGACCAGTATTGGCTTGATCGATATCGCCGCTCTAGCCATCAAATCCGCCATCAACGATGAGGTTTTGTGGCGGGCTAATGGGGGCGGGGAGTTGGAATCCTTACGCGTCTCTGGCTCGGCTGTGCGAATCCCTCATCCGCACCTGGTCCGCGTCTTGAGCTATGGACAGGACCCTCAAATCTACCTGCCCCCGTTCCCCCGAGGGAAGTTCGACGGCCCCCTGCGGCTTGAAGTATGGTTGAAAACAGAAACCGGGTTCGATTCGCTCCGCAGGGGGATAACGGACCTGGCGCTCTCGACCTCGAGAGCCTTGGAGCAGAATAGATTATTAGAGCAAACCACGCGTAATTCTTCGAACAAGGACGTCGAAATCGAAACGCTTCAGAGCCAACTTGAAAAGATGACTCGCGAGTTGAGCTCCACAACAAGCGAACTGGTCAGCCGCGCCTCAGCGCTGGACGAGACCGCAAATGAGCTAGCCACCACCAGGGCGAACCTCTCCGGGTTGGCAGACCAGCTCGCCGGTCAGCAAGAAAAAGCTGGCGCCCTGCGCGAATTGCTGGGCCGTGCCAGGCAGACGATCACGGCCCAGAAGCTCGAATGGGAAAAACTGGCAAGTTTACCGCTATGGCAAACAGCCGGTCACCTTTGGAAGCTGCGGCGGCAACCCGCGAGCAAGCCGGGTAAGCGATCGTCAGACGATCGTTCCGAAGATTACGGGATTAACGAATTCTGGCTGGAGCGACCAAAGAACGAATCGGTAGAAGGAGCAACCGTCTTATTTGCGGGCTGGGTGTTCGGCCCGCCCGGAGTGCATTTCGGGGGTGTTCGCGCAGTCGTCGGCGGGCAAACTTTCATCGGCCAGTACGGTTTTGATCGGCCGGATGTGGCGGCAAAATTCCATGAGAGGCCGGAATCCCTTCGCTGTGGATTTAGCATCGATGTGATGCTGGCAGCTGGTGTTTATGAAGTCGTTCTGGAGGTGTTAGTGGGGGAAGATGATTGGCTGCCTTTCACCACTTGTCGACATGAGGTGCTGGTTCTGCCGCCTCAGAAGGAAGCGAGCAAGCTTTCTGAAGGGCAGCGGGCGGCAGGGTAGCAGGGCAATACAGCAGGAGCCGCTGGCGATGGTTTCCGAAATATTTTGGGAAAGCTCCATTCCGCGCGGAAGGCTGAAAACGATCGGTCAACGCGCTGGCCCATCGTTCGTCCTCCAATCAAAACGATTCTTTTCCGGTTTTATGTACTTCCGGGGATTGAACAGTATCCTTATCGAAGACGATAACACTATCATACACGTGCATCCCCTTTATGTGTCTCGTATAATATGTCACCGCCAGCTCGGTGGGGTTTGGCGAATGCCAGGCGTGTAAGTGGTCGATCAACCCTTTCGCATACTCAACGAACGTGCCGCGCCCCTTGAATTTCCCCCCATACTCTTCCCAGTAGCTCGTATGCAGATCTTCGATTAAATAAATTCCGCCGGGCCTGACGATAGGAAACATTTCCTCAAAAGTTGCGATTTGCTGGCCCATCTTGTGGCCACCATCGTCGACTAGAATATCGATCGGGCCAATTTCGGATCCAAGCCGGCGCAGGAACTCCCTGTTTTCCTGATCGCCAATGACAATCTCGATCTGCTCTTCCTCGAGGCATTTGCACTTCGGGCTAATATCGACGCCGATGATCCGGCCGCTCTTCCCGAAATAATCCTTCCACATTTGCAACGAGCCGCCGTGATAAACGCCGAATTCGACGACAGTGACCGGCCGACCACGAAACGGATGAAAATGGCGATGATAAATTTCAAAGTAATGTGCCCATTTGTGGATGAGCCGCGCATTATTCCTCGCGAAGTATTCTTGCAGGGGGTTGGGACCTGAATCCTCAATCAGGACCGTTTGCGCGGTCTCATCCCGCAGATCGGTCGCTGATTTCGAACCATCCATTGGCCGCAATCCTAATTCGTTGTTCAAGTCCGTCCAAAGAATTGCTTGTCGATCGAGCGAGGTGCAGAAGGAATGGACGGCGGATTTTGCGGGCAATGACTGCCCTTGAGACCTGCCTTCTGCACTGAATAAATAAGTTATTTCGGTGTGTAGGCATGTATCAATCGCGGGTCAGTCGTCGCCGCAAAAGACTTTACGAACGATTCGAAACGCAAATCTCTAAAAACCGGCTGTAACTTTGCGTAAAGATAGTGCGGGTCGCACGCCAGCCTGGGAAAATGGAGCAAGGTAAATGGAATATTCCACGCGGCGAGCGCTTGCATTAAATCGTAGAATTTGCGCATCAGCACGGCTTCTTGTTGCAAAGGATCAGCTGTGTCCCATATGCCGCCTGGAATCGAATTCGGAGGCGCTTCAGGATGCGGACCGGAAACATGCCGTCGGCTTTCGGCGGCTGAAAACAAATCGCGGATCGGGATCAGCGCATGGTCTATCGTGTAATTGCCGCTTGCCATTATCTCGTGCAAGTAATCGCACAGGAACGGCGATTTAACGATGTAAGGAGCATCCGGTTCACGGATATCCTTCTCCAGCCCTGCATGAGACTCTTCCGTAACTGCCGTTTCAGAGCGGGCATAGCCGGTCCCATAATCGAGCGCGGTTAAGAGCTGAACAAGGAAGGTGGTTCCTACTCTGCCGGTACCGGAGATAATAATGTGGTGTTTCATCCGCGCGCACCTGCAACATCGTCCGCCTTACATCCACTTGCCAATGCGGCTCCCTCAGTTGGCCTTGTCGAGAGAAATCGTAGAAAAATAGCCACGCGATCATCAAGGGGGGCGCAACGGAATTGGAATGGTCTTGAAAAATAGCTACGGATAGCTATTAAAAGGAATGCTGCGAGAAGATTTTCGCGTAAAACCTTATTCGGACCGACGCTACAAATTCGTCGTTCGAGCCAAGGTCGATGGCAAATGGCGTCGGCGCTATTTCCGGAGCGAAACAGAAGCGCAGGCGTATGCCGACAAGCAGAATCGGCGCGTCCATGCAAAAGCGGAGAAATCCCGCGGACAAGCGTCGAAGAACGGCCGAAGTAGCCAAGCGAAGAAAGTGAATTCTACCCTGGCGCGGTCGCCCAAATTGGCGGAGGGAAACGCCCTTCGCTTCAAGCCAGCTGAATCCTCGACGGCTGGCCTAACGGACTCCAAGGCGCCGAAAATCGCCCGGTATCTAGGCGGTCCTTGGAGAATGCATCTACCGTTTGTCTACGATCTCGTCCGGGAATTGAATCCCGAAGTCTTTGTCGAGCTCGGAGTTTATAAAGGAGAATCGTATTTCGCCGTCTGCCAATCCGTCTTTGAAAATCATCTTGTAACCAAGTGCTTTGGCATTGACACCTGGCTTGGAGACCTCCACTCGGGGCTTTATTGCCCAGAAGTCGGCGAGGAAGTAGTAAGTTATAACACCAGGTATTCAAGTTTTTCACGTCTGCTGGCGAAGTCATTTAAGGAAGCATTAAGAGAATTTGCCGATGGATCGATAGACTTGCTTCACATTGATGGGGCGCACCGCTACGAAGACGTAAAAGAGGATTTTGAGATGTGGCGCCCAAAGCTGTCTGAAACCGGCGTGGTTCTTTTTCATGACGTCCTGGAGCGAGATCATGGGTTTGGGGTCTACAAACTTTGGCAGCAGATTGCTCGTCCGCGCGCCAGCTTCCTGTTTGAATTCGGCCACGGTTTGGGCCTCTGGAGAGAGAAGCCGGTTTCAAAGAAGGACGTGCCGTTTCTCCGCAGGCTCTTCCTCGCAGACATTCCTGAGCAACAGAAAATCAATCGCTATTACAAAATGCTGGCCGAGGAAGTCGAATCCATTAACAAGCTGCAGTCAACCGTTTCGGAAGATCAGAGCCTTCCCGTATTTTTGCAGGTCTTCGGATCGCGTAATGGCACGGCCCGCCCAGAGTATACCAGCACGATAGAAATTCTTCCAAGTCAATGGTGCCGGCCAAGGATCGATCTTCCTTGGGGACTCGGGGATGGAAGTGGCCCGCTTCGCATCGACCCGATAGATCGACTCGGTATCGTGGATATAGCGGCGGTGACATTGTGCTCTAGCGCTACCGGAGAAGTCCTCTGGAGTGCTAATCGGCGCAGCGGACTAGAAGAACTCACCGTGGCCGGCACGGCCTTGCGCCTTCCACATCCGCGCGTGTTACGCTTGCTGGCGTACCGCAGTGATCCCCAGGTTTGCCTACCTCTTTTGAAGGACGAAGTATTCCAAGATCCTCTGAGCTTGGAAATCTTGCTGCGGTTTGAGCCGGCGCCCGAAGCCATTGATCGAGCTATTGAGGCTTGGAATCAGTCAGCGATTGTTTCCTCTCCTGCTCTTGAGCCTCCGGAAGCCGAAGCGGCGATGCCATTCACTGCCGTGGACCCCGTCGCGGCTATGCCTGCTTCCGAGATCGCCGAAGCTGGCAAAATCACGATGGTCGTTTACTCGGCGGGAGAATCGGGGTACTCCGAGGACCGCGCCAGCAAAGTAACCTATACCGGCGAATGCTGGTCGCATCTCGATATCGCTCTCCAGCTTGGTTTGGGAACAAAACCGCTTCGCTTGGATCCGCTCACGGCGATTGGGTTGATCGACGTGGCCGCCATGACCATCAGATCCGCCATCAATGACGAGGTCTTGTGGCGCGCCAATGGCGGTGGTGGGTTGGACTCACTGCAAGTCTCGGGCTCTGCCGTTCGCATTCCCCATTCGCACCTGGTCCGCGTCTTGAGCTATGGAGAGGACCCTCAAATCTACCTGCCACCGTTCCCACGAGGAAAGTTCGACGGCCCCCTGCGGCTCGAAGTATGGTTGAAAACAGAAACCGGTTTCGATTCGATCCGAAAGGGGATTACCGAATTCGTGGACGTGAACACGCTAGCTCTGGCCACGACCACCCAGGCGCAAGGTTTGTTAGAACAATCAAACCGCGCCTTTTCGGAGAAGGAAACAGAGGTCGAGGCACTTCGTGTGGAATTAGACAATACCACGCGCGAACGCGACCAAGCCCTGGCCACGACCACCCAAGCCCAAGGTTTATTGGAACAATCAAACCGCGCCCTCTCGGAGAAGGAAACAGAGGTCGAAGCACTTCGTGTGGAATTAGATAATATCACGCGCGAACGCGACCAAGCCTTGGCCACGACCACCCAGGCCCAAGGTTTATTGGAACAATCAAACCGCGCCTTTTCGGAGAAGGAAACAGAGGTCGAGGCACTTCGTGTGGAATTAGATAATACCACGCGCGAACGCGACCAAGCTCTGGCCGCGACCACCCAGGCCCAAGGTTTATTGGAACAATCAAACCGCGTCCTCTCGGAGAAAGAGGCAACGATCGAAAGGCTGCGGATGGAGTTGCAGAAGACCACGCGCCAACGCGAGGAGGCTCTCGCCCGATTGAGTGAAATCGTGCAAGAAAACGCAGTCTTAGAGAAGGCGACCGGTTCGTTGAGGGCCGAGCTCGATAACGCTCGACAGCAACTGGCCACAACTGAAGGCGAGTTGTCCAACCGAAGTTCGGAACTGGACAGAACTCGCCAGGAGTTGGACGCCTCCGGCACACAGCTGGGACTGACTGCCGTTAAGTTGAATAAGTCCCGGGAAGAGTTGAGAAGTCAGATCACCGAAACAAAGAGGCAAAGCAGGCGGCTCGAACGACTTCGCCATGATCTGAAGGCTGAGGTTTCGCACAGCGATCAACTCGAGCAAGAACAAGTGTTGCTGAAAAGGCAGGTTGCCGTGGAACACGCAACCAAGGTTATCTTAATGGAAGAATTCTGCCGGGCTGGAGAGAACCTAAGGTCTCTTAAGCAAGACCTGGCCCTGCTAAGGGAAATGCCACTCCGTCCGCGCGGCGGCCTAATCAAACAGATTTTCGGCAGTTCTATCGCCCCCCCGAATCAACATCAAGGCCGAACTGGAGATCGGGGCCAGCAAAGCCCTCCGCAATACAGGTTCTGGCTTGATTCTCCATCAGGACCATCCCCGGCCGGCCAAATGACGTTCTTTGCGGGATGGGTGTTGCCGCCTGCGGAAGAGAAGATTTTGGGCGTGCGCGCGCTAGTCCGGGGCGAGACCTTCGTCGGGCAGTACGGGTTTGAGCGCTCCGATGTTGCCGCCGCTTTTCGCGACAGAAGTGATGCCGAACGTGTGGGGTTTAGTGTCGGCGTCCCGCTTTCCTACGGACTGCACGAAGTCGCCCTTCAAGCCCTGACCACTATCGGCAAATGGGTGACGTTTTGCTCCCATGAGCAGGAGGTCTTTGTCGATCTTCAGCAGGAGCGGACGACTTTTCTTAGTGGCAGTCAAATCGATGGCGAACAGGCATTTCAAGGCCGGCTGGAAAGGCCTTCTGAGGAAACGATCGTGGACTGCGGCCTTCTGCTTATAACGGGCTGGTTGCATTTCAAAACGGATAAGGTTCTCGCGGAGCTTTTTGCTTATGTCGATGAAGACACGGAAATACCTCTCGCCCATTCCCTCCCGCGTGATGATGTCGCCACCTACCTTTCAGAGGATCCTTCCGCTAAATACTCTGGATTCGAAGGTTATTTCCCTATCGCATTGGACTTCTTCGGACCTTTAAAAGTAACGATAGAAGCTGTCCTGTCAGATGGCAGCCGGATGGTTTGCTTCCGACGAGATATCCTGGTCCGCTTGCCGGATTCGCGGCGTTCCGTATCTCCGGTTACGGAGCCCTCCCATGAGGAAGATTATGTGCGGTGGATAGAAAGAAACAAGCTCACCCCTTACCTTCTGAAAAAGATGGCAGAAGATGGCGCCCGCCTCGCGCTAACGGGCCCGCAGATCAGCATTATCGTCCCCACTTTTGATACTCCCGCTCTTTACCTTGAGGCGCTTATCGATTCGGTAAAGAAACAGCTTTATCCGCGCTGGCAGTTGTGCCTGGCGGACGACGCATCCACGCAGCCTCACGTTCGTGCCATCTTGGAACGGGCGGCAGCAACCGACGCGCGAATTAAAGTTGCCTTCCGCGAGACTAATGGACACATCGTGCAAGCAAGTAATTCCGCATTGGCGCTCGCAAACGGAGATTACATTGGGCTGCTGGACCACGACGATTTGTTATCCGTAGATGCGCTCCTGCACATCGCGGAAGCGATTGTCGCGGACCGTGCGCTTAACCTATTGTACACGGACGAGGATAAACTTTCGCCGGAAGGGCGAAGATTCGACCCAATCTTCAAGGGATCATTTAGTCCGGAGATGTCGCTGACGCACAACTACATTCAGCACTTCACGGTCATTAGGCGGAGTTTGGTAGAAGAGGTGGGGGGGTTCCGAGAAGGATTCGAGGGCGCCCAGGACCTCGACCTTTATCTGCGTGTTCTGGAAAGGACTGCGCCGGAACAGGTCAAGCATCTCCCATTTGTTTGCTATCACTGGAGATCTCACCCCGAGAGCACCGCCTCGAGTGGGGCGCAAAAGAGTTATGTTTTCGAAAGCGCCCGTAAGAGCATCACGGAAACACTCGCGCGGCGATGCCTCCGAGCAGCTCCTTACCTGCCGCAGTGGGCCGGTAAGGCCAACTGCTGCCTGTACCAGCTAAAGTGGTCTCCTGATCTCTTAAAAGAGAATCAGGTCACCATCGTCATACCGACGAAAAACCGCAGCGACCTGCTCGAGAAGTGCATTGACAGCCTGGAGCGAACCGTGGATCAAAATTCCGTTGAAGTGATTGTCGTCGACGATCACTCGGAAGATCAATCAACCCGAGACTATCTTGAAACGCTGCCTTCCAAGAGCGGTCTACACTGTCGGGTGGTGGAACCGCAGACGCAACCCGCTGAATTCAATTTCTCCCAGCTTATTAACGAAGGCGTCGCCGCGGCCCAGACTTCATTGGTCCTCCTCTTGAACAATGACACCGAAACCTTGCATCCCGGCTGGCTGGAGGAAATGGTGGGATGGATGTCAATCAAAGACGTCGGCGCGGTAGGAGCGAAGCTCTTATATCCGGATCACACAATTCAACATGCCGGAGTTCTTGTGGGATCACACTGCGGCCTGGCCGAACACATTTTTAATGGTCTGCCTGAAGACGTTATCGGGTTTAATTTTCTGGCTCACGCCGCGCGCGATGTCTCCGCGGTTACCGGAGCTTGCATGCTAATCTCGAAGGCAACATTCGACGAAGTAGGTGGGTTTGATGAGGAGAAGCTCGGCATGGAGTACAACGATGTCGATTATTGCTTGCGCCTGAATAAGGCCAAGAAGCGCGTGGTCTTCACTCCGCAAGCCGTTCTCTTGCATCACTGCAGCCAGTCCCGTGGAAGCCAGTGGAGGCCGGCCGAGCATGTAAGCTTCCTTCGTCGATATCCGGACTTAAAGGATCCGTTCTACAACGAGAACCTCGACCCCGATCGGCCAATGGCTGTGAATCCCGCATACTTTGGGCACAAAGACCGCGTAACGCAACTCAAGGTCTTGATGATTTCTCATAACCTCAATCTTGAGGGTGCACCGAAAGTGTTATTTGATCATGCATTGTACTTTGTTTCCGCAGGGGGGTACGACGTAACCGTAGTCTCCCGACAAGATGGCCCTTTGAGAGCGAAGATGGAGCAGGCCGGAATCGTGGTGCAAATCGTGGAGGGGGCCTTGCCGCAACCGGCGGAAACTACGGTCGCCTATAGGGACCGGTTACGCGAAATCGGCGCCAAGTTCAACGCGACGTTCTTCGACCTCGTGGTTTGTAATACGTTGACTAGTTTTTGGGGGGTTGTCCTTGCCGAATTGTTCGACCTGCCTGTCATTTGGCACGTTCATGAAAGCGCTACACTTGATGAATTCTTTCATTTTGATCCTATGCCAAAGGGCTTGGTCGAGAACTGCCTGGCCGCCGCCGATCGGGTGGTGTTCGAAGCGGCTGCCACCAGGCGGCTTCTTAGCCGTTATCAGAAACGGGACAATTTCGAAAGAATACCGGGATCGATCGACGTAGGCGCGATTGATGAGTTTTGTGAACAGCATTCGCAACACTCCATGAAAATCAAGCATGGCATCGATCCTGAGAAGCTCGTCGTGAATCTTATCGGCACCACGTGCCCCCGAAAAGGACAACACGTTTTTATCGAAGCGATCCGGTTACTCCAAGCAGAGCATCCGAATGAAATTGGGAGAGTCTGTTTTATAATGCTGGGCGCGCGCGAGGCGCCCTATCTTGGTTGGTTGCGTTCCAAAATGGGGATGATCGAGGGCACGGACACGCGGTTAATAGAAGAGCGGGACGACATCTTCGACTTTTATCGCCTGACAGACATCCTTGTCTGTCCGAGCTTTCAAGAATCGTTTCCGCGAGTAATCCTGGAGGCAATGGCTTTTAAGCTGCCTATCGTAAGCACGGACGTGTTTGGCATCCCGGAGATCGTGGAAGAGCAGGCAGAAGCGCTGCTCGTCGCCGCAGGTGACTCCGCCGGCCTCGCGGAAGCGATCCGGCGTCTTCTCGAGACGGCCAAAGGTAGAGAAGAACTCGGCCTCAGAAGTCACGCCAAAGTCACTCGTCTTTTTAACAGCTCCAAACAGCTTGGGCGGCAGCTGGATCTGACAAAGGAAGTCGTAGCGAGGCACGTAGGACCACATTCTCCGAGTGTCGCGACAACATTGCCGCACGCCAAGCTGCCTGGCATGGTAAGAGCCGCTGCGCCGCTAGATTAATGAACATGAAACAGCGGCCAAGACTGTGATTGGGATCATTGGCGGGACCGGATTTATTGGACTAAACCTTTTATGGCACCTTCAGCGCGAAGGAATCCCGTGTCGCACCTTTTCCAGGCACGGGCTACTCCTTTCTCCCCAAAGCCTTTATTACCCCGACCTCAGCAAAATGGACCACGTTCGGGGCGAATTTTCCGATAACAACGCTGTCGCCGAATTCGTCGGCTCCTGCCGAACCGTCGTTTTCCTAGTCTCGCATCTTCTTCCGGCTTCCTCAGAGCAAGAAATACGGACTATTCTCTCCTGGTTCGGTCCGGCTTTTGTGCAGTTCTTGGAAAATTGCCGCCGGGCCTCGGTCGAGCAGATCGTTTTTGTTTCGTCGGGCGGAACTATCTACGGCGATATTTTTCCGTGCGATCCGGTTAACGAGGAGCATCAATTGAATCCGCACAGTGCTTACGGATCATTTTGCGCGTTTCTGGAACAGCTCATCCGCACGTTTCATAATCAGCACGCCCTACCGTATACAATTCTTCGCCTGGGTAACCCATATGGACTGCTCAAGCGACCGAACAAGAACCAGGGCCTTGTCGACCATTATATTCACTCTGCCCGGGCCGGCCGCCCTTTCACGATCTTCGGCGATGGGAACGAAGTAAGGGACTATATTTATATTGACGATGTTTCGGAGTCGATGCGGCGTGTGCTCCAATTCTCAGCCCAAAACAGTGTCTTTAACGTCGGAACTGGAATTGGCCACAGCACACACGAGGTCATCCGTATGGTGAAAAATCAGTTCCAGTTACCTGAGGTACAGATCGTTTTGCAAGATCGCCGGCCGGGGGATGTGGTGTGTTCTGTGCTAAACATGGACAAGTTCGAAAAAGCTTATGGAATGCGGTGCAATACTTCTCTTAGCGACGGGTTAAAGGAATACGCGCTGCTGGAAGCTGGGATGTAATTGTATAAGTATCGTTCTCGCGCCTATCGGAGCTGTTCAACTCCGGTCAGGCCCCCCTTTTTATTGACGCAACATCGAGCGATGCTTGGTGAGGACACTGCGCGACACGCTTTAATTCGTCCTCGATTTGCGCCTTTTCGTTACTGCTCGGGAAACGAATCCGCTCAACGTGCCCGTTTTTTCGGGCACCTATTGACTTACGTTTCAATATTAGGCACAAGCAGCTTACTCTCTCTCTGTGGATGGCGGCAACGGCGTCGCCACGACGAAACAAAAATCCGAGGCGATCACGTTTTCGCGGATTAAGAGCGCCTCCAGATACAGGAGCAAATTGAGTATCGCCGAACGCTCCGGCAGGTTGTCCGGAAAATTGTGGACGATGTCTTGCAACAACATGTGCAGGACGGTCCCCCCAAAATTCTTTTTTTCGATGATTGTGAATGTTTTCGCCAATAATGGAAGAATCTCTGCGGAACGAATCGCCTCGGATGGATCCATCACGTTCATATGTTTGATAGTGGTTCGTTCGAATTTCGTAACGTAGTCGCGGGGATCGCTGAGGCGCTGCCGGCAGGCCGGAGGCAGAAGGGCAAGGAGATCGTTGATGATTTGCACAGTTTTGTCGTTGAACTGGAACTGGGATGGTCCGACGTACTCGAGCATGATGAAAAGGCCGCCGGGTTTCAGACATTTAACGACATTTGCGAACAGTTGCTCCAGGTTAATGACATGGTGGATCGACGAAGACGCGAACGCGACTGAATAAGCCTTCGCGCTAAGGTCCAAGGCATTCAAATTGGCAACTGCGTAATTGATTCCGCTCAGGCCGCAGAGTGTCGCCATTTTCCTGGCTTCCTCGATCGCGCCCGGTGCAATGTCTATGCCGTCGATGAACTCGCAGGCTCCCATCTGCCGAGCCTGCCGTTCCAGGGCTCCCCCACCGCATCCGATCGACAATCCTCTCGCGACACCCCGGCCGTTTTTTATCAGATACTTTTGACACGCATACTCAAGCCACCCCACCGCTGGATCGCCGGAGATCATCCGATTGATGTGCCGCATCACGGCCGGCGAGTCCGTCCACGAACACTTCGCTGGCGGTTTTGTCGCCATTTCGCTCCAGTACGCCGCAACAATTTGCTCGGATTCCGGAGTCATGGCGCATTAAGGTTAAGCAACGCCACTATCGAAAAGACGAAAAACCAAATTTTGATTTCTTCGGCGTTCATTTCATTACCGCGCAAATATCGTGATGGTCGGCCCACTGTTTCTCAGCGAAATGAATAATGCGAAAGTCGGTGGCGGCAATCTGACGGAAAACCCAATCGGGGCGAGCGAAGGAGATTCCGAAGGAGTTCGCGTGAGGGTAATCGGCGTACCCAAACCCATCCGCGCGAAATCTTGTCAAGATCTCTGACAGATCGGGGTCGGCCAGCCCATAATTTAGCAGCTTATTCGTGGCGCGATGGTAGGCGTCACGGCCGTGGAAGGAGAAAATAAGAACACCAGCTGGCCGGAGCGATTTATGAAACAGAAGCAGCCATCGCGACCACAATTCGGCGCTCAAATGGGTAAATAGAGAGCCGACCCAAACTAGGTCGAAGCTTCCCGGAGGAAGTGGAATATCTTCGACTTTTTCGCGCGAATAGAGCCGGCTTGCGCCGAAAGTGGTAGCGCAAAAATCGACACCGTCGCTCAGCAAATCGCATGCGGTCATTTCGGCGTGCGGAAAAGCGGCCCGAAGGTATCGCATCACGCGGCCATGACCACAGGGCAAGTCGAGTATCGTCTGGACCTCCGAGCGATCTCGGCCGGCAGCTTGAAGCGCGGTGTCCACACAATGCAATGCGGATTGGCCTACTAGAAAATAGTAGTCCCGATTGCCGCATAACATTTCATCGCGAGGAGAAATCTCGGGGTTTATTCCCAGGTTGCGCTTGGTTTGTGGCATTGCGGCATCATGGCACCGATCAGCAACAACTTGCTCGGATTCCTCAGTCATGGCGCATTAGGGTTAAGCAACTCCGCGGGCTATATTGAGGCAACTTTAGCGATGCTCGGAGATATTGGTGGAGATTGAAAAAAACCCCCTTAGAACATTTCTGGCCAGACCGCTTAGCTTGATTTACGCTACGTCGGAGCTAATCTTCGTCCAGCGAATTTTTGATGATAAGCAAATCACATCTAACGCCGCCGCCAGTTGGCAGACTAAGCCTGTCTCGGATCACGAAGTCATTCGCCTTTATGGCAGTGCTTGCATTAGGCCGGGGGCCAGTTGTTCAAAACGTAAACGCGGGCGCGGTTCCCGAGGTGCAATCCGCTTCGCCCATTATGGCCCCGAAGCCGGCGGCCTCTGCTCAATTGGAGGGGTCTCTCGACATCGTGGAGGTTGGCTTCGCGAGGGGCTGGGCTTGGGACGCTTCCCATCCGGAAACGCCAATACAGGTCGAAATTTACGACGGGAAAACATTACTGGGTGCGATTATCGCCTCAGAGTTTCGTGAAGATCTAAAGAAGGCCGGCAAGGGAGATGGCAAACATGCGTTCAATTATCCGCTAGCTGCCACGCTACGAGACGGCCAGGCGCATACCATTTCCATCAGGTTCGTCGGTTCCTCTACTGAGTTGCCTGGTTCCCCGAAGACACTGCTTTTCCCGAAGCTCTAGCCTCTTGCGGATCGCCGCGACCATGCCAGTCTAAGTGCCCCTCGTTTTAACGTTAGGCGCTAGCATTCTAAGTCGGCTTGTCGAAATGATCCAATAACGCCCTCGATTGTCGTGACCCTTCCGGTTTCTTCCACCGATCCGGCTGCTCAGCCAATGAACGACCAAATCGCTCCGGACGACGCGATGTGGGATGGCAATCCAGTTTCCTATTTTGACATTGGAAGATCTGCCCTGCGCTGCATCAAGGTTGCGATGTTAGCGGCCGAGATCGATACGTTCACCAACATTCTCGATTTGCCCTGTGGCCATGGCCGCGTCTTACGCCATCTCCAACATGGTTTTCCTCAAGCGCGCCTTACCGCATGCGATGTCAACACGTCGGGGACTGAGTTCTGCGCCAGGGCATTTGGCGCCACGCCGATACAGGGAGACGAGTCTCCCAGCAGAATTGCACTGCAAGGAAGTTACGATCTCATCTGGGTGGGGTCACTACTCACCCATTTAAATGCGCAAAGATGCGCGGATTTCTTCGACCTTTTCCGCCGCAATCTTTGTCCCAATGGTTTGTTGGTTTGCACCCTGCACGGACGCAAAGTAGCGCATCGAATGCGCTCCGGCATCGACAGTTATGGTCTCGCTCCGGACGACAGGTCGCGGCTCCTGACCGAATATGCAGAGAACGGATTTGGTTTTAGCTCGTACCCCTCTGATCTGAAAATACCCGGAATCAGTTCGGATTACGGCATTTCGCTGGCCTCGCCTTATTGGGTTTTCAGCCAGGTCACCCAAATGCAGGAGATGAGACTGGTAATGTATACGGAGAATGCCTGGCACGATCACCACGATGCCGTTTCATTCATTCGGCAATAACTGATCCGATACTCGTAGAGAGCGGTTGAATTATTGAGGTGGCGAACTACGTTTCAGAAGAACGAGCACCAACGAATTCGTTCAATCGAGCGGTAGATTCGTCGTCGGAGGAGCGCCGAAATTCGTACGAGGGGTACGCGCCGCTCGGAATAAGTGGAGTGTCTCTATCCCTAACGCGGCCGACAGCATCAGGCCGACGGTGTAAGAGGGGAAGAAAAGGCGCACGTCCACCCAACCCATATAAATGCTCACATAGGCAAGGGCGAGGGACCGGGCAGCCAGGAACATCAAGAACACCATGCACACCCAGAACAAAGGCGTGCGTTCAAGTTTCCTGGTCCACCCTCGGAAGATCGCGCATCCCGCGCCCACCAACCAGAGGAGGCCATTGAGCCGGGCAACGACCATCAAGACACTCTGTCGCCAGGGTGCAAGCGAATTTTGGTACATCGGTTTGCTCCCCAGATCGTCATCCCTTTGGCCCCAAATCCTACCTTCGCCTTGCCCATGCTTGGTGAAATGGACATAGGCCCCCCATTCCGGTCCTTGGCTTTGGGGCCCGAATTCCTTGCTCATGGCTACGTCTGGGTATCGGAGCCAATAATGCAGGGATAAATAGTATTTCTCGGGCACATCTTTCCACCCCGGACTCTCACCCCTTGCCTGGAGAAGGCTGTCGAAATTGTGCGTCATGGTGACGTACTGGTACATGCGTCCATAATCCACGCTGATTCCATAGGTCGGCGGAGGCGGGGCCACCAGGCCAATATCCGGCCTGAAAGTCATAATGAGAGCGCCTTTCAGCTCCTCAAAAAACGCGCCGGTCCATTTGAGATGAAAAGGTGGAATAAGGCCGCTTCCGTCATCCTGACAAGTCAGGCGGCCGTCGCGGCAGGCGGCGTCGATGGCGGTCCGCGCCTCGCGAAAATAATTCTGCGCCTTGACCAGGTCGGGCGTCAAGCCCGCCTGGAACGCACAGTCCTTGATCCAAAAATTTAGCCATCCACTGGTCCATTCATCGCTGATGCCGAACCGCCCGTAAGAATAGTGAGTAGGCCCGGTGCCGGGCGGAGGTAAGCGGTCGATGAGGGGCGCCAGCACCGGCACCGCCTGCCGCATTTTGCCCAGGCCTTCCTGAGTGATCTGCACGAGCCGGTTAGTCTGGGCGCAAACGCTGCGCATCGACGCGATCAATTTCGGGTACTCTCCCTCGCTCATTTCGTGGAGGATAGGCCGGCCGTACCGGCTCAGCGCGAACGCACGCGCGCGGGAGTTCCCGTAGGCACCCAGAGCGAGCGGCAAAATCAGGAGGAAGGCCAAACCCCAACGCCCCGAGAGTGTTTTTATCCATCCCGAAGATCGCGCCTTCCAAACCAATATCGCGTCGAAGACTAGCAATGAGACGTAGGTAAGAATCCCCTCTTCCCGCATTAACACGCTCAAGGCGAAGACGACGGAAAGAAGGAGACACGAAAAAAAAGCCGTCTGCCGTCTTTCAACGCCTTGGAAAATAAAAATCATGGCCGTAAAAAACAAAGGCAACAGCGCCGTGTCCGCGCCGTCGCGCAGGATCCGAAACCATTGGTGGTCCAGGGTCAGGGGATTAAAAAGAAATAGGGCAAACATCGCCAGGAGAAGCCGGCGGTCCAGGCGGCGGCGCCTCAGGGCCTCGACAATGTAAAGGCCGGCCGACGCGTAGAGGAGATTCAGGAATATCAAATACGGTATTCCGAGCCGCCGCACGGCCGCCAGGAGGAGGGATACTCCCGGCATCTTATCCAGCAAACGCGAGTCGTACGGACCGTAGGTGCCATCCTCCAACAAATGGTACGCCCTGGATGTGTACAGCAAATCGTCGTGCGGACCAAAGACCATCGTAATGGCCAAGTCCGAGACCAAGGCCAGCTTAATCAGGATGAGGCAACCGCAAGCAACCCAAAGGAACGTGTCCGAGCGGCCCGACGAGCCGGAGACCTCCTTGAGCGCGACCGCGCCGCGTCGCACCCAAAACAGAAGGAACTTCGCCGCTGTTGGCACTCCATTTTGGGTCGCTTCTCCGGTAATGGCCTGCGGCGCTTTGCTCATCGAGTGGCCCCATTCTCTTTGCGCTTCCCATGGATTTCCACGACAAGATGCCCGACCGCTTTACAGACTGCAATGAGATTACGGAGCCGTAATGCGTTCGAGCGACGACCAGGCCATTGCCGAATTTCGATACCTACCTCTACGTAGGTCTTTCCAGCCCGAAGCAGCTTGAGGAGCGCCTCGCTTTGATACGCGAAGCTGTCGGTGCGAATAACAATAGTGCGGGCATCTGCGGTGCGGCAGATTACTGTTCCATTGTAGTAATTGAGTCGCCGCCCGAAAAGCAGGTTAATCAAGAGGGTGTAACCGAGCGAACCTATGCGACGAGCCCACGGACGGATACGCATGTTAGTTGGGTAGGGGATTACGATATCCGCCTTGCCTACAGCGTTCAAAGTTGCGACCAAGGCGCTGCCAGTAATCTCATTATCTCCAGGGACCAGAAAAAGGTACTCAAAACGGGCCGCGGCGATCCCTTGCTTGTATACCCCGCCCAGGTTCCGCGACTGTTCGTTGTGCGTTACCCGGATACGGGGATTTGCTCTTGCCGCACTCTCCATGAGCTCTCCGGTGCGATCATGGCTACCGTCGTCAAACAGGAGCAACTCGTAATCTTCGAAGCGATTACCGAGTGCCGCGACTACTTCGTCAACTGTGCCCAGAATGTTCGCTTCTTCATTCCGCGCTGGGATGATTACAGATATCGTTCGACTCACTTGGCTTAGAACTGGCGAGGTGCTTCCTCTGGTTGATTCTGGAGGTCTTACTCAACTTGAGGACCAACAATGCTTCCTATAGCGTACTCGACCGCGACCACGGGCGGACGTCTTTCCGAACGAGAACGCGCGCCGCTCAAAATGGCCCTGGGAAATTCTTGTCTGGAACATCGAGTGGCACCGTTGTCGGCCATTCCGATAAAGTGGCCTCGTGAGGTAATCCCATCATCTCTCGCGCCACGGCTACAATGTGCCCGGCTCGGGGATAGTAATGATTCGCCAGCGCCGGTGTAGTGGGTGTAGGACAATCGGGGAGCGCCACCCGTTTTGGCGCCGAGCGCAGGCTGCCATGTAACTTTTCTGCGACGCGGGCGACAATTTCGGCCGAAAAACCGGCGGTTTCCCAAGCGGTATCTGCGACGATAAGTCGGCCTGTCTTGGAAGCAGACTCGAGTATCATCGAATCGTCGAAGGGACGGAGCGTCTGGACAGCCAGCACGTCCGCTTCGACTCCAGTCTCGGCCAACATCTCGGCCGCGCGTAAAGCTTCCACGACCATATAGGATATGGCCACGATAGTTACATCCTTGCCTTCACGAAAAACCTTCGTCGGGCCGATAGGGACCCGATAGATTCCCTCAGGCACATGGCCGGTTAGATTATAGAGCCAGCGATGCTCGATAAACATGACCGGGTTGTTATCCTCGATGCTGGAAATTAAGAGTCCCTTCGCATCGTATGGCGTTACCGGCATGACAACTTTAAGTCCGGGAATGTGAGCAAAAAAGTTTTGCAAGCTTTGCGAGTGCTGAGAGCCCTGGCCCCATCCTCGCCCGATGATTGTGCGGATCGTCATCGGCACGCCTTGCTTCCCCCCGGAAGTGTAACAGCGTTTTGCTGCGTGGTTGACGATCTGGTCCATGGCCAGCAAAGCGAAGTCAATGCGTTGGTGCGTCATCACTGGCCGCATGCCAGCCAACGCGGCACCAATCGCGATGCCAGTTAATCCGTTTTCCGAAAGTGGAGTATCAAATACACGTTCGTCACCGAAGCGTTCCTTCAAACCTGCGGTCGAACCGAAAATTGCTTTCGGATCCGGCACCCCTTCTCCGAAGATGAAAACGCGCTCGTCCGCCTCCATCATGAGAGAGACGGCCTCGCTGAGCGCCTGATGATAAGCTAGTTCCCGTTCCATTAGTTTCTTATTACGGTGCGTAGACGCCGTGCATTAATTCGTTAGGTTGCGGGAAGGGGCTTCCCTTGGCAAAGGCGACCGCTTCTTCCGCCGCCGATTTAGCGGCCTGGTGCAGGCCCTTGAGCTCCGACTCAGTCATAAGTCGGTCTTCGAGAAGCTGCTTATCCAGCTGTTTGATTGGGCAACGTGCCATCCAGGCTTTCGCCTCATCAATATTGCGGTAGTCCAGGTGATCATCCCAGGCGGGTCCACAATGCTCGCGCCAACGATAAGTGCGCGCTTCGATGAACGACGGGCCGCCACCTTCCCGCGCCAGCTCGACAGCGTCGCGTACCGCCGTGAAGACTTCCGCGACTTTGTTGCCATCCACTTCCAGCGAAGGCATTGAGTAACCCCGAGCCCGCTCGTAAATCTTGTCGGACGGCTGTCGTTCCGCAATGTGAGTATAGACCGCGAAGAAGTTATTTTCACAAACAAAGACTACCGGCAGTTTCTTTAGCGCGGCGAAGTTCATAGCTTCGTGCCATACGCCTTCTTCCGTGGCTGCATCGCCGAAGAAGGCAATCGTTGCGCGATCCTCGCGCTGGAGCTTGGAGGCGAGGGCCGCGCCAACTGCCATCGGAATGGTGCCTCCGACCAGAGCCGAGGCGCACAGGAACCCTATCTCCGGCGCTGTAAGTTGCATAGAGCCCGCTCTGCCGCCGGCCCCTCCCGTAGATTTGCCGTAGAACTCGGCCAGCATCGTCTTCGGATCGCCACCTTTAGCCAGATAAATGCCGTGGCTACGGTAGGTCCCAAATATGTAATCATCCGGCCGCAACGCCGCACCGATTCCAGCCGACACTGCCTCCTGGCCTATGCTGAGGTGCATCGGGCAACGCATCTCCTGTTCATCGTAGTGTCGGGCAATTGCCTCCTCGACCTCGCGGATAAGCACCATGCGCTCGTACATCAGCCGCATCGTCTCGGTTGGAATTGATTTCATTGGTGATCTTAACTGTGGTTCCGTCATTACGACTTGTAGAATGCCTTTACCATGTCGGTACAATATTGTTTTTGTTCCTCAGTCATGTGCTGATGGACTGGCAGGGTGAAAATGGAAACCGCATGGGCTTCAGTGATTGGAAAGTCTCCTGCCTTATGACCGAGATAAGCGGATGCCTCTTGAAGATGCATGGGGATGGGGTAGTGGACCTTCGCGTCGACTCCTTTCCCGACTAGAAATTCTACGAGCTCGTCACGCCGTTCGGCATGAACCATATAAAGATGGTAGGCGTGCCGCATGTTGGCGTTGCGAGGAGGCACGCGAATTTCTTTCAACTTGCCTAGCTCCGTGTCGAACCGGTTCGCCGTCGCAATGCGCGATTCAGTGATCGCGTCGGCTTGAGGAAAAAGCCAAAGGCCGATGATTGCTTGTAAGGTGTCGAGACGACAGTTGTAGCCGTAGAGTTCGACCTCGTCCCGATTTTTCATTCCGTGATTGCGCAATAAATGCAGGCGATCGCGTAGTTCCGTTGAGTTAGTCGTGATGACGCCGCCATCGCCCCACACGTTGAGGTTCTTCAGCGGATGCAACGAAAAGCCCGCGGCATCTCCCCAACTGCCAACGCGCTTGCCGTCGACTTCGCCACCGATTGACTGGCAGGCGTCTTCTACGATGCGTAAGCCATTCCGCTTCGCAATGGCGGTAATCTTCGGCATGTCGCACGGTTGACCCGTGTAGTGCACCGGCATGATCGCTTTAGTCCGCGGCGTGATAGCCGCTTCGATCTTGTCCGGATCGATCACAAACTGCTCGGTCGCGTCGACGAAAACCGGTCGTGCCCCCGATTGAACAATCGCTCCTACGGTCGCGACAAACGTGCATGGACAGGTGATCACCTCATCGCCCGCGCCGATGCCCATGGCCTTCAGCGAGAGAAACAGCGCGTCAGTCCCAGTGCCGACCCCGATGGCGTAGCTCGCACCGCAATGCACGGCGAACTTTTGTTCGAATTCAGTGAGCGCGCCGCCGAGCGTGAAGTCGCCGCGTTGGATCAGCTTGCGCATCTCTGCGAAGATCGGTTCCGGATCGGAGAATTGTTCCTGGAGATAAGAATACGCGACTTTCATTGTGTAAAATGACTGGGCTGGGGCGACAATATAGAGGGCTTGGGCAAAATTCCTTAACGTTTATAAAAACTCTTGATGACAGCCACAACAGTCTCTTTTTGTTCTGAGCTTAGTTCCGGATAAATCGGCAAACTCAAGATCGTTCGAGAGAGCCGCTCTGTCACCGGTAAATCCCCCAGTCGATAGCCAAGCTCTCGGGCTGCCGGCTGGAGGTGGATCGGAATCGGGTAATGGACCTTCGTCTCGACCCCAGCATCGAGGAGAAATTTCTGCAGTTCGTCGCGCGGCTCAGCCTGGATCACAAAGGTGTGATAGACCGAATGCTCATGAGGTTGATCCGACGGGCACTTAACCAAATCCTGCAGATGTTCGCGATAGTAGTCTGCCGTTTTTCGACGTGTGTCCGTCCATTCGTCGAGATGGTCGAACTTGACGTTCAGGAGAGCGGCTTGCAGGGAGTCGAGGCGTGAATTGAATCCCCAGAACTCAGATTCATCGCGATTTTTGAGCCCGTGGTTCCGCATCTTCTTAAGCTTTTCCCGCAGGGAGTCATCGTCCGTTGTCATGACGCCCGCATCGCCACAGGCGTTAAGATTTTTTAGCGGGTGCAAACTGAAACATCCAACAGCTCCGAACGACCCAACCGCCTTTCCGTGATACTTCGCGCCCACGGCCTGGGCGGCGTCTTCGATCACATGCAACTTGTGTGCGCGGGCAATTTCGAGAATCGGATTCATGTCCGCGGGTTTGCCGGTCAGGTGAACGGGCAGAATCGCCTTGGTGCGCTCTGTGATAGCTTCCTCTATTAGGTCGGGATCGATGTTGTAGTCCTCGCGCACATCTACGAAGACGGTTTTCGCTCCTACTAGCGCAATCGCGGCCGCGGTCGCCAAGAAAGAGTTAGCGGCCGTGATAACCTCATCGCCCGGCCCAACCCCGAGTGCTTTGAAAGCCATCACGATGGCATCGGTCCCGTTAGCAACACCCAGGGCATGCTTGCAATCGGACAACGCCGCGAAACGTTTCTCGAATCGCTCTACGTGCGATCCCAGAATGAACTCACCGCTATCCAGGACCCGCGCCACCGCCGCCAGTAACTCGGCGCGGAGACTTCGGCTCTGAGCCGGTAAGTCAATGTATTTAACGGGAACGTTCACGCGGCATTCCCAAGTAAAGCATCAGTGAAAAATTGGCAGAGCGTGCCATGGACCAATTCAACATGACCGTAGCTACTGGACGGTACGTAGAAATTGATGTCCCCGAGGCTTCGAAGTGGATTCTCGGGGGAAAAGCCTGACATCGTCACGATGTGGCAGCCGGCTTCGCGCGCGGCGCGAGCGGAGCGCAGGATATTTTCGGATTGACCGGAACTGCTGATGGCGAGCAAAAGGTCGCCGCTTTGTGCCCATAGTTTAACCATCTTCTCGTAAGCGACCTCATAGCCGTCGTCGTTGGAAAGCGCGGTGAGCAATGGCTGCTCGGTAAAAACGAGCGCACGTATTCCCAGGGCTTTACAGATGTCGTTCTGAGTATGGCTGGCGATCGCGGCGCTGCCGCCATTCCCAACGACCAGCGCCTTACGATCGGTTTGCTTCAGATCACGGATCAGATCGATCGCCCGCCTTGCGCCATCGTCCAGCAAGAAAATTTCCTCCGCACGGCCGCGGATTTCCATCGAGGAAAACAAGCGCGTCAATTCGCTGAGATAAGTCGAAGCGGTATTCGTCATTTTAGGATTGTTTCGATGTGCTTCATCAGCGGGATCCGATCGATCGGGCGCTGGTTGGCCACTGTGCCCACCGCATGCGCGCCGACGATATTCGCGATAAAGCCGACAACTTCCATGGGCGCGTTTTGCGCTACGCACATCGCAGTAACCGCGAACACGGCATCCCCGGCCCCGACGCGATCGACGATGTGGCTCGTAAAAGCCGGAACCTCGAAAATCCCTTCCTTCGCGTCGTAGCAAAGACACCCAAGGTTTCCGCGCGTGATCGTGACGCGTGAACAATCCAGGCGCTCCGCGATCTCGCGCGTAATCTCTTTCAGGTCTTTTTTCCTGCTGCGAAAATCGAGACGAAGTTCATTTTCGGAAATGGAAATGTAGTCTGCGCGCGGATATTTCGAGATCGTATTGAACCCGCGATTATGTGCGTTGACTTGCGTGTTCACGGCCAGAAACCGCGCTTTTGTCGTGAGCAAATCAATGACACTGGCGTCAAGCATTCCGTGTCCAAAATCGAGGGCGAGAACCAAGTCATACTCCGGTAAAATCGCTTCCAGCGTGGAGCAAAGCAGGGCCGAGCCTTTCTCGTGTGTTTCCTTATCGCTGATGATGTAGACCTCGAACATTTTTTGAAACGGGTAGGTCTCGACAAAGCGGCGCTTCACGATAGTCGGCTCGTCTTCCAACTCTAGGAAAGTCGTTGCCACCGAGGGATTCAGGTTGGAACGAATGAACTCCTCGTAGGAATTTACGGTGCCGAGAAAAGTAAGAAGATGGACGTTATCGCAAAACGAGGCGAGATGATTTGCTGCGGCGAGTGTGCCACCCGCGAACCGCTCCGTGCGGAGATGGCGCGCGGCGAGGATCGGTTCCTTGCCAGACTTGCCCATCGTCTCGCAGTATTCATACTCGTCGATGATCGCTTCGCCGAGGAGAAGGACCTTTAAATCTTTCGCTCCTTTGAGGAAGCTCAAGATCTCATCGATCGAATGGCGAGATGCGAATGACGCAAGGTAGGCGGTCATCTCCTTGGAGTAAGTGGAGAAATGGCGGTTAAGCAGATTCGATGAGCTAAAAGTAATGTCCTGCGTAAACACCAATTGCCCACCTGCGCCCTCGACCGCTTCGCGTTCCCCCACAATGCCTCCAGTGACATCTTTGGCCGCCTCGACGTAGTCTGAGCCTTTGACGTAGAAGTCTGGCTTCAATAATCGAATTAACTCGATTGCACTCGGCCAGTGGTTGATCGCGACTAGATCGACACATTCGAGCATCGCCAGCGCCTCCGCGCGCAGTGCGTCGGTAAACGCGGGCCGGCCGGGACCTTTGTTGACAAACCGATCCGGAGTAATGGTCACGATCAGGACGTCGCCGAACTGCCGTGCGGCGGTAAGATGGCGCAGGTGACCGATATGCAGGAGATCGAAGACACCATGACAAAGGACGATTTTTTTACCCGCGTCCCGTAATGCACTAAGTTTACGGGCAGCGTCGTCGAGGGTCTTGATCTTTTGCGTGGCAGTCATTGCTTATGGGAAGCGTCTAGTTGCGCAGATATTTGAACCACTGCGCGGTCGCTTTGGAGATCGATTGCTTATCCCAGACCGGCGCCTGTCGCCAGTAATCGATGTTCTCGACCATCCGAGCCACGCCGTCCGCCAGGGAGACGGTTGGTTTCCAGGAAAGGTCGCGCTGGATTTTCGTGATGTCGGCCCACGTGCAGTCAGGTTCGCCCGGACGCTTCGGCAGATGCACGGTTTCGCCGCCGCCGAGTAATTCGACCAGGCTGTTTACCGGCTGCGGATCGCCGGCGCCTAGATTGTAAATTTCGTTCGTTCGCTCGGTTCTAGCAGCGAGATAGAAAGCGTGCGCCACGTCGGTGACAAAAAGAAAATCGCGCCGTTGTGTTCCATCACCCACGATAGTGAAGGGTTTACCGGCCAGCTTCTGCGCCAGAAAAACCCCGAAGACCGCGCCATAAGCGCCAGACGTCCGTGAGCGTGTGCCGTAGGCGTTGAAGATACGAATGGAGTTGACTGGCAACTTGTAGACTTTGCCCCAGTGCAACACCGCTTCTTCGCCCATATATTTACTAAGCGCGTAAGGATATTGCGGACGAATCGGCGCATCTTCGCGCGTGGGCACATCGGCTATTCCATAGCACGAAGACGAGGCAGCATACACTAGCTTGCGCGCGCCGGCAAAGCGCGCGGCTTCGAGCACGCGGACGGTGCCCATCATGTTTGTCGAAAGATAATCCACCGGACGCTCGATGGACGGCACAACGTCACCGATGCCCGCGAAATGGAAAACGTACTGCGCATCATTGAAAAGTGCATCCCTGGCTTCGATCTCCCGAATGTCGCGCACCTCTACGACGAGGTTCGAATTGTCCTTGTGTTGGTCGAGATTCTGGAGTCGGCCACCGACGAGATTGTCCACGACGTGCACCCGGTATCCCTCGGCCAGCAAGAGATCGACGACGTGACTGCCGATAAAGCCGGCCCCGCCAGTAACTACGGCAATGTTCATTGGACATTGAGTTTTTTCACCGCACGCACATTCACGTAATTGTCGCTGCTCATGCTGTCGGCAAATTTGCCTTCCTTGAAGGCTCGACACAAATCGCGTACTGCGTCTTCAATGGTCCGCTTCGGTTTCCAGCCGAGCTTCTCCGCGATCTTCCTCGACGAGACGTGGTAGGAGCGATTGTCATCCGAGGAAGTGGTCTGAACTCCGATCGGCGCTTTATCGGGGAACTCGTCCTCCACCACCCTGCGAACAAACTCAGCCAGTTGCGCAACTGTGTGATTTTCGTAGCCCGCGTTGAAAGCCTCGCCCGCAATGAGGTGCTTGGGCGTCACAAGAAGTTCGACATAGAGATCGGTGATGTCTTCGATATGAACATTGGGCCGCTTCTGTCCCCCACCGAAAACGGTGATAACGCCTTTGTTGACCGCATGATTGGTTAGAATGTTAACGGTCAGATCAAAACGCATGCGCGGCGAGTAACCGCACACAGTCGCCGGACGAATGATTGTGGTCGTGAATTCAGGAGACTGATAGCGAAGCAGGATCGGCTCACACAGGCCCTTGTATTTGTTGTAGTCGGTCAATGGGACGAACGGGTGCTCCTCGGTCACTTCCGGCGCATCGCTCACGCCATAGACCGAGCTGGTGGAAACGTAGATGAATCGCTCCACCCCCGCGGCCTTGCTCGCCTCCACCATAGGCTCAAAGCACGTGTAGTTGATCGTTCGGCTGAGTGAGGGATCAAGATCGAAACTCGGATCGTTCGAAATGCAGGCCATGTGAATGACATAATTGGTGCCGGCGACATCTCGAGCGAAGTCTTTGGTATTTCGGATATCGCCCGTGACCACCCGTAAATTTGGGTGTGAGGGAAGGCCAGCCGAGCCAAACAACATCAAGTCATATACAATTACCGTGTAGCCGGCGGCGAGCAGCTTGGGGACGAGTATACATCCTTTGTAGCCGGCTCCACCGGTGACGAGAACAGTTTTCATAAAGGCGTGCAAAGTGGATCAAGAACCCGCGCTTAACCAGCTTTTTCTCGCGCGCCACGAGCGCTCAATGTACTGGTTCAGCGTGAATGACCGAATTGGGGTGGTGGGTTAAGCTACACAGGCCCTTGTTGTTGGCGTTTTGGTGTGCGGTTTTTCTCGGGACATTTCAAGCTTTTTGTCGCGCGCGGCGAAGATGGTTTGGCGGCGATCGGCCGGCCGATCATGAGGCGCGGTGTAGTCGATAGCGGAATGGAGCCGGTCGAGACGCGTCCGAACAAAATTGTCGTCTTCGAAAGTGAAGCGGCACAGACTTCACACACTTCGTCCAATAAGCAGCTCCGTCCGCCCTCGTCCGCGCCCAGGTAACGCGCCCGCGCCGCTGCCAAATACTCGCTCATCCGGTGTCATTTATTTGGCTCAACCGCCACTCACAGCCTTTTCCTCCTTCCCGCCTCCGGTGTCATCTATTCTGGCTCAATGCGGTGAACCGCGCAGCGTGGCCGCTTGCTTGACATCAATTCCCCATCCATTACGCTCGACCGAAACCTTTGAATTATGTTACTAAAACTCTCATTCCCAGCTTTCCTCGGCAGGCTCGATAAGTGGCTGCTGGCAATTTTGGTTGCTCTTTCGGTCGGGTGTAATGCGCCCGAGAATGAGCCGACCGTGGCAAGTTCGCCGACCCCGGCAAGTTCGTCGCCCGCGGCCTCGCCCGCCGAATCTTCGCCAGCAATCCTCACGCTCTCTCCCGCGAACGGCTTTGAAGGTGTAACCCAGGGAGGGAACACCACGATTTCTCGAACGTCGGAAGGCTTGGGCGTCCAGTCGGCAGCGGACCCTTACATCCTACTGCCCCGGCTTCCCGTAACTGCTAAACCCCCTTTAAGCGTTCGCATTCAGTTTGTGAATCCGGTTCCACCTCTGGTGCAGATATTTTACGACACGAAGGAACATCGCGACGGCTGGGATGAACCGCATTCGGTCAGAAAACCCACGCAAAAGGGACAGGACGACATTACAATCGATATAACCGATTCCGCGTTCGGTGGCAGGATCCGGGTCGATCCTGGTGACTTAGGTGGGGAATACGTTATCAAGCTCATTGAGGTCCGGCCTCGATAAAGGATCAGGAACTAGCCTATCCGCCCCGGGATAGAGCTGCCGGGTCATGGAATCGGGATGGTACATCCTGGGCGGGGAAGTGGAAGTGTTCGAGGCGACCTCGCCTCCTACGGCGGTGCGAACGTGGCGAGGCGTGTCGACTTGCCGCATCAGTGCGGGAAAATAATCCGTAACCAATTAACTTAACAGTGCGTGGCCGACGGGGTGCCATTCTTGCAGGCATTGCATGCGTCGATTACAGCGCGGATCTCGCCCTCCTCAAGCAATGAGTGGATGGAAAATGAAATTTCGGATTCCGCCTATCGTTGGGCATTAACCGGCTCGACTGCGAATTCATAAGCGCCGGTTTGTGGTCCGGCATCTCAGCTAACTCTTTCGACCCAGAGTAAAAAGGCCCCGCCTTAGCGCAACTACGCAATGATTTTCTCAATCCGATCGACCACATAGCTTGCAAATGGAAGTGAGCAGGTCCAGCCCGGTGAAACGGTGTTCAGCAAGTGCGTTGATCGTTCGTCACCTTCGATGACAAAATCCATCTCCAGCTTTCGGGAAGTAATATCGAGCAGTTGGGCGCGGATGCCTGGCTGCCCCCAGCGCCGGTAATGGTTGACGTCCACCCCGGATGCGAGCCGGGAGGCAAGTGCGACCAAGTGCGGTCTGGAGTACTTCTTTAATTCTTCCACAGCTAGCTGCTTGAAATCAAAACTTGAGGAAAACATCAGACCAGCCTCTCGAAAGAGAATCTCCACGAATTCGCCGAACCTGAAGTTATCAAAGGCGCCGTATTGTTCGCGCCAAAAAGCGGGGATGGCCGTAGGGCCGATTTTGATGTGTCCATCCTCCTTCACTGTAAAATGCACGCCAAGGAAGGGGTTTCGCAGATCGGGCACCGGATAGATGTTGGTCCGCAATGATCCCGGCGGCTCATCGGAGTGCAGATACAACCCCTTAAAAGGAAGGATTCGGTAGTTCTCGGAGAATCCGAAGTCCTGGGCGATCTTGTCCGCATAAAGCCCGGCGGCGTTGATAATGTGTCCGGCGCTGAAATTACGATTTGGGGTAACCACACGGCCCTGCTGGCGCCGGAGATAGCGTTCGCCCGAAATAACGGAGATGCCTTCGCGGTTAGCATCCTGCTGCATTGCTTGGATAACCCGCCGCGGGTCGCCCGATGAAGTGGTTGGTGAAAAGATCGCGCGCTTATAAGTCTTAACTCGGGGCTCGATTTCTCGCGCCTGTTCTTCGGTAAGGTCTTCGAGTGGAACATTGTTGCGGGCGCCGCGAGAGAGTAATTCATCGAGCTGTGGAAGCTCGCCTTCATCTTTTGCGACGACTAACTTCCCGCATTTGTTTAATGGGATGCCTCGCGCCGCGCAGTAAGCAGTCATCGCTTCGTTGCCAGCGCGCGTGAACTTTGCTTTCAAGCTATCCGCTGAATAATAGAATCCGGCGTGAAGAACGCCGCTGTTTCGGCCGCTCGCGTGCAAGCCACAGGCGTGCTCTTTTTCGATCAAGGTAACAGCCGCGTCCGAGAAGCGATTCTTGAGTTCCCGCGCGATGCTGATGCCAACGATCCCACCCCCAATAACCAGGAAGTCAGGGGCCATCATCAGCACGCAAAAAAGATATCCTCCAATGCAATGCATAGGGCGTGATAGACCGGGAGATGAAGTTCCTGGATTTCGGCCACTCCATCGGCCGGAACGCAGATGGCCACGTCGGCCCGATATCGTCGGATAAGCCGTGAGCGGGCGAAGCTGCGCTGCTTGCTGTGTGCAACGCGAGGCGAACGGACTGACTTCGGCTGGGACACTTGACGATTGATAGCCAGTATTTTCACGATGCCAACATCAATCCGTTTAATGGCGTGTGGCAGCCCTGAACCGCAACGATTTCAGATGACATTCAGGTAGTTCAATGATACGCCCTTTTTCGTTGAAAATTATTTTTTCTGTCAAGGCGGCGTAAAGTTGGATCTTGCCCTCGCCTGAGACCATGAGGATTGGCTTTGACGTCGCTCAAACCTGCGCTCAGCGCGCTGGGTGTGGCTGGTACGCCGACTCATTAGTGCGTGCGATGGTGGAAGTCGCTCCGGAGAACGGGGATTTCCTTTATCACCAGTTTGGACGCAAGATCAACGAAGACACCACGCCCGGCACCTTCCTGAAACAAAGCTTCTGGCTGGCGGTAGGCTCAATGGAGCCCCGTCCTCGAAAGTTAATGTGAGTCAAGGACAACAGCAGAGATGGTTGACGCTTGCCCTGGCTGCACTTGCTGCCGGTGTAATCGCGCTTATCACCTGCGTGCTAACGCCTTTGTTTCACCTCGAGGTTTCGATGACCTCGTCCCGGGGTGGAACTGCCCGCACGTTCTACGATATCGGCTCGGGCATTAATGATCGGGACTCATCCCGTTTGCCCTTACAAAGCGGCCCGCGGATTCTTTATCGGTTTCCTCTCCCGCCAGCTGACTATCGGGCGATTCAGTTCCATCCGGTGGATCGCGACAACTGTGAGATTGCGATCCGAAACGTCCGGATTGTCGATCTGTTCGGACGCTCGGTGAAGGATTTCTCCCCGAGCGACATAACTTCCGGGTCCGGAATTTCCCATCTTTCAGTGGCCGATGGTGAAACAAAGCTAACCCTGGGCCCCGGCGAAAAAGAACCGACTCTGCTCCTCGCTCCGGGAACGATACTATCACTGCGGCCTGCGTCTGGGGCTATCTGGCTCTATGGACTGCGGTTTTTCCTTCTCGGTTTCGTTCCGTTAGCTGTGGCGGGGATCGTTTGGCTAAAATTTGCGCCGCGACTCTGGCAAAAGACCCAATCGCGCTGGTCTCGAATGGTCGCATGGAGCGAAACTAATCCGCGCCGCGCGATCCTTATCGTCTCGATTATCAGCGTCCTGGTCAGTTGCTACCCAGTGGTGTTTTTTGGCCGGAGTTTTGTTTCGGCCAACAACGTTCCGATGCTTTATCCGGGCGCGCCAACTGTCCCAGGTCATCTCGACCGGAGGTCGGAAAACTTCAAAGGCTCCGACGCTGGCGCGATGATGTGGCATGACGTGCCGAATTCATTTATTCAAAGCCGGGCCTTGTTCCGAGATGGCGAATTGCCGCTTTGGAACCGCTTTAATTCCTGCGGAATAACCCTTCTCGGTCAGGGCCAATCGATGTTTGGCGATCCGCTCCACATGCTGGTGGTGGCCGCGGCCGGCGAAGCCTGGGCTTGGGACCTTAAGTTCCTCCTGGCCAAGTTACTCTTTTGTTTTGGTCTCGGTCTGGCCGTCCGCGCCTCTTCCAGGCACTTGCCGACAGCGCTCTTGTTTGCCTTCTCTTCAGCCTTCATCGGCTTCTTCTCCTATCGATTTAACCATCCAGCCTTTTTCAGCATTTGTTACGCGCCGTGGCTGCTCGTCTGCTGGCTTGAGATTACACGGGCCGCGACGATCAGGGAGAGCGCCCACTGGGCAGCAGGCTTGCTACTTGCCACCTGGGGGGAGTTAAACAGCGGAACAGCCAAGGAGGCGTATATGCTGCTGCTCAGCCTGCATACGTGCGGTCTCCTGATATTCTTTCTTAGTCCTCCCGTTTACCGGACAAGGAAGTTCATCGATGTCTGCGCGGTTGGCGCCGTCTTTCTTCTCCTTGCTGCCCCGGTTTGGCTTACGTTTTTCGAAGCATTGCAGAAAGCTTACATTCCCTACAAGGAGGCCGCGCTGGCGTTCCAGATTCAACCGAGCCTTCTCATAGGTCTCTTTGACGACATTTTTTATCGTGCGGTTAATCCGGCCTCTTTGGTCTACAACCCATCCGCAAATTTCCTGATTCTTCTTGGAACTATTCTCGCGCTGGTTTATCTGCGGCGCCTGATCCGCAACCCAGTGTTCGTTGCAACAGGGTTGGTCGCGCTAGTTTCATCGGCCCTTGTCTTTGGCGTGATCCCATCCGCCGTGATCGAAAAAATCCCGATGATCAACCACATCTGGCACATCGATAATACCTTCTCGTGCGTATTACTGATTGAGTTAGTCGTGCTCGCCGGATTCGGTGTCAGCTCGTTTCTCAAGCGCGGAATGCACAGACGCTGGAAAAGCGATTACCTCTATTTCACGCTGGCGGTGCTGGCTCTCCTGGGTTCTTACCTTGGGTTGACTGGCGCGTTGCAACGGATTCCGAACGCCTTTACCCCCATGGAACAGGCGGGCGGCCACAATGCGTTCTTTTATCTTTACAGTTTCTCTCTCTTCGCGGCTTTGCTGGCCTTGCCTTGGCTGGTGCGAGCAATAGCTCGACAGTCTCCTTTCATGGTCCTGGCTGTGCCATTCACGTTTGTCTGCCTTTTTGGTATGCACTGGCGCCACGGCTTTCAACTAAACACGGGGATAACCGAGATCGACAATTACGTTGTTAATCCGGCGCCGCGACTCGATTTCAGCGCCCCTTCTTCCGCGTTAAATGCGATCGAGAATGAGCCGGGCGTTTTTCGAGCCGTGGGTTTCGGCAGCGTTCTGTTCCCCGGCTACAACGGAATTCCGGGGGTGGAATCGATCTACGGGCCCGATCCACTGGTGAGTCCCTACTACCATGAGTTGCTTCTCTCCGGTGGAGTTAAACAGGAGTGGAGCTGGCGTTGGATCGTGGAACGGTCGAGTCTGAAAGCAAACCTGCCGCTCTACAATCTGCTTAACGTCCGGTATTTTTTGGACATGCCGGATTACGTTCGGCCCTCCGGCGCCTCGGGCGATCGGCCACGCTGGGACTTGGACATTTCGAAAAATGACGGCGCCTGGCCCCGGGCTTTCTTCGCCGACAAGGTCCGCATCTATGATCGGCTGGAACAATTTCTGGAGATGTTGCGTCAAGCCGACTCTCATCCGTTTGCGGCTATTCAGAGCGGAGATGTCGCTCTTCCTGCCGAAGCCTTGGCGTCCGGCGAGGCGAACGACGCTAACCCCGCAGCCGCGGCTCCCGCGCGCGATTATCGCTTGACCAATAACAGCACGACTTTCACGATCGACGCGCCGGCTCCGGGCGTAGCGATTTTGACCGAGACTTATGTCGCGGGGGATTTCCGCGTGCGGGTGAACGGGACGCCGGCTAGTTACTTTCGCGTTAACCACGCCTTCCGCGGCGTCATTCTTCCGGCCGCCGGCAAGTACGTTATTTCCTATTCCTACTGGCCGAAACATTTCACGGCCTCTTTGCTAATGGCTGGGTTCGGCGCACTCCTGCTCGTCGCGTGGACGCTAGTTACCTTTCGTCGTCCGGCTCAGGCATTGCCCGCCCGCGAAAACGAACTGCACGCCTCCGGTTGACACTGCCAGCCGGGTCGGGAGATACTCGCTAGTGCCCATCGCTCCCGTAAATTTCTTCGCTGCCGCCGTGCCTTCATCGATATGGTAGCGGCGACTTACACTCCCGGCTGGAGCGAAGTTTTCATTTCCGGAGGAGCGGGCTTTATCGGCAGCCATCTTTTGCGCTTTTTGCTGGCAGATGCCAAGGTGAAGCGGATCGTAATCTTCGACAACTTCACTTCCGGACGGCTATCGCATATCGAAGAAGTGTCGGGCGAAGCCCGCGTGAAAATCGTAAACGCCGATTTGAAGGACGTCACAGCGGTCACTTCCGCGATGGCGGGCTGCGATGCGGTCTTTCACCTCGCGGCCAACCCAGATATCGCCAAAGCCGTGACCCAGCCCGACATCGATTTCTGGGAAGGAACCTATCTCACACAGAATGTTCTCGAAGCAATGCGGATCAACAGCGTCCGCAAGATTATGTATACCTCCGGCAGCGGCGTTTACGGCGAGAACCCTGGACTAGCCTTCGCGGAGGACTATGGCCCATGCATTCCCATTTCGACTTACGGCGCAAGCAAGCTTGCCTGCGAAGGTCTTATCGCCGCTTACTGTCATATGTTCGATCTTTACGGACGAGCATTTCGCTTTGCTAATGTGGTCGGCGCCCGGCAAACTCACGGCGTGGGCTATGATTTTGTGCGGCGCCTGCGTTCCGATCCCACCCGCCTGCGCATTCTTGGCGACGGCACCCAGAAGAAGAGTTACATCCATGTCGACGATGTCCTCGCTGCCATTCTCGTGGCGGACACACGTTCCACCAAGGCCTACGATGTGTTTAACGTAGCTACTGGCGACTACATTACGGTCCGAGAAATTGCCGACCTGGCCCTGAAAATAAGCGGGATTCCGGCCGGCGGGATCACTTACGATTTTACAGGAGGCGACCGGGGCTGGAAAGGTGATGTGCCAATCGTGAGTTTTGATTGCTCGAAGATCGAAGCTCTCGGATGGCGGTGCCAGCGGACGTCGGCTGACGCTGTCACTGATGCGATGAAGGCCATGCTGCTGGAACTGGATCATGAGTGAGACCGTAGAACATCTACTGCCTCCCGGCTTGGTTCCGACTCCGGTCGACGTAAGCATTGTCGTGCCTGCTTTGAATGAAGAGATTACGGTTGGTGAATTCATCGACTGGTGCAAGGAAGGCCTGGGGCGTGCTGGGGTGAGCGGACAAATTCTGATTGTAGATAGTTCGACCGATAAGACGCCTGAGATCGTCTTGGCACATGGCGGCGAAGTGCTGCGCACTCCCAAGCGTGGACTTGGCCGGGCTTACATCGACGCCGCCAGCTACATCCGGGGCAAATGGATTGTCATGGGCGACGCCGACCTGACCTATGACTTCCGCGAACTAGCTCTCTTTGTCGAAGCTTTCCGCAAGGGCGCGGAATTTGTCATGGGCAGCCGTTTTCGCGGCAGCATCGAGAAGGGCGCGATGCCGGGACTGCATCGTTATTTTGGCACGCCTCTTACGACCTGGATTTTGAATCGGATCTATCACAGCAGCTATTCTGATATTCATTGCGGCATGCGCGGCCTGACCCGGGCGGCACTGGAGAAGATCGACCTCAAGTCCCAGTCCTGGGAGTACGCCAGTGAGATGGTGCTCAAAGCGGCGCGTTTGCGTCTGGCTACAGCCGAGGTGCCGGTGAAGTTCTATAAGGACCGGGAGGGACGATTCAGTCATCATCGCCGGATGGGCTGGCTCTCTCCCTGGATTGCCGGGTGGTTGAACCTGAAAGTCATGCTAGTGTATACGCCCGATTCCTTTCTGCTAAGACCGGGAATTCTTCTTACGGCCATCGGCGCGATAATCGCCAGCGCACTATCCATGGGACCGATCACGATAGGCGAAGTTGGCTTCAGTCTGTATTGGATGCTGTTCGGCGTAACCTGCGTGACGCTCGGTTACAGCTCCATTCAGATCGGAGTGCTGGCGAGAGTGATGCACGGGCTCCGTGCTCAATCCCTGAGAAGATTGCGGCAAGTTCTTACGTACGACCGCGGGATGGTCATGTCGGGCGGTTGCGTGCTGGTCGGCATTGTTCTACTAGGCACGCTCGTCTATCATTATTTGCGTGCCGAATTCCGCTTATACGAAATTTCGCATCCGGCAATCTTCGGGCTGCTCCTTATCATTGTTGGCTTCCAGACTTTCTGCTTCACCTTGTTACTGGAGATGGTACAAAGGGTAGCTCCTGGGCGAAAACTGTGAATACCCGTATTCACGAGGCCTATGGCGAACAGCGCCTCACCGTCGTCGATCGTGCCGGCATGTGGCTCTCGCAGCGCGCTATCTCACGTTATCTTCCCAACCACTCGGACATGGAGGTGCTGGAACTGGGTTGCGGTTTTCGTGCGACCCAACTCTTGGCGCTGGGGCCGCGCTTAAAGCGAGGCATCGGCGTTGACTTTCGGATCGCTCCGGAACTTCGAGCCCTGGAGAAGTTCACCTTCCACGAAGGCACAATCGAGGAGACCCTTCCGCAGCTTGAGGCCGAGCGCCTTGACGCAGTCATGCTCATTTCCGTCCTGGAACATCTGCGCGATCCGCTTTTCGTCATGGAAACGGCGCGACGAATGCTCAAGCCTTCGGGCGTGCTCCTAATAAATGTTCCAACCTGGCGCGGCAAGAGCTTCCTGGAGTTTTCCGCTTTCCGCCTTGGACTCAGTCCCAGAATCGAAATGGACGATCATAAGATGTATTACGACAGGCGAGACCTTTGGCCGCTGTTAGTGCGGGCTGGTTTCAAACCGAGCTTGATCAAGCTTCGTTACCATAAGCTTGGCCTTAACCTTTTCGCGGCAGCTACTCGCGAGAATGTCTAGCGAACCTCGTTCTTCGTCCGACGACTGGGACGCGCATTGGGAGCATTACGCCAAATCAGCAGCGCAGAATCCAGCGCAACGGATGCGCCACGAAATCATCGCGCGTTTGCTTTGTCAGACCGCAGCGAACGGTCCGGTGCGCATTTTTGATCTCGGTAGCGGCCAGGGCGATTTGGCGCAAAAGCTCGACACGCTGCTGCCCGATGCGCAACTGCTCGGGGCGGAGCTTAGCGACCAAGGCGTGGCAATTTCCCGGCACAAAGTCCCTCGAGCTACCTTTATCGTGGCGGATATTTTTCGGCCGCCGCCATCGCTTGGCGAATACGTCGGGTGGGCCACGCACGCCGTCTGTTCCGAGGTATTGGAACACGTGGACGATCCCGTCTCGTTTCTCGAGAAGGCACGCCCTTATCTCGCGGAAGGTGCGAACTTGGTTGTCACCGTACCGGGCGGTCCGGTGTCGGCGTTCGATCGCCAGATAGGGCATCGCCAACATTTCGATCGCGAAAAGATTCGGCGGATGCTGGAGAAGGCCGGGTACTCGGTCGAACGCGTTTATCTGAGCGGCTTCCCCTTTTTCAACTTATACCGCCTTTTGGTCATCGCCCGGGGCAAACAGCTGGCGCGCGACGTGGAATCCGAATCGAACCGTCCTTCTTCGGCACTGGCCGGCTTTATCATGAAGATGTTCCATCTTCTTTTCCATGCTAACCTGCTCGATTCACCATTCGGCTGGCAGGTGGTAGCCGTGGCCCGTAAGACTTTGCCATGATCATTACCCGATCTCCCCTTCGTATTTCGCTCGGCGGCGGAGGGACTGACCTGCCCTCTTATTATCGGGAGCATTCCGGGTTTCTGATCGCGGCCGCCATCGACAAGTACGTTTACATCAATGTCCACCGGCGCTTCGTGGAAGGCTTCCTTCTCAAGTATTCCCACCTGGAAGAAGCGGCCACGATTGATGAGATCAAACATCCCATCATCCGCGAGGCGCTGAGGCTGGTAGGCATCCAGGAGCGCAATCTTGAGATAACGAGCATGGCAGATATCCCGGCCGGCACGGGCCTGGGATCGTCCGGTAGTTTCACTACCGCGCTCTTAAAAGCCTTTCATGCCTTGAAGAAGAATCTCGTGCATCCGGCCGAGCTGGCAGAGCAGGCTTGCTGCATCGAATTGGAAAAACTGAGCGAACCAGTCGGAAAGCAGGACCAATACATTTCGGCCTATGGCGGCCTCACCTGCTTCCGTTTCATGCCCGATGGCCGGGTAGAAGCCGCGCCCTTGAAAGTCTCGGAGGAGACCTTGTTCAACCTGGAAGATAACCTGTTACTCTTCTTTACCGGTTACTCTCGCGCCGCCTCCGCGATCCTTAAGGAACAGGATAGTAAGAGTAAGCAAGCGGACGCAGCCATGACCGACAACCTTCATTTCATCAAGGAGCTCGGTAAACAGAGCCAGAAGGCGCTGGAAAGTGGCGACCTGGTCGAATTCGCGCGGCTCATGGACGTGCACTGGCAACGCAAGAAGGAGCGCTCCTCAGGGATGAGCAATCGGGACATCGATGCCTGGTACGATTGCGCGATGGCGAATGGCGCTCTGGGCGGAAAAGTCATCGGCGCCGGGGGCGGCGGCTTCCTCATGTTCTACGCGGATGACAAAGTGAAGTTGCGACACGCGATGCGCGAAAAGGGCCTGACTGAGGTGCGCTTCCGTTTTGATTTCGAGGGGACCAGGATTCTCAATCAATGAAGCCGGCGGCGGAGGCCTTTGATCTGGCCGATTGGCCGGCGGCGATTCTCGCGGGCGGATTAGCCACGCGCCTGCGGCCGATGACGGAAACAATTCCCAAGGCGCTGGTCGAGGTTGCGGGCCAGCCGTTTCATGCGCATCAACTGCGGCTGCTGCACGGCTCGGGCGTGAGGAAAGTTGTGCTTTGTGTTGGTTACCGTGGCCAGATGATCGAGGAGAAATTCGGTGATGGCGCCGCCTTTGGGATCGAGCTGAAATATTCCTATGATGGTCCGGATTTACTTGGCACCGGTGGCGCAATCAAGAAGGCGCTTCCTCTATTGGGTGAAAGATTCCTGGTCTTATACGGCGATTCGTATTTGCCGATCGACTACGCAGCGCCGGCCCGCGCTTTCGCGCGAAGCGGAAAACTTGGTCTGATGACAGTATTCAAGAATGAAAACCGCTGGGAGCCGAGTAACGTTTGGTTTGAAGCGGATGAAATCAAGCAATACGACAAGCGCAATTTGCGCTCGGAAATGAAGCATATCGATTACGGCCTGGGCTTTCTCCGCCCGGCGGCCCTGGCCCATCGGCCCGACGCGTCGCCCTTCGACCTAGCCGATGTCTACCAGGATTTGGTGCGCCAGAAACAACTGGCCGGCTACGAAGTCGAACACCGCTTCTACGAGATTGGCTCACCGCAAAATCTTGCGGAACTCGATTCCCTGCTGCGGGCGCAGCAACTATCGGTTACTCCATGAGCTATTCCGAACAACATCTTCGTGAAACGGCGGAGGTCGTCGCAAAGCTCGACCCAATTCTCTGCGAGAAGGCAGTAGAGCTTCTCGCTAAGGTCCGGTTGCGCGGAGGCCGTCTCTTCATTCTGGGCGTGGGTGGCAGCGCCGCGAACGCGTCTCATGCTGTGAATGATTTTCGCAAGATCGCCGGGATGGAGTGTTACGCGCCGACGGACAATGTTTCGGAACTGACAGCCCGCACGAACGATGAGGGTTGGACGACAGTTTTTGTGGAGTGGCTCAAAGGGAGTCGTCTGACCGACACGGACGCCTTGCTTGTGCTATCGGTCGGCGGCGGCAATGTTGAAAAAAATATCAGTCCCAATTTGGTCGCGGCGTTGCAACTGGCGAAAGAGCGCGGCAGCTCGGTCCTCGGCATTGTCGGCCGCGACGGCGGCTACACGGCGCAAGTCGCCGATGTCTGCATTATTATTCCCACGGTGAATCCGATGAATACCACACCCCATGCGGAAGCTTTTCAAGCGGTGGTATGGCATTTGTTCGTCTCTCATCCCGCGCTGAAAATCGGGCAGACGAAATGGGAGAGCACGAAATAAGAAACCGCGCGGTATTTCTTGATCGCGACGGCGTCCTCAATCGACCCCTGGTAAAGGACGGTTTTCCCTCCCCGCCTGCGCAACTCAGCGAGTTCGAGCTGTATCCGGACGTCGCGGACGGTTGTGCCCGACTTAAGGAGGCCGGCTTTCTTCTTATTGTAGTCACTAACCAACCGGATGTGGGCCGCGGAACTCAGACATTCGAAGCGATCGACGCCATGCACGTCAGGCTACGGGCGGCGCTCCCCGGCCTCGACGGCATCGAGATTTGTTTTCATGCCGGCAGCGCTCATGGCGACCCGTGTGATTGCCGGAAACCAAAACCGGGCATGCTTCTGCGCGCGGCGGCGACGCATCAAATCGATTTGAAGCGGAGCTTCCTGATCGGCGATCGGTGGCGCGACGTCGATTGTGCGTATGCCGCCGGCTGTCGCGCGGTTTTTATCGATCACGGTTACCGGGAAGAATTGAGAAAGCTGCCGGAGTTCACAGTTTCGAGTTTTAGCGAGGCTGTCGCTGCCATCCTGCACGCGGTCGCGCAAAACGACTTGTGGGAATCACGGAGTCGGCACTAGCGTCCAGTTTCATGAAAACAAAGCTGCTCGAAGATTTGCCGATAAAGATTTTCGCCGACGGGGCGGATCGCGAAGGCATCGCAGCGCTTTATGCAAAACCCTACATCAAAGGCCTCACGACGAATCCGACGTTGATGCGCAAGGTCGGCATTCCCGATTACGAAAAGTTCGCGCTGGCCGTCCTGGAGGTGGTGAAGGAGAAGCCGATTTCGTTCGAAGTTTTTTCCGACGAGTTTGCGGAGATGCGCCGCCAAGCGCTCAAGATCGGAAAGTGGCAGGAGAACGTTTACGTCAAGATTCCGATCACCAACACGCGCGGCGAATCAGCGTTGCCCCTGATTCGAGAGCTGAGCGCCGAGGGCGTGAAGTTGAACCTCACCGCGATCCTGACCCGCGAGCAGGTGGAGGGCGTTGCTGAGGCAGTCAGCCGTGAAGTTGCGTGCGTCGTCTCGGTCTTTGCCGGGCGCGTGGCGGACACGGGGGTCGATCCCATTCCGCTCATGAAAGAGTCGCTGGAAATCTTGCGCGAACGTCCGGTGGCGGAGCTGCTCTGGGCCAGTGTGCGCGAAGTGCTTAATATTTTTCAAGCCGCGGCCTGCGGCTGCCACATCGTGACTGTGCCGCACGACATTCTCGAAAAGGTAGCCAAGCTTGGCGGGATGGATTTGGCCGAGCTATCACTGGATACCGTCCAAATGTTTCACCGCGACGCCGTGGCCGCTGGATTCAAACTCTAGCGGCTTATAAGTAATGAGACAGGTTCTGCCGGAAGTAACTCAAGGTAGACTTGATCGTTTCACGAAGCGTTCTTTTAGGTGTCCAACCTAACTCAGACGTTATTTTCGAGAAGTCCGCATAGTAATCGCCAATATCGATGGCGCGCCGGTCGGCCGGAAACTCACGGATAGCATAGTCTCCGGAGCCATTCACTTCGACCATCAGCTTCGCGAGACTGACAAGATCGACAACTTCGCCGCCACCCAGGTTGTAGACTTGTCCGTTGGTCGAAGGACTCACGGCCGCCATTAGAAAGGCGTCCACGGCATCTTCAACATCCGTGAAATCGCGAAGTTGCTTTCCGCCCCACACTTCGATGGGATTGGCCTCGAGCAATTGACGCACCCAAAGACCTACAAAGGTCTGGCGCGCGTCCTTGATTCGCATCCTGGGTCCGATGGTATTGGTCAAGCGCAAGGCGGTCGCATGCATCCCATAGAGGTCGCTGTAGAGAAGGTGGTACTTCTCGCCCGCCATCTTGTTGATCCCATTAACGTCCACCGGATTCAGCGGATGGGTTTCTCCTACCGGCAGGTGATTCGGCCGCCCATAAATCTGCCGCGTGCTGGCAAAGACGATTTTGATCTGGGGGTTGTGGGCGCGACAAGTTTCGAGAATCGAGAGTTGCGCCTGGCAATTGATCTCCAGGTCCGGCATCGGATTCAGCATCGAATCGAGATGGCTTGTTTGTCCGGCCAGGTTGAAGAGGTAATCCTTTTCCTGGACGAGATAGCGCAGGCTATGGCTATCGCGAACGTCGGAGACGTTAACCTGAAGGCGCTCTTGTAACCCTTCCACGTTATGAAGGTTGCCGCCGTAGTCCGGAATCAAGCTATCGACTATGGTAATGGATGCCCCCAGGCTATCGAGGCGACGCGCCAAGTTGGAACCGATAAAGCCCAGGCCTCCGGTAATCAGGACGCGCGCTCCCTGGAATTCCTCTTTCATGATTGTTGAACTTTCCAATCGTTACACGCGGCGATCACGGCATCCACTTCCGCATCAGTCAAAAAAGGATGGATCGGCAAGGATAGCTCATCTCGCGCAAACCGGCGGGCGTTGGCGGGTTCGACCGCGTTCTGCCATGACCCTTGCGTTAGCGCCGCCTGCTCGGGAATAATGTGCGGATAATGGATGCCCGTCATTATGCCACGGGTCTCAAGATGGTTCCGAAGCCCGTCGCGCGACCCTTCCGCCGCCAGGACGGGAAAGAGATGCCAGACTGGGGCCATGACGGAATTGGGCGCAAGGAGTTGAATCGAAGGGTGCCTGATCTGGCCTAGATACTTTTGCGCCGTGCGTCGCCTCGCCTCCGTCCATCTTTCGAGATTAGGCAGGAGAGCCGAGCGCAGCACCGCAGCGTGAATTTCATCGAGCCTGCTATTGAGGCCGAGTTTGGAATGCACGTAATGACCGGTCTGCCCGTAATTGCGGAAAGTCCGCGCCGCGGCTGCGAGGGCTGCGTCATTGGTTAACAAAGCGCCGCCGTCCCCAAGCGCTCCGAGATTTTTGGTTGGATAGAAACTGGTCGCTGCCACCTGACCTACTGTTCCCACGCCGATGCCGCCATGAGACGCGCCGATGCTTTGCGCACAGTCTTCCACGATGCGCAGTCCGAAATCGGTCATGAGACGAGACAGCTCCTCCATCGGTAAGGAGAATCCATAAAGATGAACAGGCACCAGGAAACGGATCGACCGCTCTTTCTCCAGGACCTTGCGGCATTGCGCGAGATCGATGCGACCGAGGTCATCGACATCGACGAAGACCGGCATCCCGCCCGCGCGAATAATGGCGAGAGTCGTCGCAAACGCCGAGAAAGGCGTCGTCAAAACCTTCTCGCCGGGCCGCAGATCCAGACAGCGCAGCCCAATCTCGATGGCGTCCATGCCGTTGCCCACTCCGACTGCGTGGGAAACACCCCAAAATTTCGCAAGAGCAATTTCGAAAGATTCTACTTCCCCGCCCAGAATGTACCGGCCGCTTGCTCCCACGCGCCGAACTGCATCCAGAACCGGCTCTTGCACGAACTCCCATTGGCGCTTGAAATCGTTCTGAAGAATCATTCCCGCGTTTCTGCTTGCGTGAGGATGTATCCGGTCAATCCATAACCCAAACAAGAACGTTTTTCCGATTGGCAATCGGACGGGCTTCTGTTCAATGCACTCAGCGCCATGAAGAACCTTTGGAACGCCGCCGAAGCGGGCAAGTGCACGTCGGATCTTGAGCGGCGCGTTTACAGTTCGCGCTTGCTTGGGCGCGACGACACGCTCGTCCTCCACGGCGGCGGAAACACTTCGGTGAAGGTGAAGGAGCGAAACGTTGTCGGCGACGAAGAGGAAATACTCTACGTCAAAGGCAGCGGCTGGGATCTGGAGTCGATCACGGCCGATGGATTCGCGCCCGTGCGGATGGCGCCGTTGCTCAAGCTCGCGCAACTCGATTCGTTGTCCGATCCGCAGATGGTGAACGAGCTGGCCGCGCAAGTCACCCGGGCCAAGGCGCCGGCGCCTTCCGTCGAAACGATTTTGCACGCAGTGCTCCCGCACAAATTTGTCGACCACACCCACGCCGACGCCGTTCTCGCGATCACCAACACGGCGGACGGCGAAGCGCGCATTCGCGAAATCTACGGCGACGAGGTCGTGATTGTTCCGTACGTCATGCCGGGTTTCGAGCTGGCGAAGGTTTGCGCGAGAAAATTTCCCGCGGAGGCGAAGCCATCAACAATCGGAATGGTTTTGCTCCAACACGGCATCTTCTCGTTCGGAGCGACCGCCGAGGAATCGTACGGGCGGATGATAAAGTTCGTGGAACGCGCGGAGAATTATTTGAAGGAAAAGGGAGCGTGGGATCTTTCCTTGCCCCGCCCTATAGGTCACATAGGTCCTATACGACATATTGCCGCGCTGCGACGCGACATAGCCGCGGCCGCCGGCTTTCCCGTGGTAGTATTCACGTCCGCAGACCCAAAGTCGCTCGCCTTCGCGCAACGCGGCGACGTGCGCGAAATATCCCAACGCGGGCCAGCGACTCCGGATCATATTCTGCGCACAAAACGCCTGCCCCTGCTTGGCCGCGACGTGACCGCCTTCGCCGCAGCCTATCGCGAAAGTTTTGCGCGCAACGTTTCTCGCGCAAAGGACGCGAAGACGATGCTCGATCCAGCGCCGCGGATCATCCTCGATCCGGAGTTTGGCCTCGGATCCATCGGGCGTTCCGCGAGAGAAGCCGGGATAGCCCGCGATCTTTACTCACATACGATCGACGTGATTTTGCGGGCGGAAGCGCTCGGCGGCTATCGCGCTCTTTCGGAAGAGGAGCTGTTCGAGTTCGAATACTGGGACTTGGAACAGGCGAAATTACGGTGCGCCGGGAAGCCGCCGGTCTCCGCGGGTGAGATCGCATTGGTCACCGGCGCCGCCTCCGGCATCGGCAAGGCGTGCGTCGAAGCGTTGCGGAAACGCGGAGCGGCGGTGGCAGGTCTCGATGTCGATCCTCGAGTTGCGGCCGACGCCGGATCAGCTCCGGATTTTCTCGGGTTGCAATGCGACATCACATCCGGGCAGGCCGTAGTCGCCGCTTTGGAGAGGACTGTCCGGACTTACGGCGGATTGGACATGCTGGTGTTGAATGCGGGCGTCTTTCCCGCCAGCCAACCGATCGAAACATTGGCGATCGAAGAATGGCGGCGCGTTTTCGCCGTCAACGTCGACGCGAACCTGACTTTGATGCGGGAATGTTATCCGCTCCTGAAACTGGCGCCGGCCGGCGGGCGCGTGGTTGTCATCGGATCGAAGAACGTGGCGGCTCCGGGTCCGGGCGCGGCCGCTTACTCTGCCTCGAAGGCGGCGCTCACCCAACTGGCGCGGGTGGCTGCGCTGGAGTGGGGCAGCGCCGGCATTCGTGTGAACACGCTTCATCCCAACGCAGTTTTCGACACCGCGATCTGGAGCGATGAAGTGCTGAAGGCGCGGGCCGGCAGTTACGGCCTGTCGGTTGAAGAGTACAAACGCAATAACGTTCTCAATACGGAAGTGCGCAGCAGCGATGTCGCGGAATTGGCGGCAGAAATGTGTGGACCGGCCTTCGCGAAAACCACCGGCGCGCAGATTCCGGTCGACGGCGGAAACGAAAGAGTGATCTAGCGATCTACTCGCTAAAAAACGTCTCTTCCAGCTCGGTCGATAACCAATGATAGACCGGCAAATGCAGTTCCTGGATTTCCGCGACATCATCGGCAGGAACTTTGATCGCGACATCGGCCAGCGGCGCCAAATCTCCGCCGGACCGGCCTGTCAGCGCAATTGATTTCAAGCCGAACGCTTTTGCCACGAGAACAGCATTGGAAACATTGCTCGATGTTCCCGATGTGCTAATGGCGAGCAGGACATCGCCCGCGCGACCCAACCCATAAACCTGTTGCGCAAAAATCATGTCGTAATCGACGTCATTCGCGATCGCCGTGATCAACGATACCTGGGAGGGGAGCGAAACCGCGGCCAGCGTTCCCTGGAGCCGGGCGGCAATCGCTTTTCCCGCCGGTCCCGCCTGCTCGAGCTGGGCGGCATGCGCGGCAGGAATCGGGCGGCGTTTCAGAAAACCTTTCATCAACTCAGCGACCATGTGCTCGCTATCCGCCGCGCTTCCCCCATTGCCGCAAAGGAGGAGCTTGTTCCCGCTTCGATAGGCCGCCACGAGCAGGTCGAACGCGGCCGTAAGCTCGCTCTCGCACGCCCGCAGTGTCGGATAGCGCCTCAGAAGCAGCGAGAAACGTTCTTTCATAACAAGTTCACGCCTAACGAGTCGACGCAACCCGAGCTTCGCACACTTTCCGATCTATTTGGGCGCGTCGCCGCCCGGTCCTTTGACAAGCCAGCGGAGCACGACCGAGAGCAAGGAGAGCGCAATGATCACTTCGGCCCAGAAGAACGCGAGGAAATCGCTCAACGTTCCGATCGGCGGAGTTCCAGGCTGGCTGTTGCGCAGCGCGGGAAAGGCGAAGAGGAGCGCGCCCAGGAATGAGAACATCGAGATCTCGATCTTGCGATGGCCGGCGAAGACGCGGTAGACGAGACAGAGAACGCCAATCGCCAGGGCCCACATCGCGATCATGATGAACACAGAAAAGAAAACCGCCGTCGTCGCGCGCTGGATGCTGATGTCGATCACCGCATGATCCGGCGCGTTCTCCTTTGCATATTCGGTATCCAGCCGGAGGCCGGCGACCGATCCGCGCAGCTCTACCGCCATCGGAATCGATTCGTTTCCTGCGGTCTCTCCTGCCTTCGCCCCGGGCGTGAAGAAAAACGCCAGCTCAGCCGCGTGCGTGTCGAACGGATAATCCATCGGCTCGCCTTCATAAATCTCGACCACCGCCTCGACCGGCGTCATCCGTTTCCCCTTCTTGAATTCGTGCACATTCTTGCCGGTCGCGCTGGCGACATAAAGTTCGAGATCGCGCGCGAGCGTGGCGCCATCCGCGGAGGCGAACGAACCTTTCGGGGTGAACTCGAGGCGCACCACCACGTCGCCTTTCAGCACATCGGCCGTCACGATCCGGCCGGACACTTCGATGCGGTTCTCGCCGGTCTGTTTTGTGTCGGCCTCGAGAAAGGCCGCGCGGTTCTCGCCTTCGCTTTTGTATTTGGTAAGAACAAAAATGTAAGCGCCGGCAAAGACGAGCAAGAGGACAAGAGCGACGAGTAAAGGTTTCTTTGATTTGGTGGGTTCGGCCATGGTGAGTCTCCTCTGGATTTTGGTTGCCGAATGCTGGCGAGCGCCGCCAAGTCTGACAAGCGTTTCTTTCCGATCCGTGATTTCGGCTTGACGCGTTTCCCGCCCCCTTAACAGACTTGCCGCATGCAAATCCATATCGCGCGCGACGGAAAACAGCTTGGGCCTTTCACGCTGGAGGAAGTCAATCGCCAGCTTGCCGCCGGGACCTTGAGCCTCTCCGACAATGCCTGGTATGAAGGCGCCGCCGGCTGGGCGCCCTTGTCCAGCGTACCCGGCGTCACCAGCGCTGCCGCGACCAGCGGCGCGCCGGCAGCTCCGACGCCACCAGGAGGTCCGGTCGTGCCGGCGCCGGTGGTCCCATCAGCTCCGACAGAGCCGCTCGCAATCTGGTCGCTCGTCCTCAGTCTGGTCGGGCTTCTGGGATTTTGTTGTGGTGGCCCGCTTCTTGGAATTGGCGCGGTCGTTTGCGGACATCTCGCGCTGTCAAAAATCAACGAAAAGCCTGAATTGCAGGGCCGGGGCCTCGCCCTGGCCGGCCTGATTATCGGGTATTTCGCGATCGTGTCCTGGGCGTTTTATCTGATCTTTTTCGGTGGCCTGGCCGCGTTGCAGGGCATCCTCGAATCATCGCACAAATAGTTTGCTGGAAAGAAAGTTTGGTAATTGCGTTGACAGGGACACGCAGAAATTCGTAATCAGGAAAAATATGAAGCGACTTCTATTCGGACTGCCCTTTGCCTTAACCGTCTCCAATTTGCTCGCGCAAACGGATTCACCCACTCCCACTGAACTGAGTGGCGCCGCCGCCGCCGGTCTTTTCGGCGGTGTCTGCATTTTTCAGCTCATCATGATCGCGATCTGGCTCTTCGTCGCCATCTGGATCATGCGTGATGCCAAGAAACGCAATTCGCCTAACAAGACCCTCGTGACGGTTCTCGGATGGCTCGTCTGGCCTGTCGGTCTGATCGTGCACCTCGTGACCCGGCCGAAGACAATTCCTGGCGGCCCGACCCCGTAAGGAAGATCCGGAGCTGTCTTGCGGTGGCGAACTGAAGCGCCGCCAGCATCATCGAATTAATCGAATCGCCGCGGTTACGCGTTTAGCCGCGGCGATTTCGTTTAATTCTGTCATTCTGAGCGGAGCGAAGAATCTCTGATCCTTTCTGATCCACATATGGCAGCGGTTGAGAAATAGTCAGAGATCCTTCGCTCCGCTCAGGATGACAAGCGTTTTAGGGTTTAGGAAATGGCTGCTAATTGCTTTGACTGCGCGGGCGGAAAATTCTAAGCATGCACGCATGAAGCGAATCGTTTCCGGCCTTCCATTCCTTTTCTCCGCGGCGACCTTGCTCGCGCAACGGTCAAGCCCGAGCGTCAGCCCGTTTCGATCGCCCAGCGCCGAAGATGCAGCCGCAGCGGCCGGCGTCGCGGGACTCGGTTTCGCCTGCTGCTTTCTTTATTTTCTTATGATCGCCGTCGGCATCGGCGCGTGGATCTTCACGGCCATCTGGATCATGCGCGATGCGAAGGCGCGCAATTCCGAGAACGCGCAACTCGTAACGGTGCTGGGATGGATTCCCTTTACCTGGGTCATAGCGCTGATCGTTCACCTGGTCACGCGTCCGAAAGGCAATCTCGTCCCATGTCCGAACTGCCAGAAGAAGCGGATGGAAGGCAGCGCCGTCTGTCCGCATTGCGGCCGCCCGTAAAGAAACGCCGCGCCTGGATTTGGATCGCCGCGGTTGTTATCGCCATCGCGGCGATTTGCGATTGGACGCGGCCGCCCGAGAAGCAGGTTTCGGTCGTTCTCTACCGCGTCATCGTCATCGGCGGCTATCGCCTGACCCTGGCGCGACCGGGCCGTTATTTCATCCGGTGCCGGTTCCATCCCAGTTGCTCTTCCTATTCGGAACAGGCGGTGCGTGTGCACGGTCTTCCCAAAGGACTTTGGCTGACGACCTCGCGATTGTTTCGCTGCATGCCATGGGTGCCGCTGGGGACATCTGATCCTGTTCCGCCGAAGTGAAGCGAGAATGGAGAATTGAGAATGGAGGATAGAGGCGTGACACGAATTCCCGGAGCGGGTAGAAGGCCGATGATGAAAACAAAACTCTCGCTCTGGCTCCTGTTCGCGGCGGCCCTTATCACCCCCGCCATCGCCAAGACCATTGAATTCCCGGAGAAAAACCCGGCATTTACTTTTACTGTGCCCGACAGCTGGGCCACGGAGACTGGAAAAGACGGCCGCATCTACCTCACTGCCGAGGACGGCTTCAAAGTAGGCGTAGTTTCCTCGCCGGGGGTCAAGAGCGCGGACGACGCGAAAGAGCTACTGCCGAAAATACTCAAGAGTATGGCGGAGGCGATGAAGGGCGAGGATTACAGGCCGGGCCAGGTGCATGCGCGGGAGCTGCGCAACATGTGGATGAGTGTGATGCAAGCGCATTGTCAGGCGGAGGGCGCCGACATGTCGTTGAACGCCGTGGTTTTTTCCGTCAGCCCCGGCAAGTATTTTTCGCTGGTCGGGGCGGCGCCGTCAGCAATCGATAAAGCGCACGACAAAGACATGAACGAGCTGATACGCTCGATCAAAGCCGTCGAATAATCACTTCACACTCAGTCCTATGAAAACCAGCCATGCTGCCGCGATTGCGGCCTTCCTCTTTGTCAGCGCCATCCTTCCTCTCCAGGCGAAAACGATCAAGTTTCCGGCCGACGATCCGGACTTTAGCTTCAAGTTGCCCGAAGGGTGGACGATGGAAGCGGACAAAGACGGCGACCTGGTCTGCAAGTCGGGCGATGCGCCGGCGCTCACGCTCAACCTGAACAAGATGAACCAGAATTTTGTGAAGATGAAAGAACAGCTGCCCGAGTTGGGAAAGGTTTTCGCCAAAGCAGCCAAGATGACGAACGTGGAAACGAAAGATCTCGGCGACGATACGAACAAGAATGGAGTCAAAGGATCGATCTACGTCGTAAAAGGCAAGTCGTCTGGCCAGGGAATCGTGGCCGAGTTGCTGGCGATCGAGCCGAAAGACGGAGGCGACGCCTACTTTTTCATGTTTAGCGGACTTGCGACCGCAATGACGGCACATACCGACGATATTGGGACGATCATCGATTCGATTAAGCCGGTGAAGTGAAGCGAGGATGGAGGATTGAGGATGGAGGATGGCGGAAGAGTTCTGTTTCTTTGCTATCCTCTATTCTCCATCCTCTATCTTCGCACCGGCCCGCGCTCAGCGCGGGCCTGCCTGCTCGATCTCGATCAGGTGCGGCATGAGCATCTCGTTCGCGTGGCGAAGTGATTTGAATAGCACCAGGTAAAACGACCCGACCACAACCAGGAGCGCCGCGCCGCTCAGGAAATGATGCGAGCGGACGCGTTCCCACCGCGGCGCGTACGCAATCAGGCCGAACGCCGTCAGAACCACGATCACGGCGTCGAAGCTGGCGCGCTGCCAGTAACTGCCACCGAGATTGAGCCACATCCCGAACTCGTCGAAGGTCAATCCCATGGCCAGACCGTAGAGGAGCGCCCAGAGCCCGCGTTTTTCTCGCGGAAACGGCGCGAAAAGCAGGACGGCCGCGGTGAGCGAGAGGAGGAAAATCCCGTAGTTAAGATGATGGACGTGTGTTCCGCCGGCGTGGAAGAACAGGTTCGGCATCCGGCGCGTCATGATGAGGATCACGCAGACGCGCGAGATCACGAAGGTGAGCAGGAACGCGACAAAAGTCAGCCGGGCCAGATGCCGGATCGGCCGCGGCGGAAGATTGTGTTTCCGCGTCAGTTTTGTCTTCAGCTCTTTCCAATTCATCTGCGGCGACAATAATGAGAAGCGCGCGGCAAACGGAAGAACAAATCTGGAAGCCATGAAAAGAAAATACTCCGCAAAATAATCTTTTCTCTTGGATTCCTAGTTTCCAAATTCGCTCCAGATTTTTCCCTCCTCGGCCTTTCCCAATCCGTGTTATCCGAGTAATCCGCGGTTAAATTCTTCCTACCTTAAAAAAAAGCTGGACAGGAATTCGCGGGACCAATTAGAACATTCCGTAATCCCTTTTAACCCCTTTGACCCCAGTGCCCTCGAATCGTTAGCCTGAAAAGGCGTCTCTCTAACCTCAACCTGCCTCTCTCTTATGGCTGAACCATTCCTTTCCGAAATTAGAATCATGAGTTTCATTTTCGCGCCAAAAGGTTGGGCGCTCTGCAATGGGCAACTGTTGCCGATCAACCAAAACCAGGCGCTCTTCTCGCTTCTCGGCACGACCTTCGGCGGCGACGGCCGGGTGAACTTTGCTCTGCCCGATCTTAGGGGGAACGTGCCGATTCACGTGGGCAGCGGGCACACTCTTGGCGAGAAAGGCGGCGAGCAGGCGCATACGCTTTCCATCGCGGAGCTGCCGACCCATACGCACGTATTGAACGGTACAAACACCGATGGGACCCAGGCTATTCCCGTTGGAAATCTATTAGCACGGTCTGCGACGCAGCTTTACGCACCTGCTACTAATCTCCAGGCAATGAACGCCGGATCGGTCGGCCCCACCGGCGGCAGCCAGGCGCATCTAAACATGGAGCCATTTCTGACCCTCAGCTTTTGTATCGCGCTCCAGGGAATCTTCCCGTCCCCAACTTAAAAGAGATATTTATGGCACAACCTTACGTAGGAGAAATCAGAATGTTCGCGGGCAACTTCGCTCCCGCCGGATGGATGTTTTGTGAGGGGCAGCTGCTTCCCATCTCGGAAAATGAGACGCTCTTTCAATTGATCGGCACGACCTACGGCGGCGATGGCCAATCGACCTTTGGGCTTCCCGATTTGCGCGGTCGGCTGCCGATGCATCAGGGCAACGGGTTCATTCTGGCTGAGACCGGCGGCGCGGAAGAGATCACACTTACAGTTACACAAATCGCCTCCCATGGTCATCCGCTCCTGTGTAACGGCGGCGCCGCGACCGATCCGAATCCAGCGAATGATTTAATGGCGGAGCAGCTAGCAGTTAGCGCCTACCAGAGCCAGCCGCCGGCCGCCCCGCTGGCCGTGCAGTCGATTGGGAGCGTCGGTGGGAGTCAGCCGCATACAAACTTCCAGCCCTACCTGTGCGTTGATTTCATCATTTCGCTCTTCGGGATTTTCCCGTCACCCACCTAAGGAGAATTATTTATGGCCGATCCATTTGTAGCTGAAATCAGAATCTTTCCCTTCAACTTTGCTCCCAAAGGCTGGGCTTGGTGCGACGGGCAGTTACTGCCGATCTCGCAAAACACCGCCCTTTTCTCACTGCTCGGCACCACCTATGGCGGCGACGGCAAATCAAACTTCGCGCTTCCCGATTTGCAGGGTCGCGCCCCGATGCATCCGGGCCAGGGGCCGGGGCTTTCGCTCCACGATTTGGGAGAAACTGGCGGCTCCGAGACGGTGACGTTGCTGGAGTCCGAGATACCGGCGCACTCACACTCCTTGAATGGTCTTGCGGCGGTGGGAAATCGGACAACCCCCGTAGCCAACACAATCGCGCGGGTAACAGGTGCGACGCCATATCTGCCACCGGCTGGGGCAGCTCTAGCCGGTATGGCACCCGAGGCCTTAGCGCCTGCCGGCGGCGACCAGCCGCATAACAACATGCAGCCGTACCTGACTTTCTATTTCTGCATCGCGTTGCAGGGCGTCTTTCCGCCGAGGACGTAGAGGCGGCGAAGCGCCGCGGCGGCGAGGATGGAGGATAGAGGGTAGAAGATAGCGAAGAGATAGGACTGTTCTCGCCATTCTCAATCCTCCATTCTCTATTCTCGCACCATGGTCCTTCGCCCGATCACGCCGGAGGACGATTCATTTCTGGCCGGCCTTTATGCGAGCACACGGGTGGAAGAGCTCGCGGTGACCGGGTGGAGCGATGAAGACAAAGCCGTTTTCTGCCGCCGGCAATTCGACGCGCAGAGCGCGCATTACCGCGAAAATTATCCCGGCGCTTTGTTGCAGGTAGTCGAGCAAGAGGGCGCGGCCATCGGGCGGTTGTACGTGGCGCGTTGGGAACGGGAGATCCGCATCATGGATATCGCGCTTTTGCCCGAACATCGCGGTGTAGGGATCGGAACGCAGCTCGTGTGCGCGTTGCAAGATGAAGCGCTCTCAGCCGGCAAGACGCTGACGATCCACGTCGAGCGCTTCAATCCGGCGCTGCGGCTTTATGAGCGGCTCGGTTTCAAGATGGTCGAAGAGCAGCAGGTTTATTTGTTGATGAGTTGGGGACAGAATTAATCTGGAAACCATGAAGCCAGGAAAAGAAAGAATTTCTGATTCAACCTCCTGGATTCCTGGCCTCCAGATTCAATCCCTTCCGCTCAATTGAAGACCGCTTCGAAGGAGCTGCCGTTCTGATCGGCGGCGATTTGGACCAGGAATAATTCCATCTCGCCGAGTTGCGCATTGCGCATTTTGTAAATGCCCTGCGGCAAACGGATCGGCCGGGTGGCGATAAATGTCAGCGCGAACGGCTGCCGAACGGATTCCGGCCGCGTCCCGAGCGGACGCGCTTCGGAGAGTTTCACAGCCAGGGTGCCGTCAGGGAAAACGATTTCAAAATCTTGGTTCAGGCAGGCCGCGAATTGTTCGCATTCAACTTTATCGAGCTCTAGCATGGGAAGAATCTCACACGAAGGGCACGACGGTGCACAACGGAAAAATATCGACTGAATTTAACCGCGGATTACACGGATTGCTCGGATACCTGAAAACCAGCGGAAGATTCGAATCCTTCCACCATCCGCGATATCTGCGTCATCCGCGGTTGTTTCTTCGGAAATCGCTTGACTGGCGTTGCGTAAATATGGTCGAACTAGAAGAGGCAGGCGGTTGGGTATTCCGCTCACCCAAATGGATTCTAATCGCCGCTCTTTTCTCCGCCTCGGGTCATTGCTGGTCTGCGGCAGCCTTCTGCGTCCTCGGTCGCTTTTCGCTTTGGCCGAGAAAACTTCCGGCGTCCTTTCGTTCGACGCGACGGAGATGCGCCTTCTCGATTTCGTCTCGAGCTATAGCTCGGTCGTTAGGCTGACCGGCGCTTCGGTCCTCGGCCATTTCAAACCGGAGAGCGGCTGCGGCATGCGGGTGGTCGCGCAGGTGACCGATTTCACGAAGCTCGCCGAGGCGACGCTCCGCGCTCCCTTCAAGAATTTTTACGCGAAGGCGAACTCTCTTTCCTTCGCCTCGCAAGGCAGCGGGCATGTGATCGAAAACCTGTCGCCGATCGATTTTGCGGCGCGGCTCGCGCAATTGACGAGCAAGGAGAAAATCGTTTTCGCCCACGATGCGCTCAGCTACGATCCGATCGCGAAGGAGGTGGACGATCCGCTGGGAAGCTTGAACGCGGGCGAGCTGAAGCTGATCAATCGCCCGACGAAAACTCCGGACGCGTTGGCGGTGGCGATGCGCGGAACGGGTGACGCGCGCGCGGCGGCTGTGCCGGAAGGAGAAACTTTTGCGACGTGGAAAGCGCAATTGGTGAAATCGACCGCGCACCCGAAAGCGGCGTTTCCAATCGCGGCTGCGTTTGTGCGCGGGTTGCCGGCGTTCGCCGCCCTGGCCGGGACAGACGACGTGAAAAGCGCGATCGCTACACCTTTGATTTCCAGTGCAGTGAAATCCGCGCTCGGGATGAGCGCCAGAAGTGCGATTGGGGAATTCGACCGGGTCCGCGAGATTTTCGGACAATCGTACTCCGACGGCGGGGTCTGGCTTTACGTCGTGCTCGGCAAACAGGTGAAGAAAGACACTCGCGGCTGGATCGACGCTGCGCTCCTGGAAGATGTGCATTGGCGGGCGGCGTTCGACAGCGCGTCGAAGATCGAGACCGCGTTTCAATCGCCCGAACTCAAGTCCCAAGCGTGATCAAAATTCTTCAAAAATACGGAAATAAATCCTCGACACGTTTCCGTCTTTCCATTAAAAACTACGCCGACCGGTCCTCAAATTGCTGATCCTACGCCCCCTTTGAAATCCACGCCTCACCTGACCGCGCCTCCCATTCGCGGGGCGATCTTCGCGCTTGCTTTGCTCGGCGTAATGGCGATGCCGTCTTTCGCGGTCGCCGCGCCCACGGTCACGGCGACGAAGGAAGCTACGACCGCGAGCGGTCCAGGCGGTTCAACCCAGCCAGCGGGAACGATCGACTACAAGATCACGATCCAGAACACGAGTGGCGTTGAGACTGCCACGGGTGTTTCTCTTACCGATGCCGCGCCGGCGCATACGGCCGACGTGGGATCATTCAAGGTTTCGCCCCTCGCCTTTCCTGACGCCTACAACGCGGTCAAGAACGCCCTGCTGCACATCAACGCGGCTGGTGTTCTGGCCAACGACAAAGGAGTTCCCACCCCCACCGCGGTTGCGATCGCGGCCGGACCGACCACTCAGGCCGGCACGGTCACGCTGAACGCGGATGGCAGCTTCGATTACACTCCGCCCAACAACTTTACCGGCACAGACACGTTCACTTACACGGTAACCAACGGTCAAGCGCCTAACGACACCGCGACCGTGACCTTCACGGTACAGCAGCCGCCGGCCTTTACGAGCGCGGACAACGCGGCGTTCCAGACTTTAGTCGCCGGGACTGTCTTTAATGTCACTACTTCCGGCGCGCCGACTGTGACGACGATCGGCCGGACTGGGACATTGCCCACGGGCGTTAACTTCACTGATAACGGCGATGGCACCGCGAAGTTTGACGGTACGCCTGCCGCGGGAACGGGTGGGACTTACACACAGACTCTTACAGCTTCGAACGGGGTCGCGCCGAACGCGGTCCAGACCTTTACCCTCACGGTGAACCAGCCTCCGCTCATCACCAGCGCGAACAACAAGACATTCACGGCCGGCGTGGCGGGCACGACCTTCCAGCTTACGGCGAGCGGATTCCCGACGACCTTTACGTTCACGAATACCGGAGCTGCGCTGCCCGGCGGCCTTAGCTTGAGTTCAGCGGGCTTGCTTTCGGGCACTCCGGACGCGGGCACGGGCGGGACCTATAACCTGACCTTCCAGGTGGCCAACGGGATTTCTCCCGCCGGCACGCAAAGTTTCACCCTAACCGTGAACGAAGCGCCGACCATTGCGAGTTTTGTCTGCGGCAGTGGAGCTAATTGCAGCGGCAGTGATGGCATCACATTCCAAGCCAGCGTCGCGGGCATAGTGACATTCAGCGCGACAGGATTCCCCTCAGGCGGTTCAATCGTGCTCTCCAAAACGGGAACCCTGCCATCAGGCTTGACCTTCACCAACAACGGAGATGGCACTGCGAAGATCGCAGGGACGCCGGCGGTGGGGAGTGGCGGGATCTATTCGCCAATCACCATTATCGCGAACAATGGAGTTAGCCCGAACGGAACTCGCGACTTCATCCTTACCGTGACGGAAGCGCCGACGGCGGTGAACGATCCGACCGGCGGCATCCCATCGAACAGCTCACCAGCGGTGAATACCTACCACATTCCTCTCAATGGCTCTCTGGGGGTAGGTAGCGGGCTCAACGTGCTGACCAACGACACCCTGGGCGAACCGGACGCGACGGTCACGAGCTTCGGAAAGACGACGGGACTCGAGACGACGGTCGCCAGCAATACAACTGGAACGACTCTAGCCAGCGGCACCGTGCAGGTTTTTGCTAACGGCACGTTCACCTACACCCCGCCCTCGGCCACTTTCACCGGACTTGATTCGTTCAAGTATACGATCACGAATACGACCGCCAGCAGCACCGCGACAGTCTCGCTCGCAGTCGGGATCCGACCGGCAGCCGTCAATGAGACTTACCCGACGACGCTCATTCGCAACGTGGGCATCAACACCGCGACCTCGAGTAACTTTAGCGTGTTGACCAATGACACCGGCGATCAGCGGGTGGCGGCGTTCGTCAGCGCGACTAATGGCAGCGGCACCGTGGCCGCGGACGGCAAGTTTACCTTTGTTTCGAGCACGACCGTCGCCGGCAACACGAACGGCACGATTGTTTACAGCGTTACGAACGGCTTCGGCTCAGTCAACGCCACGGTCACGATCCCGCTAGGCGCCGGCCGCATCTGGTTCATCGATCAAGCCGCGAGCAACGGCAACGGGCAATTCGGGACGCCGTTCAAGAACCTGTCGAACTTCGTCACCGCGAACCCGGACGCGGCGAGCGATAATATTTTCCTCTACAGCTCCGGCACGAACTACACCGGCCCGGTCACGCTCGAGGCGAGCGAGAAATTAATCGGCCAGGGTGCATCGGCTACTTTGCAAGCGATTACGGGTTTAACATTCCCGGCAGACAGCGGCGCCGAGCCTGTGATGAACACCGGCGCGCGGCCGACCATCGATACGAGTGGGATCACGCTCAACACTGGCAACACGATTCGCGGTCTCACTGTCGGCAACACCGGCGCGAACACGAAGATCTTCGGCAGCGGATTCGGCACCCTAACGATAGGAAACAATACGACACCTGACGTAAGTCTGAGCGGGACCGGTCAGGCGCTGAGCCTAACGACCGGCACATTCGCCGCCTCTTCCGGCTTCGTGAGCGTGGCCAGCACGACCAGCGCTGCGACCGGCATCACTCTGAATGCCGTCGCCGGAACCGCCACGTTCGGCTCCACAACTATCACGAGCGCGACCACGCAGGGCATCTTCGTCACGGCTTCAAGCGCCGACATCAACTTCGGCGCTACGTCCGTCGGCGCATCGGGGGTCATCGGGGCCGAGGGTGTCCGGCTCGATACTAACACTGGCGGCATGCGCACCTTTGGAACGCTCACGATTGCGAACGCCGCCACCTTTGGCTTTGTGGGCACGGGTGACGTCACCAATGGCGGCGGCAATGCGACGATCGGCGCAGCAACTATCAGCAGCGTAAACTCCGGCGTGGTCATGCAGCGGCAATCAACCGGCACGACGATCAATTTCTCGGGCGGGGCGAGCGTCACGACAGCGGGCGCCGGCAACGCCGGCATCCTGACGAGCACGTCGAACGTCGGCACGCTCACCTTCTCGGCGCTCTCGGTGCAAACTACTACCGGCGCGGGGATGAATCTCTCCAGCGGCGGTACGATCAACGTCACCAACGGCACCGGCACGATCAACAACACGATCCAGGCTGCTTCGGCAATCATAGCCAATGGCATTGCGCTCAATGCAAACTTCTCCTCGATCAACTCATCAGGCGGCGCGAACGGCGTCATCCTGACGAATGTCACCGGCACCTCGAACTTCGGCTCGGGCGCGCTCTCCCTCTCGACCGGCGACACCTTCTTCGTCGGCGGCCAGAACGGCACGTTCACCTACAACGGAACCATCGCCAGCGGCTCCGCCCACTCCATCAACGTCACGGGCAAGACCGGCGGCACCGTCACCTTCGGGGGCGCAGTGACCGACACCGACACGGGAATCACGCTCACGAGTAACACTGGCGCGACCATTACCTTTACCGGCGGCCTGAGTCTGACCACAACGATTAACGCCGCCTTCACCGCAACTGGCGGCGGCACGATCAGCGTTACTCAGGACGTGCCTAACAACAAGATCAACACGATCACGACGACGAGTGGAACGGCACTCCAAGTCACGAGCACCACCATTGGCGCGAGCGGCCTGACCTTCCGCAGTATCTCGTCCAACGGCGCGGCAAACGGCATCGTCCTCAATGCCACCGGGAGCAATGGGTTGACCGTCACCGGTAATTCAGCTGGAATCTGCGGCGGTTCGGTAACCAACTTCAGTACTCCAGGCACCCTCGCTACGGTGACCGCGCCCAACACTGCCGATTGCACCGGCGGCACGATTCAAAGCTCCACCGGCACCGGCGTCTCATTGACCAGCGCATCGAATGTGAGCCTCACCCGGATGCGCATTATCAATGGCGGTAGCGACGGAATTAATGGCACAACGGTCAACGGTCTTACCTTGGCGGCCGTGGATATCGAGAACAATGGCAACGCGGTGGGTGAAAATGGCATGGAGTTCTCCAATCTCACTGGAACGGTCTCGGTGACCAACAGCACTGTCTCGGGGAATTTCTCGGACAATTTCAAGATCATAAATACGAGTGGCACGCTCTCGTCGTTTACCGTCAGCGGCAGCAGCTTCAGCCAGTCGAGCATTCCGGTTTCGCCCGCCGGCGGCAACGGATTCGTTTTGACGACGCAAAACGCATCGGTGATCACGACGGGATCGATCAGCAGCAGCGTGTTCAGAAAGAACTTTTCGAACGGCGTTCTGGTCAATTCGGAGAACACTTCCTCGATCGGCAGTTTCACGGTGCAGAACTGCAGCTTCGACGATAACAACATTCAGCTGCAGGCGGGCCAGTTCTTCTCGAGCAACTTCACTTGCAAGTTCCTTACCAACACTCTCTTCAACCAGACCCGCACCGCTACTTCAGGCGCCAACAGCACGTCGACGTCCGTGATCACTGCGACTTCATCTACGGCGACCGGCGGGACCCTGCTTGCTCGCATTCAGGGGAATTTCCTTGGAAACAGCGGTGTCCCTGGCTCAGGTTCTTCCACCGGAAATGGCATCCGATCTATTATCCAGGGTCTGACCGATGCCACGGTGATAATTACCGGCAACAATGTCAGGCAATGTCCGGTTGGTTTCGGCCTAGACATTGAGTCGCTCGGTTCAACGTCCGGAACACCGCCGACCAGCGACATGACGATCACGAACAACGATGTCAACCATATCCAGCTTAACTTTAAGCCCGGCACGTCGGATTTCCCGCTGCCCGCGATCTACGTAGCAGGGGATAACCAGGGCACGGCCGGCAAATTCCGGACTGACGTAACCGGAAATACGGTTCCTGGTTCGTGCACAGGCCAGTTCCTCGGTACTTGCATGGAACTCTATGAGTACACCGGGCCGAACGGCGATTTGGAGCTCGTCGACAATCCGCCGGCCAGCGCCAGTGCCACTGCGGAATTGCAATCGCATAACACTGGCAGCATTGCCGCAAGCGCAAGTGTCGCGCTCATCGCCGGCCCGATTAATGTGCCGCCATTGCTTTTTGCGCGTGGCGGCGTTGAGAGGGAAAACCCGGAGCGCGAGACCGTGACAGGCAACGGCGCAACACGAGTCGCGACATCCGTTCAGAGAGTAACGAAGCGGCCGCCTGCCGCCGCGCCCGCGCCGATCTCATCACAACCTTCCTCATTGCTAGCCCTCACTCAGCAGAAGCTGGATTCGATTGTTGCAACTGCGCGAGCTCGCTGGGAATCGACGGGCCTCACCTCCGAGCAATCCACCGCACTTCAGAGATTGAAATTTGAGGTGGCGGATCTGCCGAGCATTTATCTGGGTGAAGCGGACGGCAATCACATTCGGGTCGATAACACCGCCGGCGGCAACGGCTGGTTCATCGATGCGAAGGCGAGCAGTGACGCGCTCTTCGCGAAGGATGCTTCCGGCACCCGCAGTTATACCGATTCGGCGAGTGCACCTGCCGGACGGATCGACCTGCTCACGACGATCCTGCACGAGATGGGTCATGCCCTGGGTCTCCCCGACACCTACGACGCGAAAGACCGCGACAAGGTGATGTATGGCTTCCTGACGACCGGTGAGCGACGCGTCCCTGCTGCCGGTGACGCCGTGGGTGCGAAACCCGGTGAGCTGGTCGGACCGCACTACCTCGGCCCCCCGGCCGTGGCTAACGCGTACACCATAGGGGATATTCCGCCCGGGAAAACGGTTGTCGTTACTTTTTCGGTCCAGGTCGAGAACCCGCTTGTGCCGGCAAACACAACCCAGATCTCCAATCAAGGGACCGTGAAAGGCACTAACTTAGCCGCCGACGTCCTCACCGACGATCCGAACGTCGCCGGCGCGGCCAACCCGACCGTCACGCTGCTCTGCGCGAATCCGGCTACGGTAATAAACCTGAATGACGCTGGCGCCGGCTCGTTGCGGCAAGCGCTCGTCGACGTCTGTGACGGTGGCGCGATCAATTTCCAGGCCGGATTGACTGGCACAATTACACTGAGCACAGGTCACCTGGTGGTCGATAAGAGCGTTACCATCAACGGACCGGGCAGCGCCAACAACGTCGTCATTAACGTGAGCGCCAATAATTCTGGCCGTGTCTTCCGAATTCTTACAGGCAAGATCGTGGAGATAAAAGGATTGGAAATCGCCGATGGCAACCCCGCCGGCGCGGATTTTAATGGCGAAGGCGGTGGGATCTTAAACCAGGGCACACTGACGGTGAGAGACTGCCTCCTCGACAACAACCACGTCCTCAATGGCAGCCCCCGCGGTGGCGCCATCGACAATTTTGGCACGCTTTATCTGATCAGCTCAAGGCTGCACAGTAATTCCGCGGCGAGCGAAGGCGGCGCTATCCGCAGCTTCGGCCCGATGACGATTACTGATAGCAGTCTGTTCAATAATACCGCCGGCACTATCGGCGGCGCCATCTTGAGCACCGGCAGCACCGCGATCATTAATAACAGCACCCTGTCCCTTAACACCGCGGCCAGCGACGGTGGTGCTATCCAGAGCAACGGCACGCTCAAGATCACAAACAGCACCCTGTCCGGAAACCAGGCGACTGGCGCCACAGCGGATGGCGGAGCGCTCCGGAACTTGGGACCCGCCACCCTCGTTAACGTGACCATGGCCAGTAACACAGCCGGGGGTAACGGCGGCGGCATCTGCAATTCCAATTCCGGCACTGTGACAATCAAGAACAGCATCGTGGCGCTGAACACGGCGAACGGCACCGCCCCGGCCGGCCCCGATATCTCCGGGAGCGCGAACGCGGACTACAGCCTCATTGGGGATTCCACCGGGGCGACCATCACGGGAGCGAACAACTTGAGTGGCGATCCGAAGATCGGGTTGCTGGCCAATAATGGCGGACCCACCAATACGCGGGTTCTGCTCCCGGACTCGCCGGCGCTCGATGCGGGCACCTCCTGGACGACGCTGACGGCGGCCATCACGAACTCGCAGACGAACGTCGACGTAAATGATGCGACCGCGCTTGCCATCGGTTCTGTGATCCTCATCGACACCGAGCAGATGACGATTACCGCCAAGGCCACCAATACGCTTACGGTCACACGCGGCACGAACGCGACCACCGCCGCGGCGCATTCCGCTGGAGCAGCCGTGACTTCAGCGTTCGACCAGCGCGCTTATCCTCGAGTCGTGGACTCCGGGGATGCCGGCACGGTAGCGACAATCGACATGGGAGCGGTGGAAGCCAACTACGTTATCACCGCTACCGCAGGAACACCGCAAAGTGCGGCAGTGGGAACAACGTTTGCCACCAACCTGCAAGCTACTGTGACTGAATCGACGGTGCCGGTGAGCGGCGTGTTAGTGACCTTCACTGCGCCAGGAGCAGGCGCGAGCGGCACCTTTAGTCCAGGCAATACGGCGACGACGAACGCATCCGGGGTTGCGACCGCCGATCCGTTTACGGCAAACAGCACCGCGGGCAGTTACAATGTCACGGCGGCCGGCGCCAACATCCCGGGCTCCGCGACCTATGCGCTGACTAACACAGGCGGGCCCGCAACACAGTTCCTGGTAACGGCTCCTGCCAACGCGACGGCGGGGACGGCCTTCAGTATCACGGTAACAGCGCAAGACGGCTCCGGTAACACCGACGTCAACTACACGGGCACGGTTACCCTTACCAGGAGCGACAACGCCGCGGGCTCAGCTTCCCCAGGTAACTACACTTTTGTGGCGGGAGACAACGGCGTGCACACCTTTACTAATGGCGTGACGTTTGTGACTGCGGGCAATCAGACAGTCACGGCGACCGACGGTGCAAAGACAGGGACGAGCAATAATGTGTTGGTGAGCGCTGCCAGTGCGACGCATTTCTCGGTGGTCGCTCCTGGAGGCGCGACGGCGGGCAGCGCGTTTAATTTTGCGGTCACCGCGCAGGATCAGTTCAATAATACCGACACCGGGTATGCCGGCACGGTCCACTTCACGAGCAGCGATGGCGCAGCGAGCCTGCCGGCCGATTATACTTTTGTTGGCGGCGATAACGGCGCGCACACCTTCAGTGCTACTCTCAATACCGCAGGGAACCAGACGATCACCGCGACCCAGGGCGCGGTCACTGGGACGAGCAACACCATCGTGGTGGGAGCCGGAAGCGCGACCCACTTCTCGGTGACAGCTCCGGCCAGCGCGACTGCCGGCACTCCCTTCACCTTCTCGGTCACGGCCTTGGATGCATCCAATAACGTTGTGACCGGCTACACGGGCACCGTTCACTTTACCAAGAGCGACTCGGGCGCCGGCTCGGCGGTTCCGCCTGACTATACCTTTGTCGGGGGTGATAATGGCGCGCACACCTTTACGAATGGCGCAACGTTTGTCACGGCGGGCAACCAGACCATCACGGCGACGCAGGGAGCGGTGACCGGCACGAGCAACAGCGTGGCGGTGAGTGCGGCGAACGCGAACCATTTCTCGGTGGTGGCTCCGGCTAACGCGACTGCCGGCAGCGCCTTTACTTTCGCCGTCACGGCCTTGGATCAGTTCAATAATACCGCGACCGGCTACACGGGCACGGTTCACTTTACCAAGAGTGACTCGGGATCGGGCTCAGCGGTTCCAGGTGACTATACCTTTGTCGCAGGCGACAACGGCGCACACACCTTTACCAATGGGGCGACGTTTGTGACCGTCGGCAATCAGACCATCACCGCGACCCAGGGTGCAGTTACGGGCACAAGCAATAACGTAACAGTGAGCGCGGCGAACGCGACCCACTTCTCAGTGGTGGCTCCCTCCAATTCATCGGCAGGCAGCGCCTTCAACTTCACCGTCACGGCGCTGGATCAATTCAACAACACGGACACCGGCTATGCTGGCACGGTCCACTTCACCAGCAGCGATGGCGCGGCGAGTTTGCCGGCCGATTACACCTTTGTGGGTGGCGACAGCGGCGCGCACACCTTCAGCGCTACGCTCAATACCGCAGGCAATCAGACAATCACTGCGACTCAGGGCGCGGTCACCGGGACGAGCAATACCATCGCGGTGGGAGCCGGAAGCGCGACCCATTTCTCAGTCACAGCCCCGGCGAGCGCAACTGCCGGCACTCCTTTCAGTTTCTCCGTCACCGCGCTGGATGCCTCCAACAATGTCGCCACCGGCTATACCGGCACGGTTCACTTCACCAAGAGCGACTCGGGCGCAGGCTCGGCGGTTCCGGCGGACTATACCTTTGTGGCCGGCGATAATGGCGCGCACACCTTTACGAATGGCGCGACGTTCGTGACGGTGGGCAATCAGACCATCACGGCAACTCAGGGTGCAGTCACTGGAACGAGCAATAACGTGAATGTCAGTGCGGCCTCCGCGAACCATTTCTCCGTGGTCGCGCCCGGCAGCGCCACCGCTGGCAGTGCCTTCACGTTCTCGGTCACCGCGCTGGATCAATTCAATAACACGGCGACCGGTTACACCGGCACAGTTCACTTCACCAAGAGCGACTCGGGCGCGGGTTCGGCGGTTCCGGCTGACTATACCTTTGTGGCCGGAGACAACGGCGCGCACAGCTTCACCAACGGCGCCACCTTTGTGACCGTGGGCAACCAGACCATCACCGCGACGCAGGGTGCGGTGACCGGCACGAGCAATAACGTGGCGGTAAGCGCGGCGAACGCGACGCACTTCTCCGTCAGTGCACCGGCGAGCGCGACGGCGGGCAGCGCCTTTAGCTTCACAGTGACCGCGCTGGACCAGTTTAATAATACCGCGACCGGTTATGCCGGCACCGTGCACTTCACCAGCACCGATGGAGCTGCAACTCTGCCCGCTGATACCACGCTGACTAATGGAGCCGGGACCTTCAATGCCACGCTGAAGACCGCAGGCGGCCAGACCATCACGGCGAAAGATACGGCTAACGCTTCCATTGCCGGAACGAGTAACTCAATTACCGTGAACGCGGGCCCGGCGACCCACTTCACGGTAAGCGCACCGGCCTCGGCCACGGCGGGCGCGGCCTTCAACTTCACCGTTACCGCACTCGACCAATTCAATAACACGGCGACGGGCTATGCCGGCACGGTCCACTTTACGAGCACCGACGGCGCCGCGACCTTGCCGGCGAACAGCACCCTGGCTAGTGGCGTCGGCACGTTCAGCGCAACTCTTAAGACCGCGGGCGCCCAGACCATCACGGCGACCGATACAGTCACCGCTTCAATCAATGGCACGAGCAACACAATTACGGTCGGCGCCGGAACCGCAACTCACTTCACGGTAAGCGCTCCGCCCAACGTGCCGCTAAACAGCGCCTTCAACTTCAGCGTGACAGCGCTCGACCAGTTCAATAACACGGCGACCGCTTACGCCGGCACCGTCCACTTCACCAGCACCGATGGAGCGGCCGTCCTGCCAGCCGATAGCACGCTCACCAGCGGAGCCGGAACCTTCAGCGCCACCCTCAAGACTCCCGGTCCGCAAACCATCACCGCCAAGGATACCGCCAACGCTGCCATTACCGGAACGAGCAACACGATTCTGGCGGGCAAGGTAACCCCGACAATCACTACGACCGCTTCCGGCACGATCAATCTTGGCGGGAACGTCTCAGACTCCGCGACGCTCGCGGGTGGATTTACCCCGACGGGCTCGATCACCTTCAGGCTCTACGGGCCGAACGATGCCACCTGCGGTAACGCGGCCGTCTTTACCTCCGCGGCAATTCCGGTGAACGGGAACGCCAGTTACAACTCCGGCAACTTCACACCGACCACAGCCGGGACCTATCGTTGGATCGCCAGCTACAGCGGCGACACCAACAACAATGCGGTGGCCGGCGCGTGCAACGACGCGAACGAATCGGTGATCGTGAACAAGGGGAATCCCGCGATCAGCGGCACCGTTTCACCGGCTAGCGGCAACATCGGAACACCATTCACCGATACGGCAACGCTTTCGTCCGGAAGCAGTCCTACCGGCACCATCACCTTCACCGTCCACGGACCCAACACCGATAACTGCGCCGCGCCGATCTTTACCTCGACCAAGACGGTGGCGGGCAATGCCAACTATACCTCAGACGCCTTTACCACGACCCAGCCGGGCACGTATAAGTTCTTGGCGGTCTACAGTGGCGATGCCAACAATAACTCGGTCGCGACCGTTTGCGGCGTGGCCAGTCAGACATTTACAGTCAACGGCCCGTCACCTTCGCCAACGCCTACACCTACGGCGACGCCGGCCCAGGCCCTGAACATCTCCACGCGGATGCGGACCGAGCTTGGCGACAAGGCCATGATCGGCGGCTTCATCATCACCGGGAATGCGTCCAAATCATTGGTCCTGCGCGGAATCGGGCCTTCGCTCTCCGCGTTCAACTTGAGCGACCTGCTGCTGGATCCGGAGCTGGAATTGCGCGGATCGAGCAACAACCTGATCTTCAAGAACAAGAACTGGAAAGACGACCAGCGTCCGCTGATTGAAGGGACCAACTTCCAGCCGAAGGACGATCGGGAGTCGGTGATCGTGATTACGCTCAACGCCGGAGCCTATACCGCGCTGCTAACTGGCAAGGATGCCACCGAGGGCATCGGCCTGGTGGAAATCTACGATACGAATCCAGCCGCCGCTTCTGAACTGGGTAACATCAGCACGCGCGGCATGGTCAGGACCGACGACAAGGTCATGATCGGCGGCTTCACCCTTGGCGGACCCAATAACGCCACGCGCATCGCGGTGCGCGGCCTCGGACCATCGTTGAGCCAGTTTAATTTGAGCCCTCTCTTGGCGAATCCGGTGTTGGAATTGCGTAACGAGAACGGAACGATCATGGTCACGAACGACGATTGGACTGACGATCCAGTCTCGGCCGCGAACCTCACGGCTAACGGTCTCGGCTTGTCGAATCCGAAGGAGTCCGGCATCTTCATCTCGCTGACGCCGCCGGGACAATTCACCGCCATCCTTTCGGGCAAGAACGGCGGGATCGGCATCGGCCTGGTCGAGATCTACAACCTGAAATAGTTAGGTACGCCGCCGGGGGCGTGTGCGTTTACGGGCCGCCACTTCATGGCTGCTCACATTCGATATGCTCGATTCGCTTCTTGTTGGTCTGGGATTCGTGCTCATCGCCGCCGGTTTAATCGCGGTGATCCTGCCCGTGCGATGGCTTGGCCTCGGAACGCGAAGGACGGGGGCGATCGCTGTCTTCGCCGGAGCCTTCCTCGAGTTCGCCGCGGGGAACATGCTGGATTCCTTCCTTCTTTACCTCGGCTTGGTCATTACGACGACGGGATTGTTATCGCTCATCCGGCCGATTCGGTTTCTCTTCATCCCGACTCGTCGGGTTGCAGCAATCATCTTCGCAGGCGGGTTCCTTCTTGTTATCGCCGCGCTTTTCCTGCCAGCCGGATCGGAGAAAATGTCCGCCCGCGGGACCAAGCTTGATGATTGGATGCCTCACTTCCAAATCGCCGAGCAGCACACTATGCATGTAGCCGCTCCGCCCGAAGCTGTCTTTGCCGCCATTCACACGGTGCGCGCAGATGAGATTCTTCTCTTTCGAACCTTGATCGCTATCCGCCGCTGCGGCCAGACCGGGCCGGAAAGCATTATGAACGCGCCCGAGGAGAAACCGCTGCTCGATGTCGCGACGCAGACAACCTTCGTACTCCTTGCCGAAGAACCGCCTCGCGAGATCGTCATCGGCACGGTCGTCGCCGCTCCCCGCACTGCAAACGCTGGGTCAGGCAGGCTTACGTCCGAACATTTTCAGCGAAAACTGCCGGCGGGGGTCGCGCTCGCGACGATGAATTTCCTTGTCCTGCCGGACGATCGCGGAGGATCGATCGTTTCCACCGAGACGCGCATTAATGCCAACAACACATCCGCGCTGCGCCGGTTTGCCATTTATTGGCGGATCATCCATCCGGGAAGCGACATCATCCGCCGAATGTGGTTGCGAGCTATCAAGAACCGGGCGGAAGGAAAGCGGGCTGCCTGATTACAACTGCGAGCGAAATGGGATCATGAGCCATTCACTTACCCGCTCCCAGAGGGAACGCTGCTTGAACTGCTGAAGGGTGTACTCGCGGGATTGCGCCACGTCCTTCTCGAAGGTCTCTTCCATCAGACGGCCAAAGCCGACGTCGTAGACAACGACATCGATCTCTTCATTGATCTCGGAAGAACGGGGATCGAGGTTTGACGATCCAAAGATGGAGAAGAGCCCATCCACTACCATGGTTTTGGCGTGGATCATCGTCGGCTGATACTCAAAGATTTTCACACCGCCTTCGAGCAGCCGGCCATAAGCCGTGCGTCCGGCTGATTCGGTCATGGGCTGGTCGTTGTAGGGTCCAGGCAGGAGAAACCGGACATCGACTTTTCGTTGCACTGCCTTCACGAGAAGATCGACCTGATCGTCAGAGGGCGTGCAGTACGGATTCGTGATCCAAATCCGTTTCTCGGCCGCAGCAAAGGCGACCCCCTGCACCATCGGAATCGGCGCGGCGGCCGAAAACGAATGCGACTCCACTATCTGGGCCTTGAGATCCCCGGCGGCAGGCAGACTGGGAAATTGCCCCGCGCCGGTCAAAGCCTCTCCAAACGTCTTCACCCAGTGGCTTTGGAAAGCGGCCTGGAGTTCGGCCACGATGGGACCTTCCAGCCTCGCATGAAGATCGCGCCAATGGTCCTTATCCTGCGCGTGCCCGCCCCACTTGTCGGAGAACGCCGCGCTGCCGGTGAATCCGACTTTGCCGTCAATGATGAGCATCCGGCGGTGCGAGCGGCGATTCGCGCGATCCATCCGCCACGATTGGACCGGATGATAATAGGCAAACTTGCACCCGGCATCGGTCATGAGCCGAACGTCCGCATTATCGAGGTCCCAGCCTGACCCGATCCCATCCAGCAGCAGACGCACTTCCACGCCGGCGCGCGCGCGTTCGCAAAGAGCATCCCGAAACTGGCGGCCCGTTCCATCAGATTTAAAAATATAGGCGGCGAAGTTTACCGTCGTTTTCGCGGAACGGATCGCCTCGAGCATGGCGGGAAAGAATTCATCGCCGTTTTGGAGCAGCTCGATCTTATTCCCGGCCTGCGGCACCGGATTGGTCAGGGCAAGCGCCGAACCGAAAAACTCCGGAGAGCTGACGGAAAAAGTATGCTCGATCTTATATTCGAGCGATTTGCGGCGAATGAAAAAAAGGCAAAAGATGAGGACGAGCGTAATGAAAGCGAGGCACAGTCCGATCCATTCCGCGATCGCGAGCTTCCACCAGCGTTGATTCAGCCACTGGGAAGAGCGAGAGCGTTTCTTGGCCATGATGCGGGACTGACACTGAATCGTGGCGGCCCCGGGGCCCGGTCGCTGCTTTCTAGCGCGTCTGCCCCGCCCCTTCGAGCGTCATCACCACGTCACGATCGTCGAAAGGAACGTGAGTGGACGCGGCGAACTTGAAAGCGGTCCGGCCAGAGCGCACTTCTTTGATCGTAAAGAAGACCGAGCGATCCCGGATGTCGAAAGCGAGCGTCAGGCCGACCTTGCGAAATCGCGCATCGATATCTTTGATCCAATCCTTGAAGCGCTCCGGATTGAAGGTGCCCATGTCGCGGGTCAAGACGGAATGCATCAAGTTACGGACAGCTTCGCGCTGCTCCTTCGGCCGGGAATGCATCAGGATCATGGTGTCCGGTTGAGCAGAATGGGTGCCGGGTCTGACCGGGCGCGGCGGACTCCGAGAGAGACAGGACCGCGCCGCGGCGATCCCGCACAGGCATGCGTCCTGCTTATAGAAACCATAATGTTGTCGCTCAAGCGCCAGTTCAAGCCGAGCCGCTATGTCCTTTCCGCAGCGAATCTTCGTGCGGGCTTTACCCTAGTGGAAGTTGTTATTGCCCTAGCTGTCCTCGGCACCATGGCAGCCGGATGCTACATCGGATTTAATGCCATCAACGAGTACAGCGTCAGCTCGCGTCTTTATACCGAGGCGCAGACGGTTTGCCAGAACCAGATCGATCTCATTCTTTCCAAAGAACCTTTCGACGTCACCACAACCCCTAAGAAAATACCCACTGTTCTCCTGCTGGATTCCGAACGAACTCCCACCGGCCCGCTCGTGCAGGATAACGTCTTCATCTATCAAGATCCTGTTAGCGGCAAAGTAGTCGTTACCGGCAGCATGACTACAACGGTGGCCGATATCGCGTCGACGATGACGTTCGCCGGAACGACCGCGAACCTGAACCTGCGGCAGGCGACGGTTACCGTGAGCTACAAGTTCAGGAATCGGAATTACAGCGTCTCCATGAACACAATACGCACCGCCGACCAATGAAATTGTCCTTACGAAATCAGTTCTCACAGTCAGGCTTCACCCTGGCGGAAATGATGATTGCCGTCGCGGTGGCCGGCCTTCTCGGAGCGGTCTTCTTCACCGTCTTAAAGTCCGGGCTAACCCTTTCCGCCAAGAACACCGCCGTCAACGTCGCGCACCAGGAAGCGCGCGAAGGAATTCTGAAGATGACGCGCGACATTCATGCTGCGATTTCCGTGCCGCAACTCAGGAATAGCACTCACGATGCCTCCTACCTGACCGCGACCAGCTTTCCGATAGTAAGTTCAACACCGGCTTCGACCACGACGCCGGTGGCGCCGACGGCCCCGGGAGTGTCCTTTCAAAATATTGCGTCAGGTCCGAACTACGTCTGGAAAGATCCGGGCAATGCGGCGCTCATCATGATCAAGGACAACCCGAACAAGCCTAGCGAGGGAATGCGGCTCATCATTCCATTCTGGGGGTTGGAAGAAGACATCACCAAGGCCACAGCCAGCGGAAGCACCACCCATAGCAACGTCTTCATCAAGGCGGACCAGCAAACTCCAAACATCAGTCCGCCCGACGTCGGTGGGAGCTATGCCATCACTTACTACACCGATCGCGTCGCCTATATGGTGATAAACGGACAATATGTCGTGGATCCGGCAGGTGAATTCAAGCTTTCGGGCGGCAGCTACGTCGCGGCCGGCAGTTACGTTGCCGACAGCGCCGGCACGCACATTCTCGCCAACGGCGTTTACGTTCCCTACAGCACCGGGGCGATGCAGCGTTATAACTATGTCGTGAGCGGCTCACCCACGCGCTATCGGTTTGAAAATGGGGAGCTCCATGTCTTCAAGCAACGCCAGAGCGGAGCCAACATGTATTGGTGGGACGCTGCGACGGTGGCCAAGTATATCAGCAGTCCCACGCCCTTTTATGTCCCGCTTAACAGCGGAGGCACGCCCGATCTGAAATACGTGGGGGTGAGGTTGACGGCAAGGGACCCGAAATCGAGCAACCGGGGCTATCTCGCGACCGCTTCGTTGCTCAATACCCAGATAGACTACCGCTCGAGACTCACGATCACCCAGTAACGATGAAAACAAGATTCCAGGATTCGGAAGAAGGCAGCACCCTAATGGTCACGATCGGGGTGGTCGCCACCATGCTAGTTTTGCTGGGGAGCGCAATCGAGTACACCACGCACATATCCCGGGTCTCGCAGCGCAGCCGCAAGACCGCTATCGCGATGGAAATCGCAGATGGCCATCTCGAAGTGTTGTATTCCAATTGGAGGAATATTTATCGGACCACCTGGACCACTCTCTCAAACAACCAGGGCGGCACTGACAAGGCAATCGTCGGAACCAATTTTTTCTATACCGCCAAGTGGAGCCCTGCGCCTGCGCCTACCCCGGTGCCGAACATGGCACCGGCTGCTACGCCACCGACCATCCCGCTGCCAGCGTCAACCAATTTCCCTTCCGAAGCTAACTATACTGTGACGCAGTATCGCATCCAGGCAGTCGATCCGATGATTACGTTGGACGCGAATGAGAATAGCACTGTGAGTCCCGCGGCCACTCCGCCCTCGGCCGATGGCCCAAATACGTGGCAGAAGAGCTATTTCTACCTGGCCGCGGCTGACGTGACCGTACCCACAACGACCGGCACAGTTACAGCCAAGGTGCGACGAATCTTCGAAAAGAAGTTCGATAACCCCTGGACCTACGCCATGTTTTATGTGGACGATCTGGAATTTCAGCCGACCACAGCCCTGAGCATGGACGGCCCGATCCATAGCAACGGCAGCCTTTACATCGGAACTAGCAACTTCACGACGACGAACCGGCTGGAATTCGCAGGCGAATACGTGAATGGATATTCGCCATTGGACAATACGCATTCGGGCCCCACGGCGCCGAACCTGGTTTCCGACATGCCGCCCTCGCAAGTCTCACCTTATCTTCCTTTCGGTTGGAACCTCAATCTCGATGGAACCACCAACAATAACAAAAGCTACCATGAACTGATTGAGCGCCCGGTTGCGGGCACTGATCCCATCTCGGAGATCCGGCTCTATAACCAGGCCGGTTACCGCATCCTGATCGACGCGGCTAACACCATCACGATCACGACCAAGAGCGGCGCTTCGATTAATGCCGGTGACTTCAACGCAATCGTCGGGAACATCACCACCAATCAAGGCATGTATGACTCACGGGAAGCCGGTTACATCCGGGTCACATCGGTAGATATCGCCGGACTTGCCACAGAGCTCAAGAAATTGAGCGATTGGAACGGCATGATTTACATCTCCGACACCACGGCCAAAACAGTGGACAACGCCGGCACCGTCACGAACGCCGGGACCGCGGTCAACGTGACCCTCAACGGTACTACCGCGTCGACCCTGAGGCGGGCCATTCGATTCAAGAACGGTGCGACTTTGCCCACCGGCGGCATGACGGTCGTTTCAGAAAACCCGATCTATATCCAGGGAGATTTCAATACCGGCGGCAGTCCGCCTTCGAATAGCGGCACCTATACCGATCCGGACGTAAGCGGATACACCCGCCGGAATGCGGCTATCATTGGCGATGCGGTTACCGTCCTTTCCGGCGCGTGGAATGACAGTAATTCAGACAAAAGCACCCCGCAGCGCGACGCTTCGAACACGACCGTCAATGCGGCGATCGTAGCGGGAAATGTCCCGAGCAATAACAGCTACAGCGGCGGCGGCGAAAATTTTGTTCGTCTTCTCGAAGACTGGTCAGGAAACCACTTCACCTATTATGGGTCGATGGTGCAACTTTACAAGAGCCAGCAAGGGACCGGAGCCTGGGTAACCCCCGGCGGTACGGTTTATAAGTCGCCCATACGGCACTGGTATTACGACACAAACTTTGGCAACAGCTCTCCTCCGGGAAACCTGCAGATCGCCGCTTACCTTCAGCAACAGCGGTGGTACCAGGTTTACTAATTACTATGGATTCGCACCAATGCTTTTAAGAACCGTCCTTCTGCTTCTACTCACGACCGCGCTTACCACGACGCGCGCCGCCATCGATCTCACGCCAATCCCACACGAATCCACCTGCGAGGGGTATACCTTCAAGGAGCTGCTGTTTAAGGATGGCAAACGCGACATTGTTTACCAGTTGCCAACCAAATGGGCTTATCGAGCCGGAGGTGATGGGGTGCATCTTACGCCGCCAGAAAGCGTGCGGGCCGACGCCATCATTCGGGCATCGCTATTATCGGCGCCGCAACGTTTCGACGAAAAAAGTGTCGAAGCCGCGAAGAAGCAATTTCTGGGTAGCCTTCCGGCCGGCAGCCAAATGATCACCGTTGTGACAGAGGAACAAAATCCTGTGCCATTTAACGGGAACCCGACCTACGAATTTGTTGTGAGCTATCAGATCATCGGCGAAACGTTTGTGCGGAGCGCGTTATTTACGAACGTGGCCGATACGCAGCTTTGTTTCAGGCTTACTGCGCGCAAGAGCGATTTCGAGGGGTTGCACCGTTCCTTCCGCGCCAGCATCCTCTCCTGGCGATGGATCGAGCCGCGCGCCACCCCGGACGTCGGGCCCATCACGGCCTCGAATTAGTTTGTGGCCTTTCGTTCTGCCAGCAGTCTGGCGATCGACTCCTGAATATCCGCGATGCAAACCGGCTTTTTCAGGTAGGCATCTCCGCAAGCGTTCAGTGCGCTTTGATGATCGGCTTCATCGCCATACGCCGAGTAATAGAGGATCGGCGTGGTCGGGTGCAGTTCTCGTAGCTTCTGGCAAAGCTCAACGCCGGTGCCATCAGGGAGACGCACGTCCAGGATGTAGAGATCGAAGCGAATTTCTTTCGACAGTTCGAATCCTTCCGCCACGCTGCCGGCGGTGAGGACGCCGTAACCGGAATCTTGCAGCAGAGCGGCCATCATCAGCCGGGTGTCCTGATGATCGTCCACGTGAAGAATGCGAGCTTTTGTGTGGTCCATGCCGGTTCCTCTCAGGTCGAAAATGAATGTAACAGAGGCAGCCTGTTTGTGCGACCGTTTCTCTCTGGCGCAGTTTCGAACGGGCCGCGTCCGGCTTGTTGTCGCGGATTTTTCATTGACGCATTTCCGCCTTGGAAGGAGTAACGGGTGTGGGTAACATTCCCACGCGCCGAATGAATGGCACTCACCCATGATCGCCCCCCATCAACCGCTCCGGGTTCTCTGTGCCGACGACAACGTTCTTGTCCTGGACATGCTTTCGAAGACCCTGCAATCGGCGGGTCACCACGTGGAAGTAGTTACTGACGGACGCGCTGCGGCGTCGAGGGTCGCCGAAGATCCTGGCTTCTTTCAGTTGATCGTGACCGACACGCGGATGCCTCGATTAGACGGGTTTGGTCTTGTTCGGGAAGCCCGGTCGTCCGGCTTTCAGGGCAAAATCATCGTCTTCGCAAATTCTCTTAGTCCCGAGGACCGCAAACGGTACACCGAGTTGCGCGTAGATCGAGTCATCGACAAGCCCGGGAAGAGCGGGGAGTTAATGGGGGCCATCAGCGAACTAAAAGCTGGGCTGGCTTAGAACCGACAGGGTTGGGCCTTCCGGGCGGTCGGAGTGCCGGCGACAGCGTTTCGTCCGCCGCCCTTCTAATTGTTCTCAAGGCGTATAAAGGCGTCGGGACAAGGAAGATCAGCGGTATTTTTCTGGGCTGGCCCGGAAGTAGCTTATGGAAATTATAGAAATGCGCAGTTACCGCTCTCTAATCTACGTAGTCGCCCTCGCCTTGGGGCTGGCGGCATCGATCGCCCCGGCAAAGGCCGTGGTTTTGGATTGGGATACGGTCGCGTGGAACCCCGGTTCGCTGAACAATTCCTACGATGTCACTGGCGACGGGATCAACGATATCACCGTGGCGCTGAGCTCTCAGAACGCCAACGTGTGGACCAATGACCCAACCACGGGGACCATGACCCCGACAATCAATCAAACGATGACTGGAGGCCTGTCCCCGGTTGAAAACTCGCTCCTTCTTGCGGCAAATCTGCACACCAATAGCAACGTCACTCTCCACCTTAGCTTCACCGGGGCACAGCCGGGCGCAACTAATGTTTCCTTCACGATTTTCGATATCGATGTCACGACGAACAGTGACATTGTGGAGGGCATCTTCGGGTTTACCACCGACGGCACTTGGGTGCCGGCGACCATTACCAACGTCGGCCCTGCGGTAACATTGAGCGGCACAGGCTTCGGCCAGACTCTGACCGGTGACGTCCCTTCTCCCAATAATTCTTCGAATGGGAACGTCACTATCAGTTTCGGCGCAGCTTACATCTCCGACATCTTCCTCACGTTTTCCAACACGGCCGGAGCGCCCCGCTACCAGGATATTGCGATTGGCGATATTTCGTTCACGCCCGTTCCCGAGGTCGACCCAGCCATCGCCTCCGCGATAAGCTGCTTCCTGGCGATTGGTCTCACGGTCTTCCTGCGACGCCGCGCCGCGCTGCGGCACTCCGCTCGTTAAGCGACGGCGGTTTCGCGCACCGCTTTGGCCGGCGAAAGCTCGCGCAACCGAGCGATCACAGCGGGGACGATTTCCAGCGCGCGATCGACATCCTGCTCGGTGTTGAAACGGCCGAAGGAAAAACGCATGCTCCCGCGCGCGAGATCATCCTTTACTTTCATCGCGCGCAGGACGTGGGAAGACTCGTGCGAGCCCGTGCGACAAGCCGAACCCGCGGAGCAACAAAGGTGATGACGATCCAGCATCATCAGCGCGGCGCCGGAATCAACGCCGGAAAAGGAAAGGTTCGACGTGTTCGGCAGACGCGTCTGTGAATCTCCATTTACAAACGTGTCCGGTACTTTTTCGAGCATCGTCCTTTCAAAGCGATCGCGCATGGCGCGGACGCGCGTCCCTTCTTCCGCGAGAGCCGCACCGGCGCATTCCGCCGCCTTCCCCAGCGCCACGATGGAGGCCGCGTTTTCCGTTCCGGCCCGGCGATTGTTTTCCTGGCTGCCGCCAATCAGAGACGGCTTGAACGCCGTTCGCTTGTTCACGTAAAGCGCGCCGACGCCTTTCGGGCCATGCAACTTGTGGGCGGAGAGCGAGAGTGAATTGATCGTCGAATCTGCCAGTCGAACCGGAATTTTTCCCACGGTCTGGATCGCATCCGTATGAAACAGGACGCGCTTTCTCCGGGCAACCTCCGCGACTTTCTCGACGGGAAAGAGGACGCCGGTTTCGTTGTTCGCCCACATCACCGAGACGATGGCGGTCTGCGGCGTGATGGCGTTTTCCAGTTCTGCCAGGTCGAGATTTCCGTTGTGATCGACGCCGACGACCGTGACCGAGCAACCTTTCTTCGAAAGCGCTTCGCAATGCCGCCACGTCGCGCTGTGCTCAACGGCGGTAGTGACGACGTGCTGTCGGGCTGGATCAATTTGCAACGCGGAATTCACCGCGGCGTTGTTCGACTCAGTGCCGCAGCTGGTGAACAGGATTTCCGCCGGCTCGCACCCGAGCAGCGCGGCCACGCGTTCGCGCGCCTGATTGATCGCGTGTCGCACCTGCGCGCCAAACCCGTAACCGCTCGAGGGATTGCCATAGTACTGCGTCAGAAACGGCAGCATCTCCTCGAGCACGGCTGGATCGAGCTGCGTCGTCGCGTTGTTATCGAGATAAATGATCTGCTCGTTCGAGATCATGGAGCGCATCGAGTTTAGGTAACCACCCCGTTGGCGTAAAGCGCGCTGTGAAGGCTACTCCGGAGGTCTTGGGGCGTTGCCCGGATGTTGCGGCGCACGATGGGTGTAACGAAAGTAGAGATTGCGCAGGTAAATCGGCAACGGCATCGCCGTGCTCAAGACCCCGACCGAATCGCGCTGATAGATCGCAAAATAACTGAGCATGAGCAGGCTCCCGAGCGCGCTGCATTCCCAAAAGCCAAATGGGATCACGCTCTTGTGGGCGCGCTCCGAGGCGATCCATTGAATGAGAAAGCGAAGTCCGAAAACCAGGCTGCCCGCCAGGCCCACGATTTTCCACGGGTGAATCAGGATTCCGAACACATGCGTCTCGGCCAGAAACTGGAGGCTTTTCATAAGGGCCAAAGGTTCCGCCAGATCGCCATGTCCGACCAGCTTTTTTCCAGCGCCGCCTGGCCGATAAATCCCGCGCTTGATCTCGGCGCACTGCTGGCGAAGAAATCCCATGCCTGAAACCAAACCGCCTCTATGGAGAATCGGCCTCGCGACGACACCGGAGCAGATCGGACACTGTTCCTCGGTCATGCGAGAACTGCGCCCGCACATCAAAGCCATCGATTTCGCTGCCCGCGTCCTCCAACAACAAAAGGAAGGATATCAACTCGCTTATCTCGAACTGGATCGCGTCGTCCGCTCCGTCGCGGGTTTCCGCATCTTTAACCTTCTTTTTTCCGGCCGCACTCTCTACCTCGACGATCTGGTCACGCACGATTCCGACCGCTCGCGCGGATTCGGGGCGGCTCTTTTCGATTGGCTGATCGAGCACGCGCAGGAACAGGGTTGCGAGCATCTCACCCTCGATTCTGGCGTGCAGCGATTTGCCGCCCACCGTTTCTATCTCAATCGCGGCATGGATATCACTTCGCACCACTTCCAGCTAAAACTGAATCCGTAATCGGCTCGCCTGGCCGCCGGAGTTTTTGGCGAAGGCGGCTGATCGGTGTGGCTCCGCCTTTGAATTCCATCTAAGGTTCCACCCGCAATGCCGTCAATCTGGGATATCGCGAACGAGCAATTGCGTGACCTCGCCGTTTACGAACCGGGAAAGCCGATCGAAGAAACCGCGCGTGAGCTCGGCGCGGATGCCGGCAAAATTATCAAGCTCGCGTCGAATGAAAATCCGCTCGGCCCCTCGCCGAAAGCTTTGGCGGCCATGCGTGCCGCGCTCGAATCCACCCATCTTTATCCCGATGGCGGCGGCTATTACTTGCGCCAGGCGCTCGCGGCAAAACTGGGCCTGAGCCGGGAGCACCTGATCCTCGGAAGCGGCTCGAACGAAATCATCGAATTTCTCGGCCACGCCTTCCTTAATCGCGGGGACGACGTCATCACTTCCGAACACGCTTTCATTGCCTACAAATTAGTCGCCGCCGTCTTCGGCGCCCGCACCATCGAAGTCCCCAGCCCGGGCTTGCGTCATGATCTCGATGCGATGACCGCCGCCATCACCCCCAGGACGCGCCTCATCTTCATCGCGAATCCTAACAACCCCACCGGCACTCTCGCGTCGCAGGACGAAATCGACCGCTTCATCGAGCGCGTCCCCGAGCGAGTGGTCGTTGTTTTCGATGAAGCCTATTTCGAATACCTCGACGATCCGCCGGACACCCTGCGATTTGTCCGCGCCGGCCGGAACGTCGCGGTCCTGCGGACCTTTTCAAAAATTCAGGGGCTCGCCAGTCTGCGCGTTGGTTATGGAATGGCGCGGCCGGAGTTGATCCAGGTGCTGCAAAAAGCCCGGCAGCCTTTCAATGTGAACGGCATCGGCCAGGCGGCCGCACTCGCGAGTCTCGATGACGACGAACACCGCCAGGCCACGAAGCGTGTCACCGACGAAGGCCGAGCCTGGCTGCAAAAAGAATTCGCCGCCATGAATCTTCGCTTTGTCCCCAGCGCCGCGAACTTCGTTCTCGTGAACGTCGGCGACGGCGCCAGAATTTTCCGGGCCCTTCTCGATCGGCACATTATCGTTCGCGCCCTGAAGGGTTACAATCTCCCGGAATGGGTTCGGATCTCAGTCGGGACAATGGAGCAGAATCGCCGATGCGTCGCCGCGTTGCAGGAAGTGTTGCGCAACCCGCCGGCGTGACTGCCCCCGCGCCGCGCGTGGAGCCGGGAGAGACCATCGCTGCCATCTCCACTCCTGTAGGCGAAGGCGCGATCGCCATCGTCCGTATCTCTGGCGAGAACGCCGTTGCCGTCGCCGATCGCATTTTTCGCGGCAAAGAGAAGCCGTCGGAATTTCCTTCGCACACCCATTGCCTTGGGGGGATCGTCGAAGACGATCGCGTGATCGATCAGGTCATGCTCACAGTCCATCGGGCGCCCGCCAGTTACACCGGGGAAGATTTGGTCGAGATCAGTTGTCACGGCGGCGTCCTGGTCACCGCGCGCGTTTTGGAAACTTGCCTGAAAGCGGGCGCCCGCCCAGCGCGTCCGGGCGAATTCACGGAGCGCGCTTTCCTGAACGGAAAAATGGACATGACCCAGGCCGAGGCGGTCATGGATTTGATTCGGGCGCAAACCGATCTCGCGCTGCGTTCCGCCAACGAACAGCTCGAAGGCCGGCTCGGCGCCGAGATCAGGGAGCTTCGGGCGCAACTGATCGAAATGATCGCGCACGTCGAGGCCGCGATTGATTTTCCGGATGAAGGCATCGCGCCTGACGAAGGGGCCAAGCTTCGCGCGCGTCTTGAGATCGTTCGCGAAAAAATGCGCGAGCTGCTCGCAACCGCCCAGCAGGGAAGAATTTTGCGGGAGGGAATCCGCGCCGTCATCTACGGCCCGACCAATGCCGGTAAATCCAGTTTATTGAATCGGCTCCTCGGTTACGATCGCGCGATCGTCAGCGAAACGCCGGGTACCACGCGGGATACCATCGAGGAAGTGATCAATCTGCGCGGTATTCCGATTCGGTTGCTGGACACCGCCGGCTTGCGTGACTCCACAGATGAACTTGAGCGCGCGGGAATGGCACGCACGGAAAAATCACTCGCCGGCGCGGACCTGCTTCTTCAGATTTTGGATCACAATGCACCGAGGCCTGCGGCCCTCAACGACACTCCGAACGAGCAGATCCGCATTGTGCTGCTGAACAAAAGCGATCTCCCCGAACATCCCGATTGGCAGGATTACGGTGCGTTGCGGATCTCCTGCCTGGAGGAAAATGGATTGCGCGGCTTGGAAGAGGCGATCTTCGACCAAATTTCGCAGAGACATTTGCGGCCGGAGAGCGCAGTCGCCATCAACGCGCGGCATCGCGATTGTCTGGCTCGCGCGCTTGCGTCCTGCGACCTCGCTGCCGGCACGATGGAGGCGGGGCTCGCGCCCGAATATTTGGCAGTCGATCTGCGGGCGGCCTTGCGCTCCGTCGGCGAAATTACCGGCGCGGATAATATCGAGGAAATTCTCGATTCGGTCTTCGCTCAATTTTGCATCGGCAAATGAACGCCGACCAAGCCTACCAACATTTCGTCAGGCCAATTCTATTTTCTCTCTCTGCTGAGGCCGCGCATGATCTGGCGATCCGGAATCTGCGCGTCGCTTCATCTCTGCCCGCCGTGCTCCGCGCGCTCGAACGTTTCAAGCCGGCGGATAAACCGAAAACAGTTTTTGGCCTTACGTTCCCGAACCCGATCGGCCTTGCGGCCGGTTTTGATAAAAATGGCGTCGCCCTTCCAGCCTGGGCGGCATTGGGATTTGGCTTTGTCGAGATCGGCACTGTCACGGCCAAACCTCAGCCCGGTAATCCGAAGCCGCGCATCTTCCGTTATCCCGAGCAAGGCGCGCTGATCAACCGGCTCGGCTTCAACAACGACGGCGCCGATGCTGTTGCCGCCCGCCTGCGAGGATTGCGCGCCAGCGGTCGCTGGCCGCGAATTCCCGTCGGCATCAACATCGGAAAATCGAAGATCACGCCGATCGAAGAAGCAACGAGCGATTATCTTTACTCTTTCCGGCTTCTGCACCCGTTCGCCGACTATATTGTTCTCAACATCAGTTCGCCGAATACTCCGGGCCTCCGCTCGTTGCAGGAACACGACGCGCTCGAGGAATTGCTCCGCGCCATTCGCCACGAAAATCAAACGAACGCGAAACCCGTGCTGATAAAGATCGCGCCCGATCTTTCTCTGGCCGAGCTCGAACCGATCATCGCGAGTTGCGAAACAAACGGCATCGCCGGAATCATCGCGACAAACACAACCTTGGATCACTCTGCGATTCCAACCTCTCGCGATCAAACCGGCGGTTTGAGTGGCCGTCCGCTGCGCGAAAAATCTACCGAGTTCGTGCGCGCCATCACCACGCGTTCCCGGTTACCCGTCATCGCCTCCGGCGGAATCTCCGACGTCGAGAGCGCCAGAGAAAAACTCGAAGCCGGCGCCCAGCTTCTCCAGGTCTACACCGGCTACATCTATCGCGGCCCCGGATTACTCCGCGAGATCGCCGTGGATCTGTAATTGTCGGCGAGCGCGCAACTTTATTTCGGGGCTACAACAGTCTTTAAGTCACGAACGCTCCCATCTGGAAAGACCATGAGGCTTCCATTTCCGTGAACATCGCCGGCCTCGGCAAACCAAGGCATATTGGACCACCGATGCGGCGTCATCGGTTTGTCGTCGAAGGACATTACGAGATAATCGATTCTGGCGTTTTCCGGTTGAGTGTAATCAGTTCGCTCCTTGTCCTGGATGGTCGGGCAGATCCAGGTTTTTCGTTCGGCGCCGAAAGGCGCTAGGGCGGTGACCCATGCGTTGGCGTAGTTCTGGAGCGATGTATCATCGGCGCCTGCCAATCTTATTTGAGGCCAGCTGCCATTTTGTTGCAGGCAAAGGTTGGCCGCGACATGAAGACTATGCAGGTTTGCAGTGCACTGCGCGCGTTGCGCCCGCTCACGAAGCTTCGACATCACGGGGATCGTCAGCGTCGCCAAAATGGCAATCACGACAATGACAATCAGCACCTCGAGGAGCGTGAAGGCGGCTCCGCCACGGCAGCCGCGTTGAACCATAGGGAAACCTAAAGCTCGGCTTGTTTGAAGCCGGAAACTATGTAGGCGATTTCGGTGAAAGGATTATTGACCGTGAGGGAGAATTGAATGTCTGCCTCGCCTACGAGCCTGGCACTTGCAGCGCTAAAGGCGTTTTTGTTCTTGGTAATTTGTCCTTCTAGTTTGCCGGCCGCCTTCGCAACAACTGATTCGGTTGTATATGTCACCTTGCCGTTGGCGTCTATGCTGCTCACTACTGTGGCGAGATAGGGAAAACTTGCATCAACTTCACCGGAAAGCTTTCCGCCGTCCGGATCGGCGATTCCTTGAAATGTGCCAGTATAGGTTTCGCCTGCCGTAAAAATAACGACAACGCCTGTGCCGAGGCCTGTCTTGGGAATGGTGACGCTGAATATCCCAATTGAGTTCGCCCCCGGCGAAAGCGGCCCGGGCAACATCACGCCGGCATAAGTCCCGGTTGTCCGAACGCCCGCGCCTCCGTAATTCGGGCCTCCTTTTATCGCGAAAGTCTGGGCCGTGCTCAGAACCAGACAAAGAAGGCAGGCGAGCACGCTTCGCATCCCGGAGATATACACGGAAATTGAAAGCGGCGTCAATCGAGATTCCCGGGCCCGCTTCATTGCAGATTGTACATCTCAACGAGTCCAATCCCGGTAGACCCATTTGCACCGCGAACAACTGCGGTATAGCCGCCCGGATTGAGCGTTGCGGAAAGGGCGCTTTCCAGCGTGCTCGCTGGAGCAAGCCCGGCCGATTGGATTTCGACTGCCTGATTGTAGTCTTGCTGCCAGTTGTCGTTCGCCATGACCAAATTTCCCTGACCGTCATGCAACTCGAGGGTTGGATCCGCCAGCGTCCCCGAGATGTTGAAGGACGCCAGCGATGGTCCCAGGGCCCGGACAATTACGTTGGCCGCATTTCCGGTAACGATGAAGCCGCCGATCATAACCTCATCGCCCGTTTCAACTAGGCCGCGGCTGGAGATATTTGCCAACCGCGAACTGGGCGTGGGCTGATCGAGATCGTAAATCTCGACCAACGCGTTACCAGATGAAGCGCCTTTCCCTCGAACGACGGCTGTGTAATTCGACGCGCTGAGATTTTCGATCAGTGCGCTTTCGCGCGGATCGGAAGGAGCGAATCCCGCGCTTTGGATTTGCGCGGCTTGACTCGGATCGTCCTGCCAATTGTCGTTGCTGTCGATTACGTTTCCGTTTGCATCGTGCAATTCGAGCGTCGGATCCGCCAGCGTGCCCACTAACGGCAAGCCGTTGCTTTGGATCGACGGGCCGATTGCGCGGACGATGACTTTCTTATTCGCCGCGCCCTGAATAATGAAACCCCCGATCAAGGCGCTATCGCCGGTTCCAACAAAAGCGCGCGTGGATATGTTGCTGGATGCGCCCGCCGCAGTTACGCGTTTTCCCAAGATCGATTCGACAGCTCCCCGGGCATCGATCAGGCCGTAGCCGTCGGCATAAGTAAACCCATTGCCCAGATGATTTGCGAATGCCCCGAGAAGAGTGGTGTTAAAATTCACGGTTGCCGAAATATCCGCGCCCGCCAGGAGGTCTGCGGAGTTTCCTCCGGATTGGGTGGCGGCAAAGTCGCGCTCGATTCCGAATGAAATCGTGTAGCCCGCTTGAAAGGTGTTGGCGAAATCCAGCGTGAGGACTCGCCTGTCGGGAGAAAGACTTGGAATAACCACGACGTTATTGGGATTTGAACCGACTTTGAATGGAAAGTCCGGACCGAAGATGAGCCCGGCATTCGTCAAATCGATTTTCAATCGGTTGAGGGTTTCGCCCGGATTGGCAGCGAAACTCACGGTAAAAAATCTTGGATCGAAAGAGCTATCGCTGCCCGAATTGCCGTGAGCGGTGACTTGAACTAACGCGCGGCCGCCCGAGGCCGTCGCCTCGCAGAAGTTTGGGTCCAGATCATGAGAGAACGTCGTTTGCTGCAATTTCTCGCGCACCTGCGCTGGCGAAAGCTTGCCCGGCCCTCCCGCGGCCTCGAGCATTAATGCAGCAATCGCCGCGGCGGTCGGCGCCGCGGCACTCGTTCCGAAAAAATTTGGAAAGTGATTATTGTCGTAGTCCTGGCCGGGTGGGAAAAACGAAGTATCCACGCCGTCCGCCGCGGAGAACTCAGGCTTGAGTCTAATTTGCGGAGTGCTCAGGCGATTGCCTTTCGCGTCGAAATAAAACGCGAGACTGCCGCCGTTCGAGGTAAAGCTTTCAATGCCGGGTTTGTACGGGCCGGGCGGCGGATTGCTTTCAGCTGGATTGTAGTTTGGCTCTCTTTCGGGCGTCGTGTTGTAAACGTAAGCGCCGACGGCGTTCGCGCTCGCGGCCGTAGCGTGTCCGGCCATGGAAGTCGCTTCGTACGCGATATAGGGACCGGAAAGAGGAGCGCCCGTCGGCGAGATAAAGCGGAGATGCGTTGCGACGGGTGGAGCCGATGAGCCCAGGCTAATGACGAGATAATGCGTGGAGAACCCATCCAACAGAGCGAACTCTATCGGTTCGTCCGTCGAGAAATTGTTATCGATGCCGCTGAAGGCGCCTACGTACTGCCCCGTCAGGTCGAAGACGAGAAGGTTGTAGTCTGTCGTAACCGCGTTTGCATCGAAGGGATCGTCCCATTGAAAAACAATCAGGGTAGGAAAATTTGGATTCGTGGTGACGGGCATCGCGATTGCCGGCGGTCCTGTTGGATTGATGTTGTGGAACCCGCCAGCATAGAGCGATGGCGGAACCTGGTCCCATTTTAGCTGGGCTGGCGTCGCTCCTGGCGTTGGACTCGGAACCGGAGCCGCTTTCCCTTCGGTCGCATTGAGGAGACGCAGGTCGGAGGAATAACCGTAGTTGGCTTCATTGCCCGCGGCCGAGAAGTAAACGACCTTTTTTCCCGGAAGCGTATTACCGGTCACGACATCTTCTATCGCCAACGCCAGCTGGCCATCGGAGAAGAACGGCTCATCGGGAAAGAAAATATCATCCGTGATGATGTCGCACGACGCGGCGGAGTTAGCGCGCAGATTGCGAATTCCGAACGCCATGATCGACTGCGTTTCCTGGACGGTGGTGAAAGCGATCTTCGCTGCGGGCGCCATGTCGTGAACGATCTCGGCCATTCCGCGGCCCTCGTCAGTCTGGCCGCCGTTTGGTCTGAAGTTGTCGTTGATTACGACGACTGGCTGCGTGTAGCCGTCCGGATTGCCGGCGCCCGGCAAATCTCCGGAAGCGACTCCCTGTTTTGCACGTGGCACTCCTTGGGCAGCGTCAAACGAGTCCGAAATAATACCGACGCTGATACCCTTCCCGAGAATTCCCGCAGCGGTAAAACCACCCGCCACATTCACTGACTGCGCTCGCTCGACTACGCTGCTTTCGGCAGTGACCGAGCCAACGCGACGGATCGGCCGCGGTGCCAGCATCACACTGCGAACACCGATCAAGTTCGCTGTTTCGACTGCCTTGGCGATTGGGAGTCGCGCGGAAATCACCCCATGCCGCCAATAGGTATCGACCAAGAGAATCTCCAAGCCGAAGCCCCGCAATTCCCTTGCGATTTGGTCTGCTGCCTTGGTTCCATCCAGATGAATATTGACGACGAGGCTTTCAGTTCCATCTGCTTGCGCCGTGGTTGACGAAGCAAGCTGGGCACGAAACTCCGCATCGTTCCGCTCGTATGTTTCAACAAGACGTTTTAGCCCGAGCCCGAGATTAGCCGGAACATCTGCCGCCCTACCGCCGAGCGGTAAAATAAAGAGCGAGAGGAATGCGGCAAAACAAACCCGTGGCGGAATCAAGTTCATCGCGTGCCGCGAGGGTATCGCGAGGAACCAAAGGTCGGAAGTCAGAAGTCAGAGGTCAGCGAACAAAAGCAGGGTCTGATTTAACCTCAGATCCCTGACCGCCGACCTCCGGTCAGCGCGTCACCCACTTGGCGTTTTTGCCGACGATCATCGGCAGCTCATTCATCATGTATTGGGTCTTGCCAATCACGCCCCACATCGGGACGCCGGTCGCCGCGTACCATTTCTGCGACATGCTTTCGCCGGTATGACAGCCCCAGCTCTTGACGAATGCTCCCTTGGCAAAAGCACGCCCGTTGATCTTCTTCGCGTCGTTTTCGTGCAGCCACGATTTGCAGGCGCTCTCGATGTTGCTGCTGTAATCGAACATGAAACACTTCGCGTTGGAATGGCCGAAGTATTCGAAGTCGACGACCTTGAGGCTGTCGCGCGGCTGGCCGTTGTTCAGATAATTGACGACCTCGTCGCCTTTTGAAAAATAAACCAGTTTCAGATCGAACTTGTCGCGCACCGAACTGATGAAGCCGAAAAGGTCCTGTTTTTCCTGCGCCGCGCGGTCCTTGTAACCGGGGCCGTAAACGAGCCAGGTGATTTTCGCGTCCGGCCCGGCGGTGGCGCGAATTTGCTCGGTCCGGATGCGGGCGGCCCGGATGAAGTTTGCCCACCAATGGTCATGTGGCTGGAGTTTGTATTTCTCCCATACCATTAACGACGGGCCGCCGACCAAAAGGACATATTCGCCATTTACGGGCGCGGCGGCCGGCGCCTGGCGAACGAGGAGCAAAGCCAGGAGAATGAGAAGCGGGAGCAATCGTTTCATCGGAAATGGTGGGGAGCAGTATTTATGCTGGGGACGGACTCCTTGCAAGTGGCAGCTGGGCTTCCCTTCCGGCTCATGATCTTGATTTTGATCATGCTCCTGATCCTGGCTACCGGCGTTGCCTCTTCACTCTCGTTCCTAAACTCTGTTTGGGAACGCGCTTTTCTTCGAAACTCTGTTTCGGTGAGTGGTGCGACCGGAGTTGCCGGGACATTGGCATTCCCAAACAGAGTTTGGGAACGAGGGGATCGGGAGGAGGGACATTCAGCATTCCTCGCGCACCAGGTCCTCCACTGTCTGGCGGCGACGAATCAGGGAAAGGCGCTCGCCCTCGATCAGGACCTCGGCCGGCAGTGGGCGCGAATTGTAATTCGACGCCATGGCGAAACCATACGCGCCGGCGCTCATCAGCGCGACCAAGTCGCCCTCCTTCATCTTCGGCAGCTCGCGATCCTGCGCAAAAAAATCGCCGCTCTCGCAGACCGGACCGACCACGTCGACCGGCTCGCGTTCGGCCCCGGCTGGTTCCCGGACCGGCACGATCTCGTGGTAACTTTGGTAAAGCGCGGGACGGATGAGATCGTTCATTCCGGCATCGACGATCACGAATTTTTTGTGGCCGGTTTGCTTGAGATAACGGATGCGCGTGAGCAGCACGCCCGCGTTACCGCCCAGCAAACGCCCGGGCTCGAGTCACACGCGGAGCCCTATTTCGCGCAGCGGCGGGACAATCGCGGCCGCGTAATCGCGGATCGTGAGTGGCAGTGTCATCGTCGCCGCGAGCCGATCTTTTTCCGTCCACCAATCGCGACTGCCGCTGGCGAACGACGATTCGTAGACGATGCCGATGCCGCCGCCGACGCTGAAAAACTCAAGCCCATATCTCTGTTTCAATTCCAGGATCAACGGCGTGACTTTCGCGATGGCTTCTGCGAAGGGTGCGGCGTCGGTGATCTGCGAGCCGATGTGCATTTGGACGCCGCGAATCAGAATGTTCGGCAACCGCGCGGCTTGTTCGTAGACCGCGCCGACACGATCCAGGGCGATGCCGAATTTATTTTCGCTGCGT
>JBBWZL010000016.1:0-50685 GCA_039649045.1 Verrucomicrobiota bacterium | reverse complement strand
GCTCAAGAAGGGCAGCTTCGCGGTGACCGACAGTAACAACGGCGTTTTCCATCTGGTGGACGGCAAACTTGAGCCGCTCGCATTAACAACGCCTGTCTACCAGCCAAACGGGATTGCTTCCGATCCGGACAAGAACCGGCTTTATGTGGCGCACGCCGGCGGTGTGGTTGTCCAGGACCTCGCCACCGGCAAATCAAGGGAGCTGGCGGTTAGCGGAACAGTCATCGGCGGCATTGATGGAATGGTTTTGCACAAAGGATCGTTGATCGGTGTTCAGAATCCGCGCGGCGCCGCCAACCGGCTGCTCCGCATGACGCCCGATGCCGATGGGCAATCAGCGAAAGTGGATGTCCTGCTTGTGGGAACCGATTTTCCTGGGGAGGCGACCACCGTAGCTGTTGCCGGCGACGAAGCGTTCGTGATCGGCGCGAACAAACAGGCGGACGGGGAGCGGGAGGAGCCTATTCTGATTCGCGCTCCGCTTTAGAGGATTTCACACAGAGGACGCAAAGGATCACAACGGAAATGTTTTCGCGACGGGCTCGAAATAGGAGCGGGTACTTCAGCCTTGAGTTTCGCCCCTAGACTTGGGCAGATAGTTCCCCTACTAATCTCGATGCAAAGGCGAGCGGCGATCATCACGGCTCTCCGAACACCTGTCGGTCGGCACGCGGGCGCATTGGCGTCGGTTCGCCCCGACGATCTTGCCGCCCACATCATCAAGGCCGTCGTGGCGCGATCCGGCATCGACCCCGCATTGATCGAGGATGTCTACTTCGGCGCTACCAACCAGGCCGGCGAGGACAACCGCAACGTCGCGCGCATGGCCGCGCTGCTGGCGGGCCTCCCCGCGTCCGTGCCGGGTTCGACGGTGAATCGCCTCTGTGCGTCGGGGCTGGAAGCCGTCAACATCGCGGCGCGCATGATCGAGGCGAGTCACGGCGATGTGTTCATCGCGGGCGGCGTCGAGTCGATGAGCCGTGCACCTTATGTGCTCAGCAAGGCGGAATCCGCGTTCGACCGGTCGCAGCAGATCTTCGACACTTCGATCGGCTGGCGCCTGGTCAATCCTCGCATGGCGGCGCTGCATCACCCCTTCTCCATGGGCGAGACCGCCGAGAATGTCGCCCGCCAGCACAAGATCAGCCGGGCGGATCAGGATCAGTTTGCGCTGCAGAGCCAGCAACGGTGGTCGGCGGCGCACCAACGCGGGCTGTTCGCCCAGGAGATCGTGCCCGTCGAGATTCCGCAGCGCAAGGGCGCTCCGACCCTCGTCAGCGTGGACGAGCACCCGAGGCCGGACACGACGCTGGAGAATCTCGCCAAGCTGAAACCCGCCTTCTCCAAAGACGACCAAGGCACGGTGACCGCGGGCAATTCGTCGGGTATCAACGACGGCGCGGCGGCCTTGCTGATCGTTGAAGCCGAGCTGGCCAAATCGCTGGGTCTTCAGCCGATCGCCTTCATCGGTCCGAGCGCCGCGGCCGGCGTCGATCCCGCGTTCATGGGGCTCGGACCCGTGCCCGCGATTCGCAGGGCGCTTCTGCGCGCGAAACTGACGCTCGACCGCATCGACCTGTTCGAGTTGAACGAGGCGTTCGCCGCGCAGGCCCTCGCCTGCCAGCGCGAGCTGGGCATCGACAACGCAAAATTGAACGTCAACGGCGGCGCGATTGCGATCGGTCACCCGCTTGGTTGCAGCGGCGCCCGCCTGGCCACGACGCTGATCCATCAGATGGCTCGCACCGGCGCCTCGCGCGGTATCGCGTCGCTCTGCGTCGGGGTAGGACAAGGCTTGGCGACGGTCTTCGAACGGGAGTGATTTGGAAGTGGGCCTGACTGTCAGATCGTTCGATCGCTGCCGGTCATTGGAGGGACTTCTTTTCGATCCTCGATCTGCTTGAGTTGAAATTCTAACTGGCGAATTTCCTTAAACGTCGTTCTGAGCTGCTTAATCTCTTTAGGCTCTGGCTTTTCATCGGCGTTCTCTTCTGTTGCCTCTTCCAGCGGCAGCACACAATCAACGTCTCCTCCTTTCTCTACGAAGCCCACCAACTCCGTGACGGCCCTCCGGAATGCTTCGATTTTATCCCCCTGATCGACGCCTTTTTTGCGAGCGGCTAGGTTGTCAGCAATCTGTTCTATCCCGGTGTCTCGCTGTTTCCTCGCTTCATCCTCAAGCTCTTTGACAATTTTAGAATTCGAAAGCTTCAGGGCCTTTATTTCGAGAGCCTTTTTTTGAATGTCGACGACCCTCTCGACGACTTTCAGCGCCTCGAGCAAGATCGAAGAGATGGTTTTGGCGATTCCATATCCGACGGCTAACTCAATAACAATCGAACCTTCACCCGCGCCCACTACTTGAACCTCTTCGGGAGTGGAATCGTTTAACATCGCCACTCCCCGCGCGATCTCGAACCAAGTGTCGCTCCACTTTCGGAGATCAACGACGTTCGCGATTTTAGCTTCACCGGAAAATGTCACTCGGACCAAAACCTTGCCCTCTATTTCGGGCTCTGACGGCGCTATGCCTTCCAGCGCTTTTTGCAGTGTTTCCGACCGTTGGATTCCCCCTCGAAGGTCTGCGATAATTGAATCGAAACGTTCGACGGCAGTCGCGAGATCAATCGCATTTCGAAACAAGATGTCTTCTAGGTTGGTCACCGCCTCTCCGCCGACATGATGACCAATCCCGAAATCTTGCAGCAGGGCGAGTTGCTCCGTCGAAAGTGATTCCAGAGGTACTTTCGAGACGACAGCTATCAGTTGATTCTTCTCGTCTTCAAAAGGCTGTGCTTGAGATTGCCTCGAATTCGCCTGAAGAATGGCATGAAGCGCCTCGTAGAGTGATAAGATTTGTTTAGCGACGATTTCCTTATCGATCCAGCGGGTTAGTTGGTTGAGTTCTGAGACATTCATATTTGGTTGCGCTAGGCGGGCATCACATCTGGATAGGGCCCCAGGAAACGCTCTCCGTTGAAGTGGATCATGTGGTCGGGATCGTCGGCGATCCAGACTTCCGATTCCCAAGCAATCTGTGAACTAAACGTCTGCATTGCGCGGCGAGTCTCAAAGGCAGTAACGAAAACGAGCCCCGCTTTGCAGCCGCCGAACAATTGCTTCAGTTCCTTGCGACGCTTGCCGTCAACCGGTCCGGCGCTGGTCACGGCCTCAATGAGCAGGAGCCAGTTCTTGGCGGTGTGGTGGACGATGACATCGGGAATCTTTGCGGCGGAATCCAACGTAACGCCGAGCGCAGCCAAGCCTTCGGTTTCCAGATGCACGAACTTGTTCTCAGTGTCACCGATGTAGAGGACTTTGCCGCCGGGGGTGAAGGCCGAGCAAAACTGTTCGATAATAGATTTGATGAGTGGGTTCTGACCGCCCGGTGACAGCGCGACTTTTGATCCGTCTGGCAGTGTCACCGGCACGCGGGCCAAGGTGCGCTTTCGGGCGATCTCGTGTTTTAGAGTTTCGCGGCTGGCGAGGTATTGCTGCAAGGCGGGTGTCCATTCCAGGGTTCCCACTTTGCGAAGAAGAGCCAAGGCGCTCGGTTCTATCTGATAGACCGTCTTGCCGCTGTTTGTCGGACGCTCAGGCTTGTCGGGATTCCTCAACACTAGCCCTTCTTCGACGAAGAACTTTACAGCGTCGTCCCGGATGGTTTCACGGGTATTTTCTGCATATCGGCGTCCATAGGCCGATGCGATGAACAGGTTGATTCCTTTAAGCCCGCGAAGTGGAGCTTGTGCCTCCGCCCATAGCGCACCAGCCTGAAGGTCGAGCAAAGCGAGCAACGTGTAGGCTGCGGTTTCGTTGCGCTGCTTTGGACCGAATTGTAAAGCAGTCAGTGCCTCGACCGATTCGGCCAACCGCTTGGCGGCTGCTTTGCGGTTCGGTTTAGCGGTGGGCATGAAGATGTGTGGTAACGAGTTGGTCGATTTTGTCCTGCGCGAAATCCACGACTTGCATGGTGCGGCCGATCGCTTGGAGGGTGTCGCGGTCTGGATAGGTCAACGTGCGCAGATCGGCGGCGTTGACTTGAGTATGACCGCTGAAGCGGCGGAAATATTGATCTACCACGGTAGAGTTCAAGAAGGCGTAAAGTCCGACGGCTAGGCTGCGGTCCAAGCCATGCCCGTTCGCGTGGAAGTAATTCAAGTGGTTTTCGAAACCAACCCACTTTGCTTTCACCTCGTTCGGATCGAAAAGGCAGGCTACGAGACGGCGGCGCTCCTCCTTCGACGTGAAGCGTTTCGTGAGCAGATATATGCCGGAGGGCACGAGCCACGGACGCGTCTCATCATTGTCGAGAATGGCGTTGGGCTTACGGGCTTCGAGCTTGGGCCAATGGATGGTGCCACCGTTGAAGTGGCAGGGATAAAGCAGCGGCACGGTGCCGCATTCCGGTCCTTTCCGGAGGGCGTCCTTAAGTCGAAAATCCACGACACGCCCCGTCGAGACGGTCACACCCAGCGAGGAGAGGCTGGTGGTTAGGCCGTCCATGATTTCCTTGGCCGTGGCGTGGCTCGCAGTCGACGGGATGTGGATGAACTGCTGAGCGTCGTGCGGCTGAACGATTTCCGCGAAGGGAAACACGGTTTCCGCGATGTCATCACCATGTTCGCCGCTGCTGCTGGAGATGATCATGTCGCGCGGTTGTTTCCGGCCCTTCACAGCGTGGAAAATAATGTTCTCCTGCAACACGCTGTCGCCGCGGAAGGCAGCTTGGCGGGACTCAAAAACGTGGAGTCTACGAAGCTCCAGTTGACTCAGAAAGTCTTCGCGGAATGGGCGGAAGTAGGGACCGTTGCAGAAACTGCGCGGCGTGATGCCGACAAGTTGCCCTCCGGGAACCAGTAGTCTCTGGATCAGTGCGATGAAGCCGGTGTAGAGGTTACTGGTTTCGATGCCGACGGAGCGCAGCGCGCGCCGCTCTGCTGAGTCGGTGCGAATTTTCCGATAGGGCGGATTTGTGATGGCAGCATCAAACGCGGGTGGTGTCGCTCCGAATAAGTCGCCCGCAAGACGCGCCGACATCTCCTGAATAAAGTCGGACGGATGAATGGTGAACGTGAATCGGATGCCTGCTTGTCTGCAGCGGCTCTCGCATGCACGCATCGTTGAGGTAAGCGCGCCCAAGATGGCAGGGTCCACTTCGTAAAGAGTTGCTTCGATTGCGCGAACTCTATCGTTTCCCTCACAGCATCGAGAGACAAACGCCGAGGTGAGCGCGCCAGCTCCAGCACCGGCATCCAACAAACGCACCATCCTCGGGAACGGCCCGAATATCGAAGCCATGAAATCGGCGACAGGTGCAGCAGTGAGGAACTGTCCAAGCTCCCCCTGTCGATGCTTGTAATGCGCTGCCGTTTTAGCGTTCATGACATCCACGCGACGAAGATCGTAAGACCGTGCGCGGCTTACGGCACGAACTCGAGAACGCCCGTCGAACCGGGATGCGCAGCCTTCGCATTGTGGCGCCATTCGATGGCGGCGTGAAGTGGCTGCTTGACGAATTTCGCGAGCCGCAGCGCATACGGCCACGCATGATTTGCATCGACGCCTTGAATCGATATGCCGATGTCAGGAACAAATTTGTAGCCGCTATCGGCGCGCTCGCCTTTGTCGATCTGCGCAAGTGTTACGTTCCGCAGCTCTTCGAAGGAGCCAGCCTGCTTGAACGCGGCGATATGCGCGATCCGAACGAGATCATTCCAATTGGAAAACCGCGTCGCGCCGAGTGTTCCTCGCGCACGCGTGTGGAAAAGATCGGGCGGGTGGAGCGGGTCGAGCTTCTTCGCCCCGTATTCAACGGTAGGCGATTCGGCAATCGATGCCGTCTTGCCATTTTTACCATGTTCGAAATGGTCCGCCCACTTTTCGATAACCGACAACGGCGTATCGACGAAGGGAACCGCGTGCTTTTGGAGTCGTTTGTATAATGCCTCTGGAATTTCAAGTGTGATAGACATACCCGTCGTGTAAACTTGTGCAATTCGACAGTCAAATGGTATTTTAGTATTACTGTATATTGGTGAAGCAAGTCAGGGAAGGTCGGCGTGCTCGGGACCGAAGTCGGCCTCGATGCCGCGCCCGGCGCCTCTGCAACGCGTCCCACCCTTCCCAATCGATCCGTCCCTCCGCTCGCTCATGCCATCGAAGCCAGTTTTGCAAAGCCGGACTTGAACGCGCCTACCAGCGTGTCGATCTCCGCTTCGGTCATCGGCGTGGAGAACGTGCACGCACCCGAGCTGATGATGCTGCAACCTTCGTTGTAAAGATGTTCGAGCAACGCCTTGAGTCGGCGCGACTCGTCGGGCGTCGGGTACGCATCGCGGTAATTTCGTGGCGGCGTCTGCTTCATGTGCACCAGGAACATCGAGCCCGCCCCGGTGACGCTCGCGGGCGCGCCCGTCGCGCGGATCGCGCCTTCGATGCCGTTCCTGGCCCGATCGGTCAGCGCGTTTAGGCGCGCCACCGCGGGTCGGTCGAACTTCAGCATCGCCGCCATGCCCGCGGTCATGCTGATCGGGTTGGCCGTGAATGTTCCGGAGTGCGGGAACACGTACCGGGGCGACTGCGGGTTGAGCACATCCATGACTTCGGCGCGGCCGGCGACGGCGCCAATGGGAAATCCACCGCCGATGATCTTGCCCAGCGCGGTCATGTCGGGCGTGACGCCGTAGCGCGCTTGCAAGCCGGAGTGCTCGGCCCTGAACGTGATTACTTCATCGAACACCAACAGCACCCCGTGGCGCGCGGACCACTTGCGCAGCGCGGTAACGAACTCGACATCCGCCGGACACAAGCCGACGCGGTGCGGCATCAGATCGATCAATACGCACGCGAGGTCGTTGGCGTGCTCGTCCAGGATCGCCAGCGTGCGCTCGGTGTCGTTGAACGGAAAGACAACGACGTCCTTGAGCGCGGACTCGGGTGTCCCGTGCACCAGCGGAACGCTGCGCGGATGGTCGATGCCGCCCCAGGTCGCCGGCGTGGAGCCCTGGCTCACCTCGGCGTAGTCGTAGACGCCGTGGTAGGCGCCCTCGGCCTTGGCGATCTTCGGCCGCCCGGTAAATGCGCGGGCCGCCTTCAGCGCGACCATAATCGCCTCCGTGCCCGAGTTCATGAAGCGCATTTTCTCGAACGAGGCGTTGCGGCTGCACAAGTGCTCGGCATAGCGCACCTCGATCTCGGTTCCCATCATGAACGCGGTGCCGCGGGTCATCTGCTCCGTCACCGCCTGGATGATCTCGGGGCAGGCGTGGCCGTGGATCAGGGACGCCATGTTGTTGGAGAAGTCGATGCGCGTGACGCCCTCGAGGTCGGTCACGCGGCAGCCCTTGCCGCACTCGACGTAGGTCGGGTGACCCGCCCGCAGGATCGCGTTGCGGCTGACGCCGCCGGGAAGGACTTTGAGGGCCCGCTCGTAAAGGGCGGCGCTGCGTGAGAGGTCGGTTTGCGTGGTCATGTCAGGCTGCTGCAGCGCCTGGTTAGGTGTCATCTATCCCTCGCACTCTTCTTCGTCTTCAGCGGCTTCCTAGCCCGTTTCTTCAGCAATGACTGTTCCCGTGCCGTTAACGTGATCAGTTCGCTTATCCAGCCGCGATCTTCGATTTGTCCCTCGATAAGAAAATACGGTTTTGCTCTAGGATATGGTGGGGCCTCGATTGGACGGCGAATGTAGGCTCTGCCTCGGTCGGTTGGTTTGACGAAAAGTTGGTTGTCACAGAAAAGAGCCACGATCTTACCGTCGCAGTAAATCCCAAACTCTCCAAACATACGCTTGGCAGTCACGACTCCGGCATCGCGGATTTGATCGAGAACGAAATCGAGTTGGTTCTTGTCCGATGCCATTTGGGTAATGTTACGCCTAACGAGGATTAGACGAACATTTTTCGCCTAACACGGCGATCCGTTCTTGGGTACGAAGCAGAGGCGCACTGGTGCGTTCCTGCACGAAATTGAAATCGATGCCTGGGCTCAGTTCGACGAGCCGAAATCCGTTCGGCGTGACTTCGATCACGGCGAGATCGGTGTAGATGCGGTTCACGACGGCGCATCCCGTCAGCGGAAAGGTGCACTTTTGCACGAGTTTCGCCTCGCCTTCCCTGGTGCAATGCTGGGTTATGACGAAGATCGACTTCACGCCCGCGACCAGGTCCATGGCGCCGCCGACTGCGGGGATGGCGTCGGGCTCGCCCGTGGACCAGTTGGCCAGATCGCCGTTCTGCGCGACCTGGAGCGCGCCGAGCACGCAAAGATCCAGGTGGCCGCCGCGGATCATGGCGAAGCTGTCCGCGTGATGAAAGTACGCGGCGCCCGGCAGCGCCGTCACGCGCTGTTTGCCCGCATTGATCAGTTCGGGATCGCCTTCGCCGGGGCTGGGCGCGGGGCCCATGCCGAGCATGCCATTTTCTGTGTGGTAGATCAGCGAGCGGCCCTCCGGCACGAACTTGGCGACCAGCTCCGGAATGCCAATGCCCAGATTCACATACGAGCCGTCGGGAATGTCCTGCGCCAGGCGCTGCGCCATCTCCTCGCGTGTTCGCCCGATCACTCTCCGAGCTGTAGGCTCTACAGAGCAGGAAGCCGGCGGCTTCGTCATGGGTACGACGCTGAGCACTTTCATGATTGAAACGTGCCGCAAACCGCGATGCTGTTCAAGGCCGTCTGCCTCGCGCGCTGGCGAGCAGTAGCTGCATCTGAACCATTCAACGCCGAGATGCGCCGAACCGAGTTGCGTGGTCCTCTCCGGGCTCGTCCGAAAGCTCGGACCAAGTGTCGATAGTAAGCTCCGACCCCCATTTGGACCTTCTTGCCTTGTAGCCACGACAGCGCCACACTGCGTCATGAGCAAAACCACCACGATCCGCGCCCGCATCGAACCGGCCCTCAAGGCCGAAGTGGAATCGATCCTATCCCGCCTCGGTTTGACCGTTTCGGAAACGATCCATTTGCTCTACCGGCAGATCAAATTGCGGCGCGGCCTCCCCTTCGCAGTCGAGATACCCAACGCTCTCACGGCCAAAACGCTCCGTGAAAGCAAGGCCGGCAAAGGCGTCAAAAGTTTCGCGATGAAGAAAGAGCTATATGCCGACCTCGGCTCGTGAAAGGTTTCAGCCGCAGTTCGCAGTTCAAAGAAGGATGTGCGCCGAATGGAACGCCGCGGGAAGCCTGCGGAAGTGCCAAGACCGATTTATGCGGGTAATTCATCCGCTTTTTGACTTCCAGTATCATGACGCGGAGGACTTCGAATTCTCCAACGGCGGGTTTTCTAACGTCAGATTTTCTATTCGTCATTATGGCGACTGGAGCGGCTTGTATGATGGCGAGATTTTTTCGCAGCGAGATCGTGACTATATAAAGAGAGAGAGCAAAGCCCTTGTGGCCGAGGGCGTCGAGCTAGATGGCTTTGAGCGCGAAGTGAGTCTGCTCCTCATAGCGTTTCGCATATTGGCGGAGGGCAACAAGATCACGCCGATCATTAAATATCGCCTTTCGGAAGACGAAAGTCTGCGTTCTCGCATTGAGGAGACCGAAATGCACATTCGTTTGCTCGATCCTTTGTGGCAGACCTACGTTCTCAGCGACTTCCCACAAATCGACCGCACTTTCAAGACGCTTCAATCGGCTGAAGCGGGGTCCGATCGACTTAAGAACGCGTTCTATTTTCTCTATCGTGCTTTTAATAGTTACCAGTGGATCGACGCATTTATGTTCTATATGGGGGTCATCGAATCTCTTTTTTCGTGTGATCAAAAAGGACCTGCATCGGAGCCCGTATGCCGTCGAACAACGAATCTCTTGAATGATCCGGATTGTCCTTATGAAAAGGTTCGGGACCTTTATGATGTCCGATCTCGAATCATCCATGGTCGCCTAGAGGCAAGAACTAACTCACACGCAAACCTTCGACTAACTGCGGACATGGAAGTCTTGGTAAAACGCTGTCTAAGGCTGTTGGTTGAAATGGACGCATTGCATCACTACACCGATCAGACTGCGAGAAACACTTTTCTCGGAACTCTCGATCAGCGTGCCTAATGCTTGAATAGCAATGCGTAGCCCGGCTGAAATTCATGCTTTGTGGACAAAGCGTTTGCCAGAAACGCGTCGCATGAATGAGTTCTATCGGAAGCTCGATTCTTTGATCCCAAACTGGCCTTTAATTGTCCGGGCGCGGGACTTCACCAATTGGATGATGGAACCCGATTCGGAGAACGGCTCACGAATGTTCGACCGCCTGCACTCGTTATGGGACGATCCATTTTTTGGAGCGCAAGACTTTGCCGCGCTGTTGCGCTTAGCATTCTCTGACAACTACAGCGTGCAACGGGTGGCAAAGCCAGTGCTAGGCGGGAAGTATGAGATCATTTCGCACTTGGGCACCGGCGGCAACGGAACGGTCTATCTTGTATGGTCCAACGAGACTTCTACTCTGTACGCGCTGAAAACAATCCGGGCTGATGTAGCCAGCGATGTTGCAGCACGTAACTCCTTTCGCGCAGAGGCAAACACTTGGATTTCATTAGGCGATCATCCAAATTTGGCCAAGGCTCATTACTATGAGGAGGTTGACGGCGAGCTTTATATAACGATGTCGTATGTCGAGGCTGCTGACTCTGCCGGCGGCGCATCTCTGGCCGACGAGATAGCGGCTGGTCGAATAACTGACGAGCTCCTCTGCGTTTGGTTCTGCCAAGTCGCGGACGGTTTGAACTACGCTTATGCGAATGGCGTCAAAGCACATCGGGACATCAAGCCCGGGAATATCCTGGTCGGGAGAGAGGTAACGGCTCGATTGTCGGACTTTGGGCTCGCAGTCTTCACGGAGGAGCTTGTCGCCACGAGTAATCTCAAACCAACAATGGCCGGGACGCCGCTCTTTATGGCGCCAGAGCAGTTTGGCGAAGATCATTACGGCGATCAACGTAGCGACATTTATTCGTTAGGCGTCAGCCTGTATTACGCCGCAAGTGGAAAGCTCCCTTTTGTGCCGCGTTTCACACCAGTAGCGGAACACGAGATGCATCGCTATCTTGTCGAGGTCCGTGACCTTCACCTTCACGGAACGGCTGCTCCTATTCGATCCGCTCTTTGGCCCGTCATCATAAAGTGTCTGGCCAAACGACCGGATGCCCGGTTCGGGACGGTGAGCGAGTTCAGATCTGCGGTGGAGACTGTAGCGCGTCGCATCGGCGTTCGGGTGCCATCGCCGGCAAAAGTTGAGATCAACGTCTGGACGCTGAGAGACCAAGGTAACTCGCTAATGCGCTTGGGCCGCTATGACGACGCGTTAGCGCTTTTTGATGAATTCTTGAAAGTGTTTCCCGGCGATGGTGTCGTTCTTAACAGAGCGGTGTGTCTTGAAAACACGGGGCGCTATTCCGAAGCGTTCGCTGTATATGAGCGTTTAGCAGAGGCTGGTGAGGTTGCTGGTCTAGTCAATGGAAGCAATTGTCTTCGAGTACTTGGTAGAACGGAAGAGTCATTCGACTACGCCAAACGAGCGGTCGCTTTAGAGCAGAAGGATGTGCAGTCTTGGATCGCGCTCGGGAATGCAGCTTATAACCTTGGCCACTGGGAGAACGCGATAGACGCTTATCTTACCGCCCGATCGCTTGCACCGTCGAATCCAACTCCGCCTTACAACTTAGCAATTGCCGCAGAACGCGCGGGACAAGTGAATTCTGCAAAGGAGGCATATCGCGCCTTTTTACAACTTTCGGCGGCTGATGATAAGCGGCGGGCGATTGCTGAAAGACGAATTTCTTTATTGGTCGATAGTAGCTCGGGTTAGCGCATGATCGGAAGCCTTGGCTGAGCGCGCGCGATCTTACGCCCATCGAGCGCCGTGTGATATTTCTTGCGGATGTCGGCGATGTCGAGGGTCGCTTGTAGGAGCTTGATGCCCATCTTTTCCATCGTCTCGACGATGATGTGGGGAGACGCCACCGTGGATTCCGCTCCCACTCCGCGCAGCAAGAGTTACGAGCAGCAATCGTCAATGCATCCTGTTTGTTTTGGGAGTCCTCGCGTTGATCGGCATTCTGATTCGCAATTCGGTGATCCTAGTCGTGCAGTGCATCATCAGCACGGATGCGGCCTTCGTTGTAGAGGTGTTCGAGCAACGCATTGAGTCGGCGCGACTCGTCGGGTGTCGGGTAGGCATCGCGATAATTTCGTGGCGGCGTCGCGCGTTCGCCCGATCACCGGCGGCTTCGTCATGGGTACGACGCTCCTGCCTCGACGAGTTCCGATTCGTGGGCCGGGTTGGCGATGGCCACGACGCGATCCACGAAGATGCCGGGCGTGACGATCGACTCGGGGTCCAGCTTGCCCGGCTCAACCATCTCGGCGACCTGGACGATCGTGACCTTGGCCGCCATCGCCATCAGCGGGCCGAAGTTTCGCGCCGTCTTGTTGTAGAGGATGTTGCCGTGGGTGTCGGCGAGCCGCCCCTTGATGAGAGAGAAGTCCGCGCGGAGGCCGTGCTCAAGCAGATACTTTCTGCCGCCGAATTCCCGGGATTCCTTGCCTTCCGCCAGCGGCGTTCCCACCGCGGACGGCGTGTAGAACGCCGGGATTCCAGCTCCGCCGGCGCGGATGCGCTCCGCGAGCGTTCCCTGAGGAACCAATTCCAATTTCGTGCGCCCGCTTCGGTAGAGCTCGGGGAAGACGGTCGAGTTGGCGGTGCGCGGAAACGAACAGATGACCTTGGAAACGCGGCCCGCCTTGAGCAGCGCGGCAAGGCCGACCTCGCCGCTGCCGCAGTTGTTGCTGATCATCGTCAGATCGGTGGCGCCCTGATCGATCAGCGCGTGGATGAGCTCGATTGGACTGCCCGCTTCGCCGAAACCGCTGAACATGATGGTGGCGCCGTCGAAAATGTCCGCGACAGCCTCGGCTGCGCTCGCGACCCGCTTGTCGATCATTCGGCGCCTACAAGAGCGGCTTGAAGAGCGCCGATACTCGGCGCCTGTCCGGCAGCCGCGGCGCGACCCGGCGCCTGTCCGGGTTTCGACACACGCGCGTAGTGATACAAGCCGGCCTCATCGAACAGAACGCGGTCCTCGTAGTCGTCGAACCAGAGCGCCTCGGGGTTGCGGCCGACGATGCAGACCTTGCCGCGGTCGGGCGCGCTGCCGGCGTTCCGAAGAATCTTGAAGATCAAGAAGCCGTTCTCGCTGCCCGCGAGACCCGGTATTCCCTCGTTGGTGACCGCCGCCACTTCGGTCTTGCCTTTGTAATGGGTGATGGAAAGGCGCGCGTGGGTCTCGACGCCCGACAATCCCTTTTGCGAGGTGTTGAGAATATTCCAGGCGGTCTCGATCGGGACGTTGAACGCCTTGTAGGCGACGATGTCGCGCCCGCAGAAGAAGTAGTGGTTCTCGCCGCCGGCGCGCTTGAACTCGCGCTGCAGAATGCGGAGGGCGTCCGCGTCATCGTTGATGCCCTTCATGATCGGCGCCTGGTTCTGCACGGTGAGCCAGCCGCGCGAGGCCAGGCCCCGCATCCCTTCGCCCGTCGCGGGGACCCATTGCTTAAAGCCCTGCGCGTCCTCGAGGTAATTTCCTTCCGCATCCTTGGCGAGGAACTCGTCCGGGTGCTCGAAGTGCAGCATCATGTGCAGGCCGACCTGCGGGTAGGTCTCGTGGAATCGATCGAGCATCGAGAGGAAGGTGCGGTCGAAGCGCTGGGGATAGAACGCCATATCCTTGGTGCCGATGCGGATCGACTCGACGCCGGCTTCGGCCAGCGCGCCCAGCCAGGCCGCGATCTTTGAATTGTTCAGCACCATCGCGTCGCCGCCCGACATCAGGATCTCGCGCAACTTCTCGCGTCCGCTTTCGGGATGCACGCCGCCGTTCTTCGCCACGGCCGCGTTGTGCTGCTTGATGTAGGGGATGATCTCGGGGATCAGCGCGAGACCTTTCTTTGCGATGGTGCCGTCCTGTCGCTTGATTTGCTTACGGGCGATCAATTCTTCGCGGTAACAGAAGCGGCAATGTGCCGAGCAGGTCGAAATGACGTACATGAGTCCCATCTCGTACTTGTGCAGCAGGCCCTCGACGGGGCTGTAGTCCATCTGGTTGCCGGGATCCTCCGAGCCCGCAAGATCCATCGTCTCGGCGGGGTCGGCCTTTACGATGCGCTGAATCGCGGCGCTGGTCCTGGCCAGCTCGTAGTAATGGCGCGTGATCTTCACGGGCATCCGGGCTTCAACGTCACGATCGGTGCCCTTAAGCGCTTTCAGCCTTGTCACCTCGTCTTCGGAATAGAAGCTGAGCATGTCCGCCGGCGCCTTCTCGTTGAAGAAGGGGGCAAGCCCACTGATGATTTCCCGCTCATAGCGGCCTTCTTCGACGCTCTCGAGAAACTTCTGCTCGCGTGCGGTGGGGACGTAGGGTTGTGGCTGTGTCATCGTTCGGGCTCCATTGCGGGGAAAGAATTAATGTCTATCGATCAGTTCCCCATTTCTACGCCCGAATCCCCATCCTACAAAAGCATTTTGTGGCGAAGGTCGATCGTGCGTCATTTGGAGAATTTGCAGCGCAAAGGCCGCTTCAAAGGTTTCAACCAGCACGCCGTCAGCATCATCATCGCCGAGACCGATCCGCGACTGCAGAAGGCGAATTGATTCGCTTCATCATCTTAAGTTCTCCGGGGAGCGCACGCGCCCTCGCGTGCTGGTTTCGGCGCCTCGCCGAAACGGACTTTACCCTGAGCTTTGCCTTGGAAAAGTTCGCAATGACGAGGGCGTCATCGCCAGCACGCGAGGCGCGTGCGCTCCCCGGTCTTCGCCTCATCACGCTATTAACCGGATACAGTCCGCTAGCTACTTATTGCCGCGCTTAGTTTTTGATTTCGACTGGCCTCGCTCGCTGTGTCCCGTCGCGGCGGCGCTTCCGCCACCACGGCTGACATTCGTCCCGCTTGGTTTCTTACCTGAGCTTCGTTTTTCTCCCGGCCGATTTCCCGCGGCTGGACCAGATGGTTTGCGCTGCTTCTTTGCCATAATGATTCCCCGGGGTTTTATTTGCGCCGATATTTCTGCTGATACTTGTCGCGCAGCCGCGTCTGCCGGTTGGTCAGGTCAATCTTGCGGCCATCGATGTAGGCGGCCTCGACTCGTGTGGGGAAATCGAGCGGGTCGCCATTCGTGACGATAAGCGTGGCGGCTTTCCCGGTTTCCAAGGAGCCCAGGCGATCGGCAACGCCGAGAATTTGCGCGGGGTAAAGAGTGACGGCTTTGAGCGCTTCTTCTTTCGCCAGACCAAACGAAGCAGCCAGCGCGGCTTCGTAACCGACGTTCCGTTCGTTCGTCTCGGCCCCGCGGCCATTCGACGCGATGCAAAACCGCACGCCCGCTTCGCGCAACTTCGCCGCATTGCTCAGCGCGCTGTCGTAACCGTCGTCACGTCGCGGCGGCAGACTGGTCGAGGGACCAACGATCACGGCGGTATCGGTCTCTTTGAGTTGCGGAGCGAAACGCCAGGCATCGTTGCCGCCGACGAGAACAATTTTCAATTGCGCTTCCTTCGCCCAGGCGAGTGCGGCCTGAATTTGGGCCAGCGTGCCGGCATGAACGAAAAGCGGCAGTTTCCCATCGAAGACCGGCATCATCGCTTCCCATCTCAAGTCCGACTTGAAATCCGGGCTGGGATTTTTTCGCGCCTGCCAATAAGCGCGCGCGGTTTGAAAAGCGTCGCGGACTTGCTTCTGCGCCTTGTCGATTTCCTTTTGCTGGTCTTTGACCGACTTCTTCGCGCGCGGGTTCCGGTCGATCGTCAGATTCGGCCAGCGCAAATGCATTGCCGCGGGCGAGCGCACCGTCATTTCCTCCGGCGTCCAGCCATCGAGCCGCAGCACGACGGATTGCCCGGAAATAATTCCGCCCTCCGGCACGGATAGCGCCGTGAGAATCCCGGCGCTCCGCGCGACTGGAATCAGCTCGCTATCGGGATTGATGCTGGTGAAGCTGCGGACATTCGGATTGATCGTGCCGGGCTCCTCGATATCGACCGTCGCGCGGACCGCGCCGATCTCGACCAGTCCGAGGACCGTGTTCGCGTTGATCAAGCCGGGGTAAACATGTTTGCCCGTCACATCGATCACCTCCGCGCCGGCGGGCACCGGAACGTCGGCGCCCACTGCCGTGATCTTTCCATTTTCGAAAACAATCGTGCCCGAAGGAATATCAGCGCCGCTGACGGGATGGATGGTGGCGCCTTTCAGCGCGATCGGTTTGACCTGCGGCGGCGCCGGGATCGTGTCGGAACCGTGGGCGTTTTGCATCGTGCTGAATGACATCAACGCGGCGAGCAAGAGTCCGGGGAGCGCACGCGCCTCGCGTGCTGGTTTTGGCGCCCTCGCCAAAACGCGTTTCCCGACGGCATATCCATGGAAGTTCATGACGGCGAGGGTGCCGTCATCAGCACGCGAGGCGCGTGCGCTCCCCAAGCCAAACCAGCTTCGTTTATTCCCAGTGCGAAACATACCGGTCATTGGTCGGTGCAGGTGTGTTTGTCGTGGCCGCTGCCATAGAGCGATTCGAGCTCATGCGCGCGGTGGCTTTCCTGCGCGGAGATTTTCGGCGGCTCTTTGTCGTCGCCTTTTTTCTCGGAATCGCCCGAGCTAAGTTCCTTCAACCGCTCGGTGAGTGCCTTTTCGACGAGCGTCTGGCGTTGCGCGGCAAAAGCTTTTCGCCCTTCCGCGTCCTCCGTCCGATCGAAATATTTCCGCCCATCGATCCAGGTCTGGTTCACGCTCGCGTAGTTCGAAAGTGGATTGCCGTTCCAGACGACGAAATCCGCATCCTTGCCGGTCTCGAGCGATCCGGTTTTCGCGTCGATCCGCAACTGCTTCGCGGGATTGATCGTGACAAGCTTGAGCGCGTCATCCGGCGAGAGCCCGCCGTACTTCATCGACTTCGCGGCCTCCGTGTTCAGCCGCCGCGCGAGATCGGCGCTATCGGAGTTGACCGACGTCAGGACCCCCTGGCCCTGCATCATTGCGGCGTTGTCGGGGATGGCGTCGTAAACCTCGAACTTGTAGCCCCACCAATCGGCGAACGACGAGCCGCCCACGCCATCTTTCGCCATCACGTCGGCGACTTTGTAGCCCTCGAGGATGTGCTGCAACGTGCCGACCTTGATCTTGAATTCGCGCGCCACGCTCAGAAACGCAAAGATTTCGTCCTGCCGATACGAGTGGCAATGGATCAGCCGTTTCCCGCTCAGGATCTCGGAGATCGCTTCGAGCTGAAGATCGCGGCGCACGGGCAGGCCCTGTTTTTTCTTCAGCGCGGCGTCGTATTCGAGTGCGGCCCGGAACCGGTCCCGCATGATCTGCTCAACGCCCATGCGCGACTGCGGGTAGCGCGTCTTGAATTTTTCGCCCCAATTCGACTGCTTGACGTTTTCACCGAGCGCAAACTTCACGCCGGGCATCGCGTCCGCGAACTTGAGCTCTTCCGGGAGCGCGCCCCAACGAAACTTGATCACCTGGTTCTGGCCGCCCATCGGGTTGGCTGAGCCGTGCAGAAGATTCGCGCTGGTCACTCCGCCGGCCAGCTCGCGATAAAGTCCGATATCGGTCGCATCGACCACATCGCCGATGCGCACCTCGCAAGTGACCGCGTGGCTGGATTCGTTCACGCCTCGGCTGATCGCAGTGTGCGAGTGGCAATCGACAATCCCGGGCGTGACGTGCATTCCTTTGCCGTCGATGACGACCGCGCCGCCCGGTGCTTTCAAGCCGGTGCCGACCGCGGAAATTTTCCCGGCCGTCACGAGAAGATCGGCGTTTTGCAACGTGCCTTGCGGGCCCGAAGTCCAGATCGTCGCGCCTTGAATCAGCACGGCTTTCGATTGTTCAGGCAACGCCGCGCGTCCGAACGCGCCCGCCGGATAGGTCTCGGGAAAATCGAGAGCCTTATCGAGCGGCGACGGTTTTTCGTCCGGCTTTTTTACCGGCGTGTAAGCAGCCGTGCGCTTCGCGCTCCAACGAACATTCGGGTTCGGCGGCACCTCGCCATTACCCGCAATCGTCTCACCGACGATTTGGCCCGTGAGCCGAATCGAGCCTTCACCCTTGTCGAATAATTTCGCCGGCGCCACCAACAGCACAGCGTCCTCCTTGATTGTGAGCGTGATCTTTTCTCCGGCCAGTTTGGCGTCGAGTTTCTCGAGCTTGCCTTCCACAACCAGCGGCAGCGTCTTTCCTTCGGCCGTAATTTCCCAGGTGCCGCGCAGGTCGCGCTCGGCCCCTTGCTCGACATCGTAATAGCGTCCGTCGACCCAGGTGGTGAGGACGCGCGCCTCATCCCCGAAAAGATCTCCGCTCGCGATGACGAGGTTCGCCATCCGGCCCGGCGCGATCGTTCCGAGCCGATCGGCTACGCCGAACATCTCCGCCGGCGTCGTGGTCAGTGCCGCGAGGGCGGCATCTTTGCTTAAACCGCGACGAACGGCGAGCCGAAGACGCGACCAAAAATCTTTCTCGGGCTTCTCCAGTCTCTGGGTCGTCAGTGCGAACGGAATTCCCGCTTCGGCGAGACGCGCCGGATTACTTGGCGCGCGGTCCCAGTGCTGAAGTTCGTCCAGATCCACGTCCAGCGCCTGTTCCGGCCGCTCGATCTCGGGCGGTTTCGGGAAATCGAGCGGGAGAATGATCGGCGTCTTCTTTTCCGCGAGCGCTTTCCGCACCCGGTATTCGTAGCCGTTGCCAAGGAGGATCGGCTTCAACTTGAATTCGTCGGCGATGCGCAAGGCGCGCAGCAAATCCAGTTCGTCCTCCGCTTCGAAGACAGCCGGGTTGTGCTGGGCCTGGTCCGACAGCGCCGCGAGGCTCGCATTGGTTTCGGGGCGCTCGGTCGTCGCGGGACTTTTGCGGTAAGTATCCTGCGCGGCCTGATACCACGATGCGTCGAGATAATTTTGCCGGATGAGCGCGATCGCGCCCATGAGGGAATTGGGGTAGCCGCGATCCCCATCGCGACCTTCGCGATCGAAATCAAACGCGATGTGTTGCGCGACCAGCGGCGCGACCACCAGGCTGTCGACGTCTGCTTCCTGGAGATTGATCAACGCGCTCGAGCCGCGAAAAATGCCGCGACCGGGAACGACCAGCGCGCTGGTAAAGCCGAGATCGCGCAGCTTGCGCGTCGCCTTTTTGTCCAGGTTGAGATAATCGGCGGCCTTGCGTTCCGGTGTCACCCGCGGATTCCACGAATGCATTCCCTTGGCATGTTCGCGCGGGATTTCTTTCGGCTTTGCATTCGGATCGTCCGGATCGACATCGCTCCGCACCGGTTCCGACTGGAGCGTCTCGGGCAAACCGAGCCGGCTGTAGGAATCGATGAAACCGGGATAAATTGTTTTGCCGGCCAGGTCCCAGACGCGCGCCTCCGGCGGCACCTTCACGTCCGCGCCGGCTTCGACGATTAATCCGTCCCGGATCAGGACCGTTCCTTTCTCGATTGTCTTTCCGGGGGCGGCGATGATGCGCGCGTTCGTCAGCGCGTGGAGCCGGGGATCGTTTTCGCGGATGCCCTGTTTCGGGATCGTGGAGAGTTGGGCGAAAGCCGAGGCGACGAAGAAAAGCGAAGCGACCAGAGCGGCCGAGCCTTTTCCAAATGAGCGCCACGAGAATTGCATGACCGGAGTTGGAGGCTAGCCGGACGAACGCGGGAAACAAGCGCGCTTTTTCGGCGACAAAATATTGACATTCATGGCGCTTCAGCGCGTAATCGTTTCGCAACGGCTGAGCGGACCCGCCCCTGGAACGCAGGCGCTTCTTCGGTGCCTGTGCGCGCGAACATTTTAATTCCGTGTCCGTGGTTTCGGTTTCCCGTTCAACCCTCAACAACCTCATGAAAACACAAACATCTCTTCCAGCCGTCGTCCTAATCGCATTTGGGTTCTGCTTCTTCCTTTGCGTAAATCCCGTCCCGGCGCAGGCGCCCGTCCAGTCCATCACGCCGGTTAATGCGGCGACGGTCCCGCCGTCGCTCAGCGTGGTGCTTCCGCGTGAACGCTTCCAGGTTTTCGCCGCCAACGCCGCCAAGCTCAAGAAGCTTTCCGACGCCGTGGCCAAGATGAAACAACGGCCCGCCACGGACAAAACGAGCTGGGCTTACTGGGCCAACATCCACGGCGTCATGGGCTCCTCGACCGATCCGCAATGGAACCAATGCCGTCACGCGCAATGGTGGTTTGTGGCCTGGCACCGGGCTTACGTTCTCGAGCTCGAACACCAGATGCAGGCTGCGATCCAGGACACGAATTTCCGGCTGCCTTATTGGGATTATCTCGACACCGCCCAGCGCAAGATTCCGGCGGCATTCAAGAAAACCACCAGCTCTCTCTTCGTCCAGAACCGCGTCGGTACTGAAGTTGGTTTTGAGGTCAGCGATTTGAAGAAGACCTTCAGCGCGGCCCAGTACACCGGGAATATCATCGCGGGTGGCTTCGGCGGCGCCACGGTCGCGGGCGGCACGGTCAGCGGCCCCTTTTCGAAGCGCGGCCGCATGGAGCAGAACCCGCACAATACCGTCCATGTGGATATCGGCGGTCTGATGGGCGATCCGCGAACCGCGGCCCAGGACCCGATTTTTTGGGTGCACCACTGCAACATCGATCGAATCTGGGAGGTCTGGATCAAGAACGGTCCGCATACCAATCCCAGCGGCGCCTTCACCACCGAAACGTTCACCTTCCCAGGCGTCAACGGGCAACCTGTCATCCACAAGGTCGCGGACATGTTCGATACGAAGAAGCTTGGTTACACCTACGATCGAACCAACCTTCAGGTGCAGCTGGCCAGCACTCCATCGCCGACAAGAATGCCGCAAACAAAACCCGCGCCCTCACCGGCAACGAGCCAACCCGAAAGTTCTCCCGCGATCGCGGCTGAATCACCGGTTCCAGTGGAACCCGAGGCCACGAAACCGCCCGTCGTGTTAGCCACCGTGCCGGATGTCACGCCGATCTCGGTGGTCGCCAAGCCGCAAACGATCAAGGTGAAAAGCACGCCGGTCGCGCCCGAGCACAACATGCTGCGACGGGAGCTGGATCACAAAAAGACGAAGAAACGGGTGCTGCTCACCCTGGAAGGAATTCAATTCACCGAACCGCCCAAGCATCTCTATAAAGTTTACCTGAACCTTCCCAACGCGGATCACAAGGTGGCGGGTGATGTTCCGCAATATGCCGGGACCCTCGCGTTTTTCGAAGCGCCGGACGGTCATCACGGAAACGACGGCGGCGAACGGACGGAGACCTTCGATATTACCGACGTTCTCGCGAGCGCGAAGAAAGCGGGCAGCTACGATCCGAATAATCTCTCGGTCACGATCGTGCCGGTCGGTCCCCCCAAAGATGGCAGGCGAACCCCGCCCGAGAATGCCAAAGAGATCACCATTAAGAACATCAGCATCAAGACGACCGACGAATAGATTGCGTCGAGTGAATTCGGTCGCGATCTGACCGGCGGGCGTAGCGCGTCGCTTGCCATGATCGCTGCCTACCCGTTAACATGCGGGCGATGAGTCTCGCCGATTCCGACGCCACCATGGCGGTGTTCCTCGATTTGGAAAACATCGCCATCGGCGCGCTCGACGCGCGATTTCCCGCGTTCGATATCCAGAAAGTGCTCGAACGGCTGCTGCTCAAGGGCCACATCGTCGTGAAAAAGGCCTACTGCGATTTCGATCGTTACAAGAGTTTCAAGCGCGGACTGCACGAAGCTGCCTTCGAGTTGATCGAGATCCCGCACGTCCGCCAATCCGGCAAAAATTCCGCCGATATTCGGATGGTCGTCGACGCGCTCGATCTTTGTTACACGAAGAGCCACGTCGACACCTTCGTCATCATCAGCGGCGATTCCGATTTCTCGCCGCTCGTCAGCAAACTGCGCGAGAACGCCAAGACCGTGATCGGGATCGGCGTCAAGAAATCGACCTCCGATCTCTTCATCAGCAACTGCGATGAATTCATTTACTACGACGATCTCGTGCGGGTGGAACCGGCGAAGAAGCGGGGCAGCGCCTCGCCTTCCACGCCTACGGCGAAAACTTCCCCTGCAAGGGACCACGGCCCCACGATCGATCGGGCGCTCGATCTGGTGACGACGACGATCGAGGCCCTGCGCGCTGAGCGCGGCGAAGATTATCCGATACGCGGTTCGCTGGTGAAGCAGGCGATCAAACGCCGAAACCCCGGCTTCAACGAACGCGCCTACGGCTTCCGCGCCTTCAACGAGCTCCTGCTCGAAGCCCAAAAGCGCGGCCTGCTAAAACTCGAAGGCGATAAACAAGCCGGCACCTACATCGTCCATCCGATCGAGTAATGAGCGTTATGCGCTCTGGATTCGACTAGTCTGAGCTCGATAAGTATGCGTCTTACCCCCGTCAGCCGCTCCGATTTGATCAAACGCCTCCGGGCGCTGGGATGGCAGGGTCCGATTGCTGGCCGAAAGCATCAGCACATGATCAAAAACAATTTGCAGCTCACAATCCCCAACCCGCATCGCGGAGATAGAGGAGTCAATCTTTTGAAGATCGTCTTAAACGAGGCCGTATCTCCAACGAGGAATGGCTTAGGCGGCGGTAAGAGCTGGCCTTTGTCGCTGTTTCAAAGCCGGGAGACCAGCACCGCGTCGGAGCGCTAAATCGATCCAATCGACAAGAGCATCCTGTAATTCGGCGATCGATTCCCTCCGCGTTCTACCAGTCGCGAGAAGTCCGCGGAAGCCCGCGATACGAGCAACGTATCCCTCGTCGCCGCCCAGCTTGGTCACAGTCGCGAGCTTCATCGCATCTCTGCGGTAGCTGATCAAAGTGTCCCCGAAAAGAGTATCAGCAGGAACGATCCCCCGTTCAAGACCGTTTCTGCGCTCAACCGTCTAGCGGAAATCCGTCGACGTAATGGGAATGGCGTGCGTTCCGTCGAGGTAACGAACCGTCACTGTGGTCGCGTCATGCGACACGACCGGCAGGCGCATCCCGCGTTGGAGAACGGTTTCGCCGTACGAAATCTTGATTCTCACCTGGCGCAGAATGGTTACGTAACGCCGTGTCGCTTCCGGGCTCGGCACCGAGCGATTCTCCGGGCTCGGCGTCGAGCGGCTTTCCGTTGGCGGCGCTGCGGCGTCGAGCCGCTCGATCTTGACGACCGGATGAATCTCCCAGGCCGTTGCGCGCCACGGGTTATGATACCGGTTGCGCGCGATGGAACGAATGGTCGCCCCGACGTCCTTCGTGTTGTCATTATGCTCGTCATCCCAGAGCAGGTAACCGGTCAGCCGGACTTTTTGCGCTTTGTGGCCGTTCGAGTCGTAGGTCACATCAGAGTGCCGGAAGAACGCCGCCAGCTCCTGAATCCGGATGCCGTCCCGATAAATCGCGTTCTGGGTCCGCGGCGTGATCTCGGCAATCACCGGGGTCGGATCGCCAGGCTGCGGTGGATGGTCCGGCGGGTCATCAAACATCTCGAGATGCCAGTCATGAAAATCGACGCTGCTGCAATTGGTCGTCTCGGCCGGGCCGGGGTAGGCCAGAACCAGGTAGGCCGTCAGCGAAACGAGCGGCGCTTCTAAAATCTCGAGCCGGCGTTTTTGGTCGGGACTCAAATCTTTTCGACGTTTGCCTTTCGTCTCCGCATCGAAAACGGCGACGTGCTTCAACAAACCGGCCACGTCGAACGATTTCAGATTGAGGCCGGAAAGATCCGGCGCAAAGCGGTTCTTCAATCGATTCCGCTCGGCAGTTTCGGGGCTGCGCCCGCTTCCCTCGGGCCGGGTGGCGCAATTCCACGCCGTCAGGTCCAGCTCTTTCAGCTCGGCGTCGTCGGAAATGTGCTGGGCCTTGACGACGCGGGAATCAGCGAGCGCCATGAGCGCCACGAAAACGAAGCCTGGATAAAGCCGGCGGTTCGTGGCCAAAACCCCATTCATTCCGCTAACCCAGATAGAAACCGCCGTTGACGTTGCGGTGACGCGCTCGGTGAAGCGACCGAACTCTTTTTTGGCGACGCCGCGGGAACAGGCGGCGTGGAAGACGGACTTGCTGCTGGCGAAACCGCGCGATCATCTACGGCCTCGATCTTGATCACCGGATGAATTTCCCAGGCGGTGGAACGCCAGGGATTATGATACCCGTTTGCTCCGAATGAGCGGATGGTTGTTCCGACGTCGGCACTGCCGTTGTGCTCGTCGTCCCACAAAAGATATCCCGTGACGCGAACCCTTCGCGCGGGGTGCCCGGTCGGTTCGATCGTCATATCCGGCGCCCGAACGAAGCCAGCCAGTGTTTGCATCCGGACGTTGTCCCGAAAGAGCGCGTTTTGAGTGTGGGGAGTGATCTCGCAAATGATCGGGGTCGGGTCGCCGATTCGTGGCGAATGATCATGCGGTTTTTCGAAGACCTCGAGATGCCAGTCGTGATAATCCATGCTGCCGCAATTCGTGGATTCGGGCGGTCCCGCATAAGCGAGGACAAGATAGCCTTCGACAGAAACGATCTGTTTTTCCAGCGGATCGAGTTGTCGCCTCAGCTCCGCGCTCAAGTCTTTGCGGCGGGTCGTTTTCGTTTGGGCGTCGAACGCCGCCACGTGCTGGAGGAACGACGCGGTGTCCATCGCCTTGAGGTTCAGTCCCGCCAGATCGGACGGAGGGCGATTCTTCAGGCGGTTGCGTTCCGCGCCGTCCGGGTTTTTCGCGGTTCCTTCAGGAGGACAATCCCAGCTCTTGAGATCGATCTCCTTCAACTCGCGGTCTTCCGAGATCTTCGGACGATCAGCGAACGCGACCAGACTCGTGAACGCTGCAACTGCAACGAGCAGGCGAAACACAATAAGGCGATTGGTCATCTGCATTGCGATACGTGCAGGCGACACGCCTGCCGCTACACTTTAGCCCATGTAGAAACCGCCGTTGACGTTGAGGACGTGGCCGGTGATGTATGCGGCCATCGGCGAGCAAAGGAACAAGGCGGCGTCCACGATATTCTCGGCGTCGCCCAGGCGGCCGAGCGGGATTTGTTTGATGAAGTTCGCCGTGACTTCGTCGGGCATGCCCTTGCTCATCCCGACATCGATGAACCCGGGCGCGATCGCGTTCACGGTGATATTTTGCCGGGCGAACTCGCGCGCGGAAACTTTCGTGAGCGCGATGATCGCGGCTTTGCTCGAGGAATAATTCGCCTGGCCGAAGAGTCCCATCTGTCCGCTGACGGAGGACAAGTTTACGATCCGGCCGTCCTTGCGGAGGATGGTCGCGGCCTTCTGCGTGACGTTGAAAGTCCCTGCGAGATTGACGCGGACGACGCTCTCGAAATCTTCCAGGGTCAATTTCTTGATCGTGCGATCCCGGATGATTCCCGAGTTGTTGATCAGGATGTCGAGACCGCCAAATTTCTCGCCGATCGACTTCATCATCGCCTCGACTTGATCGGGCTGGGTGACATCGCAATCGATGACGAGTGGCTCATTCAGTTCTCGCGCCACCGCATCGGCGTCCGCCTTATTTTGGCCGGCAGTGTCACTGATATAATTAACGACGCAGTGCGCGCCGCGCCGGCCGAAGGCTTTGATCATCTCCGCGCCGAGACCACGTGAGCTACCCGTAACGAGCACGACTTTGCCGATGAAATCCAAGGGATCATTCATTTGGTTTTAGACAGGATTAACAGGATTGACGGGATTTTTGGGAAGGCAAATCCACGGTTTCTCGAACTCTTTTCTTCAATCCTGAAAATCCTGTTAATCCTGTCTAAGATTTCCGCCGGAATCGGGCATTGCCCGGTATCCGATTAACGTTAAAGTTTCGGCTCTCATGCCCGCTCCGATCCGAGTTCTCACCGCGGTACCGATTTGCGACGGGCATGATAGCGCCATCAACACGATCAATCTCGAGTTTATCCGGCACGGCATCGAGGTGGTTTATCTCGGGTATCACCGCTACGCCGAAGATATCGTCCGCGCGGCGATCCAAGAAGACGTCCGCGCGATCGGGATCTCGAGTTACAATGGCGGGCACGTCGAATTCTTCGCGGAAGTTGTCCGGCTGCTGAAGAAGCGAGGCGCGGCTGACATCAAAGTTTTCGGCGGCGGGGGCGGGACGATCACACATGACGACCAGCGCGTGATGCAAAAACGTGGCGTCGATAAGATTTTTTTCGCGGGAACGTCGCTGGCCGACATGACGCAATGGGTGCGCGATCGCTACGGCAAAGCCAGCAGGCGCGCGGCGGGAAAGTCGACGGAGATGAAACTCGCGCGCAGGTTAACGGAAATAGAAGACAGCTACGCCAGGGCACAAAGGCCGAAAAAATCAGCGTCGAAGAAAGCGAACAAGTCGCCCGGCACACGCGTGATTGGTTTCACCGGCCCGGGCGGAGCCGGCAAGACTACCCTCATCGACGAACTGATTCTGCGACTGCTCCATCGCGATCCAAAAGCGAGCATCGCAATTCTCTCGCACGACCCGAGCGTCGTGGGGGCAGGCGCCTTGCTCGGTGACCGCGCCACGATGATCAATTCGCAGGACGATCGTGTTTTCATGCGCAGCATGGCAACCCGGGGACAGGCCGGCGGTTTGTCGCCCGCGACGGAAGATTGCCTGCGTCTGCTCGCGCAGAGCGGGTTCGATTACGTCATCATCGAAACGGTTGGCACTGGCCAGGAAGCGATGCCATTTCAAAGCAAGCTGGTCGATCAAACCGTGCTGGTGATGAATCCCGATTACGGCGCGCGTTTGCAGTTACAGAAGATCGTCATGCTCGACCTGGCCGACATCGTGGTCGTGAACAAGAGCGACCTCGACCGCGCCAAGACGGCGATGAGCGAAATTGAAAGGCGACTTGAAGGAAGCGGGCGTGAGCAGAAGTTAATCTCGACCGTGGCGAAGCGTCATCGAGATCGTGGCGTGGATAAATTGTGCGATCTGCTGACGAAGAAGTAATGATCCGCAGATTTCGCAGATTTACGCAGATTAGATTCGGAATGGGCTTCGAAGAAATCTGTGAAAATCTGTGTGAATCTGTGGAAGGAAAAGGTTCCGACTTATGAGCAAACTAGGACGCGTTATCGAGGCAGTGGAGAAATACAATCGGCACGTGCTCGACGAAGTGAAACGGGCGCGGACCGACAAGAAATTTGGGAAGCAACTGCTCGATCGCTGGGACGAGATCAAGCGCAACATCAAAGTGGGCCGGGCGCCGACCGGATTGGAATTGCCGCGCCTGGCCTTGCCGGAAATCGACGAGCCGGGCGAGATCGCGCGCTACCTGCTAGGCGACGGATTGCCGGGCGAGTTCCCCTTTTTGAACGGCGCTTACAAGGAGATGTATCTGGAGGCGCTCCAGGCAGCGCCCATCGAAACGGGCAGCTACGCGAAGAACGGCCACGGCAAGAATGGACATGGGAAGAACGGCAAGACGGCCGTCGCGAAGTTGCAGGAAACGGAAGAGCCGACGCGCCTTTTTTCCGGGATGGGTTTGCCCGACGATACCAACAAGCGCTTCCATTATCTCGGCGCGCATCAGCGTTCGAAGCGTCTAAGCACCGCCTTCGATGGTCCGACTCTTTACGGGATCGATTCGGATGCGGACGGCGTTTTTGGGAAAATCGGCGAAGGCGGAGTAGCGGTCGATACGGTCGAAGACATGGAGCGGCTTTATGCCGGCTTCGATATGGGCGCGCCGAGCTTCTCGGCGTCGATGACGATCAGCGGGCCGGCCCCGATCATCATGGCGATGTATATTGCCGCGGCGAAACGCCGCTTCGGCGCCGGCGTCGTTCCGAAACTTCGCGGCACGATCCAGGCCGACATCTTCAAGGAGGTTCAGGCGCAGAACGAGACCATCTTCCCGGTCGAAGCATCCCTCCGTTTCCTCGGCGACATGATGGAATGGACCACGCGCAACATGCCGCGTTGGTATCCGGTTTCGATCAGCGGTTATCACATCGGCGAAGCCGGCTCCACGCCGGTGCAGCAGGCGGCTTACACGCTCTCGAACGGATTCGCCTACGCGGAAATGATGGCGAACCGCGGCATGTCCGCGGATGAATTTGGCCCGCGGCTTTCGTTCTTTCTGGATTGCGGACTCGACGTCGAATACATCGCGCTCACGCGCGTTTCGCGTCGCATCTGGGCGATTGGAATGCGGGATGCGTTTGGCGCGGGCCCGCGCGCGCAGATGTTCAAGGTCCACACCCAGACGAGCGGACGTTCGCTTATCGCCGCCGAGTTTAGAAACAACCTGACGAGGACGGCGGCTGAACTGATGCTCGCCTACATGAATGGCACGAACTCGTGCCATTCGAACAGCGCGGATGAGCCCTTCACCACGCCGAGCGAAGAATGGATTCGACTTTCCGCGCACGGCCAGGCCATCCTGCTCGACGAATCCGGCATCTTCAAACACACCATGAATATGCTGAGCGGTTCGCCCGGAATGAAGGCGGTCGAGCGCGCGGTCGAAGCTGCAATTCTGGAGGAGTTCCGCGAGATCGAGCGGCTCGGCGGAGTGATGGGCGCGGTCGAGAATCGTTATCAGCGCAGCCAGATTCAGAATGCGGCGCATCGCTACGAACAGCAGATTTACGACGGCACCCGGCCGATCATCGCGCTGAACAAGTATCGTGACGGCGCGGAAGAGATGCCCGAAGTCGAACTCGTCCGCACGCCGCGGGCGAAGCAGCAATTGCAGGTCGATCGCCTGAAGAAATTCAAGACGAAGAATGCGGCGAAGGCAGCGAAAGCGCTCGATAAGCTCGCCGCGGTGGCTGAATCCAACGAGAATTGTTTTCCCGCGTTGATGGAAGCCGCAGAAGTCTGCTCGTTAGGCCAGATCTCCGGCCGGCTCCAGGAGGTCGTCGGCCGTTTCCGACCGATGGTGTAGCTGCCTACTTCTTGTTCGCGCGTTTCAATCGCATGTTGTCGCCGTAGAAAACCATGCAGCGCGGCTCGGCGACATGCGTGGTCTTCATCGAGAGGATGATGTCGTTACCGGCGTGTTTGATGGTGCCGGTGCCGGTATTGCTGAAGCTGTCTTCGAATTTGAAGATGAGGGTGTCCTTGCCGGAAATTTTTGCGGGGCCCTGGCCTTCCGGCGCGGCGCCGTGCGCATCCTTGTGGGCCGCGTCGAACGACACCTGGATCGCGCTGCCTGATTGCTCGATCGACAATTGGAAGACGGCTTTACCGCCGAGGAAATTCTGGTCGGAATATTGGCCCGCCCAACTCTCCCCCGCACCGGCAAGGCAGAGGTGCGCCGCAAGGACAAGGGTCAGCGTGGAAATAAAAAGGACGCGCAGTTTCATGTCTGCATTCTCGTGTGCTTAGTCAGCCAAAGGCAAGCGGGATTGAAATTGCGAGCCTTACGAACCGCGCGGTATGCTGCGCCCAGCAAATGGCTTCCTCGGAAATAGAGGCTGGGGCAAGTGCGCGCAGTCGGATTGCGGTTCGGTTGCTGCCGTTCCTTTTTCTCCTTTACGTCGCGAACTATATCGATCGCACGAACATCGCCTACGCGACGCTCGGGATGAAAGGCGACCTGGGCCTGACCGATTCGGTGTTTGGCACGGCGAGCGGAATTTTCTTTATCGGTTATTTCGCGTTGCAAATTCCCGGAGCGCTGTTGGTGGAACGCTGGAGCGCCAGGCTCCTCCTGGCCATCACCCTGATCACGTGGGGCGCGCTGACAACCCTGACAGGTTTCGTGCGCACGCCGCTGGAGCTTTACGGCGCGCGTTTCCTGCTCGGTGCGGCCGAGGCCGGATTCTTTCCAGGCGTAATTGTTTATCTTTCCCATTGGTTCATCTATCGGGACCGGGCCAAGGCGGTTGGACTGTTTATGTCCGCAATTCCGATTGCTTATATCCTCGGCAGCCCGCTCGCCGGCTACATCCTTGGTCTTCACTGGCTCGGCATTCCCGGATGGCGCTGGCTCTTTTTGCTGGAAGGTGTGCCCGCGATCTTGCTCGGAATCGCGACGCTGTTCTTGCTGCCCGATCGGCCTAACGAAGCGCGATGGTTGCGGGTTGACGAGGGTGATTGGCTGGCTGCTCGCCTGGCCGAAGAGCGGCAGGCCAAAGCGCACGTCGAACACGTCACGATTTGGCAGGCGCTCCGGCATCCGCCGGTGCTGCTGCTCACCGTCGGGCTATTCTTCTGCTATACGGGCGGCTACGCCTTTTGGTTTTGGATGCCGACAATGCTGCAACGGTTTACCGGCTGGAGTACGCAGCGCGTTGGCTGGATCGGCGCGATTCCGTTTGTCGCGGGTCTTGTCGGAATGCTCGTCCTGGGTTGGAATTCCGACCGGACGCGCGAGCGCCGCTGGCATTTTGCCATCCCGCAATTGACCGCCGCACTGGGACTCAGTGTGTGGTTGTTCCTTCCGCCTTCGAACACACTGCTCGTGGTCGTGTTTTCATTGGTCGCCTTCGGCACGATTGCTTATCTGCCTTCGTTCTGGGCGTTGCCCAGTGCATTTCTGACCAGTTCAGCGGCAGCCGCTGCGGTCGGATTCATCAATTGCACGGCCAGCATCGGCGGATTCGTTGGCCCGAAAATCATCGGCAACCTAAGCCAGAGCACCGGCTCGTTCCGCACGGGATTTATCTTTATGATCGCGTGCTGGATAATCGCGTCGCTGCTGGTGCTGCTCTGCCCGCGAGAGCGAGCGGTATAAATCGGGTTTTCCTAGCGGGTGCTAGTTTGGAAAGCGGCGGTCAAAGTTTTTGTGGGTGCCGATCCAGAACCACAGCCACTCGTCGCCATCGCGAAGAGCGACCGCGCGAATATCTCGCGTAACGCGAACCGCCCATGCGCGCCGATCAACGCGTAACCGCTCGAGCCGGAGGCTTGGATGCGCCGGATTTGCACTAAACAGCTGATATGTCTCGCGCGCAGCGAACTGCGTCTCCGGCGGCAGTCTACGATAGAGCTGCCAGAACTCCGGCGTGGCGCGGGAGATCACGAGTGCGAATCGAAATCCCCCTCAGCAACCTTCGGAAACGCTTCTGATTCGCGAGCCTGATCGGCTTCGTAGCGGTTCAGCAGTTCGGTCAGAGCCGGTCGCGGCCGATCGTCATGGACGATCCGGTCCCATTCTGAGTCGCGGCTAAATTCCGGGAATAGCAGGGGGATGTGCTGAAAAAGTTTATCGCGCTCGGCCGGCGACAGCGAGCGGATCGCGTTCTCAATTTCCTGAGCGGTGCTCACGACGGGAATCTAGAACGTCAGCCCCTCAGCGCAACGTCGAAGGGCGCGCCGGTTTTGGCGCGGATGTCGTCCTCGGTGACTCCCGGATGCAGCTCGATGAGGACGAGCCCGCCACCCTGTTTCACCTCGAACACACACAGGTCGGTGATAATAAGATTAACGACTCCCAGGCCCGTGATGGGCAGCGTGCATTCCTTCAAAATCTTCGGGCTGCCATCCCGGGCGCAATGCTCCATCACCGCCACGACGCGTTTCACGCCGGCCACCAGATCCATGGCGCCGCCGGGTCCTTTCACCATTTTTCCGGGCACCATCCAATTCGCGATGTCGCCTTTGTCGGTCACCTCGAAGGCGCCGAGAATGGCGAGATCGATGTGCCCGCCACGAATCATTGTAAATGAATCGGCGCTCGAGAAAAAGGCCGAGCCGGGCCTCGTCGTGATGGTTTGCTTGCCGGCGTTGATCAGGTCGGCGTCGACTTCGCCCTCAGTCGGGAACGGGCCAATGCCGAGCAGGCCGTTCTCGGACTGCAACGTGACGTTCATGCCGTCGGGAATGTAATTCGCCACCAGCGTGGGGATGCCGATGCCGAGGTTAACGTAATAGCCGTCACGCAGTTCCTGCGCGGCGCGCTTCGCCATCAAATCGCGGATCGGGTTTTCTTTTTTCGCCGCGGCGCTGCCTTGCACGGTGCGGAACTCGATCCGCTTTTCGTAGTGCGCGCCCTGAAGGATACGGTCAACGAAGATGCCCGGCGTGTGGATTTGGTCGGGATCGAGTTCGCCGGCTTCGACGAGTTGTTCGACTTCGGCGACACAGATGTTGCCGCAACTCGCGATCATCGGGTTGAAGTTCCGCGAGGTTTTCCGAAAAATAAGATTGCCTGACTTGTCTCCCTTCCACGCCTTCACGAGCGATACCTCGGCCGTGATGCCCGGCTCGAGCACGTATTCCTTGCCGTCGAAAACTTTCGTCTCCTTGCCCTCGGTCAGTTTGGTGGCGAAGCCCGTGCGGGTGTAAAACCCGGGGATGCCCGCGCCGCCCGCGCGCAACCGCTCGGCGAGTGTGCCCTGCGGGATGAGCTCGAGCTCGAGTTCACCGGCCAGCACCTGGCGCTCGAATTCCTTGTTCTCGCCGACGTACGACGCCATGACTTTTTTGACCTGCCGGGTTGTGAGGAGAACGCCCATGCCGAAGCCATCCACGCCTGCGTTGTTGCCGACGATGGTGAGGCCTTTCACGCCGCTCGCATGCAAGGCCGAGATGAGATTTTCCGGAATGCCGCAGAGCCCGAACCCGCCCGCAGCGATTGTCATGTTGTCGTGGAGCAGGCCGGCAAGTGCCGCTTTGGCATCTGAGTAAACTTTGCTCATAGGGAGAGATTAACCACGAAACCGGCAAATGAGCACGGATGAAAACCGCGAATGAGCGTTTGATCTGGGGAGCGCACGCGCCCTCGCGTGCTGGTTTCGGCGCCCTCGCCGAAACAATCTTTTTTTCCTGGGATGAAGTTCGCGATGGCGGGGCGCCATCGCCAGCACGCGAGGGCGCGTGCGCTCCCCAGAGCTTGCCGCGCGGCGATTAATCGCCAGATTGCAGCTTCACTTTTTTCATGACTACGACCCTCGCGCATCAACTCGCCAATTTCGCCTGCTCCCTCGAATTCGAGGATCTCTCCAGGAACGTGGTGCATGAAGTGAAGCGCCGGTTGATCGATTCGCTCGGCTGCGCGCTCGGGGCTTGGAATGAGGAGCCGTGCACGATCGCGCGCACAGTCGCTTCCGATTTCAGCGCGAAGAATGGAGCGACGATCATCGGGACCAAACTTAAGGCGCCGCCGGATTGGGCCGCGTTCGCGAACGGTTGTTGCATTCGCTACTTCGATTACAACGACACCTATCTCTCGAAGGAACCGGCCCACCCGAGCGACAATTTTTCCGCTGTCCTCGCGGTCGGGGAGAGCGTCGGTGCGACCGGGAAAGAGATGATCACGGCGACGGCGATCGCCTACGAAGTGCAATGCCGCCTTTGCGATGCGGCGAGCATTCGCGCGCGGGGCTGGGATCATCCGACTTACGGAGCTTTCTCCACCGCACTCGCTTGCGCAAAACTGATGCGACTCGATCCCGAACGGACGCGGCACGCCATCAATATCGCCGGCGTGCATTGCGCTGCGTTTCGCCAGGCGCGCGTCGGGGAGCTGTCGCACTGGAAAGGCGTGGCGTTTGCGAATGCGGCCAGGCTGGGTGTTTACGCGGCGTTGCTCGCACGCGCCGGGATGACTGGGCCGGCGCCGATCTTCGAAGGCGCGATGGGGTTCGAGAAGCAGCTCGGAGTGTCGTTAGGCAACGTCCGCGAAGTTTTCGATAAGACGAAGGAAGCGATGCCGGGTGAAGGGCCCGCCTCGATGATTCTGAAGACGAGCATTAAATTCTGGCCCGCGGAATATCACAGCCAGAGCGCGATCGAAGCGGCATTGTTCCTGCGCAACCAGATTGAAGATTTGTCGCAGGTGAAGACGATGGTGATCGAGAGCCATGACGCCTCGGTCGACATCATCGGGAGCGAACCGGAGAAGTGGCATCCGCAACAGCGGGAGACCGCGGATCACAGCTTGCCGTATATCACCGCGGTGGCGTTGATCGATGGCGAGGTGACGGATAAACAATTTGCGCCCGAGCGTTTCACCGAGACCGGGATCGTCTCCTTCCTCCAAGGCGTGAAGGTGCAACGAAATGATGAACTGACCGCGCTTTATGCCGACGCAGTCGCGAACATCGTGCACGTCAACCTCGCCGACGGCCGCACCCTGACCAAGCGAGTCGACTATCCGTTAGGCAACGCGAAGAACCGGCTCAAGGATTCCGAGCTTGCAGGAAAATTCCTGAACCTGGCGGCGCCGAAGATCGGCAAAGACGCGGCTGATGGCGTGCTGAAGATTTCCTGGCAGTTCGAGCAGGCGACGGACGTTGCCGACCTGATGAAGGCGCTCGAAATGCCATCCCGCTCATGACTTCGCCCGCAGCACGTTTACGTGAACTGATTCGCGACGGATGCGTCGCGATGCCGGGCGTATTCAACGCCGGGATGGGACGGCTCGTCGAACGCAGCGGTTTTGATGCGCTCTACATCAGCGGAGCCGGTTTGTGCAACGCAACGGCAGGCATGCCTGACATCGGGCTGCTGACGCTGACGGAAGTGGCGCAGCTCGCCGGCTATGTGGCGCACGCGGTGAAGATTCCCTGCATCGTGGACGCGGACACGGGTTTTGGGGGAGCGGAAAACGCGGCGCGGACAATCCGGCAATTTCAACGCGCGGGGCTGGCTGGTTGCCATATTGAAGATCAGGAATTCCCGAAGCGCTGCGGCCATCTCGCGGGCAAGACCCTGGTCGAGACGGAAGAGATGAATGAAAAGCTCGCAGCCGCTGTCGCGGCGAAGCGGGACAAGGATTTCCTCCTGATCGCGCGCACCGACGCGCGGGCGGTCGAGAGTTTCGCCAAAGCCGTGGACCGCGCGCAGAGCTACCTCGCCGCCGGTGCTGACGCGATCTTTCCTGAGGCGCTGCAGAACGAGCAGGAGTTCCGCGATTTCGCAAAGGAAGTGAAAGTGCCGCTTCTGGCGAACATGACGGAGTTCGGCAAAAGCCCGTTGTTGTCATTCAAGAAATTGGCCGATCTCGGCTATCGGATGGTCATCTATCCGCAGACGGCCTTCCGCGTTTCCATGTTTGCAGCCGGCCAGATGCTGAGCGATTTGAAAAAGACCGGCACGCAGGAAAGCTGGCTCGACCGCATGCAAACGCGCCAGGAGCTTTACGAGCTGCTGGAGTACGATCCGACGAAGTAAAAGGAAAACGATATGAGCACAGAAACCAAACCCGCTTACAGCCCCGGGCTCGCCGGAGTGGTCGCGGGAGAGACCGAAATTTGCTGGGTCGATCCCAACGCCGGGTTGATGTACCGCGGCTACGATATCCACGAGATGGCGGAGAAAGCGAACTTCGAGGAGGTCGCGTATCTATTGCTGAACGGCGAGCTGCCTACAGCTGACCAGCTGGCGACATTTTCAAAAGCGCTCGCGGCCGAGCGCGGATTGCCCGAGCCGGTTTTGAAAATGCTGCGGCTCATGCCGAAGAACACGCATCCCATGGATATGCTGCGCACCGGCGTTTCCATGCTCGCGCCTTTCGATCCGGATCTGAACGATCACTCGCACGCGGCGAACGTCCGTAAGGCGGTCCGATTGCTGGCGCGCGTCTCAACGCTGGTGACCGATGGCTGGCGGATTTCGCAGGGACAGCAACCGATCGAAGACAAACCGGATCTGACGCATGCCGGGAATTTTTTCTATAAACTGACCGGCGGCGTGCCGCAGGATTGGCAGATCCGAATGCTCGACACGATCTACATTTTGTACGCCGACCACGAATACAACGCCTCCACTTTTGCCGCGCGCGTGACGGCTTCGACCCTCGCGGACATGTATGCGGCGGTCACGTCAGCTTGCGGAACGTTGAAAGGTCCCCTGCACGGCGGCGCCAACGAAGAATCGATGAAGATGCTCGACGACATCGGCACGGCGGATCGCGCGGAGAAATGGATGATGGACGCGCTCGCGCAGAAAAAGAAAATCATGGGCTTCGGTCATCGCGTTTACAAAGCGGGCGATTCGCGGGTGCCGATCATGCGCGAGATCGCGCGCGATCTCGGAAAACGCCTGGGCAAGGAACAGTGGGTGCCGATCTGCGAGAATCTCGAAGCGACGATGGAACGCGAGAAACAACTCTGCGCCAACGTCGATCTCTATGCGGCTCCGGTTTTCACCATGCTGAAATTTCCGCCGGAGTTGAACACGCCGATCTTTGCCGTATCGCGGGTCGCGGGCTGGTGCGCGCACGTCATCGAACAACACGACCACAACCGTCTCATTCGCCCGCGCTCGCTTTATACCGGTCCGCAATTGCGGCCTTATCCGGGTTCGGTCTCGGGCAACGGAGCGAAGTGAGCGATGGCCGACGCCGGATCGCAATCGCTCCAGGAAAAATACGCGCCGGAGAATGCCTGCTTCGGTTGCGGGCCCGCGAATCCGGATGGCCTTCACATCCGCAGCTTTGTCCGAGACGACGAAGTGGTCGCGGAATGGAAACCGGCGACGCGGTATGAAGCGTTCCCAGGCGTCCTGAACGGTGGAATCATCGGGGCGCTGCTTGATTGCCACTGCAATTGGACCGCGGCCTGGCATTTGATGAATAAGGCCGGCGAAGATCGTCCGCCATGCACCGTGACGGCGGATTACGCGATCAAGCTGCTGCGGCCGACGCCGACCGATGCCCCGGTTTTTCTTTCCGCGAAAGTGATCGAGTCGGAAGGAAACAAGGCGACTGTCGATGGGACGCTGACCGCCGGCGGAAAAGTCTGCGCGACCTGTCGCGGGACTTTTGTAGCGGTGAAGGAAGGCCATCCGGCGTTTCATCGCTGGTAGGCAGGGCGACGCTACAACATCGCGACGCGTTCGATGTGCGAATACACATTGAACGTGGGCGGGCGCAAGAAGCCGATCAGAGTCTGGCCGCATTCGCGCGCAAAGTTTACCGCGAGCGAAGACGGCGCGGAAACCGCGGCAACGATCGGGATTTCCGCAGCCAGCGCTTTCTGCACGATCTCGAGCGAGGAACGGCCGCTTACCAGCAGGATATGACGGCTGAGCGGCAACAGGCCGTTGAGGAAGGCGCGTCCGATCACTTTGTCGACGGCGTTGTGGCGCCCAATGTCTTCGCGGGCGAAAAGTAAATTCCCCTCGAGATCAAAAATACCTGCGGCGTGGATCCCTCCCGTTCGAGCAAAGTTTCCTTGAGCGCCGCGCAAGCGCTCCGGCAATTTCAAAAGCGTTGCCTCCGCGATTTGAATCCGAGTTGATATCTCAATCGGTGGAAATTGCTGCCGGATGAATTCGATGCTCGTTTTTCCACAGAGTCCGCAGCTCGTGGAGATTGTCCCGAAGCGATGCGCCGCCGCCGGTGTGAACTTTACCGTTGGCGCGATCTCGATGTTAATCACATTGCCGAGCGACGCCGGCAGAGTGCACGGCGCGATCGCTCGCAGATCGGCGCGCGTGCGCACAATCCCTTCGGACAAAAGAAAACCGGCGGACAGTTCTTCGTCGTTGCCCGGCGTCCGCATCGTTGTCGCGATCGCGCTGCCGCTAATGCGCATTTCGAGCGGTTCCTCGATCGTGACCTCGTCGGTCACCCACTCGTGGCTGCCATCGTCTTTCCGCCGCACGATGCTGCCAGCGCCGATTCCTTTCATGATGGGATCATCGCACGAAAGAACAACGCGGCGAGGCGAAGCCGAGCTTTGTCATCCTGAGCCTGTCGAAGGATCTCTAATTCCTCTTCTGGAGCGGCGCGCTGACTACCAGGAAAAGTCAGAGATTCTTCGACTTCGTTTTGCTTCTGCAAAACTTCGCTCAGAATGACAAGAGTTATGATAACGCTCTCTGCAGTGTTGCTCGCTGGTGGTGAATCCCGCCGCATGGGGCGCGATAAAGCGGGGGTTGTTTTTGGTGGCGAGCCGCTCTGGCGCCGGCAGCTCCGGGTTCTTCGCGATCTTGCTCCCGCGAAAGTGTTCGTATCCGCCCGAACCGAATCTTCCTGGCTACCGGCCGACACCGAATTGCTTCTGGACGATCCGCCGTCTCGCGGCCCGCTCAGTGGCCTAACGAAAGCCCTTACCCAGATGCAAACCTCGCACCTCGTCGTCCTCGCAGTCGACATGCCCTTCGTTACGCACGAACAGCTGGGGCTCCTTTGCGATCTGGCCACGGAAGGTTGCGGAGTTGTGCCTATGATCGGCGAACGAACTGAACCGCTCGCCGCGATCTACCCACGCGAGGCTGCGCCGGAGTTCGTGGCGGCTCTGGCTGGAACCGATTTTTCGCTGCAACGATTGATCGGGGAACTCGTTGCCGCAGGTAAAATGCGGCGATTTCCGTTGCCGGAACAGGATCAACGTCTCTATCTCAGCCTGAATGAACCGGACGACCTCAAGGAGGGGCGCTTTCCAAACCGCCCTCCCCAAGACTTCGGTCCCGCAGCCGCGGGATAAACCGCCGCTCCTTGACGCTGATCAGAATTCATCGCCCGAATTCCGTCGATGCGCGGCCTGGATTCGTGCGTTTAGCATGGGATATGAAAACATCGAGCTTTCAGATCGAGCCGCAGTCATCGATATTGCCGAACGAAAACTTTACTCGCATGAAAGTCCCCGAACTGCTCCCGCCGTCCGATATGATGTATCGCGCGCTGGTAAACCGCGATTCGAGTTTTGAAGGAATTTTTTTCGTTGGTGTCCGGACGACCGGCATTTTTTGCCGACCGACCTGTCCCGCGAAAAAGCCGGCTCGTGAAAATCTCGATTTTTTTCCGACGCCGAGCGAAGCGCTGCATGGCGGTTACCGGCCCTGTCTGCGTTGCCGTCCGATGGATCCAGACAAGCGGCCGCCCGAATTGATCGAGCGACTGCGCGCCGAAGTCGAGCGCGCGCCGGATGGACGATTAACCGACAAGGAATTGGCGGCGTTGAAGATCGACCCCTCGACCGCGCGGCGGCAATTCAAACGCCATTACGGAATGACCTTCCAGGCGTATCACCGAGCGCGCCGGATGGGGCTGGCTTTGCGCGAAGTGCGAAAAGGCGGACGCGTGAACGAAGCGAAGAATGGTAGCGGATTCGAATCGGCCAGCGGTTTTCGCGAAGCGTTCACAAAGATTTTCGGCGATCCGCCGACCGCCGCGAAGTCCCGCGGCTGCATGTTTGCCGAACGTCTCGACACCCCGCTCGGCGCGATGCTTGCGGTGGCGGACGACAAAGGATTGCGCCTGCTGGAGTTCGCCGATCGCCGAGCGTTGGAATCTGAGTTGGCAACGTTGCGGCAACGATTGAAAACCAATGTCGTTCCGGGCGAGCACCGCTATCTTGATGCGATCCGGACGCAGCTCGCTCGCTATTTCTCCGGTGAGAAACTCGAGTTCGATATCCCGCTCGCGCCGATCGGATCGGATTTTCAGCTTCGGACCTGGGAGATCTTGCGCTCGATTCCGGTCGCGGAAACGCGTTCGTATTCCTGGATGGCGGAACGCCTGGGCATTCCGAACGCCCGACGCGCCGTCGGCCGGGCGAACGGAACCAACATGCTCTCCATCATCATTCCCTGTCACCGCGTCATCCGCGCGGACGGCACCCTTTGCGGTTACGGCGGCGGCCTCTGGCGAAAAAAGTGGCTGCTCGATCACGAGCGGAAGTTCAGGAAAGTGACGAGTGACAAGTGACCAGTGACGGGCAGCTGCTTAATCGCTAAATCACTCAGTCGCTAATTCGCTAAATGAGAAGCGCGCCCAGGAGGACTCGAACCTCCGACCGTCGGATTAGAAATCCGATGCTCTATCCGGCTGAGCTATGAGCGCCTAGGTTGGGATCGAAAGTATTCATGCGCCGGTTAACTGCAATCTTCATCGTCTCGCTCGCGGCGGCCGGCTTGCTTTGGGGTGGGGGAACTCCGAGCGTTGGCCCGATGAATTCGCTCTTCGTCATCGCGCCTTACAAATACGAAGGTATGTGGGTTTTCGATGATCCACGGGTGGGGCTCTCGCGCGAGCCGTTTATCGCGGGGATTGATACCATGATCGACCGGATGGTTGCGGACATTCCACACGCGGAGAAGGGATTTCGCGCGGTCTTCAGCGCGGCACCGTTCCCCGGTTCCACCGAGAAATTGGAATGGCGACGGGAAGAATCGGGCGGGAACTGGTACTACAACGAGCGCTTTAAGATGGAAGGCTGGCTGTGTCCTGCGCTCTTCAAATACTTCCCGACCGCGCCAAAGACGATCTTTGTGAAGGTCGAACCGAAAAAGTAGAGCGACCGTCCAGGACTCAGCGTTTACTCGCCGATGCGGTGCTTGAGCTCCCAGACCCGGAGCGCTGCGAGCAAAAGGCTCTTCGTGCGCGTGAGAGTTCCCACTGCGGGCGTTGCTCTCTCGGTGCTCTCAGCAGCCTGAGTTTTCCGGGGACGACCGCGCTTTCCTTTGGGTCGGCCCGCGCGGCGTGCGGTCTCACTGATCGGGAGATGACCGGCATTATTCATGATAGCTGAAAAAGCAGCTTCCGAGCCAGTAGGGGACTGGGGGATTGGAGGAGTGGCTGCCGGGAAATCCCCTTGTGCCTGGCTCGGTTCTCCGCAAGCTTCCACCGGTCATGGCTAATCGAAAACTGGGCTGTTTGAGCATCTTTCTCTTCGTGGCGCTTTGCGCGAGCGTGCTCATGAATTTCGTCCTGGCGGCGACCGCCTTCAATCGTCTCGCCGGCAGCTCACGCCAGGAAGAGCCAACGCCTTCTTTTCGTGAAACGATCGTGCAGCGGGGGGCCCGCGGTAACAGCGACAAGATCGCGGTCATCATGATGCGCGGCCTCATCAGTTCGTCGCTCAACGGCAACGTAGGCGATACAATGGTGGACGACATGCGCCTGGCCCTGCAACAGGCCCGCGACGACGAACATGTGCGCGCTGTGGTTCTCGAAATCGATTCGCCCGGCGGGGAAGTGACGGCGTCGGATGTGATTTACAACTGGGTGGTCAAAACGCGCGCGAAGAAACCGGTCGTGGTTTACATGGATTCGCTGGCCGCTTCGGGCGGCTATTACGTCGCCTGCGGCGGAAAATATCTGATGGCGAACGAGACCACGATCACGGGAAGCATCGGCGTGATCATCCAGACGCTGAACTACGAGCAGCTCTTTAACAAAATCGGGCTCGCGTCGGTCGTGTTCAAGAGCGGGAAATTCAAGGACATGCTCAGTGGGACCCGGCCCGTCACGCCGGAAGAGCGGGATTACATTCAGGGTTTCATCATGAAAACGTACGAGAAATTTCTCGGGATCGTGGCGAAGGAACGCAATGTGCCGGCCGACGTTCTGCGCAACACCGTGGCCGACGGGCGCATTCTTTCGGGCAAGGATGCGCTGGAGAACAAGTTGATCGATGACGTGGGTCAGATTGAAGATGCCTTCGCGAAGGCTAAACAGCTCGGCAACGCTCCGGGAGCCACGATCGTAAAATACGGCCCCGCCTTCACCCTCAGCCGCTTCTTTCGCGCCCTCGGCAGCACCGATTCGAAAATCGAGCTGAGCCTTCCCAAACAGCTGGTGCCGCAACTGGAAAGCGGGCGCGCCTATTTCCTGCCAAGCTTCTACGCTCCGTAGGACAGGCGCCGAGGCATGAGTTCGAGCGGCGTTTTGCCGGCCCTTAGTGCGGTGATCAACGCCTTTTTCCTGGTTGCGGGGGTTTACATTTACGTCTCGCTCCTACGGCAAATCAGCGCGCGGGTGGTGGACCCCGCGGCGCCGATCGAACGGAAATTTGGTTGGCCCGAGGTGATCCTCGCGACGCTGCTCTCATTTTTTTTCTTGCTTACTCTCGCGGGAGCTTCCCAGCACACGACCCACATGCGCAGTCGCGACTTGATCGTGAGCGCGCTTTTCACAATCGGATTGTTGCTGATTGTCGCCGGGTTTCTGCGCTTGCGCGGGTTCGATTTGAATTCGTTAGGCGGGTTTTCCAGGCTCGGTTTTTTCCGGACGACGGTGACCGGGGCGCTCCTGATGCTCGCCGCCTATCCATTGATTTTCCTCGCCGACGTTGTTACCCAACGCCTCCTGCAACGGGTCCCGGATAAGCAGGCGATCGTCGAGCTTTTCAACGCTTCCAGCACGCTCGAACAGCGGATCCTGATCATCGTTTTGGCGGTAACGGTCGCACCGCTGGCCGAGGAATTTATCTTTCGTTTCTTTTTGTACGGTGTCGTTCGCCGCTATTTCGGGCGGTTCGTCGGCATAACGGTGAGCGCACTTCTTTTCGCCGCGGTCCACGCCCACCTGCCCTCGTTCGCTCCGCTTTTTGTTCTCGGAAGCTGCTTCGCCATTGCCTACGAATGGAGCGGGTCGATCCTCGTTTCCATGACGATGCACGCCTTCTTTAATGCCCTAACTTTGACCGCGCTCGCTTTCCCGGAGTTGGTCCAACAATGAAGCTGAGTGAGCTCGGTGAGGACCGCCTGCTCGCCCAACTCCTGCCCAAACTTCCCCGCAATCGGGGAGTGATCGTCGGCGCGGGCGACGACTGCGCTGTTGTGAAATCGGACGGGCGCGGAAAGCTCCAGCTGCTCAAGACCGATTGCCTCGTGGAGAACGTTCACTTCACGAAAGCGAGCCGGCCCGAGTTGATCGGATGGAAAGCAATGGCGCGGCCATTGAGCGATTTCGCGGCGATGTCGGGCGTGCCGCAGTTCGCATTGGTCACGGTGATTCTTCCGTCGGACAAAACGCTCGCCTGGGTGAAGAAAATTTATCGCGGAATCGACAAAGCGGCGCGCGCGTTTGAAGTCGCCGTGGTCGGCGGAGAGACGAGCAGAATCAAAGGCCCTGCGGTTATTTCGATCAGCATCACTGGGACCGTCGAGAAACAGCGCTGGGTTGTCCGAGCCGGAGGGAAACCGAACGACCAGCTCTTTGTCACCGGCCGGTTGGGCGGCTCGCTGCGGGGCCGTCATCTCGAGTTTGTCCCTCGGATCGTAGAATCGCGCTGGCTCACCAAAAATTTTCCGATCAACGCGATGATGGATTTGAGCGACGGGCTCGGCGCCGATTTGCCTCGCCTGGCGCACGCGAGCCGCGTCGGATTCGAGATAGATGAAGCGGCGTTGCCCTTGAATCCCGGTTGCACGACAGCGCAGGCGATTTCCGATGGCGAAGATTACGAATTGCTCTTCGCCATCTCTTCCAAGAACTCCCGCTCGCTCCCCGCGCGCTGGCGAAAAAAGTTTCCCGATGTTCCGTTGACGCGAATCGGCCGCCTGAATCGCAAATCGCAAATCGCAAATCGCAAATTGCCTCCCGGCTATGTTCATTTCAAAAAACGCTGAGCAAACAATCGCGGCCGGTCGGACTTACGGCGAGCGTGCGCGGCGGGGCGACGTCTTCGCTTTAACCGGAGATTTGGGTGCCGGCAAAACCCAGTTTGTAAAAGGCTTCGTCGCCGGCGTCGAGAGCCGCGCCGAAGTGACCAGCCCGACTTTCGTCCTGGTACACGAATACTGCGACGGGCGCCTGCCCGTTTACCATTTCGATTTCTATCGGCTGGAAGATCGCCAATCGATTCTGCGGCTTGGCTTCGACGAATACGTTTTCGGCGACGGCGTCTCGTTGATCGAATGGGCGGACCGCCATGGCGACATCATCCCAAGCCACGCGAAGTGGGTCTCGTTCGAACTGAAAGACGAAAATACGCGTGTGATCAGAGAAGGAACGCCGCGATGAAAACGATGGCGTTCGAATTATCGAGCCGTCAGGGAAGTATTGCCTTGATCGAAGAGGACGCGGTCTCGTTCGATCAAACTTTCGCCAACGACCGAAAGCATTCCGGTTTGTTCTTCGAGAACCTGCGGCTTTGCGTACAGAGATTCGGCGGGCCGGACGCGATTGTCGTCGGGCTCGGTCCCGGTTCTTATGCCGGCGTGCGCATTGCCATTGCAGCCGCTGTTGGATTGCGGACGGCGGCGCGAGCAACTCTTTTCGGGCTGCCATCGATTTGCGCGCTTGAGGTGGAGGCGCGGGAATATTGCGTCATCGGGGACGCGCGACGCCAATCGTTTTTCCTGGCGCGAGTGCGCGATGGTCGCGTGATCGAGGGCCCCGATCTCCATTCGGCTTCCGAACTCGAAACGATGATTCGTGATTCAAGCGTGCCGATCTATTCCTCCGAAGCATTGTCGCAATTTCCCCAGAGCCTTCTCGCTTTTCCGGCCGCGCGGAAATTGGCGAAGCTGGCACGCGACCAGGCCGGCGAAATAGAGGATACGCGATCGCTGGAACCGATTTATCTTTATGCGCCGCACATCACTGTTCCGAAAACGGCTCGGATGTCGGCCATCAATAAATGAGCGCGTATCGTTGCTGGGCTGAAATCGATCGCAGTGCGCTGCTCCACAATCTCGGCGTCGTCCGCGAACGGATCGGCAGTGCGGACGTCCTCGCGGTGGTAAAGGCTAACGCCTACGGGCACGGGCTGGTCGGCGTATCCGAGGCACTAGCGAGGGCGGTGCAGCTCTTTGGCGTCGCCAACCTCGAGGAAGCGATCGCGCTGCGCACCGCCGTCTTGCCGCATCCGGTTATCATCCTCGGACCTGCCCTGCCGGCCGAACGATCGACGATCGTCGAGCTCGAATTCATTCCCACCATCTCAACGATTGACGAAGCGCAGGCGTTCGATCGAATCGGGCCGGTTTCCATCAATTTCAAAGTGGACACCGGTATGGGTCGGATGGGCGCGCCCGAGGTCGAAAGCCTCGCTGCGTTCAAGAAAGTAGCCGCATTGAGCAATCTGCGGATTCACAGTGTTTCAACGCACATGCCAGTCTCGAACGAGGACGCCGACTATACGCGCGACCAGCTCAGCCGGTTTCGCAAGACCGTTGAGCAGTTCCGCGCCGAAGTGCCGGGTGATTACAAGGCCCACGTTCTGCAAAGCGCGGGCACGCTCGCGTTCAACGATACGCCGTACGAAATCGTCCGCGCGGGCGTCATGCTTTACGGGATTTCGCCCCTGCCCGAATTCCAGCGTCTGCTCAAGCCCGTCCTCACCTGGAAAACGCACATCGCGCTGATCCGCGACATGCCCGCGGATCACGGCATCAGTTACGGCCGGACCTTTATTACGCCGCGGGAAATGCGCGTGGCCACGCTGTCGGCGGGTTATGCCGACGGTTATCCGAGGCACCTTTCGAATCGCGACGCAGCGGTTTTGGTTCGCGGTCAACGCTGCGCACTTCTCGGGCGCGTCACGATGGATTTGATGATGATCGATGTTTCCCACATCGACGAAGCGGCGGTCGGCGACGAAGTCGTCTTGCTCGGCCGTCAAGGCGATCAGGAAGTTTCAGCCACAGAGCTGGCGGACCGCGCCGCTACCATTTCCTGGGAGATCGTGACGCGGATTGGCAGCCGCGTGCAGCGCGTGTATCTCTGAGCAGCTATGTTCCAGATCATTTTCAACGAACTGAGCGCGGCTGAAATGACCGTGCTGCCGAAAACGTTGCAGCTCGAGTTGCTCGCGGAGTTTCAAATCCTCCCCGAAGATTTGGATAACCTCGATGCCAGCCGTTTCGGCGTGATCGAACGTGAGGGAAAAAAGCTACATCGCTACCGCGCGAAGGATTACCGGATCTATTTCGAGAAGCGCGCCGAAGGCATCACGGTGCATCGCGTCCTGCACAAAAACACGTTTCGCGATTTTCTTTTCCGCAGCAAACTGCCGATGGCCGAAGACGACCAACTCGGCAAGACGCGAGAATTTTGGAAACTAATCGAACAGGGCGAGCGGACGGAGAAGAAGGCCTGATCGCCGCGCTGGCCGCGGACGAAGAACTGCGGCGCCGCGAGTTTCCGATTTGTGCGCGCAAAATTTATTGCGCGCACGCCGCAGACGCGCCACTCCCGCGCCGAGTGGCCGACGCGATGCGCGAGTCGATCGAACGCGCTTCGACCGATTCCCGCCAGTACGATCTCGAGCTGGAACACATCGCGCAAACGCGCGAAGCGACAGCGCGATTCGTCGGCGCGGAAGTGGACGAGATTGCGTTCACCGGCCCCACCTCGAGCGGACTAAACGCGATCGCGAATGGCCTCGACTGGAAGGAGGGTGACGAGGTCGTCTGTTATCTCGATGATTATCCGGCGAATGTTTATCCCTGGCTCGCGCTCGAACGTCATGGTGTGAAGCCAGTCCTGATCGAGACCGCCCGCATCGGAGAAATCACGCCGGAGATCGTCGAACGCGCACTGACGAAGCAGACGAAACTCGTGGCGCTGGCGAGCGCGAATTTTTGCAGCGGTTATCGGATCGACCTCGATGCGATCGGCGCGCTTTGCGCGGAGCGTGGCGTTTTATTTTCGGTCGATGCCATCCAGACTCTCGGCGCGATTCCATTCGCGTTAGATCGAATCGATTTTCTCAGCGCCGGCGCCCAGAAATGGATCCTCGGCCCATCGGGCGCGGGGATTCTATATGTGAAGAAGAGCCGGCGCGAGGTATTGCGGCCGGCAACGATCGGCGGATGGAATGTGCAATCGCCCCATTTCATTGCCCAACGCGAAATCAAATTCGCGCCGGGCGGCCAGAAGTTCGAACCGGGCGCTTACTACCATGCGGCCATCGGTGGGTTGGGCGCTGCGGTTGAACTTCTTTTGGAAGCAGGACCGCGAGCGATCGCCAGCCGTGTTCTAGCGCTAACCCAGACGCTGAAGGATCAAATCGCACCCGCTGGTTTCGAATTTCTGAGCCCGAAGGCAGAGAAAGATCGCTCCGGTATTTTGACTTTTCGGCATCCGAAGGTTTCGAGCGCTCAGTTACAGGAAGCGCTCGTGAAAAACAACGTTGTCGTCTCGCTTCGTTTCGATCGCGAAGAACGCAGTTGGCTGCGGGTGAGTCCGCATTTCTACAATACCTTCGACGAGATGGCGAAGATCGCGGATCTGCTGCGGAGGGAAATGTAGAGGCAATCGCGCCGCTGCGAGGCGAAGATGTGCGCGGCCCAAGGATTGTGCTCAGACTTCAATGCGGGTCCTAAACTTCCTTTGATAATATCTCCTCCAAATAACGATACCGACGGTCCCTGCGACGGTGGCCCAAAGCCAGCGCGGGAGCGGCGGTAGAAATTTGAAATTCACGACCGAAAAAGCCGTTACCGCGGCAATATAAGCGGCCAGCATTCTTGCCATATGGCTGTACCACCACGCCATTTTGTCCGCCGGGTGATGACGAAAATCGCGTAGGTCGGACAGCGCGAGCAAGAGACCGATCACGCCAAAAACCATCGCGACGATTCCGAAGCTTGAGGTCAGCATTAGATAAATGCCGTAAGCGACCAAAGCCAGGCTGCCGAGGAGCATGGTGAAAACCGCCGCCCAGTCCACTTTGGCGGGGCGTTGTTGCGGTGTCTTACGATACAAAACTCGATAGCCGGTGAGAGCTAAATAAAAACTAAAAAGAGCGACCAGAAGAAAAAACAAGCCGGATCGGATAAGTGACAGCAGGACAGCGGTGATCGCTACGCCCGTGATCGCCCAAAAGAACATTTTACCCCAGCGCCGATGCCAAAGGCCGCCCTTGCGCGTCAGCATTGCGGCGGGCGCAACGAACAAAGCGACGCTGCCAAAGAGAATGTGTATGATGAGAACCGCCTTGAAGATGCCAATCATTTCATCCCTGCTTTTCTAGATAGAGGTTGACCGAAGATCTCCGATCGCTACCCATATCATGAAGGCATATATCATTCAGATATAGCAGCGTCAATTCATATGAGAGAGGTTAAGAGCAAGTATGCAATTCTCGGGATGCTCAGCATCGCGCCCATGTCCGGTTACGACATCAAGAAGGAAGTCGAGAAGAGCATCAGCAATTTTTGGACGGAGAGTTACGGACAGATTTATCCAGTGCTAAGGAATCTGATTGCCGAAAAGTCAGTCACAAAAACCGTCGAGAGCGAAGCAGGCAAGCCCGATCGCCACGTTTATTCGCTGACGGCGAGGGGCCGCAAAGAGTTGCGACGTTGGCTGGGCAAGGGGTTCGCGCCGAAGATCCAACGCGACGAGTTTCTCCTGAAGTTGTTCTTCGGTGAGGAGATTACGACGAAGGCTAACATCGCCCACGTCGAACAGTTCAGGGAGCTGCAGCGCGGGCTGCTTCGGAAGTACAGGGCGGTTGAAAAAGAGATCACGCGCGAGTATGCCGATAATTCGAACGCGCCTTATTGGTTGATGACCGTGCGCTACGGACAGCACGTCAGCCGGGCGCTTCTCCAGTGGTGCGACAAAACTTTGGCGGAGTTGAACCGAATGGCAGAAAAGCCGGATTGATAACTAATATCAACCCTGCTGGCCTTGCCGCCAGTTTATTTGGATTCGGCGGTTCCTAAACCGGCTCCCTGAGCCGGCATCCGGACCGGCGCTTTAGGACACCGGGAGCGCTACTTCATCAGCAGCACGGAACGGCTGCGTTTGATTTCGCGCGTGATTTTGCGGTGCATGTGCGCCGGCATTCCGGTCACGCGGCGCGGCAAAATTTTGCCACTCTCGGTCACGAATTTCTTGAGCAGATCGGGGTTCTTGTAGTCGATGGCTTCGGTGGCGATGTCGATGCGGCGGCGCGGCATCGTGCGGTTGGCACGGCGAAAGGCGGAACGGCGTTTGGCGGTCTTGGGTTGCATGGCTGATTACCTCGTTTCGCGATGAAGGGTATGCCGCTTCATGAAAGGATTGTATTTCTTTTTCTCCAACCGATTCGGAGTTCGCGGGCTCTTCTTATTGCGCGTGCTCATGTAACGCGACGCCGGCAGCCCGGCTGCTTTGGCTTCGGTGCATTCGAGAGTGATGATTTCCTGCGCCATAAACTACTCCTTGCTGTCGTCGGTCTTGGCCTCTTCTTCCTCGCCTTCGGCGCCCTCTTCATCGGTCAGCCCGAAGAGCGAGGTGACGGATTGCCGGACGCGCGACGCTTTGTTTTGCTTCTCGAGCTGTGACTGACATTCAACCGTGAAACGCGCGAACGGGATCGCCTCGAGCCGCGCGTGCGAAATCGGCTTTCCCGACATTTCGCACGTGCCGTAGGTGCCGAGCTCGATGCGTTTCAGTGCCTGATCGATTTCATAAAGCGCATCCTGTTCCTGCGAAAGAAGACTGAGCGCGAAATCGCGATCGTAGGCGTCGCTGCCGGCATCGGCCTGGTGCATGCCAAAAGCGGAGGCCTCGCTGCCTTCCGCGCGCGAGCGGAGATTATCTTTGGCGACGCCGGCCATGGAATCGACCATGGCATCGCGGAGCTGGAGCAGCTTCTCCCTCTGGCCTTTGGTGAAAGGATCGAGCCGCCTTTGCTTGTTGTTTTTGGTGGGCAGGATCGTTGTCGTGCCCGAAGAGATATTCTTCTGAGCGCCGTTGGCTCTGGGAGATTTCCCGGCACGGATCGGCGTTTTTTTGGGAGTCTTTTTAGCCGCCGTTTGCTTTTTGGAAACGCGGGCCGCCTTTTTCGCCGGCTTGGCCGACTTCGCCTTCGGGCGCGAAGTTTTCCTGGCCTTCGCCTTTGCTTTGGCAGGTTTTTTCACAGTCATTTTTTTCCGGGAGCTGGCCATATTTTCAGGTGCGCCGTTGGTTAGCCGGGCGCGAGCGGAGGCTTACTTAAAGGCATTTCTTCGGTGGCGCAAGAAGAGATTTACCCGCTAAAAACGAGCAAATCGCAGGCAGATTCTGTCCTCGAATTTACGAGCTGGCGCTCGAATAATGCCGCAAGGCAAACCGCCAGAAGATCCGCGACAGGATAAACGCGATCGATCCGGCGAGAACGAGGTGCATCATCAGCCAGGCTGGGTGGCCCAGTGGCTTGATCAGGAGGCGGGCCGGAATATTCGCCACGATCACGACCGGAATGATCCATCCAAAGATAAAGCGAAAGACCTGGGGGAAAATGACGTCCGGATAACGCGCGATGTGGAGGAAATTGAAGTAGCCGTAAACCAGGCCCTGCGCGCGCACGATCCAAAAGCTGACTGCCGCCAGGCTGAGCATGATCGAATAATGCACCGCCACCCCGAAACCGAGGGCGACGAGATAAAGCACGATCGAGCCGGCGCTGGGCGTGATGTGCAACTTCGAGAGCGCGACGATGACGACGACACCGCCGAGCATCGCGTTGAGGATGCTATCGAGGCCGTATTGTTTTGTGGAAACGGCAAACTGGCTGTCGATCGGCAGGACGAGGAGCGAATCGAGTTTTCCCATCCGGACCAGCTCCGGGATGTTGGAAACGTTGACGAAGAAAAACGCCTGGAACAATTGCGCGATCATTTGGTGCGTCCCGACCAACAGGATCACTTCCCATTTCGACCAGTCCCCGATTCGATCCACCTGGCCGAAGATGATATTGAAAAAGACGATCTGGCCGCAGAACCAGAGCACTTCCACGATCATCCAGAGGATAAAATTAGTCTTGAAGCTCAGCTCGCGAATGAGCGAATTGCGCAGCATGATTCCCCAAATCTCCAGATAACGTCGCATCTCGGGATGTTTTTCTTGCGGGGCGCGGCATTAGTCAAATCTTGCGCGCTTCGCGAACGCAACTTCGACTCGCGCCATCGGTTGTATTAGACTCAACTCCGATCATCCTATCTCCGTCATCACATGCTGAAACGTCCCTTCCCGCTCGCCATCGCCGCCGTCACGTTGATTCTCGTGGCGCTGCTCCTTCGCCGGTGCACCAGCAGTTCGAGCGTGACGTTCCAAACGGCGCCCGTCTCGCGCGGCCCGATCACCCAGGCCGTCACCGCGACCGGCACGCTTAACCC
>JBBWZL010000033.1:0-184647 GCA_039649045.1 Verrucomicrobiota bacterium | reverse complement strand
GCGCAATACGGAGACTACGCGCGCTTGAAAAAGGGCAAGACGCGCGACGCTGACGTGCAGAATTTTGTGATCCAACAGATCCGGCAGCTCCAGGAGCAATTTCGCACCGGCGAAGAACTGGAGCGCGCAGTTTTCTTCACAACCGATCCCTACAAACCGCAGCGGCAGATGGCCGCGGCGGTGCGGGCGAATTTCGCCGGCTGCGCTTTTTGCCACGAGGTGAAGACCGCCGCGAACAGCGCGCCGCAGATCACGAAGCCGATCCTGGTGGATCGCTGGATGCCGCAGGCGCATTTCAATCACGCGAAGCACGCGAGCGTGAAATGCGACGAATGTCACAACGCGCGTCCGAGCCGAGAGACTTCCGATGTCCTCATGCCGGCGAAGGCAAACTGCGAGGTCTGCCACAGTCCGAAAGGAAAAGTGGCATCCGATTGCATCACCTGCCATACCTACCATGCGCCGCCGCAGATCGCGGCCGCGGACGTCCGCGCGGATGCGCGCGGCGCATTCAAGCGAATGCTCCTCAGTAAGTAGGTGGATCGCGCGCTCCGTCGCGCGATGACAATAGTGTGGGCGAAGCCGGGATTATTCTTAACATCGAGCGGCGGAGCGCTCGATCCACCTAAGCTGCCGTCCGCGCCGCGGAATCTTTCGTTGGCGCGAGCCGCTCGATCTCGACTCGCAGATGCTCCCAATCCACCGGTTTGATCAGGTGCGCGGAGAATCCAGCGGCCATGCTGGCGGCCACGTCGTCGTCGGTCCCGAACCCGCTCAGGGCGATTCCGCGCAATCCTTGCGAATCGCGCAGGTCCCTCATCAAATCGAGTCCGCTCCCATCGGGTAAACCAAGATCGCTGATCACGAGATCGAAGCGCCGCGCCGCGACCAGCTCGCGCGCTTCGGCAAGGCTCGCGGCATGGCTTACGTCGAATCCGGCATTTTTCAGGATCCGTCCGAGCACCCGCGCGGTGTCCTCGTGATCCTCGACAAAAAGAATCTGGATGTGCCGCGAATCGGCCGCGTCGCTTTCGAGAAAAAAGACCGGGCCTTCGAGCATCGAAGTTTCCATGGCGTTGAGCGTGACGACGAAGGTCGCGCCCTGCCCCCGACCGGCGCTGTGCGCGGCAATGGAGCCGTGATGAAGATCGACGACGCGTTTCGAAATCGCGAGGCCGAGCCCGAGCCCGCCATACTTGCTCGTCACGCCGCGCCCGCCCTGTTCGAAGGCATCAAAGATTCTCGGCATCACCGCCGGATCGATCCCGATGCCGTTGTCTGTGATCTCAATGATGATTTGATGCGCTTCGTTGTTCCTGGTCGAGATCTCGATCCGTCCGCCCTCCGGCGTGAATTTCGCGGCGTTCTTGATCAGGTTCCAAAACACCTGCTGCAACCGCGCGTGATCGGCCCAGGAATGATCCTCCCGCGCTTCGAACCGCCGGTTCACCTGGATTTTTCTCCCGAGCAGATCGCCCGCGGAAATCCCGAGCGCGTGCTCGATCGTGGAGTGGACGTCGACGGCATCGTTGTGCAATTCGAGTTTGCCGTGCGCGATCCGGGTAAGATCGAGCAGGTCGTCAATGAGGAGCGCTTCGAGCTCGACGTTGCGCTGGAGAACTTCGAGGTCGTCTCGGAGATCGTCGCTCAAAGTCGGTGCGCGCCGGAGAGCAGCGATCGTCATCAGCACTGGAGTAAGCGGCGTGCGCAACTCGTGTGAAAGCATCGCGAGAAACTGGTCCTTCGCCTGGTTGGCCTCTTCCGCCGCGATCTTCGCGCGTTGCAAAAGCATCTCGGCATTCTTCGCGTCCGTGATGTCGAGCATCGTTCCGATGAACCGCGTCACTTCGCCGGATGAATCCAACACGGCGCGACCTCGTTCCTCCACCCATCGTGCTTTGCCGTCGTGGATCCCGATGGTGCGGTACTCGATATCGAATCGGCCGGTGCTTCCAGGCGTCCGCACGCGCTGGACGGTTTCATGCACAATGTGGCGATCGTCGGGGTGCACGCCGGCGAGATAGATGTCGTAGGTCATCCGCGTTTCCGGTGGAATGCCGAATAATTCCCGGCTGCGCTCGGAGAACTCCAGTTCGCCCGTCGTCGGATCGAAATCGAAGGTCCCGATGTCGGCCGCTTCGGTCGCGAGACGCAAGCGCTCCTGGCTTTCCCTTAGTTTGGCTTCGCGTTCGCGCGTCAGTTTCTCGTGCTTTTTGCGCTCGCTAATCAGGGCGGCGAAGGCGGGTTCCCCCGACGAACTGGGGCGGCGCGATCGCGGGGAAGGAGTCGTGGCCTTCCGAGGGCGGCGCGGAGCGGATGCCGGCGCTGCCTTTCGCGCTTTCCGCCCCGCCTTTTTCTTCATTAGCGTCGACGATAGCGGGACGCCTTTGGAAGGCACGACTATTTTGAAGTGCTACTTTTCCCGATGCTGGCCGGGCTCGAAATAAATCTCGTCGTCCCCGATCTCTGGCAACAGGAGGCGGTCCGGGCGTTGCGCGACGGCCGCGACGTTATCGTCCAGGCCCCGACCGGTTCGGGCAAGACTTACATCTTCGAGCTCCTGTATCCTTCGCTGAAAGGCCAGGCGATTTTTACCGTCCCGACTCGCGCGCTCGCGAATGACAAGCTCGCGGAATGGCGCACCCGGGGCTGGGATGTCGGTATCGCGACGGGCGATCTCGCGCTCAATCTTGGTGCGCGAGTTTTGGTGGCGACCCTGGAAACGCAACGCGCGCGTTTCCTGCGGCGCGATGGACCGAAGCTTCTCGTGGTCGATGAATATCAAATGATCGCCGATCCGGTCCGTGGCGTTCATTATGAATTGGCGTTGGCCCTGGCCCCGCCCGAAACACAACTGCTGCTTCTCAGCGGCAGCGTCCAAAATCCGCAGGACGTTCTCGCGTGGTTCCAGCGCATCGGGCGCCACCCCGTTCTCATCGCGCACAACGAACGCCCCGTTCCGCTCGAGGAAATCGATCTGCGCGCCTTGCCGGAATCGCAGTTCGTCCAGACGAAAAGTTTCTGGCCCCGGATGATAGGGAAAGCGCTGCGTGCGGACCTTGCGCCGGTGCTGGTTTTCGCGCCACGCCGGAATTCCAGCGAAGAGATGGCGCAGGCCATCGCCTCCGCTCTCTCGGTCCGCGATCCATTGCCGCTCTCCGCCGAACAGGAAGCGCTCGCTGGAAAACGGCTCTCGAAATTATTGCGCAGCCGCGTCGCGTATCATCACAGCGGACTAAGCTATGCCGTGCGCGCCGGCTTGATCGAGCCACTCGCGAAAGCGGGCCAGCTCAACGTCGTCGTCGCGACCATGGGCCTCGCGGCCGGCATCAATTTCTCCATGCGCTCGGTTCTGATTACCGACACGCGCTACAAGGCGGGAAACTTCGAGCGCCACGTCGAGCCGGACGAACTCCTGCAAATGTTCGGCCGGGCCGGACGCCGCGGTCTGGATGAGATCGGTTACGTTCTGAGCCTTCCGGATATTCCGCGGCTCGCCGATGCGCGCGCGCGCAAGCTGAAACGCGCGACGCAAGTCGACTGGCCGAGCCTCGTTAGCATCATGCGTGGCGCGACCGATCGCGGCGAACAGCCATTTGCCGCGGCGGTGGAGCTGAGCCGATCGCTTTTCAGCACGCAAAACGTGCCGATCGGATCCGAGCATTCCCTCGCTACCGGAGAAAAACCGTGCGGGCTGTGGGTCGATGCGGAACGCACTCGCTTCGTGCGGCGGCCGATCACCGAAATCCTCAACTCCGTTGGTGAATGGGAACCAAAGCCGTTCACCGCGCAGGTGGTTTCGTTAGGCCAGCTCTTCGTCCGCGAAAATGATATCTGGGTCCGCGCCCTGACCGTGCCCCGCATGCTCGATGGGCGCGGCTTCGGCAATCTCTGCAAACTGCGCGATCAGGGAATTTACGGCCGCGAAATTCCGCTGGCGACCGTGGTCGCAGATGACGTCATCGTACCAGTAAAATGGATGCGAAAGAAGCTGGAGCAGAAGTCTCTGACGAAAGCGCTCTTCGACGAGCTCGTCGCTCCTTTGATCCCGGAGATTACTGGCGGGAAAACCGCGGAGATCATCACCCGTGGAAACACGATCTCCGCGCGGATTGATTTCTCCGACGCGGAGATTTCTGCCTTTGTTGATTCGCGCGGCGCCGCGCTGCTCGATCCGCCCGAGCGTGACGCGATCCCGCTGGCTTGCCGCGAATGTTCCGAACAACAACATGATCTCACGACGCTCATCACCAACTCGCCGGCCTACGCCTGGCGATCGCTTGGTCTCGTGACGAAAAACGGAACGCCGACCCGGCGCGGTATTCTCTTTTCCTTCTTCCAGGCCGGCGAAGGTCTCGCGATCGCCGCCGCGCTGGAAGACGAAACCTATCCGGTCGACGATCTCATTTTCGACCTCGCGAATATTCGCGCTGGTCCGCGTTTCGCCGGAGAGGATGCGCCTCTCGGCGGCCGGCTCGGTATATTATGTCAGCGGATTTATGCGCGCGCCGATCATCCCGGCTATCTCGAAATGGGGACGCCGGTCCATTACGGCTCGGGCGCATCGGAAGTGATTCGTGAGCTCGTCTCAAACCCGTCCGCCCGTTATCGTCTGACGAACGAATCGCTCCGCCACGGTGACATCGAGCGGGCGCTCATGGAATGGCGCAGCTTGCTTCGGCATATTGTAGGCGCGCCGGTTTTGGAATGGGAGCGCTGGCAGGCCTTGCAAAAGCTCGCCGCGCATTTCATCGGCAATACTTCCTCACCCGCCGCCGTGGATTTTCCGCCGCTCCTTGCTGCGCAACAACGCCGGTTCTTTGCCGGCGCGTAATTCTTTCCTCCTGCTCATGATCATAATCTTGCTCCTGATCCTACCCTCTTGATCAGGATCATGATCAGGAGCAAGAGCAAGAGCAAGAGTCTTAATTAATCGGTTCAGGCTTCAGGCTGTACAAATAAATGCTGCTCGCCTGTTCGCCCGGTCCTTTCGCGACGAGGCGATAGTAAGTTCCATCGCGATGCCGCGCGACCCACATCGCCATCGAATCATCATGCACCTTGGCCCGCGCGAGATCGCCGATTTCGCGAAACGGCTTTCGCTTTTCCGGGCGGACCGAAGCGCTGATCTTGACGACCTTTCCTTCCTTGTCCGCCCACGCGACAATCCAGAGATATTCGGTCTCGGCCAGCCGCCAGATCATTCGCTCGCCGGCTTCGCGCTCTTCTTCCTCGGAACTCTCCGCCGCAGCCTCCTCCTCCAGTTTGAACGCCTTCATTTTTTCGCGCCCCTCTTCCAAACCCGCGAAAAGTGCGACCCCAAGAATACTCCCCGTGATTTCGATCAGCTGCGGAGGTGATGGAGACGGCGAAGGCGATGGAGCCGCGGCCTTTTTCTTTTTTCCGGCAGCGAAAGAAGCCGTGGCGAGTAACGCGGCTAGCGCAAACAAGTGGCTCCAGCGAGAGAGGCGTCGATGCATTCCCGTGCCTCAAGGCTTCGGGGATGCGGTTTTCGTTGGGGCATTGGTAATTTCGGTGCGCTGACTCCAGCGATCTGCCTGTTCCTGGCGCAAGGTCTTTTGCGCGGGAGTAGCCGTGGGCTTCGCGACAGTTTTGACCACCTTTTTTTTGCCATCCAGACTCACATTGTTCTCCTCGGCAATCTTGTCCCAGGTCTTTCCGGCCTTCTTGAGCGGTGCGATGTCGCCAAAGCTCTTCCCGGATGCATGCGCGATCGCATGCGCGGCGTAAAGATCGCCATAACTAAAACCCGATTTAGTCTTCTCTTTCTCGAGGACCGCGGCGGAAATATGCGTGCTGGCCGAAATCGACTTTAAGACGCGCTCCGGTCCGCCGGGTTTTTGCGCGTCGACGTTGAGACTGGCAGCCGTTTTGTCAATCGAGACAGCTTGCCCGGTGAGGGCGGTCATGGAGAACACAACCGCAATGGCCATGAAGAGATTTTTTATTTTCACTGCCGCAGCATGCCCGCGATTCGCGCGTTTCGCCATCGACGTTTATGATCGCGTGCTATGCCTTCCCAAATAGCGCCACCTGAGAAACTCCCGGCCGCGCTTGGGTACCTCATGCCAGCGGAATGGGAGCCGCATGCCGCCACCTGGCTTTCCTGGCCGCGGCGCGAGAGCATCAGCTTTCCCGGCGCGTTCGATCGCGTTCTGCCCACATTCCGTAAAATGGTGGAAGCGCTCCTGAGCTCGGAACCCGTCTGCATCAATGTCTGCAACGGTGCGCACGAAGCGGAAGCGCTCGAAGTGCTGGACGGCTTGCCGCACGAGCGGCTCACCTTTTATCGCATTCCGACCAACGAACCGTGGTGCCGCGACCACGGCCCGATTTTTTTGACGCGCAAGGACGAGCCGCGGCTTGCGATCGTCGATTGGGATTACAATGCGTGGGGCGGCAAGTATCCGCCGTGCGATCTCGACGAAGTCGTGCCGACGCGGATCGGCGAGATCCTTGGCGCGCCGGTTTTTTATCCGCGCATGATTCTCGAGGGCGGTTCGATCGAGGTGAACGGCGCCGGCGCGTTGCTTACTTCCGAAGGTTGCCTGCTGAATCCCAATCGCAATCCGGCCTTCTCGCGCGAGCAGATCGAGCAACGCCTGCGCGATTACCTCGGCATCACCGATATCCTCTGGCTCGGCGATGGAATTGAAGGCGACGATACCGACGGTCACGTGGACGATCTCGCGCGATTTGTCAGCGAGCGAACAATCGTCACCGTAGTCGAAGAAAATCAGAACGACGCGAACTACGCGCCGCTCCAGGAAAATCTGAAGCGGCTGCGGGCAATGAAATGGAAGGGCGCGCCGTTCGAAGTGATCACGTTGCCGATGCCGGCAAAAATCGTGCGCGAAAATCTGCGACTACCCGCGAGCTACGCGAACTTTTACATCGCCAACGAATGCATCCTTCTGCCGACGTTCGCCGATCCGAATGACTCGGTTGCCGAATCAACCCTCGCGAAAGTTTTCCCGCAGCGCCGGATCGTGCCCATCGACTGCACTGAATTGATCTGGGGCCTGGGCGCATTTCACTGCCTCACCCAACAACAGCCAGCGATCATTTAGTTCGGCATCACCCTCTTCCCCAGCATCGGCTCGAGCACGCGCCAGACATTATCCGCGAGCACGCGCTGACCGGCGGCATTCGGATGAACCCGGTCCGGCTGATTCATATCGGGATCTCCGCCGACGCCCTCCAGCAAATAAGGAATCAGCGTTGCGCGATTCTTTTCCGCCAGCGCGCCGAACATTTCCCCGAATGCACGCACGTAATCGTCGCTCGAATAAAGCGGGAGCTGCATCCCGGCGATGACGATCGCAGCGCCGGGAAAACGCGCCTTGGTTTGGTCGATAATCGTCTGAAGATTCGAACGCATGTCTTCGATGGAGATGCCGCGAAAGGCGTCGTTGATGCCGAGCTCGAGAATAAAGATGTCGATCTTTGTGCGGTTGCGCAGAACTTCGGGCAATCGCCGCAGCCCTCCAGCGGTGGTATCCCCGCTCGATCCGGCATTGACCACCTCGAACTCGTAACCGGCCTCTCGCATTTTCTCCGCGACGAGCGCCGGATACGCTTGTTTGCGCGAAAGGCCGTAACCGGCCGTCAAGCTATCGCCGAGAATTACGATGGTGATCACTTTGGTAGCATCGCGTTTCGCGGACTGCGCGGTTTGGAACGGCGCGAGCGCCAGGATTGCAGTTAACGCGCCGATGACGAAACGAATCTTCACGGAAATTCTTGGACGATCTCGCCGCGTTTTCGTTCAAAGGCGCGCCGAGTTTCCCATTTGCGTTCCCGATTCGCCACAATTAGTAACTTACCCGCTCCGCAAGGGCGCATCTCACCTCAACCACTCCTTCCTATGGCCAACTACGGTATCAACGGCTTCGGCCGAATCGGACGCAACGTCTTGCGCGCGATGGAACAAAGCGACGTCAAACGCATCGCCGCCATCAACGATCTCACGGACACAGCTACCATTGCGCACCTCCTCAAATGGGACTCCGTCCACGGCAAATTCGACGGCGAGATCGGCCACGATCCCGAGAACATCATCGTGCGCGGCCACAAGATCAGGCTCCTCAAGGAACGCGACCCCGGCAATCTGCCCTGGAAGGATCTCGGCGTCGAAGTCGTGCTCGAATCCACCGGCTTCTTCACCAGCCGCGACAAAGCTGAGCTGCATTTGACTAAAGGCGGAGCAAAGCGCGTCCTGATCAGCGCGCCGGCTAAGAATCCCGACGTGACGCTCTGCCTCGGCGTCAACGACGAAGCCTACGACGCGTCGAAGCATTTCATTATTTCCAACGCGAGCTGCACCACCAACTGTCTCGCTTCGATGGCCAAGGTGCTGCACGACAACTTCAGCATCGTGAACGGCTTCATGAGCACGATCCACAGCTACACGAACGACCAAAAAATCCTCGATTTTCCCCATGAAGATTTGCGGCGGGCCCGGGCGGCTGCCGTCAGCATCATCCCGTCGAGCACCGGCGCGGCGAAAGCGATCGGCGAAGTCATTCCCGCGTTGAAAGGGAAGCTGAACGGCGGCGCGTTTCGGGTTCCGACCCCGGATGGATCGGTCACCGATTTCACCGCCATCGTGGAAAAGGATGCGACGGTCGATTCAATCAACAACGCCTTCAAAGAGGCAGCGGCGAGCAAACGCTACAAAAACATTCTCGAATATAGCGACGAGCCGCTGGTCTCCATCGACATCGTCGGCAATCCGCACTCCTGCATCTTCGACAGCCAGCTCACGATGACGCACGGCGGGAAGTTCGTGAAGATCGTCGGCTGGTACGACAACGAATGGGGCTACAGCAACCGTTGCGTCCAAATGCTGGAGCTGCTGGGGAAGTAATTTACTCCTGCTCTTGATCATGATCTTGCTCATGATCCTTTCCCTATGACACCTCCATATTTCGATTACGAGAAGCTCGACGTTTACCGTAACTCCATCGCGTTTTGCGCATGGGTGGGGGACTTTCTTCCCGCAATTACGGCCAAGACATCTGCTAAGGATCAGCTCGATCGCGCCTCAACCAGCGTCCCCCTCAACATTGCCGAAGGAAATGGAAAGTTCTCGGCGCGCGATCGAGCGCGTTTTCTGGAAATGGCTCGTGGCTCTGCCCTCGAATGCGCCGCGTGTCTTGATGTCTTAGTCGCGCGCAAACTTACGAGCGTTGAGGAGGTGGCTGACGCTAAAACCCAACTGGCGGCGATCGTTCGAATGATGATGGGTTTGTTAAAACGCTTTTCCGAGCGGGCTGATTTTCTCAGAGAGGACGACGGGAATTACGGGTACCGGCAGGATCAAGAGCAAGATCAGGATCAGGAGCAAGAGCAAGAGGGGAAGCAATGAACAAACTCACGCTTCGCGATCTCGAAGTCCGTGGGAAGCGCGTCCTGGTCCGCGTCGATTTCAATGTGCCGACGGAAGAGCGCGACGGTCACATCGCCATTACCGACGATACCCGCATCCAGGAGAGCCTTCCGTCAATCAAGTACCTCCGTGAAAATGGCGCGAAGACGATCCTGATGGCGCACTTCGGCCGGCCGAAAGGAAAACCGGTCGACAAATACTCTCTGCGGCCCGTGGCCGATCATTTGCACACGCTGATCAATCATCCGGTCGCGTTCAGTCACGACACCATCGGGAAGATCCCGGAAGAGATCATCGCCCACATGAATGAGGGGGACATCACGCTGCTCGAGAACGTTCGGTTCCATCCCGGCGAGGAAGCGAACGATCCCGTCTTCGCCGAAGCGCTCGCCAAACTTGGCGACGTTTATGTGAACGATGCTTTCGGGGCGGCCCATCGCGCGCACGTCAGCACGGCCGGCATCACGAAGTTCGTCTCGCAATCGGGCATGGGATTCCTCATGGAAAAGGAAATCCAATATCTTTCCCACGAATTGGCCGAGCCGGCGAAGCCGTTCGTTGTTATCCTCGGGGGCTCGAAAGTTTCGGACAAAATCGGCGTCATCAAGGCGCTGATGGAAAAGGCGGACGCGATTCTGATCGGCGGCGCGATGGCGAATACATTTTGGAAAGCGCAGGGTGTTCCCATCGGCAGCAGTCGCGCCGAAGCCGACAAACTCGATCTCGCGCGCGAGATCGTCGATCTGGCGAAGAAAAAAGGCGTTCGCTTTCTGCTGCCGGTGGATGCGCTCGAAGCCCAAAAAATCGAGCCCGGCGCGAAGGCGCGGAACACCAGCCGTGTGACGCCGAAACACGGAATCGCAGAGGGTTGGCAGGCTGTCGATATCGGCCATGCCACCATCAGTCTTTACGAAGACGAGATCGCGAAGGCGAAAGCGATTTTATGGAATGGCCCCGTCGGGATCTTCGAGATTCCCGCCTTCGCGACAGGGACGATTGCAATCGCCGAGGCGCTCGCGCGTTCGAAGGCGACGACGATAATCGGCGGCGGCGATTCGGTGACGGCGGTGAAACAGGCCGGGCTGGCTGACAAAATGACTTTCATCTCCACCGGCGGCGGCGCGTCGCTTGAATTGATCGAGGGGAAAGAGCTTCCTGGCATCGCCGCGCTGAGTGACCGGCAATAACACCGCTGGGATCCGCCTGGCAACATGCTGACCGCGCAGTTTTTTCGCCGCAGCGCTTATGTCGCGATCGCTCTGATCGCGTTCGTCGCCACTAGCGCTGTCATTCACGCGCTTCTGCCACCGATGGTTCCCAAGGGCATCGCGGCGAAACTGGAATTCTTTACCCAGCACAAGGACGAATACGACACGGTCATCGTGGGGACGAGCCGCCTTTATTATTCGATCTCGCCGGAAATTTTCGACAAGACGACGAGCGAGAATGGACTTGCGACCCGGACGTTCAACTTCGGCATCGATGCCATGCATCCGCCGGAAAATTTCTACGTGCTCGAACAAATCCTCAAAACGAGACCGCGAAATCTGAAATGGGTTGTGCTCGAGATGGGGGATATCCAGACGAAATGGGACAACATTCTCGGCACGCAACGCGCGGTCTATTGGCACGATTGGCCGCGCACGTTCCTGACGCTCAAAAAGGCAATGAATCCGCGCGGCAACGCGCCTTGGTTTATCCAGGCGACGCGATTGTGGCTGGCGCGGCGCGATCTCATTTCGAATCTCACGCTTTGCGGAAGGCTTTTCACGAACGTGGGTCGCGCCGCGGAGTTTCTGCCATCCGAGAGGCGCGAGCGCTTTCGCGACGCGGACTTGGAGCTGGGTCCATTTCGCAACGGGTACCGAGGGGCTGGCGATGCCATGTCGCCCGAGCGCGCGGCAATTTTCCAGCAACGGCTCGCGCAGGAAGTTTCCGAGGCCCGCCAGAAGTATCTCGATCCTGCCACGGAAAAAGGCTACCGCAAATCCGCCGCGCAAATCCGTCAGGCCGGCGCGGCGCCGCTTTTTGTCGTCGCGCCGGTGATCTTTCAATCAATCGCCCGTTTCCGCCAGTCGCCCCCGCCCGCGCCGCTCCTCGCCTTCAATGATTCCCGGAAGTTCCCCCAGCTCTACGACGTCAGAGTTCGGATCGATGACGGCCATCTGACGAACGAAGGGGCCGCGGAGTTCACCCGGCTGCTCGCGCAAGAATTCGTGCGCCAGATGCGCCAGCCATAAAGCGCCATGCTTTTCGTCGAGTTTCGCTTCTTCTGGTTCTTCCTCGCGGTCTTCGCCGTTTACTGGTCGCTGCGCCGGAACGATTCCCGAAAAGTCTGGCTGCTGGTCTGCAGCTATTTCTTCTACGCCTGCTGGAACTGGAAATTTCTTTTCCTCATCATGGCCTCGAGCGCACTCGACTACTTCGTCGGCGCGATGATGGTTCGGACACAAAATCCGCGCACTCGGCGCGGTTGGTTGATCCTGAGCCTCTGCGCGAATCTCGGCACGATCGCGTTCTTCAAGTACTACAACTTTTTCGTCACCTCGGCGGCGGCGCTTCTCGAATGGCTCGGCCTGCCCGCGAGCCTGCACACCCTGAGCATCGTCATCCCGGTCGGCGTGAGCTTCTACACGTTCCATTCGATGAGCTACACGATCGACGTTTATCGCGGCAAGTTGCGGCCGGTCTCGAGCCTTCTCGATCTGGCGTGTTTCATCGGGTTCTTCCCGCAGATGGTGGCCGGTCCCATCGTGCGCGCGTTCGCGTTCCTGCCGCAATTGCAAACCTTGCGGAGATTCGCCGACGTCGATGTCCGCGGCGCGCTAGTCCTGTTCCTCACCGGCTTCATCAAGAAAGCCTGCATCGCGGACTCGGTCGCGCCGTTTGTCGATCGCTACTTCGAGGCGCCTTGGAATTTCACCGCGGCCAGTGCGTGGGTGGGCGTGCTCTTTTACGCGATCCAGATCTACTGCGATTTCTCCGGCTACACCGACATGGCGATCGCCTCCGCACAGCTCTTGGGTTACGAGCTGCCGGTGAATTTCCGTTTTCCGTACTTTGCGCGGAACATTTCGGAGTTCTGGCATCGCTGGCACATCAGCCTTTCGACCTGGTTGCGCGATTACCTTTACATTCCGCTCGGGGGAAACCGCGGGCCGCGCTGGTTCCTCTATCGCAACATCATGATCACAATGTTACTCGGCGGATTGTGGCACGGCGGGGCGTGGACCTTTGTGATTTGGGGAGGTCTGCATGGCGTGGCGCTCGTCATCCATCGGGAATGGGTGCGCCGCACCGAACATCAATCTTCCGCGCCATCGTTCATGCGCTGGCTGGCCTGGCCACTCACGATTTACTGGGTTTGCGTCGCCTGGATATTTTTCCGAGCGGTCGATTTGAAACATGCCGTGCCGGCCTTGCGCAGTTTCGTGCTTTTCCAAAGTGCGGGCACGGAAGATCTGGGCGCATGGATGCTCTGGATCGTGGTCGCGCTCGGGCTCGTGCACTGGCTGAATTCAATCGGCTGGTTTTCGCAGTGGTGGCGCCGGATGCCGGCGCCGGCTTTCGCCGCAGGCTACGGTTGCGCCGCGGCGGTCGTGCTCTTATTTATTCCGCCTCGGTACGCGCCGTTCATCTATTTTCAATTCTAGTCATGCGCAAGAAAATCATCGCGGCGAATTGGAAGATGAACATGACCCAGGGCGAGGCCGCCCGCTTCGTCGCGACCTTCCTTTTGGAACTGGGCGAATCCACCGAAGTGGAAGTCGTGATCGTCCCGCCCTTCACCGCGATCACCGCGGTCAACGCTGCTCTGGAGCATGCGCAACACATCAAGGTCGGCGCGCAGAACATGCATTGGGAACGTGGCGGCGCCTTCACAGGCGAAATCAGCCCCGCGATGCTGCGCGATCTTTTTGTGCGCTACGTCGTGCTTGGACACAGCGAGCGGCGCACCCTGTTCGGTGAGACGGATGAAATCGTGAATCGCAAAGTCCGCGCCGCGCACGAAGCGATGTTGCGCCCGATCGTTTGCGTGGGCGAAACGCTCGAACAACGCGAGCGCGGCGACGTGGAGAAAATTCTCGCGCAGCAACTGCGCGGCAGCCTCGCCGAACTAAGCGCGAAGGAATTGCACGAAACCGTCGTGGCCTACGAACCGGTTTGGGCGATCGGCACCGGCAAGACTGCGACAGCCGAACAAGCGCAGGAAGCGCATGGGTTTATTCGGAAGGTGCTCGCGCAGATTTCCGATGAAGCGACTGCCGACAAAATTCGAATCCAGTACGGTGGCAGCGTAAAACCGGACAATGCCCGCACGCTCATGACGCAACCGGACATCGATGGCGCGCTGGTCGGTGGCGCGAGCCTCGATCCGCGCAGTTTCGCCGAGATTGTCCACGGCGCGAAGGAAGAATAGCTACGGCTGGTAAACTTCCACCGAACCGACGCCGGTCCCGCCGCCCAAGCCGCGCAGGATCGCGAAATACGGACCGGCAGGTAGCGTTTTCAGCACGGCCGATTCTTTTAGATTCGTGGGTGCTAGACCGCTGTTTTGAATCGCGGTTTTGTCCGCGCTCTGCATCCAATCGTTGTTCGAATCGATCAATGCGCCCTGGCCATCGCGCAACTCAAGGATCGGATCGGCGAGAAAATTTGAAATGTTCGCGCTGGCGAGCGACGGACCGATCCCACGGATCAAAATTTGTTTCGAGTCAGCACCACCCACAAAGAACCCGGCGATCAACTGCTTCGGATCGATCCCCACCAGGCCGCGCGTCGAAATGTTCAGCAACGTCGAGCCCGGTCCGAAGTCGAGATCGTAAACTTCCACCAGCCCAAGGCCAGTGGTGCCGCCCGCGCCCGTCACGATGGCCGTGTAAAAAGCGTTAGTGGTATTGGAAGGGACGGTGATGAGGATTCCTGACTCGTTAGGCTGGGTCGGCGCGACGTGTGCGTCGATCATGTCCTGAGCATTCGGAGCGTCGCCCCAGTTGTCGTTCGTCAGGATGATGCCGTTGTTGTCGCGCAATTCCAGGACGGGATTGGCGAGCGCCCCGGGCAACCCGGTCGACGGTCCGATTCCGCGAATCATAAGGCGTTTCGACGCCGCCCCGCGCATGATGAACCCGCCGAAGAGAGCGTTATCGCCCGTGCCGATTTCCATGCGGGTCGAGAGCTGGACGAGCCGGCCCGGCGCGGCGATGACGTTGACGGTGAACATTTGCGAGACCGTGGCGCCGTCGAGATCGGTCGCAGTCACCGTGATGTGGGCGGTGCCGATCTGGTTTCCGGTGACGAGCAATTTCGTGCCGCCGATTCCTACACTGACGCTAGCGTTGTCACTAACAGCGGAAAAGTTAAGCGGCGAAATGCGCGCGATGCCGGGAATGGAGACGAGATTGCCGACGGCAACCGGCTTCCCGGAGTTGTAATCCGCCGTTGTGTAACCGCGCAGTGGCAGTGTATCGAAGGGCGGCCCGAAATTGAAACGAGGCGCCGAAGCGATCGCATCGGCCACCGCCATCCCGTTGCCTGCGACGCGGCCAAAAACAGCATACGGGCCGGCGTTATTATTCCGAACATCGAGGGCGGTGTTGTTAGCAAGGTTGATGAACCACTCGCTGGTCGCGCTGCTCGTGTCGCTCCCAAATTGCGCCATCGCGATCGTGCCGCGTTTGTTTGATATCCCCGCTTCGTTCTGGATCGTGGCGAAGGGGATAACGCTTATTGGTTGCGCATTATTCGGATTGTTGGGATCGACTGTTCCGATGTAGCCGCCGCCTTGGATGACGAAGCCTGGGACCGATCGATGGACGAAACTTGATGCGAGCTGGCCGTTCGTCGGATCGATTTTGAAGTAGCGGCCCTGGTCGACGTAATTCAGGAAATTCGCGACGGTAATCGGCTTTTGCTGACCGAAGAGCGCGACATCGAACGCCCCCAGCACCGTCGTCATCCGCACGGCCGCGTTCACGTCGGAATCGGCAAAGACGGTCGTAAGATCGATGGAGCGCTGAGTGGTCGGGTATTGGGTAAAATCCGCGATCGGATTGGTCACGACCGGTGGCGTGTTTTGCGCGTTGGCGGTGATCGTGACGAGGCCGACGGCTGCGGCGAGCAAAAGGTGGATCCGATTCATGCGTTTACGTTTTTACTCCATCCAATTAAATCGCGCCAGTGCTTCTGTGACCGGGATCGCTGATCCCGGCTGCGCCTATTTCTTGATCTCGAGATAAGTGCGCGACTGGGCTTTGCCGGTGCCGGGATCAAATGCCTCGATCCGCATGTCTTTCAAAACCCAGCGGCCTTGGATTTTTTGGCCGGAGACAACGGTGAAGCGTTTCGCGAGTTTGCCGTTCCAATCGTATCCCTCCAGCTTCATCAGCGCTCCGCCTTCCTTGTCCACCCAGAGCCAGACGTTGGCATATTGCGACTGCCGGTTGGGCGCCTTCAATTCCAGCTTCCAGCAATTGCGCAGGCTGATGGAATTTTCCCCTGTGACCCGCGCATTCGGCCAATAAAGAAATCTCAGCGAGAGATCCTCGTAGGTGATCGCGGTCCCGCGCACTTTGTGGTCGAACTGCGCCGGTGTAACTTTTTCCACGCCCTCGCGCGTGACTTCCTCGAGCCGCGAATCGTTATCGCCCAGCCGCAGTTGCAACGCCTCGTCCGGTTTCGAGAAAGCGTAGCGAATCAGCGGCCCGGTCTGGGTAAGCCGAAACGGAATTATCTTCTCATTCTCCCGCAGTTGTCCCTGCAGATCGAGCTCCTGCTGCGCTTGGTGCAAACGGACCGAGGTCAGGATGTCTTTGGCCTCCGGAAACGGCGCGGCGTTAACTGACAACGCCGCCGCCGAAAGCGCGAGAACGAGGGCAAAAAGGCGTGAACGCATATGGGTGAATGGTCGAGCGGCTTCCACGTTTCAACACTTTAACGTTCCGACGAATCCTCTATCGTGAGCGCAGCCCGCATGGATCAGCTCGTTTTTCATCTTATCAACGAACGATGGACGAGTCCCGCGCTCGACTTGTTCATGGCCGCGATGAGCAACGTCGAAATCTGGAAGCCGGTCCTCATCGCGCTCGTGCTGTATGCGCTGGTTTTCATGGGATTCAAGGGTCGCGCGTTTATTTTTTGCCTGCTCGTGACGCTCGTGTTTACCGAGCAGCTTCTCGTCCGGACGTTGAAAAGCGCGATCGATCGCCGGCGGCCCAAGCAGGTGCAAACGGTGCGGATGGTCCAGTTGGAGCCAACCAGTCCGGCTTTCATGACGCTTTTCAAGAAGCCGCAAATTCGTTTTTCCGATCAAACCGATCGCGGCAAATCCGGTCCGTCGTTCCCTTCCGGTCACGTGACTGACAACGTGATCATCGGCACCTTTTGCACCCTATTCTTCCGCCGGGGCTGGCTCTATTTCGTCGTTACCGCCGCGGTCGCTTATTCGCGAATCTATCTCGGCGCGCATTGGCCGAGTGATGTGCTCGCGACCACTTTCATGGCGGCAGGCGTGGCGCTGCTCATGGCAGCGCTCCTCGAATTTCTTTGGACAAAGGCCGCGCCGCGCTGGATGCCAGGACTCTTCGCGCGTCATCCGCGCTTGATCGGCGAAGCTGCCTCATGAGCAATACGCGAGCGGTCTGGTTCTTCATCCTCGGGCTGACGGCAATCCGGCTCGGCCTTCTCGGCACGACCGATCTTTCCTTCGATGAAGCGCATTACTGGATGTGGTCGGAGCGTCTGGCGCCCGCCTATTTCAGCAAAGGGCCCGGAGTTGCGTTTGCCATTCGCGCGAGCACGGCATTGTTCGGCGATACCGAATTCGGTGTGCGTTTTTGGAGTCCAATCCTCGGCGCCGGCATCAGTCTGCTCGTTTATTATTTCACCCGCCGCCTCTTCAACGAGCGCGCCGCGTTCTGGGGCGTCGTGGCCGTTAACGCCACGCCGATTTTCAATGTCGGCAATCTCCTCATGACCATCGATCCGCTCTCGATCTTCTTTTGGACGGCGGCGATGTACACCTTCTGGCTTGCGCTCGAGAAGAGCCCGAAATTTTCCTGGCCCTGGCCCGTGACCGGTTTGCTGATTGGGGTCGGCTTTCTTTGCAAATACACGAACGCTCTCGAACTCATCTCCGTCGCGCTGGTGCTCGCGCTCGTGCCGCGGTATCGCCGCGAATTCAAGCAGCCCGGTTTCTATCTGCTCCTGGCCGCATTCGCCCTCTGCCTCGTCCCGCCGATCGTGTGGAATGCGCAGCATGCCTGGATCACGATCTCGCATTTGCAATCGCGAGGCAGTCTCGATGGCTCCGCCGGCTTCCATCCGCTCGAAGTCCCGAATTTTCTTGGCGCCCATTTCCTAATCTTCTCGCCACTACTTTGTCTCGGTCTCTTCTGGGCCGTGCTCGTAAATTGGCGCCGCGCCCGGCAACAATTCAAAGTCCTCTACCTTGTTTGGTTCGGGCTCCCGGTGTTCGCGCTCTATTTGCTTCTCTCCTTCAACAAACAGGCCGCGCCGAACTGGGATGTGCTCGCATTCGTCAGCCTCGGCATCCTGGCAAGCGCGTATTGGGCGGAACGAATCGAATCGAGCCGCACTGTGCGACAGTTATTTTCGGCCGCTGTCCTTCTTGGACTCGCGATGAGTTTCCTTGTCCTCGATACCGATCTTCTCCGCACCGTGAACATCCCATTCCCGCACCATCGCGATCCGGCTGACCGCGTGCGCGGCTGGAAATCGGCCACGCGCGCCGTGGAAAAGTTGCGGACGGAGCTCGAACCGAAGTTGGGAGAAAAACTCTTCGTCATCGCCGATCAACGCGATCGCGCTTCGGAGATGTCGTTTTACTTGAACCACAAACGGGTCGAAGGCCCGGGCCACCCGCCGGTTTATATCGTGGAATCGCAGGACATCGCGAACCAGTTTTCGTTCTGGCCGCGCTATGACGAGTTCGTTGAGGCGCCGGCGAACACGCCGCTGCCGGACGGCGAAGTCTACACCGAAGAGGGCGGGATCAATCCATTCACGGGGCGGAGCGCACTCTATGTCCAGAGCGGCAAATCGGAACTCGTGCCGCATAATATCCGGGCCGCCTTCCAATCGGTGGATGGCATCGCCACGATCGAAGTCCGCCGTTTTGGCGCGTCCGTGCGGTTGTGGCAGGTTTTCGTTTGCCGGACTTACCGCACCTTGCCGCTATGAACGACGCATCGCCCGCGGTCTCCGTCGTCGTCCCGCTCTTCAACGAGGAAGAAAACGTGCCGATCCTCCAGGCCGAGCTTGCCACCGCATTGAGCGGTCTCGATTACGAAATCATCTTCGTCGATGACGGCTCTACCGATGGAACCGTTCAGCGCATCGCGATGGAGCCGCGGATTCGCTTGTTCCAGTTCGAGCGAAACGCCGGGCAAAGCGCGGCCATGTATGCCGGTTTGCAGAAAGCGCGCGGCGCCGCGGCGGTGTTGATCGATGGCGATCTGCAAAACGATCCGGCTGACATTCCGAAATTGCTCGCCGAGCTCGAGCGCGGCGCCGATCTGGTCTGCGGTTATCGCGCGCAACGCAAAGACACTTTTGTGAAGCGTGTCACGAGTCGGGTGGCGAACTTCGTTCGGAGCCGGTTCACGAAAGACGGGGTGCGCGATACGGGCTGTACCTTGAAAGCGATGCGGCGCGAATGCATCGGCGCGTTAATTCCATTCAAGGGGATGCACCGCTTTATCCCAGCTCTAGCTAAAGGCGCGGGCTATCGTCTCGTCGAGGTCCCCGTAAATCATCGCCCGCGAAAGTTCGGCCAAAGCAAATACGGCCTCGGCAATCGCGCCCTGCGCGCCACGATCGATATGTTTGGCGTCCGCTGGCTCCTCTCGCGCCGGTTGAATTACAAAGTGCGCGAGAAGTAGTTTCCTCCTGCTCATGATCTTGATCCTGCTCATGATCTTTCCGAACTCCGTCCCCAGGGACAAAGGATTAGGAGCAGGATCAAGATCATGAGCAGGAGGCGGCTAAATCCGGCTTGTCATCCCAAACCCTCACGTTAAGCTTTCGACCCCCAACGGGAATCCTGCATGTCCTTGGCCAGCCTACTCTCTGCCGAGCAAATCATTCCCGAGATGAAAGCGACGGAGCGTTGGGGCGCCATTGTCGAGCTAATCGATCTTCTGGTCGCCCAGAGTAAAATCAAAAACGACGACCGCGACAGCATTCTCGCGTCCCTGAAGCAGCGGGAAGAAACCATGAGCACCGGGATCGGATTCGGCATCGCCATTCCACACGCTTCGTCCGATCGCATCGAGGAAGTGGTCGCCTCTTTCGGCCGGTCCTCGCAAGGGATCGAGTTCGATGCGCTCGATAACGCGCCGGTGAAATTCGTGGTGCTTTTCATTGTGCCGAAGAACCAATTTCAAACGCACCTGCGCACGCTGGCCTCGATCGCAAAGTTCCTGAACGACCGGAGCGTGCGTGAGAGCCTGGCCGCGGCCAAATCCGCTGACGAAATTATCGCGATCTTTCGGGACCGCGCGCAGAAATAAGGGCGGCGCGTCGGATGGAAACGTTTCAAGCGCTTCTCGCGCGGAAACTGGCGGAAGCATTAGCCGCCGCGAGTTTGCCGCAGGCCGGCGCCGTCACGCCGGCGACGGATCCGCGCTTCGGCGATTATCAAACCAACGCGGCGCTCGTCCTCGCCAAACAGCTCGGAGAAAATCCGCGCGCTCTCGCTCAGAAAATATTGGACGCATACGACCTATGGGACCTATGCGACCCACCGACGATCGCCGGCGCCGGCTTCATTAACTTCACTCTGCGTCCGGAAACGATCGCGGCCAAGACCGCCGACCTGTTGCGCGACGATCGCCTCGGCGTGGAGAAAGCGAGTCAGGCAAAACGGATCGTCATCGATTTCGGTTCCCCAAATGTCGCCAAGCCGATGCACGTCGGTCACATTCGCAGCACCGTGCTTGGCGACGCGCTCGCGCGGATCGCTTCGTTTCTCGGTCACGAAGTCATTCGCGACAATCACATCGGCGACTGGGGAACGCAGTTCGGGATGGTCATTTACGGCTGGAAGAACTTGCTCGATCGCGCGGCGCTCGAGCGCGACCCGATCGCCGAGCTGGTGCGGATCTACAAAGAGACCAACGAAAAAGCGACCACCGACCCTAAGGTGCGAGAGGCGGTCCGCGAGGAATTGGTCAAACTCCAGGCCGGCGATCCGGAGAATTTCGCGATCTGGAAAGAGACGGTCGATCTTTCCATGAAGGAATTCGAGCGCGCCTACCAAGTTCTCGACATTCATTACGACATCCAACGGGGCGAAAGTTTCTACCACGACCGGCTACCCGCGGTGGTCGAGCGCCTGCTCAAATCGGGGATCGCCGAGATCAGCGAAGGCGCGATTTGCGTTTTCTTCCGTGACATTCCCGAGCTGGGAGAAAAGCCCGCCATCATTCGCAAGAGCGACGGTGGTTTCAATTATACGACCACCGATATTGCGACCGTAGATTATCGCATCCAGGATCTGAAGGCAGATACGGTATGGCTGGTCGTCGGCGCGCCGCAAATCCTCCACTTCAAGCAAATCATCGCGATCGCGCGCCGCGAAGGTTACACCGCCGATTTTCGCCACATTACCTTTGGCAGCATTCTCGGCGAAGACCGCAAGCTGATGAAAACGCGCTCGGGCGAGAACGTGGCACTCCGCGATTTGCTCGATGAGGCCGTCCAGCGCGCCCGCAAAATCATCGAAGAGAAGAACCCCGATCTGAGCGAATCGGAGAAGGTCGACATCGCGGAAAAGGTCGGGATTGGGGCGGTGAAATACTACGATCTCTCGCAATATCGGATGACCGATTACATTTTTTCCTGGGACCGGATGCTGTCGTTTCAGGGCAACACCGCGCCTTATCTGCAAAACGCCTATGTCCGCATTCGCTCCATCTTCCGGAAGGCCGGCGAAGAATTCGTCCCGATGAATAGTCTATCACTGGCAACGCCCGAGGAGAAAAATCTCGCAACCCGGCTTTGCCAATTCGCCGAAGTCGTCCCGGCGGTCTTGAACGATTTCCGTCCGAACATTCTCGCGAATTATCTTTTCGAGTTAGCCAACAGCTTCCACTCCTTTTACGAAGCGTGTCCCGTTCTGAAATCGGAAGAGCCGTCACGGAGTTCGCGTCTCGCGCTTTGCGAGTTGACGGGGCGAGTTCTGCACCGCGGCTTGGAACTTCTCGGCATTCGCGTGCCGGAGAAGATGTAGTGTCGACTCTTACTCATGATCTTGATCCTGCTCCTGATCTGTTTTGGATTAGGATCAAGATTAGGAGCATGAGCAGGATCGAATGAAACACCCGCGCATTCCCACTTCGACCTACCGGTTGCAATTCAACCGGCAGTTCACTTTCGCGCAGGCGCGGGAAATCGTGCCGTATCTGGACGCGCTCGGAATCAGCGATTGCTACGCGTCGCCTTATTTCCAGGCGCGCGCGGAAAGTCTCCACGGCTACGACATCACCGATCACAACAAGCTGAATGCCGCCATCGGTTCGCGCGCGGAGTACGACGCCTGGATCGCCGATCTCCATGCGCACGGCATGGGCCAGATCGTCGATTTCGTCCCGAACCACATGGGCATCGGCGAGCCGCTCAACCAATGGTGGATGGACGTTCTCGAAAACGGTCCCAGCTCTCTTTACGCGCCCTACTTCGATATCCAATGGAAGCCGCTCAAATCCGATCTCCAGGACAAGGTGCTCCTCCCGATCCTCGGCGATCAATACGGACGCGTCCTGGAGCGCGGCGAGCTCAAGGTACACTTCGACGCGGGCGCGTTTTACCTGCGGTATTACGATCACGAATTCCCGATCGCGCCCGGCACCTATCGCCACATCCTCGAGCTCGCACTGGAAAAACTAGCGCCGTTCAAGGACGAAGATTTCTACGCGGAATTCCAGAGCATCATTACCGCGCTGGAATATTTGCCGCGGCGCACCGAGACCGATCCCGAACGGATCGCGGAACGCGCTCGCGAAAAGGAAATCATCAAGCGCCGGCTCGAGCGACGTTGCCATGAAGCGCCGCAAGTCCAGGCCGCTGTCGCGCAGGCCGTGGCGGAAATCAACGGCACGCCCGGCGAGCCGCGAAGTTTCGATGCGCTCGACCTGCTCCTGAACGATCAATCCTACCGTCTCGCTTTCTGGCGAGTCGCGGCCGAAGAGATCAATTACCGGCGCTTCTTCGACGTCAATGATCTCGCCGCGATCCGGATGGAATTACCGGAGGTGTTCGACGCCACCCACCAGTTGCTCCTCGAGCTGATTGGCGCCGGCGCTGTCACCGGCTTGCGGATCGATCACCCGGACGGTCTTTATTTGCCCAGGGAATATTTCGAAAAATTGCAGCGCCGATGCGCGGTCGCACTTGGCATCCCTCTTCCCGCGGATGGCCGCGCGATCTATCTCCTGGTCGAGAAAATTTTGTCGGGAACCGAAACGCTGCGGAAAGATTGGCCGGTCCACGGGACGACCGGTTACGAGTTCGGCAAAGTGGCCGCGGGACTCCTGGTGGATGCATCGGCAGAGCAGGCGATCACGAAAACGTTCCAGCGTTTCATCGGCCACTCGATGCACTTCGGACATCTGGTTTACGCGAAGAAACGTCAGGTCATGCGACTCTCGCTGGCGAACGACGTCAACGTTCTCGGCGACATGCTGGACCGGCTTTCCGAACAAAACCGCTGGTTCCGCGATTTCACCCTCGACGCGCTCGCCCGCGCGGTCCGCGAAACGATCGCCTGTTTCCCGGTTTACCGCACTTACGTCACACCCGGCCAGCCGGTGAGCGACGAGGACCGCGTCATCATCGAACGCGCCGTGACCGCGGCGAAGCGCCGAAATCCAGCCTTGGAAGAATCGGTCTTCAATTTCCTGCGCGACATTCTCCTCTTCCGCTTCCCGGAAAATCTTGATGACGAAGCGCGCGAGGCGCACGCGCATTTCGTGCTAAAATTTCAGCAGAGCACCGGCCCGATCATGGCGAAGGGACTCGAGGACACGGCGTTCTACATTTACAACCGGCTCGCGGCGCTGAACGAAGTCGGCGGCGAACCGCAGCAGTTCGGCATCAGCGTTGACGATTTTCATCAGCGCAATCTGGAACGCCAGCGAGATTGGCCGGCGACCTTGCTCGCCACTTCGACGCACGACACGAAACGAAGCGAAGACGTGCGGGCGCGCATGGCGGCGATCTCGGAAGTGCCGCAATTGTGGCGGAGCGCCTTGCAGCGCTGGCGCGTGATCAATCGGCGGTGGAAGCGAATTCTCGATGACGCGGCTGCGCCGGACGCGAACGAAGAATATCTTTTCTATCAGACACTGCTCGGCTCGTGGCCGATGGATGCTGCGGGTCACGCGGAAAAGACGGTCGATTCCGAATATATCAGCCGGATTCAGGCCTACATGGCGAAGGCGCTCAAGGAGGCGAAGATCAACACCAGTTGGATCCAGCCTAACGAGCAATGGGACGCAGCCGTGAATGAATTTGTGGCGAAGGTTCTCGATCCGTCCGAGAAAAACAGATTTCTCCCTGCGTTTCTTCCCGTAGCGGAAGAGATCGCGCGGCTCGGAGCGGTCAATTCGCTCACCCAGGTGGCGCTGAAGCTCACCCTGCCCGGCGTGCCGGACATTTATCAGGGGAACGAGATTTGGGATTTCAGTCTGGTCGATCCCGACAACCGGCGTCCGGTCGATTATCAGCGGCGTCGCGAGATGCTCGATTCTTTGGACGGGGCGATCCCGGAACACCTTTTCGAACATTGGCCGGACGGGCGGATAAAACTGTTCCTGACCCAACGACTGCTGCGATTTCGCCGGGAGAACCCGGCCTTGTTCGGAGCCGGAAGTTATTTGCCGCTCTCCGCGAGCGGGCCCTTCGCTGATTCGTGCGTCGCGTTCCTTCGTGAGCATGAAGGCAAATGGATCGCGGTGATCGTTCCGCGGCTTTCGTCACGCGTCGGTTTCCCGCCGGTCGGGGAGAAGTGGAAGGAGACCGCGGTGGAGTTGCCCGAAACGCTGCCGCGAGAAGGAGCGAGAGAATTATTTATCGGTCGTGACCTGAGTGCGGAAAATGGCGCACTGAAATTATCGGAAGCGATGGCGATCCTGCCGTTCGCGGCTTACACGAACAATTAGCGAAACAGCGTGGTTAACCAATGCGCAAACTTGTCGGCATTGGTGATGAACTCCCGGCCGAGATCGGCGAACGTGATTTGCGCTGAAGCGAGGACGAGCATCACGCTGAGCAGAAACAAGTTCATCAGGTAAATGACCACGAGAGAAAAGAAGGTGCCGTGATCGGTCAGGTCGGTTTGTTTTTTCGGGATCATCCAGCAGGTGAACGTGAAATGGAAAGCCCAGGTCGCGCCAATCAGGCCGTAAAGGAGCCGGCCATACGGCTGCACGAAGAAAAACAAGCTGAGCACGCCGTACGCGGCAATGATCAGAATGCTGTAGAGCGGGAAAAAATACGGGGCGAGCGCGATCCAGAAATTGTTTCGGTCGGTGACGATGTGGCCGCCTTCGCGCGCAACGCGAAACCGGCTGACCCGGCCGCCCATGAGCAGGACCCAGAACGCGTGGGTCAGTTCGTGTCCGAAAACATAGACCAGCATCGGCCGCGGCAATCCGAAAAACGCGATCAGCCACAAGACCGCGCCTAACGAGAAGAACCAGAATTCCTCCCCGGCCCAGAGGCGTTGGGTGACCGTGGCGCGGGTAAAGACGGTGAAGAACGTCTGCGTCAGGACCGCGCAGAAGGGCAGGAGAAAGATTGCGATCACGAACTTCAGCCAGCGAGTTGGGATCGTCCACGCGCTCGCGGCCGGACGGCGGACGGGAGCCGCGTACGACATCGTCTTTTTTCGGCGAGCTGGTCGCCGGCCGTGGTGCAACGTCGTTCGTCGTTTCCTCTTCGCAGCCAAGTTATCCGCAGATTACGCAAATTAACGCGGATGAAAGAAGGAAAACAGTGAGCGTGTCATCCCGAGACTGGCGCAGCGCGCCGAGGGACCTCGCACTCGTAGATTGCGCCATCGCGAAGATCAATCGTCCCGCGCCGATAACGCCCAAGCCCACGCGGAAGCGGTAGACCGCTGGTGAGATCCCTCGGCGCGCTAACGCCAGCCTCGGGATGACAGCGCTTCTCTACGCCCGGCCCATGTAGTCGCCGGTGCGCGTATCGATCTTGATCGTTTCGCCTTCCTGAATGAAAAGCGGAACGTTGACCGTCATTCCGGTCTCCAGGATTGCCGGCTTCGTTACGTTCGATGCCGTGTCGCCGCGAAGGCCTTCCGGCGCTTCCACGACTTTTAGCTGCACCGACGACGGCAACTCCACCTGCACAGCCTTGCCCTCGGCGTAGAGGACCTGCACGCGCAGATTTTCCACGAGAAAATCCTTGGCCTCGCCGAGCAGACTGTCCTGCAACGTCACCGTGTCGTAGGTGTCGGGATCCATGAAGTGGTAGCCGTTGCCGTCCTTGTAACTGAACTCGACCGTCGCGCGGTTGATATCCACGAGTTCCACCTTGTCGGTCGAGCCGAAGCGCACGTCCGCGCTCTTCCCGGTGTTGATATAACGAATGATCGCCTGGACGAAGGCGCGCAGATTTCCTGGGGTGCGATGGTGCACCTCGACCACAATGGCGGTGTTGCCATTGTATTTTATCGCCTGTCCTTTACGGAGGTCGTTAGCGGCAGCCATAGGAACCGTTGAAGCGTTAAAGAGTTGAATCGTTGAAGCGGGCAACTGCTTACAACGTCAGCGCGCTCAAAGCAACTTGAGCTTCGTCAGGTCCTGCGAATCGACCATGCCGACCGGCGCCTGTTGATCGTCGACGACCACCAGATCGTCGATGCGATGGCGTTCGAGGAGGTTCAGAACTTCCACCGCGAGTTTGTCTTGGTGCACCGTCACTGGATTCAGCGTCATCAGATCGCCCACCAGACGTTCCGCGATCTTCGTGTCGGACTGAAAGTGGCGCACAAAATCGCCATGGGTAAAAATGCCGAGCAACTGGCCTTCCTCATCCGCGACCACGGCGGCGCCGGCGCGGACGTCGGTCATCGTTTTCAGGACTGAGCGAATCGGCGCATCCGGCGCGACCATCGCCAGCGCATGCCGGGGCCGCATGATTTGATGGACGCGCAAAAGCAGGCTGCGCCCGATCATCCCCGCGGGATGGAACCGGGCGAAATCTTCCTTTTGGAATCCGCGCGCTTCGAGCAGGACCATCGCGAGCGCGTCACCGAGCGCGAGCATGACGGTGGTGCTCGAGGTCGGCGCAAGATTTAGGGGACAGGCTTCCTGCTCGATATTGACATCGAGAACGATGTGCGCGTTTTTCGCCAGGCTGGAACTCGCGTCGCCGCAAACGGCGATGATCTTCACCTGAAACCGCGCGATCGCCGGCAGGATTCGCAGCATCTCTTCCGTCTCGCCGCTCGCGCTCAAGGCGAGGATAACGTCGCCGTCCGCGATCATCCCGAGGTCGCCATGCAACGCGTTCAGGGAATCGAGCACGACAGCGGGCGAACCGGTGCTGGTGAGAGTCGAGGCAATCTTGTTTCCGATGTGGCCCGATTTCCCCACGCCGACCACGACAACTTTGCCGCGCGCTTCGACGCACTCCTTGATCAACTCGACGGCGCGGGAGAAATTATCGTCCAGGCGCTCGCGCATCCGCTGGAGTTCGAAAATCTCGATGTCGAGGACACGGCGGGCTTTTTCCAGGTAATCCATCGCGACCTGATTGTGCGCTGGAGCCTTGGGGCGGGCAAGAATTCAAAAAACAGGCGGACACCAACGCAGAATCCTTGCTTTCCGCCACGCGACCTGATTCAACTGACGCTCCATCGACCTTAACCTATGAAAACCAGCCTGCTCGTTCTTTGCCTGGTCGCCACGGCGGCCACGTCCGTTTTCGCGGAAACCTATCGCGTGCCCATTGAGCCGACGCGCCAGAAGCAACAGCGCCAGCGACCGACGCCGCTCGCGCCAGGCAAAGTGGATGGGGTGATCCCGCGCGGCATTCGCGGCGGAAATTTTCTGCAAATGTTCAATCCGAAAGCCCCGGCCAAGTATGGCACTTCCCAGGACGCGATTTCTTACGATCCCACGCCAATGAGCGCCAACCCGCGTCATGACGACTCAGGCAAGTGGAAGGGCATTAAGTTTTTCGTCTTCCAGTTTTGACCGACGCCGTTGACGGTCCCGCGCGCGTCGACGCGCGGCCGGTGGTCGCCTGTTATTGCGCGACGTTCCTAAAACCGGAGATGCTGCACATCTACCGGCAGATCACTTCGCTCACGCGCGTGTCGCCGTTCGTGATCGCGCAGAAGCGCGAAGAACCCGAGCGCTATCCGTTCGATCGAATCGTGGTGACGGGTAAGCCGGCAGGGCATTTCCTGCGGCGGTTCTGGTTCAGGCAACTCCGCGACGTCCCCTGGCAAATTCCGGCGGGCGAAGTAAAGAAGCTGACCGGTATTCTCGATCACGCCGGAGCGAAGCTTTTGCATATTTATTTCGGGCATATCGCGGTGCATTTGCTGCCGCTGATTCGTGCCTGGCCCCGGCCGACCGTGGTTTCATTTCACGGGGCGGATGTAATGGTCGATCTGGAGAAACCTGTGTATCGCGCCGCCACGCAGCGGATGCTCGACGCCGTCCGGCTCGTTTTGGTGCGCTCGGAATCTTTAGGCCGCGCTCTCATTGGAATCGGTTGTCCGCCGGAGAAGATCCGAATCCAGCGTACCGGCATCCCGGTGGAAGAGATTCCGTTTCGGGAACGGGTTTGGCCGCGCGATGGCGCGTGGAAATTTTTGCAGGCAGGCCGGCTGATCGAGAAAAAAGGACTCAGCGTCAGCCTGCGGGCGTTCGCCCGATTTGCTGGTCAATATCCGGCTGCGACGTTCACGATCGCTGGCGAAGGACCGCTTCGTAACGACCTCGGACAAGAAGCCGCGAAGCTGGGCGTGGCGGAGAAGGTTTTTTTTCCAGGGTTCGTTTCGCAGGGGCAACTGCACGAACTCTTTTACCGTTCGCACATTTTTCTCCATCCGAGCCTGACCGGCTCCGACGGAAATCAGGAAGGCGTTCCTAACTCGATGCTGGAAGCGATGGCGAGCGGGTTGCCGATTTTTGCCACCGAACATGGCGGGATTCCGGAAGCGATCGAGAACGGAAGAAGCGGAGTTCTGGTGAAGGAAGGCGATCACGATTTACTGGCGACGGTGTTGCTTCATGCAGCTGTGCAGCCCGACCAGTTAACGGCGATCGCGCGCAATGCCGCCGATTCGGTGCGCCAGAACTTCGAGCAGACGGGGCAAACGAGTAAACTCGAGGATTATTATTTCGAAGCGATGGGGATCCGCGCGAAATAATCTGCGAGCTCTTCGGCTACGACTTCAAAACTAAGGCGCTTCGATGCGCCGGGAATCATGCCAACTACCGCCGCCTGATAAAATTCCCGCGCGGTCAGGAGGCGAGACGCAAGCTTTCCGATCTCGTCGATGGACCGCGCAGATCCGCACAGCTCCGGAAACGCCAAACGTTCAATCGCGCCGTTGCCTCCGACACATGGAACGCGACAAAGCAATGCGTCGCCTGCCACCTGTCCCGGAACGAAACTCGTATCGAGTTGGAGCACAATCTTGTGCCGCGCGATTTCGCGCAGATAATCGGGATAGGCGAGTTTGCGTTCCAGGATCCGCAATTTGTCGAAGCCAACCTGCGAAAGAAGCCGTGCGCCCTCGCGCCCATCGAAATTGTAGACAGTGACGGGCGCGCCGGTCTCTTCGCTGATGTTGCGCGCCAGCAGCAAGGCGCCGAGATGATTTCGCGACGGCACGTTCCATTCGCGGGTCCCAATCAGGATGCCGGAACGTTCATCGATCGATCGTGAAAAATCCCAGCGCCTATCGTCGATCGGGTATGGCGTCGGAATGAAAGCAACCCGGCCCGCTTTGCCGCGAATCGTTCGATAAAGATCGGCCGCCTCGGGCGTCGGCGCGATGCAGCCGTCGGCGCGCTGCACAATGCGGACGAAATGCGCCAGCCGGTCCGGATCCCGGAGCTGATTCGCGATTTGATGCAGCCCCGTTTCCTTTAACGAAACGGCGACAGAGCGCCCAGCTTTCTGCAAGGCCGCCAGCGCGCGCTCCGAAGCGGTGAAGTCGCCACGCAGCAAGAGCAAAACAGGCGTCGCTTCGGCCTCCGCCGCTTTGGTTTCGCGTTGAAAACTTCCACGCGTGCAGGCCGCATACGCGTGATAGTTGGTGGGCTGATGCGGCTGCGTTACCTCGCCAGCGCCATCAGGGAAATGTTGTTCCGGATCGCGTCCGCCCGGATTGAGAACCGTGAGACGAAAATTGGCCGGATTCGCGGACGCCATGTTCAATCGCGAAAATCCGACGGTGGCGGCGGCGTTGGTTTGATTATGTCCTCAGCCGGAATTTGATCGCTCGGATGAACGGGTTCAGCTCGACGAATCTGCTTCGGCGGCGTCGGCGTGACCGGTTCGGCTCTCAGGACTGGCTTCGCCGAATCGGGTTCAACTCGCTCGGCTTTGAGGACCGGCTTGGTCGCCGGAGACTCGACGGCTTCCGCTTTGGGCGCAGGTTTCATCGGATTCGGCTCGACCGCCTCCGCTTTCAAAACCGGTTTCGTCGGATCGGGAAGATTATTTTCCTCGCTCGACTTGGACGAGTTTGTCGTGTCGGGTTTTTCTTTTTCCGGTGGCGGCTTCGGTTTCACTGTCGAGTTCACCGCGTTATACGGATCGTTTTCCGCCAGAAGAACCGGACCCTGGACGGGGACAGGGTGAACCTGCTTTGGATCGACGGCGAGGGAGGCACGCGGAAATCCAGACGCGGGCAAGTCGCGGACGAGGCGCGTGCGCACTTCGCCGTGGACATTGCACGGCTCGGTCGGGGTCTGGGCCGAAGTCGCGATCTCCACATAAGTCGTGCGACGCCGCACGCCTTCGCCGCTACCGGATTTCACCGTGTCGTAACACTTGTCCGTCGCGAGCAAACCGGAGCGTGTGCAAATCTCGACCTTCTGCATTCCTTTCGGCTGCGGAATCTCTTTGGACGGATAGCGCTCGTTTGCTGCGTTCATCAGATCGACCCAAATGGGCAGGGCAACTTCGCCTCCGAACGCGCCCCGATAAATTTTCTGCGGCTTGTCGAACCCGGCCCAAACCGCGCAGGTGATCGAGCTGTCGTAGCCGGCAAAGAGTGCATCGGTAAAATCGTAGGCGGTGCCGGTTTTTCCGGCCGCGGGAAATTTCTTCAAACCGAATTTCTCTCTCGCCAGGCGGCCCGTCCCCGAGTCGAGCGCATCAACCAGGCAGGAGTGAACTTCATAGGCGCTCTCCGGTTTGATGACCGTCTGTCGCGCGCGGTCTTCCGGCGCCTGCCAGACGACCGTGCCATCCTTTTCTTCGATGCGATCGAGAATGTGCGGCGCATTGGGGCGCCAGCCGCCATTGGGGAAAATCGTGTAGGCCAGCGCAAGTTCGGCGAGCGTAATCTCGCTGCTGCCCAGAAACGTGGCCGGGAACGGGCGGAGCGCTGAGCGAATACCGGCAGCGCGGCAGAGCGCGATGACCGGATCGACGCCGACCGTCATGCCGATACGAACGGTCGCGCCATTCTTTGATTTCGCGAGCGCCTGCCGCGCGGTCATCGGTCCTTCGTAACGGTTCTCTTCCGACTCGGGTCCCCATTCGCCCAAAATCCCGGTGGTGCCGCCGATCATGACGGCGCGATTGTCGAGCGCCGAATCTTCCACGAGCGAGCCGGGAAAAAGTCCATTCTCGAACGCGGCCGCATACACAAACGGCTTGATCGCCGTGCCGGCCGGTCGCTTCGCCTGCAGCGCCCGATCGTATTGGTTGTGCTCGAAATCGCGCCCGCCCACGAGGACGAGGATGCCGGCGGTTTGGTTATCGAGCGCGATCAGCGCCCCCTGCAAATAATCGGGCGCGACCGTTACCGTCGGTACGGCGAGCTGTTTCGCGCTGCGATAGCGAGCAGCGTAAACTTCATACGTAGGATGGTTGTAACCGGGATGCTGCTCGACTTGTGCGAGGTGCGCGCGCATCGAGTCCTCGCCCACCTTTTGGAGCTCGGCGTCGATCGTGGTGTGAATGCGATACCCTTCATTCATGGCGCGGTCCCAGCCGACGGCGGCAATGACCTGTTGGCGGATATAATCGACCGCGTAGGTCTGGCCTTGAGCGCTTTGCCGGCTACCAATCACGACCTCTTCCGCCTGCGCGGTTTCGCAGCGCTCCCGCGAGATGAATCCGAGATCGCGCATCCGCGCCAGGACGAGATTGCGCGCGTCACGTGACGCTGCCTTGTCGCCCCACGGCGAAAGTTTGTTCGGGCTTTTGATCAAACCGGCGAGCGTGGCGCATTCTGTCAGCGACATGTCGCGCGCCGGTTTTCCAAAATAACCGCGCGCGGCCGCCTCCGCTCCATACAATCCGCCGCCGAAGTAAATCCGGTTGAGGTAAAGCTCCATGATCTTCTGTTTCCCGAAGCGCTCCTCGATTCGCTTCGAGAGATAGATCTCGAGCAATTTCCTCCGGAAGGTTCTTTCCTTGAGCGCGAAACTATTGCGCGCGAGTTGCTGCGTGATCGTGCTCGCGCCCTGGCGCACGTGACCGGCGGTAAAATTCTTCAGCGCCGCGCGCACGATGCCGGAGAGATCGTAACCGCCATGCTGGTAGAACTTGTTGTCTTCCACCGATACGACGGCATTCACGAGATCGCGCGGGAGCTGTTCGTATGGAATTGTCTCGCGATTCTCGACGTAAATTTGGCCGAAAATCTTGTCATTCCGATCGAGGATGACGCTCGCGGATTCCATTTGTTCGAGCTTATTGAGATCGAACGTGGCGGCTTCCTCACGGAGAGTGCCGGAGAGGATCCAGAAATAGATTCCGAAACCGAAGAGCAGCACGAGCGAGCCGCCGATCGGGATGTAGAATTTGCGTCTGGCGTACCAGGGGCGGTGAAAGTATTCCACCTGCGGTCGCGGTAGATAGGAGACTGGCATGCGGCAAAGACGTGAATCGTTAAAGCGTTAAATAGTTAAAGCGGAAAGGATCGGGGCGTTCGTCGCGCGTTTAACGATGTAACGATTCAACGATTTAACGTAAACATACCTATGCTCACGGGCGATCAAGGTCTGACCGATTTCATTCGCGACAAGATCCGCCGCGATGGTGCGGTCACCTTTGCCTGGTTCATGGAACAGGCGCTCTATCATCCGGAGTTCGGGTATTACAGCTCCGGCCGATGCGCGATCGGCCGGCACGGCGATTATTTCACGAATGTCAGCATCGGCCCGCTCTTCGGACGGATGCTGGCCACGCAGTTCGCCGAGATGTGGGAAGTGCTGGGCCGTCCCGATGATTTCGTCATCGTCGAACAAGGCGCGCACCATGGCGATTTCGCCCGCGATGTTCTCGAAGCGGTGAGGGGGAAGGCACCGGAATTTTTTGCGGCGCTGCGGTATCGCATCATCGAGCCGTTCCCGATCTTACAGCAACGGCAGACGGAGACGCTCTGCGATTTCGGCGAAAAGGTGACGTGGGAAAAATCGCTCGCCGATCTCGAACCGTTTTGCGGCGTTCATTTCTCGAACGAATTAATCGACGCGATGCCTGTCCACCTGCTGAGGCGGAAGCAAGGCAAATGGGAGGAAAATCTCGTTACCATCTCGGGCAATGGATTTGATTTCGTCAGCGCGCCGATTGCGGATGAGACGCTGCGCCGCCACGCCGAGAAACTTCCGCAATCGTTGCCAGATGATTACCAGATCGAGGTCAATCTCGCGGCTTCCGACTGGATCAAGCAGGTCTCAGAGAAATTGGCGCGCGGTTATTTGCTGGCCGTCGATTACGGATATGCGCGCGAGAAGATGTACGCGCCGGAGCGAAGCGACGGCTCGCTGCAATGTTATGCGCAGCATCGCCTCGTCCATTCGCCGCTGTGCGAGATCGGCCACGCTGATATCACGGCGCGCGTCGATTGGACGAGCGTCGCCGAGCGCGGCGAACAACACGGTCTCTCCGTCGCCGGCTTCGCAGATCAGCATCATTTCTTCACCGGCCTCATCGGCGAATTGATGCCGGAAGAATTTGGCCCGCAGGCCTCACCGGCTACGCGCCGGGCACTTCAAACGCTGCTCCATCCCGAGTTTCTCGGAACCACCTTTCAGTTTCTCGGGCTATCTAGGAACGCGCCCGGTGACAAACTGAGCGGCTTTCGTTTCGCGCAAGCTCTTCTGTAGCCGCGCTCCTGTGGGGCTCGTCACGTGCGAACTGTGCGTTCCGGCGCCGCAAGCGTGCCCGAAACCGGCGGTCCAAGAAAGGGCGCGAACACCTCCAGAGACCGCGTTGGTATCGTCGCGAGGACCTTAGTAAACTCGTCGCCGTACTCGGCTTCGCGGACGGTCCCATCCCGATGTAAACGCGCGAGCAGATCCGCGCGCGCCGCGGGCAGCCAGAGCTCGACCGTCATCGTTCCTCTCGCGACGAATTCGGAAATGCGTTCGATCAATCCGTCCATGCCCTCACCGGTCAGAGCGGAGACGGACACCGCGTCGGGGAAATGCCGGCGCAATGCAAACAGCGCGTCAGGATCGGCCGCCTTGTCGATCTTGTTCAAGACAACGAGCATCTGCCGAGTGTCGGCGCCGAGATCGGTCAGCACCTTCATGGTCGTGTTGTAAAATTCCATGACCTCGAGCTGCGAGACATCGAGGACGTGGATGAGAAAGTCGGAGAGCGCGGCTTCTTCGAGGGTGGCATTGAATGCTTCGACGAGCTGATGCGGCAACTTGCGGACGAACCCGACAGTGTCGGTGAGCAGGAGGGGCTGCTTGTTCGGCAGCGCGATTTTTCGCGTCGTGGTATCGAGCGTGGCGAAAAGCTTGTTCTCGATCAACACGTCCGCGCCCGTGAGGCGGCGCAGGAGCGAAGACTTGCCGGCATTTGTGTAACCGACAATCGCGGCGTTCGGCACCGGCGCGCGCTTGCGATCCTTGCGCTGGGTCGCGCGAGCGCGCCGGACCGTTTCCAGTTCGCGCTTCAAACGATCGATCTGCAATCGGATCTTCCGCTTGTCCTGCTCGAGCTGACTTTCGCCTTCGCCTTTCGCGCCGATCCCGCCGCCCTGTTGGCCGAGGTGACTCCACGCGCGCGTCAGTCGCGGCAGCGAATATTCCATCCGCGCCAGGTCCACCTGGATCCGCGCCTCGCGCGTTTGGGCACGCGCGCCGAAAATATCGAGAATGATTTCATGACGATCAGCGACGGTCATCCCGGCGAGTTCCTCCCAATTGCGCTGCTGCGACGGGCTCAGCTCGTTGTCGAAAACGAGCACGTCGCACTCGAGTTTCTTCGCGAGGTCGACGATCTCCTGCGCTTTTCCGGAGCCGATGAGATAACGTGGGTGCTGTTCGCGATGATGCACCAGCATCCGCCCGACCACCGGAAGCCCGAGCGTGTCCACCAGCTCCTCCAATTCCGCGAGCAAACTCTGCGCGTCCGCCTTCTTATCGTGGTCGAGGTACGCACCCACCAGAAGAGCGCGCTCGACCATCTTGTCCTTCGCCTTGATCTCAAACATCCGACCGCCAATCTAGCACGACTGCGCCACATTGGAGACGGCCTGCCCTCAGGCCGCATAGCGCCGCTATTCCGTCCGCAGCGCTTCCATCGGATTCACGCGTGTGGCGCGGCGAGCAGGGACGAAGCAGGAGAGCGCGGCGACCAACGTGAGCAGGCCGGCGACGACGAGATAGACGAACGGGTCGAGCGGCTTCACTTTGAACAGGAAGTTTTGCAGGGCCTGCGCGAGGAGAACGCCGAGGAGGAGAGCGGCGGCGCCGGTCCCCAGGACCAGGCCGATCACCAGTTGCCATGCCCCCTGTTGCATGACCATCCGGAAAATCCGTTTCGCATCCGCGCCCAAAGCCATCCGGATGCCGAATTCTTGCGTGCGTTGATTGACCGAGAAGCTCATCACGCCGTAGAGACCGACAGCCGATAACATGAAGGCGATGGCACCGAAGATCGTGAACAGGTTTGCGGTCAGGCGACTCACGCCCAGGATTTCATCGTGCAGACGCGCGGGAGTACCGGCGAAGTAGGTCGGCAGGTTTGAATCCAATTCGGCGACGGCTTTGCCCAGGACCGGGCCCATGTTCACGGCGTTCCTACCGCCCTGCGGCCGGACCACGATGGTGCAAAACTGCGCGGCCGGCGTTGCCGCTAACAAGGGAACGTAGAAGCCAACACTATCCTGCTGCGCGTTGAATGGCCCTTGCATCAGCATATCGGGGGCGACGCCGACGATGCTGCGCCACGGCTCCTGCTTCGCCGCATTGAAGCGCCGCACCTGATGACCCAGCGCGCTCTGGCCTGGGAAATATTTGCGAGCGAAACTCGTATTCACGATCGCCACCGGCTGTTTCGCGTCGGAATCTTCGATAGTGAAATCGCGACCCTCCAGCATCTTCAAGCCGAGCGTGGCGAAGTAACCGTCAGAGACAGATTCCCAATTGCCGCGCGGCCGGTCGCGATCGGTCACGTAGGTTTGGCCATCGACTTCGTATTGGCCGTTGGGTGCGAACGTCATCCGGAATCGGTCGCTCATGGCGGCATTATCGAAGGATGGATTGGAGCGCAGCGTCCTGAGCGCGCGGACGAAGAACTGGTGCTTGGCGTCGTCGCTCGGGTAGTCGCCTTCCATCAATCCCATGCGGGCGCTGTAAACGGCGTTTTCGTCGTACCCGTAATTCTGCGTGGTCTGGTTTCGGATGGATTTGATCTGCAACGTCGCGGCGATAAGCAACGTCGCCGTTAACGCGATCTGGCCGATCACCAGAATTCGCGTGATCACATTGACGAGGCGGCTGCTATTGCCGCGGCCGCCTTCTTTCATCGCTTCGGCGGGATTTGCGCGCGCGCTCAAAAAGGCGGGGATAAATCCCGAGACCAGCGTGGCGAACAAAGTGATGCCGACGGTAAACAGCAGGACTTTGCCATCGATCGTGAATTTCACCCAGTAAGGCAGCGGGAATGGCAACGCGTTCGTCGCCCGAACAAGAAGGGCGACGCCCCACTGCGCGAGGAAAATCCCGAGGACCGCGCCAAACGACGCGACGAGGAAGCTTTCCGTGAGCATCTGGCGAACGAGGCGCCAGCGGGTGGCGCCGAGCGCGCCGCGGATGGCGAGCTCTTTCGCGCGCAACGCGGCACGGCCGAACTGCATATTCATCACGTTCACACACGCGATCACCAGAACGAGAAGGACCGCGCCGAGCATGGCATAAACGGTCCCGCGCAGTTGCGGTCCGACGAACGAATTCAGCAACGGCTGCACGTTGGCCGAAGTGAGGTGTTCATTTGTTTTCGGGTTGTCGGTTGCGATGCGCTTCGCCAGCGCGGCGAACTCCGCGTTTACCTGGTCGATCGAGACACCCTCCTTTAACCGGCCCATCACCGCGGGCGCCGAACCTCCGGCCCGCGCGTCCTCGCGAGGCCTGAGCGGAAATTCGTTGTAGAGCGGCACCCAGAGTTCTTCCGCTTGAGGAAACTTAAAATTCTGGGGCATGACGCCGATGATGGTCGCCGCTTTGCCGTTAATCCGGACCGATTGGCCGACAATGTTTGGATCGCCGCTGAAATCGCGCTTCCAGATGTCGTAGCCGAGAATCGTCGTCTTTTCCGCGCCGGGCTTGTTGTCGTCCGCAGTAAAATCGCGGCCAATGATCGGCGACACGCCGACGATCCGGAAGAAATCCTCGGTGACGTAGCCGCCGGTGTAGCGCTGGGGATTATTCTTGTAGCTGACGTTGATCGTCGAGCCATTCAGATAGCCGGACATGAGCGCGAAGGATTGCTGGCCAGCCTTTAAATCTTCGTAGTCCTGCGCCGCGGGGATATTGCCGTTCCCGAAATTATTTTGCTGCGGCGTCCCCTGCGGATCGATCAGACCGACGCTCATCAGTTGTTCCGGATGGGCAAAGGAAAAGCCGCGGAGCACGAACGCGTTCACGACCGTGAACTGGGTGGTCACACCGCCGATGCCGAGCCCGAGGACGATCGCGGCGAGGATGCAGAAGGTTTTCTCTTTGATTAGAACGCGGAAGCCGACGCGGATATCCTGGCGAAAAGTATCAAACATAATTTGGAGTTAGGGTTGGAGTTGTCGGAAAAGAGAGAGAGCGAAGTTCCTTCCAGAATGAGATGCGCCATCGGGCTGGAATGGATTCAAAAAACGCGAAGCGAATCGCGCGCAGCGGTCGTGCACGCTAAAAAGACGCCACCGGCGGGACGTTTTGTTTAAGCCGCCGGCAGCCTTCATAGGCCTACAGCCGTCTCCGCCGCGTCGCACACGAGCGCGGAAGCAAACAGCAATGTCGCGATCAGTCGCACAGCGAATTTTTGAAAACTCCGACAAGCACGTGACGCCGCGAACCGGCGGGACCGCGCCGATCAGAATTAGACGCTGCGTGTATTCGCCTGCTGTGTAATCGACGTGGTGTGCGTCAAACCACCGGCCGGAATCGTCACTGGCTGGCGCGCGGCCTGCCAGATCGAAAACACGACGCTGAGAATGAAGACGAAATAGGCCACATTCTCCAGGACGCCCCGGTCGTTCTCTTCAGAACGAACGAGCAACGTGTAGGTCGACTCGAAAGCGGGTGCGGGATTGTTTTGGTTTTTCATAGGATCGGGTTGTTTGATGCCCACTCCTATTGCAATGCCCGTGCCACCAATTCCGAAGAGTCATAAACCGCTGATCAGCAGATGATTAAATTTTTCAACCGCGCGCGACTGGTTCGTTCGCAGTTTCGTGCTCGGGATTTGTTGTTCCGGTTTTGGGACGAATTTCGAACTGTCTGTGAGTGCGGATCGCCTGCTCGAAAGAGTTCTGCTCGTTAGGCAGAATTTCGTCAGGAAACTTCGCGGCGGAGCGGCTCCATTTGCCGAGCCAGTCCGATGAGAGCAGCTCATGCCGCGATCCGTTCGATGAATTCAGAGCGGCGGGGGTGAAGGCGATTGTCGTCTCGATTTTCTCGCCAGCGTTGCGGCCTTTCGCGACGTAAAAGCCGGCGGCGAGCAGGCAGCCGCGATTCGCGGTCGAGCAACTATAGGTGAAAAGTTCCGCGGCGTTTCCCGCGCAAGCGTCGAAGAGTCGACGAAATGCGGTTAGCGTCCATTGGTCCGCCGATGTCTTCGTCGAGAACATGTCGTAGAAGATGAGGTCGGGCGGTCCCGGAGCGTGGGCCATTGTTTCGAGGAAATCGCCGGGCACGAGCTGCCAGCTCAACGCGGGAAGCTGCCGCGATTGCCAGGAGCCGTCCGTGAGAATTGCCGGCGGGCCGCTGTGGCGGAGATAAGGAAAATCGCGGTTGTGACGGAACGCGAGCCGGAGTGAATCGAGATCGTTTTCGAAGCTAATGATGCGTAATGGCCGGACGAGACCCGCCGCGGCCTGCTCTTCGTAGGAATTGATCGCAGCCATCGCGTTCGCTGCCGCGCCCAAGCCGACATCCCAGATAACCAACGCCGCCGCAGTCGCAGGATCTTCATTCGTACCGAGCCGGACGCGCTCCGCCAGATTCGATTGCTCGATGTAGAGCGTCCTCGCTTCTTCCATCGGCGCGGTGCGCGAATGCATGATCTCGCCCGAAGAAATCTGGCGGATGCTGGCGAAGCCTTCCCACGCCTTGTGCACTTCGTAGTTTCCCAACCTGAGCGTCTTTGTTCGTTTGGATTTCTGGGCGCGAATCGGGTTGTCCATGTCCGACTCGTGGAGGAACGCGCGCTTCTCCCGGTAGAGCTCGACGAAGCGATCGGCCAGAATACTCTCGCGAATCTCGCGCATGAGCTGGTGATAGAAATGGATGTTGTGCTTGCCTAGCAATTGCCAGCCAAGCGTCTCGCCGGTTTTCGTGAGGTGATGCAGGTACGCGCGCGAGTAGCGCTGGCACGTCGGGCAGTTGCACGTCGGATCGAGTTTCTCGTCTGAATATTTGTAAACGCCGCGGCGCATTTGCAAAAAACCGCGCGAGGTGAAGACGGCGCCGCGCTGGGCGAGTTGCGTCGGCATGATGCAATCGAACATGTCGATGCCGCGGTGGACGGCCTCGAGAATATCGAGCGGCGAACCGACACCCATGAGGTAACGCGGCTTGTCGCGCGGCAGCAGCTCGGCTGTGAACTCGCACATTTCCTCGCGCTCGCTTTTAGTTTCACCGACCGCCAGCCCGCCGATGGCGTAGCCGTCGAACGGCATCGCGCTGAGCGTGGTTGCGCTTTCGCGCCGCAACTCCGGGAAGAGCGCGCCCTGGACGATGGCAAAGATCGATTGCGGCGAATCTTCGCGCGCGGCCAGACTGCGCGCCGCCCAACGATGCGTTATCTCGATCGCCCCGCGCGCGGTTGCTTCATCCGCGGTTGACGCAATGCAATGATCGAGCGCCATCATGATGTCGCTGCCGATCGCCTTTTGCGTTTCGATGCTGACTTCCGGGCTGAGCAGGATCGTCCGGCCATCGAGGTAGCTCTGAAAAACCGCCCCTTCTTCGGTGATCGCGCGCGAATGCGGCAACGAAAAAATTTGGAACCCACCGGAATCGGTCAGGACCGAACGGTTCCAGCTCATGAACCCATGAATCCCGCCGGTGCGCCGAAAAACCTCGGGGCCAGGCCGCAGGAGGAGGTGGTAAGTGTTGACGAGCAGGATCTGCGAACCCGCCTCTTCGAGCGTCTGTGGGAGTTGCGCTTTGACCGTCGCTTGTGTGCCCACCGGCATGAAGAGCGGCGTTTGCACTTCGTTGTGGAGAGTTCGGAACGTCGCCGCCCGCGCCCGCGACCCACTCGCCTGCGCCTCGAGATTAAAGTTCAACCGCGAGCGATCCATGATCCAGTTTGAGCGAAAAGATAATTCACCTTGTCTCAGCTTCCGTTGAGGTGGAACTGTTTCAACTCAACCGACCCAAAGCCTTATGAAACGCATTCTCACGAGCACCTTTATCCTTCTCGGATTAGCCGCGGCCGCGCGCGCCAATCTCACACTGCCGGAAGTCAGCCAGCTCGCCGTGATAAAACAGCGAGTCGGATTAACCGATATCACGATCACTTATCACCGGCCGCTCGTGAACGGCCGCAAGATCTGGGGCGTGCTAGTTCCTTATGGCGAAGTCTGGCGCGCCGGCGCGAACGAAAACACCACCATCGAATTCAGCGATCCGGTTTCGATCGAGGGCAAGCCGCTCGCCAAAGGAATCTACGGCCTTCATATGTTGCCGACGCCGGATAACTGGACCGTGATTTTTTCAAAAATGTCGACGGCGTGGGGAAGTTACACTTACAAAAAAGAGGAAGACGCGCTCCGGGTGGAGGTGAAGCCGCGCCCGACCACTGAGACCGACGAGGCGCTCGAGTACGAGTTCGAAGAAGTAAAACCGGACTCGGCCATCGTGACGTTGAAGTGGGAGAAACTCGCCGTGCCCTTCAAGGTGACGATCAACGATGCGGAAACGACGTTGCAAAATATTCGCGGCCAGATGCGGGGGTACGCCCAATATGAGTGGCAGGCGCCGAACCAGGCTGCGCAATTTTGCCTGAGCAAGAAGATCAATCTCGATGAGGCGCTCAAGTGGGTGGATCTCTCGATCCAGAATGAGGAGCGCTTCGAGAACCTGACGACCAAAGCCGATCTGCTCAAGGCCATGAACAAACCGGACGATGCCAAGAAAGTCTGGGACAAGGCGCTCGAGAAGACTTCGCCGGTGCAGCTCTATTCGTACGGGCGCCGGCTGCAATCGGAGAAAAAGGACGCCGAAGCGATGGAGATATTCAAGGCGGTGGCGAAGCGCACTCCGGAAACGGTCTACACGCATTTGTCTAACGCCCGGATCAAATCCGCCGCCGGCGATTTTGAGGGCGCGACTGAAGATGCGAAGAAAGCGCTCGCGCTCGCCGTTGCGGATGCGCAGAAGAAAAACATCCAGGGTTTGATCGAGCGGTTGCAGGCGAAACAGGACATCAACAAATAAGAGAAGTTCGCGAAGGTCGAGAAGGCGAGGCGCGCTCGCTGGACGCCCGTTGCCCTGCCTATGATTTCTCGCAGCCCGATTACTTGGAGAACGCTGGTTTTTCTTTTTGTGAGCGCCGTCGTCGTGTCAGCGACTGAACCGCCGCCGAGAAGTTTCCCTGCGCCGATGAACGCCGCCGAGATTCAGCTCGCATTGCAAAAACTGAACGTGCTCGGACGTGTGCTCTACATCGCCGCGCATCCGGACGATGAGAACACGAATCTCATGGCGCTCTGGGCAAACGGTTCGCTCTACCAGACTGCCTATCTTTCCGTCACCCGCGGCGACGGCGGCCAAAACCTGATCGGCCCGGAACTCGGCGAGCGCCTCGGCGTGATCCGCACTCACGAACTTCTCGCCGCCCGCAAGCTCGATCATGCCCAGCAATTTTTCACCCGCGCGATCGACTTCGGTTTCTCAAAAAGCGCGGAGGAAACTTTGCGGATTTGGGACCGCGACAAGATTCTTTCCGACATCGTCTGGACCATCCGCCGCTGGAAACCGGACGTGATCGTCACACGTTTCAGTCCCGAGGATGACAAAACGCACGGACATCACACGGCGTCGGCGCTCCTGGCGCGGGAAGCGTTTCAGGCCGCGGGCGATCCGAAACGTTTTCCGGAGCAGTTGACCTCGGTCGAAGTTTGGAAACCAACTCGTCTGGTCTGGAACACGTCGCCCTTCTTTTTTTCGAACCGAAATATTCCGTTCGATCCAACCGGCCTCGCGACGCTCGAAGCGGGCGGCTTCAATCCGCTCCTCGGCAAAGCATTTACCGAGATCGCCGCCGCGAGTATAGGCATGCACAAGAGCCAGGGCGTCGGCCGGCCGCCCATCCGCGGCGCGCGCAAAGAATATTTCAAGCTGCTCGACGGCGCGCCGATGACGAGCGGCCTGTTCGATGGAATTGATCCGACCTGGACGCGGGTTCCGAAGTCAGAACCGATCGCGGAAAAGGTAAAGCAACTGCTCGCGACATTTGTTCCGGCCGATCCCGCCGCGTCAGTTCCGAAATTATTGGACCTGCGAAGAACGCTGACCAAAGCGGATAAGAGCGATTGGTTTGCCGCGAAGGCCGGCGAGATCGACACGCTGATCGCGGCCTGCCTCGGTTTGCATATCGAAAGCTCAACGACGACTGCCACGATTTCGTTCGGGCAGACGCTGCCAATCAAGCTCGAAGCGATCAATCGCTCGAAGGTGCCGGTGCAATTAGTCGAGGCGCGCACGCCGATTTCAGCGGAGGCGCTGCGTCTCGACACGCCGTTGCCGCAAGATCAATTCGTCGCAAAAGATCTCGCACCGACATTGCCGAAAGAAATGCAGCCGACGCAGCCGTATTGGCTGCGCAAGCCACCGGCGCTGGGGACGTTCATCGTCGACGACCAGAAGCTGATCGGGCTTCCCGAGAATCCGCCGGCGTTCCCGGTCGAAGTTACCGTGCGCGTCGCCGATCAGGAGCTGCGCTATCTCGTCGACACGAAATATCGCACCGTCGATCCGATCGCAGGCGAAGTGCGTCAGGCGCTCGTCATCGCGCCGCCGGTCTTTGCGAATCTGCCGAACCCGGTTTTCGTTTTCGGTGACGATAAACCGAAGTCCATCCAGGTGCGGGTGACGGCGTCGACTGGCGCGGTTCGAGGCGTTGTCAAACTCGACGCTCCCAAAGGATGGCGGATTGAACCGGCATCTGTCGCGGTGGAATTGAAAGCGGCGGACGCTGAGTCGTTCGCCGAGTTTACGATTCATCCGCCGCCAAATCCCGGAGAGGGGACGTTGCGCGCTGTCGTGACGGTTGATGGCCGCGAATATTCTTTTGCGCGCGAACGCATCTCCTACCAACACATCGGGGTTCAGACTTTGATGCCGCCGGCGGAAGCGAAGATCGTTCGCGCCGACATCCGGAAGAAGGCCGAACTAATCGGCTACATTCCGGGAGCCGGCGACGAGATTCCGCAAAGCTTGGAGCAGATCGGTTGCACAGTGAAGATGCTGGATCCGGCGGAGATTACTCCGGAAAATCTCAAGCGTTTCGATGCCGTGGTGCTTGGCATTCGCGCCTACAACACGCAGCCACGCATCGCGAACTGGCAGCCGGCCTTGCTCGCTTATGTCAACGCGGGCGGGGTAGTCGTCGTGCAATACAACACGACGTCGGATCTAAAAACGAAAGAGATCGGTCCGTTTCCGCTCGAGATTTCGCGTGACCGCGTGACGGATGAAACCGCCGAGGTGCGAATCCTCACGCCGGAGCATCCGTTGTTGAATACGCCGAACAAGATCACTGCCGCAGATTTCAAAGGCTGGGTGCAGGAGCGCGGTCTTTACTTTTCGAACAAGTGGGACCCAAACTGGACGCCGATCTTGTCCTGCAACGATCCTGGCGAAAAACCGCTCGATGGCGGATTGCTCGTGGCGAAATCCGGAAAGGGTTACTTCGTTTACACCGGCTACGCCTGGTTCCGGCAGTTGCCAGCCGGCGTACCCGGCGCCTATCGTCTTTTCGCCAACATGGTTTCGCTCCGCGACGCGAAATGAGATGAGCGGCCACGATCATCTCCCGATCTTCGGCACCTGGCGCAACGCTTATTGGTTCGCCATCGCCGCGTTCGCGCTCGAGGTCGCGCTCCTCTACGCGTTCACTCTCCGGTTTTCGTGAACCGGACCGATTACTTCGTCCTCTTCGCGACAATCCTCGCGATCCCGCTCTACGGTTTGTGGCGCACCTACGGCCATCCGAATCTCCGCCAGTACCTGAAGGGCGACCACAGCATCCGGTGGGGAACAATCGGCCTTTCGGTTCTCGCCACCCAGGCAGGTCCGATCACGTTTCTTTCCATGCCGGGTCAGGCGTACGAAAGCGGCATCGGTTTCATCCAAAATTACTTCGGCCAACCTTTCGCGCTCATCGTCGTCTGCGCGATTTTCGTTCCGATCTTCCAACGCATGAAGGTCTTCACCGCCTACGAATATCTCGGGCAGCGGTTCGACACGAAGACGCGATTGCTCGGCTCTTTTTTGTTCCTGGTGCAACGCGGGATCGCCGCCGGCATCACGATTTACGCGCCGGCCATTATCCTCTCGGCGCTGCTCGGGTGGGACTTGAACCTGACTATCTGGCTCGCGGGCGGGTTCGTCATTGCCTACACCGTTTCCGGTGGAACCAAAATCGTCAGCATCACGCAACGCTATCAGATCATGGTGATCCTCGTCGGGATGGCGATCGCGTTCGGGATCGCGGTGCATCGTTTGCCCGCTGACTTGTCGTTTGGTAACGCGCTCGAGATCGCCGGCAAGATGGGAAAATTGCACGCCGTCGATTTCTCGATCGATCCATCGAGGCGCTACACCATTTGGTCGGGCATCCTGGGCGGCTTCTTTCTCTCGCTTTCTTATTTCGGCGCGGATCAATCGCAAGTGCAGCGTTACCTCGCGGGCGGATCGCTGCGCGCGAGCCGGATCGGTCTGCTTTTCAACGCCATCGTAAAAGTGCCGATGCAATTTCTCATCCTCCTGCTCGGCGCGATGGTCTTCCTCTTCTACCAATTCGAAAAGCCGCCGATGTTCTTCAACCAGCCGACCTATCAGCGCGCGATCGAGCGCGGGTACGGGCCGCAGTTGACCGCGTTACAGTCGGAATTCGACGACGTCTTCATCCGCAAACGCAACAGCATCCAGGCCATGCCGAAAGCGTCCGCCGCCGAATCGCAAGCGCTCACGGCGCAAGTCCAGGAGCTCGACGCGAAAGCAAGAACGATCCGCGACAACACTCGGAAGGTGCTGGAGCAATCGGGCGCAAATCCGAAGAGCAAGGACTCCGATTATGTTTTCATCACCTTCGTCCTGAACCATCTGCCGCACGGGATCATCGGTCTCCTCGTGGCCGTGATTTTTTGCGCGACGATGTCCGCGACCTCCGCGGTATTGAACGCGCTCGGCTCCACGACGGCGATCGATATTTATCGCCCGCTGGTGCGACCGAAGGCGAGCGATCATCATTATGTAGTCGCGACGCGATGGCTGACGGCGGCCTGGGGCCTGGTGGCAATCGCCGTCGCTTCCTTCGCGAGCCTCGTCGAGAACCTGATCGAAGCCGGCAACATTCTCGGCTCCGTTTTTTATGGAAGCGTGCTCGGCCTTTTTCTGGTCGCTTTCTTCCTGCCGGCCGTGCGCGGCTCTGCGGTTTTTTTCGCCGGAGTCATTGCGCAGACGCTCGTGCTCCTTCTCTTCTTCACCTCGAACATCGGCTATCTCTGGTACAACGTCATCGGCTGTGGCAGCGTCGTGATCGTGGCCTGGATTTTTCAGCGCACCTTGTTCCGAAACGATCGCCTGCTCGCCCCGCAAACCTGAACTGGATTCATGGACCAACCGATAATTTGCTTCGGCCAACAACCGTGCGGGTTTTTCCCGAAGCGATTTCTCTGCGCGAAGATCGTGACCGCGCGCCGGCTCCAGCAGGAGATCGGCGGCGAGATTGTTTTTTTCTTCCACGACAGCGATCACGATCCGCGCGAGACGGCGACTCGGTTGCGCGAGAGGCATACCGGGCGGGAGGAGACGCTGAATTTCCAATTCGCGAACAAGGTGCAGAAGCAATTCTCCCCGTTCTACGCCAAGCACATCGCGTCGGAATGGCAGCCAAAGATGGCGCGACAATTACCGAACTACGTCGGACCGGAATTGGTCGAATCTTTTCAGGCCGTCGAAGCTTCGAACGCCGCGGATTTCTGCCGCGACATGTATGCGCATATGGGGTTGCTGAAGGGGATTCGGGTGGAGCGCTCGGGCGATCCGGAGTTCAGAAAAAAGGCGGCGCCGGTTGACGATTATTTTGTCGATGTGCAATCGGAAGGCGAAATCGTTCGCGCGCGATACCGCGATGGAAAGCTTCTCCTCCATAAAGGCGGGGATTGTTTCGTAGAGCTTCCCTTGCCGGAATACGACGCAACCCAAATCAGCCCGACGCGCGACACGCGGCTGCGCTGGATGCAATCGGTCATCCATTGCACGCATTACGTGGCTGGCGCGGGCGAGCGCGCGTATCTCGACGAAGCGGAGGCGCCTGGTGTTACCTTTGTGCAACGCGACGAGATTCCGGACCCGAACCGCGCGTATATTGGCGAGTGATGGGAACGCGCCCCATGAAGATCGGGATCACCTGTTTTCCGCTGATTGGCGGCAGCGGAATTCTCGCGACGGCGCTCGGGACCGAACTGGCGGCACGCGGCCATGAAGTTCATTTCTTTAGTCACGCGAAACCTGTCCGGCTCGATCTATCCCTGCCGCGAATTCATTTTCATCAGGTGGCGGTGGGGACCAATAGCGTCTTCCCTTGTCCCGATTACACTCTGCCGCTCGCGGTCAAAATGGCTGAGATCGGTCGAGCGAAACGCCTGGATATTTTTCATGTCCATTATGCCGTGCCGCACGCCACCGCTGCTTTTCTCGCGGCCGAAATGATCGGCGAGGGTGCGCCGAAAGTCGTGACCACCTTGCATGGAACTGACACCACTCTCCTCGGCCCGAATCCCCAATATCGTGAGGCGATCGAACACGGGCTCATCCATTCCGACGCTGTCACGACTGTTTCCGAAAGTCTGCGTGAGCAAACGCAAGAAACCTTTCGGCTTAACAAGGAGATTCAGGTCATTCCGAATTTCTTCACGCCGGGCGAGTCGACGAAAAGTCGTGCGGACGTGCGGCGGGAACTCGGGATCAGCGACGATCAATTCCTAGTCATGCATATGTCGAATCTTCGGCCGACCAAGCGGATTGATTTGTTGCTGCGGGTGATCGCCGCGACCTCGCACCGCGAGCGGATTCGGCTCCTGGTGCTGGCCGGTGCTCCCTTCCATCCGTTCGAAGCGCTCATCGACGAGCTCGGGTTGGGTCGGAACGTAATTGTAAAAGAAGACGCTGCGGTCGTTGAGGATTATCTGCCTGCGGCCGACGCCGGTCTCTACACTTCGGAGAACGAAAGCTTCGGACTGAGTATTCTCGAAACGATGTTTTTCGGAAAGCCGGTCGTCGCTTTTCGGATCGGTGGCATTCCGGAAGTCGTAGGGGATGCCGCCTCCCTGCATTCGTTTGGCGATATCGCTGGCATGGCTTCATCGCTCGACGCGCTGATCGATTCGCCGGAGATCGCGCGAGAAATGGGCGAGCGGGGCCGCGAACGCGCCAATAAGCTCTTCACCGCCGCCGAGGTTGTACCGCGTTACGAAGAGCTCTACCGCAAGGTCCTCCTTTGAACGCGCTTGTTACGATGCTGGGCGCAGTGGCCTTTTTTGCCCTCCTCTTCGGATTGGAACGCTTGTTACCACTGCGCCGCAGCACTCACTCCTTGTTAGGCCGGCTCCTCGTGAATGTCGCGATTTCTGTGCTGACGTTCGTCGCGGCCGCTCTCCTGGTTCAACCCGCGGCCCAGTGGGCCCTATCCTGGTCTGGTGAGAAACCGTTTGGCCTTCTCCATCTCGTCGCACTCCCTGGTTGGCTCGAGCTGGCGCTCAGCTTTCTCCTGATGGACCTGGCCTTCTACTACTGGCATGTGGCGAACCATCGCGCGCCATTTCTCTGGCGTTTTCACAACGTCCACCATGCCGATCCCGAACTTGATGTCTCAACCGCGTTCCGTTTTCACTTCGGCGAAGTCGCCCTCTCGAGCCTCTTTACCCTGGTGCAGGTAAGCGTCATCGGTCCGTCCGTCTGGGCCTTTGCCGTTTATCAGGCCGCCTTTCAAGCCGAAGTGCTGTTTCACCATAGCAATCTGCGGCTGCCAATCCGCTTCGAACGGCTGCTCAACAAAGTCGTCGTCACGCCGCGGATGCACGGGATTCATCACTCGCAGATTCAGCGCGAGAACAACTCGAATTTCGGGACGGTTTTCCCATGGTGGGACCGGCTGCATCGCACTTTGGGACTGAACATCCCACAGTCCGCTATCAGGATCGGGGTCCCCGGTTACACGTTACCTCAGGACAACACCGCGACTAATGCGCTTCTCATGCCATTCCGAAAGCAGCGCGATTACTGGCGCAAGCCTGATGGCGCTCCTGTGGAGCGAGACAAAACCTCGGCGGACGGTAAGCCGACGAGACTTGCCGAGTGAGTTTGCGCGGAAGTTCTAAGTCCGAGTGCGGCGAAAAGTAAAAGTTGTTTCAGGCTTCACTCCCTTACCGTCCAGCTCGAGCAACGGATAGACCAGGAAGTTGATTGGCCCAGTCGCCGGCGCGGGATCAACAATAAGATCGCGACCTCTTGCCAGCTCGAAACGATTCGCCGGGTTATGGCCGAAGTAGTAATCGGCCAGCTTCGGATTCTTCCAGGCTTCGCTTATGTCCACCGGCACCCAGCGTCCCTCGGCAAAGAACTCCGCCCAGCAATGGTAACCTTCGATCGCTCCTTCATTCTTGTCGGCAGGAATCGTCGCGCCGATGGCGAAGCGGGCCGGAATGCCGATGCTCCGCGCCAGCGCGATAAAGTAGGAGTGAAAATCCGAGCAGTTCCCGGTCTTCGCGTCGCAGGCATAGACGGCGTCGCCTTTGCCCCACCCGGTGCCTGACTTGTCGTAACGCATCCGGGCCAGCACGCTATCGTAAAGCGCGCGCGCGCGTTCCATCTCTCCGTGTTTCCCGGCAGTCGCGGTTTCGGCCAGCGTCTTAAAGGTCTCGTTTACGGGCACCAGCTTCTCGGGACGAAGGAAGCGTGCCGGGTCGTCTCCATTCGCTGAGTAGGCCCCTTTCTCTTTGCGCACGACTCGATAACGCAACTCGATTGTCTTTCCGCTATCCGCCGCCTGCGGACGCAAAACACAAATGTCATTGCCATAGTCGCGGTCCTGCACTTTCTCCCATCTGATTGGAATACTGATCGATTCGTTACTAACCGTTTGGAAGGCGTCGGTCCTGGCTAAAGGTATCCAAAGGCGGGCGTCACCCTTGATCTCGGGAAGCTTGACCTTGTAGACAAATTCAAACTCGTCCGACCCGGTAACGATGCCAGGCTCGTTAGTGGCGCCAATCGCGAGCGCTCCAAAAAACAGGAGCGCCAGTTTACCCAAAGGACGCATGATCGTAGACCTAGCCCTTAGCCGCGGGCATTTTCTTCCAAACCCCGCCTTCTTCCTTCCAACTGTAAAGAGCTTTGCCGTTGATCTTGTGCACTGAAGTCTCTGTTACAGTCATGTTCTCCGGCGTTCCGCTCAGGAAGAAGTCAATGTCGTAAACAGTGCCATCGGCGGCTTTCATATCAACGCAGGCAAAGTATTTGCCGCCGCCGAGACCGGAAAGTCGATCATCATGCACCTTTACCAAGTCGAGCGCCAGATCTTTGCCCTGGTGTTTCGCGTGAAACTTCTTGTCGCTCGATTTTTTCGTTTGCGTCGTGATGTGTTTCTTAATGCCGGTCGAAATCTGGACGGTGGTGACCCCCTTCCTTTCAACTTTGTTTACCGACGGCTTTAGCTGGTCCGAGGGCTGCATGGCCGGCGGGGACTTCGGATGCTCTGGATGTTCACTCACGCAAATTGCGATCGTGGGTTTGAACATCCACAAGACGACCGCTGCCACAATGATTCGTGTAGTCATAGCCGGGTTATAAGGCGCATTCCGACGGCAAACAATCGTAAAACGACCTAGCTCAGAGCGGCATCGACTGCCGCCGGAAAGACTTCGCTTACTTCGCCCTCGATGCGGAGGGAAACGCACCGTTCGTGATCGTGTTCCGTCTCGCCGCGATTGATTACGACATAGGGAACTCCGCGTTGCGCAGCCAGGAGCGGAAACGAAGCCGCGGGATAAACCGACAAGGTTGAGCCCAGCGCTACCACGAGGTCGGCCTGCATCGCTGCCTGCCCGGCATGTTCGAGGACCTGAGGATCCAAACTCTGGCCGAAACTGATGGTTGCCGGTTTCAAGAATCCACCGCACGGGCAAAGGGGCGGCTTGCGGTTGGCGCGGAAGAATTCGAAATGCGGCGCGGGATCGCCGCGCCGACCGCAGCTCTGACATTCGACCTGCAAATTTGTGCCGTGTAGTTCAATCAAACGCTTTGCGCTCGTGCCGGCGGCTGCGTGCAGACCGTCGATGTTTTGGGTTAGAACCGAGAGAACTTTGCCTGCCTTCTCCAAGCGCACGATCGCGTGGTGAACTGCGTTAGGCTGGGCGTCGCGAAAGCCATCCCACCCTTTGAGTTTGTAATCCCAATGTTCTATCCGCGCCGCTTCCGAGTTCATGAAATCCCGGTAGTAAACCGGCTGGCGTCGCGTCCAGATGCCTTGCGGTCCGCGAAAATCCGGAATGCCGCTCCCGGTCGAGATCCCGGCGCCGGTGAAGATGAGCGCCCTATGCGAAGCGCGCAGGTACTCAGCGAAGGCTATCGACGAGGGCGCGGCTGGTTGCGATGGCGGTTTCATCGGGCGTCGGGCTTGCTTTGAGGAGCTCGATCGATTTTTCCGCAGCGGCGATTGCTTCCTTCTTGTTACCCATCTTGGCCAGGATTTGCGCCTTCTTATATTGCATGAAATACGCCTTCGGATTTTTCTCGATCGCCTGATCGACCCATTTCAGCGCCTGTGGAAGATCTTTGTTTTGATCCAGGTAGAAGCTCGCTGCGCTATAGTAGAAATTAGCGTCCTGTGGTTGTCCGCCCTTCACCGTCCTGTCTATGCCCTGCATCACCTTTTCGAGATCGTTCGTCGTCAGTTTCACCGGCACGCGAGTCTTGTCCCATTCGAGATAAAAGGCGGCCGAGTTTGCTCGCAAATCATCAAAGCCAATCGTGAAAGTCTCGACTGATGCCGGCAGGCTTATGGGCTTCGCTGTGACGCGGGCGGCTTCATCCGCCGGTTTGTGATCGCTCAGCGCCTGCGCCGTCAGGTTTTTCGAGAGAACCAGCGTCCACTGAGTAGCGCCCGGAATCGTGTAGAGCGCATACTCTCCGGCTGGGACCTCCTTGTCGCCGAATTTCACCGCCGCGCTGGTTTTGATCCTGGTGGGTTGATTCGCGCCCGTGCGCCACGGCTTGTCGAACGGCACCAATCCGCCGAAAATAATTCGATCGTTTTTGTTCGGCCGCGAGTAGTCCACTTCAACGTCAGTCAAACCGACCCGTTGCTTCAACACTGCATGCTGGCTGGCTTGAGGAAATTCCACTTTCTCATCGGCGCCGTACGACCGGGTTAGAAAGAGAATGCTGGCGATACAGATCGCCGATTGGATCGCGAGGGCCGTTAGTCGGTTGCTCCAGTTCGATGGCAAGGTGGCAAAACGCATATCAGGCATAATCGAGATCACCGAAATTAGTGCAAGTCCTCACGGAACCTTAATCTTTTCGATGCCATCTGCTTCGAGCTCCGAATTCACGGCGGCGACTTCCCGGGACATGTCCGGCCAGCGCTCCATGACCGAGCGCGCCTTGCCTTGCAGATCCAGGGCGGCCGCTTGGGCCTGCGAAGTTGGCCCCGCATCCACTTCCTGCAGGTCGCCGAAAAGTTTTTCGACTTTGTTCAGCACGTCCAGCTCCAGCGGTTGTCCGGTGCGAACCTGATCGGGGTTGGCAAATTCCTGCAACTTTTTATTCAACTCTTCGACCTTCTGTTTGACCGGTTTTTCTCCAGCCTTCTCTTTGGCTTTTGTTACTTCGGTGGCGAGCGAGGCAAAGCTTTTTCCGATCGGCTGGAGAGCGGCCCGCAAGTCGTAAAGGGCTTTCGAGAACTCGAACTGTTTCGCCAAATCCGCGGCCGAAGATTTCACCCGCGGATCCATTTTCACTGTAAGTGGTTGCGTGAAACTCTTGCCGCCGGCGCTCAGGACGAGTGAATAGTTGCCGGGCACGACCCAGGGCCCCGTCGGTTGCGGCGCCGTCTTCTGCACGACGGCAGTCATGGGGTATTCCGGATCTATTCCTGGCAGCGGCTCGAGGTGCATGTCCCAAAAGAACCGGTGCAAGCCCGGTGTTCCCGACAAGACGCGCGGCGGTTGCACCCAATAGCGCGGGATTTTCAGTTTCGGATCGGGCGGCGGGATTGGGTCCGTGCTCGCGTAACGCCGGATTACCGTTCCTTTGCTGTCCTTGATTTCGATCGTAACGGGCCCGGAGACCTCGTTGCCGAGACGATAGTCGATCATTGCGCCCTCCGGCGGATTCTCTCCCACCGGTTCATCGGGCGGGAGCGGTGTATCGGTGTTCATGTTCCAACGCACGCGCATCGCGGTTTGGGGTTCAAACAGAATCGTGTCCCGGTTCGCCACTTCGGGTTGGCGCAACGCCGTGATGTTGTCCAGAATCCAAAAGCCGCGGCCGTGAGTGGCCACGGCGATGTCGTCGTCTTTGAGAATCAAATCGCGCACCGACGTTGCCGGCATATTCAAGCGGAGTGACTGCCAGTTTTCTCCGTCGTCGAAGGAGACGTAGACCGCGCGTTCCGTCCCCGCGAAGAGCAGGCCGCGACGATGCGGATCTTCCCGCACGACATTCACGTTTTCATTTTCCGGAATGCCGTGGACGATCTCCTTCCAGGTTTTTCCGGCATCGTTAGTCCGGTAAATATGCGGCCGCAGATCGTCCAGGCGGATTGTGTTCACCGCCGCGTACGCGGTGTTCGCATCGAAGTGGCCCGCATCCATCACGGAAATTTTTTGCCAGGGCGTGATCACCGGCGGAGTGACGTCGGTCCATTTCTTGCCGCCATCGGTGGTCAGATGGATCAATCCGTCGTCCGTTCCCGCCCAAATCCGATTTTTATCGAGCGGCGACGGAGCCACGGCGTAGATCACGCCGCGTTGTCTCGGTTGCGCCGATTTTTCCGGGGCATATTTTCCGACGCTCGCCGGGATCGCGAAAGTTTTGCGCGTCAGGTCCGGACTGATCTGCGTCCAGTGCTGGCCGCCATCGCGCGTTTGCCACAACGTATTGGCCGCGAAGAAGAGCTGGCGCGGATCAAGTGGTGAAAAAAGAACCGGTTGCGTCCGCACCATCCGGAAATCATCTGAGCGAAACGGTTTGGGCAATATGCTCTGAGCCTGGCCGGTGCGCCGATCGTAGCGCGTCAATTTCCCGCCGTAGATGACGTTGGGATCGAGAGGATCGGGCGCGACGTAACCGTATTCCTCTGCCCCGACAGGTTGCCAATCGCGAAACGAAATCGCGCCATCCGATCCGCGGCTCGTGATTCCGACCGAACCGCTTTCCTGTTGTCCGCTGTAGAGAGAATAGGGGAAAGCGTTGTCCGCGCTGACGTGATAAAGCTGCGCAGTCGATTGATTATACCAGGAGCTCCAGGTCGCGCCGCCGTTGACCGTGATGATCGCGCCCTGATCGCTGCCAAGCAGAACGATGTCCGAGTTGGTCGGGTTGATCCAAACGTTTTGGTAATCATCGCCGCCGGGTGCGCCGCGCCAGCCGTCCCATGTCTTGCCACCATCGGTCGATTTCCAGCAAACCACGCTCGCGGAATAAACGATGTTCGGATTCTGCGGATCGATCCGGATCAACGGCAAATCGCCGCCTCCGATGCGAGCGCCCGGGCGATCGTCCTCCGTGGCAAGCGTCCAACTTTCTCCCGCGTCGTTAGATCGATAAAGCTTCCCGGCATTGAGCGTGGCAACGGCAGCGACGAGCGTCTGCGGCGCGCTCGCGGCGATCGAAAGATTAGCCTGCACGATGTCGTTAGGCAGGCCGTTCCTTAGTTGCTTCCATGTCTTTCCGCCATCGACCGACTTGAATATCCCGCCGTTGGTTCCCTTCCAGGAGCCATTTTCCCACGGGCCTTCCCGCGCCTCCCAGAGCGAAGCGTAAACCGTCTCTGGATTTGACGGATCGATCTGCACATCCGCTCCACCGGTGTTTTCATCCTTGTAGAACGTTTTCTCAAAAGACCTTCCGCCATCGAGCGAAAGAAAAATGCCGCGCTCCTCGTTAGGCCCATACGGATGTCCAGCCACGGCCACGAGCAGGCGCTCCGGATTGCGCGGATCTACCGCGAGCTGCGCGATCTGCTGGCCATCGCGCAATCCGAGATGGGTCCACGTCTTCCCCGCGTCGGTCGTTTTGTAGATGCCATCGCCCACCGAGAGGTCGGGACGATGCAGTCCTTCACCGCTGCCGACGTAGATGATATCGGGGTTCGAAACCGAGACGGCGAGGGCGCCGACCGATCCGGTCGGTTGATCGTCGAAAATCGGCTGCCACGTCCGCCCGTAATCGGTTGTCTTGAAAACTCCGCCGTTGACTTGCGCGCAATAAAAAACATTCGGTTGCGATGGCACGCCCGCGATAGCCCGCGTCCGGCCTCCACGAAACGGCCCGATATTTCGCCAGCGCAGGAAGGTCGAGAAATCTTGCCCGGTCTGTTCGGCAGCAACGCAAGCGTCGGCCAGCAACAGCGCGAGCAGGAAAAGACCGCCAGATCGCAACCACATCTAGGTTGTGGGAGCCACCGCCGGCGTTGCTGCTGGCGCAGGTTTCTTCTTTGCAGCTGCGGCTGCCAGATTCGCGTCCACCTCGGCTGCTTCAACGGGATGGATGTTATGATAGTAGTTGTTGGACTTGGCCAGTTCAGTCTTGCGGAGGAGTAAAGCGTCGAACCGCTCCCGCTGACTCAGCTCGAAGACCTTGTCCATCTTGATGGCTTCGAACGGGCAGACCTCGACGCAAATCTGACAGCTCATGCAGACAGAGATGTCGATGTCGAAAACCTTGGGATAGAACTGCGGCTTGCCCATGTAATCGGGCTTCTTGTCGTCGCTCTTAACGATATAGATGCATTGCGGCGGGCATTCCTTCTCGCAGATCTTGCAAGCCACGCAGCGCAAACCGGCCTCGGGATCGTTGTCGAAAACAAGGAAAGGGAAATTGCGATAGTTCTCCGGCAGCGTCTCGCGTTCCTCCGGATACTGCACGGTAATCAACCGGTCCTTCTCGAAATAACTTCCGAGAAAATTTCGCGCGGTAACCGCCATGCCTTTTAGTACGCCTGTCCCGATCATGATGTTAGCGGTCCACTTCCCCCATCACAATATCGACGCTGCCGAGGATCACCATCACGTCAGCTACGGTGTGCCCGAGGCACATGTCTTCCAGGATTGTCAGGTTGATGAAGCTGGGTGGGCGCACGCGGTAACGGTACGGATTCGCGCTCCCATCGCTGATCAAATAGAAGCCGAGTTCGCCCTTCGGGCCTTCGATGCGGCCGTACGCTTCTCCGACAGGCGGCTTGAAGGCGCGAATCTTCACCTTCGGATTCATGATCGGGCCGGCTGGGATTTGTTCCATCGCCTGACGGAGAATGCCGAGGCTCTCTCGCATCTCCAGCGCGCGCATCATCAAACGATCGTAGCAATCGCCGTGATCGCCCAGCGGCACCCGAAATTTGAAGCGCGGGTAGACCCCATAGCCGTCTACTTTGCGCAGGTCGTAGTTAACGCCGCTGGCGCGGAGCATCGGTCCGGTAATGCCGGCGTTGATCGCCAGCTCAGCCGACACCGTGCCAATGTTCTGGGTTCGCGCCACGACGATTTCGTTGGCGACAATGAGCTTCTCGAATTCATCGAGAAAGCGCGGAAAGGCATCGATAATTTTCTTCGCGCGCGCCATCCAATCCGGGCCGGCGTCGACCCGGCAACCACCGAAGCGCATATAATCACACATCATCCGCGAGCCGGAGAGCGACTCGAACAGATCGAGAATTTTTTCTCGCTCGCGGAAGGCATACATGAGCGGCGTGCCCCACGCGCCCATGTCGCTCAGGAGAAAGCCGAGGAGTGAAGTGTGATTTTGCAGGCGGGTCAGTTCCGCCAGGATCACCCGCAGGTATTCGGCCCGTTCGGGCACTTCGATGCCGGCTAGCTTCTCGACACTGAGCGCGTAGGCCCAGTTGTTGGTCATCGAGCAAAAGTAATCGAGCCGGTCGGTGTAAGGCATCGATCCGAGGTAGCTCGTGTTTTCACCGATCTTTTCGTGGTTACGATGGAGGTAGCCGAAGACCGGCTTGAGCTTGCGCACGATCTCGCCATCGAGTGCGACGTTCATGCGAAAGACGCCGTGGGTGGATGGATGCTGCGGCCCCATCGAGACTTCGAGTAATTCACCGTCGAGTCGCGAAGTCATTGCGGGAGGAGGCGCCTCAGCGAGTTCGTGGAATTCGACGCTCATTTTCAAGAATCTGTCATCCTGAGTCGCGAAGACGACGAAGGATCTCTGACTATTTCCGGCGCGGTCAAAACAGAAATGGTCAGAGATGTTTCGCTGCGCTCAACATGACAATTCATAAAGCTGTTAGTTTCTCCGCGCCGTCGAGTTCGGGCCGCGCGGTGTAATGTTGTTTCGCCTTTTCGAGCACGTCGTCATGCGGTGTTGGCTCGTATTCGTAATCGTCGGGCTCGCGATAATCTTTTCGCATCGGGTAATCGACGAACTCGTCCCACATCAGGATGCGCCGCAGGTCGGGATGCCAATCGAACCGGATCCCATAGAGGTCGAAAATCTCGCGCTCCTGAAATTCCGCGCTGCGATAAACGGAAGTGAGCGATGGCAAACGCGCGCCGTCTCCCCGGTCGGCCGTTCGCATCCGAATGATCACCGGACCGTGTTTCAGCGCCATGGAAAAGAGGTGATAGACCGCTTCGAGATAGCCTGGGAAGAATTCTTCCTGCGATTCCTCGACCTCCTTCTCCTCGCCATCGACCAACTTCTTCGTCTTCACCTTTTTGGTGATCTTGCGATCGAGCCAGTCCACACCGGTCACGTTCGAACAATGATCGAGCCGCAGCGCCAGGTCATCGCGAAGGAAACGGGCGACGAACAGCGCGTGTTCGTTACCTATTAAGAGCGACGGCTGATTCGCAGGCCCAGGATTAGGAACTATTTCAATCCTCGCGCCGGGCACGGCCGCTTCGGCGCGCGCTTTGATTTGTTCTAAGGCTTCCATTTCAGAGGTGGATCGGGCGCTCCGTCGCGGGATGCCAATTAGTTTGCGGCTTCGCCGCCATTTTAACATCGAGCGGTGGAGCGCTCGATCCACCAAAGCTAATCATCGTTCGATTTTCGGCGGGTGGAAAACGTTCGGATTGCTCGGCGGCTCCAGATCGTGCGCTCCAAAAGCGGGCACCGGATATTCGCTCGCCTGGTCGCGGCGCAGGAAAGCCGCCTTACCTTCGCCAGTCAGTTTTTGGTCGTCGATTTTGCGCTGCAATTCCATGAAAGCGTGGAGCAATGCCTCGGGACGCGGCGGACAGCCCGGAATGTAAACGTCGACCGGGATATAACGATCGATGCCTTTCAAGACGTTGTAGCCTTGCTTGAACGGACCGCCGGAAATCGCACACGCGCCCATCGAGATCACATACTTCGGGTCGGGCATCTGGTTGTAGAGCCGCACAATCTGCGGCGCCATTTTCTTGGTGACGGTTCCGGCCACGATCATCAAGTCCGCCTGCCGCGGCGAGGGCCGGAAAACTTCGCCGCCGAAACGCGCGAGGTCGTAACGTGACGCCGCGGTGGCGATCATCTCGATCGCGCAACAGGCCAGCCCGAACTGGAGCGGCCATATCGAATTGCGGCGGCCCCAATTATAAAGCTCCTGCGTGGAGGTCACCCACACGCCGCGTTTTTGCAGTTCGCTCCGAAGCCCTTCGTCGATTTCCCCGGCCATTTCCGACGTTACCCTAAAACTAACCCTTCCGCATTTGCGACCAATCGAGGCAACCTTTGCCCCAGGCCCAGACGAGGCCTTCGATCAGGAGCAGCAGAAAAATCAGGAGGGCAATGAAAGCGCCCATCGGCAAACCGGTGAACGCGACCGCAAACGGCACCAGAAAAACCGCCTCGACGTCGAAGATCAAAAAAATGATGCAGTAGAGGTAATACTGCGATTGGAATTGCACCCGCGCTTCTCCGACAGATTCGATACCACATTCGTAGGTCGCGTTCTTTTGCGGCCCCGGTTTCGGCGGCTGGAAAAATTTTCTCCACATCCACGCCAGCGCCAGCGGCATCAACGGAAAGACGAGCGCCACGCCGCAAAAGATGACCAGGAAAAAATAAGGATCAGGCGTCATGCGATGCAGATCAGATCATCCGTTTGTTAACCGAGACTCCTTCCTCCTGCCAGTGCATTCTGTCAGTCGTTCCCAATGAATGCCGGCGGGTTTTCGGCGCCACTTTCGGCCTTGACCGACTGCTCGCGCATCGAATTGTGCTCGGAAACCGCCCCAGTCCGCTTATGATCTAGTGATGGAGAAAAAGGTCGAGCGCTTCGCCAGTTTTTCAGAAGCAAAGAAGGCGGATCGCGATTACTACAAGAAATTGACCGGCAATCAGCGACTGCAAATCCTGGTGGAACTTTCAACGCATGCGCCTGAACAGAGACTTGAGAGAGTTTATCGAATTACTAAACTCTCGCCGCGTTGATTACGTCGTCGTTGGAGCGCACAGTCTCGCTTTCCACGGGCGTCCTCGTTACACGGGCGACCTTGACATTTTGGTGCGGCCGACTGGTGCCAACGCGGCGAAATTGGTCGAGGTGCTGAATGGATTTGGATTCGCGGAAGCGGGGTTCAAAGAAACCGACTTCACTGAACCCGGACGGGTGATCCAATTAGGGCGTCCGCCTAATCGCATCGACCTTTTAACGGACCTCACCGGTCTCACAGTCGATGAAGCGTTCGCCGACAAGATCATGGCGGAAATTGACGGTCTGCCCGTGTTTGTTCTGAGCAGGCAAAATCTGATCCGAAACAAGCGCGCTATTGGACGGCCGCAAGATTTCGCCGATTTGGAGGATTTGGAGCACTAACGATCGATCATGCAAACCCGGTGCATTCGGCCTTGCCTAAGCAATCAGTGACCGCTTTCCTTCAAAGCGAATGACCGGGAGTTCAGTCGATCAGGCTTTTATTTCACTGAAGCACTGGCTGCTTTCGTTCGTTTCGTCGGCGCCCGAATGGGTGCAGGCGATCGCCTCCAGCCTTCTTAACATCACGGCGGTGCTTGTCGTCTTCATGACGTTGTTCGCACTCATCTCGGTGCTCGAACGAAAAATTCTCGGGCGAATCCAGAACCGCTACGGGCCGAATCGCGTGGGGCCGTTCGGACTTTTCCAGCCGATTGCCGACGGCATCAAGCTCCTCATCAAGGAAGACATCGTCCCGATCCGCGCGGACAAGACCGTCCATTTTCTCGCGCCGATCATGATGGCGGCGCCGACGATCCTCGCGCTGGGGGTGATTCCTTATGGCCGGAACATGACGGCGTTCGCGATCGATGGCGGCATCCTCTTTTTCTTTGCGGTCGGATCCGCCACGGAACTCGCGGTCTTCATGGCCGGGTGGGGGAGTAACAATAAATTCTCGATGCTGGGGGCGATGCGGGCGATCGCGCAAATGGTGAGCTACGAGCTGCCGCTCCTCATTACCGTCCTGCCAGTAGTGATGATCGTCGGCTCGCTTTCGCCGGATGCGATCGTCGACGCGCAGGCCGGCTATTCCCACGGCTGGACGCCGCGCTGGTTTGCGTTCACGCCCTGGGGCGCGGCCGCGTTCCTTTTGTTTTTCGTCTCGGGCCTCGTGGAATCAAACCGGACGCCGTTCGATGTGCCGGAAGGCGAATCCGAAATCGTGGCCGGACACATGACGGAGTATTCCGGGTTCAAATACGCCATCTTTTTCCTCGCGGAATATTTTGGAATGTTCGCCGTCAGCGGGTTGGCGGTGACGCTCTTTCTCGGCGGCTGGCACGCGCCGCTGCCGTGGCTTGAATTTGTTCCTTCCTACCTCTGGTTCTTTATCAAGCTCGCCGCTTTGCTTCTGGTCTTTGTTTGGATCCGCGGAACGCTGCCGCGGATGCGCGTCGATCACGTGATGGGTTTCGCCTGGAAATTCATGCTGCCGATGGCGTTCACTTGCGTTCTCGCCGCGGCGGTCTGGCATTATCAAGCGCATGGCTTGAGCGGATGGCTTTGGTCGCTCGGGATCGTGGCGATCGTTTATCTCGGCCTGTCGCGGCTCTTGAATACGCGCAAGAATTTGTCGGTGCGCACCTACCGTTTCGCCGAATGAGCACGAGCGCATTTATCGTTATCGCAATTGTCACGCTCGCCGGCGCACTCGCGGCCGCGTGTCTGCGCAAGCTTGTCCACGCGGCGCTCTGTCTGGTGGTGGCGTTTATCGGCATCGCGGCGTTTTACTTTCTGCTCGGCGCTGAATTCGTGGGACTCGTGCAGATCTTTGTGTATGTCGGCGCGGTCGCGGTCCTCATCGTCTTCACCATCCTCCTCACGCGACGCGAGGATGAAGAAAACGTTCGATTTAACTGGAGTGGCATCATCGTGGCCGCCGCGGTTTTCGCCACCTTGGCGTGGGCGATCCTGAAAACGACGTCTCTTTCCCTGCCCGCGCCCGCAATCGAAGCGCTCACCGTGAAGCGAATCGGTCAGGTGCTCATGACCGATTTCATCTGGCCCCTCCAATGCGTCGGGCTCCTTCTGACCGCGGCGCTGATCGGCGCGCTCGTTCTCGTCATGGAGGAAAAGCGATGACTCCCACGCTTCAACTTTTCCTCGTGGTATCCGCCGCACTCTTCTCGGTGGGGCTACTCGCGGCCCTGAGCCGCCGCCACGCGATCTTCATTCTCATCGGCATCGAGCTGATGCTGGCGGCGGCGAACCTGAACTTCATCGCCTTCTGGCGTTTCGGCCCTGAGTCGCAGAATCCCACCGGCGTGATGGTCGCCATCTTTTCCATCGCCCTCGCCGCTGCGGAAGCGGCCGTCGGCCTCGCGCTGGTCATTGCTGTTTACCGGCATTACCGGACTACGAACGTCCAGCGACTCGATCAACTCAAAGGATGAACCCCTGGATTATCGACTATCTCTGGCTTGTTCCGCTAGTGCCGTTGGTAGCCTCGCTTCTCATTCTCACTTTCGTCGGTTCCAGCTCCAAAGGCGCCGCTGTCCTCGCGATCATCGGCCAGTTCGCCTCGCTCATCCTCTCGGTTGTCGCGTTCGTCCTTACGCTTCAAGAACCGGGCTACCGCGCGTTTCACAACTTCACGTGGTTCACGTTCGGCGAGAACGCGGTCCGCATCGGCTGGGTGCTCGATCCGCTCGCCGCCGCGATGCTGGTCATGATCACGCTGGTCGGCCTCTGCATTTTTGTTTTCAGCAAAGGCTACATGGCGGGCGACAAGGATTTCTCGCGCTTCTTCGCCTACCTCTCGTTTTTTTCCGCGGCGATGCTCGGCGTCGTCATCGCCAACAGTTTGCTGTTGCTCTTCGTTTGCTGGGAACTGGTCGGGCTCGCCTCGTATCTTTTGATCGGTTTCTGGATCCACAAGCCGAGCGCGGCTGCGGCGGCGAAGAAAGCTTTCATCACGACGCGCATCGGCGATCTCGGATTCTTTCTCGGCATCCTTTGGCTTTACGGTAATAGCGGGACGCTTCTCTTCTACGATGGCGGAAAAGGTTGCCTCGAAGCGGCAGGACTTCTCGCTCTCGGTTCCAGCGCCACCTTCATCGCGCTCCTGATTTTCTCCGGGGCCATCGGCAAATCCGGGCAGTTCCCGCTTCACGTGTGGTTGCCCGACGCGATGGAAGGTCCGACGCCGGTCAGCGCTCTCATCCACGCCGCGACCATGGTCGCGGCCGGCGTTTTCCTGGTGGCCCGTGTCTATCCGCTCTTCTCGCTAGGCGCGGTTGACGGCATCACGCCGTCGCTCACCGTCGTCGTCTGGATCGGCGTCATCACCGCGCTGATGGCGTCCCTCATCGCGATTGCGCAGGCCGACATCAAACGCATTCTCGCCTACTCGACCGTCTCGCAGCTCGGATTGATGATGGTGTCATTAGGCGTGGGCGGCGTCGCGGCCGGCATCATGCACCTTCTCGCGCACGGCTTTTTCAAAGCGCTCCTGTTCCTCGGCTCGGGCTCGGTCATTCACGGCTGTCACCACGAACAGGACATCCGCAAAATGGGTGGCCTGCGGAAGGTCATGCCGGTCACATTTCTCACCTACGCCATCGGCATGATGGCGTTGAGTGGCGTGCCGCTGTTTTTTTCCGGCGCCTGGACGAAAGAAGAAATCCTCCACGGCACCGCGCATTGGCCGGTGTCGCGCGCGCCGCATTACCTCATGCTGGCCGGCGTCGCGCTGACCGCGCTCTACATGACGCGCCAGATGATTTACGTTTTCTTTGGCAACCGCCGGGCCGCCTCGGAACACACGCACGAAAGTCGGCGCGTGATGACGATGCCGCTCATCGTGCTCGCGGTTTGCACCGTCGGCCTGAGTGCGCTCGTCACGCCGGCGTGGCCGTGGCTGCACGCGTATCTGAGCGGCGAGCCGGCGCATTTCGAGATGGCGCACTTGATCCAGCCGATGCTGTTCGTTTCCCTCGCGCTCGTTGCCGCCGGTATCGGACTCGGGGTTTTAATTTATCGCCGGGCCGGCGAATTCGATCCGTTCGCGCGCTCGCAGCCGGCGCTCTTCCGGTTCCTCGAGAACAAAATGTGGATCGACGAACTTTACGCGCACACGGTTGTCGCCTTGAGCAAGATCGCGGCGGTCTTTTCAGATTGGATGGACCGATACATTTGGGATGGACTGGTGCGCGCTCTCGGCGCAATCGGCCAATCGTTCGGCATCTTAACGAAGGGCGTCGACGAACACGGCATCAACGCCGGAGTCGACGAATGGATGACGGGCGCGCGAGGAGTCGGCCGCGTGATGTCGGCGTGGCACTCTGGACAAATCCAAACCTACCTGGGCGCCGTGGCGGTTGGGATGCTGGCGCTCCTTCTCTTTTACGCATGGCTGGCCTGATCACAGCGCTGATTCTGCTTCCGCTGCTCGGCGCTCTTTGCGTCGGAGTCGCCCGCGAGAACTACGCTCGCGGGATCGCTCTCCTCTTCAACGCGATCACCGCGATCGTGTGCTTCCTCCTCTGGCGCAACTTCGACATCAGCGTCGCCGGACTTCAGATGGTCGAACACCACGCCTGGATCCCGGAGATCGGCGCCGAATACCTGCTCGGGCTCGACGGTTTGAATCTGCTCCTCGTCTTGCTGACGTCGCTGATCTTTCCCTTCGCGTTTCTCGCGCAATCCCGCTCGGCGGGAGGCCGCGGTTATTGCGCGCTCATGCTGGTGATGCAATCGGCGCTCTACGGAACCTTCACCGCCCACAACTTCGTCCCTTGGTTTTTGTTCTACGAGATGAGCCTGATCCCCGCGTTCCTGCTCATCAAAATTTGGGGCGGGCAAAATCGCGATCGCGCCGCGACAAAATTTTTCGTTTACACTTTCCTCGGCAGCGTCGCGATGTTGCTCTCGTTCCTCGGGATTTATTTTGCGAAAGGCACGTTCGACTTCGCGGCCCTCGCGGAACTCGGCCGGAGCGGTCCGCTCCTTGATGGCAATCTCGCGTGGCTGGCGTTCGCTGGAATCTTTCTCGGGCTCGCGGTGAAAGTGCCGCTCTTTCCCTTTCATACCTGGTTGCCGGATGCGTACGAAGCCGCGCCGGTTGGCGTCTCGATGGTGCTGACCGGCGTCCTTTCTAAGATGGGGGTGTACGGCTTCATCCGATTGCTCCTTCCGCTGTTCCCGCACGAGATCCAGGTGCTCGGTCCGTGGCTGCTCGGGCTGGCGGTTTGCTCGATCGTTTTTGCTTCGCTCGCTGCGTGGGCCCAGTCGGATTTGAAAAAAATGGTCGCGTACCTGTCGGTCAATCACCTCGGTTACTGCATGCTCGGACTCTTTGCCGTGACCACGTCCACGGCGCGACCCGCTATCGAGATGCAAGCGGCGTTGAGCGGCGTGTTCCTCCAAATCCTGAATCACGGCATCACGGCGGCCGCTTTGTTCTATTACGTTGGGCTCCTGGAGGAACGCCGCGGGCTGCGCGGCATCGGCGATTTCGGCGGCCTGATGCAACGCACGCCGCTGCTCTGCGGCTGGATGAGCGTCGCGATGTTCTCCTCGCTTGGCCTGCCCGGCCTGAACGGATTCGTCGGCGAGTTCCTGATCTTCAAAGGTTCGTTCATGCTGTCCGCTTCGGCGACGACGTTCGCGGTGATCGGCCTGCTCTTCACCGCCATCGCCTTCCTGCGCGCGATGCAGATGCTCTTCAGCGGCCCTTTGGCGGAAAGTTGCAGCGCTTTCCCTGATCTATTGCCCGGAGAGAAATGGATCGTCGTCCCCGTCACTCTTCTCATGTTCGCCATTGGCCTCGCGCCGCAATTCGTCTTCAACATTGTCAATACCAGCGTCGTCCAGATGGCGCGGTTGTTTACGTAACGTGACCGGGATGAAAAAAGAAATCGTGCCGACCCGGATCGCTCAGTCGATCCAAATCCTGCGCGGTCAAAAGGTGATGCTCGATTTCGACCTGGCGGTTTTATATGGCGTGCCGGCGAAGGCTTTGAATCAGGCGGTAAAGCGAAACCGCGAAAGATTTCCCGATGATTTCATGTTTCAACTTAACCAGGAAGAAACACGCTTTTTGAAGTCACAGTCCGTGACCTCACCTCCTCAACACGCTCAAAATAAGGAGATTGTAACGAACCGGTCACAATTTGTGACCGGTTCATTCAAGCATCGAGAGGCGAAAAGTCGACCGTATGCTTTCACCGAACAGGGCGTCGCAATGCTTTCCAGCGTGCTGAAGAGCGAGCGCGCGGTGAAGGTGAATATCGCGATCATGCGCGCCTTCGTCAGATTGCGCGAGGCGCTCGAAACAAATCGCGAACTCGGCCGCCAATTTGCCGAACTCGAAAGCCGTGTTGGCAAACATGACGACGAGATTGCCGCAATCATCGACGCAATTCGACAGTTGATAGCTCCGACGAAAAAGCCTCCCCGCGAAATCGGATTTCACGTGCGCGAGAAATCCTCACCTTATCGCACCCGCAACCATCGATGATCGCCTGGACCATTTACATCACCTTCGCGGGCGCGCTTCTGCTGCTTTTCCTGCCGCACGTTTTAGCGCGCTGGCTGGCGCTGCTCACCGCGCTCGCCGGCTTCGCTGTCGGCCTATCTGAATTCTTTAACGCCGCGAATTTCGCCACGTTCAAAACCGTCGTGCGCCTGCCCTGGGTGCCGATGCTCGGGATGGAATACCATCTTGCCGCGGATGGCATCAGCCTGACCATGATTTTGGTTACAGGACTTACCGCGGTGAGCGCGGTGTTGTTTTCCTGGGACGTCGAGGAGCGGCCTAACGAATTCTTCTTCTGGCTCCTGCTCGTTGTGGGCGGTTCCTACGGCGTATTCCTGAGCGCCGATTTGTTTTTGCTCTTTGTTTTCTACGAGCTCGTCATCGTGCCGAAATATTTCCTGATCGCGATCTGGGGATCGACCAACAAGGAGTACGGCGCCATGAAGCTGTCGCTCTATTCGTTCTTCGGCGGCGCGCTGGCCTTTCTTGGGATCGTGGCCATTTATGTCACGGCCGGGGCCCAAAAAAACGCAGCCGCCGCGCTCGATCTCCAGCAGCTCGCGCAGTTTGCCTTCCCATTGCCATTTCAAGCCTGGGCCTTCCCGGTTTTGTTTCTCGGGTTTGCGGTGCTCGCGGGCATCTGGCCATTGCACACCTGGGCGCCGACCGGTCACGTCGCCGCGCCCACCGCGGGCTCCATGCTCCTCGCCGGCATCGTCATGAAGCTCGGCGCTTATGCGGCCTTGCGCGTCGCGATGAACCTTCTGCCGGAAGGATTCCAGATGTGGAGCAAATGGATCGCCGTTCTTGGTGTGATCGGAATTGTTTACGCGGCGGCGGTAGCGCTGCGGCAGAGCGATCTGAAGTTCGTCATCGGTTATTCGAGTGTGAGCCACATGGGTTTTGTGTTGCTCGGTCTTGCAACGGCGAACGCGCTTGGTGTCGGCGGCGCGGTGCTGCAAATGTTCTCACACGGCGTCATCGCGGCCCTTCTCTTCGCCGTGGCCGGACGGATGATCTACCGCCGCACCCACACGCGCGATCTCGATGCCTTATCGACGATGGGTCTCAGTCGCGCCCTGCCATTCGCCGCGTTTTGCTTTGTCGTCGCGTCCGCCGCGTCGATGGGGATTCCAGGATTCAGCGGATTTGCGGCTGAAATTATTATCCTGATCGGCGCATGGAAGGCTTATCCGGTTGCGGTGTGGGTAACGGGCGCGGGCATGGTGCTGGTCGCGGCATTCACGATCCGCGCTTTGAAGAAAACATTCTTTAGCGACGCGAGCTCCATCTCGAGCGGAACGGCTACTGCGCCCAACGAAGCCTTGGTCCCGATCACGACAGCAGAGAAATTGGGCGCCGGCCTGTTGATCTTCGCAACGCTTGCCGCCGGCCTTTATCCGAAACTATTGCTCGATCGCATCCTGCCGGCCGTTGAAGCGATGAGGTTCTTGAAATGACGAACTATTTGGATCTCCTCCAACTGGTGGCGCCCGAAGCCGTCATTGTCGTCACGGCGCTCATTGTCCTGGCTCTTGGACTGGCGAAGGAGCGTACCGCGGGAATTTGTTCCGCGGTCGCTGCCGCGGGTCTCCTCTTTGCCTCGGCTGCGGTGCTGATGTTGCCACCGCAAGCCACTCTGTTTCACGGGATGCTCGTCGTCACGCCGCTAACTTCGCTCTTTAAAATCATCTGCCTCGCGCTCGCCTTTTTCACAATGATCCTCGCGCGCGGCGACAGTTCCTCCCGCCATCACGGCGAATATCTCGCGATGCTTCTGCTCGCGACGATCGGTCTCATGTTGCTCGTTGGCAGCGAGGAACTGTTGATGATTTTTATCGGCTTGGAGCTGACCGGCCTGTCGCTCTACGTCATGGCCGGCTTCGACAAGAGCGATGTGCGCTCCGCGGAAGCGGGATTGAAGTATTTCCTTTTCGGCAGCACGGCCAGCGCCTTCACGCTTTTTGGACTGAGCTTCATCTACGGCATGTGTGGCACGACCGGGCTCGCCGCCATCGGCGCGAAACTCGTTGTCATGCCGAATCAACCGCTGCTTTTCCTGGGCATCGTCATGACGGTTATCGGCTTCGCCTTCAAAATCGCCGCGGCGCCGTTTCATCTTTGGGCGCCGGATGCTTATCAAGGCGCGCCCATCCCATCCGCCGCCTTCATTGCCTCAGGCTCAAAGGTGGCTTCGTTCGTGGTCCTGGGAAATATCGTGCTCGTTGGCTTCGCTCCCGCACAAGGAAGCGCGGCGTGGCATGCCATGGCTGCCGGATGGGCGCCCGTGCTGGCAGTCCTGGCGGCCTTGTCCATCCTTCTTGGAAACCTTGTCGCTCTGGCTCAATCCAACGTCCGGCGCTTGCTCGCTTACTCCGCCGTTGCCCACGCGGGTTATACCTTGCTCGGACTTATTGCCGGCGGGCGTGAAGGATTCAGTGCGACCTTGTTCTATACGACCATCTACGCCTTTACCCTGGTGGGAGCATTTAGTGTCGTTGCGATGGTGCGGCGCGAGACCGGCGGCGATGACCTTGTTCACTTCTCCGGCCTTCGATCGCGTTCGCCGCTTCTGGCCGGTTGCATGGCGATCTTCTTGTTGTCACTGGCCGGCTTGCCCCCACTTGCCGGCTTTTTCGGCAAATTTTATCTCTTTAGCGCGGCATTGCGCACCGGTGAGAATCACGGTTTACTTTGGCTGGTCGCGCTGGCGCTCTTCGGCAGCCTTATTTCGTTCTATTACTATCTCATCGTGCTGAAAGTCATTTTCCTCGATGGGGACGCCGAATCGAGCGCGCCTCGATCACGGATCAAGCTCGATCGCTTGCAATGGATGTCGATGGCGGTGCTCGCGGGGATCGTCCTATTCCTCGGTTTGTTACCCGGAAGCTTCGTCGCGCGCATTAGCGCTTCTCTTCCGTGACGCGGGCCGCCTCGTTTTTCGGTTGTATCTCTGCGCGCGCCCCGCAATATCAATGGCTCCCTAGCTGCTGCGCATCGTAAGCATGTTCACCGAAACCGCACCGTCCGCGCCGCCCGCGATCGTTTACTCGAGGAAGAACCCCTTTCCCGCAGCCCTGCCGGTTCGACGAAAGCTGACTGAGGCGGATTCGGAAAAGGAAACCTACCACTACGAGTTCTCGCTCGAAAAATCTGGGTTGGTGTTTGAGATCGGAGATTCGTTGGGAGTGTTCCCGGCCAATGCGCCGGAGCTGGTTGATGAAATCATCGTTCTGCTCGGCTTTGGCGGTGATGAGGAGGTGACCTCACTCTCCGGCGAAAGCGTCTCGTTGCGCGCCGCCCTCTGGCGCGAGCGCACGATCACCACGCCCTCCCGTCAATTCGTCCAAAGCGTCGCGGAGCGGATCCCGAACGCGCGATTTCTTCTGGAATATTGCGAGCCGGCGCAGCGCGCGAAACTCGATTCCTTTCTCTGGGGACGCCACGTCGTCGATTTTCTGATCGAGTATCCCGAGCTGCGAAACAAATTCTCGCCGGATGAATTCGTCGGACTCCTCTCGAAATTGCAGCCGCGGCTCTATTCCATCGCCTCCAGTCTGAAACGCTACCCGGAGGCCGCTCATCTCCTGGTGACGAATGTCCAATTCGTTAGCAACGGCCGGTCGCGCAAAGGCGTTTGCACCGGCTTCCTGTCGGAGCGGGTGAAGGACGCCACGCGCGTCCCGGTTTTCGTGCATACCGCCAAACATTTTCGTCTGCCGGAAGATCCGGGCGCTTCCATCATCATGATTGGAGTCGGCACGGGCCTCGCGCCTTACCGCGCCTTTCTTCAGGAACGGCAGGCCACAGGCGCGACCGGTCGCAATTGGCTTTTCTTCGGCGACCAACGCAGGGCCCTGAACTTTTACTACGAGCGCGAATGGGAAGAACACCTCGCCAGCGGATTGTTGACCCGAATGGACACGGCCTTCTCGCGCGATCAGGACTACAAGATTTACGTTCAGCATCGGATGCGCGAAGCAGGCCGTGAGATTTGGGAGTGGTTGAATGACGGCGCTTATCTTTATCTCTGCGGCGACGCGGAGCGGATGGCGCCAGACGTTGATGCTGCGCTCCACGCGATTGCCGAGGAGCATGGCGCGATGAGCAAGGAAGCGGCCGTCGAATACATCGCTGACCTGAGGTCCCGGAAGCGCTACCGGCGCGACGTTTACTAACGGGACCATTTCGCGCGCGCGCCCGCGCAAGTCGCTTCCTTCAGGCTTCTTAGCTTGACGCCGGGCAACCGCTCCCGCCAGAATCGCCGCATGAAAACATTCCTAAAATCATTGATCGTTCTTTTCGCGATTGCGCCGCTCGCATTCGCACAAACTCCGTCAGCCGCGCCAAAAGTACCCACGGCCACCACTACCACGGCTTCCAGCCCGGCCGCGCCCGCAACCACCACGTCGAGCCCGGCGACCACCACCACCACCAGCGCCGCCCCGAGCGCGGAGGAGATGAAGAAGATGATGGAGCAGATGATGGAACTCGGGAAACCGGGCGAAAATCACAAGCTTCTGGCCGAAATGGCCGGCTCTTGGACCTACACCATGAAAATGATGATGGATCCCACCACCGGCAAGCCGAGCGAATCAAAAGGCACCGCGACCAGAAAAGCGATATTCGACGGTCGCTACTTTACCTTCGATGTCTCCGGCAAATTCCAAATGCCCGGCAAAGACGGCAAACCGATGGACATGAATTTCAAGGGCATGGCAATCGAGGGCTACGATAATGTGACGAAGAAATTCTTTTCCTCATGGATCGACAACATGAGCACTCTGATGATGAATGCCGAAGGCACCTATGATGCCGCTACGAAAACCTTCACCTACATGGCGAACTGCGAAATGATGCCCGGGATGAAGACGAAGATGCGCGAGGTGATAAAGGTCGTGGATAAGGATCATCACACCTTCGAGATGTATGAGGACCGGGGTACGGGTGAAACCAAAAGCATGGAGATCGCCTACACCCGGAGCGGGAAAAAATAGGCCGCCCTCAACGGTCAGCGCGTTGCGACGCCTCTGTGTAGCTGCCGCCGTCACTGGCGGCAGCGCACCCGGCGGCCCGTGAGTCCGTCCCTGACTTCCGCCAAATCCGTGCTATAGTCTCCGATGTCCAAACCATCTGGTGCCTCCTTCTCGCGTCGTATGCCCGACAACATCACGGAGGAGCTCGTCGCGGTTCTCTCTTCCCGGGCCTCGTTCGAATTCAAGCCGTTGTTCGAGATTATTCTCCTCAATCTTCGCGAACGGAACGCTGCCAGCGGTGGCGAAGAGATGCTGCGCTTGCGGGCTTACGAGAAGCTCCAGAGCCTCGTCAGCCAGGGTGCGGTCAATCGAACCGTCAACGGGACCACGAAGAAATACAAAGGCGTCGCCCCGCGCCTGCTTGCCCTCCGCGCCGAGATGAAAATTTTGCGCGCCGACTGGAATCATCGCGCTCTCGCCAAAGCCGCCGCCGGCAACTAGCGATAAATCGTTTTCGGCTCCGGCCCTTCCACCAGAGCCTTGAAGCGGGGATGCGACCGAAGCGAATCGTAGTCTGGATCGATCCGAAGTCTCGCCTGGTTGAGCGGAAAGGCGCCGTAGGGTATTTGCAGCAGACGCTCGATCCGGTTGATGGCCCGCTCGGGTTCCCCGATTCGCACTTCAATCGAGGCCAGGCCTTCTTCGGTTTTCGGGGCGAAAACAGGATCGCCTGCCGCCGCTCCTACTTCAACGGCGCGTTCGGCCTCGCGTAAGGCCGCTTCTTTGTTTCCCAAACCCGCTTCTACATTTGCCAGAGAAAGCGGAATCCAGAAATTCTTCGGCTGCTCGCCGCTTAATTTTTCGAGCTCAGGTTTCGCCTCGAGGAACGCTTTCTTTGCGCCTTCGGCATCGCCCGCAAGTAGACGGACCGCCCCGAGATTCGCCAGATCGGCGGCGCGATCCAATCCAGCGAGTTCATCGGGCCTGGTGAGTCGTTCCTCGATCCCCCGGCAGGCCTCGGTGTAACGGCGTTCCCAGACAAGTTGCGAGATTTCGATGTCTGCTTTTTTCACCGGGTCGTCGATCCGCTCGATCACAGCGCGGGCGGCCTTCAGATCGCCGGTCCACTGGAAAAAATAGGCCTTGTTCGACAGGACATCCGCCTCATTGGGGGCGATCGCTTGCGCTCGCTCCAGCATCCGGAGCGTCGCCGGGTAATCGCGGATCATCGAGAATGTCCAGGCCCGGTCCATGAACAGATGCACGTCTCGCGGATTCAATTTCTCGGCTTCTTCTGACAGCCGAATGCTCTCTTTCCACCGGCTTTGTCGGCGCGCGATTCGCCCCAGTGCTTGCACTGCTTCGCTGCTGCTGGGTTGTTCGAGTCGGATTTTCTCGAACAGCTCGCGGGCGCCGTTGTAGTCGCGTTGGATATGATAGCGGTAATACGCGTTCGCCATCATGGTTTCCGGCGCGGCCGGGGCGAGCTCCGTCGCTTTCTGCGCAGCCGTTCGTGCCTTTTCCTGGCGCGCCGGAGTCATGTCGATGTTCAGAAAATGGAGACTCGAGCACACCTGCGAAAGATGCGCCCACGCTTGCGCGAATTTTGGGTCGAGGCGCACGGCTTCTTCAAACGCCTCGGCGGCCTTTCGTTCGTCGCTTGGCTCCTGTCCCGGGCGCGAATAGAAATCGATCCCCCGCAGGTAGGCGTCGTAAGCCGCGAGATTTTCCGTCGGTCGTTCCGCCACCGCCTGTTGCTCTTTACCGGTTAGCTTAGCTTGGAGCGAATGCGCGATCGCCGTTGCCAGCTCGCTTTGCACGGCAAAGATGTCCGTCAGATTACGATCGTAAATCTCCGCCCAGAGATGGCCTTCGTTCGTGGCACGAATGAGCTGCACATTGATCCGTACCCGGTCGCCGATCCGCTGCACGGTCCCTTCCACCAGGTGCGACACGCCTAGCTCGCGCGCGATTTCGGCCAGACTTGTCCGCTGCGTCTTGTAACGCTGCGTGGAGGTGCGCGAGATCACACGCAGCTCTGCGATCTTCGCCAGGCGCGTGATCACTTCGTCCTGCATTCCATCCACGAAGTAGCTGTTAGCCTTGTCTTCGCTCAGGTTCTCGAACGGCAGCACCGCGATCGACTTCGTGGCCGCGGCTTCCGTTATCGCACGGGGCGCGGAGTAGCGCCCTAAAAAGAACAACCCGACTGAAAGTAAACAACCCGCGACGACCACATAAATCCAGGCGCGACCGCCGGCTTCTTTCTGTCGTGTCTCCGCGATCGCTTCGGTCCGCTTTAGTCCGGCTGGCGTCATCTCAAACGCCCATGCGATCACCAGCGCGACCGGAAACCCGATCGCCACCAGCAAAATCACCAGTCGCACGGCCCAGTTCGGAACATCGAAAAACGGAAACGTCTGCGTCGCGATCTGGACCACCAGCCAGCCGACGACCGCGTACGCGACCGCGACCTTGTAAACGTTTCGTCGTTTGAGCTCGGTGAAGAAGTTCATCGGATACACCCCGCGAACGTCTTGTAGCGGCTCCTCCCGCCGCATGCCAGCCTAACGCCGCCTCGGATTTCCCTCAGCCCGGATTCGTCGTGATCTCTGCCTGCCCGCCGGAGTCGGAACCAAGGAGGGTCGCCCGATAACCGCTTCGTCGGATTGCCGTGCAGATTTCCTCTCTGGTGATGCCGATCGGATTGAAAGTCACCACCAAGCCGCCGCCCACAAACTGCACTTCGCGCACTCCGTTCAATCCGTTGACCGCGTCGCAAATCGTCCGATGCGCCGCATCGGAATCCGCATCGTTAACATCGAACTCTACCTGCTCCAGCGGCGGTTCATTTTCCGATTTCTTATTGTCGTCAGCCATATGCGCCTCCTCTACGAAATACGCTTCCCACGGCTGGTTCGGTCGCGTTTCGTAACCTCGGAGCCTCCCCGTTTTCTACCGTCTACTTTCGATCCATGCCTTGAAGCCATCTTCGAATAGCATGCGCCAGCCTTCTGCGGTCGAGCCTGGATCTCCCAGGCAACCGAACGTGGAATCGGTGACCTCCATGACAGTGGCCGATTTGCCCTGAGCGGAAAACGCAACTCGGAGAAGCGAAGTGGCTGGCCCGCCGAACGGTGGCGCGATGAATCCGGACATCGTAATCGAGTTCGGTGCATCGAGCGCGATCACGTGATACCAAACCAGCCCGTTGCCCTTGCCGGAATCTTCATAGAGCCGACCGCCCGGTTTCACCTCGAAGACAATGCGTTGCGGTGATTCCGTGACGTAGAAATCTTTCGGCCACCACGAATGAATGTCCTCGGTGAACGCTTTCCACACGGCCGGGTGCGGTTTCGCGATTTCCAAACTGAGACGGTGCGTGGCGGACGTGATCGGCGTGGTCTTGTTTTTCTTAGGCATAACTGTAGCCGCGGAGTGGCGCCTGCCCTGAGCTGGTCGAACGGGTCGCCGTGTAGAGTGCGAGGGAAAGGGCAACACGGATTGATCGTGGCAAAGTCGCGCCGCGATTCAGGCGAAAAGCGGATGGCGTGACGCCAAATCGGGCGCGAAATGCACGGGTAAAAGTCTCGTGATTCTCGAATCCAGTCGTGAGAGCGACATCCAGGACTGTCGTGTGCGAGGTCAGGAGCAACCATGCCCCGCGATCCAATCGGAGCCGGCGCTGGTGTGTTCCCGGCGTCTCGCCGAGCACTTGCACCATCAGTCGATGAAATTGCCGGCGGGAAAAACAGGCGGCTCGCGCCATTACATCTACAGTCCGCGGATCCTGCGCCGGATCGAGTCCGCGGCGGAGCCGGCCGGCGGTATCGGCATTTCTAATTATGGTTCTCGTCCGCATCTTCGTTTTCTACCTCCTACTGTTCTACTTCTTACTTTCCGGTCCGTCTTGACGTTTCTTGCCATTCTGCGCCCGCGTAGTAAGCGCAAAAAAAACGGGACCATTTCTGGTCCCGCCGCAAAAGCTATCGAAGAAGTTAAATAAATAAGTGCGTTCGAGCTTTGATCGTTATTGAAGCAGGGCCGGGGCCGGGTCCGTCCCCCGACACTACGTAATTCGATCGACGGTTGCTACGGAGTTGCCTTCCATTTATTTCATTGCTGCGATGGAGACTCAGATCGATCCGCGCTTTCAAAATCGCCAGCGCCAGCCTGGTCTCGATTTGCTCCGGGCGCTCGCCATCATCGTTGTCGTCGTTTATCACGCCGGCATCATGGATTTCCCGCTTGCCGGCCGCGTGCATCGTTTCGGCTGGATCGGGGTCGATCTGTTCTTTGTCCTCAGTGGTTACCTGATCGGGGGGCAGCTGCTCGCGCCACTGATGCATCGCCAGCGCATGGATCTCCGCCGCTTCTTCATTCGGCGCGCCCTCCGCATCTTACCGGCCTACTTCTTCATCCTCGCCATTTACTTTTTCCTACCGTCCTGGCGCGAGTACCCGGAAATGTTTCCGGCCTGGAAATTTCTCTTCTCGGTGCAAAACATCGGCCTCCGCGGCGGCACCGCTTTTTCCCACGCTTGGTCGCTGGCGGTCGAAGACCAATTCTATTTGCTGCTGCCGCCCGTCCTGCTCTGCCTGATTCGCTGGCGCCGCGCCGCTTTTATCGTCCCGTGCGCCATCGTCATCGGGGGATTGGCGCTGCGTTGGTTCCTAGCCCGGCAAAATCTTACTGAGACTGGTGTCTATTGGCGCGCCTTCCAAACTTGGATCTACTATGCGACCTGGACGCGGCTCGATCCGCTCGTCTTCGGTGTCGGTCTCGCCGCGATCGAAAAATTCCGGCCGCAATGGTGGCAACGCCTGATGAATCTCGCGCCCTGGCTCTGGCTGCCGGGGCTCATGCTCATCGTCTACGCCTTATATCTCGGCGAAACCGAAGTGATCACCGTCACCACAAGCGTCTGGCAGTTCCTGCTCATCGCTCTCGGCATGGCGGCTCTCCTCATCTGCGCTGTCAGTCCGCGATTGCCGTTCCGCCGGGTAAGCGTTCCCGGCGCCGCCTTCATCGCCAGCATTGCCTACAGCGCTTACCTGATCCAGAAACTCGTCATCCATTTCGTGGCGGAATACTGTTCCGCCCACAACATCGCGCTGACCTCCACTTCGGCGCTTATCGGTGTCGCACTCTGCGTTTATCTCGGGGCTACAGTTCTATTCCTCGCGGTGGAACGCCCATTTCTTCAATTGCGCCACCGCATTGCGCGTCGGTGACAACCACTGTAGCCGCGGCGCTCTGTCGCCGCGCCCATCTCTGACCCCTACGGCATGATGCGGTCCGCTAGGGTATCGGTGTGGTAGGAGGAATGGTCGCGCAGCTTCGCCCAATCCCCGGCACCTTTCGCCTGATCTGCGGCTGCGTTCGTTTCGCTCTTCACGAAATCTTCCCACGTCGCATAACGCGCGACCGCCACGAAGGTCCAGGCCGCGCCTTCGAGATGCTGCATCACAACATTTCCCGCCGCCGGATCGCCGGCCGATTGGGCGCCGAGAAGCGCATCGAGTTGTTCGCGATGCCCGGGGATCGCGCGGTAAACCGACACGATATAGACTGCGGACTTCCCAGCGCCTTCGTTGATTCCCATCGCCTTGCTAAAGTCAGCCCAGGATGGACCACTCACATAGGTGTCGGTATGCCAGTCGCTCGCATCACGAGCCGCCGTTGGTTGCGCGGCGCGCGTCGCGTCGACGTTCGCCTTTGTTCCCATGTGCTCGATCGCCACGTAATCCCACGAGTCTCCGTCCTGATGCCGCAGCAAAATCGCATGCCCCGGCATGGGTGAAGTCGGGTCCGGCTGTTTCAGGGCATCGGCGAGCGCATTCGCTTTCCCAGGCGCCGCATGGGTAAAATGGACGTGATAAACATCCGTCCGCGCCGCGGCCGTTGAGGTTGAAGTAGTCGTTGTCGTTGTCGGCGATGTTTTCGCCGCGGCCGTGGGTGAAGCTTTTGTCGCGGCGGCCGGTGAGGTTTTGGCGGCGGGCGAGGTCTGCGCCCAGGTAAATGATGCCGGGAGCGCGACGAGCAGAGCGATCGCGAGAATGGGTTTGAGTTTCATAGAGACGAATTCTTTCTATTTGATGAAGTTAAACAGAAGCTCGTCCCGGAATGCGGGGCCCCTGTCAGAGCGACCGACATCGGAGCGACGCGCCCCGACAGTTATGTGAAGGCGGAGTCTGCGGTGCGCCCTTCCGAAGCGTCAATCTTTAATCTTCCGTTCAGTCACCCCTTTCGCTGTCTCGACCTCCGACTCCGACCTCCGACTTCCGACCTCTGACTTCTGACTTCTGGCTTACTCTGCCTCGAAGATCGCTTCAATCCGCTGACCAAAGAGCCGCGCAATTTTGAACGCCAGCGAAAGACTCGGCTCATAACGCTCCGTCTCCACCGCGTTCACGGTCTGGCGTGAAACCCCGAGGCGCTCCGCGAGGTCCGCCTGCGACCAGCCGCGGTCCGCGCGCAACTCCCGCAAACGGTTGGTCATCGATAGCGGCGCCAGGAAACGGCCACCGCGATCAGGTAAAACAGCGGCAGGTAATACCACACATTTCCGTAGCTCCAATGTTTTGCGGAGAGCATACCGGCCCGCTCGATCAACCCCAGCGTCATCAGGAACAGGGTCGCGATTGGAAACGCCAGCGCCAGCGCTTCGAGGTGGACGCGTCGATGCAATTCATCGAGACCGCGCACGTACCCGATGAACCGGAACAGAAAGACGGCGAATGGGATCGCCGGCGACAGCACCATCGCCACTTTTAGCGGCCCGGATGTCTGCGGGTTTCTTAAGAACGAGAGTGCGATCCAATAAATCACCACCCAGACAATTCCGGCCACGATGAATACAGAATCGCGACGACCGGTCCCGCTCAGCTGTGAACTATGATTAGAAGTCATGTTTTGGTGATAACCTACCGGTCGCGGCATGTCAAGCATACTTTACATATACAATCCTGGGGTGCGCCCCTCTTCGCCGACCTCTGACATCAGACCTCTGACTTCTCGCGAAGGTTGTGAATACGACAACGCGGAGGAAATTGCCGGATGAAAAACAGCAGGATAGCCCTAGTCACCGGCGCAAATAAAGGGATCGGCTTCGAAGTCGCGAGAGAACTCGCCCGCCTGAGATTTCACGTCTACCTCGGCGCGAGAAATCCCGAAGCGGGCCGCGCTGCCGCGGAACAACTCAGCGCCGATGGTAACGTCACCTTTCTCGAGATCGACGTCTCCAGGCCCGACAGCATCCGTCGCGCAGCCGAAGAATTCTCTCGCACCTCCGACCGCCTCGACGTCCTCGTCAACAATGCCGGCATCATCGTTGACGGCGATGAAGACATCCTCACGGTCACGCCGGAAATGTTCCAGGACACCCTGCGCACGAACACGCTCGGTCCGCTCCTCGTGGTACAGGCCTTCGTGCCGCTGCTGCGCAACAGCAAAGCGCCCCGCATCGTGAACGTCTCCAGCGGCGGCGGTCAGCTCGCCGACGGCGCGGACGGTTGGGCGCCCGCCTACTGCATCTCCAAAACCGCGCTCAACGGCGTCACCTCTCAGCTCGCCGCGCTGCCCGGCTTCGCGATCAACGCCGTCTGCCCCGGCTGGGTCCGCACCGAGATGGGCGGCGAAAACGCTACCCGTTCCGTCGCCGAAGGTGCCGCCGGCATCGTCTGGCTCGCCGCCGAAGCCCCGCAAGATTTCACTGGCCACTTCGTCCGCGATCGCAAAGTGATCCCCTGGTGAGAACCTCTCGCCTGACCGCTCCGCCCCCGACCTCCGGCGCGCGATCCTCGGATGTGCCCGAGATATGGCAACTAATCATGATACCAGTATTGAATCACTTTCGGTGAGGCATCTAGGTTAAAGCCTTTGCGCAGATGCACTGCGTCATCTACGAGTTTTCCAGCTTGCGCCTCTGCTACACCGTTCCTCCGGCGCGCGTCTTCGACCGATCCTGGCCTAACCACGGCCATATGGCCGTGTTCACCGTCGGGATTATCCCAGACTGCTATTGTCGGGTGTCCGCTATTAGCGGCTGGTTGTGCTTCCGTCTCTGAAACGCGCCGCCAACCGTGGTTTTTTCCAAATTTGTTTAGCCAGTTAACGGTAGCCTTGGCTGTTAATTCTCGTCTTTCAGTCGGTCCGACGCTGAACGATCCGTCGGATTGAACTGCAGAAACATTTTCATACCCGGTAACTACCCAATGGGGAATCTCCGCTTCCATTGCACGTGTAAAATCCCAAACGAATATATTGCAATATGTCGCGCCGTTCTGTGCGACGGCATATCGTGGACTTGTTGCCACCTGAAACTGATTGATGACACGAGACAAGTTGTACGCGCTTCGTTCCGTCGTAGAATTTGATAACGAGACACGGAGTACCGCCGATGGATTGCTGATAGGTGTTCGCTGAGGACTCCGCGTTGTCGGGACAGGAACCTGTTGCTGGTTTGCTTCAGCATCTAACCGAGCGGCGAGACTCTCAGCCGCTCCAACCGAAATATCTTGTCCGGCCCAGGGAACATTGACCGTGCATTCGTCCAATTCGCCGCTGGAGACCCGTTCTCGACAACGGGCTGCGGCGTTTCGCAGTTTTTGGGCTTTTGCGTGCAGCTCGCTGGCCGTATCTGCTTTTGCGACATGAATTGGAATCAAAAGAATCCAAATCAGTCCGAACACCGCACCACACCTTATTTCCGGCGACCACTTTGACGCGGATGGCGTCAATCGCCTAAAAAAGTTCATGTTTACTTTGCGGGCTCGCTACCCTTTTTGGGTGGATCCTTTTTGGGCGGATCTTTTTTGGGCGGATCTTTTGGTGGGTCCTTCTTAGCTGGTGGATCCTTCTTGGGCGGCGTATTCGGCTGAGGGTTATCCTTCGGGGGTTTTGAGGGCTTGAATTTCCACCCCGGAGTCTCAGGCGGCCAATCTTTGTCTCTTCCTGGTTCGGCTGTAACAATAGAGCCACCGATAAGAACAGCGAATGCGGCAAGGAGGGATATTAACTTGTTCATGCAATCGGTCTACCAAGGACTGATGCCCCTCACAAGCATAAATCTAAGGACGGCTCACGCGCGGCCCACTGAGGGTGGTCCTCCGTCACGGCCTCCGGATCGCTATTTTCCTCGCTAGTCACTGGCTGGTCGCGTAACGCGCCTTTCACGTCGATTCTTTCATCGCCCTCCAGGCGGACTGACCGATTTCAGACTTTCCCGCCGCTTGCGCCGCCCGGAACTGCTCCGTTCCCCGGACGACTTGGTTCAATTGCCCGAGCAGCTCGCTCTGCTGATCGATCGGCTTCTTGGAATAACCGACGATGTCCGTGAACAAGACATGCGCGATCTCCAATTGAGAATAGTTATCAGCCTCATCCGCCATGTCGCGCCCGCGAGCCTACCGGCCGGCTCCGTGCGCCACGAGCAAAAATCGAAGAGACGCAATCTCCGAGTTTCGCCTCCCGCTCTCGCACCTCGCTTCTCGGGTCGCATGATCTATCTCGAGTTTCCCAAACTCGTCTCATTCGCCCTCGATCTGATAACGAATTCTTTCGAGATTTTTTCAAAATAACCTCGTACGCCTTTCAGCGTATGGACGAGATCGGCGAGGTAGCGTATTAAAGACCACCCCCATGCCCCCTCCCGGAACGGCCGCAAACGCGGCGATTCAGCAAAATGTGGTTTAAAACACCCGGCTTCCGCCGAGCCGCGTCCCTTAACTAAGCGCGAGGTAGAAGTGGTGGAATGGATCGCTGCCGGAAAGCGTAACCGCGAGATCGGAAAAATTCTAGAGTGCAGCTCCCGCACGGTGCAAAAGCACGTGCAACATATCCTGGAGAAACTTCACCTGGAAACGCGCATAGCGGTCTGTATCTGGTGGTACGAGCACCGGCTCAATGTCAAAAGTCACACCCGCGCCCGGCGGACAGTCGTGAACGTTTGAATTAGGGCGCAGTATACGCCATTCGGCCCATTGCGGTTCTTTGCGTGCATCAGGCATGATGCGCTCGCTCGTGAACATTTTCTCCACGGCTCGACCTTTTTTCTCCCACGAACACCAACTAGCCGCAGTATAATCTTTATCCCATCTCCCCATGAACACGACGCTCCTCCCGCGCGCGGTCGCCACTACATTTGTCCTTCTTGCCACCATCTTCATCCCTCACCTCCACGCCGTCGAGGCGTTACTCCTTCAAGACACATACGTCGATAACGGCACGACCGGCGGCAAACCGCCGCCAAACGCTTCCAATTACGGAAGCGGAATGGACTTGCGTGTCTTCAAGGTGAACGGCCGGCTGGGTCGTACGTTCCTTAAGTTCAGCTTCACGACGCTTCCCCTGGCACAACCGGAAGCGACGTCATCCATGCGCGTCTGCGATTCTGGGTTAATAGCAATAGCACTGTCGCCGGATCGATTTCACTTAGCCCGGTAACGACTGCCTGGGACGAGTACACGTTGAAAGATACCACAGCAGGCAGCCTGACGTTTGGGGCACCAAAGCTTTCCGAGCTGCCCGTGATGTCTGTCAGTAATTTCATCAGCATCGATGTGACCGATTGGGTTAAGGCTTGGCTCGATGGTAGTTTGCCTAATGAGGGAATCGAAATCGAGGCAGGCGCGACGACCGCGCTTCTTAACTTGGCGTTCGATAGCAAAGAATCGAATCAGACGAGCCACGAGCCGCGGCTCGAGATCGTCTTGAGTAAGATTGGGCCTATAGGTCCCATGGGTCTTATTGGGCCTCAAGGGCTCCAAGGTTTTGCCGGACCCGCTGGCCCACCCGGAACTTCCGGGCCGACTGGCTCCACTGGAATGACTGGGCCACAGGGCATCGCCGGCGCTGATGGAACGAAGTGGTTCTCGTCGACCGGAACGCCAGCTGTGAATGTCGGCGGGCTTTCGGATTATTATCTTGACCTCAATACGGGCGACGTTTGGCAGAAGGTGAACAATGAAGGGGAGCCGGTATGGGCGTTGCAGGAAAATATTCGCGGCCCGCGAGGACCTGCTGGTTCGGAAGGTCCTGTCGGCGCGACCGGTTCAACCGGATCTCAGGGACCCGCTGGCCTCCAAGGTCCACCAGGTCTATCGGGACCGGGCGGCTCGCCGGGTGCCCCCGGGTCTCAGGGCTCAGCCGGTCCACCTGGACCCGCAGCGGTCTGGCCCACTCATATTTTACCTCAAGGTGACTTAGGCATGGGTGAGTTTACCCAGGGATCTTCCCCGTAGACCGCCCTCATCTTTCTTCGGCCCCCTGGAATGAAATTCGCCCGCTGCGACAACCGAAGCGCGCTCTTCGCGCTAAGGGCTGCTCTTACCGTAACAATCGGGACCCTTGTGCCATTGATTCTTTACGGGAGTGCCCCTTCCTGGTGGTCCCAACGCGCGGTGTTGGTCCAAAACGCGACGTCCGATGACTATGCGCCGGCTAACCAAGGCCAGTTAAAGAACATCGCCAAGGCAGCCGTCGCTGAGATGGATGCGAAACTAACTGGGGGCGCCGGTGACGCGTTGCATAGCCTGATCGGTACCTGGTCCGCACTTGCCTCGCAAACAAACGATTTCGCACCCGTGAACCTTGGTCAACTGAAGACCGTTGCGAAACCATTCTACGATAGGTTGATCCAAGTGGGATTAATCGATTTTTATCCCTGGCTTGCCTCTCTTAGTCCTTCCGATGACTTTGCGGTAGCTAACATTGGTCAGGTAAAGGGCCTGTTCAGTTTCGAAATCCCCGCCGCCAACCTACTTGACGATCCTCTGGGGCAGAGACTCGCAGCAGGGCAGGATTCGGCCAACATGGCTTTAGAGGCCCATACGGTCTGGATTTGGGGTGATCATCTTAACAACGGAAATGGTCTCATTTATCGTCGCCGTATCCAGGGTCTTTTCGGCATAAGCTCTGTATTTGCCGGCGAGCGTCATCTTGTAGCCCTCGGCAGTGACGGCACTGTCTGGAGTTGGGGAGAGAACGCGGATGGCCAACTGGGCGATGGAACGATGGACAAACAGCAGTCTCCGGTCGCCGTCCCGAATTTGACGAATATTGCATCGGTCAAGGCTGGCGGGCGCCACACCCTCGCGCTGCAACGCGACGGGACAGTCATTGCATGGGGCGATAACGAGTATGGACAATTAGGTAGCGGAGATACAACCGGCTCAGCTGTGCCTAAATTGATAGGCGGTTTGAACGACGTGCATAAGATCGCTGCTGGCTATCAGCGCAGCGCAGCACTTCGAAATGACGGTACCGTCTGGATATGGGGGTACGATCATTTCGCATGGCAAACCGAACAGGACCTCTTCAATACGATCCCTGTTGTCGTTTCGGGTTTAACCGATGTCGTCGACATTGCCGCCGGATATGAGCACAACATTGCGCTCAAATCGGATGGCACTGTTTGGGCCTGGGGATCGAACTACTCCAATCAAATCGGCGACGGTAGCCCGACATGGAAATCCCAGGACGTTCCAGTTCAAGTCGCTAACTTGGTTAACATAACAAAAGTAGCGTCGAGCTACGACCATACCCTCGCTCTGGCCAACGACGGCACGGTCTGGGCATGGGGAGAAAATTTTGCCGGTCAACTGGGGGACGGCACAAATCAAAGTCATCAAACGCCGGTTCTGGTAACCGGCCTCGCCGATGTCGTGGCCATCGCAACCGCTTACTCATATTCGTTGGCCATGAAGGCGGATGGCACTGTCTGGAGCTGGGGCGACGGAACTCTGGGTATTTTGCCTGGCGCAAATAAGCGCGTGCCGCAGTTGGTTAGCTTAGGCGTGATCGATGCCAACCATAATGAAATGGATGACCGCTGGGAATTGCAGTATTTCGGCAGCCTTGACCAGTCGCCGGATGCCGACATCGATGGCGTCTCCAATCTCCGGGAATTCCTTCGGGGCAGCGACCCAACAGATTACTTCAACGGTACGACGCCGATTATCGAAATAGTTGGCGGAAACAATCAGATCGGCGATTCCGGTGCATTCCTGGCCAAGCCGTTTACAGTGCGCGTTCGAAGCTCTGTAGGCCAGCTTTTGACTAATGCTCCCGTAAGCTTCGCGCTTACCAGTGGCTCCGGCGGACTCGCGTCAACCCCTAACTCACCGAAGCAGCAAACTTTGCTCCTCCGGACCGACGTAAGCGGCGAGGCAAAAGCTTATCATGCTTTACCTCAAACCGCCGGCACCAGCACTCGCACGACTGTCACCGCTGGTAAGTCGGGCGCGTCGGCCTCAGTCACCTTCCGAGGCATCGTAACATTTTCCCTGCCGACGCCAATTCCGTCGCCGCCTCCACCTGGTGGAACTCCGACACCAACTCCCAGTGCGACCCCCACGCTTCCTTCTCCTTACCGTTATGCCATCATCGATCTTGGAAAGGAAATAACGCCGTCCCGAATCGCGAATAACGGCACCGTGCTGCTTCATGGAACATCAAACGATCAGTTCGGCTATTTTCGATGGAAAGGCGGTGTCCTTGAGCGGCTATCCCATGCCGGCGACTATTACAATGTTGAAGCTGCCGACATGAACGACGACGGCGTGGCGGTAGGTGTGCTTTACCAGCCAGGCCCGTGGAGAAATAACACTGAGAATGAGGTCGAGGCCGGCTTGAAGTGGCCTGCGGACAGTTCGGTGGCCATGAAAGTATCCGCGCCGATTGCTGTGGCGAACATCAGTTTTCCAGAGCCAGGATCTGCGAGACAAGCAGCCTTCACTGCAATCAACAACAAGAACGAGATCTATGGTCGCGTTCGCACTGGCGTTGTCATCGGTGGTATCGACAGCAATTATATCCCGGTTTTGAATGCTTATTCGTGGCCCGTAAGCCTCGGGGCACCTACGGCCTTGAGCTTCGCCAGCGCCCACATGCTGTCACCAGCCTCACAGATATCGCTCTGGCAAGGATCCAGCGACACCGTTTTGCGCGCTAGTTCGTCCGGCCATTACATAGGCCGCAAGTTTACGCCGTTTCCTTTAATGGTCGGGCCACTGAGTTTCGGATCACTGAAAGGCACAGGAAGCGGAATGATCCACGGAGAGATCGTTCTATCTAAAATCCTTTTGAAGCCGAGTCCCGTCCGAGCGCCGGTGATGCTATAGGTGGAGTCACGTATTGCATCACAGACCCGATGAAGACAAAGATCCAATTGCGGAATGTCGAAGCGGACGACTTGCCGCTGTTTTTCGAGCACCAGCGAGATCCGATCGCAGTGGCCATGGTCGCATTCAATTCGCGCGACCGGGCGGCGTTCGACCAGCATTGGGCGAAGCTCCTGGCCGACGACTCGCTTCTGAAAAAGACGATTGTTGTAGTGTCCGCTGTCTCAGCGGAGAACCAGGTAGCCGGAAACATTGGCAGTTGGACGGCGGAGGGGAAGCGAGAGGTCGGCTATTGGATCGACCGGGCCTTTTGGGGCCGCGGCGTGGCCACCGAGGCGCTCTCCGCTTTCCTCTGCTTGGAACAGACCCGGCCGCTTTACGCGGGGGTGGCGAAGCATAACGTCGCCTCGATCCGCGTCCTCCAAAAATGCGGGTTCAAGTTATCTCAGTCCATGGAGGAAGCATCCAATGACGCGGACGCTTCGCACGTTCTTTTGACGCTAACAGCTTGATTTTCGAATGCGGCTGGAAGCGCCCCTCTCCGACATCGGCCCTCTGATCTCTGACGTCCGACGCAGTCCACCGCCACCTTCTATCCCGACTAAAAAAACGCCCGCCGCATCGTCAGCACCTGCTCGCAACCGACTCTACCCGCCCCTCCGGCATCAGGGCGGTGAGGTCTATCCCGCCATCGCCCTCCACGCCGACTAACCCCGGCGAACTTTCCACCCACACTACGCTCAACCTGCGCTGCAGTTGCACCGCAAATTTTCAGCTTGATTACCATGAGCGCGGCAACCAAAGTCGACCTGTCTTGCGTATTTATTTTACGGAATGAAAACCCCCTCCGTAGGAAAGCGTCCCCCTATGAATAGTATTTCAACGGCAACCCGGCCTCTGGCCGCTCGAGACAGACAAATCCTCGACGAAAATTCCGAGGACCGCGCGAAGTGCCAGATCGTTACGTCCGAAGAATTTCTGCGCGAGCCCTCCCGCGTGCTCGGAACGGCTACAACTGGAAGACAGGTTTGCATTCGGACCCCCAATGCCGAGATTGTCGTTGGCTATACGCAGCGCCTATCGCACTGCGACGAAAGATGGGGGCTCTGGCAGAAATTGCAGTTTAGATTACGCCGCGTCTTTCGTCCCGCCAATGGCCCCTTAGACGTGAGCTGGCTTGAATAAGCGCTCAACCAGCCGCTAGCGGCCGCGGCGAACTAATTCCCCTCAATGTCGAGCCCCGCATCGGACCCGTCATACCTTAGGGACAAATATCAGCAGCGGTTCATCGACTGGATGAAAACGCAGCAAGTCGGTTGTGGCTTTGCCCAATTTTTTGCCAGGCGCGACGACACTGGCGGGTTACAGCCCCTGACGGTAAAAGGATATGCCTTAGCAACCGCCGATGTTGAACCTCTCAACGAATTACTCGCTCGAGCATTTTCCAATAATTACGAGGGTGTGTATGTCATCTTTCCAGACATTAATTCCTCGGACGACGTCGTCGGTTTGATACAAAGCCTTTGCGCGACTCCCAAATGGCGATGCGTCGAGGTCGTGCCAGATCCGCCCTTCTCCGACGGACCCCTTCTGATCGGACTTCGTTGGTTTCTGCCGGACGACATACACATGAATTATGTGCTCGGTTTTGCTAATCTGGAGGAAATGCCACACACGCGAAAAGCACCGTACACGGTCCTGGTGTTACGAACCGGCCCGCCCGGGCGAGCCCCCGGAGTTGCGTTTGCGAAGGGTGTGAATCCAAAGCCGGATCAACGAGATATTGAGGAGCCGCCGATTCCAGTACATCTGGCCGATATGCCGGCGCTTCGTCCCACCGAAGAACATGTGGCAGATCTATGGGCGTACACGATGAAATTAAAGCGAAAGCAATTGGAAGGCGACGCTCATGCGCGAGCCGCAAAGGCAAAGGTTACTTTTTGCCTGCCGGGGACCGCGCGTGACCCTCTCGCCCATGTGATTACGGAGACCGTCCCACTCGATTCCGCCTCCGCGATGTAACTGCAGCGGACCTATTGCTACGACTGCGCATCAGCGTCATCATTGCGATCCTTGCCCGCTAGTTTTCGAACGATACGAAGATTAAGCTGATCATAGGCAACGTCCAGTTGCTGCGCCCGATCAACATTAGGCTGAAACAGATTCGATTCCGGCACCTTGTCGGCGAACTCATCGAGCATTTCACCCTCGAGTTCTGCATGGGTCTTTACTGTTCCGTCTCGAAGAATGTGCAGCACTTCAAATTCGTCGCGTGCAAGTTGATACCCGATCATTGGAAACCGATGGCAGTTATGAGGGTCGCCTTCAGCGCACATGAGAACCAAACGATATCCTTTTTGCGCGCCGGACTGCACTCTTTCGAGATCAGTCTTAAATGAGGGTAAATTTCGCACATTGCGATACCATACCTGGCCAGCCGAATTCAGCGCCTCTGGTTCTGTTCGAAAAGCGCCAAGTCCTTCCCCGAGATACAAGTATTTCAAGCCTTCGTGCGGCAATCGATTTTCGAGGACGGCTCGACTGAACTGAGGGTGTCTGCCGCTCACTGGCTTTGTCCGGACGTCGACTACGACCGAGATTTGGAATTTGTGCAATGTCTCAACGAACTCTTCCAACGTCCGATCTGAATGACCAATTGTGAAAATCGGGGGATGGTCCATGAGTCCGCTTTTACATTAGTTCATTACCAGACACCACGATTTTTGAACCCGAACGACAAATTCTTGGATTCCACGATTGCCGTCGGCGGGAAACTGGCTCAACCTCGTGTTGTGAAGCGCCGCAGCAAAATATCGTTATTCACCGCAGGCTACGAGGGTTTGGCGCTGCCCGATTTTCTCCGGCAACTCAAGGCTGCTTCCGTGGAGGTGCTCTTCGATATTCGGTATCGACCGCAGAGCCGAAAACCAGGCTTCTCGAAGAACAAACTTGCAGCCGCGTGCAAGCGTCGAGGCATCCGCTATTTGCACGATCCCAAACTCGGCACTCCTCCGGACCAGATGGCCGCGATGAAGGAAGCAGGTGAATACACGCCGCAAATCTTCAAGCGCTACCGTAGGTTCCTTCTGAAACAAGTAGAGTCTCTCGAAACAGCCGTCGAGGTCGCGTCCAAAGAGAACACCTGCTTACTCTGCTACGAGAGGGACTACCGGACCTGTCATCGAAAAATCGTCGCGGAGGAGATTACCTTGCGCACCGGCTTGCCAGTAACGCATCTCCGCGCCGAGGAAATCGTCACGTGATCATCAGCCAACGTAATTATTGAAAACCGGCTCCCTCCAGTGAACCCCAACGACGAAATTAGAAAACAGATTCTGCAGTTCTTTTACGAGCGCAACGCAGCCGCGACGAGTGTCGTAGGTAAGAAGGGATCCGCACTAAAAATCAGTGATGCAAAGAGAGAATTGAAACAGCGCTTTGGCCTAAGCCAGGCGCAGGTGATGTCCAACCTCACTTACCTCATCGATCAAGACTGGGTCAAGAAGTTCGATATCGAGAAAACTGTGAAGGTTCGCGGTGGAACGGTTCCGTCGAAAGTGACCTGGTACCAGATTGCAGCTCCAGGTATCGATAAGTTCGAAGAAGCATCCGAGTTCCAGCAGGCCGAGCGCTACGCAGGCATCAACATTAATGCGACGGGAAGTAACGTTATCACATTAGGCGATGGCAATGTTGTGAATGCCAAATTCGAAACACTGCACAATAAACTTTCCGAATTTAAGCAACTCGTCACAGAAAGCAGGCTTCCTGAAAGTCAAAAGCTCGACATGGCTGCAGACATCGAAAGCATTAAAGATCAGCTTGCGAAGGAGGTTCCGGACAAAACAATTATCGGACATCTTTGGTCCGGGTTGGAAAAGGCCGCTACGATTGCGGGGTTGGCCGATGGTATCGAAAAGATCCGTCCTCTAATCGAATCTGTTTTCTGAGGAGAGATTTTTCGCGACACAGTGGCTTTCGCCGCTGAGATCGCGAAACGGGTTCAAGAGAACCCGCAAAGAATATCTCACCTTAGCCGGTCTGCTGCTTTAGCTCTTCGTAATCGTCAAAGGAGTCTTTTTCGTCTTTTTCGTTCTCTTCCGATTGCTTCGCCGATTGCTTCAACCAATCTGGCCAAGTTTCCATTTCCTTCTTATTTTCCTTTAACACCTCACGGAGCCATTTTTTTTGCTCACTCATTTGTTCGCCCATTCATATTCGTCTTCAACTTCCAATCCCTTCTCCTGCAACAATTCTCGAAAAACGGAAATCTGTTGTTTCTCGCTCACCAAATATGCATGGGCCGGCGTAGCAAATCTCGGAGTGGATGCGTTTTTTTGTTTCACAAAAACTTTCCCCTCTTTTTTCCTGATTAGCTCTCCCATGGAAAACACGCTTAAGTATTTGCGAGGCGAAACGCCCACGAATGGCTGAAACTGTATCATGCCTTCGGCCGGATGAGGTTGGTCGATCGCGACAGAATCTGAAAATAATTCCGACACAAAGCTTTTTGCGTAAGCCTCGACGTACACGACTCTCTTTATCCCAGCCGCGAGAAGGTGTTTGGCGCAATTGTGACAAGGAAACGTCGTGGCATAAAGCGTGCAGTCGCGAACCGCCATGCCGTGCCGCGCTGCATCTATAAGGGCCGACATCTCAGCGTGAACCGCCCTTCCATAATCGATGATATCCATGAGCTTGGCGTCTCGAATCTGATCTGATTGCAGAGCTTCATTTAATAGCTCGACGTCTGTAGAGAGAGATTTCTCCTCGATGAGCCACCCCGCATCCTTGATGCGACCGAGGACATCCTGTAAAAGCTGACGCTTTATCTGGTCGTTTGAGTCGACGCCAACGATATGATCGCGTTGATCGCCCTGGTCCCCAGTCCAATAAAGGCCGCCTCCGGCTTTGGGAACTTCGTTGCAGCCTACAGCCATCACAGCACCATCGTCCGCACAAATGCAACATCCGACTTGACGCCCTAGTGAAGCGGATCGAAGACCCGCTGCATGTGCAAGAAACATCCCGTATTCGTCACGAGTCGGTGTTTCAATCGAGGTCCCAAAGATCAAATTGAGTACTCGCTGGATGTGAACCGTAATCTTTGCTGCGTCGGAGACATCAATAAAAAAGTCCGCTAAGGGAAAAGCACCCCTGACGTTTTGACCATATTCATTATTTGTTTCTTCTTGATCACGCTGCACGAGCTCGGTAGCCTGAGGTTCAAACATTTTGGATTGCGCGGCGCCATGCGACGAAGCGATTTTCTTTGCGAGGTCGTCTATCCGGGAGTCTTCCGGTGCGTAAATGCCCAAAACGAAAAGGTTGTCGCCATAAATCCGGCGTAGAGTATTTATTTCAGCAGGCTTTTTTACAGAACGTAGGATGTAAACACTCCGCGGGCTGGGTACGTTTGAGTCGCCGGTAGCCTGCGCTCTAAGCTTACTAATATAACTTGTAGCGAGTAGAGCCATAGCATCCCGCCTCCCTAGCAACTTGCGAAATTCATTACCGGCGTCCATATGGGACGTGTAGCGTTCATCGATAGTTTCATCCCCGAGGGCTGACCAGCGTTTTATTTGATGGAGTTCTTCAATTAGGTGGATGGTTTGTGCGCGGTAAGAGAAACCGGCGAGCTCGGCCGTTATGGTTTCAACGATTCGATCGATGTCGGTACCAACGGCTCCGGTTAGCGCTATGATAAGTTCCGGCCCTGAAGTTGGAATGGGTGACGATTTTGAACCCGGGCCAGAAATTCCTAGACGAAGTTCCGTTTCGCCGGGAACGAGTTTTTTCTTTGGCCTTTGTTTTCGGCCTTTTGCCGTCTTCATCGAATTACCCATATATCCCGTGCCAGATCGCTTGGGAAGCGACAAGCCAAAACGCGAAAAGTTGTCTGCCAAAGTCGCCATGAGGGCTTCGCGTCACTTCATCCGGTCAAAAGTCTTTTGTAACAAAGCCAAGTCGGATGGGTTGCCCAACTTTTCGCGGGTGGTGTCGATCCACTTTTTCTCAAGGGCATTCTTCGTGGGGCGATCGCTTTCGTAGAAGACGCCGAAGACGCCGGGGAATGGGAGCTGGGCCAGCTTGTAAGCCGCCAGCTCGTCGGTGACGTCGTGGCGGAGTTCGTCCTCGGGGGTGTTGTCGTATTTTTTCTCATCGATCAACGAGAAGGCGCCGCCTTTGCGCGGGTTCGCGGGGTCGAAGGCGCCGGGGAAAAATTCGACGCATTCACTCAGGCATTCGATGACGCTGAAGCCCTGGTGATCCATGGCGCGCTCGATCATCTGGATCATGTGGTTGACCTGGGTGGCGTGCGTCCGCGCGACGAAGGTGGCCCCGGCGCAGATGAGTTGTTTCATCGGGTTGACCGGCTGGTCGATCGCGCCGGTCGGGTCGGTCTTCGATTTGAAACCGATGGGCGACGTGGGCGAGGTCTGCTTCTTGGTCAGGCCATAGACGAAATTGTCCATGATGAAGTAGACCAGGTTGATGTTCTTGCGCGCGCCGTGATTGAGATGGTTGCCGCCGATGGAGAAGCCGTCGCCGTCGCCGCCGAAGAGAAAGACGTGCAGGTCGGGCCGGGCCAGGCTGATGCCGGAGGCAAGCGGGACGGCGCGGCCGTGAATGAAATGCGCGCCGTAGCCGTTCACGAAATACGGGAAGCGCGAGGAACAACCGATCCCGGCGAGGGTGACGATCTTCTCGTGATCGAGCTGCCGTTTCTCGAGGACTTTGTAATAGGAAGCGAGCACGGCGAAGTCGCCGCAGCCGGGACACCAGGTGGGGTGGTCGGCGGTGATGGCTTTCTTCGTTAACTTTTCTCTGGGGGCGTCGATGGTGGTGGTTTCTTCGCTCATAAAATCAGGGGATCACCGCCGAAAGCTCCAAATCCTAAGCTCCAAGCTCCAAGGCTGGCACATCGTTAGTGGGTGACTCATCATTTCGTTTTGGAATTTGGTGTTTGGGATTTCTTTGGAATTTTGGAGTTTGGTGCTTGGGGTTTTCTTCAACCCACTCCCTGCGGGACGACTTCTTTCAAGGACTTCACGTTGTCGGATGACGGGTCGGCGTGAATGATGGGGAGGCCTTCGCGCGGGATTTTCCGGGCGGCGAAGGAGCGGCCTTCGAAAACGCGTTCGAGAATTTCTTTCACGCGGAAGGTGAGACCATCGGTCTTGGTGGCGCTTTCGATTCTCGGTTCGCAGAAACGGGCGCGCAGAATGGTGGCGAGCTGGCCGAAACCGTAGACGCCCTGGTCGTTCATCTCGACGACAACGATGCGTTTGAACCTGGCGAAGACTTTCTCGAGGCCGTTCGGCAATGGGTGGACGTGCCGCAGATGCAGCGCGCCGGCTTTCTCGCCGTGTTCGCGCGCCAGTTTCACGGCGTCGTGGATGGGACCGTAAGTGGAACCCCAGCCGACGAGCAGCACGTCACCCTCCTGATCTCCGTAAACTTCCGGCGCGGGAATTTCCTCGGCGAGCTGGCGCAATTTGTTGCGGCGTTTCGCCGTCATGGCCATGTGCAACTTCGGGCTGCCGGTCGGATGCCCCATCTCGTCGTGCTCGAGTCCGGAGACGAGCGGATATTTCCCGTCGATCATGCGCGTGCCGGGCGGAACATGTTGCGTGATCTGGTCGACCGAATACGGCTTGAAGCCGGCCTGGCGCGGCGAAAGATCCAGTTTCGGGTCGATCATCAGGTCCTTCAGCTCCGGTTCGTCGAACGCTTCGATCCGCGTCGCCAGCGAGGTATCACTCAAAATGAAAACGGGCGTGCTGTATTTGCGCGCGATGCGGGCGGCTTCGATCGCGATGTAGAAACAATCTTCCACCGTTGCCGCGGCCAGAACGACGCGCGGACTGTCGCCGTGCCCGCCGAAAATCGCTTGGAAGAGATCGCTTTGCTCGACGTTTGTCGGCAGACCGGTGCTCGGACCGCCGCGTTGCACATTAATAATGATGAGGGGCATCTCGGACATGGAGGCCCAACCGATCGCCTCGGTCTTGAGCGAGATGCCGGGACCAGCGCTGCCCGTGACCGCAAGATATCCGGAGAACGAGAAGCCGAGAGCGAGCGAGACCGCGCCAAGCTCATCCTCGGCTTGCACGAAGATGCCGCCGTATTTCGGCAGCTCGCTCCGCAAAATTTCCATGACGGACGACCACGGCGTAATCGGATAACCGGCGCCGTAACGCACGCCCGCGGCGAGTAATCCGTAAGCGAGCGCCTGGTTGCCATCCATCGTGATCTGGGCGCGGTCGCCTTCCTTGGGAACGACCGTCTCGAACTTGTACTGCTTCGTCAGGACGTTGCCGACGGGGTAGGCATAGCCGGCCGTGAACGCCATGATGGCGGTGTTGGCGATGCTCGCATCTTTGCCGGCAAATTTCTCTTTGATCAGCGTCGTGAGCTTCTCGATATCGAGATGGAAGATTTTCGCGATCAAACCGAGGATGAAAATGTTTTTGCCTTTGTCCTTCGCCGTTCCGCCGAGCGCTTCGATGGTCAATCCGGTGATCGGCACGCCGACGTAAACAAAACGTTTGTCGTCGAGGTCAGGCTGGACGTTGTCGGAATCGTAAAGGAGCACGCCGCCATCTTTCAAAAAGCTGATGTGGTCCTGGTAGCTGTGTTGATAAAATGCGACGAGGAAATCGGCTTCGTCGCCGGCGGAAAGGACTTCGCCCGTGCCCATGCGGACCTGGAAGATCGACGGCCCGCCGGAAATGGTGGCGGGGATCGTCATGTAAGTCATGACATCGTGATCGCTGCGGCCGGCGAGGCGCGCGAGAAACGCGCCCGCGCTCTGGATGCCGTCCTGCGAATCTCCCGCGAGGCGGATGACGGCGTCGTTGATGCTTTCCGGGCGGAGATCAGCGCGTTCCGACTGCGATGCCGCAGTGGCAGATGGAGCGGTTGCCGTCAGCGAACCACGAGGAGCGGTGGGATCTTCCTTGCTGTTCGGAGCGTCGGTTTCCGGTGTGGTGGTCGTGTCCTTCACGGAATAATTACATTAGCCAAACCGGAGAAAGTAGAAAGTAGGAATTAGAAAGTAGGAAAGCGGAAGTCAGAGGCCAGAGACCAAAGATCGGAGGTCAGAGGCTCGTCACTCGTCACTGTTTCTAGTGTTTGTAGGGCAACCGCTCCGGTTGCCGCAGAGGGCAGGCGAGGCGCCCGCCCTACAATTTCAGAGCGGCCACCGCGTCAGTACGGAATCTTGTCCGCTTTGGCTGTCCATTCACCGAACAAATCTCCGGCGGCGGGAGTCGGAAGCTGAATCATGGGCAGCGAGCGGGCGGCCAGATCGAGCGGGATCTGCTGGTAAATGAAATCATCGTCGAATCCGATCCCGGCGGCGTCGCCCCGGGTGGAGGCATAATAGACACGATCGAGCCGCGCCCAGTAGATGGCGGCCAGACACATCGGGCAGGGCTCGCAACTGCTGTAGAGAACGCAACCGCGCAGATCGAAACGTTGCAACGCGCGGCAGGCATCACGAATGGCGGTGATCTCGGCGTGGGCGGTGGGATCGAGGAGTCGCGTCACCTGGTTCCAACCGCGCCCGACTAATTCGCCATCCGCCACGACGATCGCGCCGAACGGGCCGCCACCGTGTTCGTGCATGCCGGCGCGAGCGAGTGCGATCGCTTCGTCCATCCAGCGCGCGTGCCGCGAGGCTTCGTCAACGTGATCGGACATGTTTCTCTCTTAGTCTAACCGGCGCCTGTCATCCTGAGCAAAGCGAAGGATCTCTGACTGTTTCTTTCCCTCGCGAGGCGCCTGGGATCGGAAATGATCAGAGATTCTTCGCTCCGCTCAGAATGACAAGAGTCATTTATGAGATGATTTTTAGTCTGCAATCAGGGTGGTGAGTTTGAGATTCACCGCATCGACGAGTCCCTGGTCGGTTAACTTCAAAGCCGGAATCGGCGAGAGGCTCAGGAAAGAAAGCGACATGAAGGGCGCGTCGAGCGCGCAGCCGAGGCGCGTCGCGGCGGCTTTCAATTCCACGATCTTTTCCATGACCGATTCGAGCGGCTGATGGGAGACCAGACCCGCGATCGGCAACGGCAACGCCGCTTCGATTTTTCCGTCGGCTATGGCGACCTGACCGCCGCGCATGGTTTCGAGAGCCTGGATCGCGGCGACGATATCGGCATCGGTCACGCCAACGGCCACCACATTATGGGCGTCATGCGCCACGGTGGAACCGAGCGCGCCTCGTTTCAATCCAAAGCCGCGGACAAACCCCACTCCCACATTGCCGGTCGCCCGGTGCCGCTCGACCACGACGAGTTTCAGGATATCGCGCTCGATGTCGGAAACGATCTGGCCATCGGAAATCCTGGGCGCCTCGAGAATTTCTTTCGTGACGATCTGATGCGGGACGATTTCGATCACTCGGATTTTCTTCGCGCTCGCGCCCCGCGGAATACGCACTTCGAAATCCGCAGGCGCGTTGTAACTCAGGTTCATCGTGCTGCGCGGCTCTTCCGTGCCCTGAGTTTTCTCGCGAAGATATTTCCCATTCTCGGCCACCAGCGCGCCTTTCTTGTAAACGCGTTTGATTTGAAACTTCGCGAGATCGTCGAAGACGATGAAGTCCGCCCAGTAGCGCGGCGCGATCGCTCCATGGTTCTTGAGGCGGTAATAGCGCGCCGTGTTGATCGTCCCCATTTGAATCGCCGTGATGGGCGCCACCCCCAGTGCGATGGCTTTCCGGATCGAATGATCGATGTGCCCTTCGTTTACCAGGTCGCCCGGCAACTTGTCGTCCGTGGCGAATGAGCAGTTGGCCGAATTCTGCGGCGTGACCAGCGCGATGATGTGTTCGAGGTTGCGTTCCGTGCTGCCCTCGCGGACCAGCAGGTGCATTCCGAGGCGCAACTTTTCCCGCGCTTCTTCCAGCTCCGTGCTCTCGTGATCGGAGCGAACGCCGGCGAGGGCATAGGCGTTCAGGTTTTTTCCACGCAGGCCGGGCGCATGGCCGTCGATCACTTTGCCGCGGCCCGCTTCGATCTTCGCCAGCTCGCTTTCCATTCCGAGAAAAACGCCGGGATAATTCATCAACTCCGCGATGCCGGCGATCCGGTCGTCCGCGATCATTAAGCGCAAGTCGTCCGCGGTGAAGCGCGCGCCAGCCGTTTCCAAATGCGTCGCCGGCACGCAGGAAGGCAGCATGATGAAGAAATCGATCGGCAGATTTTTGCTCGACTCGAGCACGTAGCGGATTCCATCCATTCCCAGAACGTTCGCATATTCGTGCGGATCGATGACCATCGCGCCGGTGCCATGCGGAACGACCGCGCGCGCAAATTCGGGGATCGTCACCATCGTGCTTTCGACGTGAAAATGTCCGTCGATCAAACTCGGCGCGAGATACGCGCCTTCGAGGTCGATGATTTCTTTCGCGTCGTAATCGCCGAAACCGATGACGCGCTCATCATCGACTGCCACATTGGCGTCATGAATTTCGCCGCTGAAGACGTTGACGAGCTGCGCGTTCTTGAAAAGCAAATCAGCCGGTTTCTCGCCACGCGCGACGCTGAGTTTATGCTGGATGTCGCGCATGGGAATTACCGCAGCTCGATTGTCATTCTTACGACTGTCATCCTGAGCGTAGCGAAGGAGCTCTGATCATTTCTGGGCACGGAGCGCTGGGTACCGGAAATAGTCAGAGATGTTTCGCTCCGCTCAACATGACAGGCGGGGTAATTCACGACAAAACCTGGTCGGCGATGGCGTGTTCGGGCGTCGCTTCGGCGGACGACGATGAAGTGCGGCCGTGAATCGCGTTGAAGATCGCTTCGCAGGTCGCGGGCGACGCGAGCGGCACCTGGCCGCCCGGTTTTCCAAACGCAGCGACCGCATCGCGGATCGCTTCGCGGACGGAGATCGCGAGCATCAATGGCGGTTCGCCGACGGCTTTGCTGCCGTGAATAACATTGTGCTGCGTCGCATCCGCCAAAAACGCGACGTTGAAAATATCCGGCGTATCGCCAATCGCCGGAATTTTGTAGGTGTCGGGCGAATGCGTCATCAAGCGGCCTTCGGAATCCCAGACCAGCTCTTCGTTCGTTAGCCAACCGGCGCCCTGAACGAAACCGCCTTCCACCTGGCCGAGCGTCACGCCATGGTTAATCGCGTCGCCGACATCGTGCAGAATGTCGACGCGCCGGATGTGCGTAATGCCGGTGAACCCATCCACTTCCACTTCGCTTACGGCCGCGCCGACCGCGAAGTAATGGAACGGTTTTCCGCGGCCCGCATCGCGATCGTAATTGATGTCGGGAGTTTTGTAGAACCCGGTTGCGCTTAAACTCGTGCGCGCGAAGTAGGCGCGTTGCAGCAACTCGGCAAATGGAACTCCCGTCTTCGGGTTCTCGGCGTCGAGCACCAGGTTGTCGTTGAAAACGATTCGATCGGTCGGAACGGCGCCCCCATTTTTTTCCGACAGCATCTCGACGGCGAAGGGGAGGAGCCGAGCGCGTAACGTGTCGCACGCGTTCTTGACCGCCGCGCCGTTCAAGTCCGTGCCGCACGATGCAGCGGTGGCGGATGTGTTCGGAACTTTATCAGTCCGCGTCGCCATCACTCGAACGCGATCGGTCGTCAGTCCCAGCTCTCGCGCTGCGATCAGCGCGATGTTGGTGTAAACGCCCTGGCCCATTTCGGTGCCGCCATGGTTCACCTGAGCGGTGCCGTCCTGATAAAGAAGCACGAGCGCGCCGGCCTGATTCAAGTGCGTCGTGGTAAACGAAATTCCGAACTTCACCGGCGTGATCGCGATTCCACGTTTCCGCTGCGGATGCTCGCTGTTCCATTTCCGCAACTGTTCGCGCCGCGACCCGAGCTCGCTTGATTCGGTCACTTCCGACCAGATGCGCTGGATCCGATTGTCCTCGATCTCCTGGCCGTAGTGCGTCGTGTTCGTCTCGCCGGTCTCGCGATAAAGATTACGCGCGCGCACGACCTCCGGCGCCAGACCGGTCTCCCGTGCGATGCGGTCGATGATCTCTTCGATGACCAACATGCCTTGCGGTCCGCCGAAACCGCGGAAGGCGGTGTTCGAGGCGAGATTTGTTTTCACTGCCCGGCCGCTGAAATCGACATTCGGAATGTAGTAGGCGTTGTCGAGATGGAACAAGGCGCGGTCGGTAATCGCGCGAGAAAGATCGAGCGACCAGCCGCCGTTCGAAAACAGATCGACCTTCGCCGCCAGCAATAATCCCGTCTCGTCAAAGCCAGCGCGGAATTTCCCGAGGAACGGATGGCGCTTGCCGGTGATCATCATGTCCTGATCGCGGGTGAAACGGACACGCACTTTGCGGCGGGTCTTTGTCGCGGCGAGCGCGGCAAGCGCCGCGAGCATCGCAGCCTGCGTTTCTTTTCCGCCGAAACCGCCGCCCATGCGCGGGCATTCGACCACCACGCTGTGCATCGGCACATCGAGCAAATGCGCCACGATGTGCTGCACTTCCGACGGGTGTTGAGTCGATGAACTAATGAAAACGGTGCCGTCTTCACCGGCCTCGGCCCAAGCAGCGTTGGTCTCGAGATAAAAATGGTCCTGGCCGCCGAACGATAATTCGCCGTCGAAACTCATCGGAGCGCTTGCGAGCGCAGCGGAGACATCGCCGCGTCGAATGTAATGCGGATCGCTATGGAAACTGTCGGCGTCGATCGCTTCTTCGATCGTGAAGATCGGAGGCAGCGGTTCGTATTCGACGATGACCTTCTGTGCTGCGGCGCGGCAGAGTTCCGGCGTCTCGCCAACGACGAGCGCGACGATATGGCCATGATACAGGACTTCGTTGTCCGCGAGTAAAATTTCATCGTGCCGGACGGCGCCGACATCGTTTAGGCCCGGAATATCCTCGGCGAGCAGAACCGCGCTGATGCCGGGCATGAGTCGCGCGGCGGAAGCATCGCGCCGCAGGATTTTAGCGTGGGCGTGCGGCGAACAGACAGGCCAGACTTCGAGCATGCTTTGCTGTTGGGCGTGGTCATCCACGTAGATCGCTTCGCCGGTCACGTGCTTGTGTGCGCTCTCATGTGGGAGCGGAGCGTCGGGACGCGGCAACAAATAGCGCTCGATCTTTCGATCAAGAATCGCGCGTGATTCGTCCGAGAAGAATTTGCGAAGCAGATTCGCAATCAACTCGCGGCGGTAGGTCGCGCTTCCGCGAACATCGGAGATGGGAGTGAACTCTTTCTCGAGAACCGGCAGCACTTCTTCGCACGCGGCAGCGCTCCAGTGTTTTCCAATCAGCGCAGCCTCCGTCGCTCGCGCGCGCACCGGCAGGGCCGCAACGCCACCGTAAGCCAGGCGAGCTTTCGTGATTGTCCCGCCTTCTGTCACCTCGACCGCGAAGCAAGCCGCGACCGTGCTGATGTCCATTTCGCGACGCTTCGAAACTTTGTAGAACTTCCGGTGCGTTTGGACTCCGGGATTGGGTCGCGGAATGATGATCGACTTCAGAATCTCTCCGGGCTGCAACGCGGTCTTTCGGTAGGCGACAAAGAAATCATCGAGCGGCAGGACGCGTTCTCCAGCCGCCGAGGCAAGCACCACTTTGGCTTCGAGTGCGAGGAGCACGGGCGGGGAATCGCCGATCGGCGAAGCGGTCACGAGATTTCCGCCGAGCGTGGCGCGGTTGCGGATTTGCCGTGAGCCGAACACGGAAAGCATTTCGCGAATCACGGGAAACTCGACGCCGAGCAGGTCGTCGAGTTTAGTCAGAGTGGTGGCCGCGCCGATGCGCCACTCGGTTTCGGTGGAACTGATCTCGTTCAGTTCAGGGACCGCTTCGATCGAGATGAGCGCGGGAAATCTTTGAAAGCGTTTGGTGATTTCGAGCCCGAGATCGGTCGCGCCCGCGATCAAACGTGCGTCCGGATTCTCGGCCAGGGCGCGAAATAATTTCTCGAGCGAAGTGGGACGCAGAAAAGTTTCGCCGGCGAAATTGTAGCGCGCCGCTTTCAGCTTCGCCTTCGCGCTTTTCAATTGCGCATCAAACGCATCAGAGCCGTTGCGTTGGGCAAGGGCGTCGGCGGCCGCGTCGCGGATCGGCCGATAACCGGTGCATCGGCAGAGGTTGCCGCAAAGCTGTTCGTCGAGTTGCGCGGCCGTCTTGAGGTCCTTCCGGTAATAGCCCTCGAAGAGCGACATGATGAAGCCGGGCGTGCAGTAGCCACATTGCGATCCAAAATTTTCCACCATCGCCTTCTGGACCGGATGCATTTTCGGGCACGCGACGCCTTCGACCGAAATCATGTCGCGGCCGGCCATGAGTGGGAGGGGCACGAGACAACTGTTGATGGCGCGGTAACAACGCTTGCCGCGCGCGTCGCGATCGACGATCGCGACCGAGCACGCGCCGCAATCGCCTTCCGCGCAGCCTTCCTTCGATCCCGTCAGGCCACTGGCGCGCAGCCATTCGAGCAAGGTGGTGTTGGGCGAAACCGAATCGACGCGGACGGCTTCGCCATTCAGCCGAAACTCGATCGCGCTCATGTCTGGGGAGCGCGCCCGTCTAAAGTGTCATGTTGAGCAGAGCGAAACATCTCTGACCATTTCTGGTGTCCCAAGCGCGCAGAAAAAGCCAGAGATCCTTCGCCGTCTGCGCGGCTCAGGATGACAACGTGAATGGAGTCAGTACTCATGAGCCACGTCGATTCTGCAAAATCTTCAGGAACGAGCGGGAGCGCAATTCATCGAGCGTGAGTCCGGTGGCGAGTGCTTCGCTTTCCGTGATCGCGCCGCAGGCAATGCCGCGCAGGAAGAAATTGAGCAGGCCCTGGCCGGTGGCGGCGTCATCAAAGACATCGCCAAAGAGCGAAGCGAGCGCCGCTTTCTCGACAAAGGTTTTTAGCCGGCCGGAAGCGCTCGTTAGGCCGTCGAGGAAGAAGGTGTAGACCGCGGCATAACGCGTGACGAATTGCGCCGGATGCAAATCCCAGCCCTGATAGAATCCGTTGCGGAGCGAATGCATGTTGTCGTCGAAACCGAGACTCCATGCAGCGTGAACGCTCTCGCGATTTTGCCGCAGCTGATCCTCCGTTAACGGCTTGCCTTCGCTCGGCCGATGCGGGCCGGCCGGCAAAATGTTCGTCGCGCCATCCGAAAGATGGATGCCGGTGCCGGCGAGCGAGACCAGCATCATTTGTCGCGCGAAATCGCAGGAGGGATGGGCCATGGTTTGATACGCGGCCGTGATCCCCGCGGAAGCGGTGTAATCGTAGACGCCGAAGTGCACGCTTCGGCAACGCCCGTTAGCGGCATCGACGAGAGAGCCGAGCGCGATCTCGCCGCGTTGATTAATGATTGCCTGCGGAGTTTCGATCATCGGCTCGATCTTCAACGCGCCCGCCGGCAGTCCGTTTCGTTGCTCAAGAATTTCGAAGAAGCGCACGGCCGCTGCGACCTGCTCCGGCAACTGGATCTTGGGCACGGTAATGACGAAATTTTCCGGCAACTTTCCTCCCGTCTCGCCGAGCAGCGCGGTGATGAAGATGTCGAGGGTACGGATGCTGCGGACGCGCAAATCTTCGCTGAGTGGTTTGATGCGGATGCCGGTAAATGGCGGAAGCGAATTCGCCTTGAGGCCTCGCGCCACTTCGGCTGCGCTGGAAGCGGCATGTCCATCCTCTTCCGCATCCGGGCGGTTGCCGTAGCCGTCCTCAAAGTCGAGCCGGAAATCTTCGACCGGCTCGCGTCGAAGTTTTTCCACGACGCGGTCATAAACCTTTTGCGCCAGTTCCGGGTCGCCGGCGGTGCCGAGAACGTCAGCCAGACTTTTCGCGTCCGGCGCGTACTCCTGGAGCGATCGCAACGCTACGGCTCCCAGTTTTGGCGAGGAATCCGCTTTGAATAAATGCGCGCCGCCATAAACGGTGTGCACGGCCTGACGCCGGTTCGATTCGCCCGGGTAATGGCGCATGAATGCCTTATTCGCGTCGCTCAAGGCGGCGCTGATTTTGTCGATCTCGTCGGGCTGAAGGCTGGTTTTGGGCTCTATGGGTTTCATCTTGCTTATTCTAGAGCTGTCATCCTGAGCGAAGCGAAGGATCTCTGACCATTTCTTCCATGCTGGCCCACCCATTATCGATTTTGGGTTGCTGTCCCCAATCAGCGCTTAGATCGAACCAACGCGGATTCTCCTTCTCGATTAACGCGATTTTTCTGGAGCGGAGCCAGCCTTTAAGTTTCTTTTCGAAAGCGATCGCTGCATTCACATCGCGGTAGTATTCGAACCAGACAAGGCGATTCAATTGATAGCGCTGAGTGAATCCAGCTACGTCGCCATTCTGGTGCTCGACGATTCGGCGCCCGAGATCGTTCGTCACGCCAATGTAAAGAGTTGTGCGATGTTTGTTCGTGACAATGTAGACGTAGTAGTTGTGATCGCGCATTGGGCACGGAAATAGTCAGAGATCCTTCGCTACGTTCAGGATGACAGCTTAAAGGTTGTTGGTCTCACATCTTCGCGTAACTCACGATAAGTTCGGCTGGACGAGTTTCCCCATCGGTCGGTTGGCAAACTTACCATCCTCGAAGATCGTTTGTCCGCGCAAAAATGTCCGGCGGAGGTGGGCTCGCAGGGTTCGGCCCACGTACAGGCTCTGTTTGTGGCGGTAATGGAGCGATTCCGGTCTGATAACTTCGTCGGCCTTCAGGTCGACGAGCGTGAAGTCCGCGTCCTTACCCACAGCGAGCGTCCCTTTCGCGCCCACCCGAAATCGCGAAGCCACATCTCCACTCGTTAGGCGTCGAATCTCGGCCGGCGGAACTTCTGCATCGAGCAGCAGCGGCAAGAGATGCTGACAACCGGAGATACCGCCCCAGACCTCGAAGAAGTTGTCTCGCTGTTTCATTTCCGGCGGGGAAGGCGAATGATCCGAGCCAATCGTGGTGATGTCACCAAGCCGGTCGTGGAGCTGACTTTGATCGCTGCTCGAGCGAAGCGGCGGCGCGCATTTCGCGACCGCGCCGAGTTGTTCCATGTCGTGCTCCGTCAACACGAGATAGTGCGGACAAGTTTCGCAGGTCACATCGATCCCGCGTGCCCGCGCTTCGGCGACAAGCGCAACGCCGCTCCCGCAACTCACATGCACGATATGCAAACGGCATCCGGTTTCCGAGGCGAGCTCGATCGCGACTCGGATTGCCCCGAGCTCGGCGGCGATCGGTCTCGAGTTGAGATAATCACGAATTCCTTTTTTGCCCGCGGCGCGCGCGGCTCCGGTAAGCGCGGCCGTCATCTGTTCCGACTCGGCGTGGACGGCGACGAGAAGATCGAGCTCCGCGGCGCGCTTCATTCCGGCGAGCAGCATTTTCTCGTCAACGTGCCCGAAGTCTCCGATGCCGCTGTTGCACATGAAAGCCTTCAAGCCGACGACCCCGCAATCGCGCAGCGCTTCGAGGTCCGGCAGGTTGCCCGGAACGAGTCCACCCCACAGCCCAAAATCCACGAGCGAGCTCGCCTCGGCCGCGGCGCGTTTCAGCTCGAAGTTTTCTCGACTCGTCGTGGGTGGATGCGCGTTGAGCGGCATCTCGAAGACGGTGGTGGTCCCGCCGGCTGCCGCCGCCCGCGAACCGGTGGCGAAACCCTCCCAATCGGTGCGCCCCGGTTCGTTGAAATGAACATGCGCGTCGATGACGCCGGGGAAAATGGTCAGATCGCGTGCATCGATTTCCGAGTTCGCCGAACCGGACAGGTTCTCCGCCAGAGCGACGATCTTGCCTTCGCTAATTCCGATGTCTTGCTCGCTCCGCACGAGCAAATCGAAATCACTCATGATGAAAATGACGAATTCCGAATGACGAATGACGAAGGAATGACGAAGCCAGAATGACGAAAAACCGCTCTTATTCGAGCTTCGTCATTCGGACTTGTTTCGACATTCGTCATTCGACATTCGTCATTTTCACCGTGCCCCACGCCCGTAATCGGCTGACGCCGCCGTCGGGATAGATGTTTAACCGGAGATGGGTGCAGTCGTTGATGGAGGAAAGTTCCTTCTCGAAGAAATGCCGCGTGTCCGCTTGCAGTTTCGTCATCGGCAGGATCTCGATCCAGCGCGTGCCCGGCCCCGTCAGCTCGTCGGTCGAAGCACCGGGCGCGGCGCATCCTTCGATCGAGCAGGTGTCGGGGTAGTTTCCTTTGAAATGGTTCGTGTCGACTTCGATTTTTCGAATCGCGCCGGGCAATCCGAGCTTTAGGATAATCCAGTCGTATCCGGGACCGCGCCGGCGTTTCGTTTCCCACCCGTCCCCCATGTTCTCCGAACGACCCGGCATGATCAGGTTGTTCATCGAACTGAAAAACATATCGCTGCAAGCCAGGGGCACTCCTCCATTTTCGACCGCGGCCAGATCGAACAGGTCGCCGGGTTTCAGTTTGCTCCAGTCGGGGACGACGATTCCGTAAACGCGAAAACGCGCCACGCCGCCGTCCGGGATAATATTCAGACGCAGATGGGTCCAGGTCTGGTCGTTCGTGATCGCAAACAGATTTTGCGATCCCGGGTTCAAGGGAGATTGCGCAAGAATCTGCGTCCAGGAAAGCGCTTCGACCGCGGCCGCGTCGCTCGGGAATCCATTCGTTAGGCAGAGCGCGTCGAGGGACGCGAAGGGAGGATGATTGCCCAGGAAATGGTTCGTATCGATGTCGACCTGTTTGATGACGCCGCGCAATCCCAGTTGCACGACACACCAATCGTGTCCCGGGGTGCGCCGCCGGCGCGTTTCCCATCCGTCCATCCATTTGCCGCGATCGGTATACTTATCCGGAATGAAGATTCCTCGGCCGGGATTCAGGAGATTCTCCTTCTCCGCGAAGAACTCATCATTCGCGAGAATGGCAGCGCCTCCGACGCGGGCAGCTGCCAGATCAATGAGACCGGCGGGCGCTGCTACTGCTGGATCAGCCGCGCTCATCTAACTGCCGCGATACGTGTTGTAGGCCCATGGAGAAACGAGCAGCGGAACATGATACTTCGCGGCGGCGTCAGAGATAACGAAACGGACCGGGACCCGGTCTAGGAAACGCCGCTCACCGAAATAATCGCCGACGTGGAAAACCAACTCGTAATTTCCTGTCGCCATTTCGTTGCCCGCGAGCAGCGGAGCTTCCGTGCGACCATCCGAATTCGTCTTGATGGTTTTGAGCAGTTTCGACTGATCAAGCGACCAGAGCTCGATTTTCATTCCCGCGGCGGGACAGCCACGTATGGTGTCGAGGACGTGAGTAGTAAGAGATGAGTTAGACAAAGCGGTTTCCTCCTCTTTTGTCATGTTGAGCGCAGCGAAACATCTCTAACTATTTCGGGATGCCCAGTGCGCAGAAAAAGCCAGAGATCCTTCGCCGTCTTCGCGGGCTCAGGATGGCAACTTTGAAGAAGGCGGTCATTCATTAACAAGATCCTGTAAGCGGAGTTCGGCAATTTTGGAGATTTCCTGCAAGGCGGTTTCAATTTCCTCTTTTCTCGAATTCTGGAGACGGACCGGAAAGGCAGCGGCTATCGCCTCTTTCTTATTCAATCGCGCGCAGATTACGAAGGGAAATCCGAAGCGCTCCTGATACTGGCGGTTGTATTCGCGAAACTGTTTTGCTTCCTCGGCGGTAGCGTCATAAAGCCCGGCGCTCGCCTGCTCTGCTTGCGACGCGGCGGTGAGGTGAGCGTCGCCGATCAAATCCGGGTGCGCGCGGATGAGCGTTAATTTTTCCTCGTCGCTCGCCTTGCTGACGGTCGCCACGAGGGCCGCGTGCAGCGCCTCGCGAGATGGGAACGGGCGCTGTGATTCCGTCCGCGCCGCGACCCACGGGGAATGCTCGAAGACCGGCCCGACCACCCGGGTGAACTCCGCGCGATCGAGCGCATTCAACTCCGCGAGCTTTGGCATCGCGTTATCGCAGTAAATGAATTAACCGTAAGGCGCAATGGCGAAACTGACCGGTCATCGTTACGGCAAAGCCCGCGTCCGGGTGATGAAGATCCTGCGGGAGGAGTCTGTTCACAGTCTGAAAGACCTCGAAGTCGCCGCATTCCTGAAGGGCGATTTCGCGTCATCCTACACCAGCGGCGACAACACCAGGGTGGTGGCGACCGACACGATCAAAAACACGATCAACGTCTTTGCCAGGCAGCATCTTGGTCGTGAGATCGAGCGGTTCGCGCTCATCCTCGGCGAACATTTTCTGACGCGTTACGAACAGGTGCACGAGTCGGAAATCCAGATTTCGGAACGGCAATGGGAACGCCTGACCGTAGATAACGAGCCACATCCGCATTCGTTTGTGGCGGGGGGTGAAGGCCGAATGTTTACGCACGTGACCTGTAGCGAAGCGGCGAAAACGGTCCGCTCGGGAATTCGCAATCTCGTAATCCTGAAATCAACCGCCTCGGGGTTCGAGAATTATCCGAAGGATGAGTTCACGACGCTTCCCGAAACCGCGGACCGGATCCTTGCGACCTCGTTCAGCGCCACCTGGACGTTCAAAGATCAGCCGGACCATTACGGCCGCAGCAACGAAGCAATCCTGAGCGCGATGCTAAAGGTGTTCGCAAACAATTACAGTCCGTCCGCGCAAACAACCCTGTTCCAGATGGGCGAAGCCGCGCTGGAGGCATCTCCCGAAATCTCGAAACTTGATCTCGCGATGCCTAACAAGCATTGCCTGCTCATTAACCTGGCGCCGTTTGGCCTTGAGAATAAGAACGAAGTTTTCGTTCCGACCGATGAACCGCACGGCGATATCCGGGCAACCATGACGCGCGATGACTGATGCGCTCGTCGACGAGCTGATCGCGGCGCGAGAAGCCCGGAAGCCTTTCGCCGTGGTGACGGTGGCGGCCACGGCCGGTTCCGTGCCGCGCGCCGCCGGATCGAAAATGTTCGTTTACGCCGATGGCAAGATCAGTGGAACGATCGGCGGCGGGAAGTTCGAATCGCTCGTCATCGCTGACGCGCAGGCGAGCATGCGGGAGAAGAAGCCGCTGCTCAAAACCTATCCGCTCCGCGAAGGCTCGACCGATTCCTTTGGAGCGATCTGCGGCGGCGATGTCACGGTCTTCATTGAGCCCCAGGCGGTCCGTGAAGCCTTATACCTGGTTGGCGCCGGCCATTGCGCGCACGCGATCGCGAAGCTGGCGAGCGAATGCGGCCTTTACGTCAGCGTGATCGATGATCGTGTCGAGTTGCTCGCTGATCTGCCCCCTGCGGTCGCGCGCGTTTCTGATTTGGCGCCGGTCGACTTCATCGCGTCGCATCAATGGCAGAGCGACGAAGCGCTCGTCCTGGTAAGTCGCAATCACGAGATCGATCGCGAAGCGCTGGCCGCCGCGCTCGAGCAAAATGGCGCAGGCTACATTGGGATGATCGGGAGCAAGCGAAAGGTCCGGCAGGTTTTCGATCTCCTGCGCGAACGTGGCGTTCCCGAGGAAAAGTTGTCACGCGTTTTCGCTCCGCTCGGATTGGACATCGGCGCGGATTCACCGGCGGAGATCGCCGTGAGCACCATCGCGGAGATTCTCGCGGTTCTGCGCCAGCGAAAGGGGACACATTTGCGAAAGGACAGCGAGTAACGCCTCCAGCAGCGCAAAGAATTTCGGCTCGCTCGTCAAACGGAGGTTGCCCTACGATGCCATGAATGTGATGGCACCGGATCGCGGCGATTGAACAAGAAAGGAACCGATATGGCAGAAGAAAAGAAGTGGGAAAAATGGGAAGGCCCGGGAACGCCTGAAGGAAAAGGAGGGACGAGCACTCCCGAATCCTCGGCGGCCAACGAAGTCGAGGGACGAAGCCGCCAATTGGTGGCGGTTTGTTTCAAGTGCGGAACGCAGTCCTATGTTGGCGTGGATTGGAAGTGGTTCACCTGTTGGAAATGCGGCGGCATGTCGTCGTCAGAAATGATGGCGTAGGCCAGAAGTCAGAGGTCAGGAATCAGAGGTCAGAGTTACTCCGTTGGTTGCCAGGCGTGGTCCTGCCACCAGGCACTGAGCGCTTCGTTACTGCCGCGGAAGATATTACGCTCGGCTTTCGCGATGTTGGCGACCCTGATCGGATACGCGGAGCGCGGCCGAAGATCGCATTTGCCGTCGCCGGTGTATTGCCACATGCGCCAATTGCCCCAGGGCGAGCTGGCGGTCGGCTGGTAATGGTAGTTCGCGATCCAGAGCCAGCAGTTGCCTAAAATCGCTTTGTCGGCGCGATTGACTCCGGGAGCGTTGAGGACGGCGCGAAGCCGATTCTCGCTTCCGTAAACGCCGGGATACTTTCCGGTGCGCTGCTTGATTCGCTCGACGAACCGCGCGGCCTGATCGACGCGCATCGTGCCGCCCGGATAATGCCCGTTCTTTTCGAAATCGAGCACGAGCAAGGCTCCGCTCGGCTGGATCGCTGGTCCCCGCCAATTCGATTCTACCACCTTCAAAAAATGCTCGGCCTGCCGGATGGGATCGGTCGCGTCGCCGAAATGATACGCTCCCCAAAGCAGACCGGCGCGAGTCGCGGCATTTTGCCGGGTGCCATAATAGGAATCGCGATCGAAGCGCGGATAAGTGGCCTCATGAATGACCGCGAGGACGCCTTCCCGCTTCATCCCTTCGAAATCGACCCGCATCAAATCGTAGTGCGATAAATTCACGACGCTGTTTCCGGCCAGGGCCGACATGGGCAACACGAGGAGCAAAAACAAAATGCGAGCGACGGAAAGTTTCATTCGGGCGGACGATAACTGGGCACGGCAAACTGACAACGGAAGATTCGGATCAGCTTCCATCTCTTAGCCATTACGAGAGGCCGCCGGATTCCTGCGAATGAAGAGCAAAGCGACGACTCCGCTTCCGAAAGCAAGCGCAGCGCCCGTCAACATGACGCGGCGAAAGCCGTCTACGAACGAGCGGTCGATCGCATCTCTCAAAAGCGCTCGCTCCGCCGGCGGAATCGATTCCGGGAGTTCGACGCCGGCAAGTTTGCTGCGTTGCGCATTGAGAGATTGTTGCACGGAAGGGAGAGCGGCGAGATTTGCCAGACGACGATCAAGCGACTGTTCAAAGACGTGCAGGATCACTATTCCGAGAACGGCGATCGCGAGCAGGCCCGCGGTTCGCGAAACGGCGTTGTTGATTCCAGACGCCACTCCGGCCCAGCCGCGCGCAACTGAATTCATGACGGTGGTAGTGAGAGGAGCGACGCTTACCGCCATCCCAACGCCGAGGACGACGACGGCGGGAAAAAATGTTTGCCAGTAAGAACCACCCACTCCGGGCAGCACGAAAAGCGCAAAGCCGGCCGATGCCGTGAGCGGTCCGACGACAAGCGGGATTCTCGCGCCATACTTTTGGACAAGAGCACCCGACCAGCGCGAAAGCAGAAAGATAATCAGGATCAAGGGCAGCAAGGCGGCACCCGCGGCCGTGGGACTGTATCGTTGAACCTGAATCAAGTTTAGCGGCAGGAAAAAGAGCGTTCCGCCGAGCGCACCATAAAGCAGGAACGTGAGCAGGTTCGCGCCGCAAAAGTTTCGCGATCGGAAAAGGGCAAGCGGCAGCATGGGGTTGCGGCTGCGCGCTTCGACGGCGAGAAAGAGCGCAAGGAAAACAATCGCGCTGATGAGCGCGGTGAGGATGGCTGGATGCGCGAAACCACGCGACGACGATTCGATTAATCCGTAAATGAGCGCGCCCAAGCCAAGCGTGGCAAGAATTGCACCGAGCCAATCGAGGCCTCCTTTGCCGGCATTGGAGTTCTCCGGCACATGCCGGAGGGAAATCACGATGACAAGAATTGCGATTGGGATGTTGATGAAGAACACAGCCCGCCAGGAAACGGTTTCGACCAGCCAGCCTCCAAGCACCGGACCGATCGCAGCGGTGATAGCGCTAAAGCCGGACCAGGTTCCGATGGCCCGGCCACGGTCTTCCTCTGAAAAAGAATTACTAATGATGGCGAGGCTGCCCGGGACCAGCAACGCCGCGCCGATTCCCTGCACGGCGCGCGCTGCGATCAACTGTCCGATACCGGAAGCGAAGCCACACCAGGCGGAGGCCGCCGCGAAAATCGCCACGCCTGCAATAAAAACCCGCCGTCTGCCGTAGCGGTCTCCCAGCGAACCGCCGACCAGCAGAAGCGCGGCGAGGAAAAGCGCGTACGATTCGACGACCCATTGCACGCCGCCGACAGTGGCGTCCAAGTCGCGCTGGAGCGCCGGCAGCGCAACGTTCACCACTGTCCCGTCGATAAAAGCCAGGCTTGAGCCGAGGATCGTCGCTGCGAGGATCCACTTGCCGGATGATTTTGGGCACAATGCAGCGATGTGCCCCGACCGGATCACACCATCGTCACACGGTTCACGAATCAAGCTTGTCATCGTGGCCGCGACTGGCATCCAGGACAAGTTCTAGTACAATTCCGGCGCGCAGTGAGCCAGGGTGGCGAAATTGGCAGACGCGCCAGACTTAGGATTGCGAAATCATGGATTTCAAAGGTTTCGCATAAGCGTAGGTGACAAATTTCAAAAAATGACAGGCACACAGTGGGAAACGGAAAACTGAACGGGAAAGTCGCGGTCGTGACCGGAGCATCGAAGGGCATTGGCGCTTCCATCGCCAAACATCTCGCGGCTGAAGGCGCCGCGGTGATCGTCAACTACGCCTCCAGCAAAACAGACGCCGACAGGGTCGTAGCCGAGATTATCAACCAGGGCGGAAAAGCCGTGGCGGTCCAAGCCAATGTGGCAAAGAAGGCGGACGTTGATCGCTTGTTCGCGGAGTCGAAGAAAGCGTTCGGCGTGCTCGATATTCTCGTCAACAACGCGGGCATCTATGAATTTGTCCCTCTCGAAGACGTCACCGAAGAGCACTTCCACAGACAGTTCAATGTAAATGTCCTCGGTCTCATCCTCGCGACGCAAGAAGCCGTCAAGCAGTTCGGTCCCGCTGGCGGCAGCATCGTTAACATCAGTTCCCTGGCGAGCAGCGCTGCGCCTCCGGCCGGTTCGGTCTACAGCGCGACCAAGGCCGCGGTAGATGCCGTGACCAAATCGCTGGCGAAGGAACTTGGGTCGCGCAAGATCCGCATCAACTCCCTCAACGCTGGAATGGTGGAGACAGAAGGTTTTCATACCGCGGGAATTGCCGAGAGCGATTTCCGCAAACAGGTCGAAGCGCAAACTCCGCTGGGACTTATCGGGCAGCCGGAGGGCATTGCTTCAGTCGCAGTGTTCCTCGCTGCCGCGGATTCGGGCTGGGTGACGGGCCAAACGCTCGTGGTCTCGGGAGGGAATCGGTGACTGGGGAATAATAAATCCGACCTCAGCACCGCGATGGGACGGAGCAGCGATGAAGTGCTTCACCTTGATCATACCCGCCGTCTCTTTTCGTTCTATCTCCAAAGAGGGAGCCGGCACCGCCTCGTCGGTGGTACGACAAAATCCCACGGACGCGCCGTGGCTGCGATCTACCGATCGCCGATATCGTTGGATATGACAACAAACACGTCTGCGATCAGGCTTGGCGAAGGGCATTCTTACGTTCCACTCCAGCACCAGATTCACGACGCCCTGCGTGAGCAACATCCTGAATGGATTGGGCAAAACGGGGATTGCCCTACCTGCGAGTCGTACGAGTCTCGTTTCGCAGAACTGCTCAACGTGTTTCTGTCGACGGAACGCAAGGCGGCGGCCTGATCGGTCGACAGTCCCGCTCGGACAACACGAACCACCCGGGATCGAGGAAAACAGTCATGTTTGGCATTACTGGAATTACGGGCCGCGTGGGAGGCATCGTTGCTCGCATGCTTCTGACCGCTAAAGAGCCGGTCCGCGCCGTCGTGCGAGATGCCGGCAAAGGTGCGCCATGGCTGGAACGTGGCTGTGAGTTGGCACTGGCGGAGATGAATGACGCGGCGGCTCTCTCAGCCGCGTTCGAGGGAGCAGAAGGCGTCTTCGTCCTCCCTCCGCCGATCTTCGATCCAGAGCCCGGTTTCCCAGAGGCGCGGGCTACCGCCAATGCCGTGCGGTCTGCCCTTGAGGCAACACACCCATCCAAGGTCGTGTGCATCTCGACAATCGGCGCGCAGGCAACCCGCCCCAATCTGCTCACTCAACTCCGTCTGATGGAGCAGGCACTTGGCGACCTAGGGATACCCATTACCTTTCTGCGCCCGGCTTGGTTTATGGAGAACGCCGCTTGGGATGTAGCTCCGGCTCGCAACCCTGGCGTGATTTCGAGTTTCCTGCAGCCGCTCGACAAGCCGTTCCCGATGGTTGCCACTGCGGACGTCGGGCGGACGGCGGCCGAGTTGCTCCAGGAAACATGGACCGGCCGACGGACCTTTGAATTGGAAGGGCCACGCCGCGTGAGCCCGAACGATATCGCGGCGGCATTCTCCAGAATTCTTGGCCGTCCAGTCCGCATCGAAGCTGTCCCTCGCGAATCCTGGGAGGATCTATTCAAGTCGCAGGGCATGAAGAATCCGGCAGCACGCGTCCAGATGCTCGATGGCTTCAATGAAGGCTGGATCCACTTTGAGGGCGCCTCCGTCAAGGGCGAGATCGAGCTTGAGACTGTTCTAAAGGACATAGTGGAACGTGCTGCATGATCTAGTACATTTGCTCAACGCTCTGACTGCCAAGTAGTGGAAGATCAAACATTCAAACTCAAAGAAAACGAACGGAAGGTAATCAAAGTGCGAATCAAATCACGTCCTGGATCGTTGGAGCTAGCTATGCCAGTAGCGCGAGGAATGTCTCAGTTTCTTAGCATCGCATTGCTGCTGTTAACCTGCTGCACGCTCTCCGCGCAAAAACAAGGGGGCTCGGTACGGAATATCGTCCTGGTTCACGGTGCCTGGGCAGATGGTTCTGGGTGGAAAGAGGGTTACAACATTCTCGTCAAGGATGGCTACAAGGTCAGCATCGTCCAAGAGCCTGAAACATCCTTTAAAGAAGATGTCGCCGCTGTGAAGCGTGTTCTTGCTCAACAAGACGGTCTGTGCATTCTCGTCGCTCATAGCTATGGGGGAGCCGTAATTACTGAAGCCGGGGTCGATCCGTCTGTTGCTGGCTTGGTCTACATCGCGGCCCACATGCCGGATGTTGGAGAGAATGAGGCTGAACTTGGAAAGCGCTTCCCCAGTGATCTGAGCAAGTCTGATGCGATAAAAAAGACGGCAGACGGTTTCACTTACCTCGACCCCGCGCAGTTTCATGAGTTCTTCGCCGCCGACCTGTCGACTGGGCAGGCCGCTTTCATGGCGCGATCGCAGGTGTTCAACGCCGCTGATAATTTCAAGGCAGTCATCACCACGGCGGCGTGGAGAAGCAAACCGAGCTGGATGTTGGTACCGACAAAAGACAGAACCATTAACCCCGATCTCGAACGGTGGTATGCCGAACGAGCCAAAAGTCAGAAGGTCGAAGTCTCAGGCGCCAGTCACGCGGTCTACATCTCCAGGCCGAAGGAGGTTGCGGCTCTGATAGAAGAAGCCGCATCGCACGCTCAAGAGAAGAACTTGTAATGGCAGGTAAACGAAAAAAACGACAGAAGCATTTTATGAATAAGAAAATGAAGGCGGCGCAGATCAGCAAACCGGGCGGGGATTGGGAATTGGTGGAACGCGAAATCCCGGAGCCAGGCGCCGGACAGGTTCGCGTGAAAGTCGAGGCGTGTGGCATTTGCCATAGCGATATGCTCGTCAAGGAAGGTATCTGGCCAGGGCTTCAGTTTCCTCGCGTGCCGGGTCATGAGATTGCGGGCCGCGTCGATGCGGTCGGCGGCAACGTCACGGGATGGAGCAAAGGTCAGCGCGTAGGTGTGGGCTGGCATGGAGGACATTGCTTCGTGTGCGAGCAATGCCGGCGCGGGGATTTCGCGATGTGCATCAATCGCAAAGTCACTGGGATCGATTTCGATGGCGGATATGCGGAATACCTGATCGCACCGGCGGCAGTGCTGGCACGGATTCCCGATGAATTGCCGGCGGAAGAAGCTGGGCCGTTCATGTGCGCGGGGGTCACCGTCTTCAACGCGCTCCGCCATTCGGGGGCACGCGCCGGCGACTTGGTGGCCGTGCACGGCATCGGTGGGCTTGGACATCTCGGAGTGCAGTACGCGCGGCAGATGGGATTCAAGACCGTGGCAGTGGGCCGGGGAAAGGACAAAGAACCGTTGGCGAAGAAACTGGGCGCGCATCAATACATCGATTCGGACAGCGGCGATGCGGCGGCGGAATTGCAAAAGCTCGGTGGCGCGCGCGTGATCCTGGGAACGGCGCCGAACGCAGAGGCGATTTCCGCGCTGGTGGATGGATTGGGGGCCGACGGCAACCTGCTTGTGCCAGCCGCGCCTAACGAACCGTTAACCATAAGCATGATGCCTTTGATCATGGGAAGGCGCTCCGTGTCGGGTTGGTATTCCGGCACCGCGAGAGATTCGCAAGACACCTTGGAATTCAGCGCGCTGACCGGTGTGCACCCGATGATCGAGAAATATCCGCTAGGTCGCGTGGCGGAAGCCTATGAGCAAATGAACAGCGGCAAGGTTCGGTTCCGAGTTGTCCTAACGATCTCTAGTGCCGCGAACGACTGAACTCTCAAATAGTATCATGAAGGACACGGTTCCAACCGTCTAGCCCGCAGTAACAAAAATCATGTCTATCTACATTTTAGCGTTTCTGATCGGGGTAGTCGCCGGACTTCGCGCCTTCACTCCGGCGGCTGTGATCAGTTGGGGGGCTTACCTTGGCTGGATCTATTTACAAGACACTTGGCTGACGTTTTTGGGATTCCCGATCACGGCCTGTGTCTTGAGCGTTCTCGCGATCGGAGAATTGATCGGCGATAAGCTGCCCAGGACACCGAGCCGGAAAACGCCGATGCCATTCAGCGCGCGAATTGCGATAGGGGCGTTATGTGGGGCTGCTCTTGGCCTCTCGAGTCAGGCTCTGATGGCCGGCCTTGTAGCCGGCGCGATCGGCGCGCTGGCCGGAACGCTCGGCGGCTATGAGCTCCGGGCCCGATTGGTCAAAGCAATCGGGGGAAAGGATCTTCCGATCGCGCTTCTCGAGGATGTGATCGCAATCGGCGGCGCGGCCTTGATTGTTTCGAGATTTTCCTGAGATGAAGCCCCAAAAGTCAGCATTGCGATTAACTACAACCAATAAAACCGCGGAAAACAAGTATGAGCACAATCACCACCAAAGACGGCACGGGAATCTATTATAAGGACTGGGGCAAAGGTCAACCCATCGTCTTCAGTCACGGCTGGCCGCTGTCGGCCGATGATTGGGACACGCAAATGCTGTTCTTCCTCAAGCAGGGTTATCGCGTCATAGCCCATGACCGGCGCGGCCATGGCCGCTCCACCCAGACCGATGGCGGGCATGACATGGATCATTACGCAGACGACCTGGCGGCGCTGACTGAACATCTTGACCTCAAGGAAGCAGTCCATGTCGGCCATTCAACCGGCGGTGGCGAAGTGGTGCACTATCTGGCGCGCCACGGGGAAAGCCGGGTGGCGACGGCGGTAATGATCGCAGCGGTGCCTCCGCTAATGGTAAAGACGGAGGCTAATCCAGGCGGGCTGCCCAAGGAGGTGTTCGACGGCTTTCAAACGCAGGTGGCGACTAACCGAGCCCAATTTTATCTCGATGTGCCGACTGGGCCCTTTTACGGCTATAACCGACCGGGCGCGAAAGTATCCCAAGGCGTGATTCGGAATTGGTGGCGCCAAGGCATGATGGGAGGCGCGAAGGCACATTATGACGGCATCGTTGCCTTTTCTCAGACGGACTTCACCGAAGATTTGAAGAAGATCACCGTGCCGGTCCTGGTGATGCATGGCGATGACGACCAGATCGTGCCTTATGTCGATTCGGCGCCGTTATCGGCAAAGTTGCTGAAGAATGGCACCCTGAAAACCTACAAGGGCTTTCCGCACGGCATGCCCACGACTGAGGCCGACACCATTAACGCAGACCTCCTGGCATTCATTAAGAGCTAAACAAACCTTAGAAGGCGATCAGGCCCCGGGTGACCAACGTTGCTCATCATTCCCGCTCCAACAAAGACGCTGTCGATTGTGTTTCGTTCTGCTCAGTCTCCTTATTGGTTTGGCAGTCGGCCTTTTCAGGGCCTGGTATTTCAGCTGGTTGATGCGGTAGCCATGAGCTCAGATTCCGCGCAATCGCGATCATGAGCATCATTTACAGGCTACGAGATATTCCATAACGATTTCCTTTCCGCGGGGCGAATGGATCGTTCTGAAGCGCAGCGGTAATAAATAAGGGAGCTGAATTGACCCTTACTGACGGGACTCCTTATGCGAAAGGTTTTGACCCGCTGTAGCTATACCGCCTTGTGAAGTGGGCGGTGCTTTCTGCCTGGGTCTTGTAGACGCTTTCCGCTCCAGAAGCGGCAACAACTCACCCTTAGTGTAACCTTGGAGCGTGGGCAGAACTCGCGCTTGCCAGTTTTGCGGAAGAGTGAATCCGCGTGGCATTGAAGCGGCTTCCAACTCGCGGATCAATTCCTGTTGCACCTCGCTCTGTTGTGCGGCGACATCCGCTGGGGTGAGGCTGCCTTTCTCGTCAAAGACGAAGCCGGATTCACACAATCGACTCGCAAGCCGTTCGAGTTCCGCCTTTGTTCCGTCAGCTGGACTGCCGCGATAATAGAGGTAAATGAACTCCAGCAAATTCAGGCGCCGCTTCATCTGTACTTGATGGATGTGTGAAGGTTTTTTCGCTAATCGTCGCAGGAGCCGCGCGAGCATGGTGCGCTGCTGGCTTTCCTCCGTCACGAAAGTCTCCAACCGCGTGGCGTCAGGAATCACAGGGTTGGTGAAGAGCTTGTAGTAGATTCCCAGGGCCGCGCCCAAGGCCGTGGTGGAGCCGAGATTCAATTCCGCGAGCAACGTCGCCTCATCAGTGGTGCGATCGTTTGCGGCGGACCGCAACTTGCGCGCAAACTCGGGGTAGGCTTCGCAAGCGCCGGCGAATCTCGGATCGAGCGCGGGCTGCAACCAGTACGCGACCCGCCGTTCAAGGTCGGTGAAGCGCGGTGTTTGGAGCCAGAAACGCGCTTCCGGATGATGGCTCAGTTTTTCTGCGAGCTTAGGCAACAAGGCAGCGCCGGTTGCGCCCGCGATGAGACGCCAGGCACCCGAGAGAATCCCCCACAAGCCCCCGGCCGAAGACGTTTTCGCTGCGACCGTCTCCACCAAAGCAGGCGCGGCCCGCGGAGCGGGTAAGTCGCCCAGCCACGCCACCCACGGTGTTCCGCCGACTAACCGTCCACCGATCCGATCCGAGATGGAGCCACGGGGAATGAGTTCTCGCTCATCCACGCTGGCGCGAAGCAGATGATCCCAGCTTTCGCGCAACATTGGTGGAATCGCGCAGGCAGCAGGATTGCGCAGGGCGGTCATGATCGAGGCATCCGCGCGCGTATTCTCATCGCGCAAAGCGAGAGCCCAACCGATCGCGAGCACGTCGGGCAACGGGCCGACGAGTCGGAGCAGATTATTGAAAACTTCACGCGTGAGGTGGGGGTCGGGGCGAGCACGGCGGAGGTGAAGCAACCCCGCATATATGCCAAGCATTGGATTCTCGAATTTAGCCCAAAGCATTTCCGAACGGACCGCGCCGGGGATATTCTCCTGGCTTCCGAGAGCTCGCAGAGCGGCTTCGGTCAGCCGGGAATCCGGGCGGTCAAAGTCAAAACCGAGGCCGCCTTTGGCCATGAGAATGGAAATTCGGGTGATCTCCTGCTGCCGCTCCGGTCCTTGGGCTGTCATCATGAAGACCTGCGTCTGCCAACCCGCGACGGTGAACAGGATTTGTTCGCTGAATGAACCGCGCACCGGCGGCAGACGAAGGCGGTAGGCTCCAGGGTCAAGATCGAGATGTGCACCAATCCATTGCGCCTGCGGATCGCCCTCACCGTGCTGGTCCAGGTCGAATATTTCCACTCCATTGAGGTCGTGCAGCGTGACCCCATGTGGGAGCACACCAGCCTCGAAAGGGTTGCGCAAGAAAAGGAAAAAATGACTGCCGCCGGCGTGTCCGGGCAGAGGCGGCTTCGGCACGGAGAGGCTTAATTTGCGGGCCGGATCGCTTTGCCATTCGTGAGTCGTCGTCGTGTTGGGAACCGGTGCCGCCGTCGCGAAATCGGGCTCCTCGGAGAGATTGATGGAGACGTCTGCGACGGGCATCTCGGGCATGAGCGCGGCGAGTTTCTCCGTGAAGTTTTGGCCCTGATAAAAACGGACCGAGTAAACCCCGGCGGGCAACTGCAACGAGACATCTCCCAGGTTGTGCTCCAGCTTCACGGGACGCATGTTGCCGTCGAGCACTTCGATGCGGGTGTGCTCGTCCGGCGCGTGGGCGTTCAAGCGATACCGCGGTGCTGCCGTTTTAGAGGCTCTCATGAATCTCCTCCTGATCGGTCTTGATGATAGTCATCCGCGCCGAGTTCATGTCTCGGATCACATAGCCTTTTCCCATCGGAAGTGTGAAGCGCATCCCGCCGGGCGGTGTTGTGACATCGGAGGGTTGAACGGGAGTGAAATTGTTTCCGCCGTCGAGCACTTCCACGCCGGCGGTCGGTTGCGTTAAAGTCAGATGCACGACCGACATCTTCGGCGCCAATCCTTCCGCGAGCACTATCTCATCGTCCGCGGCGGGAAACTTGGGAACGAGCTTTTCACCATCAAGCGTAGTTTCTTTCGCCATTTCTGTTTGCAGATAGGTGCGGAGTTGCGTCGTCGTGCGCTGGCCTTGCGCATTAGTCGGAGCGCTCTTCAAGCCATCGATAAGGATGCGCGAAAAAATGCCGCGCATCACGCCGCCGTGCTCTTTCTCGCGCGCCGTGTTGCCATATCCAGTCGCGAAAGCATAGAAACGTTTTACGTTTTGCGCCGCCGCGTCTGATTTTTCGTTGATGGGTATCTTAAAGGGGTCCAGCAGTAAATGGCTTACGCGGCAACAATCCATAAAAAGAAGCACTTCATCAAACCGCGCTGTCTCCGTGAGTTGATCTGCGCTTTGTTTTCCGGGGAGAAAGGCGTCTAGGGAATCTTGCGCGTCGACGGTAACCAGACCTGCTTCGTCGAGTTCGCCTTTCGGACTCACGCCGTGCCCGGAGAAGAATAGATACAATCTCCGCCCAATCTTCTTCCCCTTCGGCGCTCGTTTGCGCAGCAGCATCAGTAACTCGATCATATCGCTGAGATCAGGCTCGCTGCCGTCCTCGTCCGAAAGCTTCGTAAACGGATCGATATTCTTTTCCGGCACGTTCCCGCCCGCAGGGTCCTTGAGCCAGGTGATGAAATCGGTGGCGTCCCGTTTCGCGCCCAAAAGCGGACCGTAGGGGGGATTCTTGTAGTCGTCGATGCCCACGACCAGCGCATAGTCCTCCAGAGTTGCCATCTTAGCCTCCTCCGGTGCGCAGGAATTCCTTCAGGCTCTCGCGCGTCGCCGGGTCTTCGTCGAAACCACCATGCCGGGCCGCACCGGAATTAAGCCCGGCAGCGGCGCCCTCAGCAAGCGACCAAACGCATTTTTCATCGAAATAGTTCGCGACCGTTTTCATCCCAGGAGTCGCGTAGGGATCACTATCGGAAAAATAGCGTTGCATCCCCACGAGCGGCATATCGACGGTCGGCTCTTCGAAAAGGCCTGAGACGAGGTAAAGCAGCGATGCCGGATACAGGACCGGCACTTCCCAGTAGCCGCGTTCGCGCTCATCTCGCAAACCGAAGAGGCGTACACGATTTACGCGCCGTTCGAAGAAGGGCCGCTTCTCTGCCATAAATTCGAATGAACAGGCGGGCGCCAAAAAGACGACATCGAACTTTGCCGCCGGATCCAGCAGCGAATCGGCGTGCTCGAGAAAATTGCCGATATAGATCGCGCCTGTGCTGTGGCCTACCAACGTGATCCGGCGTCCAGGTTGCCACCATTTCTTGAGTTCGGCGAGGAAGGCCGTGCCACCGAAGAGTTGCGCATCAGCGCCGAAGGCGTCGCGCGTGTCGTTCTTCATCAGGGTCCAGGCCAATGCGCCGATGCTGTCGAGGTACAGCTCACGCAGCACTTCCTCGACGATGGTGACGTAAAGGCCGTGATCGCGTCTGCCCGCGAAACGCTCGATCACACGCTTCAGGATCATGATTCCGTGTTTGGCCAGCGCGACGACGGTGAAGAGACCTGCTCTCGCGCCAGTTTTGGCCTGCTCCTGCGCCAATTCATTCCGCACGCTCGTTGACATCAAGGTCGGACGCGGTGCGGTGGCTGCTCCCGTTCCGGCGCGCGCAGTCGTGCTCGCATCCGCAACCGTTGGCGCGGTCCATTCCGCGATCGCGCGGCTCTCTTCCAGGAGTACGGCGTCTGTTTCCAACTCCAATTCAGCCTGCTCGACCTGCGACTCGGTTAGACTGGCGTCAGCGAGCGTAGCATTGTTCGGTTCGCGAGCGGCCGCGTATTCCGCGAGCAGGACGGGGTCATCCGGCAGCGAGGATTCCGAAACCAACGGCAGTGTTCCGCCCGACTTCGCACCGGCGTGGTCTTTGAGCTTCGAGAACGCGAGCTGGAGAAGCCGTTTGACCAGCCGCTTGAAGACGGGCTCTTGGGCGATTTCGCTCAGGTTCTTGCTTAAGGTAGTCCAAAGATCCGAGCGCCAGAAAAAGAAAACCGGGTAAGCCCCAGCGGACTCGTATGTGGGCAATAACCCTTCCGCGCTTGCTTCAGCGGATGCGCGGGAAACCAACCCGCCGTGGAAATGAATTACGACATGGTCCTTCGCCGCTGATTGCCCGACCTTCGTAAATAACTGGGCAAGATCGGCCGGAGAAGTCTTATTAAACTTCCCCGCAGCGAGGTCGATGTAGTGTTCGGGGGGGAGCATCTCGCTAAGTCACCATCCGGCCGCGCAACGCCTCGCCAGTCCGTATTTTTTTGGCTTCTTCGAAAAACAGATCTGGTTTGCCCAAACCCAGGGCGGCCTCAATTGGAAACCACCGCATAGCTGCTCGGTTGATCTCCGCCAAGCTCATGGACGCTGATCGTATCAAGCCGTCCCAAGACACGCAATACCCAAAGATAGACCCCCTGAGGTCGCCTTCTTATGCGGCGACGGGAAGCGCCATAACGCCCTCTTTTTGGCTAAGGGCGTGGCGTAATTTCGAGAGCGCGACATTCTCCAATTGCCGGATCCTTTCGCGCGAGACACCCAGTTTGTTGCCGATCTGTTCGAGCGTTTTCCGCGCTCCGCCGTTGAAACCAAAGCGCTGGGAAATGATCTTCTTTTCCCGGTCATTGAGCTCTTTGAGCAAGCCATCGACCTTACTGCGCAGATCTTTGTCGCGCAGTAACTCAAATGGAGTTCGCGCTTCTTCGTCCGCGACACTCTCGCCAAACTCCGTCAAGCCATCCTCACTGATGGGGGCGTCGAGAGAGGCTGGGCGAATCCCAACGCTTCTTAATTCCGAAACCTTTTCACTGGCAATGCCGATCTCCAGGCCAAGTTCTTCATCAGTAGGTTCGCGGCCGAGCTCTTCGCTCATGCGCAACGCGACCCGGCGCATTTTCGACATTTTGTCACCGAGATGAACGGGCAAACGGACTAACTTGCTTTGGTTGGAGAGCGCGCGTTTGATGGATTGCCTGATCCACCATACCGCGTAAGTGCTGAGCTTTGCGCCCTTCGCCAGGTCGAACCTTTCGACCGCTTTGATCAATCCGATGTTTCCTTCGGAAATGAGGTCAAGCAGCGGCAAACCGTAATCCGCATAATCGCGCGCGATCGTGACGACGAGACGCAAGTTCGAGCTAATCATGAGCTCGCGCGCCTTGCGGTCGCCGTTCTTGATCTTCCGGGCGAGCTCGGCTTCCTGTTGCGGCGTGAGCAGCGGGGTCCGTCCGATCTCGCGCAGATAGGCTTTCATCGCCGTGTCGTTAGTTTCAGTATTCATATGGCTTTGTCTCATCTAACCGACTGGTGAGCCGGTCGTTCTGACCAGACGTGGCTAAGATACGAAACTCCAGAGCGCGCCATCACCAGAGCTATCGCAATGATGCTGACCCTGATCGCGACCCAATAGGCGACGAGTCTGATTACCTGAGAGGGAGATAGCTCTTTCGGAGCGAACCTCACCGCAGGCGAGAAGACAGGATTTGTCCCGGTCGAAACACCAGGGCTGTTCAGATGCGTAGAACCGTTCATCACGTCTCCTAAAAGGGAATGCTGACGAAGTTGATTCCATTCACTTTTCCGGGGACATCAGGGTCCACCGAGACGTTCTCTGCCGCCGTGCCGTATTTCGCCGGCGCAAACGGATTGAGCATCTGAAGCGGATTGCCGCCGCGAATCGCGCGGGGAATCACGCCGGAAACGGTGCGCTCGGAAAGGACTGCGGGCCGCTGAGTTTGGCGCGCCTGCTGCCTGAACTTAAAAGAATTACGGGCGGCCCATGCTGGTTGACCTAGCGTTAGAAGTCCCGTGGCCAGCCAAGCGATCAATATTTTTGCTCTCATACACGATTCCTGTCGTTCCAATCTCTTTTCCGAACTGCGATCATGGGGTCTTACCATCATCTATGAACCGATGGTTGCTTAGCGAGAGTCCCAAAGCTTGTAGCACCGGCACAGTAATCGTCCCGGTCTCAGGCAATCCCTTGGCTCTTTCGAAACGGTTTATGGCGGCGCGAGTTTCTGCACCGTACTCCCCTCGGTTATCGCCGACGTAATAGCCCTCTCTTTCCAGCGCCAGCTGAACCGTTCTGACGAAAGAATCGAATTTGACGCTGCTGTATCCGGCGCCGCTCGGGTAATGATCGCGATCTTTGTTTCCCGCGTGTGCTGGGTGCATGGCGCAGGCAAGCGTGGCGATTAACAAGCTAATCAGGCTGTTCCTTTTCATATCATAACGGTGAGCCTCACCTGGCTCAGCGGCGAACGCGCAATCGCGGGATTTTTAGTTCCTCCTTAAGAACTGATGCTTGTTCCCTCTTTTGAGGTAGCCATCTAACCCGCGGAAGGCTGGGGCGCCTGCCAACCCAGCGCTGGCAGATTTTTCTGGCGACTGCGGCGTAGCTTCCGGCGTTGTCGCAGTTGATCGAGAGCAAGGTAGATGACCGGCGTGGTGTAAAGGGTAAGCATTTGCGAGATGATCAAACCGCCGACAATAGCGATGCCGAGCGGCTTGCGAAGTTCACTGCCGACACCCATGCCGATGGCGAGCGGCACGGCGCCGAATAGCGCGGCCATCGTCGTCATCATGATCGGCCGGAAGCGCACGAGGCACGCCTGGTAAATGGATTCTTCCGGCGCGAGACCCTGGTGGCGCTCGGCCTCGAGCGCGAAATCCACCATCATGATCGCGTTCTTTTTCACGATGCCGATGAGCAGGATGATGCCGATGGTCGAGACGATCGAAAGCTCGTTGCCGCTCACGAGCATCGCCAGCAACGCCCCCAATCCCGCGGACGGAAGGGTGGAAAGAATCGTGAGCGGGTGAATCAAACTTTCGTAGAGCATGCCGAGCACGATGTAGACGGCGATGAGCGCGGTGAGAATGAGAAGCGGCTGCGTGGCAAGCGACGATTGAAAGACCTGGGCCGTGCCGGCGAAATTTCCGCGAACGCCCGAGGGCATGTCCAATTCCCTGGCCGCGCGCTCAATGATCTGGGTCGCTTCGCCTAACGAGACACCAGGCGCGGTGTTAAAGGAGACGGTCACGCACGGAAACTGTCCCTGGTGGTTGACGGAGAGCGGCGTGTTCGTGGTCTGGAAATGCGCAATCGTGCTTAGCGGCACCTGATTGCCCGAGTTCGACTTCACATAGATTTTGTCGAGCGAATGCGGATCGAGTTGGAATTTCGGGTCGACCTCGAGCACGACGTGATACTGGTTTTGTTCCGTGTAAATAATCGAGACCTGCCGCTGGCCGAACGCGCTATAAAGCGTGTTATCCACGGCCTGCGGCTGGATACCGAGGCGCGCGGCGGCGTCGCGATCGATTACAACATTCTCTTGCAGTCCGCGAAATTGCTGGTCGCTGGTCGCGTCCTTGATCTGGGGATACTGTTGCAGCTTCGTCACGAGTTTCGGCGCCCACGAATTCAGTTCGTCGATGTTTTGATCGGTGAGCGCGTATTGATAGAGCGCCTTCGAGGAGCGGCCACCGACGCGTATTTCCTGCCCCGGCTGAAGGAAAAGATTCGCGCCCGTGATTTTCGAGAGCTTCTGCCGCAGCCGCGCGATGATGGTCCCGACATCATCTTTGCGTTCGTTCTTGCCGCTGCCTTTCGGTTTCAAGCTGATGAACATTCGCCCGCTGTTCAAAGCCGAGCCGCTGCCGCCGCCGAAAAATGAGCCAACTGCCTGCACGGCCGGATCGGCCATGACCGTCTTCACAATCGCATCCTGTTTTTCCTCCATGGCTACAAAGGAAATGTCCTGCGCGGCCTCTGTCGCGCCCGTCAATTGCCCGGTGTCCTGTTGCGGGAAAAATCCTTTCGGCACCACTGTGTAAAGCCAGACAGTGAGCACGATCACAGCACCCGTAACGATGAGCATGAGATGCTCGCGCCCGAGGACCCACTTGAGCGTGCGCGCATAAAAAGCGTGCATCACATCGAAGCCGCGTTCGCTCGCGCGATAAATCACGCCGCGCTTTCTGCTTGAATCTTCCTGCTTCAAAAAGCGCCCGCAGAGCATCGGCGTGAGCGTGAGCGAGACGACGCCGGAAACGAGAATGGCGGCACTAAGCGTCACGGCAAATTCGTGAAACAAGCGGCCGATCAATCCGCCCATGAAGAGCAGCGGAATAAAAACGGCGACGAGCGACAGGCTGATGGAAATTACCGTGAATCCAATCTGGCGCGCGCCTTTCAACGCGGCCTTGAGCGGCGACTCGCCCTGCTCGACGAAGCGGACGATGTTTTCGATCACAACAATCGCGTCATCGACGACGAAGCCGGTCGAAACGGTGAGCGCCATGAGCGAAAGATTGTCCAGACTATAACCGCAGAGCCACATCACGCCGAAGGTGCCGGCGATGGCGAGCGGCATCGTGATGCTGACGATGAACGTCGGCCAAAAACGGCGCAGAAAGAGAAACATCACCATCACCACCAGCGCCATGGTGATGACAAGCGTGAGCTGCACGTCACGCACTGACGAGCGGATCGTGGTGGTGCGATCGGCCATTACGTCGAGCCGGACGTTCGGTGGCAACCAGGTGCGCAATTGCGGCAGCATGGCGTTAATCAGGTCCGTGGTCTGGACCACGTTCGCGTCCGGCTGCTTGAAGATGATAAGAAGCACGGCGCGCTTGTTATTAAAGAGGCCGGCTTGATCGCGATTCTCCTGCGCGTCAATGGCGGTGCCGACGTCGCGCAACGGCACGGCCGCGCCGTTATGTTGCGCGACGATGATGGGCTGGTAATCCGAGGCCTGCAAAAGCTGATCGTTGCTCGCAATGACAAAACGCTGCTCCCGACCATCGAGCGCCCCTTTCGGCGAGTTGACGTTTACCTGCGAAAGCGTCGTCCGAATGTCTTCCATGCTCAGGCCCATCGAAGCGAGCGCGACCGGATTCATTTGCACGCGCACCGCCGACTTCGCGCCGCCACCGATGATCACCTGGCTGACGCCTTCCACCTGGCTGATCCGCTGGCCGATGATCTGGTCGGCCAGATTGTAAACTTGCGACAATGGCAGCGCGTCCGAAGTCATCGCGAGGACCATGATGGGCGCGTCGGAAGGATTGACTTTGCGATAGAAGGGCGGGTTCGGAAGCCCGGTGGGCAGTTCTCCGGCCGCCGCGTTGATCGCGCTCTGGACGTCGCGCGCGGCGCCGTTGATGTCGCGATCAAGATCGAATTGAATCGTAATGGACGATCCGCCTAACGAGCTCACGGAAGTGATTTCGGAAACGCCGGCAATTTGCGCGAAACGCCGTTCGAGCGGCGTGGCCAGAGATGATGCCGCGGTCTGCGGATCGACTCCCGGCTCTTGCGCGTTCACCGAGATGGTGGGGAAATCCACTTTCGGCAACGGCGCGACCGGCAGGAAGTGATAGGCGACCGCGCCGAGCAGCAGGATCCCAGCAGCGAGCAGCGACGTGCCCACCGGCCGGCGGACGAATGGTTCCGAGATGCTCATGATTGCGAGATTCTGTGCTGGGGAGCGCACGCGCCCTCGCGTGCTGGCGATGGCGCCCTCGCCATCGCGAACTTTTCTTCGAGAGACGAGCGCTGCACTGAGAAGTTCGTTTCGGCGAGGGCGCCGAAACCAGCACGCGAGGCGCGTGCGCTCCCCAGATTCGCGGTCGCGTCGATATCAAACGAACGCATTCTTTAGAACCTCCGATGGCCGGGTTGCGGACTGCTGCCGTTGCCATTCGTGCTTGCGAACTCCCGATCGAATCGCGTGCCGAGCGGCAATTCAGCCTGCGCGAATTGCCCGCGATTCCGGCGTTCCGCAATCCAGCGGCCGAAGCGATCCAGATAGAGATAAATGACCGGAGTGGTGTAAAGGGTCAGGAATTGGGAGAGGAGCAAACCGCCCACGATGGAAATGCCGAGCGGCCGCCGCAGCTCGCTGCCCGTGCCAGTTTCCAAGGCAAGCGGCAACGCGCCGAGGAGGGCCGCCGCCGTGGTCATCATGATGGGGCGAAAACGCAGGAGGCACGCCTGATAAATCGATTCCTCGGGCGACATCCCTTCCTGGCGTTCCGCCTCCAGAGCGAAATCGATCATCATGATCGCGTTCTTTTTCACAATGCCGATGAGCAGAATGATTCCGATGAGCGCGACGAGCGAAAAATCGGTGCGGCAAATGAGCAGCGCGAGGAGAGCGCCCACACCCGCGGAGGGAAGCGTCGAAAGGATCGTGATCGGGTGAATGTAGCTTTCGTAGAGAACGCCAAGCACGATGTAGATGACGACGATGGCCGCGAGAATCAGAAATGGCTCGCTGCTGAGTGAGGAACGAAATTCCGCGGCCGCGCCGGAAAACGTTGTGGCGATCGTGTCGGGCAAACCGATTTCCTGCTGAGCCTTCTCGATCGCGGGAATTGCGTGACTGAGCGAGCTACCCGGCTGCAGGTTGAACGAGATCGTCGCGGCGGGGAATTGGCCCTGATGCAGAATCGCGAGTGGCGTGGTGCTCTCGCGCATGGTGGCAAACGCGCTCAAGGGCACAGGCTGTCCGCTGCTCGACTTGACGTAAATCTTGTCGAGCACATCGGGCGACGTCCGGAAGTTCGGCTCGACCTCGAGGATGACGCGGAATTGATTGAGCTGCGTGAAGATGATCGAGACCTGCCGCTGACCAAAAGCGTCGTAAAGAGTGTCGTCGATGGCCTGGGGCTGGACATTGAGCCGCGACGCTTTCTCGCGATCGACATCGACATAGATCTGCAAGCCATTTACCTGCTGGTCGCTCGCGACATCGGTCAGTTGCGGGAGAGTGCCGAGCTTTTGGACGAGCTTCGGCATCCATTGGGCGAGCTCGGCGGAATCGGCGTCCTGGAGCAGGTATTGGTATTGCGTGCGGCTGACGCGCGCGTCGATTTGCAAGTCCTGGGCCGCTTGCATGAAGAGCGATACGCTGGCGACATCGCGCGTCGCATTGCGCAGACGGTTGATGATCTCGTCGGCACTCGACTTTCGCTGATTGTGCGGTTTAAGCGCGATGTAGAGCCGCGCCGTGTTCACGGTGGCGTTCACCGTGCCCGCGCCGAGGGAAGCCGACACGCTCGCGACCTCCGGATCGCGCCGGACGATGTCGGAAATCGCGTGGACGCGCTCGACCATCGCCTTGAACGAAATGCTCTCCGCGGCATCCGTCACTCCCACAATCACGCCGGTGTCCTGTTGCGGCAGCAGACCTTTCGGAATCACGATGTAGAGCAGGATGGTCGCAACGAGCGTGATCAGCGCGACGATCAGGGTGAACCGCTGATGAGCCAGCACCCAGCGGAGGCCACGCTCGTAGAGATTGAGGAAACGGGTGAAGAAATTTTCCGTCCAACGATAGAAAGCGCCGCGCTGCGCTTGCTCTTCTTCTTTTTCCGCGCGCAACAGTTTCGCGCACATCATCGGCGTAAGAGTGAGCGAAACGAAAGCCGAGACGGCGACCGCCACGCTCAGCGTGATCGCGAATTCGCGAAAGAGCCGGCCCACGATTCCGGTCATGAACAAGAGAGGAATGAAAACGGCGATGAGCGAGATGCTCAACGACACCACCGTGAAACCAATCTGGCGCGCCCCTTTCAGCGCCGCCTCCAGTGGCGAATCGCCGGCTTCGATGTAGCGCACGATGTTCTCGATCATCACGATCGCGTCATCCACGACGAAGCCCGTCGAGATGGTGAGCGCCATCAACGAGAGGTTATCGAGACTAAACCCGGCGAGATACATGACGCCGAACGTGCCGATGAGGGAGAGCGGCAGCGCCACGCTCGTGATCACGGTGGCCCAGAGTTTTCTCAGGAAAACGAACATCACCATCACGACCAGCGCGACCGTCAGGAGCAGCGTGAATTGCACGTCGGTCACGGAGGCGCGAATCGTTTCCGTGCGGTCCGCCAGGACGGTCACTTTCACCGAGGGCGGTAACGTGCCAGTCAATCGCGGCAGCAACTGCTTCACGGCATCGACCGTTTGAATAATATTCGCCCCCGGCTGGCGTTGAATGTCGAGCAGGACCGCCGGTTTCTCTCCGCTCTGCGTGCCGACCCAGGCCGCGAGCTGATCGTTCTCGACGCTGTCGATGATGTTTGCGACATCGCCCAGGCGAATCGGCGCGCCGTTTTTGTAGGCCACGATGATCGGCTTATAGGCGTCGGCGGAAAAGATCTGGTCGTTCGATCCAATCGTGTACGATTGCCGCGGTCCGTCGAAACTTCCCTTGGGCGCATTCACGTTCGCCTGGCCGAGGATTGTCCTCACGTCCTCGAGGCTGAGACCGAGCGCGGAAATCGCCGCCGGGTTCACCTGCACCCGCACCGCCGGCTTTTGATTTCCCTGGATCGTGACCAGGCCGACGCCGGTGACTTCGCTCAACTTCTGCGCGAGCAGGGTGTCGGCAAAATCGTTTACTCGATCCAGCGGCAAACTATCGGACGTGATGGAAAGCGTGAGGATCGGCGTGTCGGCCGGATTGACCTTGTTGTATTTGGGCGGATTCGGAAGGTTCGCCGGCAGGAATCCACCGGCGACATTGATGGCGGCTTGCACATCCTGCGCGGCCACGTCGATCGGCCGGTCGAGAACGAACTGGAGCGTGATGGTTGAGGTTCCGAACGAACTGGTCGAATTCATCGACGCCAGTCCGCTTATCTGGCCGAACTGGCGCTCGAGCGGCGTGGTGATTGACGAGACCATCACGTCCGCGCTCGCGCCGGGATATTGCGTCGTGACCTGGATCGTCGGGAAATCGACCGTCGGCAGAGCGGAGATCGGCAGCAGCTTGTAACCGAGCAGGCCAAGCAGAATCACGCCGGCCATGAGTAGCGAAGTCGCGACTGGCCGGCGAATGAATGGCTCGGAAATGTTCATTGCTTCGCCAGCTTGCTCGTGGGCTGCTGTGGCGAAGCGGCCGGCTGTTGCGGCGGCGGAGTGGTCAGCGCGACATGTGCGCCCGGTTGAAGTTTGTACTGTCCATCGACGACCACCTGCTCGCCGGCTTTCAATCCATCGTCGATCATGGCGACATTCGCTTCCGTCTGCGCGACTTTGATCGGCCGCATCTCGACTGTTTTGTCCGGCTTGATCACATATGCGTAGGTTCCGTGCGGGCCGCGCTGCACGACGGGTGCCGGGACAACGATCGCATTCTTTTTCGTCGTCAAAACAAGGCGCGCGTTCACAAATTTACCCGGCCAAAGTTTCAAATCGTTATTTGGGAACGTCGCTTTGAGCTTCACCGTGCCAGTCGTCTGATCGATTTCATTGTCCAGGACCGCGAGCGTGCCTTCATCGAGCGGCGTGGTGTTTCCGCGATCCAGAGCCGTGACGTGCAATCCGCCTTTCGCGCCTCCTTCGTTCAGGATCGCCTGCAAATTTTGTTCGGGCAGAGTGAACACAACCGAGATCGGATGCATCTGGGTGATGACGACGATCCCGCCGGTATCTGCGGCGTGGACGATGTTGCCGACATCGACAAGCCGCACGCCAGTCCGGCCGTCGATAGGCGATTTGATCTGCGTGTAGTCGAGCTGAGTCTTCGCGTTCTCGATAGCCGCCTGGTCCGCCTGCACCGCGGCCTGGAATTGGTCGACCGAATATTTTGACGCGTCGAAATCCGCCTGGGCGATGACCTTTTTATTCAACAAGTCGGTGTTGCGCGCGAGCGTCACCTTCGCATTGGCCAATTGCGCTTCGTCCTGCGCCTTCTTCGCGATCGCCTGGTCAAGTGCCGCCTGAAACGGGCGAGGATCGATCACGGCCAGCGGGCCGCCGGTTGTTACCTCCTGTCCCTCGGTGAAGAGCACCTGCTGCAACTCGCCATCCACGCGCGTGTGAACAGTTACGGTGTTAAACGCCTGGACCGTTCCAAGGCCATCGAGGTAAACGGGCACGTCTTTCTCCTCGGCCTTTCCCGCCACGACCGGCACTGGAGCGCCGACAGCATTGCGTCCGCTCGCTTGCGCCTGATTAGAGGAGGTACTGTGATGATAACTCCACCAGCCCAGAAGAAGGACCAAGACACCTGCAATTCCGAAGATCGTGCGCTTGGACATGTTGTTTAGTGGCGAAGGTATTCCAACCCTCGCCGGCAGAAGTGCCGCGAGCTGATCCACGAGCGCACTCACGGCACTTCATCCCCGCTAACTCAGGCCGAGTGACTGGACCGTCGCCGCGTCCACGACCGCAGTGACCGCCAGGTTGTTAGCCCGCTGGTAGTTGGCGATCGCGGCCTGGGTCGGTTGATCAAGAATGCCGTTTACCGGACCGTTGTAATACCCGTCTCGTTGCAGTTGCGCCTGAACATCTGCAACGACCTGGTCCGGGTTCAGGCCATCAAACCCGTAGATGGGGCCATCGTACGGATAGGTGCCATAGCTTGGATCGTAACCCCACGCCGGATACCAATAACCCGAATCCCAGTAGTAGTAGCCGCTATCGACCAGAACAATGTTCGAGTAATGGCTTCTCCACCAGTTCCGGTCGTGCCTTGCATGATCATACCTGCGAGAGGCTTCGGCGAAACTGCGTCGGCTGCTGTCATTCTGCCGATTCCGCGCAGCAGGCGCAGTTGTGGCGGTCCGCGACGGCGCGGTCGCTGTTGTTGCGGTGCGAGGCGTCGCGGGATTATTCGCCCACGATCGCGGCGGGAGATGGGAGCCCGTGGTAACTGAAGGACGCACGTATCTTACCGTTGGCTGAGTGCGTGGAGTATTGATTGTCGGTCTCGGACCGGTAATTTGTGCCGGCGCCGGCCTGGCAAATCGCGCCGCGCTTGAGAAGTGCGGAATGGCGACTGGACCACCGCCCCCCCTGCCGGGAGGGTTAGCATGGGTTGCTTGGGTTAGAGTGATGACTGCGGTGGCCACCAGGGCCACCAAGATCGATGTTTTCATATAACTATCTAAACCCCGCAAGCCTTCTCCTGCCGTGAAGCATTGGGAAGGTTTTGGAATGCTACTTAGGAAGTGATGGCTGCTCCCTCTTTCGAGATAGGTTTCCCGATTTCAAAAAACTCGACCGGGGCCTCGACGACTCTCCATTTCGGTTTGGTGCTTGTGCAGCGCCATTTCGATGGCGGCTTTCAGCCCCGCTCCGCTATATGGCTTGAGGACATACCCAAAGGCGCCGGCGCTTACAGCGCGATCCATCGTCCGGTCATCGGCATGCGCGGTAAGGAAGACAACCGGCACCGGGAAATTGCCACGGATGGCGACTGCGGCGACGACGCCATTGACGCCTCCAGCGAGCGTGATGTCCATCAAAACCAGGTCCGGCTTCTGTAACTCAACCGCCCTGAGAGCTTCATCCGCTGTGCTAGCTGTCCCTGCGACTTCATAGCCAAGTGAAACGAGTTCGCGCTTCAGCGCTGACACGGTGATGGCTTCGTCTTCGACGATAAGGATGCGGGCATTAGTCATGGGATGCGGTTAGGATCGAGGATTATGTTTTCGAAGGTGGGAGAGTCGGGAAGAAGATGGTGGTGCGCGTGCCCCCCGCTGGGTCGTTCTCAATTTTTGCTTCTCCGTAAATCTGCTGCGCCATTCCCAGGACGAGTTCGATGCCGAGCCCTGAATTCTTTCTTGCGTCAAATTCCGGCGGCAGCCCGGAGCCATCGTCGCGCACGATCATTTGATTCGGATCGCCCGCGCGCAGTTCTACCGTCAGCTTTCCCGCACGGCGTCCCTCAAACCCGTGCTTGAGCGCATTGAGGAGGAGTTCGTTGGCGATGAGTCCTAACGTCACGGCGGTATCCAGGTCCATCGGCACCGGCTCGGCCCGGACTTCGAGCGCCAAAATGCAGCCCGGAGGCGTGTGGGAACGAACGAGCATCTCAGCCATCTCTCGAAGGTGGGCCGCGAAGTCCAAATCGGAAAACCCATCACTGGAATAGAGCTGCTCATGGAGACGTGCCATGGAATAGATGCGATCGCGACATTCACCGAAGACAGCCTTATCCGCGGCGTTGGTGAGCTTCTCTGCCTGCAGCATCAGGAGGCTGGAGATGATCTGGAGGTTATTCTTGACCCTGTGATGCACTTCGGCCAGCGAAGCGGTGCGTTGCTCGACGCGCTTTCGGAGCTCCGCCTGGACCCGCGCGAGCGCGGATAAAAGATGGGCGACGATGCCGTAGCTCAACGCTAGCGTCCCGGCATTCCAGTAGGGCCTGAACGGCTCTCCGTCCGGCCGGTCAGCCAGGAGCCATCCGACGGCGCTCAGCAGTCCGATGAACCACCCGCTCGCACGCCCCGCATACCACGTGGCCACAATCACCGGCGCGAGGTAGAACACCGCCAGTGAAAAGTCGCCCGTGGCGTAATCGAACCAGGCGATCACGCCCACGAGACCTATCGCCAGCGCCATGGCGACGGTCCGCGAAATGCGAGCCGGTTTGGTGCTCGCGTCCAAAAGGGCCGATGGAGTGGTGATCGCGTTCCCTGGTGTCTTCACGCTGAGCTCTTCATTCACAATCCGGAACGAACCTGCTAAGTGGCTTACTGGATCCGCGATTGCCACTAGGCAACCTTTCTCGTCATCGTTTCCAAGCTTTGCTCGTGATCGTCCATCACGAATTTGTAGAGGGCCGAAAAGTCTTCGGTGTCGTGTCCGCCGCGCATCGCGAATCGGTAGATTTCCTTCGTCAGGTTCGTTACCGGCATGGCGACACCGGCTTCGTACGCGCTGACCGAAGCGAGATGCAGGTCCTTTTGCATCCAACGTAACGGAAACTCGGCCTCGTAATTCCCCTCCTCAATCTTTTCTCGCTTCGAGGCGAGGAACGCCGGGACCACCGGCATGCCGAGCAGAGAATCGAACAGCATCTTCTGCGAAAGTCCTAGTCCCTGGCCAAGCGCCATAGCTTCAGCGAAGGACGCCATGCCCACACCTAGTAAAAGATTGATCACCATTTTCATCGAAGTCCCCATCCCATATCCGCCGGCGTGAACAATCTTGTTGCCCATGCATAGCAGCAACGGGCGAATCACGGTGAGGTCGTCCGTGTTGCCGCCTACCCAGAAAACAAGTTTCGCCTCTTCAGCCACGGGCGCGGAACCAGTCACGGGCGCGTCCAGGAAATGGACCTGGTGCGCCGCGGCCGCGATCGCCATCTTCTTCGAGAAAGAGGGATTGACCGAGCTGCAATCGACCCAAAACGCGCCCGGCTTAAGGTGAGCGAGGAAGCCATTCGCGCGCAAGGCCGCTTGTGCAACGGCGTCGGGCTGGGCCAGCATCGTGAACAAGACATCCACCTGTTGGGCCAGTTTCGCCGGCGATCCGGCGATGGTGGCGCCTTTGTCCAGCAGCGGCCGCGCCTTGGCGCGAGTCCGATTGAACACGACCAGCGAGTGGCCATGCTTTTGCAGGTTCGCGGCCATGCGGCTCCCCATGATACCCAGGCCAATGAATCCAACTTTCATCTTCAGTCCTTTCTCACGCAGCCGTGACTAACTCCGGCTCGTTTACATTTTTGCCTTCGATCTCGGCGATTTCTTTCTCCGTGAAACAAAGGTCCGCCGCCCCGATGATTCCCTCGACCTGCCTGGCACTGCGCGCGCCGACAATCGCCCCGGTCACTGCTGGATTTTGCAGCGCCCACGCTATCGCGACCTGGCCCGGAGGGCGCCCGTAGCGCTCGCCGACATTCCGCAAGCGTTCCACGAGAGCGAGATTCTTCGAGAGCTTAGGCTCATGGAACTCGAGGTCGCGACTGCGCCAATCGCTCTGAGGAAGACTTGCCGCCCGGTCGCGTGTCATCGCGCCCGTCAACAAGCCGGAGGCCATCGGCGAATAGACGATCGTGCCAAGCCCGTTAGATAGGCAATAAGGCAGGATCTCTTGTTCGACTTCGCGTCGCACCAAAGAGTAAGGAGGTTGCAGCGAAGTGATCGACGCGATCACTTGGGCCCGACGCATTTCATCAACGTCGAAGTTTGAAACACCGATCCATCGGACTTTGCCCTCCTTCTTCAATTGAGCCATCACGCCCAAGCCTTCCTCCAGGTCTTCCGTTGGCCAGTGGATTTGATAGAGATCGATAACGTCCACGTTCAATCGACGCAGGCTATCCTCGCACTCGGACCGGATGGAGTTTGCGTACAACGAGCGATGGACATATCCCTGCTCGTCCCAGCGCAGTCCGCATTTGGTGAAGATGTAGGGCTGAGGTCCCGCCCAGGCCTTCAATGCCGAGGCCACCACTTCCTCAGAGTGACCCATTCCGTAGACCGCGGCGGTGTCGATCCAGTTAACGCCCAGCTCGAGCGCGCGATGAATCGCCGCAATGGACGCCTGGTCGTCCTGTTCGCCCCAGCCAAATTCCCATCCTGATCCTCCGATGGCCCAAGCGCCGAAACCAAGTGGCGTGATGAAGAGGTCGGAGTTACCGAGCCGATTCAATGCCATATCGATTTGTTCCACTTTTGTTGTCATACTCATTCTCTGTGATGCGTTCCTCGCGCTAGCTCTGGAACCAAAAGAGCTCCTGCCCGAATTCCCAGATTGCAGCCAGCATGCTCAGAACGATCACGCCGTATACGACCACTTCGATCGCAGCGCGTTTCCTTTCCTCCGAGCGCACGATCAATGAGTAGGTCGATTCTTCCCGTTCGTTGTTTGGTTTGTTTGTCTTCATAGCTTTCCTTCCTTGATTCATTTCCTTGCTTCGGGTGAGTAGATCGCGGCGAGCGGCCTGAAAGTGGGCGCCGCATCGGGCGCCCACCTCCATTCCTCCCTGCCTCTGCCACAACCCGTCAAATTTGATCTTGTCATCGAGTAACTTCACCACGGTTTAACTCGCTGCTCATGAGAGTCCGAGAGCTTGAAGCGTGGCCTGGGTAAGATTCCCAGTCACCTGCAGGCCATGATTGCTTTGATAACGCGTCAGCGCCGCGCGCGTCTGCGGGCCGTAAACACCGTCGATTACTCCGCGATAGTAACCTTGCTTGGCAAGTTGCGATTGGACGGCACTGACGGTCGCGTCGGAATATAAATCGGCGGTCGCGTCGTATCCGGCATAATCCTGGTCGCCGTACCCGTAGTAGTCGTACGGGTAGAAGCCGTCATTCAGTCCGAACCAGAAACCATCGTCAAAGACAAAGAACCGATTGCGAAAGAAGTGGGAACGCCGCCGGTCCCAGTCACGGTGCCAATTCGCATCGTGACGTTCGGCGACCATGTCCATTCTTCTGTTGGGAGAGCTGAATGTTCGGCCCCCCGCAACCGTTGTTTGCTGACGCGTGGTCTGTCGATTAAGCGTCCTCGCAGAACGCGCTGATTGAGTCGTGAACGTGCGGTTAGGTCCGGAAAAAGCACGCTGTCTTATTTGAGGCTGACGCGCCCCGAATGATGAAAAGCGCGGGCCTCCGGAATAAGAACGCGGACCTCCACCGCCGAAGCGGGCGCCACCGCCAAAATGCACCCCTCCGCCGCCGAAGCGTGCGCCGCCACCAAAATGCGCACCTCCACCGCCGAAGTGTCCGCCGCCGCCGCCCCCACGAGCCCACATTGGCTGGGCGAGGCTGATGAAAGCGACGCTCACCAAGGTCACTAATGTAGTTGTTTTCATACCACTAGGTTAGTTAGCGCTTTGTCCCGCTGCCATGGCGCGTCCGCAGGATTTTGCGGTGCCACCTAAGAGTTGATGGTCGCTCCCTCTTTCGAGTGAGAGCCTCAGAGAAGAAGCCATAACATTGCGATCACTCCGACCAGGATCGCTATTCCCGGAAGGATGAAATCCCACAAGATGTCACGCTCGCCTGAGCTGGGACAAGCCTGCGGAACCGCGGAATTTCCCAGGACAAGCCGCAGACTATCCGGATGGTCGTCAAACATTAGAATCCGCCGTACGATCTTGACCGGACCGTTTGTTTCCGTCAGACGGCTCGTTCTCCTTACGATAAAGAGTTTCCTGGGGACGTAGGCCCGCTCGCCAGGGAAAGGCACGGAATTGACCTCATCGCCTTTGTTAGGCTTCCTGATGAATTGGCCGGGAAGCGGGGCTGGTCGCTGCCAAAAGTTATTTCTTTTCATGATTCTCACCGTACGACGGGGAACGCTCCTGCCGCTACGACACTTGTGAGGGATTAGCACGTGATCCTCAAGGAGGGTGCGTGGCTCCTTCTTTCGGAAGATGGCTTAAGGTTCCGGCAGCGTGCGCTCAGAGCGAACTGCCTTTTTTAGGTCCGCCAGACGTCGATGAGAACGCCCACAATTAGCGTCGCCAAACCAGCCCAGACCATGACTAGTAACAGAATTCGGTCGTCGCGGACTTCGCGTACATCATTCACGACGTTTGGGTCGCGATCGAAGAACTGGTGTCGTTTGCGGAAGATGAGAAAGCCAACCAGAACAATGACAAGGGCTGCGATGCTGAAGACGCCGCGCAGCGCGGGAACGCCGGCCTGCTCTATGGCCGCGATGAGCGGGGCTATTTGATAATTGATCAGGTTTTTCATGATTGAGTTAATGACCGTGGGCGGGTGAGCGCGTGCCCGGCAGGGCATTCGATCCAAGCGCACCCGGCTTAGGCGGTGAGATAAGAATAGGAACAAGAACTGAAGCCGCCATTACTCCCGCAATGACGTGCAGCGCGCCGCCATACGAACCCCCTACCTGCCGCATGTGTGCAATCAACAATGGCCCGAACGCGCTCGCGGCCCCCCAAGCCGTCAGCATCAGTCCGTAGATCGGTCCGACATTCCTGGAACCGAAGTAATCAGCCGCAAACGCGGGCATCGTCCCAAATCCGCCGCCGTAGCACATGAGCACGATGAAGGTGACTAATGTCATCATCGAAACCACGCCGATACTAGGAAGAAACCAGAAAAGGAGTGCTTGAACGGCGAACATGACGACAAAGGTCGCCCGTCTTGTAATCAAGTCCGACGCCCAGGCCCAAAAGACTCGCCCCGCTGCGTTACCGATGCTGACCAAGCCTACCATGCCCGCCGCCGCGACGGCGGTCGCCCCCGTCAGCTCCTGAAAAAGCGGCGCCTCCTGCGAAATGATGGAAATGCCCGCGCAGGTATTTAGAAACAGCAGCAGCCAGAGGGCGTACCACTGCCAGGTCTTGAGCGCCTGGCCCAGAGTGTAGTCGTGCCCTGCGCGTTGGGACGCTTGCGAAGAAGTAGGCGTCCACCCTTCGGGTGTCCAACCTTCCGGGGGATTTCGCATGAAGAACCCGGTCACAAGCGTCACAATCAGATAGGCGATGCCCAGATAAGCGAAGGTGTTCAAGACCCCGACGCTCTGAATGAGTCGCGTAGCCACAGGTGCGGTGATGAGAGCCCCTGCTCCAAATCCGCCGACGGCGATACCGGTAATAAGTCCTCGTCGATCCGGAAACCATTTCACCAGCACGGCGACTGGAACAATATAGGCAAAACCGAGACCGATTCCTCCAATCAAGCCATAGGTAAGGTAGAGCCAGGCTAGCTTATTCGAGAAGCTCGCGAGAAAGACTCCCAGCCCATAGAGCGCTCCGCCAGTCAACGCGACGACGCGCGGGCCCTTGCGATTTAACCAGAGGCCGCCGAAGAACGCCGCGATGCCCAGAACAAAGATGCTGATCGTAAAGGTCAGGGTTACTTCCGAAATGCTCCAGCCGAACTGCTTTGCCAGCGGAACACGGAAGACGCTCCAGGCGTAGACGCCGCCCAACGCTATTTGCATGAATACCCCGGCGAGCGCGATATACCATCGATTAAGTGTTTGCATAAGTCCTCCTATGATAAAGGCGTTACCGAAGCGCCATTCCTGGGAATCGCATCGAGTGTCGCCTTATCGACGCGCAAATGCGCCATGACCAGTTCCGGTGGCGTGTGCGCCAGCCACTCCGAGAACGAAAAGTCCTGATAGCGATCGCTCTTGAATATTTCGATGAAGACCAAATCGGTATCCCCCGTGTTCTCGATGTAATGCAGCAAGGTTTTCTGCACGTAGCCGACGTCTCCCTCCTGGAAGTCCATCGTCCGGGCCTTGTTGCCTGTCGCCACCACAGTCATTCGGCCCTTGCCGCTGATAAAATATTGCCACTCGTCAGCGTTCGGATGCCAATGCAGTTCCCGCATTCCGCCCGGATGAACGGTGACCATGGCCATAGCCGTGGTGGAGACTTTGAAGTTGCTCGAATCGACAATGCGCACGTCGCCCCCTTTGGTCTGCTTCGTCGGCGGTATTTCCATCGTGCGAAAGGCAAAATCCTGCGGTGAGTTTCCCAGCGCTCCGGCCGCTGCTTTCCGATCGGCCTCCAGTCCTCCTGGAACATCCGTTTGGAAAATGAACAGCTCCTGCCTGGGCACATTGGCAAAGGTCTTTTCGCCAACGCCAAAATTTTTTGAGAGCACGCCGGGCGGTAGATGAGCCATCGCGTCGCTCAGCAGCACCGTCTCTGACTCGGAAAAATCACCGTCGTCGAAGACCAGCATGAATTCGCACCCATCGGGATTGAGGCCCTGAATCGAGTGCGGGATTCCGCTGGGGAAAAACCAAAGATCGTTTTTCTTAATATCGGCAACGAAACTTTTGCCGTCCGCGTCGATCGCCGTGATCCGCGCTGTCCCGTAAAGCATGAGGGCCCATTCGGCGGAGGTGTGCCAATGCAACTCCCGGACGCCGCCGGCGGTGAGTCTCATGTTTACACCTGCCAGGGTTTTGGACACGGGAAGTTCCCGGACGGTTACTTCTCGTGACCACCCGCCCTCATAAGTCCGCTTGTTCGCAAAAGAGAAAGGATATTTGAAGTTTTGGACCAGGCTCTTGGAGTCCGTGGCCGGCGGCCAGATCGAATCCGGGTTCTGGCCATCAAGCCCCTGATTGGCTGGACCAGGGTCAATCCTGCTTCTATCCGCGGCCAACGCCGGCACTGCTAATCCGGCCGCGGCCAGCGCTGCCGCTCCGACACCGAGAAACTTTCTCCGTGAAAGGTCATGTCTGGCTAACGCGACCGGGTTCTCGGTAGTTTGTCTTGTTACGATGGATGAATTCACGGCAAGTGGTTTGGTTGTTAGTTAAGCTTATCAGCGCTCACGTGGAGTGCCGTTGCGCGTTCGCGGGGTTTTGTGTTGCTACTGAAGGAAGAAGAGCGACTCCCTCTTCGGAGGTAGATGCGCGAGGAGATGACACACCGCCGCCACTAACCGGCGCGACGAAGGGGGTCTGTCAATTCAAAACGCAAACGCGCGGGCAGATTCTCTTCGATGCTTTTGACCAGGTCAGGGAGGCTGATCGGTTTGGCCAGGAACGAATGACCCTGGATCCGCAGGCCGGACCTTCCTTCGGCTGTTGTCACAAGAGCCGTCACAAAGACAATTGGTATTCTGTGCAGTGCAGGATCGGCCTGAATCCAGGCAACCACTTCGTCGCCATCCGTTTCCGGCATTGCAATATCGAGCAGGATTAGGTCGGGCTTAAAGTTCCGGGCAGTTTGATGAGCTTTGCTCGCATCGTTCTCTTCCCCGACGACGTAGCGGCCCGTCTTTTCCAGTGCGACCTTCGCCGCGTGGGTAAAATCGCGGCTGTTATCGACTATCAAAATGCACGCTCTTTCCTTGATCGGTTCGACGCTCTGCGGGAAAGGGTATAGTTCGCTTGTTCGGTTCATGGTTCCTCCAGGCGACTGCTTGTCGCCGCCTAACCGCTGAGCGGACTGAATAACCGCGCGCCCAAGAATGCGACGAGCAGGCCGATTAACGGGCAGAGCATGGTGAACCAAAGGGCAATGTTAGTGGCGACAGGACCGTGTGTGCTTTCTTTCATGAGAGAAAAGTATTCGCTGGACCGAATCCGCCGCTATTGCCTGAGCGTGGGGTTTTGAAATCCCACTCCCGAGGTGATTCGTGCTCCCTCATTTGGGGCAGATGTCCATCTTGCCAAAGCTGGTTCGCTGGATGATTTGGTGTCCGGACTTATCGAAAGAGAATCTTCGCCATCATGCCCTTATCTTCGTGGTTGAGCAGATGACAGTGGAAGAGCGACAACCCGCGAATGATCGGATCAGTAAAATCCATGACCAGATCGACCGAGCTGCCATAGGGCACATTCACCGTGTCGAGCCACGCTGGATCTTTCACCGGTTTTTCGCCGACGGCATATGCCAGGAAGTGGACCTGATGGATGTGAAACGGATGCACCTCTTTAGTCGGATTCATTACGCGCCAGCGCCGCAGCGAACCGACATCCACTGTCAGCATGGGACCGGCATTCATTTCGAATTTCTGGCCATTGATGTAGAAGCCCTCTTTGTCTTCCGTGAAGTTAACAACGAACTGCGGTTCACTGGTTTCGACGCGTTGAAGGACCGCCGGAGAGAAGTTTGCATAAACCGGTTTTCCGCCGAGCGCTGGTCGAGCTGGGAGTTTTGTTGGCTGCGCCGAAACGATATCGGCCAGGACCATTGCGGGATTGGAATCTCCGTCCGGGCCGGTATCGAAGCAGCGTGAGCGCAACGCAGCCTGCGAATCCGCTCGTGGCCCGGTGATAATCGCTTCGACTCTCCCGGCCGGTGGAAGCAAAACGTGGTTCATCGATCGCTTACGGACCGACGGGTCGTGGTAGGCGAGGGGCATGCCATCAAGAGCCACGACGTCGAGGGTCACCGAGTCCACTTCCAGATCGGCATAGCGATCGGGACTGGCGTTCACGATCCGCCAAAACTGGCGCTCGCCGGGCGCGATATCGATTTGGGGCCGGAGACTTCCGTTCACGGTGAAAGCGCGTTCCGGATCTTCGGGCGCGGTGCCGCATTGGGTGGTTTGCATCGCGACCGACTCCATCACAGTTTTTCTCTTGGCGGCATCCTTGGGTAGAACAAGATCGCGCAGCACCAGGATCCGCTCGCGCATGTTCAGCGCTTCGGGCGCATACCGGTCGATGCCTTCCACGATGATAGCGCCGGACATTCCATCAAGATCCTGCACATAGCTCTCGCCGTGCGAGTGGGTGTGGTACCAGTAGAGTCCTGGAGGTTGCTGCGGGGGCACCTGCACGGAATAATGCAGCGTCTCCCCGGTTGAGGCCATCATGTCCAGGACATCGTCCTGCGGCGCGTTGGGCGAAACGTGCAGACCGTGGAAGTGAAGATTTGTCATGTTCATGCACGGGCGACCGGCGCAGTCTTCTCTCGATTGGGCGGCGAGCTCATTCTCATATTCCACCTTCAGGATGCTTCCCGGCTGCACCCGAATCACCGGTGGCGTGTTGTTCTCCTGGTAACGAAATTCGGATTTGCCGGTGGCTGAATCCGTTGCTGCCACCAGCCTCACTGGCGTGGTTGTTTGTGGCAGCTCAGGCAATAATCGGTCCTGTCCGTTGGCGGCGATGATAAATAGTCCTATGCACGCCACCCATCCGGAAATTCTGGTTGCGAGATTCCGAAAACTTTGCCTTCTTTTTGGAGAATGGCTCACCGGGCTAGATGGTTAACGTGCTTTTACTTCGACGCCGGCCTCCTTTTCGAGAGCCTTGATCAGGGCGGAGGCATTTTCTCTTCCGAACCCAAGCGCGACGCCCGATTCGAGATTTTTCTGAGCAACGCGCAGCGCCGGGATCGGCGACTTCAGACTTTCAGCAAACTTCTCAATCAAGCCCGCGTCTTTGAGCATAAGCTTGAGGGCGAAGCTGGGAGAGAAATCGCGTCTCAAAATATTCTGACCATTGCTCGCGATCAGCGGTGAGCGGAAGTCCGCGACTTTCAGGACTTCCATTACCATATTCAGATCGAGGCCGGCCTTTTGCGCGAGGACAAGCCCCTCCGCCAGCGCTTCCATTTCCAACGCGACGATGAGGTTTCCCACTAGTTTCATGGCCGTGGCGTTTCCGTTTTTGCCGAAGTAGTGGACGGTTTGCCCCAGTCGCTCCAGGACCGGTTTCACTTTTTCAAAAATGGCCTTGTTGCCCGCGGCCATAATCCAAAGCTCGGCATTGGCCGCTTCGTTTTTGCTGCCGAAGACTGGTGCGTCGAGAAAGTCCACCCCGCGCTTTGTGTAAGCTTCCTGTTCTCGCAAGCTTATTGCGGGAAGAACCGTGCTCATGTCCATCGCGATCTGGCCTTCTTTAATTCCAGTTAGGATTCCGGCCGCGCCAAAGACGACCTCCTCGACCGCCTGGTCGTTACTTAAACTGTAGATGACGAGCTCGGCGTCGCGGACGGCGTCGGCTGGCGTATTGGCCACGCGCGCGCCTTCTTTGGCGAACGGTTCGCATTTTTCAACACTCCGATTCCAGACGGTAAGCTTGTAACCGGCTTTGAGAAGGTTGGACGCCATGCCGCCACCCATGGTCCCAAGACCGAGATAGGATATTGCCTTTATCATAGGTGAATATCTCGAAAGATTATCGCCCCGCTCCAGCATTAGTCCGACATGCCCGGCGTCGTAGTTCCTAGCGTGGGCCTTGGTCGCCGATAGGTGGAAAATCGTAGTATGTTGTGACCGGTATCCGGTTTCCACCACGGATTATATCGGGGTTCTGCACAGGACCGGAACTATCCCGCGATGCGAGTGGTCTACTCGCGTAAGGTGATGTTGCGCATGCCGTTAGCAGACTCAGGAGAGCACCGGCAGCGAGGCTGATGATTCTTTGTTTGTTCATGACAGAAATGTCCTGTGCCACCGGGTTCCCGCCATGGCGCGGGTTGGGGATTTTTCGGTGCCGCTCGCGAGGTGATTCGTAATCCCTCGTTCGAGGTAGGATCGAAACCAAGCCGCAGGCCCAACGAAAGAGATTGGCCTTACAGCTGAATCAAACCGCGGCGGGTCGCGTTAGCGACCGCTTCGGTCCGGCTGATCACATTCATCTTAGCGAAGATACCCTTCACGTGCGACTTCACGGTGCCTTCGCTGATAAAGAGGACCGACCCAATCTCTTTGTTGCTCTTGCCCTGGGCCATTAGCTTGAGCACTTCAATTTCGCGTCCGCTCAAGGTTTCGCCGCCGACGCGTTGCGCGAGTTTGGCGGCGAGGTGGACCGGCACGCAGGTTTCGCCGGCATGCACCCGGCGAATGCAATCCATTAGTGCTTCGCGCGGTACGTCCTTGAGCAGATAACCTTTCGCACCGGCTTGAATGGCCCGATAGATATCTTCGTCGCCGTCGAACGTTGTGAGGACAATAATTTTCGCCTTCTCGTTGTCGCCACGAATTTCCTTGAGCGCGCCAACGCCATCGAGCTCCGGCATGCGCAGATCGAGCAAGGTCACGTCAGGATGATGCTGCTTCCAGAGATCGACGGCTTCACGTCCATTGCTTGCCTCGCCCACTACGGTCATGTCTGCTTTCCGAGTGATGAGCGAAACCAAACCTTCGCGGACCACACTGTGATCATCCGCAATGAGCACATTGATACGAGGTTTCTTCGGGACGCTCTTCACCGAAGCCGCCGGCTTCTTCGCCAAGCGAGGGGATGTGGAGACAATCTTTTTTTTCTTTTTCATGCGACCGCCCTTTCCTGGCAGGGTAGAACCACGACGATGTTGGTTCCCTTACCACGCTGGCTCTTGAGGGTTAGGGTCCCGCCCATTTGTTCGACACGCTCGCGCATTCCGGTGAGACCCACGCCGTCATTTTGCTCTTTGATTTTGAATCCGTCGCCGTCGTCACGAAGTTCCAGCCGCAGCTCTTTCGCCTTGTAGCTTAGCCGGGTTTCGAAGTTGCGAGCCCGAGCGTACTTGAGCGTGTTGGTCAAAGCTTCCTGTCCGATGTGGAGCAGGTTCTCCTGCCAGGTCTGAGGAAGCTTCGGCAATTTGCCTTGCGCCGCGAACTTGGTATGGAGGGGTGTTCCCACCGTCGTGTTCTTAATGATACCTTTGAGCGCGTCCCAGAAATTGTGCGTTTCCAAGGCCCTCGGGCGCAACGCATGGACGGACCGGCGGGCTTCGCTGAGACTCTCCCGGGCCAATTGACCAGCGCGATGCAAGTGAGCGTCGGCTTCCTTGCGAGAGCCGCACGAAATCGCATCCTCGGCCGCTTCCAATTGCACAATCACACCGGTGAAACCCTGCGCAAGAGTGTCGTGGATGTCACGCGCCATTCGATTCCGTTCTTCAAAGACCGCCGCCCGCTGGCCTTGCTCGGCAAACTCATTGAGTTGAATGGCAAGCATCACTTGATGGGCGAGCGCCTGGGTTAACTCAATTTCCTCCGGCCGGTACGATGCCAGGTCGCTATGCCGGATGCCAACAAAGCCCCTAACATGTCCCCCGACCAAAATCGGAACAGCCATGAATCTTCTCGTTCCGTTTCGCTTCAAATAATCGCCCCACTCGCCGTTCACGCGCGGATCAGTCTCCAGGTCGTCGCAAACGACGGGACCCGCTGTGAAAAGAAGTTCACGGATCACTGCGTTCTGTTTCCAAAACAACGGGTCCTTTATGAAGGGATGTTCCGGATCAGGCGCGATCACTTCACCGCCCTTCGCCATTGAGCGCAGAATGAGCGAGTCAGCCGACTTGTCCAGTAACCACAGAGTGACGCTTTGCGCCTCCAGCAGACGGCCAATCGTGCTTAGCATCTGCCCAATGAATTTCTCCGGTTCCGGCGCCGTGGCCAAAACATCCAGACTCTGGGCCAGCGCCTCCACTTGCCCGCGCGCGACTTGCTCGGAAGCTCGCAGCGCTTCTTCCGCGCGCTTGGCTTCGGTTACATCTATGACTGTCCCCACGAACTCGACAAAACGGCCGGCCTCATCGCAAACCGGGTGTCCCACCGCGTGAATGTGCTTGATCTCGCCGTTCGGGTGAACAATGCGATAGTCGGTTTCGAAATCCGCCTTCTGGGCAATTGATTTTCCAAACAGTTCTCTGACTCTGTTCTGGTCCTCCGGGCAAAGGCGGCCAAAGAATTTTTCGAATCGCGGCGTCCCGGCGTTCGGATCGAAACCAAGCAGGCGATAAGTTTCGTCCGACCAATATCTGATCTCGCCAGTGGCGGGTGTCCAGGCCCAACTCCCGGTATGGCTGAGGCGCTGCGCTTCCGCCAGATACGCTTCGCTTTCGCGCCGGGCTGTTTCGGACAGTTTCCGCTGGATAGCGACGCCGGCGAGGTAGGTAATGTGTGTAATTGTGTCCTGCTCCTGAAGACTGGGACTGCGCGGCTCGCGATAATACATGGCAAATGTCCCGATCACTTTGCCCTCGGACGAAAAGATCGGCGTGGACCAACAAGCGCGGAGCGAATGGGCCAAAGCCAGCTCACGAAAATCAGCCCACAGTGGATCGACCGCGATGTCGGTCACAATCACCTGCTCCGCGCGATGAGCGGCGGTTCCGCATGAGCCCACCGCAGGCCCGATGTGAGCGCCGTCAATTGCTTCCGTGTACGCTTTCGGAAGATTCGGCGCTCCGCCGTGCCGCAATTGTTTACCGTTCGGATCCATTAACAGGATCGAGGCGATAACCTCGGAAGATTGTACTTCCACCAGCCGACAGAGGTTATCGAGAATATCGGGAAGCGAATCGCCTTTGGCCACCATCTCGAGAACTCGATTTTCTCCGGCGAGGAGCGCTTCGCGACGCTTGCGCTGGCTGATATCTCGGATGATGGATTGATAATGTCGCCCGCGCAGCGCTGACAAAGAAACTTCCGCCGGAATTACCTCGCCATTTCCGCGGACGAATTGGCGCTCGAACCGGAAAGATCCTTCCGCTTTCAATCTTTCAATCCGATGCTCCAACAGATGGCGTTCTTCCGGGAGGTAGGTCTCTGCGATTGAACTGCCGATCAGCTCGGCTTCCGGACGTCCCGCCAGCTCGACTCCCGCGGGGTTCACCAAAACACAGATGCCCTCCGCATCGATGACACAGATGGCGTCCGGCGAAGCGTTAATGAGATCCCGATATTGCTCTTCGCTTTTCCGCCGCGCACTTTCCGCTCGTTTCTGCGGAGTGATGTCGTTGTTCGTCTCCAGAATAGCTACCGGCTTCTGGACTTCATCGCGTTGCAGGGCCCATCGGCTCGCTACCGTAACGTGCGTGCCGTCGCGGCGCGTATGGATCAATTCTCCTTCCCACCGGCCAGTCTCGAGGAGTTCCGCATTTATTTCCTGGAGCGGCGCGGGGAAGGAGGTCTGCGTGAGCTCGTGCGAAACGCGGCCCACCGCGTCTTCGCCCGACCAACCGTATCGTTCCTCGGCGCCGCGATTCCAGTAGGTGATGACATTGTTCATGTCGCGCACGAAAACGGTGTCGTGCGTGAGGTTAAGAAGACTTGCCTGTTCCCGCAAAACGCTCTCAGCCCGCTCGCGCTCGGCAATCTGCAGCCGCAATTGCTCGTTGCTCCGGCTCAGGTCCGCCGTTCGCTCTTTTACCCTGGTCTCGAGTTCATCGCGCGCCCGCCGCAAGCCACGCTCGGCGCGTCCCCGCATGTTGCTCCAGGAGCTAACGAGCAATGCTGAAAAAAGAAAGACGGCAAGGTGAGGAATATCGTGAGGACCAAATGAGAAGGCGAACCTCGGCTCGAGAAAGAAAAAGTTGATCGATAAAGTGGAGAGCAGCACGGTGAACAGCCCCGGTCCTCTGCCGCCGAACCACGTGCTCAACAGGATGGCTGCAAAGAAGAGCGGAGTGCGAAACGTGTAGCCTTCCAGAAGAAAGGTCACGCCCGTGGCGAGCGCGACCGACACGACGGAAAGCGCGTAACCAAAAATCGCGCGTGACACCCTCCGCGCGTTTGGATCCCGCTTCGCGATTCTCTCTTCGCTAATTCGATCGGCCATATCGCCTCACGTCTGCTTCCAATATTCCACCTTCGTTTCCATCGTGAGGTAACTTCAGGCCGTTACTTTGGTCCGGGGCGAGCGGCGTTCGCGCAATTCCCGCAAAAACTCTTCCGGCGGGACAAAGAACGGGTTTTCCTGAACGATGCCGCCGATGAGAATCATCGGGTGAGTCCGCATCACGTCGATGATAAGGTTGCCGCCGCACTTCGTCAGATCATAAAGACAGATTACGGCATCCTTATTCGGAGGTATGATATCGTTCAGCCGGCACTCGTATTCGAGAAAATCGTCTACCCCGGGCCAGTCGCCTGACGCCCATTCGGCGTGGCCCATGACGCGGGCGAGAGGGAAGCCGTCGCGCTGACTGTGCTCCAATACCTCTTGCATGCAGGCAAGCATTCGGTCCTTGTCGAAATGGCCGTCGCGCAAATAAACTTCGTGCCAGTGGTGCAGCTCGAATTGCCCATTCTTCTCGATCGAAGGAACATCGACGCCGGCTGAGGAAAGTTGCTCCAAGTGCTCGTCGCGCAGTTGTGGATCGACGATGTGAAACGCCTTCTCGCCGCGCGCGAGGCCTTCCTTAATAAACGGAAGCAGCACGCGATACTCCTCCTCCGTGCCGTGAAAAAACGCGCAGACATGGCGATGTTTGCCGAGCGTCGCATTGGCAAACCGCATCGGTTGGCTGTCGCTTTCGGGAGTTTTAGTTTTGTCTTTGGTCGCATTCATGGGGGTTTTTCCTTTCTTGGTTAGGAATGGGATGAAAGCTTCCGGTGTGCGGCAAAGCCGATGAATCGTCGACCGATCCTCTCGAGCTGGATTTCATGACAAGCCATCGTTGTTGATCCGCCTAACAACGCTGGACGGGCAATTTAACAGCCGTCTGGGTTCTCCGCCAGCTTTCATCCTCCCTCGAAAGAGGCAGTGCAAAATCCCGCCACTGCAAGGTGGTGGCAGACCGCCCGACCCTTAACGTTGAGGCATACAAAAATCACAATGAAAACCACACAACGTGAAAACAATTTCAGGAAGAAGCTGCGCAGGGTCTTTCGACCGCGCGCGCCGCGGCACGACCGGATGCTCGTATTCAACATGTCGATCTTTAATTTCGCCGACGGCTGGAGCCGGACGTTTTCGAAAGACGAATATGCGCGGTCCTACGTCTGACGAACCAATGTCAAACAATGGGAACAGATCGCGGACGATTGACGCCGCGGAGGGGGCAATCGTGGTCAAAGCGCCGGTTGCCGACGTTTACGGACAGTGGCTGCGGTTTGACGAGTATCCAAAATTCATTACGGCGATCAAACGAGTGCGGAAATTGGACGCGCATCATTTCGTCGCCACCCTCGCTTTCAACGGAAAGCGATACGACGCGATGCTTGAGATCATGCTTCGTGTTCCGGAGCGACGACTGGCCTGGCGAACTGTGGCCAACGGTCACGCGCCCGCTCACCTCGCGACCGGCGTCGTTTCCTTCGAGGCATGTTCTGACCGAACGACACGAGTCAGTTTAAAGTTGAGCTCGAGCTTCGGCGGCGCTGTCTCGAATCGGGTCGATAGGTATCTGCATAATTTCAAACGCCTGGTTGAGAAACCGTGAGATCGGCGTTGCCGGGGATCTGGATCACTACGCGTTATACCTCGAACGAGGGAGCGCAAATCACCTCACCAGCGGCAGTGAAAAATCCCCCACGCGCGCAATAGCGGCTTACCCGGGGCGAGGCGTAATCTGTAATCATGAACACGAACGTCGCTCTCATCGTAGCCAAATCTTTGGGGCTCGTCCTGGGTTGCTCCATCCTCGGCGTTGCCATCACCTATGTAAGTAATCTGCTCGTTCAGTGGGTTCTCTAGTTGGTTTAGCCAGACCGGAGAAATGTTATGTGGATTATTCGTTTAGCTCTCAATCGACCCTACACATTTGTCGTAGCGGCGCTGCTGCTGCTCCTGGTCACGCCTTTCGTCCTGATCAAGACTCCCACAGATATTTTTCCCTCCATCAATATTCCGGTTGTCAGCATTATTTGGAGCTACAACGGATTGAGCGCGCGCGAGATTGAGCAGCGCATCATCTACACGCAGGAACGCGCGCTCACGACCACGGTCAACAACATCGAGCATATCGAGTCGACCTCTTACGATGGGATCGGCATCATCAAACTCTACTTTCAGCCGGGCGTGACGATTTCCACCGCCGTCGCCCAGGTCACCGCGGTCTCGCAAACCATCCTGAGACAACTTCCAGCCGGCGCGACCCCACCGCTCATCATTCAGTACGACGCGGCCACGGTTCCGGTCCTGCAATACGGCATCGGCAGCACCACGCTTTCCGAACAACAGACTTTCGACGTCGCGCTCAATCAGATTCGCGTTGGGCTGGTCAGTGTTCCCGGTATCGCCATTCCTTTTCCGTTCGGCGGCAAGCAACGACTGGTCTCAGTCGATGTCGATACAAGAAAACTCCAGGCAAAGAACCTGACGCAATCGGATGTAACGACAGCGATCAACAATCAGGCGCTGGTCTTTCCCAGCGGCACGACCAAATTTGGCGCGACGCAGTATCCGATCGATATCAATACTTTTCCGACGCGGATCGACAGCTTAAACGAGCTGCCGATCAAAGTCGTCGATGGCACGCAGATCCGGGTGGGCGACGTCGCCCAGGTGCGTGACGGTTACGATCCGCAACAAAACATCGTCCGGCAGGATGGCGTTCGCAGCACCCTGCTTAGTGTCTTCAAGAGCGGCACCGCTTCCACCCTTAGCGTCGTCTCCGGAGCGAAACAGGCGATGGCCAATGTCCTGAAAACCGTTTCGACCGCGGTTCAGGTAAAAGAATTCAACGATCAATCGCTCTTCGTCCGCGCCGCGGTCAGTGGCGTGGTAAGAGAAGGTGTCATCGCCGCCGCTTTGACCGCGCTGATGATCCTGTTGTTTCTCGGTTCCTGGCGGAGCACGATCATCATAGCCATATCGATCCCGTTGTCGGTGCTGGCGTCGATCGCGGCCCTTGGCCTGATCGGCGAAACAATTAACTTGATGACGCTCGGCGGGCTGGCCCTGGCCGTCGGCATTCTGGTGGACGACGCCACGGTGACGATCGAGAACGTCGAGCGTCACATGAGTCTGGGCGAAAAACTGGAGGACGCGATTCTCAAGGGCGCGGGCGAAATCGCTCTGCCGGCGTTCGTGTCCACGCTTTGCATCTGCATCGTGTTTGTCCCGATGTTCCTTCTTTCGGGGGTGGCGCGTTATCTCTTCGTCCCGCTGGCTGAGGCTGTGATGTTCGCAGTCGCCGCATCCTACGTCTTGTCGCGCACCCTGGTGCCGACATTGATCATGTGGTTCGAGCGCAACCATCATCCGCCTCCGGCCGCAGCGCCCTCCGGCGTGACAGGCAAGAGCGGTAAAGAGCCGACGGTTGCGCTCTGGGTGCGGCCGTTCGTTGCTCTTCAGCAGCTTTTTGAGCGCGGGTTCGACCGCTTACGCAAAGGTTATCACGATTTGTTAGGCTCGATCCTGACCCACCGCCGGGTCTTTGCGGTGACCTTCCTCGCGCTTTGCGCCGGTTCATGGATCCTCGTGCCGTTTCTCGGCCAGGACTTCTTTCCGGCGGTGGATGCGGGCTCTTTTCAATTGCACGTACGGGCCGTGGCGGGAACGCGCGTCGAAGAAACGGCCAACCTCGTCGATCAAGTAGAAGCCGCGATTAAACAACGGATCCCAGCGCAGGAACTCAAGGGGATCGTTGATAACATCGGCCTTCCCACGTCCGGGATTAATTTGAGCTACAATAACAGTGGCGTAGCCGGATCAGCCGACGCCGACGTTTTGGTCGCGCTCCAGGCAAACCATAAGCCGACCGCCGATTACGTGCGGCAATTGCGCCTCGATCTGCACCAGAAATTTCCCGGCGCCGAGTTCTATTTCCTGCCGTCGGACATCGTAACGCAGACGATTAACTTTGGATTACCGGCGCCATTCGACATTCAGATTTTAGGCCGCGATCTGGCGACGAACCACAAGGTTGCCGGAGAGCTCGCCCAGAGGCTGCGACGCGTGATCGGCGCGGTCGATGTCCGTGTGCAACAGCCCGCGCATCTGCAACGGCTCCAATTCACCATCGACCGAACCAAAGCGGCGGGCCTGGGACTCACCGAAAGGGACGTGGCCAACTCGGTCCTGCTAAGCCTCAGCGGCAGTGGTCAAACAGCGCCGAGCTATTGGGTCGATCAAACGACCGGCGTTCAATACCTGGTCAATGTGCGAACGCCGGAGTACCGGCTGGCGTCGCTCGACGCCCTCCAATCGCTGCCGGTAAGCGCGTCCCAGCCCGGCGCCGCCAACGGACAGCTCTTAACCAACGTCGCTTCATTTACACGAACGAACAGCCAGCCGATTTACTCGCACTTCAACATCATGCCAGTCGTGGATGTCTTCGGCGGGGTTTCGAACCGCGATCTCGGCAGCGTCTTGAGCGACATCAAGCCGATCGTTGCCGAGGCGCAAAAGAATTTGCCGCGCGGCACTTCAATCATGTTGCGCGGCCAGGCATTGACGATGAACTCCAGCTTTCTCGGGCTGAGCATCGGATTGATCGCGGCCGTCGCGCTCATTTACCTGCTCCTGGTCGTCAACTTCCAGAGCTGGCTCGATCCTTTCATCATCCTCACAGCGTTGACCGGCGCGCTCGCCGGCGTGATCTGGGGATTGTACGTCACTGGCACAACGATGAGCGTTCCCGCGATGATGGGTGCGATCATGTGCATGGGCGTCGCCACCGCTAACTCAGTCCTGGTCGTAACCTTTGCGCGTCAACGATTGGATGACGGACTAGATCCGCTCCACGCCGCATGGGAAGCAGGGACGACAAGATTGCGGCCGGTGTTAATGACCGCGCTGGCCATGATCATCGGCATGTTACCGATGGCGCTTGGTCTTGGCGAAGGTGGCGAACAGAATGCGCCGCTCGGTCGCGGTGTCATCGGCGGCCTGATGATCGCCACGGTCGCAACGCTGTTTTTTGTGCCGGTGGTGTTCAGTCTTTTACACCGGGCGTCCGCCGATCGGCGCAATTCCAAACCCGACGAAACAGATTCGTCGCAAGGCCTGGCTCCGGCCATTCCTGCGACCTAACGAGGAGAGACTATTATGAACGGAACTACTATTAGCGGCATTCCATTAAGCACCGGCGGACTGAAACGATCCATTGCCTCTCTCCTCGGCAAATCCGGATCTCGCCGGCTCCTCATTGTGGGCGGAACACTCCTGATCGCCGCGATCGTCGCTGGAGTGTGGCCGCGATTGTCACAGCGCCGGCAAGCCACCGCCGATACCCAGCAACTGGCGCTCCAGAGTGTGACCGTTGTCTCGCCGAGTGCCGGTGCGCCTCCGGATGGCCTCATGTTACCGGCGGAGATCAAACCCTGGCAGGAAGCGAGCATTTTTTCGCGGGTCAATGGCTACCTTAAAAGCTGGGTGGTAGATATCGGCGCCCACGTCGATCAAGACCAATTGCTGGCCGAGGTCGATACGCCGGACCTCGATCATCAGCTCGAGCAAGCCCGCTCCCAAGCCGCGCTTGCCCAAAAAAGTTCCGAGCTGGCGAAAGTCACGAACGCCAAATTCCAGCAGTTATTCAAACAGGGCGTTGTCTCCGAGCTCGACGCCCAGAACACAGCCTCCGCCGAAGATACGACAAAGGCCAATGCAGACGCCTTTGCCGCTAACCTTCGCGTTCTCGAACAGCAGGTCGCATTCAAACGGGTGACGGCTCCGTTTCCCGGGACGATCACGGCGCGCAACCTGAACGTCGGCGACCTGATCGTCGCGAATAACACCAGCCTGGAAATGTTCCATGTCCAGCAAACCAACACGCTCCGGATTTATTTTCGCGTCCCGCAAGCGAACGCCACCGACATTCATGTCGACCAGCCAATCGATGTCGTTTTCCCCGATCAGGGGGGCAAAACCTTGCAGGCGAAAGTGGCGACCACGTCGGAATCGATCACGCCGAATTCCCGAACGTTGCTCGTCGAGCTTCATCTCGATAACTCGGACAATCAGATTCAACCGGGCAGCTACGCCCAGGTGCGTCTGACGGCGGGTGCGTTAGGGCAGCTCGTGACCGTGCCGAACAATACCCTCTTGTTTCGTGCTCAGGGATTGCAGGTTGGTGTCGTGAGAGCGGACAACAGCGTCGAGCTCCGCGATATCAAAGTCGGCCGCGACTTCGGCACTACGATCCAAATCGTGGATGGCGTTACCGCGTCGGATAAAATCATCCTCAATCCCGCTGACTCGCTGCTGACCGGTGACAAGGTTCGTGTCGCCGCGCCGCCTGCTGCTTCGCCCAGCCCCGCGTTGGTGCAGAAATAACATTCGTAACGCTCGAGCGACTCGGGTTTGATGATCTGGAGAGAACGCTGTGGCAAAAAATTTCAAGGACCTTTCGGAACAGGAAATCCTGGCGCTCGCGATCTCGTCCGAGGAAACGGACGCGCGCATCTACGCAGACTTCGCCGCAGGATTGAAGGCCGATTACCCAGCAACCGCTCAGATCTTTAAAGAAATGGAAGCGGAAGAGGATCAGCATCGCCGCCGCCTGATCGATGACTACCGCCGCCGTTTTGGGGAGCACATTCCGCTGGTCCGTCGAGAAGACGTGAGAGGATTCGTCTACCGCAAGCCGGTGTGGATGATCCGGCCGCTCGGGATCAAAGCGGTGCGGCGTCACGCCGAGGTGATGGAGACGGAAACCCGGCGTTTCTACGAGCAGGCCGCTGGTAAAGCAAGCGACGCTTCAACGCGAAAGCTGCTCGGAGACCTGGCGGAGGCGGAACGGAAGCATGTTACTCTGGCCGACAATCTCCAACAGGAACATCTGACTCCGGAAGTCGAGGCGGAGGAAGAGAAAGCGCATCGACGCTTGTTCGTTCTGCAAATCGTGCAACCGGGGCTGGCGGGGCTGATGGACGGCTCGGTCTCCACGCTCGCGCCGGTCTTTGCCGCGGCCTTTGCGACCCAAAACAGTCACGACGCTCTCGTCGTCGGCCTCGCCGCGAGCGTTGGAGCGGGAATTTCGATGGGGTTCGCCGAGGCCGCTTCCGATGACGGCAGTCTAACGGGGCGCGGCAAACCTCTGCTTCGTGGAATCGTCTGCGGATTGATGACCACAGCCGGGGGAATCGGTCACACGTTGCCCTATCTCATCGCAAATTTTCGCGCGGCGACGGTCGTCGCCGTTGTGGTGGTGGCCATCGAGCTCCTGCTCATCAGCTGGATTCGAAACCGGTACATGGACACACCGTTTCTCCGCGCCGCTTTTCAAGTGATTGTTGGCGGTGTCTTGGTGTTTCTCGTTGGAATCTTGATTGGGAGCTCTTGACCCAATGAATAAATGGCTCACTTGGTCGCTGCTCTGTGCGGTTTGGGTCTCACTTCCCCTCTCGAATGAACTCGACGCATCCCGTGAAGAACATTAAGAAATAGATCGGGTATCGAATGGATGACGCCGATACACATTTGCCTCAGCCCGATCCGGGTTCCTCGGATCAATCCCGGCATGAGCCGCGGCTCGACACGGTCGCGCAAAAGCCGGGGAAAATGGGAAACGGCACGCCGGTGAGCGGACCTCACGTCGATGCACATCTGGATTGCGGGGTTCCGACTCCCGGCGCCCAACCGCCTGAGGAAACCAAAGGACCTTCCTTGCGTGAGCCTCGCCGCGTGGCGGCGGGAATGCCCGCGCTGACCCAAAGCATCAAATTCACGATGCGCGAGACGGGCTTCATGCGCGGCCTCGGCACCTGGTTGAAGGTGAACAAGAAGGATGGGTTCGATTGCCAGAGCTGCGCCTGGCCGAGTCCGGACGATCACCGCCACGTTTTCGAATTCTGCGAGAATGGAGTGAAGGCGTTAAGCAGCGAAGCGACGCGGAAGCAGATCGGGCCGGAATTTTTTCGAGAACATTCGATCGCGAATTTAAGCAAGCAGAGCGATTACTGGTTCGAACTGCAAGGCAGGCTCGTGCACCCCATGGTGAAGCAGCCCGGCGCCACCCACTACGAACCGATCACCTGGGAGGATGCGTTCCAGTTGATGGCGCGCGAGCTCAAGGCCCTGCCGACCCCGAACGCCGCAGCCTTCTATACCAGTGGCCGCGCCAGCAACGAAGCCGCCTTTTGTTACCAGCTTTTCGCGCGGCAATTCGGCACGAACAATCTGCCGGATTGTTCAAACATGTGCCATGAGTCGAGCGGCGCGGCGCTCAACGAAGCCATCGGCATCGGCAAAGGTTGCGTGACGCTCGAAGACTTCGAGCACGCGGACGGCATTTTCATCATCGGGCAGAACCCGGGGACGAATCATCCGCGCATGATGACCGTCCTCGAGCGGGCGAAACACAACGGCGCCACCATCGTGGCGCTCAATCCGATGCCGGAGCCGGGACTCATGCAGGTGGTGAATCCAAATCCGCAGGAATATCTCTACCGCCACCTGCTCCAGTTTCCGTTCAAGATGCTTTTCGATATCGGGACGCCGATCACCGATCTCTGGTTGCCGGTCCGCATCAATGGCGACATGGCGGCGCTCCGCGGAATCATGAAAGAAATGCTGGCCGACGAAGAGAAGCGGCCCGGCACGGTCTTCGATCTCGAATTTATCTCGAATTTCACTGACGGAAGCGAAGCGTTTTTCGAGCATCTTCGGGCGACGCCTTGGGACGTGATCCTTCGCGGCAGCGGTCTAACCCGCGAACAAATCCGCGCCGCGGCCGAGATCGCAATGAAGTGCAAGCGCATCATCTGTTGCTGGGCCATGGGACTGACCCAACACAAGAACGCGGTCGCCACCATCCAGGAGGTGATGAATTTTCTGTTGCTCGGCGGCCACATCGGACGGCAGGGCGCCGGCCCCTGCCCGGTGCGCGGACATTCCAACGTGCAAGGCGATCGGACCATGGGCATTTGGGAGCGCATGAACGACCACTTCATGGCGCAACTCGGGCGCGAGTTCGGGTTTGCGCCTCCAATGGAACATGGGACCGATACGGTCGAAACAATCAAGGGAATGCGTGACGGAAAGATCCGGTTCTTCCTTGGTTTGGGCGGGAACTTCCTTTCCGCCACGCCGGACACGGAATACACCGCCAAGGCCCTCCAGAATTGCCGCCTCACTGCGCACATTTCCACCAAGCTCAATCGCGCTCATCTCATCACCGGCGAGATCGCGCTCATCCTGCCGTGTCTGGGCCGTTCCGAAATCGATCGCCAGGAAACCGGGAAGCAATTCGTTACCGTGGAGGATTCGATGGGTGTCATCAATCCTTCGCATGGCCATCTCCAGCCGGCGAGCGAACATCTTCGGAGCGAACCTGCGATCATCGCCGGGCTGGCAGACGCCGCGCTGGGCGCGCGAACGACCGTCGATTGGAAAGGCCTGGTAGCGAACTACGATCGCATTCGCGATCACATCGAACACGTCATCGACGGTTTCGAGAGTTACAATGAGCGGATTCGCGAAGATGTCTTCTACCTGCCGAACGAAGCGCGCGACCGAAGGAAGTTCAATAACGGCATCGGCAAAGCCAAATTCATCCTCTCCGGGATCGAGCCGCACGATCTGCGCCCGGGCGAATACCTGATGATGACCGTGCGCAGCCACGATCAGTTCAACACCACCATCTACGGCCTGAACGATCGTTACCGCGGCGTTTACAATGGTCGCCGGGTTGTTTTCATGAACGCTCAGGACGTGAGCGAAAATGGCCTTCAGCAGGGAGAATTCGTTGATCTAACGAGTCATTACAAAGGCGAAACCCGGATCGCCAAACACTTCATGGTCGCTCCCTTTAATATTCCCCGCGGCTGTACCGCGACTTATTTTCCGGAAGCCAATGTGCTGGTTTCGATCAACGACACGGCCGACCGAAGTAATACCCCGGTGAGCAAGAGCGTGGTCATCACCATCGCTCCTTCTGCAGATCCGGCCGCAGCTGTAGCTGAGTTGCGGCGCGACGCATCTCAAGCTCTCGCGTCCTGAAACGGCTTCGTGTAATGTCTCGGCCGAGCCAGGGTGGCGAAATTGGCAGACGCGCCAGACTTAGGATCTGGTGGAGCAATCCTTAGGGGTTCGAGTCCCCTCCCTGGTAATCTCTGCGAGGATGGAGGATAGAGGGTCGAGAATAGCGGCGTCTCTTAAGGCTGGCCGCAGTACTTAAAGAGAAGCATGAGCGCGGTCGCATCCGGATAATAAAAGCGAATTGCGCCATCGCGCCCGATGTAGTCCGAAAGCACACTGCAACTCGCGCGCCGGCTGTGCACCTGGTGCAGACCAAGATGGGTCCGAACGTAAAGTTCTCCCCACGCTTCGATGAAAACGGCGCGCCCGGTGTTCTCCGCCAGGAGCGCTTCCAGCGCAGGACGTTCCTGTTCGACATAGATTACCGGAGTCGCAGCTTCGATTGTGTGATAATCCAAGCCTGGGCTCCGAAGTAATCCTGTCGCCGGCAACTCCGTCCATGTCGAAGCTACCGTGCCGATGCGCATCCTCGGATCGAAACCAGCGGCGGCATTTTGCCGGGAGTAAGTGCTGAGTGCTACCCGCACCGGGCCGGGCTGACCCGTTTGAATTGTTATCCAGAAATGATCGATGTTCGCCGGAACCCGATCGATTTCCGCGGCGAACGCAATGGGGGCACCAGCCACGTGGACGAGGTCACCGTGGTTGAATTGAAGATTGCGGGGACTAGGACGTTGGCGATGTCGATGTGGCAAACGCCTCACTATGACGCGCAGCGGTTTGGAGAGATAGAATTAAGCGAAACCGGCGAACGACAGACCGATTATCATGTTTTTTCCGGACGCGGATACAAAACAAGGTAAGCGATGGCGAAGAGTCCGGCTGCGATCGTGGCGAGACCGGCCTGACGGAAGGTGACCACACCGCGCACGAGATAAATAATTCCGACCCCACATGCGAGCGCGCCCCGCGCGATGCCGACCTGGATCCAGATGAAGTTACGCACGGGGTCGGCCGAGGCTTTCCAGTAGCCGATCGCCATCGTCAGCAAAACGCATCCCCACAGGGCGACGATGTAAGTGACGCCAGCAGGCAGACCGGCGAAACCGAAAGCGAGCTCGATCTGTTCGGGCAGGACGAGAAGCAAAGTGCCCAGCAAAAAAAGGAAGGCGGAATCGAGGACAAGGAGAATGCGGAGCGCTCGCATGATCGGAAATCAGTTTGCCATAGTGGGCCGAAACTAGGCGACAAAATTCTACGGAGAGGGAGAAGGAGAGCTGGCAGAGAACGCGCCGTTGCCTTCGTCGATATAAATGGTCTCGCCTACGAGCGAGACCCGAAGATGCTGGCGCCATTCGCCCGAAGAGAATTTGCGCGTGGCCTCCAAAGTTTTGTTCAATACTTCCGGCTTGGTGAAATGGCCGTTCATCGCTTCCGCCAAAACGCGCCCGTCATATTTTGTGGGCGCCGTGATCCCGAGAAGATGCAGGACGGTCGGGGCGACATCGACGTTGGCGCTGGGAATATCATTCATTAGCCCGCGACGAAAATCGGGTCCAGACGCGATCAGCGTGTTGTGAACATCGAATTCACTCAAGCTGGCGTGGGTTCCTTCGCCCGGACCGCGCGCGGAATCGGCGATGAGTTGGCCGGGCACGCCGAAACGATTCGCCTTGGAGTTCCAACGCATCGCCACCATCACGTCCGGCGCTTCCGTGGTGTTCGCGTGGACGAACTCGAGCGGGAACGTGCCTTCGAATTTTTCGCGGGCGAAAACCACGCCCGCGAAATCGGAGTGCTGGAGCCATTCCACGAGGCGAGCCGTCACCTCACGGTCGTGTTCGATCACGTAAAACAGGATCGTGCCGCCGTTTCCGACCACCATGATCTGCCCGGGTTTCGGCGCTGCCTCGAAGCGCGTGGCCGCGTCGAAACCGGCGGCGCGCAACGTGGGAACGAATTCAACGCTGCGCTCGATCGTGGAAAAACCGTGGTCGGAAACGACGAGGACGTCCGTGGTCTCCCGCACTTTTTTCTTGGTGAGCACGTCGAGAACGAGCGCAAGATTCTTGTCGGAACCGCGAAGAGCGGCGATCGAGGTTTCGGCGCCGGGCGAATCTTCGTGCTGGGTGAGATCGGGTTCGCTCAACCAAAGCAGCGAAAAAGCGGGGACGCCGTCGCGCCAGAGAGTTTCGGTCAAAGCGCGCGTGGCAAATTCGTTGCGTTGCACTCCCGCTTCCCCCGGCGCTGTCAGCAAAGGGTCGAGTGCTGGCTGCATCTGCTCGCGCAGTTTTGGAGGAATCGGTGCCGCGGCAAAGATCGTAAACCCTTTCTTCGAAACGCCCGTCATCCATTCTGCGTGTCGATCGTGCAGCAACGTCACGGCCTTGCTGCCGGCGACCGCGGTACCGCGTCCAGCAGTCCGCACGATTTCCGCGATTGTCGGAAAGGCGAGATATTTTCCGCCCGTGACTTCATCTCCTTTCTTGATGACGGCTGGCTCGGCATTTTCGAAAGGCTTCCGGGCTTCGATCTGCGGACGGAATTCGCGGTTCGCGAGCAGACTGTTTCGGTTCGGATAGACGCCCGTGGCGATGGCGGCGCCGTTGACATTGGTGGCCGTGGGATAAACCGAGTGATGATGACGAAAAGTGACGCCCTCCTGCGCGAGCTTCCAAAGCGTAGGGGTATTTTTTTCGGTCACGAAATCGGGACGCATCCCATCCCAGACGATGACGACCACGTGGCGGTCGTTTGGAGCCGCAGCTTGCCCTGAAGGAGCGACCCAGATCGAAAGTAGAGCGAATAACCAAACCCAAATGCGTTTCATTTCGCGAATTTCGGCGGGACGAGCCAGCGTAGCTCGCCTTTCATTGAAGCGATGTCCAGTTCGACAAGAGCTACCCCAGCTTTCGAAAGTTTTGTGCTTCCGCCGGTCAATTCAAAGATGGTTCGAGTGAAGTCCGGTTCATGTCCGACGATCATGAGGCTGTTTCCGGAAAAATCTTTCAGCACCTTCCTTAGTTTGCCGGCATCAAAGCCAGGTCGAAGGAGAGGATCCACTCGAACTTTTTGGCGCAAATGTTCGCCGGCGATTTCCGCGGTCTGACTGGCGCGCGGCAAAGGGCTCGTGACGATAGCGGGCGCGATGTCGAATCGCGCGAGCAGCTTCGCCACTGCCGCGACCTCGTCCTTGCCCTCCTGCGTAAGAGGACGTTCGTCGTCCGGCCTGTCCCAATTCGGCCAGTCCGCTTTGCCGTGACGAAGGAAATAAAGTTTCATAGCGATTAAGGTGATGGCGCTCTAGCGGATGAAGTTCAATCCATTGGGAATGAATTGCGGAAAGACGTAGGCATACAGCATCACGATGATCCCGACAATGGCTGCAAGCGCCACGGAGTGCCAGAACAGGAAGCGGAAAATGGAGCCTTCGTTCCCTACTTGGTTGGTGGCGGCCGTTGCAATGCAAATGGATTGCGCGTCAACCATCTTGCCCATCACGCCTCCGGCGCTGTTGGTGGCGCACATGAGAATAGGACTAAGATTGAGCTGCTCCGCGGTGATTCGTTGCAAATTTCCAAAGAGCGCGTTCGACGAAGTGTCGCTGCCAGTCAGCGCGACACCCAGCCATCCGATGTAAGCGCCGAAGAACGGAAAGAGCCAGCCAGTCCGCGTGAAGGCCAGCCCCAGAACGGCGTCCATGCCCGAGTAGCGCGTCACGTAACCTATCCCAAGCATGCAAGTCATCGCGATGATGGCGAATCGCAACCGCACGAGAGTTTTGAGGAAAATGCCGAACATCCGGCCAGGGCTGAGCCCGAGAAGAAGTCCGGCCAGGATGGCGGCAAGGAAACAACCGGTGCCCGTAGCGGTCAGCCAGTTGAAATCGAAGCGGGCGGCTTCAGGCGTTGGTTTGGCGGCGACAGGCATCGTTCGTGAAACCTTTCCGTGAAGATAAGGCCAGTCCCAGCCGGCTGGACCCGGGCGCGGCTTGCCATCCTCCATTACCACTTTGAACGAAGGAGTCGTTGCCTCGTTCAGGGCGTTCTTGATCGACGGTAGTCCCCAGCACAGAACGAAGATCGACAGGATCAGGAAAGGCATCCACGCCTTGGCGGTTTGTCTCGCGGAGTAACGTTTGCTGGAGCCACTCACGGAACCTGCATCCACGGCTGCTTCGTCACGGAACCGCCAGATTTTTTTCGGTTGCCAGATGCGGAGAAAGATCATCGTCACCACTAACGACACTACGCCCGCGGAAATATCGACGAGGTTGCTGTCCATATGATTGGCCCAGAACCATTGCGTCGCAGCGAAAGAGCCGCCGACGACCATGATCGCGGGAAAAACCTGGAGTGTTTCTTTCCAGCTAACCATGGACCGCACCAGCCAGAAGGGAACGACCACGGCCGTGATCGGAAGGATGCGCCCGATCATCGCGTTGAGATCGCTCTCATTCAGCGCGGTGACAGCCGCCAGGGTGTGGACGGGCGTGCCGATGGCGCCCCATGCCACCGGCGAAGTGTTGGCAATCAGATTGAGGGCCGCGGCCTGAAACGGCTTGAAACCAAGTCCGATCATGAAAGCGCCGGCGATGGCCACCGGCGCGCCGAACCCGGCGCAGCCTTCAATGAACGCGCCGAAACAGAACGCCACGAGCAAGAGTTGCAAACGCCGATCCGGCGTGATGGCCGCAACCGACTGCTTCATGATTTCGAATTGGCCGGTCTCGACCGAGATGTCGTAGAGAAAAACCGCCGCGATCACGATCCAGACGATTTTCAGCAGACCGAAAGCCGCGCCGTAAAAAAAGCTGCTGACCGCGAGCAAGGCGGGCATCTGGAAAGCGATCATTGCCACGAGGACGGCAGTCGCCGCCCCCGCGATAGCACACAGGTGTGGCCGCACCTTCAACCCCGCCAAGAGTCCTAACAGAACAACGATCGGCAACGCGGCTAACAGCGTCGAAAGCCACCAATGCCCCAGAGGATCATAAACTTGCGTCCAAGTCACAGGAAAAAGAGCTCTACCGTAATCGCTGACCTTTGACTTTTGTCCTGTGACGTCTGGTCGCGGGGCATCCTAATGATTTAGGACTCTGGTGTTGGGTGTATCGCTTCTTGCAGCTCCCTGTGAAGCGGCATGGCGCTAAGAAAGGAAATCGACTCGGATACCAACGTCTCAACACGACCGTATTGTTCGCCGTAAAGCATCGTGTAGTTGCCGGTCTCAAGCGCGAGGAAACGAATGACCTCAAGACAATGAATCGCAAGCGAGGGCATCCCATGAATCTCAATATGCCAAGACATCGGAATGTAATGCTCGAACGGGTTCCGAAGTGATTCCTGAACCTTCTTGATCGCTGCTTCTTGATCAGGAGAAAGGACGAGGGGCTTGCTCCTCACGGTCATTCTCATCCGCTGTGCATCCTGACACGCCTTGAGCGCTTCGCCGAAAGAGATAAGTTTGCGGTCACCTCGCTTGCTTACGTAGGTGACGTTGTAGTAATCGGTGCCCTTGCATGCGCAGATAGCAAAGCCGTAGAGCGAACCGTGCAAAGCGATAATGACCCACTTCCACGCTGTGTCATCGGTGGCAGCCTCACGAATAAAACAGCAAGCACGCTCAAGATAATCGAGAGCGTTGGTTTCCTCGGTGAAGGTCAGGTATCGTTCGTCCATAGATGCGTTCGGAGGCTTAACGTTAGATGCCTTGTCGGAACCGCGTCCAATCAGTCTTGTCGCGCCGTTTGTGATCGAGCGCGGCGAGCACCATCAAACCCGTCTGAAGATCTTCTGTAATCGCGGTGAGCTCCCGCGCCTGTTTTTCGAGGGAATCGCTGTCGAACTGCTCGAATCGATGAAGTCTGAAGAAGCTGTGAGCAAGAGAATTTCTGATTGCTGTAATATCGTCGAAGTATTCAAGCACGTCTGAATGCAGCCTCTCCTTGTCACACCAGTGGCGTTTCCAAGTCTTGGTAAGCTGTCCAAGCGTTCTCTTGGTCGAGCGCACCTGCGTACGCTTTAGGGTGTTATCCGGAACGGAGTGCCGAGCGTCCTTCGCGAGGAAAGAATTCGCTTCGGCGAAGAATGCCTCTAACTGTTGAGCGGCAAACATCGCGGCTCCATATTGTTGAAGAACGGCGTCAAACCTCATTGGTATCTACCGAGAACAAGATCAGCGGCCGCGCCCGAGAGACTGTCGCTGCAAGCTGGGCGAACGAACTATACGAATGAAGCGAGCTGGGAAGCCGCGACATAGACGGAAAGGCCGGCAGGCTGAGAGGGCGGGAGCGAACAAATCAAAGCTACGCATCAGAGCGGGACGCATGGTTAGGTTTCTCCATTGTGGGAATCCTGCAAATCATCCAGCTCCGCTGTTTCGAGTTGGTTTAGACCATCGGATATCGCTCGGCGAATCGGTTGAATCGCGCTGGAATCTTTCTTCTGCGTGCGAGCCTCAAAAATCATGTCTTCTGCTTTGCGGATGACGGCGCGCAACTGGGCGGCCCGCTGTTTGCCGTTGCGATGTTTGATGTCGGGACGATATCGGTGGTGTATCAGCGATGAGACGAGCACCAGTACGCCGAGGAAACCGACCACCTCCTTCGAGAGTTGAGTCTGGACGAAGGAAGAAGCCAAAACTCCTCCAATCACGTACTGACTGAAAGTGAGTGAGTTCATGGTGCGTCTGTTCCAAGCGAGAGACGTTTCTTGGCGACGTAGTGCAGACCGTGCTTCGGATAGGCGAGTATCGACCTCCCAGTCGGGTTCTAATTCACGAGGTATAAAGTCAGCTGCGGTGTTGATGGCCAACGCACGCCGCTTCGGACCTCTTGCAAAACGCGAAAAAAGCTGACCACCCAGCGCAAAGAGTATGGACAATGCTCCGATTACGGTCGCTGCAGTCGGCAGGATCTCTTTAAACAATTCCAGGACGTGTTCCATTTTCGTGGTCGCTGAGAAACCTAACGAGAGTTAGAGGAAAGCGTTTCGTCTAACTCGGAATTGGAGTAGGGCGGAATGGGAGGGTGCATCCTTCGCAGGATAGCGGATTCGGGGCGCGGCCGGCAATGCGAAACAGAGGGAGGGCCCGCCTACGCCGAGGCTACGGCGTGGCAGGCCCGCCTACGCCAAGGCTACGGCGTGGCAGGCAGGGCGGAGGGCAGATTTCTTTCGTCCCTGCCGGGACTCTTTGGAAGATCACGACCCGTTATCCCCAGCGCTGAAGCGCTGGGCTATTGTCAAGGAGCCGCGCCGACCTCCGATCTCCGACCTCAGATCACGTTCCACTTCGGGCGCCTCGTCCCGGACTCCAGCTCCCACAGACGGCAACCGCCCTGGTAAGCGTTGCGATTGTGTCCCATCTCGATGCCTTCGGGAAGCTTGTCGAATTGCTTGGCATTTCCACCGCCGAGAACAATGTAATCGGCGATGAAGGAGAGCTTGAGCTGTTTCAGGCAGAAGAGGACGTGGCGCGTCCACTCCTTTTTGCCGAGGCGTTCGAGGCCGGGCTTGCCAAGATATTCTTCGATGATGGTGCCTTCGTAGGGAAGATCGCCCAGCTCGAGCGGCATTAGATTCTTCCGCCAGGCCAGGGCGGAACCGAGGCCGGTCCCCAGACCGAGGAATAACATCCGGCCGCCGCGATAGCTTCCGAGCGCCTGCATGGCGGCGTCATTGATGACGCGGGTAGGTTTACCTAACGACTTCTGAAAGTTCCACCCCACCCATCCGGGCGCGAGGTGCTTCGGGTCGCTCTTAATGCGGCCCTTGTGAACGGGCGCGGGAAAGCCGATCGAAATCGCGTTGTAACTCCAGCCGTCCGCCGTCTCCTTTATCTGCGCGATCATCTGTTTCGGCGAGAGTTTGGGTCCGGAATCGAATTTGCGCTTTTCGCTGCGCGAAATCATCAGCTTCACGTGCGTCCCTCCGATGTCGATGACGAGGATTTTCTTCTTCTTCTTCATGGAGTTTCCTTCCGCGCGATGGTGATGGGTGTCAGCTTAATCATGGGAGCTTTCTGTGATTCGGCGAGTTTGCGCGCCTGGCCGCGCGAACGTTCGCGGAAGTGCAGCTGCGCCTGCAAACGCGGCGCGCCTTCCTCCGGCTTGAGGCGAACGTAGGCGCCATCGGCCTGGAGTTCCCGGGCTTTGATGTGGTCGTTCAAAAAGCGCGGCAGCACTTCGTTGATGACTTCATCGAGCAGCGTCGGGTCCTCAATCGGAAATGCGATCTCGACGCGACGAACAAAATTTCGCGGCATCCAATCGGCGCTGGCCAAAAAAACTTCCGGGTTCCCGGCGTTCTCGAAATAGTAGATCCGGCTGTGCTCGAGGAACCGCCCGACGATGCTGATGACGCGAATGTTTTCGCTCAGGTTCGGGATCTTCGGGCGCAGACAGCAGATGCCGCGGACGATGAGGTCGATCTTTACGCCGGCGCAGGAGGCTTCGTAAAGTTTCTCGATGATATGATGGTCGACGAGCGAATTGAGCTTCACGACCATACGGCCACTCTTGCCGGCCAGGGCATTATCGCGCTCGCGTTCGATCCTCGAGACAATCTTTTTGCTCAGGTCGAAAGGAGCGACCATGAGCTTGTCCGAGCCCGGATAGCTTGCCAGACCAGTAAGCGTGTTGAAAACGATCGCGACGGCTTCGGTGATTTCCGGCTTGGTCGTGAACAGGCTGAAGTCAGTGTAACTGCGCGCCGTGCGAGGATGATAATTGCCCGTTCCGAGATGCACGTACTGACGAAGCCGGTCGGCGTCGCGCCGGACGATGAGGAGCGCCTTGCAATGCGTTTTCAAGCCGACCACGCCGTAAACGACATGCGCGCCCGCTTCTTCCAGCCGGCGGGCCCACGCGATGTTGGCGGCTTCATCGAAGCGCGCGCGCAATTCCACGAGCGCCGTGACTTGCTTGCCGGCGCTGGCCGCATGCATGAGCGCTTCGACGATGGGCGAATCGCCGCTTGTCCGATAAAGCGTGATCTTGATGGCGAGCACTTGCGGATCTTGCGCGGCGCTCTCGATCAACTCGACGATCGGATCGAAGCTCTCGTAAGGATGATGAAGAAGGACATCCTGTTTGCGCATCACTTCGAAAATATTGACGTGCGGCGGCAAGGCCGGATCGCGCGCCGGTTGAAAAACGCGGTCCTTCAATTTCGCAAAAGCATCGTTGCCCACCAGCGGCGCGAGGTGCGTCATCGAGAGCGGGCCATCCAATTTGTAGAGATCCATTTCGCCGAGCTCAAAAAATTCCAGGAGCAATTCCCGGAAATCTTTCGGGCAATCAGCCTGGACTTCGAGCCGGACCGCATCGCCGCGGCTCGAACGCCGGAGCTCCTGCTCGATGCTGCGGAGGAGATTGTCGGCCTCTTCCTCGTCGATATAGAGGTCGCTGTTGCGGGTGACGCGAAAAGCGTGCGCGCCATCGAGAAGCAGGCCCGGAAAAAGATCGGCGATGTGGTGCTTGATCAGCGACGTCAGATAAATGTAATCCCACGGCTCGTCCTCGCCCTTTCCGCGCGGGATCAAAATCAGCCGAGGCAAAACGCGCGGCACTTGGACGATGGCGTGAAGCAGTTCGCCGCCGCGTTCGCTCCGCGCGCGAACCAGAAGATTGTGACTCTTGTTTAGAAGCTGCGGGAAAGGATGGCTCGCATCCACCGCCAGCGGAGTGAGCATCGGGAAAACTTCTTCCCGGAAATAGCGCTGGGCCCACGCGCTCCGTTTCGCGTTCAGGTCCGCGGCCTCGTAAACGCGGATGCCATTTTTAGCGAGGAGCGGCGTGAGCTCGTCCTTCCAGAGCGCGTATTCGGTCGCGACCATCTCGCGCGCGGTGCGCTGGATCGCATTAAAAGTTTCGGTGGGACTTAGACCGTCCGGTCCGACGTCGCTCGTCTCGCTTTCGATCTGTTGCTTGATGCCGGCGACACGGATCTCGAAAAACTCGTCGAGATTCGAGCTGAAGATGGTGAGGAACTTTACGCGCTCGATCAGCGGCTGGGTCGGGTCCTGCGCTTCTTCGAGAACGCGCCGGTTGAATTCGAGCCAGCTTAGCTCGCGATTGATGAAATTTTCCGGCGCGGAAAACCGAGAAGACTGCCCGTTTTCAGTCGCGTTCGGGAGCGCGACAATATTCGACGGTTCTTCCGGCAGCGAAGATTCCGTTTTCAGCTGCATCACTCACCGGCCGCGAGTTATTCGCCAAACCCAAGCTTTTGGAAAAAGCCGCGCTTCTCTTGTTTACCTCCGGCCACGGCCGGCGGCCAGCATTCCACTATTTCGAGCGCGAGAAAGCGGAACAGAGTCAGGCGCGCGAATTTGAAATCCAAACGCAGGTTCTTCGCGATTTGCGCGATCGAGCGCGCGCCGTTGAACTGCGAAGCGAACTGCGCTTCCGCCACGGTCAGCCGAAGTTTTTGCACGCGCTCGTAACCGTCGCGGGTATAAGCCGGGATGGATCCGCCGTCCAACTCTCCGGTCTGCCCGAGCTCCTGAAACTGGATGCAGCGCAACGTGGTGAGGATCCAGTGATCGATATCCTTCTCGCCCGGGACGTCATTGCAACAGTCGGGAAGCGCCTCGCTTTGCTCGAAGACGAACCGCACTTTCTTCGCGGTCCAAAGCTGCGCGAAAAGTTTTTGCCCGTAGTGCTGGACCAATTGCACCGCCGGCTCGTGCAGGATCAATCCCTGGCGCGAGAGGGTGAGGAAAAGCGGGCATCCGGTTTGGCGCTGTTCCTCCCGGCCTTGCTCGGTTTGGGCGGCGTCGACATTGACGAGAGTGATCGGCGCTTCCGGGCAATAGAGTTCCGGATCGCGCGTGGTGACGAGGACGATCTCTCCATTTTTCGCAAACAACTCGACCGTCGCTTTTTTCCAGAACGATCGGAGCGTTCCAGTCAGTTTTTGTTTCCCGATCGTGTGCAGCGCGCCGTTCAGGGAAAAGAAGCTGGTATCACCGGAGAAAAACGAGCCATTGAGCGGAAGCGGTTCTTCGCTCGCGGCTTCAGTGACCGCGGGAGCGAAGGAAGGTTCCATCGCGGAAGCTGAAGATGCCGGTTCTGATTCGGGCCACGAGGAAGCCGAAACGGGTGCGCTCCACCACGCGTCGCTGGTCGCTCCCGCGGCGGCGGCGATTCCCGCGGTCTCCGCAGTTTCAGCGGGTGCGGGGAAATGAGTTTCGGAGGTAGCCGGCATGGGGGCTTCGTCGGTTTGCGTCCACGAAGGTTCACTAGCCGCCGGAGATTCCGGCTGCGGCCAAACCGGGTCGGCCCACACCGGCCGTTCTGTTGCGGCTGACTCCGGTTGCGCCCAGGCAGGCTCCTCAGCCGCGGGAGTTTCTTCGGCTGCTGTCGCCTTTATCTCTGGCTGGGATGGTTCGCTCGTGTCCTTGGGCATGTAATTCTCCACGGTTTTTATTAGCAAATCAGATGTGAACGGTTTGTTCAATGATCCGATCACGTTGGCGCTGGTTATTTGATCGGGCTTGAGGTCCGCGCCGAAGCCCGACATGTAAATGATCGGCACTTTTGCTGTCGCCGGGTTTTGCGACAAACGCTGGCAAACTTCATCGCCCTTCATGTCGGGCAGCACGTAATCGAGCAGGATCAGATCGGGCACGTCACTGGCAGCGGCGGCCAGGCCTTCCTCCGCCGTCGGAGCCGTCATCGCGACATAGTTCGCTTCCGACAAAATCTCCTTCACGAAACTGACCAGCATTAGGCTGTCATCGATCACGAGCACTTTTCGGCTGCTGACAGCAGAGGGAGCGGTCGCGGTCGATTCGCTTCCGCGGCTCTCGTCGATTTTGCGCACCGCTTCCATGAGGAGGATTTGCCAATCGAGATCGATCGTGCGCGGGCTCGTTCCGGCGCCCGAGACTTCAGAAATCTGGCCGCCTTTCCAATTCACGATCTCGTTAAAGGCAGCGACGCCTTCCTTGCCCGGCGCGGTCGCATGCCGAACTTGTCCACTCTCAAAATAGACACGCGCCTTTTCGCCCTGCGGCCCGGTGAACTGCAGCGCCGCCGAGGATCCGCTCATGCATTTGAGCTGAATGATATCGGCGAGATGAAGATCGCTCAGAGTCCCCTGGAACTTTTCGCTGTCCGGTTTGCTCGAAGGCGAGAGCAATGCCGCAACGAGATCGACGAAGTCCCCGTGGGGAAACGGTTTTTCGAGAAAATGAATCGCACCGAGACCTGCGGCCTGCTCGCGATGCGCGGCGAAGTGCGTCCCGGTGAGAACAATGGCGCGGGCGTTCGGATGGCTCGTGCGCAGATCGTAGAGGAATTCCTGACCAAGATCGGGAACGACATCGACATCGAGAACGAAAAGGTCCGGCTTGTCGCTCATGACGAGGCGCTGGGCCTCCTCCAAATTAGGAGCGAGATCGACCTGGGCGGATGGCGCGGCTTCCTCCAGCGCGGCGCGAATTTTCGAAGCGAGATTCTCGTCAGGTTCCAGGACAAGAATGCGCCCGCCTTGTTCGGAGGAATTCGAGGGATTGCTCGGCATCGTTTCGTTCACAATTCAATAGGGGTGCGAGGCTGCCGGCCATTTTGAGCCGCGCGCCACGCCCTAACAAGAGATGCCTGCTTCCGACGAAATGGAAAGCAGTTTTTCGCAATCGCGGGGTCTTAATGGACTCCAGCCGTCACCCCGTGGCCGCTATCGGTTTTCACGGTAGTCGAGCAGCCAGTAAATGCTCCCAAGAGCACAAGTGCGACAAACGCGGAGAGTAGAATATTTCGCATGGTAGTTCCTTTACCTTGTAGTTCGGAATGCAAAGGGGATTTGAGCGTCTCAGGAACTAAACCGCTGCGCCAATTCCCGGCGACTTACTTTGCCCCGCTCATTTACCGGGATCTCTTCCACGAAAAAGATCCGCTTCGGCACCTGCCACCCGCTCAGTCGTCCTCGACAAAACTCCAGCAGATCGGATTCGCGAATCCCTTCTCCGGCGACGACACAAGCCGCGACTTCTTCGTTGCGCCGGATCGCTTCGCGGCCGAAAACCACCACTGCCCGGACCCCGTCGAAGCGCAATAATTCCGCTTCCACTTCCGCCGGATTTACCTTTTTCCCGGCGACGTTGATGACGTCGGAAATCCGTCCGACGATGCGGAATCCGCCCGCGCTCGCGCTTAATAAATCGTCCGGAATGAAAAACCCGCCGCCCAGTTTTTCTTCATCCGGCTCCGGAAAATAACCGTCGCCCGCGGCCGCACTTCGCACTCGAATCCGGCTGGCGGCAGCCCCCGACGCGATTAATTCCAAATCTACTCCGCGCATTGGTTGTCCGACGAAGTTCGGTTCCAGAAGCTCGGCTTCGCTGTCGTAACAAATCCCGCCGCATTCCGACGAGCCGTAAAAGGAATGAATCGAGCGCTGGAATTTTTCCCGGAATTTTCTGGCGACTTCCAACGGCAGCGGCGCGCCCGCGGAAATGCAAAGCCGCAACTTCGGAAGCGAGGGTGGGTTCTCAATTTCACAAAAAGCCTGATAGAAAACCGGCATGCCGGGAAAAACCGTGGCGCCGGTGCGCGCGAGATCGTCGAGCATAGCGCGCGGCATGCGATCGCGGCTCAGCACCATGCGAACGCCGCGGACCAATAACGGCGTGACCAGATTGCTGAAGCCGTAGGAATGGGAAAGGGGAATGACTCCGAAATTGAGATCGTCCGCGCCGATCTCCATCGTGTCGCAAATCTGGATGCAATCGGCCAGGAGCTGTTCGCTCCGGAATCGGATCGCGCGCGGCGCGGCTGTCGTGCCCGAGGTTAATTTCAAAAGCGAAGCGTCCGGGGCTTCTTTGCAAATGGCGAGGGCCACCTCGCGTTGTTGCGGCGTGATGGAACTTTCGAGCGGCAGAGCCACCACTCGCCGGCGTAAAGCGGCGAGGAGGTGGGACGGCCAGTCCGGATGGTTGCCGATATCGATCGGATAAATCCCGGCGTCGTGGGCGATCTTGCTTTCGAGAGCCTGCGCCCGGCTCTCGACCTCCCGAAACGTCCGCAAGACCTCGCCGCGCGTGTCGAAAATCGCGGGCGCGTCCTCGTTGCGCGCGAGCGTTTCCTCCCACGCGGCCAGCAGGGCGTCGTCCGATTTCATCCCTTGCGCGCTGGCATGACTGCGCCTAAGTTCGCCACTCGTTTCCAAACATGAAAGCGGACATTCATCCTGAATATTTAGAGACCGATATCTCCTGCGCCTGCGGTGCTGTCTACCACACCCGCTCGACCAAGCAGGACATTAAAATCGGCATCTGCGCGGCTTGCCATCCGTTTTTCACCGGCGAACAAAAGTTCGTCGACACCGCGGGACGCGTCGAGAAATACGCGCGCCGCTACGGCGGGACCAAAGCCGCTCGCGCCGGCGCAGCCAGAAAAGCTTAGCTGATTTGTAGCCGGGATCGTCGATCCCGGCCGATCCGCGATCGGCGATCGCGGCTACAGGAGACCCATGGACTTTAATTCCCTAGTCGAGCGCAAGCGCGAGCGTTTCGAGCAACTCGAACGCGAGATTGCTGATCCGGCTCTGTTCGAGAACCGGAAACGCGCCAGCGAAATCATGCGGGAACATTCCAGCGTGAAGCAACTGCTTGCGCGCTGGAACGAACTGGAGATCGCCCGCGAGCAGCTCGACCAAAACCGCGAGCTGGCGGCTTCGGGCGACGTAGAAATCGCGGCGATGGCCGACGACGAAATTCCCGATCTCCAAAAACGGGTCGAAGATCTCGAACGCGAATTCCAGATCGCCTTGCTGCCTCCCGACGAAAATGAAAACCGCGACGCGATCGTCGAGATCCGCGCCGGTACCGGCGGAAGCGAGGCCGCGATCTTCGCGGCCGATCTTTACCGGATGTACAACCGCTACGCCGAAGCCTCCGGTTTGAGAATCGAAGACCTCGAGTCGAGTCCATCGGAGCTGGGCGGGTTAAAGGAATCGATCTTCAAGGTATCGGGCGAGAACGTGTTCAAGACGCTGCGGTTCGAAAGCGGTGTCCATCGCGTGCAGCGCGTTCCGGCGACGGAAGCGCAGGGCCGGATTCATACCTCGACGGCGACGGTCGCGGTGCTGCCCGAAGCCGAAGAGATCGACCTCGAGTTGAAGCCAGAAGATCTGCGGATCGAAGTTTGCCGCTCCGGTGGGCCGGGAGGTCAGGGAGTGAACACGACCGATTCCGCCGTCCAGATCATGCACATTCCCACGGGCCGGATCGTGCGCTGCCAGGACGGGCGGAGCCAGCAAAAGAACAAAGAGAAAGCGCTCAAGATCATGCGGGCGCGTTTGCTCGAAGAGAAGCAGCGCGAAGAGGAGGCGAAATATTCCGCCCATCGCAAGAACCAGATCGGTTCGGGCGGGCGGGAAGAGAAGATTCGCACCTACAATTACGCGCAGAACCGAGTGACCGATCATCGCATTGGCCTCACGCTTTATAATCTCGACCGGTTCATGGAAGGCGATCTCGCGGAAATGATCCACTCGCTCCAAGCCGCGGATTTGCAGGAACGGCTGACAGAATCATCGCTGACGGCGTAAGGTAGCGGCGCATGCCTGAACTCCTGAGCGCTTACTTGCTTCTGCTCTGGGTGGCCGTCTCGATCCTATCGATCGGAATCGCGCTTTGTTCGCGGTTCACGCCGCTCAAGGGGATGGAATTGGTCGGATACGGAGCAGGCGCCGGCGTCGTCGTCCACGGAATCTTTGGGCTCCTCATCGCGCTAAGCTGGCATTCGCGCCATTACGTGGGAGTACTGGCGATCCTGGGCGCGGTGCTGGCTATGGGCGATTTGGTGCGCCGCCGAGTTTGGCACGAAGTGGCGCTGACTCTCAGCCGGCCCATGCGAGTGGCGTTGATGCTATGGCTCGTCTTTCCAACTCTCTGCGTGGCCTTGGTGCATGTGAATGTGACGTGGCCGGCGAAAATGGAAGACGGCCAATTCATGTTCAAGACGCACACCTTGAACGTGAAGATCCAACACCTGACGACTTTGCCGGTCGATAACTACATTCCGTATGTCGTGACGGAGTTTTTCCTACGGCGCATCTCCTTCAAGGAGAACCACCCGATCATGCCGGTCAACGAGGTGAGTAACCGAACGATCCTGATGCCACTGGTAGCTCTTCCGTTTCGCGCGGTCTTGGGATGGAACCAACCCGCCGAGAACGCCCTGGGAAAGTTCAACTATGCCGGCGGAGAGTGGCCGGACGTAGGAAAGTTAAACGACGATAATTCCTACAGCCAGTTCTTCATCGTCGGGATGTTCCTTAACTCGCTCATGCTCCTCGGGCTCCTTGTTCTCTTCTCGAACTTCGAGCTTCCGGAAAGCCTGCCCGCAGCGGCGCTCCTCTTCATTAGCCAACCCTATTTCATCAGTCAGGCGATCTTTACCTGGCCCAAAGCCATGGCTGCGTTCTTTGTCTACTTATGTTGGAACTCGGCGCGGCGCAGACATGACCCAAGGATCGTCGGACTTTGTGCGGCCCTGGCTTACCACGGTCATCCTCAAAGTCTGCCGATAGCCGCCGGTATCGGGCTCTGGTACGCGGTAAGAGGATGGCGCGACAAGAGCGGTTTCAAACCAATGCTTCATTACGCCTTTGTGTTTGGACTCATGGTTCTTCCCTGGTTCGTTTGGACCCGGCTCCTTCTTCAGCTTCCCGATAACATGTTTGCGCAAAATTTTTTCGGGCCTGGCGCGGCCAATCTGCTGACTTCCCCCGTTAACTTCGTCTGGATGCGGTTGTTCAACCTTACCGTCGCTTTCGTGCCGGTATTCTTCCTGATCTATCCCTTCAACCTGCAGGTCACAGTCGACTACCTTCTTTGTTGTGTTCCGAGCGTGGTGGGAATGTTCGTGATCATGCCTGCGGTCATCGAGTATGCGCGGCGATGGAAAAGCGAACGCATGCTGCTTCTTTACGGCATGCTTCTCCCAGCTCTGGCCGTCATCCTCCTTTTCGGAGTCCAATTCCAACCGGTCCAGCTCGGATGGCAACCCATGATGGGCGTCCTGCTCTTCCTCGGTCTTCATTACATGCGGCGCAATTTTTCTCCTTTCACCTACCGCGTGCTGATCGCGCTCCAGTTGATTTTCAACCTCGGTGTGATCGCAATGCGCGGTTATCTCGCCGGCGCGCATTTCAGTTAGGTTGCCGGCCGGCAGGCAGGCTCTTATGACCGTTCTCGAGGTGCTGCAATCGACGACCGCTTATTTCAAGAAGCGCGAGGTCGAGAGTCCGCGTCTGAACGCGGAGCATCTGCTCGCGCACGTGCTTAATCGGAAACGGATCGAACTCTATCTGGAATTCGAGCGCGCTTTGACGGAAGACGAACTGGCGCCGCTGCGTGAACTTGTCAGGCGACGAGGGCAAGGAGAACCGCTTCAGCACCTGCTCGGCACGGTCGAATTCGCCGGCCGCATTTTCTTGTGCGACAAACGCGCGCTCGTACCGCGCCCGGAAACGGAGCAGCTCGTGGAGCTGCTCAAATCCGAGATCCCAGATCCCACATCCCAAATTCTCGATGTGGGAACCGGTAGCGGTGTGATTGCACTTGGCCTTGCGGCGAATTTTCCGGACGCGAAGGTTATGGCGACGGATATCTCCGATGATGCCCTGGCTTTGGCGCGGGAGAATGCGTCGCGGCTCGGTTTGCAGGAGCGGGTTGTCTTTGCAAAGTGCGATCTGCTCGACGGCATCGACGGAACTTTCGATCTGATCGTAGCCAATCTTCCTTATGTTGCGCTCGGCGACCGCGCGACACTTTCGCGCGAGGTCCTGCATGATCCTGAGATCGCGCTCTTTGGTGGCGAACGGGGCGACGAAATCGCTCGCAAGCTAATCGACGTGGCGCGTGCTCATTTGCACCCGGGCAGTTTGCTCGCGCTCGAAATTGGCCTTGGACAATCCGGCGATCTCGCGGCCCTTATGGCCGAAAAAAATTATCACGACATCACTTCGATACGCGATTATGGCGGAGTGACACGATTCCTCTTTGGCAGGTATGGATAAAATTCTGATTCACGGCGGCCGGCCGCTTTCCGGTTCGATCAAGATCAGCGGCTCGAAAAACTCCGCCCTGCCAATCCTCGCGGCGACGTTGCTCACCCGGGAGCCGTGCATCCTCCATCGCGTCCCCGATTTGAGCGACACGCATTACATGCTGCAAATCCTGATGCACCTCGGTGCGCAGGTGGAACGCGCCAGCGGCACTGTCTCCGTTACCGCCGAAACGATCGAGTCGATCGCGCCCTACGACGTCGTGCGAAAGATGCGCGCGTCCGTTTGCGTAATCGGTCCGCTGCTCGGGCGGTGCAAGGAAGCGACGGTTTCGTTGCCGGGCGGCTGCGTCATCGGCGATCGGCCGATCGATTTGCATCTCAAAGGTTTCGAGGCGCTCGGGGCCGCGGTGCGCGTCGAAGGCGGCAACGTGAAAGTGTTCGCGCCAAAATTAGTCGGGGCGATCATCAATTTGCGGGGCAAGTTTGGTCCCACGGTTCTCGGCACGGATAACGTCATGATGGCGGCGGTCCTCGCGGAAGGCATCACTGTGATCGAAGGGGCTGCGACCGAACCGGAAGTGGTCGACCTCGCGAACTTCCTGAACAAGATGGGCGCGAAGATCGAAGGCGCGGGCACACGGCGTTTGATCATCGAGGGAGTGAAGGAATTGCATGGCGCCGAGCACGACATCATTCCGGATCGAATCGAAGCAGGCACGTTTCTCGTGGCCGGCGCGATTTGTGGCAAAGGCGTCACGGTCAAGCGCGTGGTGCGCGATCATGTGAGCGCGGTCACCGACGCCCTGGTTGCCTGCGGTTATCAAATCCAATGGGCGGAAAACTCCATCACGGTCTCGCCCAACGGCGACGTGAAACCGATCGAGATCGCCACCGAGCCGTATCCCGGTTTCCCGACCGACATGCAGGCGCAGATGTGCGCGCTACTCTCCACCACCGACGGCATCAGTGTGATCACCGAGAACATTTTTCCGCAGCGCTACATGCACATCGCGGAATTGAAGCGGATGGGCGCGCACATGCAGCTCGAGGGAGCGAGCGCCATCATCCAGGGGGTCGATCGGCTGTTCGGCGCGCCGGTGATGGCGAGCGATCTGCGCGCGTCGGCGGCTCTGGTGCTGGCGGGATTAAAAGCGGAGGGGCGAACGGAAGTGAGCCGCGTTTATCACATCGATCGCGGCTACGAACATCTCGATGAAAAGTTGAGCGAGCTCGGTGCGCACATCGAGCGAGTGAAAGAGTGACGAACGGATCTACCAGCGCGGGAAATGTCAGATCGTGGTGCGTCGGCTGTCATCTCAGTGCGTTGGCCGGTTTTGTGGTCCCGGCGTTCGGTCACATTCTTGGACCGCTCATCGTTTGGCTGGCCAAGCGCGGTGACGCGCCCGAGATCGACGCGCACGGGAAAGAGGCGCTGAACTTTCAGATCTCGATGCTGATCTACAGCATCGTCGCCGGCATCCTTTGTCTGATTCTGATCGGATTCGCGCTCCTCGCGATTCTTCACGTCCTCAACGTCGTTTTCGTGATCATTGCCGCGATCCGCGCGAGCGAAGGGCAACTCTACCGCTATCCGTTCACGCTCCGGCTGATCTCTTAACAAACTGACGCTTCGCACAGCGAAGCGGCTACAGAAGCGAGCGCAACGTCTTCATATTCTCGACGTCTTCGGCGAGGTCTTTCCCTTTCGGCGTTTCGAGCACTTTCGGGATTTTGCGAAATCGTTTGTCGCGCATGATGAACCGGAACGCTTCCAGCCCGATCTTCCCTTTCCCGATGTGTTCGTGCCGGTCGACACGCGAACCGCGCCCGGTTTTGGAATCGTTCAAATGCAAAGCCGCCAGCCTGCGCAGTCCAATGATGCGATCAAACTCAGCAAACATTTTTCTCGTTAACTTCTCCGTGGCCAGATCGTAACCGGCCTCAAACACGTGCGCCGTGTCGAGGCAAACACAAAGCCGCTCGGGCTCGCGGACGCGGGTGATGATGTGACTGAGATGTTCGAATCGATCGCCGAGACACGATCCCTGCCCGGCCGTCGTCTCCAGCGCAAGGCGCGTCTTGATCTTCGGCAGCCCGGCGAAAACGTGATCGATCGAGGCGATGATTTTCGCGAGCCCCGCTTCTTCGCCCGCCCCGAGGTGAGCGCCGGGATGCAGAACCAAAAACGGTAATTCGAGCTGATCGGCGCGCACGAGTTCCTCCGAGAGCGCGCGCAATGAGTTTGCGTGAAATTGCGGATTCGTGGCGGCGAGATTGATCAGGTAATTCGCGTGCGCAAAAGCCGCGTGAAGTTCGCCCCGCTGGGCGTGATCGAGAAAGGCGGAAATCTCCTCGCTGAGCAAAGGCCGGGCGAACCATTGCATGTTGTTCTTCACGAAAATCTGCATCGCCGTGCATTGGATCGAGCGCGACCGCTCGATTGCGCGATGCACGCCGCCGCCGATCGACATGTGGGCGCCGAGGAGAATTTCGGATTGCGGATCGCGGATTGCGGAAAGATCGGCGGCGTGAGCCCTAACGACAGCCGGTCGCCTTCGTTTTTTTCGCACCGTTGTTTTGATTGAGGACTTGCGCACGAGAAGGGCGATCTGTTCTCTCCGAAATCCGGTATCCGCAATCCGAAATTCTTAGAATCTCTTCGGGTGCCAGCTCGGCTTCGAGATGCTGCCTTCGCCTTTGTATTCGAAAAGCTTGTACATCGGCGTCAACACGATGCCCGCGCCGCCGGCATCGATGCGGATATCGAAGTCCAGTTTGTCTTCGAGAAAGTGGATGTCGCCGTGGCCGAGCATCCCAAATAATTTCCCGGACACTTTGAAATCGGTGGTGTGGATGACGCCTTCCTTGATGGTGAAAGTTGCTTTGGCCTGGCGCGCGAGGCTGTAGCCGGCGCCGGGGATGATCGCGGAGATGAGGCCCGAGAGCGGGCCGAAAATCGGGATCGCGAAGACGTCGCCGTCGGTCACCTTCACGCTTCCATCGCCCTCCATCGCGCGCGGTTCGCTGCCGACTCCGGTCCACGCATAAGCGCCGCTCAAACGCCCGTGCGCGGTTTCATATTTGAAATAAAGATCGGCCAGCTTCGGAAAGTCCACGCCCTCGAGCGCGACGTTGGCGCGATAATGCCGATCGTCTTTTTTCAGAGAAATATCCGCAGCGCCGCGGACGGTGCCGTTGAAAAGAGTTCCTTCAACCCCAGTCAACTCCAGCCGGCCATCGGTAAAAAGGAGGCGTCCGGCGACGCGATCGATCGGCAGCGTCTTGCCGAGGAAGACGTAATCCATGCCAGCCGGGGCATCGACCGTGAGGAGGAGGTGATCATTCGGTCCTCGGAAATGAATCACGCCGTTGGCGGTGATGGTGGGCGGCTGACGGAATTTGTAGGGCGCGACCTCCTTGAAGAATTTCGGCTCGACCCACTGGATTGCGTCGGTTGCCCGCAAAGTGCTTTTGACGTCCTTGAGCCGCACTTCGTGTTTCACAAAATCATACGTGAAAGATCCGCTGCCCGCGCCTTCATCGCGCGTCACGTGGAGGTTTTGGAAACTGAGCGCGCCTTTGTCGAGATGGACCGTAGCGCTGGCGTCGTTCATCCAGACATTCCGGAAACGCGTGCGCTGCGTGGCGATTGTTCCTTCGCCCGTCCAGGTTTCAGGAAGCGGACCCGGCCCGCGCAAGGCGAGGCGCACCGTCGGCGGCCGGCGCCATTCCCACTCGCCGAGAAACCGGCCGAGATCGGCTGACGCAACCGCGCGCAATATTACGGGATCCACCGCGCTTTCGAGATTGAGACGAAAATCATTCGGCGCTTGGAGGAGATCGGCGCGCAGCTCGCCCGATTCGTGCCGGACCCTAAGATCGCGCAGCATTGCGCGTTCGCCGTCCCACGAAAAATCCGCCGTCAACTTCAGGAGCGGGACAGTTTTGTAAGTAAAGTTCTCGGCGACCGCTCGGCCGATCACGCTCAAGCGTGGCGGCGCCTCACCGAAATCCGCCGAGCCGGAGAGCTCGAGCAGCGGCGGAGAAGCGAGCGTGGCGTCGGCGAGGAACTGGCCGAAACCGAACGCATCGAGAAATCGTTTTGCATCGAGCGTGCTTCGTCCCTGGAAATCGGCCTGTTTCGTTTCGCGGCTCCAGCTTGCGCGCCCGGAAAAACTTCCGGCGTTATCGATCCATTCGCAGTGATTGATGCCGAGCGTCTGGTTGGTCCATTCCGCGGCGACGGAAAAGTTTTTTATCTCGTAGCCGCCGCGCACCAACCGCTCGCCCGACAAAGTTGCTTCCGCGTGCGCGGTCTCGAATTGCGAGAGGTCGCCGGAAAATTTTACCTGAAGCGAGGGAGCCTCGCCGGGAAAACTGAAGCGTTGCAGTTCTTCCGCCACGCGCTGGACGAGAAGGATCCGTTCGCGCCATTCCTCGTCCGAGATTTCGTTCGAAGGTTTGTAATCGTTGCGCTTGATCAATTGGCCGGTCGCGGAAATGCGGACCCCGCAAAAAAAGCCATCAGCCTGGCTGACGTAAATTTGTTCCGGCGGAAAATAAATATGGGCGCGGAACTGCGTGATCTGGGCTTTGGGCGCGGCCGTGCCGGTCCGGGGCGTCGGAATCGTGAGCTCAGCGCCGCGGACGTCGAGCGCGTTGAGGAACGGCTGGTGATGAAGAAGCGCCGCGTAGTTGATGTCGAGCGCGACTTCGCTGATGAGGGCGAGCGTGTTCTCTCGATTCTTGAAATCGAAAATCCGCACGTCCTGCGCGATCAGGCCGCGCACGGGGTCGAGCGTCAGCCGGCGCACCGAAGCTTCGACGCCGCGCTTGTGGAGTTCCTCCACCACGCGGTCGCGCCATTCCTTTCCGAAGCCGCGCTTGGCAAGATACCAGCCGCCCCATGCCACCGCGAGAATGCCGGCGACAACCGCGAGCCGGAGAACGCGGCGCGAGAGCGAGCGATGCGCTTTTGATTGGCGCCGATAAAATTGGCGCGCGAGCGAAGGCGGAGTGGGTTCCAGAACTGAAGGCATTGCGGGTTAGCGTTGAAGCGTTGAAGCGTTGAAGCGTTGAAGCGTTGAAGCGTTGAAGCGTTGAAGCGTTGAAGCGTTGAAGCGTTGAAGCGTTGAAGCGTTGAAGCGTTGAAGCGTAAGATACAAGTCGCTTCAACGCTTTAACTGTTCAACGCTTCAACGTGATCTCCATCCCCGATCTTCCCGCGCTCAATGCGTCGCTCAATCTCATCAGCACGATTTTCATTTCGTGCGGCTGGTATCTGATTCGTCGCGGCCATTGGCGCCGCCACGTCGCCTGCATGATCCCCGCCCTGATTTCGTCCACGCTCTTTCTTGTCGGCTACGTGATCTACCACGTGCACGTCGGCGAGCGTTCCACCCATTTCACCGCCACGGGAATGGTGCGCACTCTCTATTTTGCGATGCTCATTTCGCATATCCTTCTCGCCTTCACGACGCTGCCCCTGGTCATCCTCACGCTGATCCCGGTTTTCCGGCGGCGGTGGGAACGCCACACGCGGATCGCGCGCTGGACGATGCCGATCTGGCTTTATGTCTCGGTCACGGGCGTGCTGGTTTACCTGATGGTCTACAAATGGTTTCCACCGCCGAATCTTGCGCTCGGCCAGTAGTTGATGTTTGATGGCAATGGCGAGGCCGCGAAACCATGGTGACGATTGCGACATTCAACGAGCCCTCGAAGGCCAAGCACCTGAAGAAGCGCCTGCAAGAGGCCGGCCTCAAGGCCGATGTTCATAGCGAAGGACACCTTCGCCAGGTCGCCTTCATGTCGGAGCCGCAGGCGAACGCCAAGGTCATGGTGGACGAGGAAGATTTTGTAGCGGCCAACAAATTGATGGTGGAATGGGAAGCGAGCGATCCCGAGATCGGCTCAGCCATCCGATGTCCGCAGTGCAAGTCGCCCCGCATCGAATATCCGCAGCTAACGCGGAAGTTCATCACTCCGTGGCTCGCCAGCGCCCTTTTCGCTCTCCGGATTTTCCCCAAGGAATTTTACTGCCAGGATTGCCACTTCACGTGGGGAAAGGACGGCGATCCGCTGCCCCGTCCGGCCTCTTGGGAGACTTTTCCCAAGCAGAACTGAATTGCAGCGCGTTTCTGTGAACCCCGAAAGCATTCGGGGCCATGGGCGCGGCAAACGATTCAGTAGTTGATCATCGCGTTGTTCATTCATGAAATGGCTTTTCCTTCTCCTGCTCGCGGTGGTGATTTTTGGCGGGGCCGCGTTTTTTAGTTACGATCTCTTCGTCAAGCCGGAGCGGAAGATCATCGCCGAGAAAAGCGGCGAGATTCCGGTCGAGCCCATCCCCGATGTGGGCCTGCCGGAATTCCAGGCGGCGGCAAAGCTGCGCCAGGAAGGAAGGCTCATCGAAGCGCGCGATGCTTTGATGTTGTTCCTGCAGAAATTTCCGAATGGCCTCCACACCGAAGAAGCCAAGGATCTCATCGGGCAGGTGAACACCGAGATGCTGTTCTCCGATTATCGTTCGCCGGAGAAACAGGAATACGTCGTCCGGAGCGGCGATGTCCTCGCGAAGATCGCGGCGAAAATGAAGACCACCCCGGAGCTGATCGTGCGGACCAATAATCTGACCAACACCATGTTGCGGGTCGGCCAGCATCTTTTGATTTCGCGTCCGGATTTTTCCATCTTCATCCAGCGCAAAGCGCAGATCATCATTCTCCTCAATCACGGCCAATTCTTTAAGCGTTACCTCGTGAAGACGACGCGGCTCTCCGCCAAACAGCCGCCGCGTATCACCACGCGCGTGGCGGAAATTCTGGCTTGGAAAAACGGCAAACGCGTTGGCTTTGGCACCAAGGAATATTCCGGCAGCACGCGCTGGATTCGCCTCGCCCAGCCGGGCTATTTTCTCTACGCCGAACCCGACGCGAATCATAAGGACGCCGCCGGCCAACCGCCCCCTCCCGGCCTGGGGATGAATGCCTCCGATGCCGAAGAACTGAGCAGCCTTGTAAACAGCAAGACCGCTGTCACGATTACGGACTGAGATTGAAGCGTTGAACAGTTGAAGCGTTGAAGGGAACGGAATGACGAAAATCGCTGCGCTTACGCTTTAACGATGTAACACTTTATCGCTTTAACGCCCACCATGGAATCCCATCCTCTGGATTTTGAAAAACCGATCCTGGAGTTGCAGCGGCGCCTCCAGGATTTGAAGAGCCATTCCGACCAGCACGACCTCGACTTCGACTCCGAGGTCGAAGCGATGGAAAGCAAGATCCGCGAGACCCGCCGCCAGATTTACGACAACCTGACGGCGTGGCAGCGCGTCCAGCTCGCCCGGCACATCAAGCGTCCTTTTGCGCTCGATTATATCGCGCGCTGTTTCACCGATTGGATCGAGTTGCACGGCGATCGCGTCTTCGGCGACGACAAGGCGATGCCGAGCGGCCTCGCGAAACTCGGCCCGCACCGCTGCGTCGTGGTCACGCATCAAAAAGGCCGGGACACAAAAGAAAACGTGATGCGCAATTTCGGCTGCGCGCATCCCGAGGGATATCGCAAAGCCCTGCGCCTGATGCGGCTCGCGGAGAAGTTTGGGTTGCCGGTGATTTCGTTAATCGATACGCCAGGCGCATTTCCCGGCATCGGCTCGGAAGAGCGCCATATTTCGGAAGCCATCGCGGTGAATTTGCGCGAGATGATGAATCTGCGGGTGCCAACCGTGGCGGTGGTGATCGGCGAAGGCGGCTCCGGCGGCGCGCTCGGTATCGGCGTCGCGGATCGCGTCCTCATTCTCGAGAACGCCTATTATTCCGTCATCAGCCCGGAGGCGTGTTCGGCGATTTTGTGGAAGGACCGGCGGCACGCGGCGGAAGCGGCCGAAGCGTTGAAGCTGACCGCGCAGGATCTGATGGGGCTCGGGGTGGTGGATGAAATCGTGCCGGAACCGGAAGGCGGCGCGCATCGCGATCACGATCTGGCCGCGGCAAATCTCGGAACCGCCCTGCGCCAGAATCTCGAGCGTGTCTCAGCCGTCCCGATCGAAGAGCTGATGCAAAACCGCTACGACAAATTCCGGAAGCTCGGAAAATTTACCGAAGAAGTGACGGCCGCTGTTTCAACGGTCGCCGACATCAATTAGCCACGGCTCCCGCGCGGGCCGAGCACGGAATTGATTTTGGTGAGATCGAAATTTTCTTGACCCTCTCTGACGTCATTCGTTTAGCATCCCATCGTGAAATTCCCCCTCCCCCCAGGGTTGGTCTTCGTGATCGGCCTTTTCGCTCTTGGCCCGCGCAATAGCCTGGCGCAGACGGAATCGCCACTGGTCACTCCGCGCATCGACGCGCGTTTTGATTCGGACATCAGCCAGCCTCCGCGCTTCCGGGACGATCTGTTCGACGGCGCATTGTCGCAGCCGGCCTCCTCTCGATACCGCTTTGAGATCCTTCCCGCGCCGATCCAGGAAGCGCAGGGCGACGAGTTGGTAGCGCTGCCGGACCCAACGCCAGCTCCTTTCGCGACTCCAGCTCCGGCGCCTGCGGTGACTGCGACGCCAATCCCCACACCTTCGATTACCCCGGTTCCGTTTCCTTCATCTACGCCGATCTCAACGCCTGTCGCGTCGCCGACTCCGACGCCGAATTCCACGCCGACTCCCGAACCGGTTCCTTCGCCTTCGGTCTCACCAAGTCCTACGCCGCCCTCTCCTTCCCCGACGCCAATTTCAACGCCGGTTCCGTCTCCCAGCCCGGCGACTACGCGGACTCTGGCATTCCCGGTGCCGCCGCCGAATCCTGCGTCAAGGGTGCAGCTGCCATCGGTTCCCGCGCCAGCTCCGTTTTCGCCTGCGCCTACGCTTCTCCAAATCCAGCGGCTGACCCCAATCGTGGAAGTCTGGCGCGCTGGCGCAATTTCGCCACAGGTGCCGATCCGCCACGGTAGCTACATGAAGACCGCCTACGTCGCGGGAAACGAGTCGGTCATGGTCCGGCTGCAATTCGATCCGCTGGTCGCTGGAAAGATCGTAACTGTCACAGCATCGGCGGCGATAATCCTTGATCCAGGCCAGACCGGTTTGGCGGTGCGTTCCACGGGAGATTGTGCGGTGACCGTGCGTCTCGGCGACGGTTTTAATCGAGGTTATGTGAACTTTTATTGCCAGGGCCTCCAGACCACGCTGCCCCTGCAGCGCAGTTCGCTGGCGGTTGTTTCGAATCGGGAAAAGGAGGCCGCACGATGAAAACGCGCCTCCGCGCGATTTGTTTCTTCTTTGCCTTGCAAACAACGGCGATGCTAGGGCAAACGCCCGGCGCGACGCCGGACGAAAATCCCGAAGGCAACACCGGCGCGCTGAAGGGCCAGGTGACGACCGGAAGTTCTTACGATGCGCACAGCGGGAACGGGGTGCGCGTAGTCACCGATCTGCATTTGCCGGGAGCGCTCGGAGTCTATGGGCTCGATTTTACGCGCTACTGGAATTCGCTGCGCAACGACACGGAGAATGCCTACGCGGTGACCTCGCCTGCCTTCGGCGCTTCGGG